>NZ_JACSKO010000002.1:0-721821 GCF_018617635.1 Exiguobacterium sp. CH10
AGGTCAAGAAGGCGCAACGGGCGCTGTCGCGAAAGAAGATCGGGAGCAAGAATCGTGAAAAAGCCAAATTACTTTTGGCGAAGAAACACGAAAAGATTGCCAACCAACGCAAGGACTTCCTTCACAAGCTGTCGAGACGGATCGTTGACGAGAACCAAGTCATCGTCGTGGAGACATTGAAGTCGAAGGACATGATGCAAAACCATAAGCTCGCCAAGTCCATCGGGGATGTCAGCTGGCATGAGTTCGTCCGTCAACTCGAGTACAAGTCAAACTTCTACGGACGGACGCTCATCAAGGCGGATCAATGGTTCGCATCCACTCAAATCTGTTCTTCTTGTGGCGAGAAAGGTCAGAAGAAGGCGATGGATGTCCGTGAATGGACGTGTGCCTGTGGCGCGCATCATGACCGTGACATCAACGCGAGCATCAACCTGTTGATGTTGGCCGACTGACAATCCTTCAGGGCAGGGACTGCCCGACGAGCTTGGTCCATAACCGTGGCTGGTGAGAGCACGGTCTTCCCAAGAAGCTCCCCCTTCAATTTGCGAAGCAAATAAGTGGCGAGTAGTTCACTTGTGGCAATGACTTTTCTTTCTCGCTATTCGAGTCACTTAGACGTGATTCGAATATTTGACTGAATTCTTAAGAAAAAGTGGAGCTTCTTGTTTTCTCACGAACAAGAGTGGCTGCGACGACAGAATATCTGATTTTAGAAAGAGCATCCTGAAACTTACTTGAATGAATCTCCATTGTGAGAAGGAGTGAGGGGAAAATAACCATATCTAAGATTCCTTCTTTTGGATCAATATGTATCAATCAGGACGCTTTATGGAGTTGACATATGCCGAGACAGAAGGGCGTGGACGAGCATTTCGTGTAATCAGACAACTTGAATCGCTATTTGTATTGGCATAATATTAGTGATTAAGGTATATCGAAATATTTTTTTCAGTGATTTTAGAAAAACTTACGAATACTTGTTGACAGTTTAATGGTATAGGTGTATATTAACTGTAGTCGCTTGAACGACAACAATATTTCATGCGGGTGTAGTTTAATGGTAAAACCTCAGCCTTCCAAGCTGATGACGAGAGTTCGATTCTCTTCACCCGCTTCATATCTCTCTGCCGAGTGGCGGAGAGATTTTTTGTATGCGAAAATATATAGAGGAGGTGAACGGAATGGACCCATACACATTAAAACAACAAATCCTCGAGTATGCCGAAACCATCGGGATCGACGAGTTGAAAGTGACAACGGCTGATCCGTTCATCGTCATGAAACAGCGACTTATTCGGCAGCAAGAGAAAGGGTTTGCCTCTGGGTTTGAAGAGCCCGACCTAGAGAAGCGTACAAATCCGGAACTTTTACTTGAAGAAGCCCAGTCAATCATTGCGATTGCGATTGCCTATCCAAGTAAGTTGAAGGATGCACCACGAAGTGTCGCTGGAGAGAGACGTGGGCTATTTGCCCGAGCCTCGTGGGGACTGGATTACCATCGCGCCGTCGGCAATCGATTAGAGCAGCTTCAAACGTACATTGAAGAGTTGGTTCCTGGAGTGCGTACGCGCTCAATGGTCGATACGGGTGAGCTCGTAGACCGAGCTGTCGCTGAACGAGCCGGAATCGGCTTCAGCGGAAAAAACTGCTCCATCATCTCACCCGAAAAAGGATCGTACTTATATTTAGGGGAAATGATTTTAGATGTTTATTTGCCGCCGGATGAAGCGATTGAAGATGGATGTGGCGACTGTAATAAATGTATGACGTCCTGCCCGACGACAGCACTTGTTGAACCGGGCGTGCTGGATGCGAAACGCTGCATCGCTTATCTTACGCAGATGAAGACGTTGATGCCACGAGAGTTTCGCTCGAAGCTCGGAGGTCGCTTATACGGATGTGATACGTGTCAGCAAGTTTGCCCGTATAATCGTAAAAAGGATTGGCGTCACCACGAAGAATTGTTACCGGAAGCAGAAATCGTCAAACCGCTGTTAGAGCCGCTCTTGACATTGAGTAATCGAGAGTTTAAACAAAAGTTTGGGCATTTATCAGGTGCGTGGCGCGGGAAGAAACCAATCCAGCGAAATGCAATTTTGGCGCTCGCGCACTACCGGGAACCATCTGCGATTCCGATTTTACGTGAATTCATCCGAAACGATGAACGAGAGGACATGCGAGCGACTGCGGTATGGGCGATCGGTGCAATTCTTGGTCCTGATGCCGAATCGATTTTTGAAGAAATTGAACGTAAAGAAGTGTCTGACATGGTACATGAAGAAATTCGTATCTATCGAGAGGAGTGGACACATGAAGATCGTGTCGTCTAAATGGGGACCGTTAGCGTATGAATTAAACGCAGCAGGCAAACTGACAGCTCTTGAGTTCACCACATATGAACCGTCAGAAGAAGCTCCTGACTGGTTACAACATCTCATGATGCGCGTCGAGCAGCATGGGTTCCATGAATCAGATCGTACCTACATCGAAATGAAGGGAACACCATTTCAACAGGAAGTATGGGATGCATTGTTGACGATTCCATACGGTGAGACACGGACATATAAACAAATTGCAGAACAAATCGGTCGGCCGAAAGCTGTTCGTGCCGTCGGCCAAGCGCTCAACCGAAATCCGTTACCGATTTTATTTCCGTGTCATCGGGTGATTGGAAGCAGTGGGAAGCTTGTCGGCTTTGCAGGAGGGTTGTCTGAAAAACAACGTCTTCTTGAATTAGAAATGAAAAAGTGAGGGAAATGAACTATGGCGATTCATGTCGTAATGTTTCAACCAGAAATACCAGCAAATACAGGAAACGTCTCGCGTACGTGTGCGGCGACAAACTCTGTCCTCCATTTGATTCGTCCGCTCGGTTTCTCGACAGACGATAAAATGTTGAAGCGCGCAGGGCTAGACTATTGGCAATTTGTCGATGTACGCTACCATGACTCGTTAGAGGAATTGTGGGAGAAGCATCCGGACGGACAGTTCTTCTATATCACGAAGTACGGAGAACAATATCCGAGCGATTTAGACGTTTCGGACGTAGAAGGCGACTACTTCTTTGTGTTCGGTCGTGAAACGAAAGGATTACCGATGGAAGTGATTGAGAACAACTTAGACCGTTGTATCCGTCTTCCACAATCGAACCTCGTCCGTTCATTGAACGTGTCGAATACAGCTGCCATCATTGTATATGAGGCTCTACGCCAACAAGGATATGCAGGGTTGAAATAAAAAAGAGCCGGATTCGTAAAGAATCCCGGCTCTTATTCGTTACCCTCAGGTTTACGGTTATATCCAGCTGTCAAAATCGCTGCGAGGAAGACGACGCTGATTCCAACCATCAATAATAGGCCCATCCAAAAATCCCCCTTTTAATCTCCATAACTATAAATAGTATAATATACTTGGTAGTAGAATTGCACTGAATATAAGAAATTACTGTGAAATTGGAGAAGGAACATGAAAACGAATGTGTACTTACTGAGCTATGCCCCACTCATCGGAATTATTTTGTTTTCCATGTCACTTGCGATTGCGACGTCCGAGTATGTGATCCAGTGGCTGAATCAAATTGGCGTATATAGTGAAATCATTGAACTGTTATCCGTGCAAGAAACGAAAGTATTCGTACTTGTCGTGTTCTTCACCATCTTCTTTATGTTGTTTAGTGCACTCAAACTGGTCGCCGATACGTTCAATCAACTCGGCTTCGCTTTTTTTGCGCGAGAAACAAACGGGACGTCACTCCATCGGCTTAAACCTGGGGCGATTATTTTCCTCATCGGTTCTGGGATCAGTTTTCTGTTTCTCAATACATTACTTGCCGTCATGGCCGTCCTCGTCTGTACGTTATTGATGTATCTCTTTTACTACGTCTGGCAAGTGAGTCAATCGATGTCCGTTCCACGTGCCATCGGCTTGTTGCTCATGCAAGGTGTCATGTGGGCGACATTGATCAGTGGGTTAGGATGGTCGATTCTGCGGCTGTTTAATTCTGTCGGAGATATCATCTTATGAGAGAGAAATTTGAGCCGACGTTTGATGAAATAGAGGCGTGGTGTCAGACGTTTGTTCCAAAAGAAACGTTGTACTGGATTGATTCTACTTTCTTTGAAGATTTGCCGAGTAGTGTCCTCATTTTACCGAGAGAAGAGTTTTCCCGTCACCCCGCTTATAAAAATCCGCATCTTTCGAATGCCTATCTGACATGGATGATGGGAGAAGGCGTCACACATGTTGTCCATGCCCCGTCAAACGCGGTTGATGGTTTACGTCAGGACATCAAGTCCCGTCTTCTTGAATATCAGGTGAAGACGAATCGTGGGCTTGTTTTACCTCTTGCCGTTGAGCAGCGGAATGAGGTATCCGATGACGCAATCGTGGAGAAGGATGGGCAATCTTTCATCGTCTTACACGAGTCGAACTGGAATGAACTTTCATTGAACATGCGTCATTCTCTTGTATTTAGTTATGCGAAAGAATGGGATACGTGGGAAGGGGAACGATGTGATGAACGGACACCAGCACATCTCGTTACATATGCGAACACATTTCCGATATATGAAGGGAGTAATTGTCTGGCGGCGACGTTATTCGCAGCTACACAACATGAGTGGATGATTCACCAGTGGATTCATCCGGAGACATTTCTTCAGACGATTCAGCAGAGCGGTTTTGAAACGGTGACGGATGCTGTTCCGGAAGCAGGTGACGTCTTTACTTTTTGGAACGAACAAGAGCAACTTATTCACGCCAGCTACTGTGTTCGAGAAAACCTATATTTCAACAAGCACGGTCAAGTTCGTTTTAACCCATGGAAACTCATAAATCACGATGAATTATTGAAACACTGGGGAAATTATCATATGCGAATCGAACGCAGAGGGTGAGTCATCAAAAAAGAGTCAGCTGATAAAATTCAGCTGACTCTTTTTAATCAATGTGCCTCTGTCCAGACGATTGCCGGGTAAGCACGGTTGGCAAGTTCGGGGAACGGTCGAGGCGTGTCGGCCCCAAGCCAAATGGCGGTGATCGTTTGATCTGTAAGTCCGACGTACCACATATCTTTATTATCGTTTGTTGTCCCTGTCTTTCCTCCGAGGTACTCATAATCACGTTTCACCTTACTCGCGTAACGTCCCGTCCCGTATGTCGTGACGGTCGCTAAAGCCTTTTTCATCGTAGTCATCGTATCGGGAGACCAGACTGCCTCCTCGGTCAAGATAGGAGTCAATGCGGGCTCATCCGTTTTGAATGTGATTTGTTTAATCGTATGACCCGACGTATAGACGCCTTTGTTTAAGAATGGTGTGTAGGCGGCAGCAAGCTCTTTCGGGGAGACCCCTTGCGTGAGACCGCCGAGCGCGCTCGCTAAGTTCTCGTCCTGTTCATCCCATTGACTGAACATCATATCGGCCGTCTTATAGGCGCGTGGTTGATCAACGACAGAGAAAGCAGCCAAGGCCGGCGTGTTGTAGGAATAGGCGACTGCATCTTTCAATAACACATCGCCTAACACGCGATTATGACTGTTACCTGGACAATAAGAACCATAGCAAGCTGGTCGTCCATCGAGAACCGTCTCAAGCGTCGCCCCCGTCTCTTCAATGAATGGGGCGAACACGAGAATCGGTTTGATTGCGGACCCCGGTTGACGGTAGGCTTGGGTTGCGCGGTTGAACTCACCGACTTGCGTCATTTCCGAATCAACCATCGCCACGATTCGTCCTTGTGGTGTCAGTTCCGTATATCCTCCGTTTAACCCGGATGGAAGCTGACTCATCACGCGCTTCGCTTTCGTCTGTTTTGCTGTCGACAGATATGTCTCAATCGTTGCTTCATGCGTCGATAAATAGTCTCTTGCTTCGGCATCATCTAAATCGTATCGAGAGCGTACTAACTGAATCGCTTCACGAACGACCGTATCCATATAGTCCGGATATTGAATCGTTTGACTTCGATAAGCGGCTTGCAGTTTTACACCATGATATTGATCATAGGCGCTTTTTGAGATGACGCCCGCTTCGAATAGTTGTGTCAAAATCCGGTCTTTTCGCTCGAAATATGCATCTGACGGATTGAGCGGATCATAGAGTGACGGGTTATTCGGTACCGTCAGCAAATACGCGAGTTGATTCCAATTGAGGTCGGCGAGCGGTCTCGAGAAGTATGTATCGGCCGCAGATTGAATGCCATATACGTTATGTCCGAAGAAAATGACGTTGCTATAAGCAGTTAAAATTTCTTTCTTGCTATAGTTTTCTTCCAATGCTCGTGCAATCAATAATTCCTTCACTTTTCGTTCATATGTCCGTTCATGCGTGAGATAAACATTTCGTGCGAGCTGTTGGGTGATTGTACTTCCACCTTGAACAGATGTCTCGTTCGCGTTATTAATAAATGCCCGGGCAATCCCGCTCAAATCGTAGCCGGGATGGGCATTAAATTTTCGGTCTTCAATGATCATGATGGCTTCTTGAATGTGCTCAGGTAATGCCTTTGGGGAGACATCATTTCGGCGACCTGCCAAGTAAATCTGCTGTTCGCCACCATTGTACGCGAGCGTGATCGCATGCTTCGACGAGAGTGGTTGCTCTGACACTAGTTCTTGTCCCCAAGATAAAATTTCATTTGTCTTTTCGATTTCTTCTTTCAATGCATTCGCAAGCGTCAAAGAAGTTGCTAATAGTCCTGCAAAAAACAAGATTCCAATCCAAGCTCTCATCGTTTCACCTCTTTCTATTCATTATATCGTCAAATTTACAAAAAAATAAAAATGTAAACGTTATCATATAATAATTCGAGAAGGAATACTTTAGGAAAGAGCGAAAAAGGGTAAAAGGGATTGTATATTACGATTTTGAGGAGGCTTATTATTTATGAAGCAAGAAATGGTTGCGATGCTCCTTGCGGGAGGAGAAGGAAAACGATTGGGGCCTCTCACGCGAAAAACGGCGAAGCCTGCCGTTCATTTTGGCGGAAAGTACCGAATCATCGATTTCCCATTGTCAAACTGCACGAACTCGGGAATTACAACAGTCGGGGTGTTGACGCAATACGAGCCGCTTGAATTGAATCGTTACTTAGGAATTGGGACGGCATGGGATTTAGATCGTCGTAACGGGGGCTTAGCCATTCTCCCACCTTACCAAGCACAGTCGGGGAAAAATTGGTACGAAGGGACAGCGAACGCGATCTATCGTAACTTGAGCTACATTGATGATTACGATCCGGATTACGTTTTGATCCTATCAGGAGACCACATCTACAAGATGGACTACGAAAAGATGCTCGAAGCCCACAAAGAAAAACAAGCCGATGTGACGATTTCCGTCATGGAAGTGCCTTGGGACGAAGCTTCACGTTTCGGAATCTTGAACACGGCGGATGACCTTCGCATCAATGAGTTTGAAGAGAAACCTGAAGATCCAAAGAGTAACTTGGCATCGATGGGGATTTATATCTTCAACTGGAGCGTCTTGCGCGAGCATTTGATTAAAGATGCGGAAGATGAAACATCAAGCTTTGACTTCGGAAAGAACATCATTCCAAACACGCTTCTCCAAGGACTAGATGTTTTCGCCTATAAGTTTAAAGGTTATTGGAAAGATGTTGGGACGATTCAATCGCTTTGGGAAGCGAATATGGATCTTCTTGAGGAAGAACCACCATTCGATTTGTACGATCCAAACTGGAAAATCTATTCGGTCAATCCGAATCAGACGCCGCAATATATCGGTAAAGATGCCTGCGTCGAACAGTCTGTGATCAATGAAGGGTGTCATATCGAAGGGGAAGTACAACATTCGGTTCTATTCTATGACGTTCGTATCGGCGAAGGATCGCTCGTGAAAGACTCGGTAATCATGCCGGGGGCTAGAATCGGGAAGGATGTAACAATTCACAGAGCCATTGTCGCAAGCTGTGCAGTCATAGAAGACGGCGCGACAGTCGGTGAGCCGGGTGGTGAAATCGTTGTTATTGAACCACACGAAAACATTGAAAGCGGCACCGTCTTCAAACAACGAGTTTGATACGAGTAAAGAGATACGCAAGGAGGCGTTACTGTTGACGAACGATTTATTAGGGGTCATTAACTTAGGCACGGAGCAAGGTCTGTTTCCGGAATTCACAGGTCATCGCAATTTAGCAGCGGTTCCATTTTCGGGACGCTATCGTCTAATTGATTTCACGTTGACGAATATGATTACACAAAACATCAGTCAAGTGGGGATTTTCACGTTAGACAAGTACCGCTCGTTGATGGACCATCTCGGATCAGGAAAAGAATGGGACTTGGACCGTTCACAGGGCGGACTTCATATTTTCCCGCCTGCCTTAAAACCTGACGGGGAAGCGTATCTCGGTGATTTGGCCAACTTCTCGATGCACCGTGAACATTTCATTCGCAGCAAACAGCCGTACGTCGTCATCACGGGATCAAATGTGTTGACGACAATCGATTACAACGACATGCTCGAACATCACAAGTCGATGGGAGCAGACATCACACTTGCCTATACGACGCACGAACAGAAGTGTGGCTACTGTCGTCCGATTCGCCTTGGTGAGAATGATCGCGTCGTCGGTGTTTCAGAACGTGGTTTTTCGCCGGATGATGAATATGCATTCACAGAAACGATTATCATGTCAAAAAACCTCTTTATGCGTCTCGTCGACGAAGCGACGTCTAAAGGAGAATATGACTTGTTAGACGGTGTCATCCGTCCACAGCTCCATCGGTTGCATGTTCACGGATACCATTATGTCGGTAAAATGCAGGCTATTCATTCGGTACTTTCGTACTATAACGAGAGCATGCGACTGCTTCGTGGAGAAGGAATCATCTATGACTTCCCACACATCTATACGAAGATCAAGCATGAGCCACCGACTCGCTATTTGAAAGGGTCAAAAGTGAACGAAGCGCTCGTAGCGAACGGATGTAAAATCCATGGTGAAGTTCAAAACAGTATTCTCTTCCGTGGTGTTCAAGTGAGTAAGCACGCACGCGTGAAAAACTCAATCATTTCGTCGAAGTCGATTATTGAAGAAGGCGCTGTCGTCGAAAATGCGATTCTTGATAAAGAAGTTGTCGTAAAACGGGGGCAAGTCATCCGAGGTACAATCGACGAACCGATTGTCATCGCAAAACGAACAGTGGTGTGAGGAGGATTTTATGAAAATTTGGTATGTTGCTTCAGAAGCGGCACCGTTCATGAAAACGGGGGGGCTCGCCGACGTTGTCGGTTCGCTCCCTCAAGCGGTGGCGGATTTAGGAGAAGAAGTGAGTGTTGTCATGCCGAAATATGGCTCGATTGCTGCTGAATATGTGGACGAGATGGAGTATTTATTCGACCTCATCGTTCCGGTCGGTTGGCGGAAGCAATTCGGCGCGGTCTTGAAATTAGAGCGAGATGGCATCACATATTACTTCATCGATAACGAATACTACTTTAAACGCGACGGTGTCTTATACGGACACTTTGATGATGCGGAACGATTCGCCTTCTTCTCACGGGCAGTCCTTGAGATGATTGGGAAAATGGAAGAAGTACCTGATGTTCTTCATTGTCACGACTGGCAGACCGGTATTCTACCGGCCTTTCTACGTATTCATTATCAACATATTGAAGCGTATCAACGCATTCGTACGGTTTATACCATCCATAACTTGCAGTACCAAGGAATTTTCCCGGAAGAGATTCTTGGAGAACTATTACAGTTCGGTCCTGAGCATTTTACGGCCGAAGGGATTCAACATAACGGTCTCGTCAATTACATGAAAGCTGGAATTGTTCATTCCGACCAAATCACGACCGTCAGCCCCTCATACCGTGACGAAATCATGGAACCGTATTATGGGGAAGGCTTAGACGGGGCGTTACGTCATCGCGCGGTTGAAGTCCGAGGGATTTTAAACGGCATCGATTTGGCGACGAACGATCCAAACACAGATGCGCGAATCGAACAGACGTATAACCTCGATACGTACAAAGAAGGAAAGCTCGCCAATAAACGAGCTTTGCAAGAACGACTTGGTCTTGAGGTTCGAGATGATGTCATGCTCATCGGGTTCGTCAGCCGTCTTGTCGACCAAAAAGGCCTCGATTTAATTAATGGTGTTTTTGAAGAACTTGGTCAATTGCCATGCCAATTTGCATTCCTTGGTTCAGGACAACCAGAATATGAAGGAATCGTTCACGAGATGACAGCAGCACATCCAGGGAAAGTGGGCTCTTACATCGGTTTTGACATCGAACTCGCTCACTTGATTTACGCTGGATCGGATGCTTTTTTAATGCCGTCACGTTTTGAGCCTTGTGGACTCAGTCAATTGATTTCCATGCGCTACGGAACATTGCCGATTGTACGTGAGACGGGTGGACTTCGTGACACGGTGAAGCCATATAACGAATTCACGCAAGAAGGTACCGGATTCGGGTTCATGAACTACAATGCCCATGAGATGTTGGCAACGATCGAAAAAGCGATTCGTGTCTTCTATGAGAAAGAAAATTGGCATGCCCTCGTCCATCAGGCGATGACCGCGGACTTTAGCTGGAAACAATCCGCCAAGCAATATCGTGAGTTATATCATTTATTCGCATGAGTGGAAGGAGCTAACGTGATTTATGTTCACAGATAAACAGAGCTTTGTCGACGCGTTTAAAGAACGATTCATCGCATTAAATGGGAAGTCGATCGAAGATGGGACAGAGCAGGAAGTGTATCAAACCTTGGCAACGATGGTACGCGAACAAGCCATGCCAAAATGGATCCACACGCGAGAACGTCAAGAAGAAAAGCACAGCAAGCAAGTCATCTACTTCTCGCTTGAATTTTTATTAGGTCGTTTCCTGTATAACAACTTGTTGAGTCTCAACGTGTTAGAACTCGTCAAAGAAGGACTCGAGGATCTTGGATACGACTTCACGGACATCACGGAGATAGAGCCAGAACCGGGACTTGGGAACGGGGGACTTGGCCGCTTAGCAGCCTGCTTCCTCGATTCATTGGCCGCGCTCAGTTTACCTGGACACGGAAACGGGATCCGTTACCGCTATGGTCTCTTTAAACAAAAGATTGTCGATGGGTATCAAGTCGAGTTACCGGACAACTGGCTACGTGACGGCAATATGTGGGAGACGAGACGTCAGGATAAAGCGGTCGATATCAATTTCGGTGGATGGATTGAGATGAAGCAAATCGGAGACCGGTTACGCGTCGTCCATCATCCGGATGAAGTCGTAAGAGCGGTACCTTACGATATGCCGATTATCGGCTATCAAAATGACGTCGTGAATACGTTACGTCTTTGGAATGCGGAGTCGCCGCTTGACGATGAGGCGTATTTAGAGAAAACGAAAGGGACGTACAAAGACTTGTTGCGATACAAACAGTCGATTGCGACCATTTCGGAATTTTTGTATCCAGATGATACGACGTATGAAGGAAAAGTACTGCGTTTGAAACAACAGTATTTCTTTGTGTCGGCGGGGATTCAATCGATGCTTGCTTCCTATTTGAAGCGCAATAAGTCGCTCAAACAATTAGGCGATCATTATGCGATCCATATTAACGATACACACCCGGTTGTTGCGATTCCTGAATTGATGCGAATCTTGATGGATGAGCATGGGTACGGTTGGGACGAGGCGTGGCGCATCACGAAGAGCGTCATGTCGTTTACGAACCATACGTTACTCGCCGAAGCGTTAGAGAAATGGCCGGTCGAGATGTATCAACGGCTATTACCTCGCGTGTATCAAATTATCGAGGAAATCAATCGACGTTTCTGTCGGGATGTATTAGTCAACTATCCTCATCTGGAATCACATATGGGTGAAATCGCAATCGTATCGAATGAGCACATCAACATGGCCAACTTGGCTGTCGTCGGCTCACATTCCACGAACGGGGTTGCCCAAATCCATACCGATATTTTAAAACAGCGCGAGATGCGTTACTTATACGAGATGTTCCCACTGCGATTCAACAACAAAACGAACGGGATCACGCATCGACGTTGGCTCTTGAAATCGAATCCGCGACTGTCTGACGCAATCACGGAAGCGATTGGACCATCATGGATCGAACATCCGAACGACTTGGAAAAGTTGATGGGTGTCTCAAAAGATAAGAGCTTCCAAGAAACCGTGATGGATGTTAAACAACAAAATAAATTTGATTTGGCAGCTTATATTCAGGAGGAGACGGGAGAAACGATTGACCCGCATTCCATTTTTGACGTTCAAGTTAAACGTCTCCACGCCTATAAGCGTCAGCTTTTAAATGCACTTCATATCCATGCGCTTTACTTGAAGATTCAAGCGGATCCAACGTTTACGATGGTTCCTCGTACGTTCATTTTTGGCGCTAAGGCGGCACCGGGGTACTATTACGCGAAGGAAATCATTCGCTACATCAATGCCCTCGCCACGTTGATCAATAAAGATAAGCGGGCGAGCCAATTCATTAAAGTCATCTTCCTTGAGAACTATCGTGTCTCAATGGCAGAACGTATTTTCCCAGGCTCTGACTTGAGCGAACAAATCTCGACAGCGAGCTACGAGGCGTCGGGTACCGGAAACATGAAGTTCATGATGAACGGTGCGTTGACAATCGGTACGTTAGACGGTGCGAATATCGAGATTCGTGACGCGGTCGGAGACGATCATATCTTTATTTTTGGGTTATCCCCACAAGAAGTTATGAACTACAAAAAGTTCGGAGGATACCATGCGTCGGAAATCTATCATGCCCACCAAGAAATTAAAGATGTGGTCGATGGTCTCGTCAACGGTACATTTGATAAGGTCGGTGAATATCAGTTCCAGTCGATCTTCGACTCACTCCTCGTCTATAACGATGATTTCCTCGTATTGAAAGACTTCATCTCCTATATGCGAGCACAGCGACGCGTCGACGAAGTCTTCAGTGACCGTCCGCGTTGGGCAGAGAGCTCAATCGTCAACACGGCAAAATCGGGAATCTTCTCGAGTGACCGAACAATCACGGAATATGCAAACGCAGTCTGGAACATTAAACCAACGAGCGTCAAATGAAGATTATTTTGGAATAACATTAACTTCGGTGTAAAATAAAAACGATCCACCCGTTACGGGTGGACCTCGTTTTCTGGATAGCTGATCCAGTCAGAATAGGATCCGGGGTAAAGTCGAACATCGTCTTTCCCAAGAGCGTGCAGCGCCAGAATGTTGACGCAGGCGGTCACGCCGCTACCGCAATAAAAAATTGGATTTTCCACGGTAAGAACGTCCTTATAAAGTTCTTTTAAATCGTGAAAATCTTCTAATGTGCCTAGCTCGGTGATGGCTTCGGCATAAGAACAGAGTAATGCGTTTGGGATATGACCTGCTTTTTGGTCAATTGGTTCATGTGTCCCGTTAAACCGATCTTCTGTTCGCGAATCGTAGAGTGAACCGCTCGTAGCGGCTTTCACTTCTTCAAGTGTCGCGATCATGTCGTCTTGAAAATCTGGGGCATAGTCACTCGCTGGATAGTTCGGCACGTCGGTCGTGGTCTCACCGCAATAAGTGATGCCAGATTGAATGCCGCCTTCTAGGACGACGACACGTTCGTGACCGGCCCATTTCAAGAGCCACCACGCACGAGCTGCGAACGGGAAGCCGTCATCATAAATGACGACCAAATCTTCTTTTTTCAAGCCGATGCGACGGAGTGTTGCCGTCCACGCTTCTTTTGAAGGGAGCGGGTGACGCCCGCCATGCTCGCCGAGCGGACCGGACAAGTCTTCCATCAAATCGAGAAAGACAGCGTTCGGAAGGTGTCCCTTTCGGTAGACATATTTACCATAGGACGCGTCGTTTAGCGAATATCGGCAATCGATGAAACGAATCGAGTTCGTATGCACGATTTGTTTTAATTCTTGGGCACGCATTGTTGGAAACATTAATATCACCTCGAGGTTTCGTTACTCTCATCGTATACAAGATGGAAGCAATTGGCGAGTACTTCGATTGAATTTTTTGAGGGTGAAAGGGGAATGAATCATGACATGGCAACAAACGTATGACCGTTGGAATCAATTTGAAGGACTTGAGCCGCATTTACGTGCGGAACTTGAGGAGCTCGCAAAAGATGAAACAACGTTAGAAGACGCATTTTATAAGACGCTTGAGTTCGGGACAGGCGGGATGCGTGGAGAAATCGGACCGGGTGCGAACCGAATGAACGTATATACGATTCGAAAAGCGTCACAAGGATTTGCTGACTTTATCGCAGCTTCGGGAGAAGAAGCGAAACGTCACGGCGTCGTGATCGCCCATGATTCGCGCCACTTTTCACCAGAGTTTGCATTAGAGGCGGCACGGACACTTGCGTCAAACGGAATCAAGACATACTTGTTCCCAAGTTTGCGCGCCACACCGGAACTCTCGTTTGCCGTACGTCACTTGAATGCGTTCGGTGGTATTGTCATCACGGCGAGTCATAACCCGCCTGAATACAACGGGTTCAAAGTGTATGGGGCAGACGGTGGACAGCTTCCGCCAGCAGAAGCGGATGAACTCGTCAGTTACGTCAATGCGATTGAAGATGAGTTGAAGATTGATATCGAAGATGAGGCGGCGCTTCGTCAAACAGGACTACTCGTCACAGTCGACCCATCCGTCGATGAGGCTTATATGGAAGCACTCCAGTCGATTCGGATTCATCGTGACGTACAGGACAGTCCCCTTCAAATCGTGTATTCGCCACTCCATGGGACGGGACGCCGTCCGGTCATGGAAGGGTTGAAAGCGTATGGGTTTGACCATGTGACGATTGTAGAAGAGCAAGCAGAACCAGACGGTGCTTTCCCGACCGTCAGTTATCCGAACCCAGAAGAAAAAGCTGCGTTTAAACTAGCGATGGAATATGGGGATCGCGTCGGAGCCGATTTGCTCATGGCGACGGACCCGGATGCGGACCGTGTCGGCTTGACAGTACGCGGACGTGACGGGGAATGGTTCGTCTTGACCGGTAACCAGACAGGTGCGCTCCTGATGGAATATATTTTGTCACAAAAGAGTGAGACGGGAACACTCCCATCGAATGGTTTCGTCGCCAAGACAATCGTCACGTCGGAACTTGGGGCTGCGATTGCGAAAGCATACGGCGTACATCTTGAGAACACGTTGACAGGATTCAAGTTCATCGGGGAGAAAATCAAACAATACGAGGAATCAGGCGAATATGAATTCCTCTTTGGCTATGAAGAAAGCTACGGCTATTTGATCGGTGACTTCTGCCGTGACAAAGATGCGGTTCAGGCTTGTCTACTCGCAGCGGAGATGGCGGCATATCATAAACAGCACGGTCGGACGCTTTACGATGCGTTGCAGTCGATTTATGAGAAGTACGGTTTCTATGAAGAGTCATTACAGTCGATGACGTTGAAAGGGAAAGCCGGTCTCGAACAAATCGGTCGTATGATGGAAGCGTTCCGTGCCAATCCGCCGAAAGAAGTCGGGGGATACGAAGTCGTTCGTTTCGAAGATTATAAGAAACAAGTGGCGACTGACTTACGGACGAACACGTCTGAAGCAATCGAGTTGCCGTCATCGAACGTCTTGAAATTCGTCTTTGCCGACGGGTCTTGGTTCTGCCTTCGTCCATCTGGCACAGAGCCGAAAATCAAGTTTTACTTTAGTGTGCATGCGGATCGCGCCGAGAAAACGACAGCGAAACGTGAAGCGATTGAAGCGGACGTCATGAAACAGGCGAAAGCCATCGATTGATGGGAGACATCACTCTAGCGATAGGGTGATGTTTTTTGTTTGACATGAAGACATCACGCCAGTATGATGAGGTTATTGTTTAAAACCGTGTAATCATATAAGGATTATAGGAAAGGCGGAATCATCATGAAAAAGACATTAACAAGCGTACTCGCAATCGGAGCTTCAGTAGGGCTTCTCGCAGCTTGCGGTAATGAAACAGACAGTGGAGCGGACGAAGCAGTCATCACTGTCGGTACAGAGGCGACATATCCACCGTTCACATACAAAGATAAAGGTGAATTGATGGGATATGATATCGACGTCTTGAACGAAGCGGCAGAACGTGCCGGTTATAAAGTAGAGTATGAGGCAATGGACTTCAAAGGACTCGTTCCAGCACTTGATGCAGAACGCATTGACATGATTGCCAACCAAATGAGCATCACACCTGAGCGTGAAGAGAAGTATGCGTTCTCTGACCCATATGCAGTATCAGGTGCTCAAGTCATCGTTGGTTCAGATAACAACGATATCCAAGGAGTAGAAGACCTCGACGGCAAATTAGTCGGATCGACACAAGGTTCAGTCTATGCGCAAATGGCTGAAGAAGCTGGCGCTGAAGTGAAATATTACAAAGGGGCGAACCAAGTGCTTCAAGACCTCGAAGTCGGTCGTCTTGATGCGGCATTGAACGACCGTCTCTTCATCTTGACAGAGCTTGAAAAAACAGGCTATGACGTCAAAGCAGTCGGTGACATCTTCAATACAAGCGAAGCTGGATTCATGACACGTCAAGATAGCGACGTTCTTGAGAAGTTGAACGATGCACTTGCGGAAATGAAAGAAGACGGTACGATGCAGGAAATCGGTGAGAAGTACTTCGGTGAGGATATCAGTCAATGAATGAACTGATCACGACCGTCATAGATAACCGCTCGGTCTATCTTGAAGCCGTCCAGCTCACGTTGATCGCCAGTGTCCTGTCGATTCTTCTCGCCTTGGCTCTCGGTCTGATCATCGCTTTACTTCATAGTAGCCCGATTAAAATTGTACGGTTGTTCACACGGACGTACATTTCGTTCTTCCGTGGAACACCGCTTTTACTTCAATTATTGATTTTGTATGTCGGTCTCACTGGGTTCGTGCAACTCAGTGGGATGCAGGCGCTCATCTTCGGACTTGGATTCCACTTTGCGGCCTATATCTCGGAAGCGTTCCGGGCAGCCATCAACTCTGTCGATAAAGGACAGGTAGAGGCGAGTGTCGCGCTAGGAATCCCTAAAATGAAGCGTTTCAAAGACATCATTTTCCCACAGGCGCTCTCTCGCGCCATCCCGCCTGTCTCGAACTCGGTCATCGACATTATCAAGTCGACGTCACTCGGTTCGGTCATCGCGGTTCAGGAGTTAACGTATGTGTCTGACCAAATTGCCGCAACGACGTATTTGGTCATGCCGTTACTCTTGTTCTCGGCTTCGATTTATTGGATCTTATCGACCTTGATTCAAGCCGGTCAACACAAACTCGAACAGCGTTACGCGATTCGATAAGAAAAAGCCTCGATTCAGACGAATCGAGGCTTTTTGTATGGCTTAACGGATGACTTGTTCTGTCTCTCCGTCGAAGAAGTGTGCTTTTGTCATATCGAGTGCGAGTTCGACATCGTCACCCATGTGGATGTTCGAGCGGCCGTCAACGCGTGCTGTGAACTGTTGTCCACCAAGTTCAGCGTAGAGGTAAGACTCAGAACCCATGAGCTCAGCGACGTCGATGTGCGCTTTGAACGTGTGTGTCGTTGGTGAGTCGATGTAGATTGGCTCATCATGGATTGATTCTGGACGAATCCCGAGGACGAGTTCTTTTCCGACATAGCCACGGTCACGGAGTGTTTTCATTTTTCCTTCTGGAACGTTGACTTCTTCACCGTTCGTGATGAATTTACCTTCAGCGAGTGTACCGCGGAAGAAGTTCATCGAAGGTGAACCGATGAAACCAGCGACGAAGATGTTGTCTGGGTTGTCGTATACTTCTTTCGGCGAACCGACTTGTTGGATAAGACCATCTTTCAAGATGACGATGCGCGTTGCGAGTGTCATCGCTTCTGTTTGGTCGTGGGTAACGTAGATTGTCGTTGTATCCAAACGATTGTGAAGTTGGATGATTTCTTTACGCATTTGTACACGAAGTTTTGCATCCAAGTTCGAGAGCGGCTCATCCATCAAGAAGACTTTTGCGTCACGGACGATGGCACGACCGATGGCAACACGCTGACGTTGTCCACCTGAGAGCGCTTTTGGTTTACGCTCGAGGTACTCTTCCAACCCGAGAATACGAGCAGCGTCTTTTACGCGACGATCAATCTCGTCTTTCGGGAACTTACGAAGCTTCAAGCCGAACGCCATGTTGTCATAGACACTCATGTGCGGATAGAGTGCGTAGTTTTGGAAGACCATGGCGATATCACGATCTTTAGGAGCAACGTCGTTCATTCGTTTCCCGTCAATGATAAAGTCACCGTTTGAAATCTCTTCAAGACCTGCGATCATACGAAGTGTCGTCGATTTACCGCAACCAGATGGTCCGACGAAGACGATGAACTCACGGTCTTTGATGTGTAAGTTAAAATCGCTGACGGCTTTGACGCCACCATCGTAAATTTTATCAATGTGTTCTAAACGAATTTCTGCCATGTCGTTAGCCTCCTAAAGAATCTGTATGTTTATAATAGCGCTTACAAGAACGATTATATGATGAAACCGCTTGCATTGAATATAGACAAGTTGCACAAAAACCGTCAATCGGATTTGTGCAACGTGACCATTAGTTGAAGGAGACTCGCGTCATAGAACTTCCGTGCATCATAACCCGTCGTCTCGAACAGACGATCAAGTCGATAATTCAGCGTGTTTCGATGCATGAAGAGTGCTTTGGCCGTATGGGAGACGTTTAATGAATGACTGAACAACGCCTCAAGCAGTTCAATCATCGATAAATCAAGCATCTCCATGAGTGAGGCCGTGATATGGTTCCGCTCTTTTAAGTCCTGCTCTTGTAGTAAATAATGGTATAATAATTGACTAGCAGGGTAAGTTTTAGTAGATAGACGAGCGTATGGCATGAGCAGTTGATGTTGACGATATACACGGGCGAGAGGACCTTGAGAACGTTCGCTATAGACAGCGTGTGCTTCGATGAAGCAATCGCTCGCGATGGCACGCAAGACGTCCTCGAACTCCTGAAGGTCGACAAACGTGTCTCGTTCGATGAGTTCGATATGTTTGGTTGTGATCAACACGATTTCTGCATGTGGCATGAAGTCGTGGATGATGCTGATGAATGATTCGAACGCTTCCTCTTCTGCTTCTTGGAGCGAAAGAGAGATGAGCCGAAACGATTGTTCAAGACGGTACGTCTCATCTTGAAGGCGTTCTTGCCATTTTCGCTGATGTGGGTCGGACTGAAGGAACGGGGTCGCCCACATGCGGAGCAATTGCTGTTCACGTTCGGTCAATTCGAACGTCGGGAGCCCAAATATGGTACCATCTTGCGTCTCGAACCAGTCAAGGTCACCAGATGCATCTTCCGACCGATGGACAGCAGTCGGAAAAATCGATTTAATACGATCAAACGTATTCAATACTATCACCTCATCAACAATGTATCATATTTCAGATCGGAGGCTTGCAGTTTGGACGGGTTATTAAAGATTTTACTCATGATTGTGATTGGGGCGACGATTGGTGGCGTGACGAACTTTCTCGCCATCAAGATGTTGTTCCGGCCACATGAACCGAAATATATCGGTTCATTCCGGATTCCTTTTACACCAGGTCTCATTCCGAAACGTCGGGATGAATTGGCATCTAGCTTAGGGAAAACGGTCGTCAAACACTTATTGACGCCGGAAGGCATGCGAAAACGATTATTGGATGATCAAGTGACGACGCATATTACACACTTTGCACAACAAGAAGTTCAGGCGATGCTACGCTCGGATAAAACCGTTCGAGAACTCGTAGAACCCATCTACCCGAACGCAGAGGCACGCATCCTTATGTCGGCGGATGAAAAGTTACGTGACGAGCTAACGAGCGTCATGGCCGACGTGAAAGAACGGAAGTTGTTTGAATTGCTTGGAGAAGAAGGGATGGATCGCGTACGGGCAGTCATTCCTGAAATTGTTGACGCACTTCTCGTCAAATCGGAAGAGTATTTTTATTCTCCTGAAGGTGAGGCGCAACTTCGTCATATGGTCGATTCGTTCGTTCAACGTCGACTTGGATTTATCGCGGGATTCATTCAAAATATGAATTTTGTCGAGATGGTTCGACCGGAAATCGTCAATATTTTACGAGGTCAGTCGACTCGTGACGGTATGACGACGATGATTACGCGTGAGTTCGAACGATTCAGTGAAAAGACGATCGATACGTTAATTGATGAACGTTTAGAAGCTCGACTCATCGATGGCATCACCGAACAAGTCGTCACACGTTTGCCGATTGGACAATTGTTGGATCGACCGGTCTCGTCGTATACCGAGTCCATCGAATCTCGTGTCGTCGATGAACTCGTGCCTCAAGGGGCCACCCTTGTCATTGAGCGCTTCACGAATCAAATGGAGACGATTATGGATCGCTTAAAAATCGATCAAATCGTACAGCAACAAGTCCAGTCACTCGACACCTCGTACCTCGAAGAGATTGTTTTATCGATCTCGAAACGAGAGTTCCGGGCAATAACATGGCTTGGAGCGCTGTTAGGTGGTATGATTGGGTTGATTCAAGGGTTAATTGCCATCTTATGATGAGCTAGACCCTAATAGCATTTAGGAGGACGTTACATGTCACAAACAAACTTGTACGACCAAGCTTACCAATTGGAGAAAGCACTTCGCGATTCTGAAGAGTTCACAACACTCTCTTCTTTATACGATCGTGTCAATGCGGATGCGGAAGCGAACCAGTTGTTCGCTGACTTCCGTAACATCCAAATGACGCTTCAACAAAAGCAAATGCAAGGAGAGGAAATCTCTGAGCAGGAAATGATGGATGCGCAAACGAAAATGATGAGCGTTCAACAGAACGAATTGATCATGGAGCTCATGCAAGAAGAGCAACGCATGCACCAGCTCGTTACAGAAGTAACGAAAATTATCATGAAACCACTTGAAGAGCTTTACGCGCCGATGGTGAATGAAAACGAAGTTCAATAAGATGTGAGAAGCGGATGGCGATCGAGCCATCCGTTTTTTTGTTGATGAGATTGTCACATGAATTAAGTAAGCGTTTTCATAAAGGGTTTATAATGAAAGTAGAATGGTGAGGAAAGGGTGAACTGGCATGTGGACCGTGCTCATTCTATTCGGGATGATTCTCTTTTTCATAACAGGTTGGCTCCGAGCAGACTTGGTCGCATTGATTGGTCTTTTATGTCTCGTCCTAACTAATCAATTGACGCCTGTTGAGGCGATGGCGGGATTCTCAAATTCAGTCGTCTTGATGATTGCTGGACTGTTCATCGTTGGAGCAGGGTTGTTTCATTCCGGTTTAGCGGAACGATTGGCATCTGCACTCATCCCATATGCGAACGGAAGCGAGACACGGCTCTTTTATCTGTTTATGTTGACCGTCGCCCTGCTTTCTAGCGTCATGTCGAACACGGGGACGGTCGCATTGCTCATTCCTGTCCTCATGGCGATGTCCCGACAAATCAAACGATCCGCAAAGACGTACCTGATGCCACTTGCTTTTTTCTCGAGCATCGGAGGGACGATGACTTTAATTGGGACACCCCCGAACCTTGTCGCAGCTGAATCGCTACGAGATCTGATTGATGTGCCGATTGGCTTTTTTTCATTGTTCCCGATTGGTGCGGTCGTGATGGTTGTCGGATTGCTGTATTTTCGCCTCATTGGGAATCGCTTGCTCGATCAGAATTGTTCAAGGGAATGGGATGGAGGCGGGGCAAGCGAGACAATCAACCCGAACGTGTATGTCCTGTCGATTGACAAGGTACATCCGTTGATTGGTAAGCGATTAAGTGAACTGAAGTGGTCGCGTGACGGTATCATCGTATTAAAGGAACGAGTGAAAGGAATAGGTAAACAATACGAAACTGCTCGCGCCGACACGGTATTACGTGCTGGGTCGATCCTCATCAGTGGGGATGAGCAACGAGTCCGTTCTCTCTCGGAACAACAACACATTCCGTTTCAGAAGGTTGAGGCAACTAGCGTCTATGACAAGATCGGTGGCATCGCCATGTTCACGATTCCAGGATCGAGTCAACTTGTAGGGAGATGTCTATATGAGAGCCAGCTACGGAATGAATATCATGTGAACGTCTTGCGTGTCATCCGCCCCCAAGAAGAAGTTGCACAAGTACGCCTGAAAGATCTGCCGCTAAAACAAGGGGATTTGTTGATGGTGCATGGCAAGTGGGAGGATTTAGAGCGAGTTGAACAAGATACACGATTGCTCCTTTCGAACGAGCGGGTGACGGATATAGCGAATCGAACGGTGTCGGGTCATCACCAACTTGCGGCTGGCATGATCATGGTCATGATGATGACGTTGTTCGTCTTTGAATGGGTCGACCCGACCGTTGCGGTTTGGCTGGCAGCACTGGCGATGGTGATGAGCGGCGCCGTGCGCCACCTAGACATTGCGTATCAATCGATTCAATGGTCTTCACTCGTCTTGATTGCCGCGATGATCCCGGTAGGAACGGCGCTTGAGAAGGCGGGCATCATGACGTGGCTTGTCGACTGGATTGGGCGGTCGTTCGCGGGCTTTGGTCCTGCCTGGGTCCTCGTCGTTTTATTTCTTACGACGATGGTCCTCAGTCAAATCATCTCGAACACCGCGACCGCAATCTTGTTTATTCCGCTAGCCATCGCCCTATCGGAATCCATGGCAGTCAGTCCAGTCCCGTTCGTCATCGCTGTCGCCATTTCAGCCTCCCTTGCTTTCATGACACCGTTCGGTTCTCCGACAAATGCGATGGTGTTTAGTGTAGGAGGCTATCGGTTTATAGACTTTGTCAAAGTCGGTGTGCCGTTACAACTGCTCACCGGGATCGTCGGAATCCTGATGATTCTGTTTCTCTTTCCATTCTAACGTTGTGTTGAATAGAGAAAGGCAGACCGCTTATGTCGGTCTGCCTTGTCTTAGGATGCCGTTCCTTTTAATTTCCCCGGTAATTTGCAACGTTCGAAATAGATGAGTTGTCCCCGGCGAACGATGCGCGCGCCTTTATGTTCATGCCCTGCTGCTCGAAGCATGTCGAGTCCTTGCTGTTTGGCTGACTGATCATCGCTTGCTTCGAACATTTCATTCAACACGAGCGTGCCATCATTCTCAAATCCTGTCACCGTGTATGTCTCCATTCACACGACCCCCTTTGTCTTTATTTTAATGAATGGTCATTCATTCTTCAAGAGAAGGTTTCGTCAGTTCGTCAAATGTCAGTTGCCGTGTGGATTCAGTTCGAGGAATCAAGTCGGATACGGTCAGTCCAATCAAGCGGACGGGCTCGGTGACATTCATCTCATCAAACAGACGTCTTGCTAGTCGACGGATCTCGTCATGGTCATGCGTCGGATGATTCAATTTGATTTGATGACTTCTAGCCTGAAATTCGCTCGTCTTTAATTTGATCGTGACGGTTTGGCAACTCAGTTCGCGGCGGTCGAGCTGACGCAACACGTCCTCCATTTCGGGAATGACCCGTTCGAATACTTCTTCTGGGTCATCGATGTCAAACGCAAATGTCGTTTCCGATCCGATCGACTTACGCTCTCGTGTGGCGACGACAGGACGCGTATCTCGTCCATGTGCCAATTCGTACAGTTGTTGCCCGCGATCATGTCCAAAAATAGCCTTCAGTTGTTCGGGACGAGCTTGTTGAAGGTCACCGATTGTATGATAGCCACTTCTGTAAAGCGTTTGGGCGGTCACTTTCCCGACACCGTGCATTGCTTCGATAGAGAGGGGAGAGAGAAAATCAGCGACTTTCTCAGGTGAGACGACGGTAAGGCCGTTCGGCTTCTCAAAACCGGACGCGATTTTTGCGACAAACTTTGAAGGCGCGACGCCAGCGGATGCCGTAAGACCGGTACGGCGTTTAATCTCTCCTAGAATATAACGGGCGATAAACGGACCCGATGTACTTAACAGCGTATTTTCGGTCACGTCCAAATAGGCTTCATCAAGGGATAATGGTTCGACGAGAGGAGTGACCGATTTAAAGATGTCCATGACCTGCGCGCTAACTTGTCGATAGGCTTGGAATCGTGGTTTGACAAACGTGGCGTGTGGACACAAGGCAAAAGCGCGACGTGATGACATCGCGCTGTGTACGCCGTACTTCCTCGCTTCATATGAACAAGTGGCAACGACTCCACGACTGTGAGGTGGTCCACCAACGATGACAGGTTTTCCGCGTAAATTTGGACGATCCCGTTGTTCGACGGAGGCATAAAAGGCATCCATGTCCACATGAATGATGAGTCGTTCCATAACATCACCTTTCCTGTGAAAATCTCTTTTCTTTATTATAACGAACTTTTGTTCGTTTTTTTAGAATTTTGTTTCGTCTTATTCTTTGATGAAGTGGTTTGATTCGGGAATTGTAACAACGAGCCAATCCAATTCTTTCGTTTCAACCACACTTGAATAAGGAGTGTGAAGAATAGAATCATCAACCAGGCGAAGGCGTAACCGAGCGGCCAGTCTAGTTCAGGCATCGCTTTAAAGTTCATTCCCCATACCGCGCCGAACGCCACGACAGGGGTCGTGAGTGCCGTGAAGACGGTGAGAGCCTTCATAATTTCATTTCCCCGAAAGTTAGAAAGTGTCGAGGCGAGGTCTGTCATCGCGATGACGTCACCTTGATAATGATTGATGAGCGTCAATAGTCGACTGACTCGATAATCCGCGAGTTGGTAAGGTCTCAACGTTTGTAGGTCGATATCGAGAAAGGCCTCACGTCCTGCCATGACGAGTTCTTTATAAGGAGTGACCGTATCGGACCAACGTTCGATTTCACTCCGAAGACCAAAGATTTCATTCATGAACGTGGCAGGAACTTGTCCTGCCATTTCTCGCTGGGCCACGAGAAGTCGTTCTTCGAATTCATCGATTCCGTGAAAGTAATTGTTCATCCGTTCGGCAAGCAATTCATAGAACGCTTCAATCGGTGAGTTGCAGTCTTTCGCAAGGACCGATTCGTGATGCAAATCGTCAAATCCAATTGTCCATAAAAAATCAGGACCGATAAAATAGTGCCCGATTTTCTGCGGCTCACGTTCTAACTGCTCGTAGTCGAGTGTGAGTGACCCGTACATATAACCATCCTCGACCACGATTTTTGTGACGCTTGCGGTCGTCAACTGCTCGAGCCAATACGTATAGGCCAGTGCATATTTAGAATCTACTTCCACATAATCCTCGGGGCGCGTGTACCAATCCCATTCCATCGTCTATTCCTCCAATTCGCTATAGTAGTAGTATTCCCAAATTGTCAGGAATGTTGGCATCTATGGCAAAGTTTCGATAAGATGAAGGTACTGAATAAGAGAGAGGTGCTTTCATTGACGACAAAAATCGGTCAGCTCAAAGTGGGCGACACGCTAGACCAATATGTCATGATCAAACAATCGTATAAGGGACTTGCCGGGAACGGAAAGCCTTATTTAACATTAATCCTTTGCGACGAGAGTGGCGAAATCGAAACGAAATTATGGGATAGTTCGGATACCGAAAAGTATGCGACGAAAAAAATTGTCCATGCGGCGGGTGAAGTGATGGACTATCGTGGACGGACGCAATTGAAGTTGAAGCAAATTTCAATCATCGAGCAAGAAGTCGATATTGCCCCGTACGTTCGATCGGCGCCGATTCCGAAGTCGGAACTTGAAACGACAATCCGTGGGTTCATCACGTCCTTGCAACACGATGAGATTCGTCGTCTCGTTGAAGAAATCGTCAATCGTCACGAAGAGGCATACTTCACGTATCCAGCTGCTGTGCGACATCATCACGCGGTCTATTCCGGACTCGCATTCCACGTCATGTCGATGCTGAAGCTTGCGGACACGATGTGTGACCTGTATCCATCGTTGAACCGAGACCTGTTGATTGCCGGTGTGATCTTGCATGACTTGGCGAAAGTCATCGAGTTATCGGATGCAATCACCCCAGAGTATACGCTTGAAGGCAAGTTGCTCGGCCATCTCTCACTCATGGCATCTGAACTAGAAGTCGTCTCACGTGAGCTCGGGACGGACCGAGAAGTGACAACGTTGTTGCAACATCTCGTCTTAAGTCATCATGGGAAACCGGAGTGGGGATCGGCGAATACGCCACAACTCCCTGAAGCGGAGATGTTATTCTTCATCGACAACATCGACGCGCGGATGAACATGTTCGAGAAAGCGTATGAAGGTGTCGAGCCGGGTACGTTTACGGAGCGTGTCATGGCACTCGATAACCGTGCCTTCTATCGTCCAAAGTTATAATATGTCCATAAAAAAATGGCGCTCCATTACGGAGTGCCATTTTTGTCTTATTGTTCAGTCGACTCTTCAGAAGGCTCGTCTGCGTTTTTGATTGCTTCTTTGACAGCGTCAAATTGTTGCTCTGCTTTTGCATCTTTTACGTCAACGTTGTATTTTTCAATCAACTCCGCGTAAATTTTGTTTGCATCGACAGAAGCTGATTTTTCTGTTGCCAACTCTTCACGAATGCGATCTTTCTCGTCTTCGAGTTTCAAGTCTTTCTCTTTACGGTCTGTCACTTTAATGACGTGGAAACCGAATTGCGATTGGATTGGCTCAGAGACTTTTCCAACCACGTCTTCTTTGAATGCATATTCTTCGAATTCAGGTACCATCGTGCCGGTAGAGAAGAAACCGAGCTCTCCACCTTGTTCACCAGAACCTGTATCTGTTGATTTTTCTTTCGCGAGCTCAGCGAAGTCTGCACCGTCATTCAACTGTTTGATGATGTCTTGTGCTTCTTCTTCTGATTCGACGAGGATGTGGCTAGCTTCCACTTCCACGTTTTCTTTGGCGAACTGTGCTTCGACTTCTTCATCCGTCACGTCGACAAGTTCAGATTTAGCTGCATCGACAAGCATTTGTCCGCGAAGCGCTTCTTTGAACTCTTCTGTACCGCTCATGCCGGCTTGTTGAATCGCTTGTTCGAATTCTTCTTTTGAGTTGAATTGTTCTTCTGTTTTGCTGAACTCTTCATCTACTTTTTCTTGCTCGACTTGGTCACCATATTCTTTTTCAAGAAGTGCATTCATCGTCTCTTGGAATGCGAGTTGTGGGACCATGCGGTCGTAACTCATGTCTGCGATTTCACCGCGTGTGATTTCGCCGCCTTTATATGTGACGACTGCTGAATCGTCTGATTCGCCACCTGCGTTTGTCGCAGCATACGTACCGCCAGCACCGATGATGAGTGCGAGTGCAGATGCACCGACGAGAGCACCGGTTGAGAATTTTTTATCTTGCTTTTTTGGTTCGTTTGTCATTCCGTTTGACATGTATTCCACCCCTAATAATTCTTTAAAGTTTCTAAGTCCGACTATATCACATTTTCCTAATCATGACAGCTGTTCTCTTGTCTGTACAGTATCATAGCACACAATCCTGTCGTATAATGATGTAATAGAATGTGAAATGATGGGGTGAGGGTAGTGTCACTAGAAGAGAAGGTCGAGCATTTATCATATCAGATGAAGATCTTACTCGAGATTGTCGATTGGACGGACCGTCCGTTTGAATATGAAGTGATTCGAGCGAACTTGACAAAGCAGGACGTAGAGGCGTTTTATCAATTGCTTGATGATATTCGGGCACGACAAAACGAGCAAATGCGCTATGGGTTTACGTCCATAGAGCCGTTGCTCGTCCACTTTGTGGGTATGTTAGATTCAAGGCTCGACGTGAAAACGATTCTTGGGGCATGCGTCCGTCAAGGAATCGAGTTAGACGTCACAGAGCCACTCTATCGGCAGGTTAGGCTTCTTGACTGAGTTCATCCTCATCAGGACGTCTGCCTGCCTCTTCTGTGATCATTTTTGATGTTTCTGCAAAGATATCCATGAAGTTGTCCCCATATAAACGACGCACAATGGCCGTCATGTCTGTTAAGTCAGGGAACTTGCCATAAAGTTCTTGGAGCGGAAGTGAAGCGCGGAATACGCCGTTTCCTTCTGGATCAAACGCGTGAATCGTTTCAAGCAACAACGATTCTCCTTCAGGTGTCAATTGGACATACGTGTTTCGCTTGTCCGTCTCTTTTTTCGAAAACGTAAGTAATCCACGATCTTCTAACTTCTTCGAGAAGTTGAAAGCGGTCGAGACGTGCATGACGCCATATTTTGCAATTTCAGAGATCGATGCGCCGCCTAACGCGTGGGCAATCCATAAGATATGGTGCTCATTGATATTTAAATCGAATGGTTTAATCCAGTTTTGCCAATCTTTTTCGACGGTTTTCCACAAAGCCTTACTCAATTGAATGATTTTGTGGCTATAGAGCATGGCCTCAGGGCCAGTGAATTCTTTTTCGTGTTCCATTTCGATCCATCCTTTCCGGATAAAAAATCAAAAGTAATCGACGGACGATGACCTCAAACACTCATTGTGTTTGATTGGCAGTGTTGTCAGTCATAGCAGACTGTACGTTCGAGAGTTCCTGAAGGTTCCCTTGAATTCGCTCGACTGAAGGCTGAATGTCTTGTTGATAGCGTTCGACTTCGGCTTTCACTTGATCAGTCAATTCTTTTCCTTGCAGTTTCCCTGCGGCGGCAACTTGCGATGCATGTTTCGCCACATTCCCAAATTGTTCTTTTAGCGTAGTGATTGTGGATGCTCGATGTTGTTGAGCAGCAGCATCATTTGCGGTACCTCTCGCCAGTTTTTTAAACGTGGCAACTCCTAAAAATGCTAAAACAAAGCCGAAAGCAATCCAATCTCGACGTTGGCGACTCGACAAAACATTCCCCTCCTCAAGCTCGGATAATCCGAATTACATTCTTTTCATATTATTTTACCAAAAAAGAGTGATTAAAAACCTATATCGCAAATAAAATTTTTCAGAACATTCAATTTTGACCGAAAAATCATTTTATTTTAAAATACAGGTAAAGGAAGGTGATCCTCAGTGGAGAAAGCGAAGCGTTGGGTAGATGACATGCTTGACCTATATCTCGCTGCAAAACGACTGGGAGATGACACTTGGGCCGACTCCATTATGAACACACTAGAGGCGGGGTATGAAGCGTCGAAACAAACAGAGCAGGCACGCGAAGAATCGATACGAGAAAAACGAGTGCTTGAAATAGATACCCGTCTAACCGAATTAAGAAAAGAATTTGAACAAGCGACATCTGTCAAAACGCGTCAACAGTTATATGAAGTGGCGATCAAACTTCAGGTCGAGCGAGCACAATTAGAAGAAGAACGGAAACGTCACCTTGATTCAATCAATCAATCATAAAAAGGGACCCGTCATCGATTGACGGGTCCTAGTTTGTCTTATACGTGTGCTTGGATATTCGATGCGAGGGTTGTGAGTTCGTCAGACGTGAACGCGTCATTTTGTGTGATCCATTTTGCACCGAATCCGTCTTCGTGTCCGAAGCGTGGAATTAAATGAATGTGGAAGTGATAGACCGTTTGTCCAGCAACTTCCTCGGCATTCGACAAGACATTCATGCCGATTGCCCCTGTTTCGCGTTGTATGGCCTTGGCGATGGTCGGAACGCGTTTGAAGACGTCCGCTGCGACATCTTCAGGTAGCTCGTAAACGTTTTTCGCATGGTGCTTCGGAATGACGAGCGTGTGACCTTTTGTCACTTGCGAGAGGTCGAGGAAAGCGACGACCGCCTCATCTTCATATACCCGATACGACGGGATTTCTTGTTGAGCGATTTTGCAAAAGATACAGGTTGGATCGGTATGCATCTTCATTCCTCCATTCTAAAAAGTCATTTCTGTTTCATCATACCACGGAAATTCAGGCGCAAGAACGATTGGAAGGGAGATTGATTCCTTTTATACTTGAAGTAAGCACTGAAGAAAGGAGGCGAAAAGATGTCGTATACAAGAAGTAGAAAGAAAGAACGTCATCCCAAAATGATTCTTCTATTATCTATTTTCACTATTTTAGTCGGAGCCATTGTCTTCTATATATATGGATACAAACCAGCGGCGGAGCAAGATAAGATTCACGTCGCATTTAAAGAGGCCTTATTAGAGGAAGACCGTGCTTTCTTTGAGGAAAAGGTAGAATATCAAGGCGAAACGTTAACGCGTGCTGAGGCACTGCGGTTTATGGGCTGGCTGAACGATGAAAAATCCATTCGTGGCGATGCCATCGCCGAAGTCGCACAAGATCGTGCGAATCGGACGAAAGGCATGGAAGCGGAAGGGCTGTTTCGATTGATTGATACAGGTGAAGGGCGCTTTGGCTTTTCAGATTATCGGATTGAGTTATTGCCACAACGAATCGATGTCACTTCAGACGTACCGTTGACGAATATTTGGGTCGATGGGCAGCGCGTCGGTCGGATTGATGAAGCGAACGGACGATTCACGTTCGAGAAGATGCCAGGAAGTTATGATGTGAAGGCGGTCGCCGTGGCGAATGGTGAGACGGTGTCCGAAACAGAGACGATTCAATTAACATCTCCTGAATCGCTCGAGTATGCATTGATGCCGGAATCGAGTGAAGCGATTGCGGGACAGTTCGATTTGAAGCGGGCAGAGTTGATTGAGATCGAAGTAGAAGCGCAAACGGGTCATCCGTTAGAAACGATTGATTCGTTGATTGGACAATCGGAAGGAAAGGTTCAAGAAACGTTAGGAGAGCCGGATGGGAAACGTGACGATGAATGGGATTATGAGCGATTGACTGTCGTGTTTGAAAAGGGAGACGTGCAGTCAGTTTTAATCGATCTTGATAAACGACCAGACGACTTGATTGCGTTACTCGGCGAACCGAAAGAAAAGACAGAACACCAACTCGGAACAGATTGGGATTACGGTCAATCCTTCTTCGAATCATTCTTCACGTTCTTTGGTCTTGAAACGGAGAAGCAGTTTATTGAAAAAAATGACGCGATGTATTTATTGATTCAATGAAAAAAAGAGGGACATTCCATTACGGAAGCCCCTCCTGTACATAAATAATTATTTCTTACGCATTGATTTCATGACGAACGATACGATTAAAATAAGGATAATCGCACCGATAAGAGCTGGGATAATCGCGATATCCGCTACGATTGGTCCGAAATCACCGAAGATGAGTCCACCCAACCAAGCACCGATGATCCCTGCGATGATGTTACCGATGATTCCACCTGGTACGTCTTTACCTAGAATTAATCCTGCTAACCAACCGATGATACCTCCGATAATCAAATAAAGAATAAACCCCATCATTCATTTCTCCTTCCTCTGTTTGCCCATTGTTCTTTTCAACGATTTTGTGGAACAATGGGAGTATTGATGTTTTATTTTAAAATGCCTTACAGTTCAGATTATTCCCATGTGACAACATTTAAAACATATACCACGAAAAAAAGTTGAAAATGAAAGGTGTGGTTTTCATGCTGCACGTCGATCGATTGAACGGCGGATATATCGGAAAGCAAGTTTTGCACGACGTTTCATTTGAAGTGAAAAAAGGAGAGCTCGTTGGGTTGATAGGGCTAAATGGAGCTGGAAAATCGACGACGATCAAACACATTTTGGGTCTCTTGTCACCACTATCCGGAAAAATCGAAATTGATGGAGAAACAGTAGAGTCTTCAGAAAAAAGATATCGTAAGAAAGTAAGTTACATACCGGAGACACCGATTTTATACGAGACGTTAACCTTACAAGAACACATCGAGTTGATGGGGAAAGCATATGACGTAAGTCCTGAAGAATTGACCGAACGAACGAAGCGTTTAGCAAAAGAAATGCGAATGGAAAAACAACTTACTTGGTTCCCGTCCGTCTTTTCAAAAGGGATGCGACAAAAGGCGATGATCTTATGCGCCCTTGTGACGAAGACGCCGCTCCTCATCGTCGATGAGCCGTTCGTCGGTCTCGACCCGTTAGCGATTCGTCAGCTGCTCCAACTGTTTGATGAATACAAACAAGACTGTGCGATTTTGATGTCGACCCATATTCTTGAGACAGCGGAGCGGCATTGCGACCGTTTCGTCTTCCTCCATCAAGGTATCGTCATTGCGAACGGGACGGCCGCACAGTTGCGAGACAAGTATCAATTGTCACCTGATGCGACACTCGATGACATTTATGTAGAGGCGATTGCGTCGGAGGAACGGTCGTCATGAATCGATTTAAATCAAGACTCGGCAATTGGATGGAAGAGGTCGTCAAATATAGTCGCTACGTCGCAAACGGCGGACTCTTGTTCACGCTCTACTTCACTTTGATTTACGGGGCATTCGTCTACAACAACTTTTTAGAACGTATTGATGGGACGTTCCCGGGGGCATGGATTGCCGCGGCGGTGCTCATTCTCATCCCGCTCGGTCATCGTCCGAGAACGTTTATCCAAGAGGCGGATCAAGTGTTCCTACTCCCTGAATTAGGAATGATTCGTTCCTATATGATTGGTGTGCGCTTGTTCAATATCGGATTTGCGACAATCCGAGCACTTCTCGTCTTACTCATTTTATTGCCGCTTCTCGTGCGGACGGAGAGCTATACGGGAATTGAGGTATTATCGTTCGTTGTCACGATGATGTTACTGTCGGCTGCAGGTCGATTGGCAAAAGTGGAAGGGGTACGCGAATGGATCATCGTTCCGTTCGCGCTCGTGAGCGGCGCTTGTCTACTAATGGATTGGACAGAGTGGGCATGGGTGCCGGCGTTCATGCCGTTCGTTTTCTTACATGTGAAACGAAACGAGCGAATCCCACTCTTACACTGGTTGGCGCTTGAAGAGAAGAGTCGGGCTCAGTTTGAACGGGTGATCAGCTGGTTTGTCGACTTGCCGACCTTAAAAGAAGAAGTGCGGGAAAGACGACTACTGACAAAGATTCTCGAAAAACGAGTGCTCCAACGCGTCGATGCGTCCCGTTACGTGTACGGACTTCGAATTATTCGTTCAAACGACTCGCTCGACCTCATCCTTCGGTTGACAGTGGTGGCGCTCATCGTCATGTGGATGTCAGGCGGTTGGTATGTCGGATTTGTCACACCACTATTCGTTGGATTGACGGCGTTACAGCTCGTTCCATTGTTTAAACGATTAGAGGCGATTTCCATCGTGTCCTGGTTACCGATTACCCGTAAAGAACGGATCGAAGGCTATTCGTGGTGGGCGATGCGGTTACTCATCATACAATCCCTCGTGCTCGTACTCGCCTCGATTGGGTTTGGCGCGACATGGGACGCGGCGGTCGGATTGGTTTTATCCATCGTGGTCATTCGTTATTACTTGAGACGGTTGACGTAAATAGTGACGAATAGATATACAAAAAAATAGACGAACGAGACGGTTCAAACAACATCTCGTTCGTCTTTCATTTTGTATTAAGCGATAGATGATTTTTTGACATGTTAATAGTCGTTCATCTTCTTTTCGGTCGATTGATGAACTTTACAAAAAAGAAGATCATAACGGAAATAAAAACGAGTAAGAATAGTGCGAAATCAAGAGCGTTTATAAGTCATACCTCCAGTAAATGTCATGATGCGTAAAAATTTCACGACTTCATTTTACCGTTATTTGAATTGGTGTAAAGCGAAAAAGGGTTAGTCACCATATTTTGGTGACTAACCCCTCCTTAGTTCGAATTATTTTTTAGGAGACATGACCGATACGCTCGAACCGAGAATCTTCGGAAGGCGTCCTGGTTTCTCTGTTGTTTCTTCGACTTCACCATATGCTGAGACACCATGCTCTGCGATATCGAGACCGACATCTTCTTGTTCTTCTGTAACGCGAAGACCGATTGTGACGTCAAGGAGTTTCAAGAACGCATAGCTTCCGCCACCAGCGATGACCATGGCGATCAATACGCCGAGTGTCTGAACGCCGAGCTGTGTCAATCCGCCGCCGTAGAAGAGACCTGCAGAACCGATACCTGTAATTTCGACGAGTCGAGGAGAAGCGAAGAAGCCGAGTGCGAGTGTCCCGATAATACCAGCCACGCCGTGTACAGAGAAGGCGCAGAGTGGATCATCCACATATTTTGCCATCAAGATGCTCGTTCCGTATGTTGCGATCGATGCGAGGGCACCGATGACGACTGCTGCCCATGGCTCTACGAACGCACAAGCTGCTGTGATGGCAACGAGTGCTCCGAGAACACCGTTGACAATCGTCGGGATGTCTGCCGTTTTACGGTGAATCATGACGATGGCAAGGGCACCGAGTGCACCAGCTGCTGTTGCGAGCATTGTTGTCAACGCCACGTAACCGAAGAATCCGTCAGCGACCGACATCGTTGAACCAGCGTTGAATCCGAACCAGCAAAGCCAGAGTACGAGACCACCAACGACCGTCAAGACGTGGTTATGACCAGCGAGTGATTCCGTTTTGCGACGTGGTTTCAAGATGATGGTCGCCATAAGAGCCGCCATCCCACCTTGAAGGTGAACGACCGCCGAACCTGCGAAGTCTTGCATCCCCATCGATCCGAGCATTCCGCCAGCCCATACTGAGCGTGCAACGATTGGGTAGAGGATGGCAACGAAGAAGATACCGAAGAGAACGTAGGCAGAAAGCTTAGCCCGTTCCGCAAATCCACCCCAAGCGATGGCGAGGGATACAGCAACGAATGATAACTGGAATAAGAATTTGATGTCGATTGATACGTTCGCCCAATCGAGGCTTGAGAACGATCCGCTTAAGAAGAAACCTTCTGTCCCAAACCAAGTTGTTCCGTCACCGAATGAGAGGCCGAATCCGACCGCCCAAAAAGCGAGTGCCGCCACAGAGAGGCTGATAATTTGTTTGACCGCGACGTGCCCGGCGTTCTTCGCCCGAAGCGTCCCTGTCTCGAGTAGTCCGAAACCTAATTGCATTGTCAATACGAGCAATGCAGCGATGAGTACATACAGCGTGTCCATATAATAGAGAATGTCTTCCATGTTCATGCCCTCCTTTTTCTTAGGTGCTTTCCAAAAGTTGACTTCAGTGTAAAACGAAAATTTGATGTTGGATTGCATTTTGTCAGATTATCTGACATAGTTCTTTTATTAAGGAGGGCGAGGACGGATGGACTATAAATCGAAGAAAGTAATCGGGATGGGCGTCGTGACTGAATTAACGGGACTTTCTGAGCGTCAGGTCCGCTATTATGAAGAAAAAGGTCTCGTCTTTCCTGAACGTACGAAAGGCGGTTCACGTAAATATTCTTTCCATGACGTGGAGCGTTTGGTCGAAGTCGCGACCAAGCTAGAAGATGGGTGGCGAATTCAAGATATTAAAGAGCGCGAGCGTCGATTGTCGGCGAAGCAGCGTGACGATTTGATTCGTGGTCAGTTGAATTCGGCTTTCCGAACATTTCCGACAAAAAAATGACACAAAGAAAACACAATGAAAATGCTTCACATTAGCATAATTCTAATTAATTTCTGTATAATGTTTTTGAGTTCACAAACACGAGAATAAAGAGTGTAGGAGAAATTTAGAGGGGAATGACGCGACGTATGAACGATACTATTTTAAAAGCGTTTAAAGGAGAGGCGACAGACTATGTACCTGTTTGGTATATGCGCCAAGCCGGACGCTATCAACCGGAATATCGAGAGATTAAAAAGACGAGGTCACTATTCGAGATCACGCATGATCCTGAACTTTGTGCATATGTCACGGAACTTCCGGTGAAACAACTCGGAGTCGACGCGGCCATTCTATATAAAGACATCATGACGCCACTTCCGTCGATGGGAGTGGATGTCGAGATTAAGAGCGGAATCGGACCGGTCATCGACAACCCATATCGAACGATGGAAGATGTGGAACGCTTAAAGCCGTTAAACCCAGATGATATCTCATACGTCTTCGACACAATCCGTTTACTTCGGGAACGATTAGAAGTACCGCTCATCGGCTTTTCAGGGGCGCCGTTCACATTGGCGAGCTACATGATCGAAGGTGGTCCATCACGGAACTACCATCGCACGAAAGCGCTCATGTATGCAGAACCGGATGTCTGGAATGCATTGATGGAAAAACTCGGTGATATGGTCATCACGTATGCGAAAGCGCAAGCGGATGCTGGCATTCAAGCGTTCCAATTGTTTGATTCGTGGGTCGGGACGCTCAGCCGTAAAGACTACGCGCGTTACATCAAGCCGACGACGGAACGAATTTTCAAAGAATTACGTTCACTCGACATCCCGCTCATCATGCATGGAGTCGGAGCGAGCCATCAAATCGAAGAATGGCACGACCTTCCGCTTGATGTGGTCGGGCTCGATTGGCGTCTATCGGTACAAGAAGCGCGCGACCGCGGGATCACAAAGGCTGTCCAAGGAAACTTAGACCCGTCATTCTTACTGGCACCGTGGCCGGTCATCGAAGAGAAGGTAAAAGAGATTTTGGATGAAGGAATGAAGCAGCCAGGATACGTCTTCAACTTGGGGCATGGGGTGTTCCCGGAAGTCGATCCAGCCGTACTCGTCAAATTGACGGCATTCATTCACGATTACTCACGCGAAAAAATGGGAGGCAATGAATCATGAAAACAGTCGGACTACTTGTCATGGCGTACGGGACACCGTACAAGCCGGAAGATATCGAACGCTACTACACGCACATTCGGTACGGACGTAAACCATCGCCGGAAGCGCTCCAAGATTTAACGGAACGCTATGAAGCGATTGGCGGCGTATCTCCACTCGCAAAAATCACGATCGATCAAGCGGAGACGCTTCGTGACATCTTGAATGAGCGCCATGTAGGTGAAATCGAGTTCAAACTGTATATCGGATTGAAGCATATCGAACCGTTCGTAGAAGATGCGGTCGCGCAAATGGCGAACGACGGCATTAAAGAAGCGGTATCGGTCGTCTTGGCACCTCATTACTCTTCATATAGCGTCAAGTCATATAACGGTCGTGCTCATGAAGAAGCAGCGAAGTATGGCATCGACATCCGTTCAGTCGACTCATGGTATGACGAACCTAAGTTTATCAACTGGTGGGCAGAGGCGATCAAAGAGACGTTCGCGAACTTGCCTGTACCGGCTGAAAAAGCATGCCTCATCGTATCGGCACATAGTCTTCCTGAAAAGATCTTGGCTGGGGGCGACCCGTATCCAGATCAATTGAAGGAGACAGCAGATAAGATTGCTCAGGCGACAGGTGTACCGAACGTGGAAGTCGGTTGGCAGTCAGAAGGAAATACACCGGATCCATGGATTGGACCGGATGTGCAAGATTTAACGGCTGAACTTTATGAAAAGCATGGCTACGAAGCGTTCGTCTACACGCCGGTCGGCTTTGTCGCAGATCACCTCGAAGTATTGTTCGACAACGATGTCGAATGTAAAGTCGTCTGTGACCGCCTCGGTGTCCATTACGCACGTCCAGCTATGCCAAATGCAGAGCGAAGCTTCATCGAAGCCATCGCGGATCGAATGGAAAGCGTGATTGTGCATCATGCGTAAATTTACGATTGTCGGTGGTGGGATCACAGGTCTCACCGCCGCTTTTTATGCGGAGCGTTATTTGCCGGAAGACGTTTCAATCACATTGCTCGAGGCGACAGACCGTCTCGGTGGGAAGATTGACACGTATGAGACGGGCGAGTTTGCGGTTGAACGTGGACCGGATTCGTACGTTTTTCGAAAGACAGCTATGACAGAATTGATTGAAGACGTCGGTTTAGGTGATGAACTCGTTCGAAACGGCGTCGGACAGGCTTACGTTCTCCATCATGACGGACTCCATCCGATTCCGAAGCAGACAGTGATGGGAATTCCGCTAGATGTCAACGCGTTTCGTGAGACGACGTTGCTCTCGGAAGAAGAACACGAAGCTTTGAAGAAGATGTTACTGACACCACCTGATGTAGAAGTTCCAGACTCGGACGTCTCACTTGGTCTTTACCTTCGTGAACGTGTCGGGGACCCAATCGTCGACCGCTTGATCGAACCGTTGCTCTCTGGCATCTATGCCGGGGACATCGATCAAATGAGTGCGATGTCGACTTTCCCGCAGTTCATCGAGGGAGAAAAGAAATACGGGAACTTGTATGAAGGGATGCGTCATCTACGTCCCGAACAACGGGTCGCGGAAGTCGGGGCGAAGAAGGTCGGTCAGTTCGCCTCCTTGAAGCGAGGACTCAAATCACTTACGGATCGACTGGCTGAACGATTAGAACGGACGGAGGTCGTATTGAACTGTACCGTCGAACAAGTGTCCGAGCGCGAGGACGGTTATCGGTTATTTACGGGTCGTGGAGATATCGATACGGATCATCTCGTATTGACGGTCCCACCACGTCTCATTCGTCAGTTCCTCCCGAAAGTCGACAGTGACTTTTTGGCGGATATGAAACCACATGCGACAGCGACTTGCTCGCTTGTCTTTAAGGAAGAAGATATCGAGCTCCCATTCATCGGAACAGGATTTGTGACGAGTCAGGAAGCAGACGTGACGATAACGGCGTGTACGTTCATCGACCAGAAATGGCCACATGCCGTGCCGGAAGGGTATCACGTCCTTCGCGTCTTTTTAGGTCGCCCGGGGGCAGATGATATCGTGGAAGCGTCCGATGAAGAAATCATCGAGACAGCGTTACGTGATCTTCGTGGTCTCATGAAAATTCACCGTGATCCGATTCAGGCAGTCGTCAGTCGACTTCGTGACGGGCTGCCACCGTATGCCGTCTTTCATGCGGATCGCGTCAAAGCGCTTCGTGCCGAGATGAGCCGGGTATATCCTGGAGTTATTCTGGCTGGAATCGCCTATGACGGAATCGGGATGCCGGACTGTGTGAAGAGTGTGCGGGAACAAGTGAAGGCATTGCGTGAAAAAAATTGAGATTTGATGAAGGGAGGGTTCGGATTGTTCCGAATCCCTCTCTTTTTGTTATAGTTAGAAGCGAAAGAGAAAAAGGAGTGATGGAAGATGGCAACGTATAAACTTTTTGTATCAGACATGGACGGTACGATTTTGCACAACCACACCAAGATTGCGAACGAGACGGCAGAAATCGTTCGTGAAGCAGAGGCAGCAGGCATTCGATTCGCAATTGCGACGGGGCGCAACTATGTGAATGCGAAACAAATCCTAGATGAGGTTGGCCTTTCTTGCCCAATCGTATCGTCGAATGGGGGACGCGTGCTCGACACATCAGGAGAAGTCCTTCATGAGATCGACTTGACGATCGAAGAGGCACTTCAGGTCATTGAAGTCCTTCATCAAGACCATAAGTATGCGGACGTCTTTTACGAGATGTACACGGAAGCTGGACTCGTGGCGAGCCGTGGCGACTTGATTGAAGCATCGATGAAAAACCTGAAAGCGAATGGTGACGACCGCTCGCTCGAGATGTATGAATTCTTTAAGAATCGCTATTATGTCAATGAAGACGTCAAGATTGTCGACGACATCGAGAGCTTCATTCGTGAGGAAGCAGGACGTGTCTATAAGTTCATCGCGTTTTCAAGCCATCTCGAGAAAATGACGGCGCTTTGGAAAGAAATCGAAGCACAAGTCGAAGGTGTGTACGTCACATCTTCAGGTAATGACAACATTGAAGTGATGGCACACGGCGCAGATAAAGGAAACGGTGTGACGAAGCTCGCTGAACATTACGGTATCGATTTATCAGAAGTCGTCGTCATCGGTGATAACTTGAATGACGTACCGATGTTCAAAGTGGCCGGAAAAGGGATTGCGATGGGGAACAGCCATGAGGACTTGATTGCTATCAGCGACCACGTCACAGAGCGTCACGACGAGTATGGGGTGGCGAATGCCTTGAAACGAGTGATGACAGGTGAGTGGAAGTAAAAGATTTGTCGAGTCATCGTCTCGTCTCGTATAATACGAGTAACGAACATCCGACTAGGAGGAAATAGACTGTGAAATTTATTTTTAATCCAGATATCCGCGACCCAAAGCTTAACTTGGCGGTCGAAGAGTATATCTTAAAACACTTGAACGTAGACCATGAAGACTACTTCTTGTTCTATATTAACGGTCCATCGATCATCATCGGGAAAAACCAAAACACGTCTGAAGAGGTCAACTTGAAGTACATTGAAGAGAACGGCATCGATGTCGTACGTCGCCTCTCTGGTGGCGGTGCCGTCTATCACGATGAAGGAAACTTGAACTTCAGCTTCATCACAAAAGACGATGGCAACTCGTTCAATAACTATAAGAAGTTCACGCAACCGATCGTGGATGCCTTACGTAACCTCGGTGTCGAGGCGGAGCTAACAGGCCGTAACGATATTCAGGTCGGTGAACGTAAAATCAGCGGGAACGCACAATTCACGACGCGCGGACGCATGTTCAGCCACGGGACGCTCATGTTCAATTCGAACATTGAAGAAGTCGTCAACTCGCTCAACGTTTCGGAAGAGAAAATGCGTTCAAAAGGAATCAAGTCGGTCCGTAGCCGTGTGGCGAACATCACTGAATTTTTAGAGCGTGAGATGGAAATGGAACATTTCGTCGAGGCGTTGCTCCATTCGATTTACGATGGAGAGCAGCCAGAGCGTTACGTGCTTCGTGACGAGGATTGGGAAATTGTCCATGATATCTCGAAAGAACGTTATGCGAACTGGAACTGGAACTTCGGGAAATCGCCGAAGTTTGATGTCGAGTCGAAACGTCGTTTCCCAATCGGGACAATCGATGTCCGCTTGAACGTCAACAAAGGAACGATCACTGAAGCGAAGATTTACGGTGATTTCTTCGGTGTCGGTGACATCCAAGATGTCGAGCAGGCGCTCGTCGGGACTCGTTTCGAACGTGCGGCTATCCGCGAGCAATTGTTACAACTCGATCTGAAGCACTACTTCGGAAATGTTGAGCTCGAGGAATTGGTTGATTTGATTAGTTAAAAGTAAAAAGGTGTTTCGGGATGCATTTCCGAAACACCTTTTTGATGTGATTCAAAGAAAGGTTAACTTATTTCTGCTTTAAGGATGTCTAGGTTTCTCTCATAAAAATCTATATTTTGTTCAAGTCCTCTACGATTACACCACCCAATACTGTTAAAAGCATCAGTAAATCGATAAAACGGAAGAACACGTTCGAGATCGATCAATGGTCGAATACTTGTGTAACCTTCTTGATAGGCTTCATATAACTGTAAGTCATGACTCAGATAGTCCCGATAAATCTTAGTGAAATCGACTTCTGTTGAACCAAAACGAACGGTTTCAAAGTCAATCAAACTTGAGACTTCAGATGATGTGACAAGGATATTACCTGGTCTAAAATCCATATGTATAAAACTAGGTCCATCAGATTCTGGGAGCTGCAGTTTCATTTTTTCAAAAGTATGAATGGCTTTGTTATATAATGATTCCTCCAACAAAGGCTTTGCATCTATCGCAAAACTATAAAATTGACGATCTAGAAATTGTGGCCACTCTTGAAAAACATTTTCGATATATGTGGTCTTTTGATTAGCTGGTTGTGGAATGGAATGCATCTTAGCGTGCACTTGTCCCACCTGAAAAGCGATTGTGGCCGATGAATCTACGGAAAGTTGTACACCGGTTGATTCTTTCAAGAGCAGGGCACCGATTGAATGTTCATCACCGGTCCAAAAGTCTAGCAATGTCGGGATTGGAATGTGAGCTTTTAAAAGTCGGTAAGCTTCAAGTTCACGAAACAATTTCACTCTCGAGAATGGGATTTTGATATAGACAGTCTCACCACTAGTTTGCACACATCGATAAACAGTTGAACTAAATGAATTTTCAACAGGAGCGGAATGTTGGATGTCCAAATCAAAGATATGAATAAGTTTTTCGAGCAATGTTCTCCCCCCTCAATACAAAAATCTATACATCTGACTAAAATACTTTACTCCAAAGTATAGCAAAGGATTATAGATGTTTGGCAGTTTCGTGAACGTTGATGCTACAGATTGCACCTAAAAAAAATAAGGCGTATCATAATTTATGCAAACGCTTTCGTAGAGGCTGATCAAAATAGGAGGAGTAACCATGTATCGAAGGCTCAGTGAATGGATGGATCCAAGTCGGATGTGGGTAACGGAACAAGCGACGTTTGAACGGGCTGTCATGGCGGTAGGGCTAGAGTTGGAACGTAAAGAGGTTGTCGATTCTTCATTTACACGAGTAATCCTAGATCAAGAAGCGATTATTCCGTCCGGAGTGAGTGACGTGGCCGAGCCGGTAGCTGTCATCGACGTACCGCTCTATATTTCAAAACGAGACGGCATCTCACTCCTTCATCTGTTGAATCCATGCGAGATGAAGACGATCACTGGTGAAACGATTAACGCGAAAGCCATCTTATTGATTACAGCTACAACGGAACCGAAAAAGCAGGCGTATCATAAATTGATTGATGATTTACTCATGGATGATGAGGCACTCCAAGCACTCGTTCATGTCAAAAGTCGTACCGGATTATATCATGTACAGACGAACTTTTTGGAAGCGTTTTCTTATTGAAACATTTCATGTACAATAGAAGTAATTGAAAAGAGCGCGGACAACGTGCTCTTTTTTATGGCTCAAAAGTGAATCATCATTCATTTAAAGGGGGATTACCATGGCAAACTTAGTCAAGTCACTACAAGAAGTGGTGGCCGCTCACCCGCAAAAAGCGGCGTATGTGTTTGGGGAAGACACAGTGAGTTACGGACAGTTTTATGGGCAAGTCAAGGCGATGGCATCGACGTTTGAACAAAAAGGGATTGGACAAGGCGATCACGTCGCCCTCGTTCTCGGCAACAGCCCAGCGTTCTTGATCGCGTACTTCGCCGTGTTGTCACGTGGAGGGGTCGTCATTCCGATCAACCCTACATACACGCCTGATGAAATGGCCTACATTCTACTTGATGGAGACGTCAAAGGAATTGTTGGCTTGTCACCGCTCGTCGCGCAGGCAGAAGCTGCACTCTCGAAGTTACCTCAGTTGAAACTTGTCATCTCTGTCCCATATGCGGACGTACCGGCATTGAAGCGTGAAGGCGAAATTGAGTTTATCCCGTTTGCGGAAGCGTTCGCTGCGACAGAAGGAACGTTCATTGAAGTCGATGAAGAAGAGGTTGCCGTCATTCTCTATACGAGTGGGACGACCGGGAAGCCGAAGGGCGCATTATTGACGCACCAGAACCTGTTCTCGAATGCGCATTCAATCGGGGAGTATTTGGACATTACACCAGAGGATAAAGCGTTAGCGGCATTGCCGATGTTCCACGTCTTCTGTTTGACCGTCATTGTGAATGCACCACTCCTTCGTGGGGCGACGATTGTCATCTTACCAAAGTTCTCACCACAAGATGTATTCGACTTGGTGCCAAAGCATCGCGTGACGTTCTTTGCAGGAGTACCGACGATGTACAACTTCTTGCTGCAGACGGCGATGAAAGTACCGGCCTATACGTCCGCGTTGAAACATGTCCGCGTGTTCGTCTCAGGAGGGGCAAGTTTACCGGTCCAATTGCTCGAGTCATTTGAGCAGATGTTTGAATGTAAGATTCTCGAAGGGTATGGTCTGTCTGAGGCGTCACCGGTCACTTGCTTCAACCCGCTTCACGGCGAGCGAAAAGCGGGATCGATCGGACCTTCCATCGTTCATGTCGAAAACAAAGTCGTCGACGAGCTTGGGGAAGAAGTCGGCGTCGGTGAAGTCGGAGAGTTGATTGTACGTGGACCGAACGTCATGAAAGGGTATTACAAGTTACCGGAAGAGACGATGATGACGCTTCGCGACGGCTGGCTCTATACAGGGGATTTGGCTCGACGTGACGAGGACGGTTATTTCTATATCGTCGACCGGAAAAAGGATATGGTCATCGTCGGAGGCTATAATGTATACCCTCGTGAGGTAGAAGAAGTTCTATATCAACATCCTGATATTGTGGAAGCGGCGGTGATCGGTGTGCCGGATGCGGAGCAAGGCGAAGCGGTGAAAGCGTTCGTTGTCACGAAACATGAAGATGTGACAAAAGAGGATATTCGTGCGTACACGCAAACGAAGTTGGCGAAATATAAGCAACCGACTTATATTGAAATCATCGAAGAGCTTCCGCGAAATACGACAGGTAAGATTTTACGAACCGTCTTGAAGAGCGAGGCATTCCAAAATAGTTGAGTAGAAAGGAGCGACTTCATGTCGTTCCTTTTTTTATCCTTTCATTTGACACTATTACGGGGTAGGGGTATATTGGTGGTGAGGTGATCAACATGGATGAATTTTTGCATGAACAACCACTCGTTCCGCGTGATGATGCTGAGCGGGAGGCACTCGGAAAGCGTCTAAAACGAATCGAAGGACAAGTCCGGGGAATTCAAAAGATGGTCGAGAATGACCGCTATTGTGTCGATATTTTGACACAGACGTCAGCAATCCAGGCCGCGCTGAAGCAAGTCGAGATGCAACTGTTAGAACGCCATATGCGCAAGTGTTTGGTTCACGCAAGTGAGACGGAAAACATGGAACCTTACATTGATGAATTGATGACGATTGTCAGCCGCATCAAAAAATAAGGAGGGATTTCATGAAAACCGTTGAGTTATCCATACAAGGAATGACCTGTGCGGCTTGTTCGGCACGAATTGAAAAAGTGTTGAACAAAATGGACGGTGTCGAAGCGACGGTTAACCTGCCGCTCGAGACGGCAACCATTCGTGTCGATGAAGGCATTACAGAAGAAGAACTGATCGCCCGAATCGAAAAAATCGGATATGGAGCTGAACCAAAAGTGGAGATGGCGCCACCGCATGACTTACGTCCATTACAGCGGAAAGTCATCATCTCTGCTTTGTTGTCGGCACCTTTACTCCTCGTCATGTTGACGCATATACCAGGACTCGGATTTCATGCACCATGGCTGATGAACCCATGGTGGCAACTCGCTCTTGCCACACCCGTCCAGTTTTGGATTGGGGCACAGTTTTATCAAGGGGCCTATAAGAGCTTGAAGAGCGGCTCGGCGAACATGGATGTGCTTGTCGCAACGGGAACGTCGGCCGCATACTTTTATTCCATTTTTGAAATGATTGTGCACCCGATGAATCCACATCTTTACTTCGAAACGAGTGCCGTCCTCATCACGCTCGTATTGCTCGGGAAATGGTTAGAGGGACGAGCGAAAGAGAAGACGACCGATGCGTTGAAATCACTCTTATCGCTTCAGGCGAAAGAGGCGATCCTTTTTGTCGACGGAGAAGAACGGTCTGTTGCCGTTGAACTCGTCAAGGCAGGAGATGTTCTCGTTGTTCGTCCGGGAGAAAAGATTCCAGTGGACGGACGCATCATCGAAGGGGAGACGGTCATCGATGAATCGATGTTGACCGGTGAATCGATTCCTGCCGAGAAAACGGTCGATGCTGAAGTCGTCGGCGGTACGATCAACCAGTCCCACCGAATCCTTATGCGGGCAGAACGAGTCGGGAAAGAGACAATGCTCGCTCAAATCGTACGTGTCGTCGAGCAGGCACAAACAGATAAGGCGCCGATTCAACGGCAGGCCGACCGTATCTCTGGTGTGTTCGTGCCGATTGTCGTAGCCATCAGTGCCGTCACGTTCGCTGTCTGGGCGTTTCTCTTGAATGATATCGATACGGCCATTCGTGCATCGATCGCAGTACTTGTCATTGCCTGTCCGTGTGCCCTCGGATTGGCAACGCCGACATCGATCATGGTCGGAACCGGACGAGCGGCAGAACAAGGTGTGTTGTTCAAAGGTGGCGGGCAACTCGAGTCACTTAATGAAGCAAACATCGTCGTTTTTGACAAAACAGGAACATTGACGAACGGAACACCGGAAGTGGTAGAAACGTTCGGAGATGAAGCGGCGCTCCGCCGTGCCGTCATGGCAGAACGCCAATCGACACATCCTTTGGCGGCGGCGATCGGTCGAGAACATGGCGATGGTGTCGTGACGAAAGTCGAAGAGTTGGCGGGTCGTGGCATCAAAGCGGTCGTTGACGGGAAAGAACTCATCATCGGGTCTGTTCGAATGATGGAAGAGCTCGGATACAACTTGCCAGATTGGTCGATGCGAGCGATGACCCCGGTCTATGTCGCAGATGAGAGAGGGATTGTCGCGGCGTTCGGACTACAGGATCAATTGAAACCGAAAAGCCGCGATGTCGTGCAGGCACTTAGCCAAACACGTGACGTATATGTCTTGACGGGTGACCGAAAAGAAGTCGCTTATGCGATTGCCGACGAACTTGGCCTTCCACACCATCATGTCATTGCCGAAGTCCTTCCGGTCGAGAAGGCAGACCAAATCGAACGCTTGAAGCAATCAGGCCGTGTCGCCATGGTGGGGGACGGTATGAACGATGCTCCTGCCCTTGCGGTCGCAGACGTCGGGATTGCTTTTGGGAGCGGTACAGATGTCGCACTCGAGGCGGCAGATGTTACAATTGTAGGGCATGACATTGAAGGTGTGAGCCGGGCGATGAATATGAGCCGTTTGACGATGAAAAACATTCGTCAAAACTTGTTCTGGGCGCTCGCTTATAACAGTCTTGGCATACCGGTCGCTGCAGCGGGGTTACTTGCCCCATGGATTGCCGGTGCGGCGATGGCGTTCAGTTCGGTGTCTGTCGTCTTGAACGCATTACGATTAAAAACACAAGGAGGATCATCATCATGAAAGAAACAACATTGACAGTAGAAGGCATGACATGTAATCACTGCAAAGCTGCCGTTGAGGGAGCGTTGAATGAATTGAACGGTGTCGAATCAGCAACCGTATCACTCCAAGAGCATCGGGTCGACGTGATTCACGAAGATTCTGTCTCACGCGAGGCGATGGTCGAAGCAGTCGAAGAGCAAGGATACGACGTAAAGGCATAATGACGAAGGGTCCCGAGTAAAATCGGGACTTTTTTTGTTGTATTCAACAAATAGGATGTGTGCTATATTTAAGTTGATAATGAGAATCGGTATCAACAGGAGGCGGACATCATGGAAATCATCATGATCAGTGGAGTGTTGGCGTTGATTAGTGGGGGAACAGCGTTTTTGGCGCAACAGCTACGAACAAATTCAGTACGTTGAAGAAGGTGCGATTTCGTTGCCTTCTTTTTTTTGACTCTAAACCTTTCCCATCATTTCACGACAATTGTTTGATATGATGAGAAAAAACGTGTTGAGGTGACTTGAATGTATACAATCTACTTAGTCGACGATGAAGCAAACTTGAATAAAATGCTCGTCACGTATCTAGAACAGGAAGGATACAACGTTCGCTCATTCGCGGACGGGACATCCGCGCAAGAAGCGATCCCGGATCAGCCAGACTTATGGGTGCTTGACATCATGCTGCCGGACTTGGATGGTTTTCAATTGCTGAAACAAATCAAGGCCGTCAATGCCAATACACCGACCATCTTCATTTCAGCCCGAGATGAGGACATCGACAAAATCATCGGTCTTGAGATGGGATCAGATGACTACATCGCCAAACCGTTCCTTCCGAGAGAACTTGTCATACGCGTTAAGAAGTTGATTGACCGTGTCTATGGGTCGAAGTCGAATGAACATATCGAGTACGGGGAGTATACGATCTATCCGGACAAACGACTCATCAAACATGGGGACGAAGAGATTGATTTGACTTCGAAAGAATTCGACTTACTCCTTCTCTTCCTCGAACATCCGGGTTCGGCTTTATCGCGTGAACAGATACTTGAAGGAGTTTGGGGGAACGATTATTTCGGTTCGGACCGAGTCGTCGATGATTTGGTGCGCCGCGTTCGCAAGAAATTGCACCGACTCGAGCTTGAAACGCTTTACGGTATCGGCTACCGTCTCGTCAGACCATGATGAACGCCCTCAAGCCAAAGCGTCTCATGTGGAAGATATGGGTACTCATCTTGCTCATCATCGTGACCCTCGCGCTCATGATTTTGATCACCATACGCTCTTCCATCACCCAGTTCATCGATGAACAAGTATATGAGACGTTACGAGATGTAGACTACTATTTGGGCAACACGAACGAATTAGAGAACTATCCACAAAATCCGATTGAGTATGACCGACGTCAACAAGAGTCACGTTCGGTCAACCAACTGATTTTTCTTCCGAACGGACGAATCATTTACGGATCGGCACCGCTCGAATTGACGAATCGCATGTATCAAGAAGCGTTGAATCAAAGTGGGCAAGTCGAGCGATATCAGACGACGATTGATGGGGAAGACGTCTATTACATTATTCGTCAAAATGAATATGATGGAACGATCGTCTATCAAGCTTCATATGCTTGGGATGCATACCGTCGTGAATTAGTATCGACGTTATATTGGCGCATTTCAATTCTGATCGGTGTCATCAGCCTCTTGTCACTCATCCCGGCACTGCTCATGTCTCGCCAGTTGACGAAACCGATTGTCGAGATGGAACGCGCGGTCGAGAAAATCTCGAATCGCCAATGGGAGACGGCTCTTCCACTAGATCGTCAAGACGAACTTGGACAATTGGCCCACTCAATCGATGCCATGCGCAAAGAATTGAAGGAACAGGATCTCGCTCAACAAGCATTACTCCAAAACATTTCACATGATTTGAAAACGCCAATTATGGTCATCCGTGGATATGCCCAGTCGATCGGTGACGGGATCTATCCGACAGGAGACTTGAAAGGGTCTTCTGAAGTCATTGACGAAGAGGCATCTCGACTCGAAAAGAAAGTTGTCGACTTGCTGTACGTGACGAAGCTCGAATATTTCAAAGGACAAGAGATGAAACTTGAACCGATCAATTTGGATAAATTGATGGAACTCCTTGTCGCGCGCTTTAAACTGAGAGGGCAGCTTGATTGGGAAATTAACGGTGAAGGTGGCGAGATGCTCGGGGACGGGGAACAAATCCGGGTCGCATTCGAGAACGTCCTCGACAATGCGCTTCGTTATGCGGAGACATGCATCCGAATTGACTTGAACCGAGACGAGTCTGGCGTGGAAATCATCATCTTTAATGATGGACCACCCGTTGACGAGAGCCTTGATTTATTCCATCAGTTCTCTCGTGGCAAACAAGGGAAGTTCGGACTCGGGTTATTTATCGTCCAACGGATTGTGACACTTCACACAGGGGAAGTCTCCCTTCGAAATACAGGAGACGGAACTGCGGTGAGATTTTATTTTCCGCGACTCAAACCGAACCATGCTTTAAAATCTAACGCTTGATTTTGAAAACCAGCCAAGAAACGGCTGGTTTTTTTATGGGAAATGTCAAAAAGTCGATTTGCGGGGCGTGCAGAATCCTGGTATGAATGACATGTAAGTCATTACATACGTTATGGGGGATGAAAAGATGAGTAGATTGACCAATGAAACGAGAGCTTTAATTCCTGTATTTAACGAGTTTGGCGAAGCGGAGACGCTCGTGTATCAACCGGAAGGCGTGATGCGAGTGAAAGGGTCACCCATCGACCTATTAGAACATGCATGTTTGTACTATGGATCGAGCATTCAAGGCAGAATCGAAGCAGCGCGTCACGTCCTGGGTCCACATCGGAAGACACCTGTCGTGATGGATTGGCACGCTGACGCGGTCTTCTTTCCGACGATTGCAAAGGAGAGTCCAGACTGTGCGTGGATCAATTTTCAGCACGTGACAGCCATCAAAAAAGACGGAAATCAGACACTCATTCAGTTTTTGACAGGTGAATCAGTCAAGGTTCACGTATCCGACCATACGGTGGCAAGGCAAAAACAACGGTCAATCGAATTATCATACGCTTTTCAAAAACGTTTCCATGGCAGCACATTGCAACACGCTTAAGGATTGAATTCAATACGAAACCCCTCTATGATGAAGAAGAGATATCATATGTGTATTTGCACATCTTCCGAAAGTGAGGGGTTTTTATGTTTTTTGAGAAAATGATTGAACGAGGGAAACTGGTCATCGTGTTTCTTCTCGTCGCAATCGTCGTAGGTGTGCTGACGTTCTTCCAGCTTCCTAAACGTGAGATTCCTGAAACGGGAATCAACATCGTACTTGTTCAAACACCATATCCTGGTGCGACGGCCGAAACAGTTGAACGTAGTGTGACCGGCGTGTTAGAAGAAGAACTACGTAGTCTAGAAGGAGTGGAGAACGTGACGTCGATTTCGGCTTCAGAGTTCTCAAACATTACGGTCGAGTATGCAGATGGGACTGATCAGGCAGAGTTTCAGGCGAACGTACGCCAAGCTTTGTCTGACGCAACACCAAAGCTGCCAGAAAATGCACTCGCACCGACAGTCAATGATTCGCTCGGTCAATTACCGGTCGCCTCTTACTTGTTGACTGCGGATGATCGTGAATCATTCGAGGATGTTCGTGCAGACATCGAGGATTTAGAATCGAACCTTCTACGAACAGATGGTGTGACAGGAGTCACCGTCAAGGGTCTACCGGAGCAAGAGTATGTCGTCTCACTCGACTCTGAAGAACTCAGTGCACGGCAGCTCGCCTTCCCTGACGTGTTGACAGCAATCAACGAAGAGTATAAAACGACACCGCTCGGTCGCCAATCGACCGATGAAGGCATTTATCAACTGGCAATCGACAACTTGACGAATGTGAATGACATGGAGCAAGTAATTGTCGGTTCATTTAACGGAGAGCCTGTCTTGTTAGAAGATGTCGGAACGGTTGAAGAGACAGCGAAAAGTGAGACGGACCTCGTTTCACTAGACGGAAAACCAGCCGTTTCCATCACTGTACCGATTGAGTCAGGTTTGGATATCCCGACGATGCAAGACCGTGTCAACGAGGTAGTGGAAGACGGTCTTGGAGATTTGGACGGTTTTGAGCTTGTTCCGTATTATGAACAGGCGAAGGCTGTCGATGCAATCTTCTCGTCGCTGACGCGTGAATTCATTATCGCGATCATCGCCGTCATCGCCGTGACAACGATTGGTCTCACGTTCTCTGGGTCAATCATCGTCAGTTTGGCGATCCCGCTGTCATTCTTGATCGCGTTGATCCCATTACAGTTCACCGGGGTCGACTTGAACCAGATCTCGATTATCGGAGCAATCATCGCTTTGGGGATTTTGGTCGATGACGCGATCGTCGTCAACGACAACATTTTACGACGGTACCGTAGTGGTGATTCCGCGATGCTCGGAGCAGTTCGTGGAACGAAAGAAGTATGGGGCTCGATTGTCACGTCGACACTCGCGGTCGTCTTCGCCTTTCTTCCGCTCACTTTACTGTCTGGCGCGAACGGAAACTTCATCCGTGCCTTGCCGACGGTGCTCGCGCTCTCTGTTTTGGCCTCGATGGTCATCAGTTTGACGCTCGTGCCGATCGCACAGTATCGCTTGAACCGAAAAGAAGTGAAAGTATCGAAGCGTGAGCCGGGTTGGCTCGGCGGACCGCTCAATCGTCTCAGTAACTTCTATGCCGACCGTCTGTTACCGAGTGTCGCGAAACGTCCTTGGACGTTCGGGATTGTCGGTTTCGTCATCACGACAGCGTTATATGGCTTGATTCTTCTCACGCCGTTTGAGTTCTTCCCGGCGGCGAACCGTCCGGAAGTCGTGACAAGTGTAACGTTGCCAGTACAGACGGATTTAGAAGAGACAGAAGCACGTCTTGAAGAAATCGAAGCAAGGTTCCAAGAAGAGGACGGGGTCGTTGAAACATCAATCTTTGCAGGTGGTGGACTTCCTGGTCTATTCACGGGTGGACTCGATCAGTCCGGTGAAAACACAGGGCAAGTCGTCGTTCGTGTCGATAATGAATCAATCGATGCCATCGAGTTGATTGATAAATACACGAATGAATTGCGTGAAGCATATCCTGATGCAGAAATCTTCTTAGATACGCAACAACAAGGACCACCGGCATCGGCTCCTGTCGAATTCACGATGCGTAGCGAAACGATTGATCAGCTCGTCGCTGCACGTGACCAAGTGAAGGCCGACTTGGAAGAAATCGATGGTGCCATCGTTCTCGATAACATCAAAGAGCCGTTCCAAACGCTCACATACGAGCTAAATCGTGAGGAGATGGCCCAAGCGGGTGTCACAGCGAAAGCTATCAGTGATCAAATCCGACTCGTCACAGACGGGATTCCAATCGGCACGTTCGATGACGGTGTGGAACAGCGTGACGTGAAGATTGTCATCGATGCGGAAGCAAACCGTGAGGCACTTGCTCTTGATGATATTTTAATCCCGGTCGAAACGGAAGCCGGTCCACCTGTTGCACCACTTAGCACGTTCGTGACAGAAACGACGACTGAGCAAATTCAACAAATTCCTCGCGAGAACGGGGAACGTTCGGTCACACTCCAAATTTATGCGAGTGAAGGCACGGATGAAGATGCGTTCAAGCAAGATGTCGAGCAAGTGTTGGATGATGCGAAGGCTGGGTTAGAGGATGAAGGAATCACGTTCGACCAGTCCGGAGCGAGCGATACGCAGAACGAGTTCTTCTTAGAGCTTGCGACATTGTTCGTCGTCGTCTTGTTCTTGATTTACTTGATCATCGCGTTCCAGTTTAACTCATTGTCACTACCACTTCTCGTGTTGTTCACAATCTATCTCGCGATTGCTGGAGCGGTCGTCGGGTTGTTCGTGACACAGACGCCGTTCAGTTTCATGGCATCGATGGGGATGGTGTCGCTTGCGGGAATCGTCGTCCGGAACGCAGTCGTCCTGTTCGAGTTTATCGAACAACGAATTCGTGAAGGTTTACCGGTCACGACCGCCGTGTACGAAGCCGGACGTGCTCGGATTCGTCCGATTCTCTTAACAGCACTTACCGCAGTCGTTGCCCTCCTACCGGTTGCACTTGGAGAAGACCCGCTCTTCAAACCACTTGCGATCGGCATCGTATCGGGTATTCTATTCTCGACTGTGTTGACTCTCGTGCTTGTTCCGGCGTACTACCTGATTTTGGCGAAACGCCGTCACAAGGACAAACCGTTTACAGAATGATTCAGCTTGAAGATGTGATGCCGTATGGTGTCACATCTTTTTTTGAACCATTTGTCACATGTTTTGGGTGATGTTGTATGGGTATAATTAGAAGAGAGGTTTTGAACAGTATGGGAGGGAATTGAAAATGAACGATTCATATACTTGGCTTAATCGCCGTAAAGTACGACCCGCATACAGCGTGACGGGGAGCCGTTCTTGGTCGAGTGAGCGTGTCGTTCGACCGGACCGTGCGCGTGGGAAGATGGTACGCGACGTGAAGCGTGTACGTCGTCCATATGTGGACGAATATGGGAACCGCCGCTGGACGACTGGACGTGTCGTCGTCACGGATGCGTCACGTAAGGCACGGGCGCATGGACACGGTGATACAGCTGTACAGTTAGAGTTTTCGACACCAACACCGTATGAGCGTGTGAAAGAGATGATTCCAACGAAACGTGTTCTCGTTCCGGTTGTTGCCGGACTTGCCGTTGTCGGTGGGATTGCTGGTGTCGCATACGCACTCCGTAAAAAGAAACGAAATAAGAAGAACTAATAAAAAAATCGCCGAAAAATTCGGCGATTTTTTTATTTGAAGCGTTCAGCGAGGATGCGCTCGAGTTCACGTTGCCCGAGTTCACGCATTTCTGCCTCATTTTCTTCGTCGTATGCATCGTCCGTGAAGCGTCCGACAAATTCGACTTTGCCGTTTCCAAGTTCACGGAACACTAAGTTTTTGCGATCGTTGTAAAAGACGACACGGTACTCACGACCATTTTCATGATCGTAGTTGAAGACGCCTTTGATGTGATCCATGTTCTTCTCTTCCGGTTGATCCTCATCATCGTCCTCATCTTCTTCTGCTTCAGCAGCTTCGTTAGCTTCATCAAGCGCGTCGGCGAGGACTACCGTTTCTTCTTTTTCTTCTGTCCCCTCTTCTTCAGATGAGACGACTTCTTTTTTTTCTTCTTCTGTCATGTGAAACGACCTCCTTTACTTACTTTCCTATCATACCCACTTTTTATAGTTGTGACTACTCAAAATGATGCGAGCAAACCCGGACGACATTCGAAGAGGACATGATCAGTCGCTGGAAGAGCTGACGTTTGATCGATTCTGGCGCATCGACTGTCTTGAGCGCTTGCTCCATACATCCGAGCCAATGCCCGGCATGGGTCTCAGAAATCGGATGTTCATGATGAATCATCGCTAAATTCCCACCACCGCGACGTTCCGAATACAACTTCGGACCACCAAGCAATTGGGTCAAAAATTCGAATTGATGTTGCTTCACCCGCTCTTTGTCTTCCGGAAACAGTGGAAGTAGAATCGGGTCGGCATAGACGAGGTCATAAAACGCGTCAACGAGTTGTTGAACGCCGCTTTCGCCTCCAAATTGTTCATAGGCACTCACATTCATTCCCCCTCATACGTTCAGTCTAATCGATTTCGACTAAAAATGGGAATGATGCAAGCTGTGACTTTTTTGACTAGGGTAAAGAGGAGGTTTCCCTCTACAAATAAGAGCGGATGGTTCATAATGAAAGAAAAAAGGGAAGGAGTGTTCGCTAAAATGACAGTAACCTTTCACGTCGGTCGATCGGGAACGGGGAAAAGTGAACGGATGATCGAACAGGTCATTCAAGAACTGAAACAAAATCCGAGCGGACCAACGATTTATATGATCGTGCCGGACCAAATGTCGTTTGAAATGGAGAAGAAGATGGCGACAGTGGACGGCCTGCGCGGCTCGACAAGAATCCAAGTACTATCGATGCGCCGTCTTGCATTTTTGATGATGCGGGATGCGGGAGTGGCGACCGACCAATTTTTAGATCAGACGGGGACACATCTGTTGTTGCGGAGAGTCGTCGAGATGAGCGAGGAACGATTGACCCTGTTCCGTCGAACGATGAACCAGTTCGGATTTTATGAAGAGTTGAACCAATTGATTTCGATGTTGAAGCGAGGACTTGTCGAACCCGAACATCTGTTGCGGTTGAGTGAACAAGCGCAACACCGTGCCTTGAAGTTACAGGACCTCTCCATCATCTATGAAGGATTTTTAAAGATGACAGAAGGGAAGTCGCTACATGCGGAAGATTACTTCAACGTCCTGTTGCAACTGTTGCCCGAGACGGATTTGACGGGAGTCCGTGTTTACGTGGACGGGTTTAATGAGTTCTCGGAGCAGGAATTAGCCGTCCTTGTCGGTCTTGCGGAAAAAGTCGACGTCGATGTGTTGCTGACGCTCGACCCTTCATCGATGTATCGTCCTGACCCATTGTTTGGACCGACGCAACGGACGCTCATGCGCTTCAAGGAACTCTTGTCGGAACGGCAACTTCCATCGGTCGACAAACCGTATGACACCATCTATCGCTATACGCATCCAAGCCTTCGCTATTTAGAGGCGACGTTTGACCAGATGACGGCAGAGCCGTATACAGGGGCAGAGAACCGCGTCGATTTACATGCTGCCGTCGACCGGACTGTCGAGGTGGAAGCGGCCGTTCGAGAAGTCATCCGACTCACCCGTGAAGAAGGATATCGTTACCGAGATATCGCGCTCATTTCGCGTTCACTCGAAGAGTATGGCGATTTGGCATCGCAGGCGTTACAAAAGATGGGGCTCCCTTACTTCCTAGATGAACGGCAACCGATGCTTGACCATCCGCTCGTCGAATTGTTGAAAGCAACCATCGACATCGCCTTGCGTAGCTATCGGGAGGAGGCGGTCTTCCGGGCATTGAAGACGGAACTCGTCGTCCTCGACCCGACACATCGACGCACGTCAGTTGACCGTCTCGAAGCGTTCGTCATTGAGCGCGGGATCAAACACTATCATTGGCACGATGCATGGCAATTGCGTCGTCGTACAGGGGAAGAAGCGCGACTGACGAGTGAAGAGCTAGACGTTGAAGTGGAGTTGAATCGATACCGGGAACGCGTCATCGAAACGTTCGATCCGTTGTTAGCGGATTTGAAGCAGGCGAAGACGATGCAAGCCTATACGCATGCCATGTATGCCTTTTTGGAGCGGATTGGTGTATCCGACTGTTTGACCCATTGGCGTGACGAGGCGATTGAAGAAGCGCAGTTGCTCGAAGCGCGTGAACATACCCAAGTATGGGACGCGGTCTTACATCTACTCGAACAATTGGAAGCGGCAGCTCCGGAAGAAACGCTGTCGACGGAACTGTTTCTTCAGATGATGGACACTGGGCTAGACAGTCTACGTTATGCGCTCATTCCACCTTCACTCGATCAGTTGACGGTGACGGACTATGTCCGTGGTCGATTGATTGATAAAAAAGTGGTGTTCTTGCTCGGGGCAAATGAAGATCAAATCCCTCTCGTCACGACACAGTCCAAATTGTTGACCGATCACGACTTGGACTTTATGCATGAGAACGGACTGCGTGCCGGGAAAGCGACCGAGCACTTATTCGATGATGAAACGTATTACTTATATAAAGCAGTGACGGCACCGAGTGAGCGTCTCTATATTAGTTACGCCCTCGTCGACAGAACCGGTAAAGCGGTTCAACCGGCACGTTTCATCGCTGATTTGAAAGCGCGTCTCCATAAAAACATCATCAAAACACATTTTGCCGAGGCAGGAGAGCACCGACCACGTGACCAATTCGCCTTTTTGACGAACGTGAACCAGACGGCAGCGGTCACGGCTCTTGAACTTCAACGATTGAGTCGTCATTATCCGATTCAAGATATGTGGTTCGCCGTTTATAACGAACTGTTAAAACATCCGGACGGTCGTGAACGTTTGCAGTTGTTGACGAGCGCCCTGTTCTATCAAAATATCCCGAAATCACTAGACGACGATGTGGCCAAATCTCTTTATACACCCTCGATTCGGGCGAGTGTCTCGCGACTCGAGACGTTCCAAGCATGTCCGTTCAAACATTTTGCGAGTTATGGCTTGCGTCTGAAGGAACGCCGATTGTATCGACTCGAGGCACCGGATATCGGAAACTTGTATCACCGAACGATTGAACATATGTCACAAACGGTGAAGATGGACGGAAAAGAATGGCGGGATGTGGCACCTGATGAATGTGTGAACTTAGCGGAACAGGCAGTAGAACTCGTGACGCCTGAAATCCAACACGCCATTCTGATGAGTTCAAATCGTTACGCCTATTTAAAGAAAAAATTGACGGACGTCGTCAGCAAGACGGCAGAAGTATTGATTGAACAGTCGAAACGGGACGGATTTGACCCGAAATCGTTTGAACTCGCATTCGGGAGTGGGCAGTTCCCACCTGTCTCGTTCACGTTATCAAATGGGGCAACGTGTGAGCTCATCGGCCGAATCGACCGTGTCGACACGGCGATGGTCCACGATCAGCTGTATGTTCGTATCGTCGATTACAAGTCGAGCAAGCGTGAAGTCGACTTCGCGGAAATTTACTATGGTCTTGCCATGCAGATGCTCATCTACTTGAAAGTACTGATTGAACAGGCAGAGGTATGGACGAAAGAGAACGTGGCGCCGGCTGCGGCACTGTATTTCCACGTTCATCGCCCACTCGTCCCACCTGCTGGATCTGAGGAAGAGACGCGACAGAAAGTATTGGAGTCGTATCAGATGCAGGGGTTATTGGTCGACGATCCGGAAATTTTGGAGATGATGGACCGCTCTGCGAAAGGATCTTCGAAAAAATCGATTGTCATCCCGGTTAAATATAAAAAAGATGGCACACCTGATTCGAATACACTGAAGAAGATTGTCACACCACCTCAACTCGAACAATTGATGGACCATGCGTTTGACGTCGTCAAATCGAGTGCCGAAGAGATGTATGAAGGAAAGATTAACGTAGAACCTTACGAATATAAAGAGCGCCGCCCGTGTCAGACGTGTCCGTACCAGAGTGTCTGCCATTTTGACGAGGCGCTCGCGAATGAACCACGCAAATTGAAAAAGTTAGAGAAAGAAGATGTATTTCAGGAGTTAGGAGGGGATGACCGTGAAATGGACGAATGATCAATTCGCCGCAATTGAAGCGAGGGGAAGTCACGTACTTGTCTCGGCTGCGGCCGGTTCAGGAAAGACAGCAGTTCTCGTTGAACGGTTGTCTAGCCGATTGCTGGACGAAGCGGATGCGTTGACGGCAGACCGTATGCTCGTCGTCACGTTTACAAACGCGGCAGCTGCAGAAATGAAGCGACGCATCGCAAAGGCGCTCGAAGAGGCGTTGCGCGACGACCCGACGAATGAGTACGTTCGAAAACAACGACAAATGTTGAACCGGGCTCTCATTACAACCATCCACTCGTTTTGCTTAGAAGTGATTCGTGAGAATTACTATTTGTTAGACTTAGACCCGGCATTCAAGATTGCGGAAGAACGTGACCTCGTGTTGTTACAAGATGATGTGTTAGAAGAGGTGCTTGAAGAGGAGTACGGAAAGCAAGATACGGATTTCTTCGCCCTCGTCGATGCCTATACGTCAGACCGTGGCGATAGCGAAATCGAAGACCTCATTCTTGGTCTTTATCATTATGCTCGTACACTCCCAGACCCTGACGCCTATTTGGACAAACTCATTTCGATGTATTCGTTCGGAGATGACCCGGATCAAGAAGCCATCCTCATCGAGTTCGGTCACATGCTGTGGCAGGACATTGAGAAAGCGGTGCGTGACCTGCGGAAGCTCGAGGCGGAACTTCGGGTTGCGGGCTATGAGCCGCAGTCGGAAAACATTCGTCAGGCGATTTTCCCGTTTGAACAGTTAGAAGGGGAAGAGGTTGTCTGGAGTGAACTCGAAACGGCCGCACGTGCGATGAGGTTTGGGACGATGAAAGCCGTCCCTAAAAAAGAGGAGCATCAAATTTATCATGAGGTGCTCAAACCGGCGTACGATCAAGCGAAGAAGAAGTTGACGGCAGCTGCTGAACGGGCACGTGTCAGTGGGGCGGATCTATTAGAGAGCGTCTCGATGCAACAACCTCTCGTCAAGACGCTCGTTCGAACGGTCCGTGCGTTCGGAACAGCGTATGAGCAAGCGAAACGTGACCGAGCCTTCGTCGACTTTAGCGACTTGGAACATTATGCGCTCGCCATCTTACGGCAGGAGGATGGACCGTCTGATGTCGCCGCTCTATACAAGGAACGTTTCGTCGAGGTACTCGTCGATGAATATCAAGATACGAACGAAATTCAAGAGACGATTATCAACCTGGTCGCAAATGAACGGGAAGAGATTGGGAACCTGTTCATGGTTGGAGACATCAAGCAGTCGATTTATCGGTTCCGTCATGCGGAGCCGGGTCTCTTCATCGATAAGGCGACGCGCTTCAAACAGGCGGACACGGGAAAACGAATTGATCTCTCTCAAAACTTCCGCAGTCGGGCAGAGGTGCTTCATGGAATCAATGACTTGTTCGTCCAGCTCATGGACGAAGAGGTCGGAGAAATCGCTTATGATGAGGCCGCTCAACTCGTGCCGGGTCGTGAATATGAACCGATTCCAGCGAATCCTGAATTCATGATCGTCGACGGGACAAGTCGTGAATTATCGAAACAGGAAGTGGAAGGACGAGCGATCGCAACTCGAATCCTAGAATTAGTATCTGGGGAAGAACCGTTCAAAGTGACGGATGAAGTGACGGGCCAACTAAGAAACTGTGAGTACCGGGACATCGTGATTCTCGTCCGTTCGAAAAAAGGACGAGTTGAACAGTTGATGGACATTTTGACACAGTACAACATTCCGGCTTATACGGATTCAGATGGCGGCTATTTTCAAGCGACAGAGATTCGAATGATTCTTGCTCTCTTGAAAGTGATTGACAATCCCCTTCAGGACATCCCACTCGCCGGTGCGCTCCGTTCCCCGATGTTCCGATTTGATGATGGGGAATTGGCACGAATCCGACTCGAGTCCGAAGATTCTTTCTTTGAAGCCTTGAAAGCAAAAGCGGATGACGATGATGAGCTTGGCGTGAAGTGTGGGGAATTTCTCGATCGTCTTTCTCACTGGCGTACGTATGCACGCAACCATAGCTTGTCCGAATTGATTCAACAGCTATTTAACGACACCGGGTTTTATGACTTCTCAGGTGGATTGCCAGGTGGAAAAGGGCGCCAGGAAAATTTAAAAGCGCTTTATGACCGCGCCCTCTCTTACGAGCGAAGCGGCTATCGTGGACTGTATCGCTTCTTACGTGTTATGGACCGATTGCAGGATACAGGGGAGGATTTATCCGAGGCGCGTTCTCTCGGCGATGAGGAGAACGTCGTTCGGATCATGACTGTGCATAAATCCAAAGGTCTCGAGTTCCCGGTGACGATTGTCGCCCAGCTCGGGAAACAGTTCAATACACTCGACCAGAAACAGCGCGTCATTTTCCATAAGCAATATGGGATTTCACTCGATGCGATTGATGTCGTGACACGCACGAAATCGGAAACGTTCGTGAAAGAGATGATCCGACGAGATTTGGACGCAACGATGAAAGCCGAAGAGATGCGTGTCCTTTATGTCGCATTGACACGGGCAAAAGAGAAACTCATTCTCGTCGGTACGGTTGGAGATTCAGCCAAGCAGCTCCAGCAATGGCTACAGGTCGGGCAATCTGGGGAATTATTAGCAAGTGAGGCGAGACGAGAGGCGAAAACGTATTTGGACTGGATTGCGCCAGCACTCTTACGTTTGCCGAGTGCCTCGACATTTATCGAGTCGTTCGGTTTCACGGTACCTGCTTCATTTTATGAATCGACTTCGTGGACGTATCGTTTGATTGGAGAAGACGATCTTGCAGAGATTGCGACACTTCAAGAAATGATGGCACAACTCCACCATGTGCAACGATTTGAAGCAATTGATTTTCCTATTCAAAATGAGGATGAGACGATTCGTGCCGTCCACAAAGCGTTAACTTATAGCTATCCAGCTCAGGATGCTGTACGCACAGCGGCAAAACAGACGGTGACGGAATTAAAACGGGCGATGCAACTGGAACAAGCCGCCTTCGAAGACCCGGTTCGTCCAATTGATACACCTTATCGGGAGCCGAAATGGCGTCAAGTGAAACAGACTGGTGCCGAACGGGGGACCACGTTACATTTGATTTTCCAAATGGCTGACCCGAATCAACCGATTGTCGAGCAAATCGACAAATGGGAGCAGCAAGGAATGCTCAGTCCGGTCGAGGCTGAGACGGCGCGTCTTGCCATTCCTGACGTCGAAGCATTTTTCCAGACTGAAGTCGGACAGGCGCTCGCCGACGCGCTTGAGCGAGGCACGGCGTGGCGAGAGCTTCCATTCACCTATACCGTACCAGCTGAACGAGTCAACCCGGATGGACAGTTTACGGATGAGGACGTCTTGATTCAAGGGATTATCGACTGTCTGTATTTCGACGGAACATCGTATGTCCTGTTGGATTATAAATCAGATGCCGTCGTCCATTTGTCTGAATCTCGTGAAGACGCACACGAGCGGCTGCGTGAGCGATACGCGATTCAGTTGCAACTGTATCGAGAGGCCATTGAGACGATTTGGGAGATTCGCGTTGAACAGACGCTCATTTACTCACTTGATTTACAGGAAATCGTCACGGTGACAACTTCATAAAGGTTACACGTTGAGCGATGTCAGCTACATGACATCGCTCTTTTTGTTATGTGCATCTTCACATTCTAAATCGTTGACAAGTGAGTGGAGGAGGAGTAATTTATTTTATATAAGTAATTGTTCCATATAGAACAATTCGAAACGGAACGATAAAAGGAGTGAACAAATATGACCGAGATGAGCGCAACAAGAGCGCGGGAGATGATGCAATCGTTTTGGCGCGTCCAGCGTGTGTTGATTCGTCTCATGCATCAGACGGCCCAACAAAACGATCTTACCTTGCCACAGCTTCACGGACTGATGATGTTGAATGAACAAGGGGCGATCACTCAAAAAGAGTTGGTTCAGCGTACAAGGATGCCGAAGAGCACGTTGAGTCAATCATTGGATGGACTTGTGGAAAGAGGGCTCATTCGTAGAGACATCAACCCGGACAATCGACGCGAAGTGGTATTGACAATCGATCAATCCGGCAAGCGATTGATTGAGGAAATTGAACAGCAAGAAGAAGGAACCGAACATCAGTTGAATCAAATCCTCGCTCGTTTAGATGAAGAGACGTATCGCCATATGATTGAAGCGCATCAACAGATTGCAGATGGATTGAACGAAGGGTTCATAGATTGTGAAGGAGGATGTCGTCATGATTAAGTTGTTAAAACGTTTGATTACTTATAAATGGGCCGTCCTCATGGTCTTGTTATTTGTGTTCGCACAGTCGTTAGCAGATTTATTCTTACCGACATTAATGGCGGATATCATCGATAACGGGGTCGTGACAGGAGACACGGGCTATATTTGGCAAATGGGCGGCATCATGCTCGGTGTGACCGGGCTTGGGGCACTCGCAGCGGTCGTGGCAAGTTTTTATTCGTCGAAAGCGGCGATGGGATTTGGACGTGATTTACGAAGACGCGTGTTTAACCATGTCGAGCGTTTCTCACTTGAAGAGTTTGATCGGGTCGGCACGGCCTCGCTCATCACGCGGACGACGAACGACATCACGCAAGTCCAACAAGTCATCATCATGATGCTTCGGATGGTCGTCAGTGCACCGATCATGTTCGTCGGTGGTTTGATTATGGCGACGTCAAAAGATGCGACGTTGTCACTCGTCATCGTTGCCGCCATGCCTGTTCTCGTCATCTCAATCTTCCTTATTTTCTGGAAAGCGATGCCGCTCTTCAAGAAAGTACAAAAACGATTGGATCGATTGAATCTCGTCTTACGAGAAAATTTGACGGGTATTCGTGTCATTCGGGCCTTCAATCGTGAAAAAGAAGAGCAAGTTCGTTTGACAGAGGCGAATGAACGATTGACGGACGTCTCGATTAAAGTCAACCAAATCATGGCGTTCCTCATGCCGGCCATGATGCTCGTCATGAACTTGACCGTCGTCGGCGTCATCTGGTTCGGAGGCATCCGAATCGATAACGGGGCGATGCAAATCGGGGATTTGATGGCGTTCATTCAATATGTCATGCAAATCATGTTCGCGCTCGTCATGGCTTCTGTCATGTTCATCATGATTCCGCGAGCGTCCGTATCAGCGAACCGTATCAATGAAGTGCTCGAGATGACTCCTTCACTAGTGGATGACGGTACGAAGACGGCCGACGTTGAGCACGGGACTCTCGTATTTGACGATGTCACGTTCTTTTACCCGGGTGCCGAAGAGCCGGCATTATCACATGTCAGTTTTTCAGCAAACCCAGGAGAAGTCACGGCGGTGATTGGTGGAACGGGGTCTGGTAAGTCGACACTCGTCAATCTGATTCCACGATTTTATGATGTGACGTCTGGAGAGATTCGCGTGAACGGGGTCGATGTTCAAGCCGTATCGCAAGAAGAACTCCGTTCAAAAATCGGATTCGTTCCACAAAAGGCGTTGCTGTTCACAGGTACAATTGCTGAGAACATTCGATATGGGAAAGCTGATGCGACGACCGAAGAAGTCGAACATGCCGCATCCATCGCGCAGGCGAGCGACTTTATCGAGAAGATGTCAGATCGATTTGAATCTGTGATTGAGCAAGGTGGCTCGAACGTATCGGGTGGACAAAAGCAACGTCTTTCCATCGCACGGGCGCTCGTTCGAAAACCAGATTTGTATGTATTCGATGACAGTTTCTCGGCACTCGATTTCAAGACGGATGCCGCGCTACGCAGGGCGTTAAAAGAAGAGACAAAGGATGCGACCGTTTTGATTGTCGCACAACGGGTGAGTACGATCATGGATGCCGATCGTATCATCGTACTAGAAGAAGGAAGTGTGGCCGGGATCGGTACACATGAGGAATTATTTGCGACGAATGCGGTCTATCAAGAAATCGTGAAGTCGCAATTGTCTGAGGAGGAAATCGCATGAGTGAGAAACAAACAGCGACGCGACAAACTCATGGCGGGCATGGTGGTCCAGGAGGTCCTGGCGGTGGGAACATGATGATGATGGGCGAGAAGCCTAAGGAGTTCAAAGTCACGTTCCGTCGTCTGCTTGCCTATTTGAAACCACGGCGAAACACACTGATTGCGGTCTTTGTCGCAGCAATTTTAAGTACAGTCTTTATGATTGCTGGTCCAAAGATCATGGGAATTGCTATCACGGAGCTATTTGAAGGAGCCTATGCGAAATTCACCGGTGTACCCGGCGCGGAGATCGATTTCACGAGAATCGGACAAATCTTGTCGTTACTCGCAGGACTTTACGTCATCAGCAGTCTATTTAACTACGTTCAACAGTACTTAATGTCAGGGGTTGCGCAAAAGACCGTCTATGATTTAAGGGAAGACGTCAATAAAAAGTTAGAACGACTTCCGCTCAAATATTACGATGGACGTTCGAATGGAGAGACGTTGAGCCGAGTGACGAACGACATTGACTTGATTGGGAGCACGCTTCAACAAAGTGTGACGTCATTCATTACCTCGATCGTCACGATTGTCGGGATTTTGATTATGATGCTGTCCATCAGTCCGCTATTGACGGTTATCTCTCTCGTGTCTTTACCACTCACGATTTTTGCGATTCGCCCGATTCTAAAGCGGTCACAACAATACTTTTCCGATCAACAGCGTCATCTCGGCCGATTGAATGGGCATGTGGAAGAAATGTATACCGGACACGCAGTCGTCAAAGCGTTCGGGCGTGAAGAGACAGCTGTCCGTGAGTTTGATGAGGTGAATGAAGAACTCTATGATGCCGGACGCAAAGCGCAATTTATCTCAGGGATCATCATGCCGATGACGATGTTCATCGGGAACATCAGTTACGTATTGATCAGTGTCGTCGGTGGGATTTTAGTCACACAACGAAGCATCTCCATCGGGGATATTCAGGCGTTTATCACGTATACACGACAGTTCACCCAGCCGATTACGCAAACGGCGAACATCGCAAACATCGTCCAGTCGACGGTCGCTGCAGCGGAACGAGTATTCGAGTTGTTAGACGAAGAGGAAGAAGTAAAAGAAGTAACGACTTATCGCTTGGATCGAGCTGAAGGGAATGTCGCATTCCGTCACGTCGACTTCGGATATGGAGAGAATCTACTCATTCAAGATATGAATCTCGATGTGAAGACGGGACAAACGGTAGCCATCGTCGGTCCGACCGGTGCTGGGAAAACAACATTGATCAATCTTCTCATGCGTTTCTATGAATTGAACGGTGGAGAGATTTTGATTGATGGGAAAGATTCGCGTAAAATGTCGAGACAAGATTTACGTCATACGTTTGGGATGGTCTTACAGGATACGTGGCTCTTTAATGGGACGATCCGTGACAACATCGCTTACGGGAAAACCGATGCGACCGAATCAGAAATCGTCAATGCGGCGAAGACGGCGCATGCGGACTCGTTCATCCGGACGTTGCCAGACGGATATGACACCGTCTTGAATGAAGAAGCGAATAATATCTCACAAGGTCAAAAACAGTTACTGACGATTGCGCGAGCGGTTCTCGCTAATCCACCGATTATGATTTTGGACGAGGCGACATCGAGTGTGGATACGCGCACCGAGATTTTGATTCAACAGGCGATGAAGCGGTTGATGAATGGGCGAACAAGTTTTGTTATTGCACACCGTTTATCAACGATTAAAGATGCAGACTTGATCTTAGTGATGGACCAAGGTCGTGTCATCGAACAAGGTACACATGAATCGCTGCTTGAAGCCGGTGGTTTTTACGAAGATTTATACAACAGCCAGTTCGCTGAAAAAGAAGTTGTATGAGAAGAATACAGGTTTTGCGCTCAAGTGATTAGGCAATAGACGTACGAAGATAGGTTTCGTACGTCTTTTTGTTTTGTGTAACAATTACAAATCCGTTAAAATAATTAAATGGGATAAAAAATGGAGGAACGACTATGGTTAAAATCTTACTTGCGGAAGACGAAGAAGTACTACGCATGCTCGTTATGGATACATTAGAAGATGAAGGATATGACATCGATGAGGCGCAAGATGGAGTAGAGGCCTATCGATTGATTGAAGAAAACGAATATGATTTGGTAATTGTGGACCATATGATGCCCGGCATGACAGGGCTTGAGGTCATTGAAAAAGTACGGAAGTTACCAGGGCGGCAAGATACGAAAGTGATGATGTTGACAGCGAAAAGCCAACAATCTGACCGTGATTGCGCGAATGAGATTGGTGTCGACTACTTCATTTCAAAACCGTTTAGCCCACTTGAACTTGTCAAAATCATAGGAGGCATCGTGAAGTGAAAAGGTGGTTTAAACAAAAACTCGGACGTGACATCATGGTCGTCCTCTATTCGTTCCTCGCCATTGCGTTGGTTGGATCGGTTCTGACATATTTTTATATCGAGAATCGACTCGAGGCGAATGAGGCGAAGTTGCGTCAAGTGGACGAACGCGTTAATCGTTTGACTTCACTTTGGGATGATTGGCAGGCTGATCAGTACGACACACGTGGATATCTCTTGTTTGGAGATACCTCGTCTCTCGAACGGGCAAGTGCGAACGAAGCGAAGTTCCAACAAGAAATTAATTGGTTTAAAACGCAAGTCACTACTCGCCAAGGTGAGTTGTTTGCTGAAGATTTACAGCAGTTCCATGACTTTTACTATGACGTCATCATTCCGGTGACATATGAGTATGCGCAGGCACAATTAAATGGCGAGATTACGGAAACGTTTATCGATGCCGAGACAATTGCCGAATTACCGACGGCTCAACGTTTGATTGACCAAGGGCTCGTCCAATTTAACCCGGAGCGAGGCATCGATATTTTAGGGCCAATTGATGAAGTAGAGTCTGCTCTTTGGGAATATCGTCAATTAATGTCAGCTGAAAAAGAGACCGTCTACGCTGAATGGCGCCAAAACAATAACATGCTTCAATTCTTGTGGATCATGAGCATCGCCTCATTTGCCGCATTGATTTTGTTATTCGTCCAACCATTCCTTCGTCGTCAAACACGCTTGATTTCAAAACTCTCGATTGCTTCGAACCGTTTGTTGAAAGGTGAAATTGTCGACTTGAGCGATCAAATGGAGCGTGAAGACGAAATCGGGACGATGTCTCGCTCGTTCCATAAGATGGCCGAGACACTTCGTGACAACGAACGTCATTTGATTGAAAAGAACCATGAACTTCAAGCACAGCAAGAAGAATTGATTGCGCAACAAGAAGAGCTACAGGCACAGCAACAAGAGCTTGAAGAGATTCTCGAACAGACTCAACAAAACGAACAACATCTCGCTTACCGAAACGAATTGACGGAAACGTTAGCGTCACGTGATTCGCTGACGGCTTATCCAGAGATTATCGAGAAACTCGTGACTATCACTGATTCAGAGGTCGGTGCACTCGTCTTCGTCGATGAATCGGGCACATACCGCGTGACGAGCCATGGCTTGAATGATACGTTGTCACGTCAATTGCTCGATAGTGAGAATTCCGTGTTGACACGAGCAATGACGTTGAAGACGACAGTCCATTCATCGAAACAAGTCGCAAGTGACCACCCACTCCCGTATCCGTACTATATGTTTGAGACGGCGGTGCCGGTCCATGACCCGACAGATGACTCGATTATTGCGTTCATCTATTTGGTTCGTTATAAAGACCGTTTCACACAAACGCAGATGGGTGACATCATGTCGTTCGCTCGCCAGCTTTCACTTTCGCTCTTGCGGATGCGTCTATTCGAAGAGATGAAGCGGGAAAAAGGGAAGACAGAACGCATCCTCGACTCGATTCGAGAGGCGGTCGTCTATATCGAACATGCGACGGATGATGTTTTCGTGAACCGACCACTCTACGAGATGTTCCCAGAACTGAGTGATGTCAGCGCGCAGGACCTTGAAGAAGAATCATGGGAAGAGTGGCGCAATCGTCTTGTCGAAACCGTGGATCAAGCGGAAGACTTTACGAAGTACACCAATCGATTGTTCACCGAAGACTTCCCGCATGACAGTGTGAGCTTCTCAATCCGTAAAGGTGAAATGAACTTGCAGATGTATGCAGAACGGATCATCGTCGGCGGTCTTTCGAAAGGAACGCTTCTCGTCTTCCGGGATATTACGAGTGAAACAGAGGCTGAGCGACTGAAGAGTGAATTTATCTCTACGATTTCTCATGAATTGCGGACACCACTTTCGTCTATCTACGGATTTACAGAATTGATGGTGAAGAAGCAGTTACCAAATGAGAAACAAGCAAAATATTTAGAGACGATTCATGCGGAAACGGAACGTCTGACGCACCTCGTCAACGACTTTCTCGATGTGCAGCGGATGGAATCCGGCAGCCAGATGTACGATCGGGAACAACTTGATATCGAACCGGTCGTCCGTGATATGTTGACGTTCTATGAAGCGTCTTCTTTGAAGCACGAATTCGAATTAATCGCAGATGACGCACGTCCTTATGAGTTGTTCGTTGACTGCCAGAAGTTCAAGCAACTGATGAGTAATCTTCTGTCGAATGCGGTGAAGTATTCTCCACGTGGTGGGAAAATCACGGTGGAGCTTGCCCATCATGAACAAATCGTATCCATTAAAGTGAAGGACGAAGGAATCGGAATTCCGAGCGACGCGCTCGACCGCTTGTTCGATAAGTTCTATCGCGTTGATAACTCCGATAGCCGTGAAATCGGTGGAACGGGTCTTGGGTTACCAATCTGTCAAGAAATCGTCCGTGGCCATAATGGTCAAATTCATGTGGAATCGATTCAACACGAGGGATCGACCTTCATCGTTGAAATTCCTAGCTATGAATACGCTGTCCAAGAGGCAGAGACGACACCAGTATAATGAATTGAGTCATCCTTGAGGGATGGCTCTTTTTTTACGAAAGCGTTCGCTTGACCAATCAGGAGAGGGTTCGTGTACAATGAAGACTGTACAACAACATAAAGGGGGGCATTAGAATGCCACTGATTGCATTCTTGCACACGCACGTTACGAGCTGGATTTTGTTACTTATTTTGTTTGCCGTTGCCTATATTGGTTACAAGAACGGCAACAAGAGTGGAAAGATCGCACATATGGCGTTTCGACTCATGTTACTCATCGCATTCGGAACAGGACTTTATCTCTATCTTCAATTGAACGGAGGCGGCACGTTCTATCACGTGAAAATCACAGTTGGACTATTGGCATTGATTTTTGGTGAGATGACGCTCGTCAAAGTGAAAAAGAAAAAACCATCAAACGCCTTGTTCGGCGGATTTATCGTATTGGCACTCGTCACGATTTTTATCGGTTACGCACTACCGTACGGACAATCGTTCTTCAACAGCTTCATTCAATAAGATTTTCCCACTTCGCACACCGAAGTGGGAATTTTTTGTTTGTAGACAAATTATTAGGGGAAAATAAAAAAATCAGTAATCATGACGATGAGGTGAAACGATGGATCAACAAATGACGGAATGGACACGCGTATTGCACGCACGGAAATGGATGAAACAAACGGAATCGTTCTTACCATTATGGCACGGCTATATCGGATATAAGTTTGGCCTATTCGATGCGCTTCAAGGTGGTGCAAGTATGGCAGAGATGAATTTACGACTCAAACGCCCGTTGACACAACTCGCGTTAGAGCGCTGGTTAGAAGTCGGGGTTGCAGTGCGTCATTTGAAGAAGAGAGGCTGGCGCTACTATCCGACACGTGGCTTAAAATATCAATTATCCGGTAACGACGAACGGAGCATCGGATTCATGCTTCAAGAGATGATGGAACTCCATATCCCTGCGTTGATCGCTTATCCGGAATTTTTAGAGTCCGGAAAACAAAAGACATTCGATGGGGCCGAACACGGTCAAGTCGTCGCGAAAACGTCGACCCTTGTGGAAACGGTCGCATTCCCGATTGTACAGCAGTTATTACGCCAGGCGAATGTCCAATCGATGCTTGATATCGGATGTGGACACGGTGGCTATTTACGTAAATTACAAGCGCTCGAACCGAGTTGGGAACTGACAGGCATCGATTTAGAGGAAGAGGTCATCGAAGAGGCGCGATCTCGTGATGAACGGGGCGATATTCATTTTGAAGTCGCCGACTTTATGAACTGGGAAACGGATGAGCAGTTCGATGCGGTCATGATGAACAATATGCTCTATTACTTTTCACCAGAAGAGCGGATCAAACTGCTTGAGAGACTTCGGGATCGTTTAGAAGAGAACGGGGTCGCGGTCCTCGTCACGCCGCTTGCAGAGACGGCACTCGGCGGACGATTCGCTTCTGCATTCAACGCATTCATGACACTTCATGACAACTTGTATCCGCTCCCGACCATTCCACGATTACGCCGACAGATGCAAGAAGTCGGATTTGAACAAATTCGATTTATCCCATTCATCCCAGAAGGATCTTGGTACATCGTCATCGCCGAGCGAGGAAGCAAGAACCTGCTCAATCAACCGATTGAAAATTGAACTTGTCTCCGGTCATTTCTATAATGATAGAGAAGCATAAGAGACTATTCACATAGGGAGTTGTTGAGTGTGTCGAAACAAAGAGTTGCCGTAATAGGGGCAGGACCTGGTGGGTTGGCTGCTGCGATGCTACTGGCGCATCGTGGGGTAGACGTCACCGTATTTGAGAAACAACCGTTTGTCGGAGGAAGGACGTCACGTCTCCAAGTCGGCGAGTTCACGTTTGACCGAGGACCTACGTTTTTAAATATGCCGTATATTTTAGAAGAAATTTTTGAAGAAACCGGACGCGATTTACATGATTACGTCGAGATGAAACGGCTCGAACCGATGTATGATTTGTATTTCGACCGCGGTACGCGTCAGCTCTCGATGACGACAGATCGTGATCAGATGCATCAAGCCATCGAAGAACAATTCCCGGGAAATGGGGAAGGGTATGAACGATTCATGAGCGAACAGGCAATCAAGCTGTCCAAGTTGATGCCTGTCTTACAGACCGCACATGATAAATTGACCGATTACGTCTCGTTGCGTGTGCTCAAAGCACTGCCGTTCCTGTCGATTGGGAAGTCGCTTTATGATGTCTTGTCCGAGTACTTCACGAGCGAAGAGTTGAAGTATGCGTTCACGTTCCAAGCAAAATATTTAGGCATGTCCGCTTGGGAATGCCCGGGCGGTTTCTCCATTTTATCGTATATGGAACACGCATATGGGGTTCATCACCCGATTGGGGGAGTGAATCAACTTTGCCATGCGATGGCAAAAGTCGTAGAGGAAGAAGGTGGCTCTATTCGTCTAGGAGAACCGGTGGAGCGTCTCCTCATGGAGGACAAGAAAGTGACAGGTCTCGTGGCCGGAAGCGTCCATTATGCGTTCGATGAAGTCGTAATCGGTGCTGATTTTGCACATGCGATGACGTCGCTCGTTCCTGACGGTAAACTATCGAAGTGGAGTCCGGCTCAACTGAAGAAGAAGCGCTATTCGTGCTCGACGTTCATGCTCTATCTCGGACTCGATCACATATACGAAGACGTGGCGCATCATTCGATTCACTTTGCAGACGATTATGAGTTGAACGTCAAAGAGATGACGCAAGAGTTGAAACTAAGCGAGGATTTCTCGTTTTACGTTCAAAACGCCTCACGCATCGACCCGACGCTCGCGCCTTCAGGAAAGTCATCGCTTTACGTGCTCGTACCGGTACCGAATAACTTATCCGGTCTCCCATGGGACGAACTACAGACGACGATGACAGAACGTGTGCTCGACGCCCTTGAGACACGGTCACCGTACCGAGGCATCCGACAACATATTGAAGTGATGGAGACGTTGACGCCAATGGATTGGGAGACGTTCGGTGTATATGAAGGAGCAACGTTTAACCTTGGCCATAATCTATCGCAAATGATGTATTTCCGTCCGCACAACCAATTTGAAGAGCTCGACAACGTCTGGCTCGTCGGCGGGGGAACGCATCCGGGAAGTGGACTTCCGACGATTTTTGAATCGGCGCGAATCACGACGAACCTGTTGCGTGAACGGGCAGGTGTCGGCCGATGAACATCAGCTTTGTCGGAGCCGGGGTCGGTACACTTTATGCCGCCCTCTTATTGACGAAACGGAACCCGTCGCTAAATATCACGATTTATGAGAAAGAAGCACGCGTCGGTGGACGGTTGAACTATGTTGAGTTTGAGAATGGGGCGAAAGTCGATGAAGGGCCTACGATCGTTTTGTTACCGAGTAAACTGAAGCAACAGTTGGTTGAAGCAGGGGTACCGGAAAGTGAAGTCGAGTTACTCGAAGTTGACCCGCTCTATCGCTTACGTTATCAAGACGGGACATCATTCTACAAATATCGCGATATCGAACGACAGGCAGAAGAAATCGAGCGAACGTTCGGTGAAGGGGATGCGTTTCGTCATTATATGTCGCAGAAGAAAGAAGAGTATCGGATTGGATTCGATACGTTTTTGGACCGAAGCTACGCATCAAAAACGGAATTGTTCGAGCCTAAACTATTGCTCCTCCTGATGCGTCTGAAAGCATATGAAACGGCCCATGCGAACATGAAACGTTTCTTTGAGGACGAACGCCTACGTGTCGCCTACAGTTTACAGACACTCTATATCGGCGGGAATCCTTATGCGACGCCTTCTTTATATGGACTGATCCCGTATCGCGAACAGGAAGAGGGAGTCTGGTACGTAAAAGGAGGATATTTCTCGCTTGCGGCGAAAATGGAACAAGAGCTGAAGCGTCGAGGTGTCCGTTTTGTGATGAATGCGACCGTCAATCGCGTCCACGTTACGAACGGAGTGGCGGACGGTGTCACGGTCAATGACGAATATGTGTCTTATGACGCGGTCGTCGTGAATGGGGACTTCCCACTCATGGAGCGACTCATTGATGGCGTCACACCAAAGACATACGAACCGTCCAGCGGTACGTTACTCCTGTACTTTACTGTCAATGGCGCACTAGATTTACCGGTCCATCAATTTGATTTACCAAACGATTTTGAAGGATCGATGCGTACAATCTTTGAGGATGGTAAACTAAGTGAGTATCCGGCGATGTACACGTTCAATCCATCACGGATCGATGCGACACTAGCGCCGGATGGGACGAGCGTGTTATATGTCCTCGTTCCGGTACCTCGTAAATTGGAACGGGAAGACTTTGAGACGCAAGGGACGATTGATCATCTATTCGAACGAATCGAGGCACTCGTACCAGATTTTCGTGAACGCGTGACCGAGATGAAAGTCCGGACACCGATGGACGCTGAGCGTTTCGGTCTATTTGAAGGAGGAAGCTTTGGGATTGCACCGAAGTTGTCTCAATCAGCCGCCTTCAAGCCACAGGCAAGACCGTTCCCAAAAATCGAACGATTGTATGCGGTTGGTGCATCTGTCCATCCATGTGGTGGCGTGCCGATCGTCATGATTGGGTCACAGTTACTCGTGAAAAAAATGGAAGAAGAAATGGGGGCAATACATCGTGACGACACAAGAAGCGTATCGTCAATGTGAGGAAATCATGAAGAAAGGCTCGCTGACTTTTTATCGGGCCTTCTCTTTGCTCTCAAAACCAGATCGTCAAGCGGTCATGGCCGTGTATACGTTTTGTCGGACCCTTGATGATGCAGTCGATGAATCGGATCATCCAGAAGAAAGTCTGGCGTCATTTTTGCATGCGTTCGACCGTTTTTTGGCCGGTTATCATCAAGACGATGCACTATGGGTGGCCCTTCGAGATGTATGGCAGCGCTATGAGATGGACGTCGATCCCTTCTTCGAGCTGGCAGAAGGGATGAAGTGGGATTTACATAAGTCGCGATATGAGACGCTCGAAGAGACCGAGCAATATAGCTACTATGCGGCGAGCACGGTCGGTCTGATGCTACTCCCGATTCTTGTTCCGAATCAAGATGCCGCGACGAAACGCCAGCTTCGGCAAGGGGCCATTGACCTTGGAATTGCGATGCAACTGACAAATATTTTGCGAGATGTCGGGGAAGATTTGAACCGAGACCGCATTTATTTACCACGGACGATGATGCGACAGTTCGCTGTAACTGAAGAGATGTTACAGCAACGAGAAGTGACACCTGCTTTTATCGAACTATGGGAGGCGTTGGCGAAACGCGCGGAATTCTTGTATGAACGCGCACGTGGAACCCATCACCTCTATCCACCGGCCAGTCGAAAGCCAGTTCAAGCGGCAGCGCTCCTGTACGAAGGGATTTTAGATGCGGCTCGAGCGAACGGATACGATGTCTTCACAAAGCGTGCATACGTATCGACGCTTCAAAAAGGAAAGTTGCTAGCAAAACTTTAAATGATTTGACTCGCTGTAGGCGCTTTTGGGCGTCTACAGTTTTTTTGCGCAAAAAAAACCACTTTTGGCGGGGGACCAAAAGTGGCGTAAGCGTTATGTGATCCATTCATCGGGGAAATGAATGAATCGATTTGTGATGAAGCCCTAAAGATGTGCCGGGATTCATGGGGAATGAATCAGTTGGGACATCTTCGTTGAAACAGGATGCTTGATGGACTAAGGGGGAACATCATACGCAAGCTGTCTCAACTACGGGATACGAGTGGGGAAACTCGCTCATCACTTTTTCTCGGGTGTGACAAGTTCAAAACGCGATAAGGCTCGGGGAAGCCATTCGATCGCTACAGGTGTAACCAACGTTACAGAACTGCTTGAACTCGAATATGATATTATCACGTCTTTCAATTGTCGACAAGTGTCGAAACTCGCGTTCACAAAATGTTCATATTGTCAGAGGTATGTCCTCTAACATCGATCGTGCCGCGAATTGTCCTGAAAGCGTGACCATCGGGCTCCCTCCTCCAGGATGGGTCGAACCACCTGCAAACCAGATGTTCGACACGTCCGTCGAGCGGGCTGCCGGTCTAAAGAATGCACCTTTTTTCGAGTTGGCCGACGTGCCATAAAGAGCACCGTAATAGGCATAAAAGTCACGGCTCAAGTCTTGTGGTGTCACGCGTCGATGGAAGAGGACTTCCTCATCTTCCCAATCGACACCGAACGCGCGCAACCGACGACGAATCAAATGCTCATACGTATCGGCATCAATATTAGTCAAATGAGCTGGGGCATTGACGAGGATGAACAGGTTGTCACCTGCCTCACCCATCAATAGATCAGTTGCGGATGAATTAGAGATATAGATGGTCGGCTCATCCGCATAGCGTTCTTCTTGGAAGAGTGCCTTGAATTCTCGCTCGTAGTCGTCAGAGAAATAGACGTTATGATGGGCGAGGTTCAATCGTTTCGATAACCCAATCATTAACACGAATGCAGAGATAGACGGCTCGACGGTATCGCGTGTCGGGACCGGGAAAGAAGGTCGGTCTTTCGCGTCGACAAGTCGAGGATATTGCGTGAGCAGCTCGCCATTGAGCAGAACGGCATCACAAGAGATGACTTCTTTGTCATCAACGACGACTTCATGAGCTTTCCCGTTCAAGACTTCAATTTTCGTCACTTCGTGTCCGAGTCGGAATGTCACCCCAAGTTCACTCGCTCGCTTCGCAAATCCTTTGGCGATGTTCCAGTTGCCTCCCTTGGCGAAATAGACCCCTTCATTCAATTCTAAATGAGAGATGAGTGCGAACGTGCCAGGTGTCACGTATGGGCTACTGCCGATGTATGTCGCATATCGGTCGAGTGCCTGGATGATGCGCTTGTCTTTGAAGTATTTCTGATGAAGGGCATGCAGACTTTGCAGCGGGTGTACTTTTACCATGTCCGCCCAAAGACCGGGATCTAATTTTGTCTCCATACGAGTGAAGAAGCGTTCGTTCGCAATTCGGAACAACTTCTCTGCTTCATCTAAATAAGCTTGTAATTGATTTTTCTTCATTTGATCATTCGTCAATCGTCGCACTTCCAACTCGAGCTGTGCCCGGTCGGCGCTAAATGTGAACGAGGAACCGTCTGAATAATGATTGACGGTATGTTGATCGAGTTTGATCAATTCGAAATAGTCATCTGGATTGGCACCGCTGTTTCGGATGACGGAACGAAACACATCTGGCATCGTGATAGTGTTCGGACCGAAGTCGAAACGGTGCCCGTCAGTGATGACGGGCATGAGTTTTCCGCCGACATGTTCATTCTTCTCAATGACCGTGACGTCATAGCCGTGTGTGGCGAGCGTGACGGCAGCGCTCAGTCCACCTAACCCGGCTCCAATGACAACAATTTGCTTCATACATTTGTCCCCCTTAAGTAAGACGCTCGATTAGGAATAATGGCGACCTTTCCATGTGATCGGTAGACGTCTCCATTTACGGATGACGGCGTTCCCGAGTAAGGTCAGATAAGCGATCAAGCTGAGTGGATGCAACCATGTACCGGATTCATGAGATTTTATGTCGACAGCAAGTCGGGCGAGGAGTACGAAGAGTGCCGCACTGATCGTTTGCCAACTTGGTGAAAATAGCCATGCGAACATGGCGGTCAACTGAATCCCGTAATACGTCAAGAAGTACAAGGCGAGTCCTACTGATTCATTCATTCCCTTGAATACGTTTTTTGAAAACCCGCTCCATACTTCTTCATTCGTCTCATACATATCACAAGAGATGAACGGGGCGACTTGAACGAGTGACGTCACTTTTTGATGACGTTTGAACGTACGACATAAATCAATGTCATCAATCAACGATGAACGGATTGCAGCGTGCCCACCAATCTCTTCGTAACTATTTCGTTCGACAAGTACATTCATTCCGTTCGCTGCCGCGAATGCTGGGTGTTTCACTTTTCGCCAGAACAAAGGCAGGTGTTGGGCGATGAGCACATGTTGCATCGGAATCAACAATTTCCCGAGAAATGTCGATGTCGGAAATTGGGGAAATCCGGATAGAAAGACAGCCTTTTCACGAGCGAGTGTCGCATGCATGCGGGGGATGAAGCTCGAATCGATAGTGACGTCCGCATCTAAAAAGAGGAGATACGGTTCGGTCGTGTGTGTTGCAAGCTGATGACAGGCATGGACTTTCCCGGCCCAGTCATCAGGCAAAGGGACTCCCTGAATGACGGTGAATCGGGAATCGTCCCCGATTGCGCGATTCAATCGTTCATATGTATCGTCTTCGGAGCGGTCTTCATAAATGTAGACATGAGTATTCTCCGGGATTGCCATTTGTAAATTAGTAATCAATCGGTCGACATGTCGTGACTCGTTCCGCATCGGGATGCATACGGCTGTCGCCGGTGTTTTCCCAGGTTTTGCGAGTGGTCGTAAAAACGCTAGATTCACGAGTGTAAAGATGAGCATGCAGAGGGTCATGAACCAAAGAATCATGAATTTTCCCTCCCGAGTCGGACGAACGTTTCTGTCCATTCGGCTAGATTGCGTCGCGGACGGAACAAAGGAACATAGGCGGTTGAACGCGTGATGACGTCATGTCTGACATCGTCATACAACTGCTCGAGTGCTTGCGCAATCTCTTGTTTTTGAGCTCTCCGTGCCGACGAGGTCACACTGTGCTTTCGGAATCGAACATAGACAACGGGCTCGGCATGGCTTTCGAATGCATAATACATGGCACATAAATGAAGAGGGCGCTCATTCAGTAACAAGGTCGCCCCCGATTCGATTTCGATGGGACGCATCTCTTGAGGGACTTCTCGACCTTGTGGATACATCCACACCGATTTGCCTGAAGTAAGCAACTCATTCGCATAAGCGAGGGAAGCACGCACATCGGAAAGACTTCCCTTTTTTACAGAGAAGGCCCCAAGGTGACGAAAGAACGGGAAACGACGCAATCCGTCCTCATCCATCAACACATGAATGTCATGTCTCAAAAAATGTTCGTTCACCATATACATGACGAGTCCATCCCACCAAGCACTGTGCGTACTTAAGATTAAACCAGGCGTTGGGATGTCATCGGTTCGAATAAAAATATTATGAAACGTCGGACGAATCTGACGTTCCCTTACGAACGTTGAGAATACGTTATTGAACCATTTCTTTTTGTGTGACTCGATCATCGCGATCTCTCCTTTCTAAAAAAATCACCCCAGACGTCAGAATGCTCAGGAAGCCGATCCCATAAAGACCTGCGTTCACGGCCGTGACGCCAAAGAGGGCATGAAGCATGACGAACAAGTAAACGCCGTGCTGGATGAACATAGAATCGACAGCTCTTTCGTGACGCTGCAAAATCCAGGAGAAAATAAGGGATAATCCAAACCATCCAATAAAGTTTTGCGTCGGGATATCATAATACAAGCCGTCATTGGCCCATTCCCAGTAGCCTTTCACGTTTGCCGCCACGGGATCGATTGCCATATCGAGCCATACGGCAAGAATCGGAACGAGCCATAAAATGTTGTTGCGGAATGTGAATAGACGCGCCACAGCGAAACTTGAACCGATCACGGCGAGCCATGCCGCCCCAATCGTGACAGGGACTCCAAATACAGTCGGACCGAATGCCTCGGCATAGACGTATTCGCTGAACGGGAACCCCGTTTTCACGCCGAGAGTCTCGACGGCGATTGAACCGAAGAAAATAAACGGAACAATCCAAACACCTTGTCGAATCCCTTGATAAAGAATCGTTCCGCCGATCGCACCGGCGAGCCATAAAAAGACGGGGTTTGCCCACTCTAGCCAAGGCGGAAGCAGGTCGAATCCAACTAAGATCAATCCAATGAAATACCAAACAAGAAACCATTTCCAAATAAACGGATACACTTTCATTCCATCACCTCTTCTTTCATTCTAAAGCTCATCTCAGTCTTCGTCTAACAAATGCATGTACGAAAAAAGAGCCTCGTCGAACGAGACTCTTAATTGGCCATCCGCTTCCGTCTTTTCACGAAAGAGAAAGCGATGAATAAGACATAAAACGGAACGGCGATGAACCAGAACGTCGGCCATTCTTTCCAACGGGCGAACATCATATACGTCACGTAGACAAGACTGATGGTAATGATGAACGAGTGACGCGGCAGTGGTACATCTTTGAAACTCGGGATGCGGACACGGCTGACCATCAACAGGGCGAGCCCTGTGAAGAAAATTGGTGTCAACAGTTCGCTGACGCGGTCCCCGAACGTCGTGATGACGGCGAGGAGCCCACCGGCGGCCGTAATCGGGACACCGGAGAAGTAACTCGCCGCAACGTTTGTCGCGGACAAGTTGAAGCGAGCGAGGCGGTATGCCCCAAATAGCGGGAAGAGTGCCGCAAAGAACAATCCATAATTGCCGTAATCAATGAAAAACGTATAATAGGCGAGCATCGCCGGTGCGACACCAAACGTGACGATGTCAGCGAGCGAATCTAGCTCTTTCCCGAAGTCTCCAGCGACTCCGAGCATACGGGCGAGGCGCCCGTCCAAGCTATCGAGCATCATCGCGATGATGATTAACAACGTGGCGTTTGAGAAGTCACCACGTGCGGCGTAGACGATTGCGACGACACCACAAAATAAATTTCCGAACGTAAAGGAGTTTGGAATCCACGAGCGGATGCGTTCTTTCCACATAATTTTTCCCCCAGTAAGGTCATTGGCTAAACCAGCGACCGTTTGTGAATTGCAGTAAATCTTCTGGCTTCAACTCGATTTGATAGCCACGTTTCCCGGCAGAGATCGTGATGGTCTCTTTCTCTCTAGCTGCCTCATGCAGGTATACGGGAAACGACTTCTTCGCCCCGATGGGAGAGACGCCACCCCGGATGTATCCGGTCAGTGCCTCGAGCTCTTTCATCGGGACAGGCGATGCTTTCTTCGCTCCCCAAGCTTTCGCGGCTGCCTTCAAATCGATGTCACGTTCTCCAGAAATGAGAAAGAAGGCGTATTGTTTTTTCTCGTTCATGAGACAAATCGTTTTGTACAGTTCATCGAGCGGTTTATGCAACGTCTTTGCGACATGTTTGGCAGAGACATCGGTTTCATCGACTTCATACGTATGATAAGCGAACGGAATCTTCTTTTGTTTCAGTTGCCGAGCGGCGTTTGTCAGTTGCATCTGACTCATCCTTTCGTGACCGACTCCTTTTAGAATAGCAAATCAACCAACTTCACGGCAATTGAACTTCAAAAAACTTTTCAGTAAAGGAAGGAGTTTGACGGAATGGCGAAGAAATGAACAGTGATTCATTTTAGAAGGGGGAATGAAAGTGGAGACGATTCAATTGACGACGCACAATGGGGTAGGGTGGTTGAAACTAAACCGACCTGAAAAGCTGAACGCCTTGAACGAGACGTTGCTACGTGAAATGAAAACGGCAATCGATGAATTTGATCAGGACGACGCGGTTCGTGTCATTGTCCTTGTCGGAGAAGGGCGGGCATTCTCATCTGGACAAGATTTAACGATTGAGAGCGATGCAGATTACGGGGAATATTTAGAAGAGGTATATCATCCACTCGTTCGTGCGCTTTTCTCGTGCCGTAAGCCGCTCATCGCGGGAATTCATGGCGTCGTGGCGGGAGCGGGACTCAGTTTGGCACTCGCGGCTGATGTCCGTATCGTCGCCAAGTCGACGAAGTTCAGCTCGGCGTTCATCAAAATCGGATTGGTCGCAGATGCAGGCGGACCGTATCACTTACGTCGACTTATGCGAGACGACCTCGCATTAGATTGGTTGTGGAGTGGCAGTACGATCGACTCGGAGGCAGCGCACACATTCGGACTCGTCACAGAGCTCGTGGAAGATGCGGTGTATACGGAGCGATTGACTTCCTACGCAGAGACACTCGCTGCGAAATCACCGGTCGCTGTTCAAGGGATGAAGGCGCTCATGCGGGCTGCTTCATTTGAAGAGGGATTGAATGAAGAAATCGATTGGCAACGAAAGTGTGGGGACACGGACGTACACCGTCAGGCGATGCAGGCATTTTTGATGAAATAAAAAAAGCGGCCGCGGCCGCTTTTTTACGTGGTTGATTTGGCTTCGAACTGGAATCCTTTTTGTTGCCACGTTCCGTACTTCCAACGGCGGAACGCGAAGAAACCGCGGAACCACTCATCGAGAGAGAAGGCGAGCCAAATCCCGAGGATGCCGAGCCCCATTTGAAGACCGAACAAGTAGCTGAACGCTACGGCGACGCCCCACATCGAGGCGATTCCAATCATGACCGGGAAACGGACGTCTCCAACGGACTTCAACGATCCCATCAAGACGATGTTCATGGCGCGACCTGGCTCTAAAATGAGCGTTGCCCATAAGATTGGCACTCCGACCGCGATGATGTCAGGGTTTGACGTGAAGAGCCCGAGTAGCGACTCGCTGAATACCGCCAACCCGAGAGAGGCGACGAACGAGGCGAACATGGCAATCTTCAATGTCTTGACAGCGCGATGATACGCCTCTTTGAAACGTTTGCCCCCGATATCTCGCGCGATCAAGAGCTGTGTCCCTTGCGCGACGGCGACGGTGAACAAGAAGGCGAGCATCGACAAGTTCATGACGTATACCCGTGCGGCGAGGGAAGCTTCTCCCATCGTCGCGATGAAACCGGTGATGATGATCTGTGAAGCTTGATAAGACAAGTTCTCTCCGGCAGAAGGGACACCGATTTGAAGGAGCGACTGGATGTCGTCTTTCTTAGGACGAATCACTTCTTTTAACGGGAAGCGGATCATTAGCTTCCGTTTGACGAGCCAGAACAAAAGTACCATGGCGGCGAATCGTGCGATCACGATGGCCCAAGCGACACCGGCAACGCCAGTGACCGGAAGTCCGAACCAGCCGGTAACGGCAAAGATGGCACCAACAGCAGTGATGATATCAATCAGAAGCGTCGCGAGCATGGCATGTTTCGTCATACCGTGACTTCGTAGAATTGAGCTGAGTGCCATGATGAGTGCTTCGGTGAATAGCGACAAGCCGACGATTTGCAGGAACAACAGCCCGTGTGCAAACAGTTCGTCCGAAAGACCGAACAGGCGTAAAAACGTTTCACCGAACAAGAAGATGACGACGACCATGATTGCACCGAGCCACATATTCAAACTGACGGCGGAGCGGGCGAAGTCGCGACTCTTCTTCATGCGCCCAGCCCCGATGGCCTGACCGATCAAGATGGTCGCCCCGACAGACGTCACACTGAAGACAATCAAGAACACGTTCAAGATTTGGTTGGCAACCCCGACGGCCGAAGCGGCGGCGTCTGAGTAGTGTGCGAGCATCAATGTGGCGATAATCCCGGTCCCCATGTGGAGGGCAAGTTCGATAAAAATCGGCCACGACAGTTTGAACAGGGTGAGCTGTTCCGTTTGTTTCGTCTGCATGTAGTGTATTCTCCCTTTTCTCTATAATTCTTTCTGTTAACTATTTGCTTTATAAAAATGTCAAAGGTCATCTTACTCCTTATAAAATGAAAAAGATAGGGGGTTTGCCAAATTATTTTCAACAAAAAAATCACCCGAAGAAATCAGGTGATTTTCGAAATTATTTCAATTTCAGAATAGCTGAACTAAATGGTGCCAGTTCGATTTCGAGTGACTCGAGATCGCGGTCGTGTAACAAGTCGTAGGCGGCGCCACGATAACCGAGCGGACTTAGTTTCGAAGTAGAGTCCGAGTTGTTGAAGTAGACCAAGTACGTCTCATCTTTCGTGCATCGCTCGATGATGACGGCATTGTTGGCGTCGTCGACCAAGTTGAAGCGATACGAGCCGGCGTTTGCGAGCACGGGATGGTCTTTCCGTAGCTGGATGAGCTTTTGAATGTAACGGAAGAGGTTACGATCTTCTTCGGCTTCGTCCCACGGCATGCAGCGACGGCAGCCCGGGTCTTGTTCTCCCTCGAGTCCGATTTCATCCCCATAGTAAATACACGGGCTACCGGTGTACGTGAGCATCGAAGTCATCAAGAGCTTGAATTTTCCTTTATGACCTTTCGCCCGCGTCAACGCGCGTGGTGTATCATGTGAGTCAATCAAGTTGAACGTGACTTCGTTGACGTTCATCGTGTTCATCATCTCGACGCGCGTCAATTCGTTACGGAACTCAGAAGCCGTCGTCCGGTCGAGTGCGAAATAGTTCAAGCTTGCGTTCGTGAACGGATAGTTCATGACGGCATCGAACTGATCACCTTGTAGCCAAGGTTGTGAATCGTGCCAAATCTCCCCGAGGATGTAGGCTTCTGGGTTCGCTTGCTTGACTGCCTTACGGAAGTCACGCCAGAATGCATGGTCGACTTCGTTGGCGACGTCTAGGCGCCATCCGTCGATACCGAACTCTTCGACCCAGTAACGGGCGACATCTAATAAGTAAGCTTTCAACTCTGGATGCTCCGTATTGATCTTCGGCATGTTCTTCTCGAATGCGAACGTATCATAGTTCGGCTTCGGTTCTGTGACGACAGGGAAATCGCGAAGATAGAACCAATCGCGATACTCAGAAGACGGACCGTTCTCGACGACATCTTGGAACCATGGGTGGTGATATCCGATATGGTTGAAGACGGCGTCGAGCATGACCTTGATGCCATTCTCGTGCAAAAGGTCGACCATTTCTTTAAATTTCTCTTTTGTCCCGAACTGTGGATCGATTTCCATATAGTCGAGCGTATCGTACTTGTGGTTCGTCGTCGCTTTAAAAATCGGGCAGAAATAGATTCCGGTAATCCCGAGTTCGACCAAGTGGTCGATATGGTCGATCACCCCTTGGAAATCCCCACCGAAGAAGTTTGTGATTGTCGGCTCTGTCGAGTTCCATGGCAGTGTCTCTTCTGGATTAAGTGAAGCATCTCCATTAGCGAAGCGATCCGGGAAGATTTGATACCAAACCGTGTCCTTCACCCATGACGGTGCGTGGAAGATATCAATCGGATTGATGAACGGGACACAGAAGTAATAGCCCGTGTCATCGAGCGGTTTTTCTTCGAACCATCCTTTTTCGGTATAGACGGCCGTCTCTTGTCCATCATTTAAACGGAAGCCGTAACGTAGACGTCGGAACGGTGGCTTGATGGCAATGAACCAGTAGTCATAGGCGTCGTCAAAACCGATTTTCTCCATTGGAGTCTCGTATGTACGCCAGTAGCTCGGCTTGTCCGGGTCAAAATTCCACATGGCCGGGTCTTCAGAATGCCAATCGTAAGGGTCGTTCCAAATCAAATCGACCGATTCAATATCTCCACGTTTCGTATGAAAACGGATGTGGATCGTCTCACGGTCATATTTGTAAACGAACGGGGACATGGCACGATGATAAATCGCTTCTTTCATCATAAGGAAAACATTCCTTTCTTTATAGGGGATGACATCATTTTACAACACTGTGAATCAAAGAGAATAGGTGTTGCGAAAACGTTTGCTCAAGCAAAGGGTAATAAAGCGTTTACATTTTGTCAATTGCTGAAACTCATAAAAAGTGAAGATTTGAGAACAAAATTTTATAAATTACATAAATGGGTCAACAGACGTAAAAAAAGTGTAAAAAAAGACTTGTAAAACGCTTTCACAACTGTATAATAAAAATTGAGGTGAGGATGCAAACGTTTTCACTACCGTGTCAATTTCGTAGCGGAGTTTTAAAATTGACGTGGTCGTGCGATTGCGCAAATCTGACCATACTATTTCCTTGGGGAGGTTTTTCATCATGAAGATGAAAAAAATGGTAGCAGGACTTTCAACAGCAGTATTCGCATTCGGTGCACTTGCTGCATGTGGTGGCGGAACAGACAACGGATCTTCTAACGAAGGTGGTTCTTCAAGCGAGAACAAACCTGAAAAGATCGTCATCTGGGAAGACATCGAAAAGTCTGAAACAACGAAAGAAGTTGCGAAGGCGTTCGAAGAAGAGCATGGCGTAAAAGTTGAAGTCGTCGAAGTACAGATGACAGACCAAAAAGACAAGCTTGCGCTTGACGGTCCAGCTGGTAAAGGTCCAGACATCGTTCTCGTACCACACGACCAAATCGGTACAATCGCTGACCAAGGTCACTTGGCTCCAATCGCTGACGAAGGATCACTTGACGCATTCACAGACGCTGCGAAATCAGCTGTCATGTTCGATGGTCAAGCTTATGGATATCCAAAATCAGTTGAGACACCAGTTCTCATGTACAACAAAGATTTGATGGCTGAAGCGCCAGCATCAATGGACGACCTCTACAAGTTGTCAAACGATGTGAAAGCTGACGGCGAGTACGGATTCCTCGCACTTTGGGATAACTTCTACTTCGCACACGGTGTTGTCGCTGGATTCGGCGGATACGTGTTCAAAGAGGACGGTGGCGCACTCGACCCATCTGACATCGGTTTAAACAACGAAGGCGCAGTTGAAGGATTCGAATATATCGGTAAATGGTATCAAGAAGGCCTCTTCCCTAAAGGATTGATCGGTGAGTCTGGTGGCCAAGCGATGGACCAACTCTTCACTGAGAAGAAAGCACATTCAGTCATGAACGGACCATGGGCTGTAGCTGGTTACACAGATGCGGGCGTAAACCTCGGAGCGGCTCCTATGCCAACACTTCCGAACGGTGAGCCAATCAAGACGTTCATGGGTGTGAAAACATATGCCCTTTCAGCTTACACAGAAAACCAAGAGTGGGCTGAAATGTTCCTTCAAGAGTTGACGAATGAAGAAAACGCATTGGCAATGTTTGAAGCATACAACGAAATCCCACCAGTAGCAGCACTCGAGTCGAACGAAACAATCACGTCGAACGAAGTTGCGAAAGCGGTATTCGACCAAGCGACAAACGCAATCCCAATGCCGAACATTCCTGAAATGGGACAAGTTTGGGAGCCAATGGCACAAGCACTTCAGCTTGTAGCTACTGGTAAACAAGATGCACAAAAATCTGCAGACGATGCAGTGAAAGTCATCGAGCAACAAATCCAAGCAAACAATCAATAAGGAATTGAAATGACGGGGTGCGCCACATGGCGTTCCCCCTCATTTTCTAGCATTGAGCAAACGTTTGCTTGATTGATTTGCTCAAATCGAAAGGAGAAACTGAGGATGGCTGCAATTGCGAACCCTAAAACACCGGACCAACGCCCGGACAAGCCTACAAACCATGCTCGGAACGCGGGACTACTTTCCATCATTCCGGGACTCGGACAGTTATATAACAAACAATACGCGAAGGCGGTAGCGTTCTTTATCATCGTCGTATCTTATTTTGCCGTAAACTATGATCTATTTTTCAAAGGGGCGGGCGCCGGACCAGGTGACCGTGGAGGACTTTGGGGATTGATCACGCTTGGTGAAGTGCCAGGACCTCGTAACGACCACTCCATCTTCTTGATGGTCGAGGGGATTGTCGCGTTAATTCTACTTTTCTTCGGAATCGCGTTCTATGTTTGGAACATTCGTGACGCCTATCGTGTCGGTCGCGCTCGTGATCAGCATCTAAACCTTCCATCGTTCCAAATGCAACTTCGCAACTTGCGTGACCATGGATTCCCATACTTAATGTTAATCCCATCACTCATTTTGTTAGTGTTTACAGTTATTCTTCCATTGATCTTTACATTCTTGATCGCCTTCACGAACTATCGCTACAACAATGCACCACCAGCGAAACTCGTCGAATGGGTCGGATTCGAGAACTTTACGCGTATTTTTGAAATCGATATCTTCCGTGACACGTTCGTCGGGGTACTCGGCTGGACGCTTGTCTGGACAGTCGCTTCAACGACAGGTGTCATCGCAATCGGGATTTTCCTTGCGGTACTCTTGAACCAAGAAGGACTTCGTTTCCGTCGCTTGTTCCGCTCAATCTTGATTCTTTCTTGGGCAGTTCCGGCATTCATCACAATCTTGATCTTCCGTTCGATGTTCAACGAATCGTTCGGGGTGTTCAATACGACGATCTTGCCGGCACTCGGTCTTGACCCAGTCAACTGGATGACCGATCCGACGGCGACACGAACAGCACTCGTTCTCATTCAATGGTGGCTCGGATTCCCGTTCATCATGACGCTCATGACAGGGGTCCTTCAGTCGATTCCTGGTGACTTGTATGAAGCGGCGACGATTGACGGAGCAACCATCTTTGATAAGTTCCGCTTGATCACATTGCCGATGCTCTTGTTCGCAACTGCACCGATCTTGATCACGCAGTTCACGTTCAACTTCAACAACTTCAACATTATCTATCTCTTTAATGGCGGTGGCCCTGCTGTACCTGGACAAACGGCCGGCGGTACCGACATCTTGATTTCTTGGATTTACAAATTGTCTCTCGGTGCCAACCCGCAATACGGACTTGCGGCTGCGATTACACTCATCTTGTCATTCTTCATCATGACACTTGCCGTGATCCAGTTCCGTCGGACAAAATCTTTCAAAGACGAGGATATGATCTGATATGAAAAAACAAAAACGAATCAATTTGGCGATCTCGTATGTCATCTTGACGCTTGCGTCGATCATCATTCTCTATCCGATGCTTTGGGTTGTCGGTACTTCATTCAACCCGGGGCGTACGATTACGTCAACGATTATTCCAGCTAACCCGACGTTTATTCACTATAAAAACTTGTTTGACCTAACGATTTCGGATTATAGTTTATGGTATGTGAACACGTTGAAAATCGCTTTCATCACGATGGCGCTCTCGGTCGTCTTGGTGACGATTACTGGTTACGTCTTCTCACGCTACCGTTTCGTCGGACGTAAGAACTCACTCGTCTTGTTCCTCGTCCTTCAAATGGTGCCACAGTTCGTTGCGATCATCGCGATTTATGTATTGCTCAACATGCTAGGTCTTCTTGACACACATACAGCACTTATCTTGCTCTATGCAGGTGGTGCGATTCCGATGAACACGTACTTGGCGAAAGGGTACTTCGACACGATTCCAAAAGAACTTGACGAAGCCGCCCGCATGGATGGTGCAGGTCACCTCCGAATCTTCTGGCAAATCATCTTGCCACTTGCGAAGCCGATTGTCGCAACGATTGCTCTCTTTAACTTTATGGGACCATTCAACGACTTTATCTTGGCATCGCTCGTCCTTCGTTCACCAGAGAAACAAACATTGGCAGTTGGTCTTTACAACATGATTTCGAAACAGTTCGATAATAACTTCACGTTATTCGCGGCGGGTGCGGTTCTTTCAGCCCTTCCGATTGTCATCTTGTTCTTCATGTTCCAACGCTACTTCGTTTCTGGCCTTACAGCGGGTGGTACGAAAGGATAATACTCGTAAAAGGAGGAAGCGATATGAGGCGAGGCGTCGTGCTCGTGCTCCTGTCGCTTCTTTTGTTTCCGACAGTCGTCGGTGCAAAGGAAGCAGCTACTTGGGAACAAGAACGCATGTATTTTATTATGGTCGACCGATTTGTTGACGGGAACCCGGACAACAATGAGCAAGTCGACAAAGATGATCCGAAAGCGTTTCATGGCGGAGACATCCGCGGGGTCATCGAAAAGCTCGATTATATCGAGTCACTCGGCTTCACATCGATTTGGTTGACACCCGTTTTTGAAAATATGCCGGACGGCTATCACGGGTATTGGATTAAAGATTTTTATAACATCGACCCGCAATTCGGGACGAAAGAAGATTTACAAGAACTTGTCGAGGAAGCACACAAGCGAGACATGAAAGTCATTCTCGATTTCGTCGTCAACCACGTCGGCCCGAACCATCCATGGGTGGAAGAAAAACCGGAATGGTTCCACGAACAGTTGCCGATCGTATTCTGGAAAGATCAGGAGCAGGTCGAGACGCACTGGTTATTCGACTTACCGGACTTTAAGACAGAAGACCCGGAAGTCAAATCGTATTTGATCGACGCGGCAAAGTATTGGATCGAAGAGACAGACATCGATGGCTACCGTCTCGACACGGTCCGTCACGTCGATAAGGCGTTCTGGAAAGACTTTGTCGAAGGTGTTCGGTCGGTCGACCCAGACTTTTACTTACTCGCTGAAGTATTTGACCCGGACCCACAATACGTCGCGCAGTATGACGACCTCGGGTTTAACAGCATCACGAACTTTACATTCTACGACCGGGTATCAAAAACGATGACGCAACAGCAGGCGAACGTCGATGAGATCGATGTTGCCGCAAGCTATGCCGAAACGTTCTTTAACGACCCGAATCAGATGGCGACGTTCCTCGATAACCATGATGTCGAACGGTTCATGCATATGGCTGAACTCGGCGGCGTGGAATCGGCGGAACGACGGTTGCGCCTCGGGTTGTTCGCGCTTTATGCGTCACCGGGTATGCCAATCGTCTTCCAAGGGACTGAAAATGCACAGACAGGTGGAGCCGACCCGGCGAACCGTGTCATGACTGAATTCCCGGGAAATGAAGAGTTACACGAATACGTCGCAACGATGAACCGCATGCGTGAAGAGTATCCTGTTTTTGCGACAGGTGAACAGCGTATGATTGCATCGGAAGATGGAATGGCCGTCTTTGAACGTAAAGATGGGGATGACGTCGCGTTATATGCGATCAACATGAACAGTGAGGATCGAGAGATTGAGATCGAGGTCAGTGAAATCGGGGAAGATACAAGACTTCGTGGTCTATTATTCTCACAACTGGTCACAGATCAACGCGGAACGTTTACAATTGAACTATCTGGCGAAAGTGCGAACGCTTACATTGTTGAGGAGTCATCGGTAAATCCGTGGATGATCGGGTTGATTGTTGTCACGATTCCGATTTTCTTGACAGGTTTGGTCATGTGGAAGCGCCGCAAATAAAGATATGACACGCCGAAAGGCACGAATTGAATTCACGGAAGCAGGGGGGAACACCATGCAAATCACAATTAAAGATGTTGCGAAGCACGCGAACGTCGCACCGTCGACGGTATCTCGCGTCATCGCCAACAGTCCAAGAATCAGTCAGAAGACAAAAGAACGGGTCAGAAACTCCATGGAAGAGCTCGGTTACCATCCGAACATTCATGCAAGAAGTCTTGCCAACCGCTCGACACAGTCGATTGGTCTCGTTATGCCGAGTGCGGCAACAAAGACTCTCCAAAACCCATTCTTCCCAGAAGTGTTGCGAGGAATCAGCACAAAGGCGCACCAAAACGGTTATTCACTTTATATGACGACCGGTGTGACAGAGGAAGAGGTATTATCGGGTGTGATCGAGATGGTACAAGGACGCCGCGTCGACGGTGTCATCGTCCTCTATTCACGTGAAGACGACCAAGTCGTCCAATATCTACGTCAGACGAAGTTTCCGTTCGTCGTGGTCGGGAAGCCGTTCGGGGACGCTTCTTCGATTACGTACGTCGATACGGACAACTATTTGGCCGGACGCGAAGTGACGAAGCATCTCTATAATTTAGGTCACCGTCGCATCGCCTTTATCGGGGGATCGGACAAGCTCGCCGTGACACAAGACCGTAGAAACGGATACGCGACTGCACTCATGGAAGCGGGTATCCCGGTATGTGAGGACTATATCGCACGAGCTGAGTTTATGACGAAGGGCGGCGCAAAAGCTGTCCGGGAGTTGCTTCAAAATGAAGAGCCACCGACAGCTGTCGTCGTCAGTGATGACATGATGGCACTCGGGGTCATCAGTACACTCAGTGAGATGGGACTCAAGATTCCAGAAGATGTGGCTGTCGTCAGTTTCAATAACGTCTATATCGCCGAGCACTCGAACCCGCCGCTCACTTCGGTCGAGATCAACATTTTCGGTCTCGGCTTTGAGGCGACGAATTGCTTGATTGAACAAATTAGCGATAATGCCCCACCATACGGGAAACGCGTCATCGTTCCACACTATTTGGTCGTCCGCCAATCATGTGGACAAAAAAAGAGCAAAGCGGAGACACTCGAATCAAATTCTTAATCATCTAGACGATCTCGCGAGGAGCGAGGTCGTCTTTTGCATATCCTGTTGATTGAAGTCGCCTGAAGTGGGGAACATTTCTCACGAACGGATTGAAACTGAAAGGATGGATTGAGATGAGCAAAAAACGATTTGTCGGAACATACGATACGAAAGAGAACCTGCTTTCTAAAATTAACGAACTGAATGAAAATGGTTATGATGAAGGAGAATTATATGTCGTGACCGAACAGGAAGACGCTGTCCACGTACTCAAACACGAGACGAACGTAAACGTGGAGAATGATGACGCGTCTTGGTTAGACAACCTTCAGGGCGACACAAGTCAGGGCAAAGATATGAAACAGGCGCTACACGATTTAGGCATCTCAGATGATGAGGTGGAGCGAGCACATGCACAATTGAAACAAGGCGGATATGTGCTCGTCATCGATGAACCTGATACGGGGTTCAATGATGGTCGGAGCGCTCTATTCGAAGGGCATGAGGCGAATGCGGCGTTCGGTGAGGATGAAGAAAATCAAAAGTGATGACCCATTAAGACTGTCTCCGCGAGAGGCAGTCTTTTTTCTCTAAAAATGTGACAAAAAAAGAAAGAAAAAGTTTTATGCAAACGATTGCATTCTCACTTCAGTTGTGTAAAATGAAAGGTGAGATTAAATACAGCGCTTTCATAGACAAACGGTTGCATGAACTTGTTGTCCGTCGAAGGTAGCCTTGTAGAGAAAAAGGAGTGGCAGACAGATGAAACGATTGTTTGCAGTCGATGAATGGAAAGTAACAGAAGAAGGTCTTCACCCGAAAGAAAACCGTCTTGCTGAATCGATCACATCGCTCGGAAACGGGCACATGGGAATGCGAGGAAATTTCGAGGAAGATTACTCGAATGATACGCACCAAGGATTCTATGTGGCGGGCGTCTATTACCCGGATAAAACACGTGTCGGTTGGTGGAAGAACGGATATCCTGAATACTTTGCCAAAGTATTGAATGCGACAAACGTCATCGGTCTACGCGTCGCGATCAATGGAACACCTGTCGATTTGGCAAAATGGGACGTGAAAGACTTTACACGCGAATTGGATATGCAGCGTGGTGTACTCACACGGACGTTCACATTGATGAACGGCACAGAAGAGACAAAAGTGGAAGTCGTCCGTTTCTTCTCAATCGTCGATAAAGAAGTATTAGCGATTCGTTACAACGTCACACCGGTGAACTACGAAGCGAAAATCGAGTTCACGCCATACTTAGACGGCGATGTCGAGAATGAAGATTCGAACTACGATGAGAAGTTCTGGCTCCCGGTCGACCGTGGCATCGAAGAACGCTTCGGTTTCGTGACGACGAAGACGAAAAAACTCGATTGGCACGTTACGGCATCGATGATTGCGGACGTAGAAGGCGCTCGTTGTGAAGTGCTTGAAGCGACAGACCTCTTCGTGGCGAACAAATTCACGGTCAATGTGACTGCCGGTGAGACGGCGACAGCCTATAAATATGTATCTGTCGTGACGAACCGCGACCATGCGATTGAGGATCTTCAATCTGCAGGGATGAAACGCGTCGAAGCGGCATTTGAAAAAGGATTTGAGACGCTCCTCGCTGAACAGACGGAAGCGTGGCTCGCACGTTGGGAAGATGCGGACGTTCGAATCGATGGAGATATCGAAGCGCAACAAGGAATCCGTTTCAACATCTTCAACATGTATCAAACGTATACGGGCGAAGATTCTCGTCTCAACATCGGGCCAAAAGGGTTCACAGGTGAGAAGTACGGCGGTGCGACGTATTGGGATACGGAAGCTTATTGCCTCCACTTCTACTTGGCGACTGCTAAACCAGAGGTCTCGTGGAACTTGCTCAAATACCGTCACAATCAATTGCCACAAGCAAAAGAGAACGCTGTGAAGAATGTCGGTATGGAAGGTGCGCTTTACCCGATGGTCACGATGAACGGGGAAGAGTGCCATAACGAGTGGGAGATCACGCATGAAGAGATTCATCGGAACGGTGCAATCGCCCATGCCATCTTCAACTACACGAACTTCACAGGCGACAAGTCTTACCTTGGACAATACGGACTTGAAGTATTGGTCGAGATCTCGCGTTACTGGGCTAGCCGTGTCAACTTTGTGCCACACAAAGATGTGTATATGATCCTAGGCGTCACAGGTCCGAACGAATACGACAACAACGTCAACAACAACTGGTACACGAACTTGATTGCCGCGTGGACGCTCGAGTATACACAAGAAGTGTATAACTACTTGAAAGAAGCAGAACCTGCACGTCTCGAAGAGCTCGTGTCGACACTTGGCATCACAGACGCGGAACTCGCAAAGTGGGCGGATATCCAAACGAAGATGTACTATCCAAAAGATGACCTCGTGCCAGATGTCTTCATGCAACAGGATGGCTTCATGGATAAAGAACAAATCTTAGTGAAAGACCTCGATCCGAAACACCTTCCACTAAACCAAAACTGGTCGTGGGATCGCATCCTCCGCTCGAACTTCATCAAACAAGCGGACGTCCTTCAAGGACTCTACACGTTCGGTGATCGCTTCACGCTTGAACAGAAACGTGCAAACTTCGATTTCTATGAGCCACGCACGGTTCATGAGTCGAGCTTGTCACCATGTGTCTATTCAATCATTGCGGCAGAAGTCGGTTATGAGGACAAAGCGGTTGAATTGTATCAACGTTCAGCACGTCTTGACCTCGACAACTACAACAATGATACAGAAGATGGGTTGCACATCACGTCGATGGTCGGCTCATGGATGTCCATCGTTCATGGTTTCGCGGGCATGCGCATCCAAGAGGATCACCTCTCGTTCAGCCCGATGATTCCGAAAGACTGGAACGGCTACTCGTTCAACATGCTCTGGCGTGGTCATCACTTAACGGTCACATCATCACGTGAACAAGTGACAATCAAACAAACAGGTGGTACAGATGTAACGCTTCACGTGTATGGAAATGCAGTAACGGTTCCTGCGAATGAATCGATTACAATTGAAACAGTGAAAGCGTGACCAATTGCTTCATACGAACAAGCCGACCTCGGTCGGCTTGTTTTTGTATGAAAAACTTATCGGATTTCCTGCATATTTGCTGTATGCAGCATGAATAATCTATGTTATCTTGATTCTTAGCTATTTTGAGAAAGGGGAGTTGAAGCTTGACGGAAGCCGTTAAAGAACATACACGAATCGGGGTTGTCTCGATCATCGGAGGATTGTTTGTTGCCTTATCCATGACATTATTTTTAATTCCAGCCGGCGTCTATTCGACAGGATTTACGGGCCTTGCCCAAATCTTGACAGCACTACTAGCTGGTACACCGTTTGAACTAGGGGAAGGGCTCTGGTTCTTTATTCTGAACGCACCACTGCTCGTCGTTAGTTATTTTATGCTCGGGCGGAATATGATGATCCATACGCTTGTCAGTGTCGCCTCGGTCACGTTGTTCATTCGTATGCTTCCGCAATCGCAGCTCCTCTCGGACGACCCGTTATTGAACGCCGTGTTCGGCGGTGTGCTTTTGGCGATCGGATCTGGGATTACGATTCGGTACGGTGCCTCGACGGGAGGTTTTGACATCGTCGCGTTGATTCTTGCGAAATTCACGAACAACTCGGTCGGTGTCTACCTCTTCTTGATGAACATGATGATTGCGCTCGCAGCGGGTGCCTTGTTCGGATGGCCGACAGCACTCTATACAATCGTGTTCTTGTATGTGACATCAAAAGTCATCGATGAGATTTACACGAATACGCAGCGTCAGACGCTCTTCATCGTGACGAACCATCCAGATGAAGTGACGAAAGAATTGCATCAACACGTGTTCCGTGGCATCACGCTCATGCCAGCAATCGGTACGTACTCGAAAGTCGAGAAAGCGACGCTCATGATGGTCGCCCAACGACACGAGGTTCGTGAAATCACACGGATCTGTAAAGATGCAGACCCATCGGTTTGGATCAATATCTTGCCGACAGAGGATGTCGAAGGAACGTTCCGTCGCTAAATTAATCCCTACTGAAGTGATCAGTAGGGGTTATTATGTATGTAATACATCAATTGATTGGGGAAGATAGATGATGATTGGGGTCAGTATTGCGACGAAATGGGAATACGAGGCGACATTAGACTATTTTGAAGTGAGCAATGAAGAACGTTGTGAATATCCGTACGGAGAGTTTTTTCTGAAGAAAGTAAATGATACTGAGTTAATTTTTTATTTCACCGGTGTACGGAAAGCGAACGGGGTCGGGGCCAATCAATACATGATTTCTCGTTTTGACTTGGATAAGGTGATTGTGGCGGGAACGTGTGCCGGAATAGATGACACGTACGGTCATTTAGACGTCATCGTACCGCATCGTGCCGTGCAATATGATTGTACGGTTAAAGAGGTAGAACCGATGATCAAACAATCTTTCATCGTTGACATACCACTCTCTCACTACGGGGGTGATTTTTTGACGGGGACGATTGCAACGGCTGACCGGGCTGTCGTGATGTGGAAGGATTATGTAGAGTTGAACGAACATGAGATCACGATTGCTGATACGGAAGCGGGTGCCATTTCATATATCTGCAGAAAGAATCATGTCGAGTGCATTATCATCAAAGGGATTTCTGACTTTCCAAAAGATGAGAGGCAGGGAGACCCATTTGTTTCGAATGCTGAACAGATTGATGTGTATGTGAAGAATACGCCTGTAGTGATGGCTAAAATTTTTGATGACTACTTGATGCGTTTTCTTTGATTATAGGATTCAAAGTGTCTGAACGAAAATGACAGTTGTACGCTTGGAGTTTCGGATACCTTCGGCGGATGTTTGGATACGAAAACAGAGGATCTTCATCCTACTCAGGAAGAAAATCCTCTGTTTGATAATGGTTGAATACCAGACTTTTCTAGGTCGGTACTTTCGTTATGATTTGATCCCAAGTCTTTCTTCTAGGAAGAGGGCGATTCCGTCGTCCATGTTCGAAGCCGTCACTTCATTGGCCACGTTTTTCAGTTGGTTGATGGCATTCCCCATTGCGACACCTGTCCCGACATAGTCGAGCATCTCAAGGTCGTTTTCTTCATCACCGAACGCGATGATCTGTTTCCGGTCGATGTTCAAGTGCTTCGAGACTTCTTGGAGTCCGAGTGCCTTCGACGTGTTTTTGCTCATGACTTCAATCATGTGCTCCGGCATGCGCCATTGACGATTCAATACTGCCTCGGCATGAAGGTCGTCGAGCTGCGAGCGGACGTGCGCCACGTGATCTTTTGTCGCGTGAATCAATAATGACGTCGGCTCATCTTGCAAGTGCGTCAACAAGTTACCAGACGTGACGCTGAGCGCACGTTCTGCATACGGGCTGTAAAACTCTTGCGGGTCTTTTTGGAAATAAACGTGGTCGGTCACTTCTACGACGATGTTATGGGCTTTCGTATCGGCGACCTCTTCAATGATATCGTGTGCGGTCTTGAGCGGAATCGGGCGGTGTGTGACCGCGTAATTCGCATCTTTCGGGTGATGCACGAGGGCGCCGTTGAAGTTGACGAGCGGAGTCGTCAATCCCATTTGCTCATAGTACATGATTGAATGGCGCTTTGGACGCCCTGTCGCGATCATGACTTCATGACCAGCTTCACGTGCCGCTTGAAGGGCACGGAGATTTCGTTCACTAATTGTTTTATCATCTCTTAATAACGTTCCATCTAAATCAACTGCGATTAAATAACGTGACATCAGTCATCCTCTTTTCTTCACAATGATGTTTCTACGACCGTATCACATTTTTCGATTTGACGGAAAGAATATAGAATCGAAGTCACATATTCCATTCGAACAATGCTATACTAATGTCGTATGAATTTTTACGAATCATCTGTGAGATGGAGGGGACGTTCAATGCGTTATTTAGTGACATTGATCTGGGCGATTGTGCTCTCAAATACAGCGGTATTTATCATTTCTGCTGTTGATGGTGTAGAGTTCAACGCGATGCTCGCGACAGGATTTGGCGTGGCCATCACAATCTTCGTTGCACTTCTCGATGTCTTAAACCAAGACATGGGAATCAGCGACGTTGCACAAGAGAAGTAAGCCGTCTACAATCAAACTGACTCGTGCATGAGTCAGTCTTTTTTCTTTACTTAACATAAGAGGAGGATCATGCATTATGAAAAACCCTGAAAAACGCGCGAATTTTATCACGTTCGCTATCATCGGAGCGATTATCGTCATCGGAATCGGTCTGTTGTTCTTCTTAAACGGAGCCAATGAAGAAGAGGGCGTCAATGCCGTCACTGCAGACGAATTACAGCAACAGTTAGACCAGGACGGCGAGGTCGTCGCTTACTTCTGGCAAACAGGTTGTGAATATTGTGAGCAAGTGAAACCGTATGTCGAACCACTCATCGAAGAATATGATGCGGTATCGATCAACTTGGCAGACCATAACGTATGGGAAACTTACGGCATCAATGGAACACCGACGATCATCCGATTCGAAGATGGAAAAGAAGTCGGTCGCATTGAAGGTGCGGTCTCTGAACAACAATACGAAACATTCTTTAAAAATGAGGAGGCAAAAGAGGAATGAAGCGTCGTTTCTACCAAACGTTATTTGAGTTGAACGCCTCGCCTTGGATTGCTACACGCTTGAAGCGCTTTGCGGAATCAAGCGTGAGTCGCCACTTGATTCCTTCGTTTGCCAAAGTGTATGACATTGCGGTGGAGGAAGCAGAACAACCGCTTCATGCCTATCCGTCGCTCCATGCATTTTTTACACGCCATTTGAAGCCGGGAGCGCGTACGATCGATGAGTCTTCCGAGACACTCGTTTCACCGTGTGACGGAAAGTTATCTGTCATCGAATCGATCTCAGAGGATAGCCGTTTTGAGGTGAAGGGACAATCGTATACGCTTGCGGAGTTGCTTGGTTCTCAACAAGAGGCGAGACGTTACGCTGACGGAACGGTCGTTGTCCTGTACCTCAGCCCGCGTGATTATCACCGCGTCCATACGCCGCTCTCGGGTCGTGTGCTCAGTCACTATGAACTTGGGGACCGCTCGGCACCCGTAAACGAGCTTGGATTGACGGAGACGGTGAGACCGCTCTCTCGTAACTACCGTCGTGTGACGCGCTTTGACAGTCCGGCTGGGACGTATGAGCATATCATGGTCGGTGCCTTGAACGTGAACACGATTGAGTGGACACTTGAAGGCGATCAAGCGGAAAAAGGGCAAGAAGTCGGATACTTCTCATTCGGTTCGACGGTCGTGCTTTGTTTTGAGAAAGATGCGATTCAAATGGACCATGAAAAAATGGGTCCGGTTCGACTCGGTGACGTCATCGGGACGATCAAATCCAACTAATTTTGTATCAATTTTCTTCCGGCCGAACGATAGACTAGTCGTTTGGTCGGTTTTCGTTTACCATAGAAGGGATATCAATACTTGTATAAGTAGTTGAATCGTTTAGCTAATTGGAGGAATTTTACGTGTTTAATCGACTTTATCCGAAACAGTTCGTCGCGACTGTGTTTGACATCGACTTACAAGAATTGAAAGACCGTGGGGTACGCGTCATTTTGACCGACCTTGATAATACACTCGTGGCCTGGGATGTTCCGCATGCGCCTGAGCTTTTATTGATGTGGCTTGAAAAAGTAAAATCATACGGTTTCGATGTGATTGTCGTATCAAATAATAACGAGAACCGTGTACGAACGTTTACGGAGCCGCTCGGTCTTCATTATGTCGCGCGTGCCAAGAAGCCGTTACCATCCGGTTTCAAAGAGGCGCTCGCAAAATACGGCTATTCACCGAAAGAAGCCATTTTCTTAGGGGATCAGTTGTTTACAGACGTACTCGGTGCGAATATGGCTGGCATCCATGTCATCCACGTTCAACCGGTCGTCAAAACGGACGGGCTCGTCACGAAATTCAACCGGATGCTTGAGAAGGTTGTCTTTGCGCATATGAAGCGTCGCGGGAAGTATGTATTGATCACGAAAAAAGTGGAAGAGCTTGCTGTCGACGCACAGCGGGCGAAAGTTGCGGTCGCTGAAAAAATCGGCGAAGCGATGCATCCACATTCCAAAGATTCACATAAAAAAGATGAATAAGACCTCGAACGCACAGGAAGAAGGAGGCTGCCCATGTACGGCGACCAAGGCGTCGGAATTAACGCTTCAGGAGTAGCAGCGAGGTGCTACGGCGAATGAAGAAGGGGAAACCTGAACGGCAGTAAGTACAACTATGGAAGAAACCAAACGATATTGCGCTGGGTGCGGCGTAGCCATCCAAACGGAAGACCCAAACGGGGTCGGATATGCACCAAAATCGGCACTTGACCGAGAAATCGTCATTTGCCAACGTTGTTTCAAATTAAAGCATTACAACCAAGTTCAAGACGTCGAGTTGTCAGACGATGACTTCTTACGCATCTTGAACGGCATCAGTTCAAAAGAGGCACTCGTCATCAAGATTGTCGATATTTTCGACTTCAATGGCAGCTGGCTCCCGGGTCTACAACGCTCTGTCGGGTCGAACCCGGTCCTCTTAGTCGGGAACAAGGTTGACTTGTTGCCGAAATCCGTCAACCCAAACCGGATGGCGAACTGGATGAAGGCTGAAGCGAAAGAGCTCGGCTTGAACCCGATTGACGTTCATTTGATCAGTGCGAAAAAAGGACACGGCATCGATGAACTCGCAGAGAAGATTGAATATTACCGAAAAGGCAAAGACGTCTTTGTCGTCGGTTGTACGAACGTCGGGAAATCGACACTCATCAACCAGGTAATCAAACGTTTCGGTGAAGAGGATGAAGCCATCATCACCGTCAGTCATTTCCCGGGAACGACGCTTGACTTGATCGATATCCCACTTGATGATGATGCGAACTTGTACGATACACCAGGGATCATCAACCGTCATCAAATGGCGCATTACGTCGATGCGAAAGACTTGAAGACAATCACGCCGAAAAAAGAAATCAAGCCACATGTGTTCCAATTAAACCCGCAACAGACGCTCTACTTTGGCGGTTTGGCACGCTTGGATTACTTGGAAGGCAATAAACGATCGTTCGTCATCTATATGTCGAACGAGTTGAAAGCACACCGTACGAAACTCGAACGCGCGGATGAGCTCTATGACCAGCATATTGGGAAAATGCTCAATCCACCGAACGAGAAGACGCTCGAAATCTTACCACCACTCGTACGCCATGAATTTAGCTTACGAGACGGTGTGAAGACAGACATCGTGTTCAGTGGCCTCGGATGGGTCGCGATTCACGGTAAAGGCGGTCGCATTGCGGCTTGGGCTCCGAAAGGCGTCGCAGTCACACTCCGCGAGGCGCTCGTATGAATCTGGCTGTCATCGGCCACCCGATTGCTCATTCGCTCTCTCCCCAGCTGCACGAGCAGTGGTTGAGGGCGTCTGGGCTTTTCGGGCGTTATGAGGCCATTGACGCCATGACGAGCGACTTACCAGCACTGTTCGAAGCGATGCGGGACGGAGAATGGGACGGATTCAACGTCACCATTCCGTATAAAGAAGCAGTCGTTCGTTACGTCGATGAACTCGATGAGGCAGCGAAACTTGCCGGTGCTGTCAACACGGTGTATAAGCGAGACGGACGCCTTGTCGGAACGAATACAGACGGTGCAGGGCTCGTTCAAGCACTGACACCGTTCACCGATTGGACAGGACAAGTCCTCGTCATCGGTGCAGGTGGGGCCGCGCGTGGAATCGTACAGGCACTACCGACGCGTCAGGTGACGATTGTCAATCGGACAGTCGAACGGGCAAAAGAACTCGCAGACGTGTTCGATGTCACGTACACGACGTTCGAAAAGGTCGACGTCTCGCAATATGAGGTCATCATTCAGACCACTTCTGTCGGCATGGACAAGAGCTCGACACCACTTTCATTAGAAGGACTACGACAAAACACGGTCGTTTGTGATATCATATATCGTCCACTTGTCACCCCGATGCTTCGTGAAGCGAAACATCGCGGGGCCATCATTGTGACAGGGGTAGCCATGTTCGTCGGGCAAGGCGCGCTCTCGTTCGAAAAATGGACGGGCGTGAAACCGGACGAAACCATCGGAAAAAAGTTAATCGAAGGATTATTGGAGGAATAATATACTATGCTATCAGGTAAACAAAAACGCTTTTTACGCGCAGAAGCGCACCATCTCTCACCAATTTATCAAGTTGGGAAGAATGGGGTCAGCGAAGCGATGTGTAAAGATATCGTGGACGCACTCGAAAAACGCGAATTGATCAAAGTTCAAGTACTTCAAAACTGCATGGACACGCCAAAAGACGTGGCCGGCGAATTATCAGAAGGTACAAAAGCTGAGGTTGTTCAAGTCATTGGTAAAGTCATCGTCTTATACAAAGAGGCGACTGAGAAAGAAAATCGCCAAATCAAACTCCCATGAGCCGCATCGGTTTGATGGGGGGCACGTTCGACCCGCCGCATCTCGGACATCTGTTGATCGCCGAACAAGCTCGCGAACAACTTGAGCTCGATGAAGTCTGGTTTTTACCGGCTGCGATTCCGCCACACAAGGTCGGCTTCAGCTCGGCAGACCATCGAATCGAGATGACCCGCCGCGCCATTCAAGGTCAGTCAGACTTCAAGCTGAACTTGATTGAATTTGAACGGAGTGAGCCGTCTTATACGGTGGAGACGATGAAGCGGTTGATCGAACAGCATCCAGACGATACGTTCTATTTCTTGATTGGAGCGGATTCGCTCGTTGCACTCGAGTCGTGGCATGACTATGAGACACTTATCCGACTCGTCGCATTCGGCGCCGTCGCCCGTCCTGGGACGCGTTACTTGATTCCAGAGAAGGCGGACGTTCGTCCAATCGATATGCCGCAACTTGAGATTTCGTCCACCGATATTCGGGAGCGGGCGAAGCGAGGCAAATCCATCAAATATTTGGTCCCGGCGCTCGTCGAGACGTATGTGAAGGAGCATAAGCTGTATGACGTTTGAAGAAGCGCATGAGTTGATTAAACAGACGCTACCAGAAAAACGCTATATCCATACGCTCGGTGTCGTCGAGACGGCAGAGCGGATGGCGGTTCAGTACGGCGAGAACGTCGAAGAGGCTCGTCTAGCAGCGATGCTTCATGACTACGCCAAGTACTTTGACACGGAAGAGATGCGTCAAGTCGTCATCGAAGAGGGACTTGATTCAAGCCTTCTTGAGTACGGGGACGAGTTGTTGCATGCGCCGGTCGGTGCGATCTTGCTTGCCCGTCAGTATGAACTCGAGGAAACCGTACTATCGGCGATTCGGAATCACACGACGGGAGAGCCTGGGATGTCTCGTCTCGATCAAATCCTGTTCGTGGCCGATGCCATCGAACCGAATCGGAATTATCCAGGGGTTGATCGCCTGCGAGTAGAGGCAGCGCATTCGCTCGAAGGGGCGGTTGTCGCGACACTGCGCCAAACGATTGAATTTTTATTGAAGAAGTCGGTGCGCATTTTTCCACTGACGATTGAAACGTATAATGATTTTGTGAATACACCTTAGGAGGGTCAATATGACTGCAAGAGAAGAATTAGAATTGATTGTTAAAGCGGCTGACGATAAACGTGCCGAGGAAATCGTTGTACTCGACATGGAAGGGATCTCGCCGATCGCGGATTACTTCGTCATCTGTCACGGGAACTCGGAGAAGCAAGTCGAAGCAATCGCACGTGAGATCAAAGATGTCGCTGGCGAAAATGACCTACCACTCCACAAGTTTGAAGGAATGGACACGGCACGTTGGGTACTTGCTGACCTCGAGAACGTCGTCGTTCACATTTTCCATCGTGACGACCGTGATTACTACAACCTAGAGAAATTGTGGGCTGACGCGCCGCACGTCGAAGTGGAAGTCGGCTAATGGCATACGAAGGATTCGCCTATGTATACGACGAGTTAATGAAAGACGCGCCGTATGATGAGTGGGTCGCTTTCGTGCGTCGTCACGTCCAAGATGGCGCGACACTCGCGGATGTCGGATGTGGGACAGGATCCGCTACGATTCGTCTCGCCGAACATTACGACGTGATGGGGATCGACTTATCGGAGTCGATGCTCGAAGTCGCACAAGAAAAGGCACTCGAAGCAGAAATCGAGTTGCCACTTTGGGAACAAGATATGCGTGAGTTGGAATTACCGGAACCGGTCGATGCGGTGACGATTCTCTGTGACTCGCTCTGCTACCTTCGGGATGAGGCCGATGTGATCGACACGTTCGAATCTGTCTACAACCAACTCAAACCGGGCGGACTGTTCATCTTTGATGTTCATGCTCCGAATAAGATGCAGACGCTCTTCAACCAAAAGACGTACGCGTCAAATGGGGAAGACTGCTCGTATATCTGGTTTGCCGACCCGGGAGAGGCACCGCTCTCAGTCGTTCACGATTTGACGTTCTTCGTCGCGCTTGAAGACGGGACGTACGAGCGGATCGAGGAGACGCATGAGCAACGGACATATGAACCAGGGCAGTACATGCAATGGTTGATTGGTGCCGGGTTCCACGTCAAATCGGTCACATCTGATTTTACCGAACATGCACCGGGAGCGGATGCCGAGCGCATCTTCTTCGTAGCCCAAAAATAAGCAAATCCCCGATTCGTCAAGAATCGGGGATTTTTTTGTCGTCCTTACGCTTCGTGGCTAAACTGCCATTGGACACCGAACTGATCTTCGAGCATGCCATATGCCTTGCTCCAAAACGTCTCTTGAAGCGGCATCAAGACACGGCCATTCACAGAGAGTGCATCGAACTCGCGGTGGATGGCATCGAGGTCGTCCGTGACAACGGCGAGCGTGACATTGTCCCCAAACGTGACCGGTCCGTCAGGCATCGCATCAGAAAACATGAGCGATGAGCCGTGAATCGATAGTCGGGTATGCAGCACGAGATTGGCCATTTCACTCGGCACCGGTTGACCGTCTGGACCAGGTTGGTCACCGAACGTCATGATGTCTGGAGCGGCATGGTTGAATACGTCCGCATAGAAGTTCACGGCGTCGCGGCAATTCCCGTTAAAATTGAGATACGGATTGATCGGCATAGCAAGTTCCTCCTCGGATTCATAATATTTATTATAGAACGTATGTTCGCAAATGACAAGTGAGTCCAACTAAATTCGATTGTGTGGTTGAACACAACTGAGACTTGGGAATAAAGCTAATAGAGAACAAATTAGATGAAAGAAGGCGAAGTATCATGAAGCTCACGAAAGGGCGTATCCTCGAATTCGGATTCGTCTTGTTCATGGCGGTCATACTCGTGACATCGATCATTGAAGAATCCTGGTTCGATGCAAGTGTGGCGGGAGCCGGGATCATCTCGGGTCTCATCCCGTTCTTTATTGAAAAGACGTTTAAAACAGAACTCGATAGCAAGATGAAGGTGGCCTATATCCTGTTTTTGTTTGCCTCACAGTATTTAGGATCAATTGTCGGATTGTACGGGAACGGCTGGTGGGACACGTTCCTACACCTCTTGAGCGGTATCTTTCTCGCATTCTTAGGATTCGACTTTTTCAGTCGACTCGGTGACGACATTCGGACTGAGATTCCAAAACGTTTCTTATTTGTCTATATCGTCGTCTTTTCTATGGCTGGTGCGGCGCTTTGGGAAATGTATGAATTTACATCCGACGTCATCTTAAACACAACGATGCAAGGGAACGGGAACGACGATACGATGGTCGACATCATCGCTGGGTCACTTGGTGGAGTGCTCGCCGCGTTCTTCGTCGTAACGCTTCATCAACGTGAAAAAGCCAAACAAAAGAGACACATGAAAAAAAGTTCGTGATTCACGAGCTTTTTATTTGTAATCATTCTAATGTTTGATTAATATCAAGATTGTAATGATTATAAATAATGGGAGGCAATCATATGGATCAACACCGTCAACTAACTACTAACCAAGGCGCACCAATCGGGGATAACGCCAACTCCATCACTGCGGGTCGTCGGGGCCCGACGCTTCTCGAAGACTACCAACTAATTGAGAAATTAGCGCATTTCGACCGTGAACGTGTACCAGAACGCGTCGTTCACGCAAGAGGGGCGGGGGCACATGGTGTCTTCACTGTAAAAAATAGTATGAAACGATATACGAAAGCCGCATTCTTGCAAGAAGAGGGGCAAGAGACACCTGTGTTTGCGCGTTTCTCGACTGTCATCCACGGTTTAGGTTCACCGGAGACACTTCGTGACCCGCGTGGATTCGCCGTCAAGTTTTATACGGAAGAAGGGAACTATGATTTCGTCGGAAACAACTTGCCGGTCTTCTTCATCCGTGACGCGATTAAATTCCCGGACGTGATTCACTCGCTCAAACCGGATCCACAAACAAACCTTCAAGACCCAGACCGCTTCTTCGACTTCATGTCGCTCACACCGGAATCAACAAACATGCTTCTTCATTTATTCAGTGACGAAGGCATTCCGGCATCGTATCGTCATATGCGCGGATCGTCCGTCCACTCTTTCAAATGGGTGAACGAATTTGGCAACACAGTGTACATAAAGATGCGCTGGGTACCGAAGCAAGGCGTTCAAAACTTATCGATGGAAGAAGCCGCGAAGATTCAAGCGGAAGACTTCAACCACGCAACACGTGACTTGTTCAACGCGATTGAGCAAGGCGATTATCCAGAATGGGATCTATACGTACAAATTTTAGACCCGGCAGACATGGATAACTTCGACTTCGATCCGCTCGATGCGACGAAAGATTGGTTCGAAGAGGTCATCCCATACCAATTGGTCGGAACGATGACCCTCAACAAGAACGTCGACAATTTCTTCGCTGAGACAGAATCTGTCGGCTTCAACCCGGGGGTTCTCGTCCCAGGAATTCAGCCGTCGGAAGACAAGATGCTCCAAGGACGTCTCTTCTCGTATTCGGATACGCAGCGTCACCGCATCGGGCCGAACTACCTTCAACTTCCGATCAACTGTCCGTTCGCTCAAGTCGCGAACAACCAGCGTGACGGGGCGATGCCATTCAAGCAACAGACGAGTCCAGTCAACTACGAGCCGAACCGCTATGAAGACGCGCCAAAGCCGAATGCGGATTACATCGAAACGCCGCAACCGATCACAGGCGTGACAGGTCGTCAGAAGATTGAGAAGACGAACGACTTCGGTCAGGCCGGAGAAGTGTATCGCCGTTATTCTCAAGAAGAGAAGGATGCGCTTATCCGCAACCTCGTCGCTCACATCAAAGAAGTTCGTCATGAGAAGACGGTTCTCCTCTTGATCTGCAACTTCTATCGTGCGGATCGTGAACTTGGGGAACGTCTCTCAAACGAGTTGAACGTTGATCTCGCACCATTCTTGAACCAAATGTCGAACTAAACGAGTAGCCGCGGTCACATACCGCGGTTTTTTTGTATTCAAAAAAGACGCCCCTCTTATAGAGAAACGTCTCGTCAATCGTGGTTATTCACCGACCATCCCATCACCGTCACGGTCGTCCATATACTGGTACAACCAATGATCACGCGTGATCGGCATCTCAAATCCGGCATTTTTCGCTTCTTTGATTGTCACTTGTCCGTTTCCGTCAACGTCGATATCGGATAAGTCTCGCTCCTCGACAGGCTCCGTCGTCACGTCAGGTGGAGAATCGTCCGTCAAATCAAGCGATTCGTTCACTTCTTCTGGGTCCGCGTTATCATACGTATCCGTGACCGTATTGCCTCGTACGGTATACGTATACTGGTAGCGGGAAGGAATCTGTGTCGTCGTGTTCGGATAGGTGATGATGGCCTCAAAGTCTTTCGCGCCGCCAGCTTTCCGGATGACATCTTCCATGAACGCCTGGTCCCCGTAACGGTTGAGTGCACTGTTTTGTGGTGTGATGTTATAGGCGTTCGAGACACCACCGAGCGAATCAGCGATGATATGACCTTCATCGAGATTCGGGTCTTCGACACCTGGAACTTTCGCCTCGTCTGAATAATAGCGACCAGAAGAATTGACGTCTTCGGTCTCATCGTCTTGAAGCGTGATTTCGTCGGCGATGACACGAATCAATTGACCATGCTCGTTCGTGAATGCCCAGTACTCACGGTCGCCGAAGCCGATATCGACGACGACATTCGCTTCACGTGTTCCGGACTGATCACCGCCATCGACCTCGATTTGTGTATAGCCTTCGAATAAATCTTCTTCCTGTTCAGGTGAAGGCGCATCGGTGGTTTGTTCTTCTTGTGTCTGTTTCTCTTCGGTCGTTTCATCAGTCGACGTCGGGGCGCTCACATCGGCATCCGTACAACCTGAGAGGAGCAGTACCCCAAGCAAGAATGGAATGTAAAATGGTATTCTTTTCATGTATCTCGCTCCTTATTCAAAGTTACGCTATCGTATTTACTATGTAAATTATAATGATAGCATACGAAAGCAAGAAGTGAGCGTCCCCCTTTCAAAATGTGCCCGACGGATTCCTCTCATTTGTGGATTCAGAAAGCTTGTGCCAAGATTGAAAAAAAGGGGGAAGAACGTATGAACGAAGTGATTGAGACATTATTGAACCACCGTTCCGTCCGTGACTTTACAGACGAGACATTAACAGATGAACAAATTCAGACCATCGTTGAGAGCGCCCAACGCGCATCGACATCTAGCTTTATCCAGGCCTATTCCATCATCGGGGTGACCGATGAAGCGAAGAAGAAACGACTTGCCGAGATTGCGGGCAACCAGTCTTATGTCGTCGAAAACGGTCACTTTTTCGTCTTTTGTGCGGATTTACATCGCCATGAAATGATTGGTGAGCTACAGGAAGCTGAAGTGTCTGCGACGCTTGAGACTGATGAGAAGTTGCTTGTCGCTGTAATCGACGCTGCACTCGCCTCACAAAATGCGGCAGTGGCGGCAGAATCGATGGGGCTCGGCATCTGTTATATCGGTGGCATTCGGAACGACCTCTTTGCGGTTAAAGAAGTGCTCGATTTGCCGGAACGGGTCATCCCGCTCTTCGGCATGGCCGTCGGTGTACCGGCTTCAGTCGAGGATCAAAAACCACGCTTACCGTTCCATCATGTTTACCATGAGAATACGTATGAAGCGAATCCAGAACGGATGAAGCAGTCCCTTTCCGATTACGATGCGTTAATTCACGATTACTATATGGTCCGTGGCTCGAACCCGCGTAAGGATACGTGGACTGGACAAATGGGACGCATGTTGTCAAAATCGACGCGTCTTGACGTCAAAGACTTCTTGAAAGCACAGGGTTACTTGAAGCAATAATCAAAACCGCCGACAAATCACTGTCGGCGGTTTTGTCATGTTCAATTCACTTGAGCGTCGAGCCAATTCTTGTCGATGGCACCAAATTGTTTCGCGATAATGACACCGGATGTATCGAGCACATATGTCGTCGGCATTGCCTGAATCCGGTACGCATCCCCGACTTGACCGTCACGGTCATAGACAACGGTAAACGCGTCTTCGTACGGTTCGACGAACGAGACGGCATTGTCCGGGTCACGTTCGCTCGTCGTCGTGTTAACGGCGACAATCGTCACGTCGTCTCGTTCTTTTGCGAACGTCGCCATGTCCGGCATTTCTGCGCGACACGGAGGACACCAGGACGCCCAAAAATTAACGACGACTTGTTGACCGCGTAACGATGCTAAGTCGAACGTACTCCCGTCAGTTCGTTGTAACTCAAACGATGGGGGGATTTGACCGATGTTTAGACCGGTCGATGCCGTCTCTGTCGTGATCGTTTGTGTCGCGCGTTCCGGTAGGGCAGCATTCACGACCGCGAGCAAGACGAGAGCACCGATACTCAATTGTACGACTCTTCTTGAAGGACGAGCGACATAGAGCGAAAACCCGAACAGGATGAGGGAAATGCCCATCATCCACCATTTTACTTGTCCAACCGCATACGACTGAAACAGCCAGATACTAGATGCGCCAAGGACGGTCCAAAGGATGTGTCCTCGAGTCGGCGCATGCATCCAGCGCCACGTCATCCCGAATAGTATGAGGATAAGGATAGCGCTCCATAGATGAATCGGCTGATCGGGTAGAGAGAATATCGTCCCGTATACCGGAACCGCGAGCGTCATCCCGAGCCAGATGAGGAGCCCGCTCAGCATCCAATATCCTAAGAGGTCTCGATCGAGTCGATAGACGAGCCAAAGGACAACAGCGGTCGCGATCCATTGAGACCATATACCTCCCGTAGCGTAGAGGGCAAGAGAAATATCACGAGTCGTCAACAGACCGATGAGGATGGCGCTCCCTTTCCAGGCGAGAAATCCATAGAACCATGTACCGATGACGGCTTCACGTTGCTTGCTCGTTAGACCGAGGAAACGAAAGATCCCGTAAAGGATACCAAGGCTTACTAAAAAAATGAGTAAATCGACACGAATGTTAAGTGGACCGATAGCGACCACGTCTTTCCCTCCTAAACAAAAGGCGCCCCTCTCGAAGCGGGCGCCATATTCATAGTCAGTATAGCATTACTTGATTTGTTGAGCGTTTAAGACAGTCTTCATCGCGCCGTAGCCACCGAGAATGTTATGGATATCTTTGTAGCCGAGTGATTGAAGGACACTTGCTGCCATGCGTGAGCGGACGCCTGACGCACAGTGAACTGCAATCGTTTGATCGGTCGGAAGACCTTCGTGATCACGTGTGAGTTTACCGAGCAAGATGCGCTCTGCCTTTTCGTAATGGCTCGCGTTCCATTCTGTCGCGTTGCGAACGTCGAGGACGAAGACGTCACCTTTTTCAGCAGCTTCAATCGCTTCTTCTGCCGTCACGTCGGTATACGTTTCCGTCAAGAGTGAAGCGTCGAGCTCTTCGACCGGAACGATGAAGCGAAGACGATCGAGGCCGATTGATTGAAGGTCGGTCTGTACTTGATCGACTTCTTCCGCATTTGCGATGAGTGTGATGTCTTTGTCGAAGTTGACGAGCCAGCCTGCCCACGAGACGAACTTGTTGTTGTATGGGATGTTGATTGTCCCAGGTACGTGTCCGTTCGCAAAGTCTTCCCCTTTACGCGTGTCGACGACTTGCGTCTCTTCGACGAGTGTATCAAGGCGATCTGAACCGACGACTTCAGGACGAGCGACATTCGTCGTCACTTGAATGCCTTCTTTGTTCACTTTCTTCATCATGGCGAAGTAGTTCGGTGGTTCTGGTTGATCCGTCGTCAACTCTTTGATGAAGGCATCTTTATCCGTCATTTGAAGCGCCCAGTTCGTCGCTTTCTCATAACCGACCGTCGACGTTGGAATCGCGCCGAGCGCTTTCCCGCAAGCACTGCCTGCACCGTGTCCTGGCCAAACTTGAACGAAGTCAGGAAGCGCCATGAATTTCTTGAGTGAATCAAACATTTGTTCCGCGCCAATTGCCGTCGTTCCTTTCACACCGGCTGCTTCTTCGAGGAGGTCGGGGCGACCGATATCTCCGACGAAGACGAAGTCGCCTGTGAAGATGCCCATCGGTTGTGTCTGGTTCCGGTCATACAGAAGGAATGAAATGTGTTCCGGTGTGTGACCCGGTGTGTGCATGACTTCAAGTGTCACGTTTCCGATTTTGAACGTGTCGCCTTCTTTGACGAGTTGTGCGTCGATGTCTTTGGCGAACGCATACTTCCAAGAAGCATCGCCTTCATCTGATAAATAAGCTTTCGAACCTGTGCGCTTCGCGAGTTCGAGTGAGCCCGATACAAAGTCCGCATGAATGTGTGTCTCAGCTGTTGCGACAATGTTCATGCCTTCTTTTTTCGCTTCTTGAAGGTATGGCTCGATGTTACGGGCCGGGTCGATGACGATGGCTTCTCCTGTCATTTGGCATCCGACCATATATGAAGCTTGCGCTAATTTCTCATCATAAAAATAACGTAATAGCATATCAATTTCCCCCTATGAATGTAATCGTTTATTCGACTTCGCCTTGCCAGCTCATCATCCCACCGTCGACGTTCGTGACATCGAACCCGAGTGAGTCGAGATAAGCGGATGCGTTCATGCTGCGTCCACCGGCTGCGCAAATGACGTGAATCGGTTTAGAGCGATCGAGCTCATCGACTTTTGCTCCGAATTCAGAAAGTGGTACGTTTTTCGCTTGTTTAATGTGACCTCCAGCATATTCATCTACCTCTCGTACATCGATGAGGTTGAGTGAGTCGTCAGCTTGAAGTAACGCTTCTAATTCAGTAGTCGTAATCGTCTTCATGAGTCTTTGATCTCCTTTTCGTGTTTAAGGTTTTTGGCAACGAGAATGTTTCGTTGGCTTTAATATACCCCCTAAGGTATAATGAGCGCAAGTGAAAAGAATTGGAGGGGAAAACATGAAGAAAATTTCCTTATTTGTTGGGATTTTGGCTGTTTTGGTGATTTTTATCTTTGTAATCACATCAGAAAAGGATGAAATCACGAAAATCGATGCTGAAACTCTACAAAACAAATTGGAAAACGAGGAAATAACACTCCTTGACGTGCGAGAAACGTCTGAATACGAGGGGGGGCATGTTGAAGGGGCGGTGAACGCACCACTATCTTCATTAGATGCCAACGAGTTACCGTATCCGAAAGATGAGCCAATCTACGTCATCTGTCGAAGCGGTAATCGAAGTGCCCAGGCTGCTAACCGATTACAAGAGGCAGGCTATACGAAAATCTATGATGTGTCAGGCGGTATGATAGCTTGGGAATCGATTGAATAAGTAGAGAATACGAGAGTAAATGGAGGAGTCAATATGGAGTTCGGGTTTATCATTACAATCTTTCTAATTGGGTTTATCGGGTCGTTCATTTCAGGGATGGTCGGAATTGGTGGGTCGATCATCAAGTATCCGATGCTGTTATACATTCCACCAATCTTAGGATTTGCGGCGTTCAGCGCGCACGAAGTATCGGGGATCAGTGCGATTCAAGTGTTCTTTGCGACAATCGGTGGAATCTATGCCTATCGTAAAGGTGGATACTTAAACAAACAGTTAATCCTCTATATGGGTGTGGCGGTCTTGATTGGGAGCTTCATTGGAGGATACGGGTCGACAATTTTATCGGAGACGATGATCAATGTCGTTTACGCCGTACTTGCGACGATTGCGACGATCATGATGTTCTTACCGAAGCCACAAGTGGACGATATGCCGCTTGACCAAGTACAGTTCAACAAGGTGATCGCGGCCAGCTCAGCTTTCGTCGTCGGGATTGCAGCTGGTATCGTCGGAGCGGCAGGGGCATTCATTCTCATGCCGATCATGCTCGTCGTCTTGCGCATTCCGACAAAGATGGCGATCGCAAGTTCACTCGCTATCACATTTATCTCGTCGATCGGGTCGACGTTCGGTAAAATCATCACCGATCAAATCGTCTGGGGTCCGGCAATCATCATGATTATCGCGAGTCTGATTGCTGCACCGATTGGGGCGAATGTCGGGAAGAATATGAATACAAAAGCGCTTCAATGGATTTTAGCGTTACTCATCTTAGCGAGTACCATCAAAATTTGGAGTGACTTAATCGCGTAAAAAAATCACGATGCCTATATTCTGGCATCGTGATTTTTTGCATTATTTCGTAATGAAATAGTAGAGAAGTCCGAGTCCGATGAACGAGACGGGGAGCAAGATAATGTAGAGCCAAGAAACCATCGACCAGCTCTTCTTTTGGCTGTACGTGGAGCGGTCTTTCCCGAGTCCGACCATGATAGTAAAAATAAGTGCGATCAAACAGACAAGCAATGCTAATCCAATCGTGAGAGCCATATTGTCACATCCTTCTTACGTGCTGTTAGCTTCATCATATCGCATACAGGTGGGAGACTTCTGACAGAATGTTGAGGTTGTGTGACAAAGGTGTCTTAAAGTCATCACACATATAGAGACAAACAAAAGTCCCTTTCGATTCGTTTGAATCAAAAGGGACCTGTTCTCATTCCGCAAACGTTTTGCTACGGAACATAAATGCCGTGATGAGATAGAAGGCGATGATATGAAGGGCGACATAAAAGATGGAGAAGCCCATCGTGGCATCCATCGCTTTCATGAATTCTGGATTTACATCATAAATAGAAAGGTCTGTATGCAAGAAGACAATCCATTTTGCGAGTTCAGGTTTCCAGGCAACGAGAAGACCCCCGATGATACTTGAGGCGAAGTTCGCGAGCACCGTGAAACCGATGACGACGCCGACTGACTTGAAGACGACCGAGAACATGAGCGTCAAGAAGATGATGAAGATTGGTCCGCTCACACTGATGAGAATAGGGCGAACGACGTCCCATGTGACAGAGCCGTCTAACGTGAGTGAGAACCCGAACGCGACAACTAAAATAAAGACGAATTGGAGCAACATGACGAGAACGGACATGACGAGTTTTGACAACAAGATGCGGTCTCGGGAATACGGGCTCATCAAAAGATGCTTCAACGTATCAAATTTCAACTCATTCCCGACCATCTCGGCCGTGAAGACGATGGTAAAGATGCTGAGGAAGGCGATGGCGCCCATCGTTGAGAATTCGAAGAACGATGCCGCTTCCGGTGTCCCATCTCCGCTCGCCAATACGGCATAGACGATGAGGATGATCGCGGTGTATACACCTAAGGCGACGTAAGGCTTAATCGTGCGGCGCCACTTCATCCATTCATTGCTGAGTAATGAACGCATTGTTCGTACCTCCTTCTTTTTTCGTTAATTTCAAGAATTGCTCTTCGAGTGACTCGTGTTTCATACCGATTTGATAGACGGCGATGTCCCGTTCAATCAACTGTTTCAATAAGACGGGGATATCCGTCTCCTGACGTGGCACGATGAACGACTCGGCTGACTGTTGAATAATTTTTACATCATCGAAGGCGAGAGCGGCGACATCGAGTGCATCGCTCATCTGTTCTTTGGCAACTTTACAGAGAATGACGCTATCGGCTTTCGTCTGACCGTCTTCCACCGATTTGATTTGTCCTTGGTCAATGATGGCGAAGCGGTCCGTGATCAATTCCATCTCACTCAACAAGTGACTCGAGATGAGGATGGCGATGCCGCGGTGGTCCGCGAGGTGGCGTAAGTAATTCCGGAGATCAGCAATCCCGGCTGGGTCGAGACCGTTCGTCGGCTCATCAAGGATAAGTACTTTTGGATTATGCAACAAGGCACGGGCGATCCCGAGGCGTTGTTTCATCCCGAGCGAATACTGTTTCACTTTCATATCGAGCTTTCCGTCGAGTCCGACGAGCGCACCAAGCGCATTCAAATCGACCTTCTTTAAGTTCGGGATCAAGTTCATGGCATGAATCAAGTTCTCACGACCGGTCATGTACGGATAGAACGCAGGATTCTCAACGATGGCTCCGATTCGGCTGAGTGCTTCTTGGCGGTTGTTCGCGACGTCATACCCATCGACCGTCACGGTTCCATGTGTTGCAGGCATGAGGCCTGTAATGATTCGGATCGTCGTCGTCTTCCCGGCGCCGTTCGGTCCGAGGAAACCAAAGATTTCACCCGGGACGACATCAAAGCTGACATTCGTCAATACCGTTGCTTTTCCCATCTTCTTATGGACATTTTGTACGGATAACATGTGGTCACCTAGCTTTCTTTTTTGAGTGATAGTGTTCTTCCTACACCCCCTTCTACGGGCTTGTTTGAAATAAGGTTTCATCTTTTTTTGAAATGTTTGAAACAAATCCGCTGAGACACAATTTATCGATAAGCAAAACTTATCGAAATAGTATGGACGAATTGTGAATTTGTAAGGGTCTTTCTAGCATGAAAGGTGTAGTATGAAGTTGAGCGTAAGAGGCAAGATTTGGTTTTGTTCACTAGGGTAAGAGAAGAGTGAACGGCTTCGGGCTACATGTTAAAATGAAAGCGTTCACAGATTGGACGTTTAGGAATGGATAAGGGGGATTTATTCAATGGGAGAGTCGTCGAATGTTCACGAGAAATCGCAAGCATTTTATGGTCCTAACTTAGGCTACATCATTGAACTGTACGAGCAATATTTGGAAGACCCGTCATCGGTCGATGAGGAGACACGTCGTTACTTCGACGAGAACGGGGCACCAGAATCATCACCGACAGAAGTACCGGTCTCGGGTCCGTCGTTTGACTTAGAGAAAGTCGTTTCGGCGACACGTCTCGTCAACGATATCCGTGCGTTCGGTCATAAGGCGGCGGATATTTATCCGTTGAAAGATCATCCGCGCGAACAGGAATTGTTCGAACTGTCTCGTTATGATTTGACAGAAGAAGATTTAAAACAAATTCCGGCCCGTCTTCTTTCGGACGATGCACCGAAACCAAATGCAAGTGCCCTTGAGTTATTCCGTCACTTGCTTGACGTCTATACAGGTACGGTCGCAATCGAACTCCGTCACTTAGACGATATGGAAGAGAAGAAGTGGATTCGCCGTCAAGTCGAACAAGGCGCATTGAAACAAACCTTCTCAAAAGAAGAAAAAATCGAATTGTTCAAACGTCTAGCTGAGACCGAACTGTTTGAATCATTCCTTCATAAAACGTATGTCGGACAGAAACGCTTCTCCATCGAAGGATTGGATGCGATGGTGCCGTTACTCGACGCCATGGTCGGCGGACTCATCTCGAGCGGATCTGAACACATCAATATCGGGATGGCACACCGTGGACGTCTGAACGTACTCGCTCACGTACTCGGCAAGCCATACGAGATGATTTTTGCGGAGTTCCAGCATGCACCGAACAAAGAATTGATTCCGTCTGAAGGGTCAATCGGCATCAACTTTGGTTGGTCAGGCGACGTGAAATATCACCTTGGACTTGATCGTAAAGTCGTCGAACAACAAAAAGAAGTACGTCTCAACTTGGCGAACAACCCGAGTCACCTTGAATTCGTCGGATCTGTCGTCGAAGGGTACACACGTGCCGCACAAGATGATCGTTCTGAAAAAGGATCGGCTGTCCAGCAGGATGATTTGGCAGCTTCAATCTTGATTCATGGAGATGCGGCGTTCCCGGGACAAGGAATTGTAGCGGAGACGCTCAACATGACGAACTTGACGGGGTATCGTACGGGTGGAACGGTTCACGTCATTGCCAACAACACCATCGGTTTCACGACGGACCCGAATGATTCACGTTCGACGCGTTACGCGAGTGATATCGCCAAAGGGTATGAGATTCCAGTCTTCCACGTGAATGCAGACGACCCGGAAGCATGTGTCGCCGTCGCAAAATTGATCAGTGAGTATCGTGCCAAGTTCCATAAAGACATCTTGGTCGATTTGATTGGGTATCGTCGTTACGGTCACAACGAAATGGACGAACCGATGAATACGAACCCGGTTCTTTATAAAGCGATCAAAGGACATCAATCTGTCCGTCACGTATATGCCGAGCAACTCGAGGCAGAAGGCGTCATGACAAAAGATGAGAAAGCACAAATCGAGCAAAAGATTGAAGAAGAACTTAAAGCAGCGCGTGACCTCGTTCCTTCTGAAGAAGAGGATGCTGACATCGTCTTGCCGGACGCGGTCCATAAAGGATTCCCGAAAGTCGATACGAGCGTGGAACTCGAACTCCTCACGCAATTGAACGAAGAGTTGCTTGACTGGCCAGAAGGATTCGGTGTTTTCCACAAACTTCAAAAAGTACTCGACCGTCGCCGTGACGCTTTTGGTGAAGGTGGGAAGATTGACTGGGGTCATGCGGAAACGCTCGCCTTCGCTTCGATTCTTTCAGACGGTACGCCGGTTCGCTTGAGCGGTCAAGATTCGGAGCGCGGAACGTTCGCTCAACGGAACATCATGTTGAACGATGTCGAGTCAGGGAAGAAGTTCTCGCCACTCCATCAGCTGTCGACGGCAAAAGCTTCGTTCTCTGTCTACAACAGCCCGCTTTCAGAAGGATCAGTTCTTGGATTTGAATACGGTTATAACGTGTTCGCCCAAGACACGCTCGTATTGTGGGAAGCCCAATACGGTGACTTTGCGAACTCGGCGCAAGTCATGTTCGACCAGTTCATCTCGGCAGGTCGTGCGAAATGGGGTCAAAAATCAGGGCTTGTCATGCTCTTGCCACACGGTTACGAAGGACAAGGGCCAGAGCACTCGAGTGCACGGATGGAGCGTTACTTGACGCTTGCCGGTGAGAAAAACTGGACAGTCGCAAACCTTTCATCTGCGGCACAATATTTCCATATTCTCCGTCGCCAAGCTGAGATGCTCGGCAAAGAAGAGATTCGCCCGATGATCATCATGACACCGAAGAGTCTGCTTCGTCATCCGCTCGCGACGTCACCAATCGAGGCGTTCACGGAAGAGAGCTTCAAACCAATCGTTGAACAGCCAGGTCTCGGTGAGAACGCAGAGAAAGTCGAACGTCTCGTCTTCTGCACAGGGAAGATGGCGATCGACCTCGCGGAAGCGGTCGGCAAGTCAGAAGAGTCGCTCGACTTCTTGCACATCATCCGGGTCGAAGAAATCTACCCGTTCCCGGTACGCGAGATTCGTGACGTCATCAGCCGTTATCCGAACGCGCGCGAAATCGTCTGGGTACAAGAAGAACCGAAAAACATGGGGGCTTGGACGTACATCGAGCCTCGCCTTGAAGCGGTCACAACGAACCGACTCGACGTTCGTTACATCGGTCGTCGCCGTCGTTCGAGCCCGGCTGAAGGAAATCCGACAGCCCATAAACAAGAACAAGCACGCATCATCCGTGAAGCACTCTCTCGCGACGTCGTCTCGAGCGGTGCAGGCACGAGCACATACCAAAAAGATCGTAAATAAGTTAAGGGGGAACTCATTGTGGTCGAAATTAAAGTACCTGAATTAGCAGAATCCATTACGGAAGGAACGGTCGCGACATGGCTCAAACAGCCAGGCGACCAAGTCGAAAAAGGGGAAGCCATCGTCGAGCTCGAGACGGATAAAGTCAATATCGAAGTCCCAGCTGACGAAGCGGGTGTGTTAGAAGAACAACTTGCCGGAGAAGGGGATACGGTTCAAGTTGGCGACGTCATTGCACGTCTCGGTTCAGGTTCTGGTGGCGGAACGGCTGTCGCGACGAAGACGAAGACAGAAAACGCGACAGAAACAAAAACAGAAGCGCCGACTGAGAAGAAAACGGAGTCTGTTGAAGAAGGCAAGAAAGTAGAGAAACGTGAAGAGCACGTCGCGAGCCCGGGTAAAGGGCCAATCGCAACACCTGCTGCACGCAAGCTCGCTCGTGAGAAAGGGATCGACCTCTCAGCTGTTCAAACGAACGATCCGATGGGACGCATCAATGTCCATGACGTTTCAAAACATGAAGACAAACCAGCTGTGAAAGAGCAAAAACCAGCTGCCGCAGCTCCAGCACCACAACCGGCTGCAAGTGGGAAAGAAGAAGAGCGCATCAAGATGACACGTCGTCGTCAAACGATTGCCAACCGTCTCGTAGAAGTGCAACAGACGGCAGCAATGCTCACGACGTTCAACGAAATCGATATGTCGGCGGTCATGGCACTTCGTAAACGTCGCCAAGAGAAATTCGTGAAAGACAACGATGTTAAACTCGGCTTCATGTCATTCTTCACGAAAGCAGCGGTCGCGGCTCTTAAGCGCATGCCTTACTTGAACGCTGAAATCCAAGGAAATGAAATCGTCTTGAAGAAGTATTACGATATCGGAATTGCCGTATCGGCACCAGACGGTCTTGTCGTTCCTGTCGTCCGTGAAGCAGATCGTAAAAACTTCGGTGAAATCGAGAAAGACATCCTTCACCTTGCGGATAAAGCACGTAACAACAAGCTTGGTTTGAGTGACCTCACTGGTGGTACGTTCACGATCACAAACGGTGGCGTGTTCGGTTCACTTCTTTCAACACCAATCTTGAACGGACCACAAGTTGCTATCCTTGGAATGCACTCGATTCAACTCCGCCCAGTCGCAATCGACGCGGACACGATGGAAAACCGTCCGATGATGTATGTCGCACTCTCATATGACCACCGAATCGTAGATGGTCGTGAGGCTGTGACATTCCTCAAGCACATCAAAGAGATGATTGAAGATCCAGAACAATTGTTGTTCGAGGCATAAGATACAGAGGAAGTACCCGCTCCGATATCAGGAGGTGGGTACTTTTTTGTTTAAGGTCATGACGAAAAACCTTTTATTGGAATTTTTAGCAAGGTGTATATGTTATCCTTGATGGAGAGAATCACTAAAAGGGCGTGAATGGAAAATGAAATGGAAAAAATGGTTTCCTTGGATGGGACTTGTCTTAGTTATAGTGATTGTTGCTACATATGCGTTTTATCAGTATTGGATGGGACCGAATCAAAGTGAACTCGACCGGGACAATTTGACGGAAGAAGAGTATGAGCGGGCGCTTGAATTGATTGACATCATCAAAGAAGAAGACCCGCTCGGACAGCGTCAAAACGTGACGCGTCGAATCAATCCGCAGGAGACGACAGGACTCGTCTTTGACGATGAGAAAAAATTGAACAAAGGAAATCTCGTCGAAGCGATGCATCTGATGACGCACCAAAAGATTTTGGCGACAGAAAAAGCGGGTGCCATCCCGATGACGCACGACAATCTGAAAGAGGTCCGCGACTATTTAGAGTTGCTGCGCGACAAAAATAAAATTAAAAGCGAAGACTACCTTCAACTCGGTCGAATCATCGAACGATGGGAACAAGCCATCTTTGATGAGATTGACAAAGAGCAAGACGTTCTTCTAGAGGAGATGTACGCCGTCATCGGATTCTCGAACGGACTCGCGACACGTGCGGAAGAAGAACTGTTCATCTTGAACAACTTCGGTGAGGAATACGTATATACGATGGACTTGGAGCCGATGCCAGAAGAGGAAGAGCAGAAGGAAGACGTGAATACGGAAACAGAAGAGTAATCAAAAAGGAGTTCATCATGAACTCCTTTTCGTATGGGTGCCAGTAATCATTCGAACGACTCATGGAACGAAAGCAGCTTTTTCCCGTTCGCTTTTGACCGATATAAGGCGTTGTCCGCTTGTTCGATGGCGACATGTGGAGGTTCGGTTGGCGACCAAATCGATGCGCCGATGCTTGCCCCGACCTTCACTGAAACGAGGTCGAGCATCACAGGTTGTGAGAGCGTAGCAATAATGGATGTACCGATTTCATGAATACCCTGAATCGAACGCCCATGTCTCGGGAACATCAGGAAAAATTCGTCTCCGCTCAAGCGGACCGGATACACCTCATCAATCGTAAGTGTTCGTAGCCGCTGTGCGACTTCGACTAACAATTCATCCCCGACCGCGTGACCGTATGTATCGTTTACCGCCTTGAACCCATCGAGGTCGATATAAAAGAAAACGTACGGTTCTTTCGAAGCGTGCAATTGATTCAACTGTTCACGTAAGGCGACACGGTTCGAGAGACCGGTCAGCGCGTCACGGTTCGCAAGGAGCTCAAAGTGCACCCGTTCCGATTCTGATTCTGTGAGGGATGTGACGAGCGATTCCAGTGCGAATGCGAGGGACTCAATCTCTTCGATTCCGGATTGATGCGGGAATGTATTGGCTTTTCCTTGCTCCATGAGCGAAGCCGTTTCAGTAATTCGTTTCAACGGTCTCGTCACGACGGAAGCGAGTAACCAACCGAGGACGGCCGTCACAAGTGATGCGAAGAGGCCAATCCATAGAATTCTCGTTTCTAACGCCTCGACCGGTGCGAACGCAATGGATGCCGGTTGACGGATGACGACGCGCCAACCTAGTCCAGGATATTCATCATACCCTTCCCCAATCGACATCCCCGTCAGATAGTCCTGTCCATCCTCCCATTCTTTCACGGAAGCCCCTTCCGTAAACGACACAGGGAGTGGTTTTCCGATTAGGTCGTCTGGACCGAGGAGCACCACGTTGTCTCGTTCACTGACGACGAACAAATCCGTATCGTCGACTTGTTCATGAAGCGTCCGATTAAAATGTCCGAGTACTTCTTTTCCCCATGCCCAACTCAAGTGAGTGGCAAGCACCCCTTGAAATGTCCCGTCTTGAAATAAAGGGACACTGATATCGACGAATTGGAGCGGTTCTCCCGTCGGATTCGGTAACAGTTCAGCTAATAGGACTGCCTCGTGGACGTCACCAATAAAAGGAGTTTCTTTCGCTTCGAGATACACCGGGCGCTCGGCGATGGATGCCTCTTCGAGTATGCCGTTCGTGGAAGCAACGACAGTCCCTTCCGCATCCGTGACACCCATCCAAGAGAATGCCGGAATGTTCGACTGGACTTGATCGAGCAGTCGTCGTGTCGCGTCCGGGTCCCCTAAATCGAGACCTTGCAAGAGTTGGACTTCTTGATAGCGTGACCACATATAAAAGTCGAGTTTGTCCGCCAATTGATGTGATGTTGTCGAAAGACGTTCCCCGATTTCTTGTTCGAGTGAATCAGATGCCCGATGACTGATCAGGGATGTGAGTGCAATCGTCAGTAAAAAGACGAGTGTGGCAATACTGAGCGCCAAAATGAGTCCGAGGCGCATCGTAAAAGACTTGATCATGCGAGTAAAACCTCCTAAAGCTTGAAATGAAGACAATTATGAAAAACGAGTCGAACACATGATAGGTGAAAGAGCTTCCGCTATAATGAAAGACGAGTCGAAAAATAAATAGAGGTGAAGAAAATGAAAAAGAATCAATGGTTGGTCATCACAACCGTCGTTGCGGTCGCATTGATTGCATTGGTGTTCGTCTTGCTCAATCAAGATGAGCCGACAACGGCCGACCGAGGCGATCACGTGTCAATCGAGGGACAACCGACACTCGGAGACTCGGACGCGAAAGTATCGGTTGTCGAGTTCGGAGATTATAAATGTCCATCATGTAAACAGTGGGGCGAAACAATTTACCCGCAACTGAAAGCGGATTATCTCGACAAGGAAGATGTCAGCTTCAGCTATATTAACGTCTTGTTCCACGGACAAGAATCGATTTTGGCATCCCTCGCTTCCGAGTCGGTGTACGAGCAAGACCCTGAATCGTTCTGGAAGTTCCATAAAGCGCTCTATGACGCGCAACCGGCTTCACAACAACACGACAACGCATGGGTGACGGTCGAGAAGTTGAAAGAAATCGCAGGTGAGACGACATCGGTCGACTTGGCACAACTTGAACAAGACCTGGGCGAAAACTCGACCGTGCTCGAAAAAGTCAGCACGGACGACGGGCTTGTGAAAGAGAACGGTGTTCAATTCACACCTTCGATCATGATCAACGGTGTGATGCTCGAGGACCCGTTCGACTACGAACAAATCCAACAGTTGATCGAGCAGGATTTATAAGATGAAGTCATTTTTCGAAAAATATGGATTGTATCTCGCTTGGCTCGTCGCGTTGACGGCGACACTCGGGAGTCTCTATTTCAGTGAGATTCGAGAGTTTGTGCCATGTGAGCTATGCTGGATTCAACGCATCTTTATGTATCCGCTGACGATTATCCTAGGGATTGCCGTCTTCACGGACGATCGGGCGGTACGAAAATATGTGTTACCGCTTACTATCATAGGCGGTATTGTTTCACTTTACCATTACTTGGTACAAAAAGTGCCAGGATTTGCTGAAATTCAGCCTTGTGCACAAGGTGTTCCGTGTAGCGGTCAATACATCAACTGGTTCGGATTCATCACGATTCCGTTCCTCGCATTGACGGCTTTCACGCTCATCACCATCGTCATGTGGAATGTCAAAAAGCGATAAGGAGTTGGAACGTGTGAAGAAATGGTGGATCGGTAGTTTGATGACGATGCTCATCGTCCTAGCAGGATGCGGACAAGAAATCGAGGATCCGCTCAACTGGGAAGTCGAATCGTTCGAATACATGAACCAAGAAAAAGAAATGGTCAGTCTCGACGATTTAAAAGGGAAAGTGTGGATGGCAGACTTCGTCTTCACAAGCTGTGAGACGGTCTGCCCGCCGATGACGTACAACATGACGAAGCTGAATGAAGCGCTCGAAGAAGAGGGCGTCGAAGACGTGCAATTCGTCTCGTTCAGTGTCGACCCGACTGTGGACACTCCGGAGAAGATGAAAGAATTCATGAGCGGTTATGACCTTTCGAAAGCGGATTGGCAATTCTTGTCGGGCTACTCACAAGACGAAATCGAAACGTTCGCGCAAGAGAACTTCAAAGCGCTCGTCCGGAAGCCTGAAGAAGGTACACAAGTCGACCATGCTACGTACTTCTATTTGGTCGACCAGGAAGGCAAAATCATCAAAGCGTATCCTGGTTTCCAAGACGTCCCGACAGAAGACATTATCAACGACATTAAAATCTTACAAAAGTCTTAACAAAAGACCTGTCCCACCAAAGCAGTGGGGCAGGTCTTTTTGAATGATGAAACCTGCTATACTTGAGGGACTAAATCGATTTCCTTGAAAAGGAGTGAACGGGATGAAAGACGTCTTGATTCGATACATGAAACGGTTTACGGATTTGAGTGATACCGAGTGTGAGCGGTTAGTAGCGGATGTACCAATTGCCACGTTTCCGAAAGGGACAACTCTATTGCATCAAGGAGACGTCCCGACTAAATGCTATTTCGTACTGAGTGGCTGCATTCGTCAATATAAAGTCGACGAAGACGGGAATGAGCACACTGTCGATTTCATCACCGAAGAACAGAGTATTACCATATTGACGAAACATCATACAGATGGACGATCACCGTATTCGTTAGCGTGTATAGAGGAATGTTGTCTCGTCGTCGGCGACCTTACGGCAGAGCAGGATCAATACGAGATGAATCCCGTACTTGAGGCGATGACGCGTGACATGATGCAAGAAGACATGGGGACGATGCGCGATGCGTTCGCCTCGTTCATGTCGTCCACACCCGAAGAACGGTATCAGGCCATGATGGAGAAGAGACCCGACTTGGTTCATCGGGTCCCTCAGTATCAACTGGCGAGCTATCTCGGCATCACACCGGAGTCACTCAGTCGGATCAAGAAGCGGGCGACGCGTCACCTGCGGATTGTCGAGTGACATCATGTGTAGGAAGTAATCTTCCTTTCACGATCAACCATACGGCAAATGCCAATTCGCCGACGAACATCGGAAGCATGAGGGTGAGCTCGAGTAAAGTCGTCATGCTTTCAAGCGTGGGGAATTGGTAAAGGGCATGAACAATCGTATAACTGAAACCGGCGACGACGAGTAAGATGCCAATCGTTCTTGGAATGAAATGGGTCCGCATCGCAACCCATCCGACTGCGATGAGGTGAAGACCGAACACGATCAAGCCAAGCGACCAAATGGTTTCAAATGACGTGACCGTTTCGTACACTTGTCTAGCTGAAGTGGAAGTATCGAGGAGTCGCTCGGCTTCAACGAGACGTAAAACAGCGAAGGCGAGAATGAACGAATAAAGGAAGCGAAGTGTCCCGATGAGTAAGGCGAATGTGGTATGAAACGGTTTGAAGAAACGATAGAGTCCGTAGGCGACAATCAGGTCTAGCAAGACAATGATGCCCCAGCCGATGATACCGAGACGGAACAGCGTCGGATGACTGACTAAGTTCTCATACGTTGTCATCGCTTCATTTTCGATGACGAGTGATTGGTAAACGTATCCTTGCGCGAAAAAGGCGACGAGTGCCATGAGGACGAGTGCGATTCCAGACCAAAGCGCGGCACGTTGCTGTGAACGGACAGTTAAATGGGTCATGAGAAAAACTCCTTTCGAATGATCTTGTCACCATCATAAAAGGATGGGAGCAGGTGCACATTGACTTAAGTCAAGAACACGCCATTTTTTGAAAGATGAGTGAATCTGCATACTAACCGATTTAAGATGGAGACATGCACGTTATAATCAATGCAACGAACTTGTAGAAAAGAGGATCTAGATGAAAAAGACGATGTTGCTCTCATTAGTCGGAATGGCGGCTGTCACCGGGACGATTCTGACACAGTACAAACCACTCGGACGAAAACCGAAATCGATTCAATCCCCGAACCAGGTCAACGGGAAATTCCGTAATCAATACGAGACACCGATGAACTTCTCTGCGGAGGACATGGTATCGATGGCTCGTGACTATCGTGATGTGACGTCGCTTCGGAAGCCTAGTGAACGCCTTCCGATTGTGCCAATCGATTTCGAGGAGAAAACGGGTTCGAGCTTCACGAGAATCTATTGGCTCGGTCATTCGGCGCTGATGGTTCAAATGGACGGGAAGACGATGCTCGTCGACCCGATGTTCGGACGCAGCCCATCGCCGCTCCCATTTGCTAAAAATGAGCGTTTCAGTGAAGATTTACCGTTCGACCTCGAAGACTTGCCTGAGATTGATGTCGTCTTGTTGACGCATGACCATTACGACCACCTCGATTATGGGACAATCCTTGCGATTAAAGACAAGGTCGCCATGTTCATCGTGCCGCTAGGGGTAGGGAGTCATTTGAAACGATGGGGTGTCGGCGCAGAGCGAATCGTGGAGCGAGATTGGAACGAGTCATATACGTTCGGGAATTGGACGTTTGTATGTACGCCGGCACGTCACTTCTCCGGCCGCTCGTTGACGGACCGCAACAGCACGTTATGGGCGTCATGGGTCGTCCTCGGCGAGACAGACCGGCTCTTCTTCAGCGGGGACAGCGGCTACGCGCCGCACTTTAAGATGATTGGCGAACAGTACGGACCGTTCGATTTTGCCGCACTCGAATGCGGACAATATGACGTGCGCTGGCCAGACGTCCACATGCAGCCGGAAGAGACGGCACAGGCGTTTCACGATTTACGCGCCGATCAAATGATGCCGATTCATTGGGGTGCGTTCACACTGTCGTTCCACGATTGGTTTGACCCGGCGGAACAGATGACGTCTCTCTTACCGAAAAAAGTCGTCCTCACTCCAAAGATCGGAGAGCGCATTACGCTCGACGGTCGGAATGATACGACGACGTGGTGGCGAGAGCTTCAAGACGCAAACAAGCGATGACATCGGTCATCGCTTGTTTTAATTAAGAAGAGATCTTCTCAGTAGCGTCTTCTTCGATATGCAGTTTATGTTTACGTGTATAGACGAGGAACGCTGCGGTCATCGCAATCGAACTGATTCCGAACAAGACGACCATGAGCTGAAGTCCGATCAAATCAAGGAAGAACCCTGTCACGAGTAAGACGATTTGGAAGATGATCCGGTCGAGCATGTTACGGAATGAGAAGAAGCGCCCGTGATATTCTTTTGGCATCCGTGTCTGGAAAATCGTGACCGCCGTCGGGAAGAAGCAACCAACCGAGAAGCCGAATACGACGAACGCCGCAATCGACATGAACGGGATGTCTGCAAAATATAGCATCAGTTGCGCGACACCGATCAAAAACGAGAACGAGAATAAAATCGAGAACGCCGAGAATTTTTCGCCGATCCGTTTGATCATGAAGGCACCTGTCATGAAGGCGAGTCCTTCGGCCGTATAAATCCATCCTTTGATTGCCGTCGAATCCTGCAACTCACTGATGTTGATGACGAGCAAGTTGAATCCCCCGATAAAGAGTAACGGGATGAGCGTCATGACGAGTGTCATGAAGATGACCGGGATTGATTTGATGATTGGAAAGACATCTTTGAAGCCACTCGACGCCTTCGCATCGATCTTTTTCGCCGACGGTGTCTTCGATTCATCTAGCTTTAAGAAGAGCGTCGCAACCGCAAGCAACAGATAGGCGACGAGCGAGAGCGCATAGACGTTACGGAGCGAAATCAGTGTCAACAAGACACCGGCAATCGCCGTCCCGATGACGCGTGATAACGTCGAAACGTTCATATGGACACCGTTCAAGGCGAGAAGTTCCCGTTCCTTTACGATGAGCGGAATCGCTGCTTGTAGGGCAGGGAAGTAAAAAGCCGCCGACCCTTGTAAAATGATCAAAAAGACGACCATCCACACGACCGAATTCGTCTCGATGGCAACGAACATGAAGAGCACGCTGAGCGCTCGGACGATGCTTGAGATGAGCATGATGTTTTTCTTAGAGCCTTGGTCGGTGAGGCGTCCTGCGAGCGGACCGATGGCGACCCCGGCGAGTAAGCCGATAGCGAGAATGACCGCCTTCACAAAGTCAGAGGGGACGCGGTCTTGCATGAATTCCAAATTTCCAATGATGCCGAGCCATAAACCAAGACCGGCGACGAATTCGCCCGTCAAGATGATCCAGACGTTCCGATTTTTCCACATAGATGTAGTCCTCGATTCTTATATGCTAATCACTATTATCAAGTAGTAGGATGGAGAATACCACAAAAAAGAAGCCGAATGTCGGCTTCTTCATCAATCAAATATCACAGTTGTCGTCGGTGCACGTCGCACCGTTCGAAAGGACTTGGATTGTCGGGTTGTTCTCAGACCAGACTTTTTCGAGCACTTGCGTGAACGCTTCCGTCGGTTGAGCACCAGACACCCCGTATTTGTTATCAAATACGAAGAACGGTACACCTGTGATGCCGAGGTCGCTTGCGCGCTTCTCTTCGGCACGAACGTCTTCCGTATACACGTCAGTCGTCAAGACGTCACGGACAGCGTCATGGTCAAGACCGACATTTGTTGCGATCTCGAGCAGGACATCGTGGTTCCCGATGTGCTTGGCATCGACGAAGTAAGCTTGAAGCAACGCTTCCGACAATTCTTTTTCTTTCCCGACCGTCTTCGCATAATGCGTCAAACGATGCGAGTCGAGTGTACCGGTGACGACCATGTTCTCAAAGTCGTAATCGAGTCCGACTTCGCGGGCTTGAGCGGCGACTTGAGCCGTCGTCCCTTTTGCCTGCTCGATCGGCATACGGTATTTCGTTGCGAGTGCCTCATAAATGGTACGTGAATCGTTCGTCGGCGCATTCGGGTCGAGCTCGAAACTCTTGAATTCGACTTCCACTTGGTCCGCCTGTGGGAACTGTTCGAGCGCCTCTTCTAAGCGACGCTTCCCGATATAACAAAACGGGCAGACATAATCTGACCATACTTCAATTTTCATCATAAATCCCTCCTGTCCCTAGTGTAGGAAATCTTGAATTCAAAGTACAGGAAACGGCTCACAAAAAAAGTCCCCCGATAGGAGGACTTAAAAGACATACCAGAATACGCAGACGAAGTGGGCAAAGCTTCCGAACAAGATGAACAAATGGAACACCTCATGGAATCCCCATCCCCGCCAGTTGACGAATTTTGGCTTGAACCCGTAGATGAGCCCACCAATCGTATACATGACGCCCCCGAGGACGAGCCAGAAGATGCCGGCGTTACCAATTACGTCATGGAGCGGTCCGATAAAGAAGACGGACAGCCAGCCCATCCCGATGTAGAGCGCGGTCGATAAGAAACGCGGTGCATGGAACCAGACGAGTTTGAAGACGATGCCGAACAAGGCGAGTGCGTGTACGGTACCGAAGAGAACCCAGCGTGTCGGTCCCTCGAGCGCGAGTAGCGTGAGCGGCGCGTATGTACCCGCAATCAATGCGTATATCATCGCATGGTCGATTCTCCGGAAGAAGGCGATGACGTTCGGTGAGGCGATGATGCTATGGTAAAGACCTGACGATAAGTAAAGAAAGACGAGGCTGATCCCGAATAAAATCGCAGCCATAATCGCAAGCGGCGAGCCAAGTAGTGAAGCTTTGACGACCATCGCAATCAGCGCAATGAAAGCGAGCACCGCACCGGCGAGATGCGTCAGCGCGTTGATCGGTTCACGGAAAATCGAATTCATGTAAAAACACTCCTTATCACATCATGTAGTATCGATAACTACATGATATACTGAAGAAGAACAAACAGCAAGGTGTACCTTTCGACAAATGAGAGTTTTCTTTATACTTGAAGGTGAGGTGAGACGGATGAAAGCGAAGAATATTACCGAAACGGAAGGGACGCTCCCTAGGGACGTATTGCCGACTGTCGATTTATACATGGACCAGGTCATCCAATTGTTCGAGCAGCATTATGGGAAGATGAAGCGGGACGAGGATGAGACGATTTTGACGAAGACGATGATCAACAACTACGCCAAGGGCAAGTTGTTCCATCCTGTCAAAAATAAAAAGTATACGAATGAACATCTGATGTTACTCAGTTTGATCTATGAGATGAAAGGTCTCTTGTCGATCAATGACATCAAAGAGACGCTCCGTCCGTTGAACGAGTCGGACGAGACGTTCTCACTTGAGGACTTTTATGAAGCGTATCAGGCGCAAAAAGTGAAGAATCTAGAAGCGTTTGAAGCCCAGGCTGACACGCTGTTACATGCATCGCTCGAAAAAGAGAACGGTGTGCAGCGAACGCTCGCCATTGCGTCTGCCGTGCACATGAGCCACTTGTATCAACGATTGGCCGAGCAGTTGATTGATGAGAAATGAAACAACTCCTCCAAGGGCGAATGTCCCACGGAGGAGTTGTTGTTTAATTATTGATGTACTTCTCGTATACCGCACCGAAGTCTTTTCGGTTCCACTCATGATAGTGACGTTGTAGCCAATCGAACGATTGCTCGTTCAATTCCTTGAACGTGTTCGGTACGTTCATGTCGCCTTCGCGAAGCCCGCTCAAAATCGACACCGAGTGTGTGAGCGACGTATTCGCATACTCCATCATGCGACGACCTTCCCGTTGGATTTCTTCGATCGCGAGGAGTGCCTTATACAAATCTTTCACATGCTCGATTTGCTTTTTGTTGATGTCGATCGAGTACGCTTTGTCGCCGATTGAGAATTTGACTTCGACATCGAGGTCGACCGTACCCGCCGTCTCAAACATGACGTGCTTGATTGGATAATGTGAATACGGATAACGATAGAGGACGCGCTTCGAACTGATGGCGCTCGTTCCATCGAGGTGAATCATCGACAAGTTGGTGAAACAATACTCATCTGATTTCGACTTGATCAAGAAATAAATCTTTTCATTGTCTTCGTGAAGGACGTAATCATCCGCATCCGCCTTATCGAAGTCGGACGGGTCAATCACCTCACCGATGTCGCTGAAGCCAGTCAAATCAGAAGCCAGTTTTTTGAACATGTCATTCACTCCTCAATAATGGATTTTATGCATCTCTTTCGGGTCAGAGCCGGTCCGCTCATTACGGTTGAGCGTATCGATGGCCGCCATCTCTTCTTTCGTCAACGTAAAGTCGAATACCTGTATATTCTCTTTGATTCGACTTGGTGTCACCGATTTCGGGATGACGGCGACCCCGTTTTGTAAGTGCCAGCGCAAGATCACTTGAGCCGGTGATTTGCCGTGACGGTTCGCAATCTCGACAATCGTGTCATCTTCGAGCGCTTCGCGTCCTTTCATGAGTGGACTCCACGCTTGAATTTGAATGTCATATCGTTTGCAGAAAGCAATCAATTCCTTTTGAGACAAATACGGATGGATCTCGACCTGGTTCACGGCCGGGACGATCGAGCACGACTGAATAATTTGTTCTAAATGCTCGACTTCAAAGTTCGAGACGCCGATCGCACGGACACGTCCTTCTTCATATAACTGTTCGAGTGCCTTATACGTTTCGACGAACTTCCCAAAACGGGGCATCGGCCAGTGGATGAGGAACAAGTCGACATACTCGAGACCGAGTCGGTCGAGACTATCCTGAAACGCTTGGAGCGCCTCATCGAACCCGTGGAACTCATTCCAAAGCTTCGTCGTCACAAACACTTCTTCCCGAGGAATCCCTGCTTCACGAAGCGCTTGTCCGACACTTTCTTCGTTTTGATAAATCGCAGCCGTATCAATCAAACGATAATCCGAATCAAGCGCAGCTTTGACCGTATCGACCGTCACCGCGCCGTCTTCGACCTTGTACACACCGAGCCCGAGCATCGGCATCTTGACGTTATTATTCAACGTCGTCCATTCCATAACAAATCCCTCCCTCTCGTCTCTAACGTTACCGAAATTTTGGGTGAAGGGAAAGTAAAAACTACAGACGGATGCTTTCCCCGTGCGACTTGATCACAATTTGGTCACGGTCCAGTTTTGCGACCGCGACGAGCCGATGATAAGGCTCCTCGACCGGCTCATAAGAGAGGACGAACGTGTCCCAATGCATCGGGAAGAAGCGCTTCGCCCCGCTCTCTTTGTACATCATCCAAGCCTGTTCGGGGGTACAGTGCGCCTCTTGGAACGAGTCCGGTTGATAAGCGCCGATCGGGAAGAACGCGAGGTCAATCGGTTCACGGTCAGCGAGCCCTTTGAAAGAGTCGGTATACGCCGTGTCTCCCGCAAACAGCATCCGAATCCCTTTGTATTTGAGGAGATAGCCGTTATAGCCCATATGTTTGTCCCATGGGAAACGGTTGCCCCAATGTTTAACGGGGATGGCCCGGACATCGAGTCCGTTCGCCAAGGTCACTTTGTCATGCGGATGCAGTTCGAGTGTCTGCAGACTCGGGTATCGACGGAGCAGGCGACTCGTCCCTGGAGCGGAGACGACAATCGTCTCGCGGGTGATGAGTCGTTTTAAACTTTTATGGTCAAAGTGGTCCATATGGGCGTGACTGAGCAAGATGACGTCAACCGGTCCGATATCCTCGATGGAGAGGGCGGGAGCCGTGTGACGTTTCATGCCGATTGTCAGCGGTCCTAAATGGACACCGATTCGCTTAGAGAAGACGGGGTCCGTCAAAATTTTGAGTCCATACCAATGGATGAGGACGGTCGAATGCCCGATCCACGTCGCTTGCACATGCGTCTCATCAATGCTTGTCAGTTCTGGACGTTCCGGCCATTTAAAACGTGGGCGGGGGAGCCGTCGTTTGAATCGTGTATAAAGAAACGTTCCGACGCTCGCCAAGACGGCACTCGGAACGAGGATGCGTCGACGCATCATGCATCACCTCACTGTTCGAATATACTGTCATCATAACGCGGGGAAGAGTGCATCGCATCCGCCTAAAGGAGTAGAAAAAATGGGAGATTGTGGGGTACACTCTTGCGAATCCGCTTTCAATTTGATACGGTGGCAGTAACTTAGGAAAGAGAGGTACACCGTGCCATGAAAAAAACACGTTCACTCCAACGATGAGACGAATCATCACTGTTCGCTTGAACAGTCACGGGTGAAGTGTGTCCATTTTTCAAGTGCGGGAAACGCTCTCTTTCCTCTTTGAACGGATTCCTTCACACCACCGCACTTTGAGCGGATGGTGTTTTTTTGTTTCATCGCGTATCGGAAAAATGAGCGAGGTGAAACAGATGTTAGCAATCAAACAAGTTCGGTTCGACTATGACCGAAAACCATTATTTGAAGCGGTCTCTTTTGAGGTCGCAGCCGGAGAACGCGCTGTGTTATTCGGACTGAACGGGAGTGGGAAGACGACACTCTTCCGACTCGTAACAGGGGAATTAACACCACAAGCCGGAATGATTGACTGTCACGGTGAGGTAGGGCTCGTCCGGCAGACGATTGAATCGGAGGACATGTCACTCCTGGAGTGGGTGATGCGGAGCGATCCTGAACGGTATGCGCTCTATAAAGAAGTGTCCTCTGGTGATGAGGTGCGAGTCATGCGTTTTTATGAACGAGCGCTGTCACTCGATGTGTATAACTTGGAGCAAGAGGCGACGCAAGCGTTGACCCGACTCGGGTTGGACGGTCAACTTGACCAAAACATCAACGATTTGAGCGGGGGAGAGAAGACACGGGCACAACTCTCGACCTTGACGATGAAGCAGGTCGACGTCGTCCTACTCGACGAGCCGACGAACCATCTGGATGTCGAGTCGATTGACTGGCTCACGAAATGGCTGAATCGATTCGACGGGACGGTGCTGATCATCTCCCACGACCGTCAACTGATGGATGATGTTGCGACGGTCATACTCGAACTGTTGGATGGGGAAGTCACCAGATATCCGGGGAACTATACGGCGTATCGACGTCAAAAAGAGGACGAACGCCTGCGTGACGAACGAGCCCATGCCCGCTACGTGAGCCGCAAAGCAGAGTTGCTCGATATGATTGCCCAATACAAAGGTTGGCACTTGAAGGCGAAAGCGACAGCCAGTGTCCGCAGTCCGGGTGCGCAAAAAGGAGCGGCCAATCTCGCTGTTAAAATGAAGGCGAGGGAACAGAAGCTCAAACACCTCGAAGACAATCGTCCACGAAAGCCGAAAGAAGAGAAGGACATCTCCGTCCAATTTGCGGCAGATGAGCTCGAAGCGAAGACGTGGCTGACGTGTGAAGAGGTGACGTTTGGATACGACAAGCCATTCTATGAACCGATTTCCTTCTCGATTAAAAAAGAAGAACGCCTCTCCATCATCGGACCGAACGGAAGTGGAAAGACGACGTTGTTGAATGTGCTGATTGGTGAACGAGCACCGCTTTCAGGTGTCATCAAGCGGCATCCTCGTCTGAAGATTGGGTATTTTTCGCAAACGCTCGAACGTTTACCGAAGACGGGGACATTGCTCGATGCGTTACTCGCCCAGAGTGACATTGGGGAGACGGAGGCTCGGACGCTGCTTGCGCACTTCTTGTTCCGTCGGGATGAAGTGCATCAGCCCATCGACGAGGCGAGTATGGGGGAGAAGTGTCGGATCGCCTTTTTGATTCTCTATTTCTCCGACGCGCATCTGTTGGCACTCGATGAACCGACGAACTATTTAGATGTGGCGACACGGGAACAAATCGAGACGGCCTTGTCTGTTTATCCAGGTGGATTATTGCTTATCACGCACGATCGCTACTTTCATCGCTTGACCTCGCGGACAATCGAGCTCGGTAAAACGATTCGTATTCGTGAGAATATGGAGAACGATGAACCGGTTGATGTCGAGCAGATGATGCAAACGATGGACGAATTGACAAAACACGACTTGAAATTTTTTGACGAGGCAGGAAACCTTCTACCATTTGACGAAACGAGTGAAATGAATCGAATCGAGTAGGAGTGAAGAACATGAATGGAGGAAGATTGTCGCGCGCGACGACACGAAAGCGTAAACGAGTATTCCGGGTGACGACTGCGGTAGCCTTGGTCCTCGCTTTGGTCGGGATCATCGCGTTCGCGGCACTGATCGACAAAAAAGGAGAGTCTGCTTTACCGAAATCAGATGAGATTGCGACCGAGATGGTCGATTCCGAGTCGGAACAACCGACCGATACCGAAACCGAGTCTGCCGATACAATCTATATCGGGCAACCGTATACGAAAGTCTATGCAGATGACCGTGTCGCAGTCGTCTATGAGGCCGACCTCGGTGATCGTTTCGAACGTTTGGAGACGGTCAGTGGCTTCGTGAAAGTACAGCTAAATGAACGCATGACGGGGTGGGTTACGGAAGAGAGTGTGACGACGGATGCTCTGGCCTTGTCGGACGATGACGTGATCGCCGCGTGGCAACAAGTCGTCCCGAGCGCTTCGGAGACCGACCTTGATTGGATTGGCAAAGATGTGGCGACCGTGCGCGCCGAACTTGGTAGCCCGACTGCCGTTCAGCGTGACCAAGTGAACGAATACCATTTCTATGATGGGTTCTTCTTGATGGTACGGGACCAAAAAGTGCGAGCCATCGATTGGGATCGCCAAGCAGTCGCAACACCTGACGTGACACCGACGAACGAACAAGCAACTGGGATTTGGTACGAAGGGGAGACGGTTCAGTTGAAGCTTTTCCCATACAGCGGTGTGATGCGTGTGCGTCTCGAGCACAAGTAAGACAAGACGGGAGAGGAATCTCCCGTTTTTTTATGATGTTTCATTCAAATGAACGTTTGAATGTTTCGTAAAAATGGAATAAGATAAGAAGTAGAAGGAGGCGTCAGTTATGGGACATCATCATGATCACGACCATCACCATCATCATTCCACGAATCAACGTGCGCTGTTCCTCGCTTTTCTGTTGATTGCGACGTTCATGGTCGTCGAGGTCATCGGCGGACTTTGGACGAACAGTTTGGCACTCTTATCCGATGCGGGGCATATGCTCGGGGATGCGGCGGCTTTAGGACTCAGTTTCCTAGCTGTCCGATTCGGGGCGAAGGCGGCGACACCGAACCGGACGTTTGGATATCGACGCTTTGAAATTTTAGCGGCATTCATTAACGGGCTGACCTTACTCGTCATCTCGATCTATATCTTAATTGAGGCATATCAGCGATTGAGTGCTCCACCAGAAATTTTGAGTGGGGGAATGCTCGTGGTCGCCATCATCGGACTACTCGTCAATATCCTCGCCGCTTGGATTTTGATGCGCGGAGAAAAAGATAATTTGAACGTGAAGAGTGCGTTGCTTCATGTGTTCGGAGACTTGCTGGGGTCAGTCGGTGCCATCACGGCAGCACTTTTGATCATGTCGTTCGGATGGACGTGGGCGGACCCGGTCGCGAGTGCGTTTGTCGCTATCCTCATCTTGATTAGCGGCTATCGCGTGACGCGCGATGCGATTCACATCTTGATGGAAGGGTCACCGGAACAAATCGATGTCCGGGCGATGCAAGCAGAGATTGCCACAGTCGAAGGGGTGAAAGAGGTACACGACCTGCATGTCTGGTCAATCTCTTCGAGTGAGCATGCGGCGACGTGCCATGTGTTAATTGGAGAAGATACGGACGACCAGGCCGTGTTACGTCAAGTGACCGAACGGATTCGTAAATATGGGACGTTCGAGCGCTCGACGGTGCAAGTCGAACGTGAACGACAATGTTGCGAGGAGCGAATCATTTGGTAAGCAAAACGGACACTCACCCGAGTGTCCGTTATTTGCCGTGCACGTCAATCACCACAATCTCTGGTGGGTTGTAGATGCGAGGCACGTTAAAGCTATAATTGAATCCCCGTCCGATCACGTGGGTGAACGACTCGTGTTCATAAAGACCGCCTGCATATTTCGGGAAAAATCCTTGATCAGGGGCGAACAACCCGTTCAATAAATATGGAATCCTCACTTGTCCGCCGTGGGCATGACCGGACAAGACGAGGTCGAAAGGTAAGTCGGAATACGTGTCAACTTCCTCGGCGCGGTGGGAAAGTAATAAGTTAAACGTCTCGTCCGGATCAATGTCTTGCATTGCCGTCGCGACATCAGTTTCCCAACTCCCATAAATATTTTCGTTATATGTTCGTAACGGATCTTCTAATCCACCGATGACGAGATTGACCCCATTGATGGTGATTGGCTCCCATTCGTTTTCGAGAACGGTCACCCCGTGAGAACGAAATACATTCTTGGCATCATGACGAATGTAGTCGGCGGAGTTGTCAATCTCATGATTCCCAGTTACGAAATACATCGGCGCAATGCCGGCGAGTCCCTCGACGAGCTCGAAAGCAGGTTCAGGAGAACGATAGCGGTCGAGCAGGTCCCCCGGCAGGGCAATCAAATCTGGCTTTTGCGCACGGACTTGATCGATCAAAATCGATTGCTTATAACCGTACGAGGCACTATGTAAGTCGGAGAGAAGCACGATGCGAAGCGATTCATCCGCTGACAGCTTGTCAGACGGCACGTCGTACGTCTGAACGGTCAGCGCATTATACGTCGCCGTGAACAGCAAAATGCCGAGAGCGACAAACACGAACGTCGATTTATGCTTCTTCATCATGGCTCCCTCCCTTCCCTCATTGTGCCTCTATCTTACCCCGACACGTAGGGGGAAGCAAAAAAAATCCCGCTCCTACGAGCGGGATGGATGATTATGCTGCTTTGGCTGTCAATTTCACATCGACATTGCCGCGCGTCGCTTTTGAATAAGGGCACACTTGGTGTGCTTCTTCAACGAGGCGTTCTGCTGTCGCTTGGTCGACACCTTTGATTTCGACTTCAAGCTCGACTGAAATGAAGAACCCTTCATCGTTTTGGTTCAATGTGACATGGCCTGTGACGCTCGATCCGTCTGTCTTCACACGTTCTTTCCCGATGATGAGGTTGAGGGCACTACCGAAGCAAGCCGCATATCCCGCTGCGAAAAGTTGTTCCGGGTTTGTCGCGCCGTCTACGTGTTTCGCACCTGGCATTGAGACGTCCATGTCGATGACGCCGTCTGTTGATTTCACATGACCTTCGCGGCCACCGATTGCAGTTGCTGATGCTGTGAATAGTGATTTCATGATTCAATTCCTCCATTTCATTTTAAACAATTAAGTTGTGCACAATTTAAATTATAGAGCAGTCAAAAAGTTTCGCAAGTGATATGCTTGGCTAAAGAAGAGTACGGAGGATTACGTATGGAACAAACATTAAAACTCGAACACCAAATATGCTTTCAATTGTATACCGCTTCAAAAGAGCTTACCCGTTTATATCGCCCAATTTTAGAACCGCTAAACCTGACATATAGTCAGTATCTGGTCATGCTCGTCTTATGGGAAGAGGATGGCATCGATTTGCGTCAGCTCGGAATGAGGCTGACACTCGACTCGGGCACATTGTCCCCGCTCGTGAAACGATTGATTCAAATCGGGTATGTCGAAAAGAGTAGGGCGACAGACGATGAGCGAAAAGTCGTCGTTCGTTTGACCGATCGTGGTAGCGCGTTGCGTGAGCAGGCAGCCGATGTGCCGTTACAAGTCAGTGGTATGCTAAATATAGACGAAGCGACATATGTCGCATACATGGGGATGCTCACCGATATCAAGGAAAGACTTCACGATTTCGGGGAGCGTCAGCGCGAGCAGTAAGGAAGGAGGAGCCATGTTTCGAAAATTGATCATCCTCTTGATGGGGATTGGATTGTATATGGCTTGGCAATATGAGATGCCGAACGTCTCTGCCCCGACGAGCATTCAAGTGGAGTCTGAGGTGGCGACGGAACGTGCGACGGATGCACCGAAGTTTACGAGCCAATATGCCGGGCATGATTGGTACCTTGTCGAACGTGGCGGAGATCGTGGCCTTGAACTCATTGACGAGGACGGCGCCAAAAAAGGATTTTATCAGTTCGAGACAGGAAGCACGTATCGCGGTCTCGTGCTTGATGAGACGACACGTGACCAAGTCGAGGAGATTGGCTTTGAGAAAGTGACGTCTTACAACAAAGGGTTGAATCGCTACCTGATCCCGGACGATCCATCCTTTTCGGTGTTTGCGATTGATGGACAATATGTCACGCTCTTCTTCGACCAACATGACGACGACCGTTTGAAAGGAGTCTTGTCGGTTGATCGCCGAGTGGAAGAGGCGAGTGACGGTTACTACGGTGACATTTCCGCGGAAGGGACCGTCGCGAACGAACAGTTGATGCGGATCTTGATGAACTGGGACCGTGAAAAATATGATTTGAGTGCGCTCGCCGACTACGAGCCGCTCTATCCGGTCGTCCGGGCCCACAGTCAGAACATGGCGGAGAACGACTTCTTTAGTCATACGGATCCGGAAGGCCGTGACCCGTTCGACCGAATGGATGAAGCGGGACTGTCGTACTCGATGGCCGGAGAGAACTTGGCGATGGGACAGATGAGCGTATTCCATGCGCATTGGGGGCTGATGAATTCGAAGGGGCACCGTGAGAACATCATGCAACCTCGATTCAGTCATGCTGCCGTCGGACTCGCCTACAACGATGAGAACAGTCCGTTCTATACGATTAACTTTATTACCCCTAGATAAAAGGATGACTCCTTCTCGGAGCCATCCTTTTTGAGTTAGATGAGCTTTTTAACCGCATCCTCAATCTCGGCCGGTGTCGTCTGTGGCGAGAAGCGTTCAACGACGTTCCCGTCACGGTCGACTAAGAACTTCGTGAAGTTCCATTTGATCGCTTTCGAGCCGAGCAGTCCAGGTGCTTCTTTTGAGAGATACGTAAAGAGTGGGTGCGCGTCTTTGCCGTTCACATCGACTTTCGCAAACATCGGGAACGATACGCCATAGTTAAGTTGACAGAACTCTTGAATCTCTTCGTTTGAGCCCGGGTCTTGATGTCCGAACTGGTTGCATGGGAAACCAAGAATCTGGAGGCCTTGTCCTTTGTACGAGTTGTATAGCGACTCGAGACCTTCGAGCTGTGGTGTGAATCCACACTTACTTGCCGTATTGGCGATGAGTAAGACGTCACCCTTATATGTAGCTAACGGTTGTAGATGTCCTTTCATGTCCAATGCTTCAAAATCATAAATCATGTCTATTCCCCCTTTTTCTTTAGTATACCAAGAGAGTAACGAGGTCACGACTTTGAACGCGTTGCGTGCAATCAAATTGTTATGAAATCATGATGTCGCTGTTACATATTTCGTGATGTACAATCCGTATAATGAAACTCGTTGTAGAAAGGAACGGTGTTATGCGACTTTTAAAAAATGAATTTATATGGATCGCGCTCATTTTGATTGGATTATTCTTCTCGAGTGCGACACCTTACTCAGACCAATCGATTGTTTCGCCACTCGAGCGATTCGATTGGAGCTGGATCGAGCCGACGTTAGCAAACGTCGAGTTTGACTATGCAGGCAAAGAAGTGTCGCTCGACACGTTAGGGACAGTTGGGCTCATCGAGTTCTTGATGCGGAAAACGGCGCATTTCGTCACATTCTTCGCTCTCGGTGCTTTGTTCGTCAAGGCGATTTCGAGAACGAACCTTCATGCCGGGCTGATCCTATTGTTCGCTTGGACGCTTGCCAATACGGTCGCCATTTTTGATGAGTATCATCAGAGTTTGACACCAGAGCGGACGCCGTTACTGCAAGATGTTCTATTGGACAGTAGTGGGGCGATTGCAGGAGTCGTGCTGATTGGTGGCTTCTTATTACTTCGTTCAAAACGAAAACGAGGGAAACGAGCTGGGTATGTCGCATTAAGGTAGTAAAAAAATGATATAGGTTGTTATGTGAAAAGCGCTTTCTTAAAGTGCTTTTCTTATTTTAAAAACTATTTTGTGACAACGAACCAAATAAAATATTGTCTATACCCACGTTTTTTAAGGGATAAAACCTAAATTAGGTCAATGTCATACGAATGAAATATAAGTGTAAAATAACTTTTGGTTTAGATTGCTATAATGAGTCACAGAGCGAATGAAATTTCGCAACTCGTCTTATAGAAAATACTTGAACGACTATAGATAAAAAATACACAGGAATCAGCGGAGGGAAGCACATTGGGTAACTTGAAGAAATTTGCAGCCACAGTCACTCTAGGCGCACTCTTGATCGGCGGAACGTCACCGACTTATGCAGCCTCACTTACAGAGAAGCAGAAGAAAGTACAAGAACAACGACAAAAGAATAGCAGCGAGCAGTCGAAAGCAAACTCTTCGATTCAATCACGTGAGCAAGCCATCAGCAAAGAGCAACAAGAAATCAACAAGTTAGATGCTGAACTCCAAGACGTCATCAACGATGTCGCTCAGAAAAAAGCTGAGATCCGTGCAACTGAAGAAAAAATTCAAAAGCTTCAAGAGCAAATCAAAAAATACGAAGCAAAAATGAAAGCACAAGAGGAACTCATGAAAGACCGTATGGCGACGATGCAAAAGAACGGTGGCTCGTCAGTCAACTGGGCTGAGTTCATCTTTGGTTCAAAAGACTTCGGTGACTTGATCACACGTATGATCACAGCTGGTACGATTCAAGAGAACGACCAACAGATCTTCGAAGAATATGAAGCAACGAAAGAAAAACTTGCGAAAGCGCAAGCTGAATTAAAAGCAGAACGAGATTCACTCGTGAAGCAAAAAGAAGAACTTGAAAAACGCCAAAAAGAGCTCGATCAAAAAATGAAAGAGCGTGCAGCGAAAATCAAGAAACTCGAAGCTGAAAAAGTGAAATTCGAATCAAAACTCATGAGTCTACAAGAGATGGAAGATACGCTCAAAGCTCAAGAACAAGCGATTCAAGCAGAAATCGAAGCACAACGTCGTGCTGAAGAAGAAGCACGTCGTGCAGCGGCAGAAGCAGCAGCTGCTAAGAAGAAACAAAGTGCAAGCTCAAGCAACAGTGGTTCTAGCGCTTCAGCGTCAACACCTGTAGCGTCTGCACCAGCGAGCGGTGGGATGTTCCAACGTCCAGCAAGCGGTCGCCTCTCACAAGGATGGGGCGCAGCGAGCGGTGCGAACGGATACTCGTTCCATAACGGTCTTGATATCGCAGGTCCAGTTGGTACACCGATTTATGCAGCACAAACTGGTACGGTCCTCCGTGCAGGTTGGGGTGGCGCATACGGAAACCACGTCATGATCGCACACGTCATCAACGGACAAGTGTGGACGACAGTATACGCACACATGAGCTCGGTCTCAGTTAAAGCGGGTCAACGCGTGTCACAAGGTCAAAACCTTGGCGGCATGGGTAGCACAGGGAACTCGACAGGTTCACACCTTCACTTCGAGATTCACCGTGGCGGCTACTCGTACTCTTCATCGAGCGCGGGAAGCACAGTCAACCCAGCATCATTCTTCTAATCAACACAAATATAGTGATCGACGAACGCGTCGATCACTTTTTTGTTGTCTGATACACGATAAACGTCAAGAGTGCGGCACCGATGACACTGAGCCATAGCGTATCGATGTTCGGGTCATCAAGGACGCTCTGTCCACCGACGATTAACATATAAAGAAGGAGTGCCACGCCAAGTGCACGTAAAACAATTCGGAATCTAGCCATGAAAAATCGCCTCCACCTAATAGTATAGGGGAGGCGATTCGTTTCATCTAGCGAGTCGGACCCAAGCAGAGTCCAAGATCTGTTCATACCCGACTTCTTGATAGATTTTGTTTGACGTCGGGTTCGTCAAATCCGTATAGAGGACACAGAACGATTTCGTCTCAAGTAATTGACGGCTAAGGTCTGCAACGAGACTGCGAGCGTAACCTCTTCCACGTGCGTCAGGTGACGTATAAACGAACGAGACGGTGATGCCGTTCTCGGTCGGACGTGAGCGTTTCGCACACGAGACAAGCTGTCCATCGACTTCCTAGAACACGGCGTCATCATTCTTGAGCATCGTGTCGATTGCTTTCGTCACTTTCTCAGGAGGTGAAGAGCGAAGCCCCGACTCGGCTTCAAAGGCGCTATACCAGGCTTCGAGTTGTGCTTGATCGGCTGTTGTCGCTTTTCGCATGTGACCGTTCGCCATCTCGATGTCTTCCACCTCGTCGAGTCGATAAAGACCTTGTGACATGAACATCTCACTCGTCCCAGATGTGATTTCTTGCCACGCTTTCCCGAACCGTTCGGCTTGCTTACGTTCTGAGACCACCTCGATGAACGAGATCTCGTTTTCGAGAAGGTGCGGGATGATGAAGGCAGGGAGTTCGTCCTCCCGTTCCGTGTCCACGACAATGTAATGGAGCGGATGGGGCGGTGTCACTTGAAGGATGGCGAAGAGTTCACCATTCTCTTCGACGGTGAATTGATGAAACGTCTCATAGACGCCTTGAATCACGTTATTTAATACGCCGATCATGAGGCTATTCTTGGCTTCTTCTTTTAACAATGCGTCCATGACGCGGTCAGCGAAGTGATTCGGGTCTTTCCATTCAATCCATTCCATATGTATCTCTCCTATTCGATGTAGACAAAAACGGACAAACCTGATGGCTTGCCCGTTTATGCGTTGTACGTTATGCGATATCTTCTTGCTTCGACGCTGTGTTGTCGAGAAGTTTCGTGTTGTGTTTGAAGTAGTGGATAATTTTTGCGATGGCACCGTCGCCTGTGACGTTTGTAGCTGTCCCGAAGCTATCTTGCGCCAAGTAGAGTGCGATGACCAAGCTTTGCATCGTCGCGTCGAACCCGAGGATCGAGCCGAACAATCCGAGAGATGCCATAACGGCTCCACCTGGAACACCAGGTGCTGCAATCATCGTCACACCGAGTGCGAGGATGAATGGAAGGACGATCGCGTATGACATCGGCATGCCGTTCAAGTACATGAGCGCGACACCGACCGACGTGAGTGTAATCGTCGAGCCTGACAAGTGGATTGTTGCCGAGAGCGGGATGACGAAGTTCGCGACACCCTCATCCGTATTGTTCAACTTCGCTTGGCGAAGCGTGACTGGAATTGTCGCAGCCGATGATTGCGTCCCGATGGCTGTGAAGTAAGCCGGCATCATCGTCTTGAGCAACTTGAACGGATTCTCTTTGTTGAGACCACCTGCGATTGAATATTGAATCATAAGCATCGTCAAATGAAGAACGATGATTGTGACGAAGACGAGCGAGAACACCGAGAGGATCTCAGCGACCTGACCAGCGTACGTCATGTTCATGAAAATTCCGGCGATGTGGAATGGGAGTAATGGAATAATGACTTTACTGATTAAGAGCTCGATGATATCGCGGAAATCCATGGCGAGGTCGAGTGACCGTTTGCTTTCGATTGCGGCAATCCCGATCCCGATGACAAAAGCTAAAATGAGTGCGGTCATGACACCGAATACCGGTGGAATCTCAAATTCCATGAACCCTTTCAATAAGGCTTCTTCTGGGTTTTCGGCTCCTTCCGTCGACCGTGACAAAATTTGCGGGAACAAGTTGCTCGTTGCAAAATATGCGAGCGTTCCTGCGACAATTGTTGAAGCGTAAGCGATGAGTGCTGTGAGTCCTACTAATTTTCCTGCTCCTTTTCCGAGTTCCCCGATTCCAGGGATAATGAAAGCAAGAATGATCAGTGGGATGGCGAAGCCTAAGAACTGCCCGAAGACCGTGTTGAACGTCACGAACGTCCGAACGATCCAGTTCTGACTTTCTGGTACGATGCTCCCGAGCAGAATCCCGAAAGCGATCGCGATGATGATGCGACCTAAAAGGCCAATGCGTAATTTCAAATCAATCACCCTTTCTGTTTGTTTGAATAGTTGATATTTTCGCACATTTCACGAAATGTTGCCACCATCTCTTGCAATTTTCCTGAAGAAAGACGTTTGACAACTTCATAGAAGGGTAATAGAAAATGTTGTACATATCAAGGGAAGGGGCTTCTCCTTTTCCTAATATAAAAACGATGTTATGATTAATGCTGACAGACGTAAAGGAGGGGTGCGCGTGCAGTTACAACGAACAACGATTCACATTGCGGGTCAAGACTATACGATCGTGAGCGAAGAACCCGCTGATCATGTGAGGGAAGTAGGCTTTTTGGTCGACAGTAAGATCCGCGAGATTCGTGAACAATCCCCTCATTTAGATGCTCGTCAGGCAGCGGTCTTGGCTGCGATTCAAATCGCGAGCGACCACGTCAAAACTAAACGAAATATGGGAGAATAAATCAATCCATGGTTACGCTACTTATACTGTTTTTCTTGTTTATTGGAATCGTCAACGGCTTCCGTCGTGGCGCGATTCTACAGCTCGGCCATTGGGTCGCGCTCATCATCAGTTTTCTCGTCGCCAACACGTACTATAAAGATTTAGCCGAAGCGTTCAAGCTCTGGATCCCGTATCCGTCTCAGCTTGATGGAACGCTCCCTGGCGGCGTCTTGGACCTCAACTCGCTTTCAGGGATTGAGATGACGTTTTATAACGTCTTTTGGTTTGTCGTCTTGTTCCTCATCACGAAACTTGTTTTGCATCTCATCTTGGCGATGCTCGACTTCTTGACAGACTTGCCGATCTTGCGCCAATTAAAAGGGTTGATCGGAGCAGTCCTCGGATTCTTCGAGGCGTATGTCATCACATTCTTCATCCTTTGGGTGATTGCGTTCGTGCCGATGGCAGGCGTTCAAAATGCTGTCGACAATTCGTCGCTTGCGACATTTATCATTCAAGACACGCCATATCTATCAGATTGGTTTTCAAATAAGATGTTGTGACACGACAGGCCGGAATGCAAGCTAGTGCTTGTATCTCGGTCTTTTCTGTGTGAAGAGGGGGAAGCATATGAATAAAGTAGAAGCGATGATGTTGCTCGAGAAGATCGCGCAATATATGGAGATCAAAGGGGAAAACCCGTTTAAAATCAATGCGTTCCGTAAGGCCGCAACGGCTCTAGAGAATACGGACCTTGAACTCGAGGACATCGACGATTTGACGTCCATCTCAGGGATCGGCAAAGGAACGGCGGCCGTCCTTGAAGAGTATCGGGATACAGGTCACAGCGAAGTGCTCGAGGCGCTTCAGGAAGAGATCCCGTTCGGCTTGATGAAGCTTTTGAAAATTCAAGGACTCGGCGGGAAGAAACTCGCCAAACTCCGTGAAGTCGGGGTCGTCGACTTAGAGTCCCTCATCCGCGTGCTTGAAGACGGGACGGCGGCATCGCTCCCGGGATTCGGAGCGAAAAGTGTCGAGAAGCTACTCGCCGCAGCGAAGAATCTCGAGTCGCGTCCGGAACGATTGGCCTATGCGGTCATGCGACCGATTGTCGAAGAAATCAACGACGTATTGGAGAAAGAAGAGCTCGTCTTACGTCATTCGGTCGGGGGAAGCTTCCGCCGGGCAGAGGAGACATGTAAAGACCTCGACTTTATCATTGCGACCGAGGAACCGGTCGCGCTTCGAGAGAAGTTGCTCGCCTTGCCGTTCATCAATGAAGTAATCGCGGCAGGGGAGACGAAAGTATCGCTCGTCCTCGAACGTGAGGAAATGGTGTCGGTCGACTTCCGTATGGTCGAACCGGGCGCATTCGCCGCGACGCTTCATCATTTCACAGGCTCAAAAGACCACAACGTCCGCATGCGCCAACTCGCGAAAGCAAAAGGAGAGTCGATTTCGGAATACGGAGTCGAAACGGCAGACGGGCTGTGGCAACCTGAAACGGAAGAAGAGCTGTTCGAACGGTACGGACTCCCCTTCATCCCACCCGAGCTTCGGGAAGGGCACGCCGAGTTCGAGCACGACTTATCGAAACTCGTCACGCTCGAAGACATCAAGGCAGACGCGCATATGCACACGGTCTGGTCGGACGGGAAGTTGACCGTCGATGAGATTGTCGTGGCGATGAAAGGGCGCGGCTATGAGTGGATGGCCATCACCGACCACGGGAAGTATTTGACGTTCGTCAATGGCTTGACGGAGGAGCGACTCGAGGCACAAGGTGAGGAAATCCGTGAAGCCGCAAAGACACATGAGATGAACGTGTTGCGTGGCGTCGAGATGGATATCCGTCCTGACGGGACGCTCGACTATGAGCCAGAATTTTTAGAGACGCTTGACTATGTCGTCGCCTCGATCCATTCGAAGATGGACCAATCCGTCGACGAGATCATGGCACGTCTCGAGAACGCCTGCCGTTCACCATACGTCAACGTGATCGCGCATCCGACGGGACGACTCATCGGTCGTCGCGACGGTTATCCGATTGACGAGGACAAGTTGATCGCCCTCGCAAAAGAGACGGGGACGGCGCTCGAGTTGAACGCGAACCCGAACCGCCTCGATTTGACGGCATCGACGCTCAAGAAGACGAAGGCGGCGGGCGTCAAAGTAATGATCAACACCGACACACACCACCCAGACATGATGGAAGATATGGCACTCGGCGTGTTACACGCACGGAAAGCCTATCTCGAGCCATCGGATATTATCAACTGCTTCTCGTTTGAGGACGCCAAGGCGTTCTTCGCGGCGAAGCGATAGAAAGGAACATGCTAGATGGACCACGCGTTACGCGTATTAGAATATGAAAAATTGCGTCAACAGCTTGCCGGACACGCGTCGAGCTCGCTCGGGAAAGATTTGGCGCTCAAGATGCAACCGGACTACTCGTACGACCGGGTACTCTCGAATTTGAATGTGACGAAAGAGGCGACCGAGGTCGTGCGTCTCCGTGACCGTCTGCCGCTCGGTGGGCTCACGGATGTCCGCGCGGAAGTGAAACGGGCCGCCATCGGCTCGGTCCTCTCGACGAGCGAACTGCTCGCCGTCGCCGCCGTCATGTATGGCGGACGCCAAGTGAAGAACTTCTTCGAGAAACTCCATGAGGATAACGAGGAGATTCGCATTCCACGCCTTGACGAGTATGCAGACAAGTTGACGAAGCTCATCGAGGTCGAACAGGCGATTCGTCATGCGATCGATGACCAAGGGACGGTCCAAGACTCGGCGAGCTCACAACTCCGTGGACTTCGGACACAGCTCCGGAGCTTTGAAGGCAGTGTCCGGTCACGCATCGACAACATCCTCCGCAACAATGCGAAGATGCTTTCAGACGCCATCGTCACGATTCGAAACGACCGCTATGTCGTTCCGGTCAAACAAGAGTACCGTCAAGCGTTCGGCGGGATCGTCCATGACCAGTCGGCTTCTGGTCAGACGCTCTTCATTGAGCCGCAAGCGATTGTCTCGATCAACAACGAGATTCAAGAAGTTCGCTTGAAGGAACGCGCCGAGATCGATCGGATTTTGAGCGCGCTCTCGAACGAAGTCGGGGGGGTCCATGATGCGATCATGACGAACCTCGACGTGTTGGCCGAACTCGACTTTATCTTTGCGAAAGTCGCTTACGGACAAGAGATGAAAGCGACCGAGCCGAAGTTGAACGACAACCGTGAGATCAAGTTGAAACAAGCACGTCACCCGTTCATCCCGAAAGATGAGGTCGTGCCGATCACGGTCGAGCTCGGGGAAGACTATACGTCGCTCGTCATCACCGGACCGAACACCGGCGGGAAGACGGTCACGTTGAAGACGATTGGACTCCTCCAGTTGATGGTGCAGTCAGGCCTCTACGTGCCAGCAGAATTCGGGACAGAGCTTTCTGTGTTTGACGCCGTCTATGCCGATATCGGCGATGAGCAATCGATTGAACAGAGTCTCTCGACGTTCAGTTCGCATATGACGAACATCGTCGGCATGCTCGACAAAATCGACTTCATGTCACTCGTCCTCTTCGATGAGCTTGGTGCCGGGACGGACCCGCAAGAAGGTGCTGCCCTCGCCATCGCGATTCTCGATGAAGTGAAACGTCGCGGGGCACGTGTCGCGGCGACGACGCACTACTCAGAATTGAAGGCATACGCCTATAATCGTGAAGGTGTCATGAACGCCTCGATGGAGTTTGATATCGAATCGCTCAGCCCGACGTATCGCCTCTTGATCGGTGTGCCGGGTCGCTCGAACGCTTTCGAGATCAGCCGTCGTCTCGGATTGTCCGAGCAAGTCATCGACAAGGCACGAAGCCACGTCGGTAGTGACGCGGAGTCTGTCGAATCAATGATCAATGAGCTCGAAGCGGCGAAACAACGCGCTGAACAGCTTGAGCAAGAACTCCTCGTCAAACGCCATGACTTCGAAGAAGAGCAAGCAGCGTTTGAGGCGAAGATGACCGAATTCGAACGCGAACGCGACAACTTGTACAGCGCGGCCGAGGCGAAAGCCGAGAAGGCCGTCGAACAGGCGAAGCGTCAGGCGAACGAAGTCATCGACCGCTTGAAGAAGCTTCGGGAGCAGGGCATCGTCAAAGAGCATGAGATTATCGCAGCGAAGAAAGAGCTCGAGTCGGCCAAACCGACGCTTCAAGATAAAAAGATCCAAAAAGTGAAACAAAAAGCCCAACAGAAACGTACGTTCAGTAAAGGCGAAGAAGTGAAAGTGACGACGTTCAACCAAAAAGGCTACATCGTGAAACAAATCAACGACAACGAGTACAACGTCCAAGTCGGCATCATGAAAGTGAACGTCAAAGCGGACGACCTTCAGAAGATCGGTCCATCGAAAGAGAAGCCGCTTCAATCGAAAGGAAGCTCGCTCAAACGTCAGAGTTCGACGAAGTCCGAGCTCGACCTCCGCGGCGTCCGTGTCGAAGAGGGGCTCATGCGTCTAGATAAGTATATCGATGAAGCACTCGTGTCAGGCTATGACAACGTCCGCATCATCCATGGTTTAGGTACAGGAGCGATGCGTCAGGCGACACAAGAATTTTTAAAAGGACATCGTCACGTGAAGAGTCAACGCCCAGGAGGAATGGGTGAAGGTGGACTCGGTGTCACGGTCGTCGAACTGAAGTAAGGGGAGTCGGGGAATGGGTACGATTACGTTTGCCGTCATGCTGGAATCGTTCGGCCTCTATTCGATGGCGGGGCTGATGATTATCGTCGGTCTTGCCATCTTCGAGGTGACGACGCCATACAGCAACTGGCGCGAGATTCAAAAAGGAAATATCGCTGTCGCTTTGGCGACAGGTGGGAAGATTGTCGGTCTCGCCAACATCTTTCGTGTGGTCGAGAGCTATCACGATAGCACGATCGACATCTTCGTCGGTGGAGGATTCGGCTTTATCTTGCTCCTCGCGACATACTGGTTGTTTGAATTTTTGACACCGACGCTGAAGGTGAACGACGAGATTCAAAAAGGAAATATCGCCGTCGGGTTGTTGGCATTCTTGCTGTCGATTGGGGTCTCCCTCGTCGTCGGCGCGGCATTGGTGAGGTGAAGACATGGTATACGAACGATTGGCAAAAATCTTGTTCATCGGGGCCGGGCTGTTCTTAGTGGCAGCGGCGCTATGGTATATCTTTTATTGAGGAGAAAGGCGATGTCGTGAGGCATCGCTTTTTGATTAGGGGGGCGAATGAATGATTGATCTACTACACCATCTCATGACGGCAACGGATTACGTACTCGACACGGAATCCTTTCAAATGAAGAATGAAGCGTATTATCCTCTAGAGTGGACGTTCTTTGGAGCTTCGGACCCGACGATGCTTCTCACATGGGACGCTGAGCGCGACCGCATCCGGATTCGGTTCGAACAGTATGCGCTCTTTCTTGGAACACTTGAAGAGCACGGTCTGAAGGAAGAAGGATTATGGAACGACCACCCAATCGTGAAGCTGACGACGTCCCGTTTCATGTCATACGTACATGAAGGGATGGGAACAAATCGAGTGAACAGCGAGCGGGGGATGCTTTCGCATTATGTCATCCGCACAATCGAGCAGGAGTTTCATGTCCTGGCGTATGAAGACCCGACCGTAGAAGATTTAGGGAAAGTCGGGGACACGGGGGTACGTGTCGAAATCGTAGAAGAAGCCGAATAAAAAAACGTCGTCCCGACTCGGGGCGACGTTTTTTTTATTTAAGGGACATCAATTTTGACGGTATAGGTCTTCGGCATGGCATCACTCGAAGCGAACAAGACGAGCGTCTTCGCTTTCTCTGGAACGAGGAAGACTAAATCAATTTCGGATTTCTCGCCTGGCTTGTAACGGAAGCCACCTTGGAACGCTTTCTTATTGTGGTTGACCATGTCGACGGGGCTGTATTCCGTCCCATCTGGCGTGTACATGCGGAATCCGTTCGGACGATAGTCCGCATAGCCACCATAGCCCTTATCTTTGTCATACAACGTAAGCGGTAGACTGACGAATCGTTTTCCATCTTCCGGTTCGGTTCCGTCCGGAGAGGCGTAAACGGGTTCACCAACTTGGAATTCACGCTTCTTCATTCGTGGATCCCCGATAAACGTTTGGAACGTGCCGAGGTTCATGATTTTTTGAAGGTCATCTTCTTTTGGTGTGGTGGCTTTGGCTTCTTTCGGTTTATCTGCTTTTAAATCAGCCTGTTTTGCACCCGTCGTCTGTGCGGTCGGGGCTGGTGTCGATTTCGCCTCTTCCGTGACCGGCTTGACTTCTGGTGACGTGAAGACGAACAAGCTGATGATCCCGACGACGAGTGCCGTCGCTGTCGTTCCTAGGACGAAGCGGAATCGTTTCTCGACTTGTTTCTGGTTGACGACATGACCACCGATTGCTTCAGCCGGCGTAATGCGGACCGCACGTTCAGCAGGAAGCAGTGCACCTAAGACACCTGTCACGACCGGGATGAGGATGGTCGCAAACAAGAACGGTAGCTCTGACGTCGGGAACTGTTGATACATGATTGTGACGATGATGATGGTGAAGGTCACACCGAGTAGTCCTGCGAAGAATCCGGTCAACGCACCTTCTGTCAAGACGAGACGACGGATGGACGTGTTCTGCCAACCGAGCGCTTTCAAGACGGCGAGTTGCGGCTTGCGCTCGGATACGTTTTGCCACATGATCTCGGTCGTCGTGAGCATCGCAATCAGTAAGGCGACACCCATGGCGACATAATGCATCGTCCCGACTTCAAGTGCCACGAACTCACCAATCCACGTCGTATACAAGACACCTTGGAGGCGGAACGTGACGAACAAGAAGAAGCCGAAGAGACTCGTCGGTAAGGCGATAGCGAGAATCGACAACAACGTCCGTGGCCAATACGTCACGAGTTGGTTCAAGCTCATGCCGACGCTTGAGCGCGAACGGCCGAGACGTCGTCCTTTTGAGACTTCACCAGACTGCATCGTTTCATATGGCTTGATGCGACGGACGAGTCGAATCGGGATGAGTGTCCCGAGCCAGTAAATCAAGAGACCGGCTAGGCCAATCAATAGGATGCGGGTAATCGATGTCGAGCCGGCTGCCGTCCAAAGGAACGTCCCGAGAATCATCCACGAGATGAGCGCGACCATCGACCCGAGGATTGTGGCTTCTAAGAATAACAGTTTCGACAGCTGACTCGGCCGCCAACCGAGCGACAACAGGATGGCGAATTCTTTCTTCCGAGCGTACAACATGATGATGTTCGAGCTGAACACATACAGCATCGCGACGAGGATGACACTCGCGACGACACCGGAGAAGCCGAGTTTCGCTTCTTGGAAAATCGTAATCGACGACCCAATCTTAATCCATGGCTGCTGGATCCAACCGAGCGAACTTTCTCCTTTTAAACCTGGGAGATACGTGACGGCGTATTGTGGAGATGAGCCGAGCGTGACGTCCGTGATGAGACCGGTCTTGTCCTCGATCTCTTTGGCGACTGCTTGGAGCTTCGCTTCACTTTCTTCGTTCAAGACGTCCACGCCTTTCACGTTGACACGAATGGCCGAGATGGCCTTGTCACCGGCGATGGCGAAAGCCGCGTCGAGTGTCGTCAACATCGAAGGTGGTTTCGTCAAGAAGCTATATGGGTTATTCGTCGGTTTGACGGTCGTCGGTGGGTTGACCGGCTCGTCTTTCGAGTTCATGACCCATTCGGCGCTTGCCGGGAAATACGTCTCCATCGGAAGTTCCGTCAACGGATCTTTCGACAGCTTTAGTTTCGATGGGTCGAATAAGCCGATGTAGTTATATTTCACTTTCGGCACATCGTTAAGGTCTTCCGCGTATAAATTGGACTTACGATACATACTTTCTTGTCCATACTTCACTTCACCCTCAGCGAGGAACGGTTTGATTTGATACGAGTACGGCCACCGTTTCGGGAACGGGCTCGTCACACCTTCATAGACGAGCGGTGACGCCTTCTCGGCAATCCACGTATATTCCATTGTGAGACGAGGGTCTTGTGGCTGCGGTTTCCCTTCTAAAATGTGTTTTGTGATATTGTCGTGCATTTGTTGGGCTGTAAAGTCGTATGAGACGACTTTTGTCCCTTCCAAACTATCCAGGTATTCCTCTTTTCCGTTCTCTAAATACGTATTGATGAATTTTTCTGCGTCGCTCGTATCGGCATCGACTTCTTCGATGGTGTAGTTGATCGAGGCATCGACGTAGTCTTTTGTACTCATCAAAATCGGAATTGTCGTGATGTCTTCATCGTAAGGCTCTGGGACATCCTCTTCATTGAAGTAACGACTGAACGCTGTCGCTTGTACGGCATCGTCTAACCCGACGAGTTTCGCTTCGGCGACCGGGTCGATCCCCGCGAGCATGACATCGCTTCCGTAACTGAGTGGGAATTCTTCATATAGGGCGGTCGGGCCAATTCCGATGTGAGTGGAATCACCGTTTGGCATCCAGCCAACCCAAAAGTAGGCTTTCAAGTCTTGGAAGTCATTGATTTTTTCAATGCCCGTATCGATGAGTGTGTTCATCTTGAGGCGATAGAGACCCGCTTTATCAAACGTATGCGTTTGCGTGAACGAGCTTGAATAAGTCGACCCGATCATGGCAATCGGTGCCGCGACATCGATGTCGGCAATCTGTTGAATCGTCTCGTATTGTTCGCGCGTGATCCCGCCTTCGAGTCCGCTCATATAGTTCGGCTCGAGCAAGTTCAAGTCCTCCGTCACGCTTCGGCTGCCTTCCGGACGGACGACGATGTGATAAGACGAGTCCCAACGTTTCTGTAGCTCGTTGACGACCGTCCCGTTATTCGCCTGGGTCACGCCGAGAAGATAGCTTAGCCCGGTACTGACGATGAGCATCCCGACCATGAGCAGGATGAACCGTTCTTTATTCCGCCACCATGAATTCCAAATGAACTTAAGCATGATGGACGTCGCTCATGGCGACGACCTGCCCGTCGCGCATCTCAATTTTTCGGTTGGCCCGGTCGGCGAGTTCCGGGTCATGGGTGACGAAGAGGACGCCACATCCGTTCTCGCGATTCAACCGGATCAACAGGTCAAAGATGACGTCACCCGTGTGTGTATCGAGGTTCCCCGTCGGCTCATCGGCGAGGAGCCATTTCGGGCGATGAATGAGGGCGCGAGCGACGGCGACGCGCTGTTGCTGACCACCTGACAGTTGGGATGGTAACGAATCGACCTTGTCAGCGAGACCGACCTCTTTCAACAGTTCGAGCGCGCGTTCGTGAACATCGTAATCGACTTTTCGTCCGAAGAGCGGGGACATGACGTTCTCAAGCGCCGTCAGTGTCGGGATGAGGTGGAACTGTTGGAAGATGAAGCCGATGTTCTCGAATCGGAAGTCCGCGAGTTGTTTCGCAGATAGCGTCGAGATCGGTTCGTCGTTGAAGAGCAACGTGCCCTCTGTCGGACGGTCGAGTGTACCGATCAGACTGAGGAGCGTCGACTTCCCAGACCCCGATGGTCCGATGATGGAGATGAAATCCCCGTGCTCGAAGCGGAGGTTGATATCTTTCAAGGCGACCGTTTTGACGTCACCAGTATCAAAGCGTTTTGTTAAGTGTTCGCATGTGAAGTGATAAGCCATACCGTAAATTCTCTCCTTTACCTAATGTTTAGTGAAAATATGTAAGAGCGCGTAATATTCTGACTATTTTCAGATTAGAGGAAAAACATTCCAATGTATAGCTGTATTTTTTCGAATCGGGAACGGGTATAGAAGAGTGAGGAGGAGAGAAGATGAAATCATTCGAAATCGAATTCCATTTAATTAACGAAGAAGTGCTGACTTATATGGTGGAAGCTGATACACGATATGAGGCATTAGAGTCGATTTACCAATCGTTTCGACATGCGAGTGATGGATTTGTGCAATTTGAGGACGAGTTGATTGTGACGCTGGATCATGTGGCTTATGTGAAGGCGTTTGAGGTGGTGGAGTAGAGCTTTACTACAATTTTAAATCATGAAGGAGGATGTTTTTTAAATGCATGACTATCCAAATATCCCTTTATTTTTAAATACTTCTGATAACAATTTCACATTGGAACTGTATGAACCTTGTTTTAAGTGGGCAAAAAGGTATGACAGGGGAGTAGGATATTTTACTTCTGGTTGGATAGCAAAAAATGCACATGGATTAAGTCAATTTGCTTCAAATGGTGGCACTGCTAGATGGATTACTAGTCCAATATTAGATGCCAAAGACTTAGAATCACTCTCTAATGGAGTGCTTGAACCAAAAGATATTGATTTAGTGTCAATTTTAAAAAAAGATGTTAAAGAAATCCAAAAATTACTGGAAGAAGAGACTTTAAACTCAATCTCATGGCTAATATATGATGGGATTTTAGAATTTAAATTTGCGATTCCTACAAAAAAATTAAATGGGGGAGATTTTCATGATAAGTTCGGAATTTTTTACGGGGAGGATGAAATAGTATCATTTAACGGTTCAGTAAATGACAGTATAAAAGGTGAAAGTAATTACGAAAGTATAAAAGTATTCCCTACATGGAAGGGCTTAAATGAATTTGTTGAGAATGACATAAATAGATTTGAAAAAATTTGGAATAATTTTGACGAGAATTTGACTGTATATGATTTGCCTTCTGCAATAAAAGAAGAGGTCTTTAAATTACGTACGCTAAAACGACCTTATAAACTTTCAGATAAGCAACAAGAAATAAATAAATGGAGACATCAAGAGGATGCTATTCGAGAATTTTTGAAAGTAGGAAATGGAATTCTTGAAATGGCGACAGGTACCGGGAAAACAAGAACTGCGTTGAGTATAGTCAATTTTTTTATAAACAATGACTCTATAAAAAGTGCAGTCATAACTGTGAGTGGGACGGACTTATTGGAGCAATGGACTAAAGAGGCTGGATTACGGACTAAGTTGAAAGTATTCAAGCAATTTGCAAACTACAAAGATATTGCAAATTTTTTATTAAATCCTACAGATTCGATATTAGTCATTTCAAGAGAATTTTTAATAGAGAATATTGATTTTCTAAAAAAAAGAATAGCTAATAACTCTATTATTATTTGTGATGAGGTACATGGTCTAGGTTCAGAAAGATTGGTGGAAAAATTGAGCGGGAAATTACAGCTTTTCAAGTATAGATTAGGACTTAGTGCTACGCCGGAAAGAGAATTTGATGATGTTGGAAATAAATTTATTGAAGAAGAAATTGGTTATAAAATATTTGAATTTAGTCTAGTGGACGCAATAAAGCGGGGAATATTATGTGAATTTGACTACACTTCATTAGAGTATAAATTAACAGAAGAAGATAGAACTAAAGCTCAGAGTATTATCGCAAGTTTTAATGCCAAGAAAAAAGCTGGAGAATTAGTGTCAAATGAAAATTTGTATAGAGATCTAGCGAAAATAAAAAAAGTTTCAAAAGCTAAATTGCCTGTGTTTTACTCATTCTTACAAAAAAACAATGAGATTCTAAGTAGATCAATTATTTTTGTTGAGACAAAAGAATTTGGTAAAGATGTACAAGATATCATTATTAGATACGAATCAAACTATCATACGTATTACGGAGAAGACGATAGAGAAAATTTAATTCGTTTTAGTAACGGAGAGTTAAATTGTTTAATTACAAGCAAGAGAATTTCTGAAGGAATTGATATCAGTTCAGTAAATAACATTATTCTATTTTCTGCTGACAAGGCTAAAGTGCAAACTATTCAAAGAATTGGACGAAGCTTAAGACTAGATTTCTCTAACCCTAAAAAGCGCGCTTTTGTGTTAGATTTTGTGCAGATTAGCGATTCTGAAAATTCAGATAAAGAACGTAGTAGTTGGCTGAATGAGATAGCTAAAACAAGAGCGGAGGTATAGACGTGGATAAAAATAGAGAATTAAACGAAGCCATTGAAGAAGTGCTTCAAGAAATTAAAGAGAGCGAGGAATTTAAAAGAAGGGTAAAACGTCTTATAAATAATGCCTTACAAGAAACATACCATGAGGATGACATTTTAAGTGTTATTGATCTAATGGAAAGGGGAGATTGACGGATGAATTTAAAAATACTTGATTGGAAATATATAAATATTAGAGGCGTAAATAATTTGTACGTTTCGGTTGAGGATGAAACAAATTCACCGTATAAAATAAATCTTATAATGATGCCTAATGGGTATGGAAAAACAACTACACAAACTTTATTAAGAGCAATTTTTGATGAGTCAGCTGTTGAGTGGACTCAAGACCAAGTTTTGAGTTTTAAACCACCCGAATCTAAAGAAAGTATTGGAGAATTCAAAGTTACAATGTTAATTGATGGAACGACATATTTGGTAGCTTTAAAATTAAATTACTTGGAAGGTAAAGCATATTATCAAACAACTAAATCTGGTGAAATAGGTGGTCTAGAGATGGGACTTAAGTTGCCATCATCTTTAAAAAGTACATTTACTACCGAATTTGTAAAACGGTTCATCTTCGATGGCGAATTAGCAAAAGAAATTATTGGTAATCAGAGTGTTGAAGCAGAAAGAACAATACGTTATTTATATCAACTTAATCGAATAACTGACATTCAAAATAGAATCTCCTTAATAGTAACCGAAAAACAAAGAAATGTGGAGAAGACTGGTACTAAAACTATATCAGGATTGTCTCGTCTTAAAAATGAAGAAGAAAAAATCAACAAAAATTTAATGGAATTAAGTATATATAAAACTAAACTTGAAAATGAAATAGTAGAAAAACAAGCGAGACGTGACCGAATTTCAAGTGAAATATCAGAATATATTAAATCGGACTATAAATTAAGAGATCAGTTTGAGAATTTGGAAAAAGAACGTATAGCTATTCAAGTTGAAAATAATAAAATAATAAATGAAATTTTAGAAGATATTAGAGACCCATTTCTAATGTCTAAAGTAGTGGCGGATAAATTGATTTTATTATCTTCTAATATGCAAAAATTAAAGTTACCTAGAACTATGTCAAAACAGTTTTTTGAGGATCTGTCTAATAATCAGAGCTGTATATGTGGAAGACCAATTGGGACAGACGAAAAAAATTATATTCTTAGTAAATCGGAAGATTACTTAGGCGACGATCAAATTGGTGTAATCAATTTAATTAAAAGTTCAATTAACTTAAGAAGTTATAATGAAGAAGTAAACCAAAAAATTGAAAAATTAAATAAGCTAATAATTAGAAGAAATGATTTGAAAAGTGAATTGGATAGAATCCAAACTATTAGATCTGAAGCAGGAGACATTGAGCTACAGAAATTAGAGATTGAAAAAATTGAATTGGAACAAGTTATAGATTCCTTAATAGAAAAAAAGCGAATACTCACTACTAATGACAAGTTTGAAAAACAAACCATTAACGAGACAGAGAATATACCATTATGTCATGAAAAGCTAATTAAAATTAGAGAAAAAATAGCTGAAGCATCAGATACAGTGATATTGCTTAGAAATTCTGAAAAGTTCAAAAACATCCTTACTGAGGTAGAGCAACTAACGATAAAGAAGTTAAAAGAAAGAATTAAGAATGAAACAAATGAAAAACTTTCACAAATTATCAAAACTGAACGAATTGAAGTAGAAGAGATAGAAGGTTATCTAAAATTAGCTAGAAAATCGGGTGCGAGTGAAGGTCAATCCTTAGCAATTGCATATTCTTTTTTAGGGTCTATGTTTGAAACGTCCGCCCACGATTTACCTTTTGTAGTCGATTCACCTGCAGGTTCACTAGATTTGTCTGTAAGACGGGAAGTTTCTCGAATAATACCTAATTTGTTTAATCAGCTTATTATTTTTATAACGTCTGGGGAGAGAGAAGGTTTTACAGACTACTTCTATGCCCTTAAAAATGACGTCCAATTTTTAACAATATTTAAGGGAAATGATAAAACACATTGTGTTTCAGGAAAAGAAAAATTCTCAACGTTTCAAGAGGTAACCGATATTTAAATATTAACAAATACAGAAATGGAGACTAAAAATATGGGGTTTAAATTACCTAGAGAAGCAAGGGAATATTATAAATTGATAGATCAAAAAGAGAATAGATTTAAGCTGTTATTTGATAAATATTATTTGTGTTTATTGATAGGATTGAACAATAATAAGCTAGGAAAACAAAGTGAGTATGAAATTGCTGATTTTATAGAAGGATATCCTCAATCTTACACAGGCAAATTCCCTTTAATTATTGGTTTATTAATTAACTCAGAGATGGAAAGACAAGGAATAAATGCTGAAGATCGATCAAGTGTCGAGGAATTGATTTTACAGTTAATTGAAACTGATTCAAGTACTAAACTTAGTGAGAAAGGGTTTGAACTTTTAAATAGTTATGCTGCTGGAGGTATGAATATTATAAAAGACAATATTCCGAAAACAGGAGATATAGAAATATTTTTAGTGGCATATCATCGGTTATTAAATTCTAATGATTTTTAAGGACGTAAATAGAATTTCGATTTATATTTTTATGTGGAAATTAATATAAACCGCCTACAAATCAGTGATACGTTTGTAGGCGGTTCTCTTAATTAAATGGAAGTTCATTGATTAGATCTTCGGTATTGAACTTTTTGTTTTCGTATTCAATCATTAAATCTAAATAAGCATTTTGTGCAGACTCTGGATCGCTCAAGAAGATTTCTAGCTCTTGATAAAGAGCATCTAATCCTCCCGCAGCATATTCCTCGATAATCTCGTAATTTTCGAGTGTCACCTCTGATTCATCCTCAGAATCGTTGTCGACTGAGAACCGTTCAAACGTATTTTCTAAATGCATAATCAATTTCATGAGTTGTAAATCTTGTTCTGAAAAAATGCCTAACAAAATTTCAGGACCTGGCTTTACTTTTTTTCTTCGTTCATTGCTATAACCAAACAGCAAAGCGGCCATAAAAGCATCTTTATAAGTTTCGAATAGTTGAGCATCTTCTTTTAACGTTGCGTACATATGATCTTGCGTGCTATCCCGACGCACAGAACGTTTTGCCATTACATTACCTCCGCAATCTCAGTGTATTCTCCTGTATCTTCATTGGTGTAGTTGAGTAATTTATATGACTTTCCAATCCGATGATTAATAGCTTCGTCCACTTCTCCACGCCATTGTGAAGTAGATACAATGACAACTACCTGGTCAGATAGTTTCGGTAAATTCGTTGCCACACGAGACCGATGATCTGCATCAAGTGCTCCAAATGGGGAATCCATTACAAGTGGGAAAATATTTCCTAGTTTCAAATCTTCATCTAAAGCATGGCCTTTTTCTTTGTCTTTATACTCTCGTGTTAAATCAACAATGGCTCCGATAAAAGCAAGGCTCGTAATTTGTGATTCTCCTTGTGATAAACCGATACTACCTCCGTTTACATCTGAAACGAGGAGTTCGTAATTATCAGTAAGCGAGATCGGATAATCCTTTCGTAATAACTGAGAATAGGTGAGCTTAATCTTTTCTTCCAATTCAGTTTTCACTTGAGACTCTCTCAGTTTTAATAGACCAATCAAAGTGTTTTTTACTTTTGTAGCAGACTCCAAAGCAAGTTGTAGTTTTAACTGTCTTTCTTCTGCTTTAGTCAGTTTACTAACTTCTTTATTTAAGAGGTCTTCTTCTTTTGAGATGTCGTCAATGGAACGGATTAAATTTTCTATATTCGCCTCTGCTTTTACGATTGCAGTCCGAACGGATGATTCTCTTTCAATTAGATTAGATGAATTTTCGATATTACGAGAGTTGGCTTTCATACGTTCTTCGATTTCTCGTAACTCCTCTTCCAATCCTCTGAGTGTTTCTCTTAATTCTTCACGCTCACCAACAAGCCTTTTGATTTCCGTGTAAAAATGAGTTCTAGCAACTTCCCATCCGCTTAATTGGAAATAAAGTTGGTCCATTTCATTTTTTGAACTAGATAGATTTATGACCTCTTGTTGAACTTCTTCTAAAGATGCAATTGTTGTCGTCTCAAGTTCGTGTCCGCATAAGCATTTCCCGTTTGATAGTAAAGTCGGGATTAAATCAGGATGAATCAATTTTTCGATCGTACCTTGGTCATTTGTATGAGCAATCCGCTGAAATCTTTTGATTGGTAAGGTTGAAAAAGCTAAATGACTTGACCGAGATAGTAGGATTCTCAACTCTTTTAGTTTCTCATCAAAGGCATTTTTTGTTTCTGTGATTGACTCAATTAGATGATCTCGCGTGACCTGAAAGGTTCTTGTTTCTTCCCCATTACGTAATGCATTTTCTATACTTTTTAATTCACTCTGAGCAGCAGAAAGTTCTTGTCGTGTCTCAGTGAGTTGTTGTTTCTTTTTAATCTTTTCATCTTCAAGTTGATTTATGCGCAAGTATTTATCACTTAATTCACTTTTGACGTTTTTGGATACCTCATCACGAAGTTTAATAATGGTTTTGCTTAAGTGCTCGATTGAATTATCAAATAACTCTAATCCCATCATTCGCTTAATTGAGTCACGAATTTCAGTATATGCCTCTTTTTTTCCTAGATGATCCATTCGTTCACCATCAAAGAAGAAGAATGTATGCAATTTATATGGCAAAATGCGATTAATTTCGTATGAAATATCTTTAATTTTAGTGGATTGATTCGTATCGATATTACGTTTGATCAATTCAACCTTTTGATTGATTGTCTTGTTTTTAGGTAGATTGAGAATATTGTGTTCATGATCAAATTTTGCGTGTAAAGTACGTCGTAATTCGTATTCATAATCATTATGTTCAAATTTAATTTGTACTGCTGTTATCAAATCATCTTGACTCTTTGTGCTCTCTTGAACAGCCTTATTATTAAAAATAGATTCAGGGTTCGGTAATTTGAGTTCTCGTCCATAAAATCCCCAAATCAAAGCTGTGAGTAATGCTGTTTTACCGCTCCCATTTTCACCATGGATGACAGTAACATTTTTTCCTGATCCATGTGCAAATTCAATCGTATTCTGCCCGTAGTATTGACGGAAGTTTTCAATGATGACTTGCTTAAGAATCATGTCAGATGTACTCCTTTTTAATTAGTTTAGAAAATTCATCTGGTAATTGCGCAGCAGTAAATGAACCTTCTTTATCTAAGTAGTCTTTTTCTAAACGAATAATATTTTGTAGAATTTGCTGTTCCGTTTCTGATAACTCGCTTAGTAATGCATATACATCATTTTCGCTATTTGATTGATTTGGATTCATCATAATCACCTCTTCTTAGTTTATAGGTCGACAAGATTGAAAGCCTCTTTAATCGGATTTAAAATTTGAAGTGCTTGATAATGGTTTTCTGATATTGATGCGAACTCATTTACCCTCTTTAGCTCATTCATCAATAATCGACGTTCAATATTAAATTCTTTATCTGTTAGTAAATCAATTTCTGTCAAAGGTCGTGGAATGACGATGTAATCATGAATATAAGCATATTCTTTCCCGGGATGTTTTCGCAAAATTCGTCCGCGACGTTGAATGAACTCTTTTGGATTCGTCGTACTAGCTAAAATATATGCGGTCTCAGCAGAAGGAACGTCTACGCCTTCATCTAGGCAACGGATTGCGACAAGTGCTTGAATCGTATTATCAGAAAACTCCTTTAATAGCGTCTGTCGTAGTTCTTTTGATTCAGTTGACGTAAAGGTTTTCGCTGATATGTTCAAATCGTCATGTAAAAATTGTGCAATGTGATCTACATGACGTTGATCATCCTTTGAATGGTCGCCACAATAGACAATTGTATGGTTAAGAGTTTCTTGCATTTTGAGCTGTTTTTTCAATAAAATATCTTTTTGTTGAGCTGAATTAATCAATCGAGCCCGTTTAATTAATAACATCTCTAATGCACCAGTGTTATTTCCAGTGGCTTCGATTGATTGTTGATCAGATAGGTTAATTAATTTCGAAATTTTGTTCGTAAGGTCATGATAAATTTCCAGTTCATCTTCTGTTAAAGAGACTAGGTGAGGGTAGTAATAATACTTTGTCAAAAACCCTTTTTTAATCGCTTCTTCCAAAGTAAACTTATATATTGACCCACCAAAATAATTTAATAACTGTTCCGTTCCGATATCATCATGGTGTCTTATTGGAGTAGCGCTCAGTGCTAATCGATTTTTGAATGTTGGTGGAAGTGACTGAAGAGATTGTTTTGTACCTAAGTTATGTGCCTCGTCTGCAACAATCATTCCACCATCGGATATTCGACTGAGATGAGCTTGAAAATGAGCATTTTTAAATGTGTTATTGGTAGTGATCACACATATAAAATTTTTTATTTTAAAATTATATTGAGTAATTTTCCCGGACAAGAGTGATGTCCATTGAGATTTTGAACCATAGCATAGAATTGGATCCATTCCAAAAGATTCGGCATCTTTTGCCCATTGATCTACTAAATGTTGATAAGGGCATAGAATGACGACTGCTAAACGTTGGGTTTCCTCAAAGCGCTTTGTAATGGCTGTGAGAGCTGTCAGCGTTTTTCCGGTTCCCGTTGCCATTTCCAGCAAACCGTGATATCCGTTTTCAGTCCATCTTTGTATGGCATCTAATTGATAGTCTCGTGGTGTAAACCATTTAGGTAAAGAAGGAAATAGAATTGTTGAATCCATATAATAGCTCCTTTATCATATATAGGAGTAGGTAAAACCTACCATATACCCTTATTATAGATATAATAAAGAATATAGTTAATAAAAAAGTTATCAAGGTGATTGAAAGGAATGAATGACATGGAATACTTTTTCTCATTTCTAAAACCAATTAATCCGAAAGCGGAAGAGTTGGCACAGATTGTAGAAGATAAATACTATTCTAAAGAAACAGACTTTGCTCTTCTGAATGCCAGAAAAATGATTGAAGCAATCGTGAATGAGTGGTTAGAAGTGAGCGGTTTGCAAAATACATACAATTTAAACGATAACATTCGTTTGTTGCAATCTGAAGAAATCATCGACCGCGAATTAGCTTCAGATCTTCATTATGTCCGTAGGAACGGAAATAGTGCGGCCCATGAATTATTCACAAAAGAGGCACACGAAATTCTCCCGAAAATCTGGTCGAGTTTATATAACATTGTAGAATCGTACGTCCTTAGTTATGAAAATCCACCATCTATACCTAGATACGCTCCTCCTACTCATCCAGCTGAAAAAAGTAATGGCAGAGGGCATGATGATATTTTAAAAATCTTAGAAGCGCAACTAGAGGAAAAACTAAAAGCGCTCAGTTCTGTTTCGCCTAAAGAGGAACCTACTGAAAAAATAAGTGTGGAGAAAAATGAATCAAATAAACTATTTGATTTCTTACCTCAAATTGAAAAAGATAGTGAGAGTTATCTATACAATCTGATGTCCAGACTAAATGAATCTTCAAAAGAGGCGGTTGAAAGTGCAGAACTTCCATTAAGTTCTTTAAAACAATATTTACACGTAGAACGTCCAATCGAAAATAGATTGATTCAGATGTTGCAACAACCTGCACAAAAACGGTTAACGCTTTTAATCGGTAGTGTAGGAGATGGGAAATCGCATATTCTTTCACATCTTCAATCTGCTGAACCTGAATTAATGAATCGATATAAAAATAAAATCTGGAATGATGCGACAGAAAGCCTTTCTCCGCGAAAAACTGCAATGGAAACTTTACTTGAGAAGTTAATTCCGTTTTCTGATCAACATTTACAAGAGGGTTCGGAAGAGTTTGTGCTGGCAATCAACTTAGGCGTACTACATAAGTTTTTATATGACTTTGCGAGTTCAATCGACAATCATTACACGTTCATTTCATTGACTTCATATATTGAGCAATCAGGTATTTTTGAGAATGAGATTTCCCAAGAAACGCAACATGACCATTTTTCCATGGTCAGTTTCTCAGATTATCCAATGTATGAACTTACTAAAGGTGGCGTAGAATCGAATTTCTTAATGGGCATTCTATCAAAGATGTTCGATCCAAATGAAGAAAACCCATTTTATTTGGCTTATCAAGAAGATGTGAAGAGAGGAATCGATTCGATTATCCACCGCAATTTTTTACTTATGGGTAATCAACAAGTGAGACGCAACTTCGTAAACATCATCGCAAGTTCTCTCTTAAAAGAAAAAGCAGTTTTATCTATGCGCCAATTTTTTAACTTAATATACGAAATCATGATTCCAGGAAATTGGACAAATATTAGTAAACAAAAAATTGTACTTGAGACGTTACTTATCCACGGTCTTCATCAAAAAATATTTACAACTCAAAATGACTCACCTATATCAATCATGCTAAGAAATGAAGATCCGGTTGCTTCTCGTTCCGAAGAGATAGATGAAATCATTCTTCAAATCAATTTAGAGTCAGATGTGAGTGGGTTTATCTCTAGATTTGATGAATTGACTCGTCAAACATATGAACTTGATCTATTAGATCGTGAATTGGTTACTGAGTACACACAATCATTACTAAGACTACTGTACTTGTCCAATCCGAGAGAAATGAATATTACACAAACAACGGTTGAATCATTCTCAAAATATCTATTTGCTTATTACACTGGTCAAAAATATGAACTAAAGACTCTCTACGAGAAATTTGAGAATGCACTTATGTTATGGTTTGGATTTAAAAAAGATCAAAAAAAATATTTGTTTGATACGAATGCAAAAATTTCAAAGCGTTATCGTATAGCAAAACCAGTTAGTTTTACATTGGATCCAATCAGTATGGCGATAAAAAATGAAGAGAAAGTGGTTCAATTCAGAAACTCTTTATTTATTCAATTTGCAGTGGGTGAGCGCAAACAAAGAATTAAGCTAGAAATCGATTATAAGATGTTCAGTTTGATTTCAAAAATAGATAAAGGATATCAACCTTCTAAGATTGATTTCGACGATGCCATCCGATTCAGTGAATTCGCAAATGCGATTCGCACACACAATACAAACAACGAAGAAGTGTTGATTTATGTTGTCCAAACTGGAGAAACCTTCGTTTTAAAACAAGAAGCTGACCCATTTAGTAATGAAGAAAAAATCGTATTTAGTAAATTGTAAGTTGTGAAAGCAGGTGTAAATAATGAGATTATTACCAGAGAAAATTTTCGATGAAAAACAAGTCATTGTCTTAGACAAAAGTCGAAAGAAAATCACGAAGCGACAAACTTCGAATTTTTATCAAATACTCCCTTTCACAACAGGAAAGAGTGATTCAATTAAAAACGCTCTTTCCGATTGGGAAAAGGAAATCGGTGCTTATTCTAGAAGACTTCTGAATGTAGAACTGTCAGCTAAGTCTTTCAATACGGACTATCTTTTAGAAGGTGTATTAGAGCGAGTCGAGAATCAACCGGAGCATGAAGATGAAATTCATACTTTCTTTAGTGAATTACTTTTACAACGGGATGGAGGATTGAACGTTACCCATCCAAGTATGTTCATGTACATCCAAGGCAATCCTGCGACGAAGAAAAAGTTAGGTACTTTTCTAGCGGATTTGACGCAACATGCGTTAGATGAAGTGCAAATCGAAAAGGTTAAACAGGTTTTTGAAGCAGGCCAAAATGAAACTTTGTTAGACAAAATGATTGTAAATTTATTACCGAATCTAACGAAAAAAGAATATAAAGCAGAGCATGCCCTTTATTCTTCATTGCCAATAAAACTATTAGGTGAGGATTTTGTCTATTTGGCAGAGCATCCGCAATATTTTTTGAAAGAAATTAATAATTTATTGAAGTATTACCTACACTTTATTGTTTCTCAAACGACAATAAAGATTAATAACTTTGAGACGTCTAACTGGAATCATCCATCAAAAATGTACTACACAATTCATAACGAAACGACTGTTACATCAAGAAGAAAAACAATGAACTCGGGTATGGGACTGCTAACGAGTGCGAGTGAAAATTTATTTGTTCATGAGTTGACGATGGCTCAGTTGAGTTGTAACTCTATTAACCAATCATTAGAGAATGAAAAATCTAAAATCATGACGTATGATGAAATTTTTCAACACTTCAACATGCTTAGTGATGCTGATCAAGTTCAATTTTTGAAAGATATTGATTTGCAGACTGAGCGAATTCTCACCTATGCAGGTTTAGAGAATAATGTGAATGAAACTCAAACCTTCAATGAAGCGGCTAAACAACTATTCAATGCGATGAAGCTGACAACTCCGAAAGAAGCACAGTCTCGTTATGGAGATCATGCAAAAAATATTGCTAAATCGCACTTTACGAAGCGTCGTGGGCGTCTTGGATATGTATTGTCTCTGAATCAGGAGATGTTAATTCTGATGTGCGCTGTGAGTTGTAAAAATGACCGAATCACATTTGTAGAACTATTAGAAAGATTAAGTAAAAGAGGCATTAACTTTGATAACGAATCATCAACTGCCCTTTTACAACTATTAGAAAAAATTAATGTTATCGATAAGAAGAGCGATAGTGGGGAGGCGCAGTATGTCAAACCAATTTTATGAGTATGTCACGAAAAAAATAAATGGCCATTTTTTAGTAAACACGCCTAAGCCTGGAGATAAGTATTTTTTGCAACTCGAAGAAGAGAGTCATGTTCAATATTTAAAAGACTATCTCGAGCAGGAAGCGAAAGATCAGGTTAAAGCTTTTGAATATAAGTTAAACGGAGTTACTGAATATGAAACGATTACGATTGACTACGGGACAAGTGAGTTAATCATTGCTACTCAAAGCGAAGGAATTCAACCTGATTTCTTCGTCAAACTTCGAAACTTGGTTAGTGAACAAGAAGAAGAAGGAATAAATCGCTCATTACTCGTCATTTATCACGGGCAACTTGATAGTATCGATGGTGGTGGTGCAAATCTTCAAAAAGAAGGAATGCCATTAAATCCTCAAAAGATTTTAGAAGAACTTAAGCATGAACTTAAGCAAATGTCTGAAAATAAGGGCGCACTAGTTGAAGTGATTAATTTTCACTTGAAAGAAATTGAAGAAGAGTTTAACTCATTTAAAGGAGTATCTTTCTTTGATTTCGAAGAGATTCTCTCTCTCATGCAAAAAACAGAACTTTCAAAAAAAGATTTTCTGAAGTTAAGGTTCTTCCACGACCAGGAGCTTGATTCGTTTATCCAAACGTCCTCCAAAAAAGAGATTCGAGAACGACTTCGTGAGAACAGAGATTTGTATGAATTTGTACAAGAGAGTCATTTTAATGAAACGACTGAAGCACAATTACCGAAAAAATTTAACGAACAAGGTGTCAATAAACTCAAACATGATCACTGGAATGAATTAACATTACAAGAAGTAATCAAACTCAAAGCAGAAAAAAATAAAAAAGTATTTGAACTTGAGGAAGTTACAAATGTTAATGATCACTCTTCAGTAGCGGTGTGGGATCGACCACATAAAACGACTAAAACAGGAAAACGTATACGTTACATTGCAATTTTTAATCCGTCTCATGAAAAAGAAATCAGCTTAAAGTTTAAATATCTTATAGAAGGTAAAGGTGTTCGAAAGAGCTTAGAACAGTCGCAAGTCAAAATTGAATATTGTAACCCGTTACTTGAAGTAACTTCGAATGTGAAAACGAACAATCTTAATTTGACAATAACTTCTAATCAAGTTCAAAATACTGCGCAATGTACTGTGAAGTATAAAGTGAAAAATGAAAATACGTTGTACTCAGAGCTAAATATTATGATTTTCCCGTTTTCTAATGAAGTTCTTAAAGATTATGCTGGAACATACGAAGTGAAGCGTTTAAAAGAGAATGATACCGAATATCTGACTCTCGGTAATAAAGAAGGCGAATTACGTCTAGGGGACGGCTCACACGAACCTATTTTCCAAGAACAATCCCTGGTTAAAGTATCAGAGGAACCTAATGTGACGTATCACTTTGATCAGGATTTGTTTGAAGAAGATCAGTTTATGCAACTAGTTGTTGGAGAATCGCAACCAATTAATATTAAATTGAGTGTTGATGCTTCAAAGCCACACCCGATTCCAAATATCCGATTATATAAAGAAAAGCGTGAAAAGCGAGCATCTATTGTACTTAGTACGGATGGGAAATTGATTTTGAAGAATCAAATTTACTATCCACAAAACGAGTATAAAGATTTTTTGGACTACGAAATGGAATGGGTCAATCAAAGTATGCAGACTGCTGTTCTTTCGGCAGGCGTCCTCAGTCCTATTGATTTGGAATTCGGACCATATTATGAATTAAGAGAAGCATATAATCTGTTCTTGAACCACTTTAAAATTAAAAAAACTGTGCCTATGTTGGCTTACTGGGACGATGAATACAAACGAGTTGCTTTAAATTACGTTCAAGCCTATGTAAAGGCGATTGAATCGATTCAAGAAGCAGATCGATTGTTTGAAGTGGGGTATTCAATTTTAAGATTAGGTGTACTGTTTAACCAAAAAGAACAGATTGTTTACTTTACTCCATTCCATCCAGTGAATGTTGCATTTCAGTTAGAATTAAATATTCAACTTGGTGAAGAGGAAATCTCGGAAAGTGTACTGAAACGTTTACGTGCCGATGCACTAGCCCCATATCTATGGTTTGATGGTAAAGCTTACAAGGCAGAATCCCAATCGGACTTGCCAGAATGGATGGTCTATCGAGCAAAAGAAGAAGTTGTTGTCGCTGAAGCCGATCGCTTTTTATCCGAAGTGGTTAAAGAAAAGCTAAATCAATTTGTCGATCACTTTACGTCACTCTTTAATCAGAAAAATCAAGTTGCTAGAGCACCATTATATTTAAATGTGATTGAAATTCGTAATGATGAGATGGTGCTAAAAGGTATTGTTGAATGGATTTTCCGACAACTAAAAGACAGCTATGAAAAAAACAGAGATGAAGTCATTCCTGTAGAAGTGAGACTTTACTGCGATTCAGGTCGATACCGAAGTGCTTTCGATCAATTTGCAGCAAAAGATTTTATGGACGATGACTGGGAACAGTTTGAATATCTATACGCACTTATTCCTAAAAACTTCATTCTCTCTCCTCAAGAAGTAGCGGAGAAAATTCAGTCGCTGATTAATCACTACCATATTCAAAATGAGCACTTTAATGATTTTGACTATGCTCATATCAGTTTCTATAAAATGAGTGGTGAAGAACAAGTCATCACAGACAAAATGGAGTATATCAAAAGTGGTAACGCCATGAACGGCTTGTATTCGACACTTGCACCGACAGTCAAAGATGGTCAATTTAGCATGGGGTTCGGTCTTCGAGGTTATGCAATTGAAGAAGAAGACTTGTTACTACGATGTGCCAAATCATTTAATGAATTAAACGTACACATGAAAGATAACGGAAGTAGCTCATTTGCACATGGCGTTACAGCACTGGCTAGTATTACAGATGCACGCGACGGCTATAAGTTGCAAAATATTTATGAGAGCTCACACTGGGTTACATTAATTGAACCTACTGTGGATTTAGGCTATTTTTCTTCTAAACAAGGAAATCCAGACAATGAATTGATTATCATTCATTATAATGATCAGTCGTCTTCTTACCGATATGATGCTATTACCGTCACGAAGAAAACGGCACAATATCAGGCAGTGATTAAAGATTACTTGAATCATGAGAAGCCGGATTTGAATACGGATGAGAGTATTAAAGAAATCATTCAAACGTTCAACGTCATCAACGGAGAATGGTTACTTTCAATGATTCAACAAGGTCTTAGTAATGAAACGGCACGTAACGTGCATAAAAGTCGTGAGAAATTCAGTTTGTTGGCAGCCGTCAAGTATTCATTGGCGATGTTCACAACTGATGATATTACTTGGGTTCCGATTTCCCTTGAGGAAATTTTGCGTGTGGCGAAAGCAATCGGGTTAAACCACGCGAATTCACCTTTCACTGTAAAAGCGTTAGGTAAATCAGGTAGTTATTCAGATGATTTACTTTTGATCGGGATGCAGGAAACGGACGGTAAGTTAAAAATGCACTTCTATCCAATTGAAGTGAAAATCGGTAGAAACTTGAGTAATGTCATAGATAAAGCGAGAAACCAAGTTGTTCGTACAAAATCTCTCTTCGATTTTGAATTGGGTGTGGGTGAGACAGAAACTACATTCTCTCAACAGTACTATCGAATGTTCTTTGCACATCTCTTCTTAGCAAATGCTAAAAAACTATTTGAAGGAAAGTTGTGGAGCGAGAGAGAAAAAAATTATGACTTCGAGCAGAATCGACTCTCAGTCATCGAAAGATTGATGAAAGGGGAGTATGAGATTTCAAATGAACTAACCGAATACTTTAATAAAGGAGTTGTCGTTTCTTTTAGAACAGAAGAAACAACTTCATCTATTGAACGAGTTGATGACGATATTCTGTTGCTTAATTTACCAGAACAGTACGGTATAAGTGGTGGATCGTATTCGATTGAAGAAATCCGACAATCTATTATAGATGGGAAAAAGGATATTCCAAGAGAAGAAATGCTTGAAACCTTCAAAATTAATAATATTTGAACGTAAAACGACCGGCTTAAATTTAATTTAAGCCGGTCGTTTACTTACAGTTCTTTGAAAATCTCTAAGTCTTTTGACTCAATGTTTGACGCTAGTGAAAATCGAATGGATGATCGTACTTCATCTAATGTTAATCCAATCGCTTGAAGTACATGGCTTGGTTTACTGGAGCTACATGCAGATCCAGTTGAGACCGCCATGACAGGAGCTAGTTGTTTCACGAGTACTTCATTATTAATCCCGATAAATTGAACATTCACAATTCCCGGTATTTTATCCGTATGATCACTATTGAAGCGTATGTTCGATCCGAATTTTTGAGATAAAAGTTGAACCAATTGGTGTTCAAGTTTTTGCAATTTTTGAATGTTCTTAGACAAGGATGCCTGATGCATTTCTGCTGCCTTTCCCATTCCAACAATTAAAGGAACAGCAAGTGTTCCGCCTCGAATGCCTTGTTCTTGACCACCACCATGAATCAGTGGTGTCAATTTCCTTGGGATGCCATCCTCATCTTTTTGTACATAAGCGATGCCGATACCTTTTGGACCGTTGAACTTATGCGCAGAAGCGGATAAGAAATGAACGTTCGTCAGTTCTGACAGGTTGATTCTCATCTTTCCGACGACATGTGTGGCATCAGTATGAAAGAGTGCACCATATTGAGCAACTAGTTCAGAAGCTCTCTGAATGTCATTTAAAGATCCTAACTCGTTATTTCCCCAGATGATTGAAACGAGTGAAGTAGGGCGTTTTTTTAGTAGAGACTCTAATTCAGAAAAATTGATTCTACCGAATTGATCGACTGACAAGTATTCAACATGAATGTTAAGCTGCTCATTTAAATACTTTGCGATTTCTAAATTAGATGAATGTTCAGTTACCGTAGTAATCACTTGATGATCCGGTAAGGTTGAACTTACACTCTTTAAAATCCAGTTGTTACTTTCGGTCGCTCCTGAAGTAAAGTACAGCTCGGTAGAAGAACAGTTAAGAAATTTACCTAACTGTTCACGAGCATGTTCAACAGCATTTTTGGAGTTTTCTGCCAGTGAATAATACTTACTCGAAGGATTTCCGAACTCTTCAAGAAAGTAGGGGAGCATCTCTTCAAGTACTTCTGGATACACAGGTGTCGTTGAGCTGTTGTCTAGATAAAGCATGTTATCCCTCCTGGAGAGTCAATAACTCTCTTAAGAATTGATTGGTACTTCTAGAAAATTGGAACATTTGATAAAGCTCTTCGGCACCTCGAGTAATATGTGCATTAAAGTAATCTGGAAAATATCGTTCTTCCTCAATATGGCGTTTAGCATGTTGAAGAATCATCATTTTAAACATCTCGTCGTGTTCTCCCGTCAAGGTAGCACGATTGATTTCAAAATTAGAAATGGGCTGACCTTTAACGCTTGATGGAGTTTTTTCGTTTTTTAATGATATTCCAACGGCGAAACGAGCTAGGATGTTTGGTGTGATATGAGTTGAGTTTGCAATCTCTTTAAAATAGAGATGCGTTTGTTCAGTTAATTTAAGACGGTAGTTCATGAGTTTTTCACCTGCGCGTTTTCAAATTCAAAATACGATGGAATGACTCGTGTTTCTAAATGTTCATTATCAAACTGAAGACTATACTCTTTAGAAATCGATGGTTTGAGTACATCATAGTAATCTTTGCTAATCTCTGAGTCTGTAGATAGCACTAACACTTGTTCACCAAAGTTAGGAAGTAAGTTACGTAAAATGTTATAACGGTGATCTCGATCTAATCGGCCTAACAAAGTATCGAAGATAAATGGCATTTGATTTTCGGAAACTTTGAAAATTGCCCAGATTAATGAAAGAAGTAGAATCTGTTTCTCACCAGAAGATAGCGTAGCTACAGAAATTTGAGACTGGTCCTTAGATGACAAAGTTAACGAGAAATCTTCGGGTAGAATCGATAGCTTATCTACGTAATCTTCTTTACGCATCAATGTTTTTAACATGCGTAACGCATTTTCTTCAACACTCCGAATGACTTTATATCGCTGTTGAAGTTTGAAGTCTTCTAGTAAAGCTAATGTTGAAGTCGCATTTTGCGATAATAAGCTCGATTTTGAAGTGATTTTCTCGATTTCTTGTTGAAGTGAGGCGTTTTCTTCCACTAACATCGAGTACTGATTTTGGAGCTCTTCTTCAAGTTTAACAATACGTTCTAACTGCTCGTTCAAATGAAGATGACTAACTTTGAGTTGATTCAATTCCTCAAATTGTTTTTCAAAATCCGCATGATTTTCTTCTCGAATCACTAGTTTTCGTCGTAATATCTTCAGTTCCTCTATGATTTCGTCATCGCGATTAATGTTTGCCAAGAGAGATGAGGAAGATTGAGCGTTTACTGAAGAAATCATATTTTCAACTTTTGCCTTCGAACCGAACGAAGCATCATGAATAATTTCAGTTTTCGGAACAGCCGTTTTTAAAGCCGCATTGAACTCATTCTTCAGTGAATCATGTTCTACAGATCCTCCTAAATTACGTGAAACATTCTTATAGAACTCATCGGTGAAGATTTTTTCTAAATCTTCTACACTTCTCACCAATAGTTCTGATTCTACTTGTTCTGCAGCTTTTTCAAGCAAGTGATGATTGATAGAAAAAGCGTAGTACTCACTGAAAAAGTCAGACGTAGACTGCTTTAATTTCTGTCGTTCTTGCTCTAGGTTTCTTATTTCCTCTTTCAATTTTGCTTCTTCTTCTTTACTAATCACGTCGTGTGCGCGTAACGATTCAGAGAAGGCAGTGATTTCTGCTTCACTAACTTCGATATTCTGAAGAAGCTGAGACTTATCGACTTGAACGTTTTGCAATTTTTGTTCGGATTCACTTAGCTGTTTTTTAAGCTCATCTAAACGTTTTGATTTATCTTTAGATAGCTTAGTCTTGGCTTCGTCTCGTACAAGTGATTCGATTGTTTCCGTTAATAAATCTGGAATCTCTAATTTAAATGCACTTTTCATCAAATCATCTAGGTACTCAGATAGTTTCCCTTCATTAATAATTTGATTAATTGTCTCTCCATCAAATAATGAGACATTAAACAAATAGAGGGGAGTGCGTTCTAAGAATAATGAATAGACTTGACTCTTATCTTTCTCTGCTAGTGCAAAGGTATTTCCATCGCGATAGATATTAAAGTATTCTTTAATATTCTTAGCATCGATTCCCCAGGATCGTTCAAATAAATAGCGTGATGTTGTTTGATTCGTTGTTGTTGTAAACGTAATTTGAATTTTTGAGACTTGTTTAGTGGTACTATATCTTTCTCGTTGATCTCTTACTTCGCTATTGATTAATTTCTCAATTTCTTTGAAGTAAGATGGAGTGGGTGCTTTAATCCCAAACGCCTGACTACCATATAATCCAGTGCGAAGTGCGTTTAAAAAGGTTGTTTTACCCGCTCCATTTTTCCCGCCGATTAAAATAACATTTTTATTAGAGTTTTCATTCTTGAAATCAAATGTTTGATTTTTATATGCTCCAATATTCTTTAAGACAATCGATTCAATCTTCATCTCTCTCTAAAACTCCTTGCTCTTTGTAAAGGGTTAAATAGTCTTGGCTCAATAGCGCAGCGACATCTTTATTAAATCCTCGTTTAACCTTTACACCTAGAAAATCATTTGCTGTTGTAAATAGTTTTTGAACCATATTGAAATCAAGACCATGCTTTTGAGAAAGAAGTTCTAAATCATTCGCTTGGTCACTTGTTAGAATCTGACGATCATCATGTTCCCAATCCAGGTCGACGCCGAATACTTCGCGATAAAGTTCTGGTAACGTATCGTTCCAATCACCTTCACGGAGCCATAAGCGACGAATTGCTCGTAACTCATCATCCTGAATTAATTTGTACTCGACTGAATTTGGAACTTTTAAATCACGTTGTAAAATCAATAAGTCGCGCATTAGTTCAGTTCTAGTAGCTAGTGTGAAAGGACCAAGACCAAGGTGTGAGTATACAGATTGCCCATCCTCGTTTGTTTCGGTAACGACAAACTGAATATTAAACTCTTCAGGTTTGCTCAAGTCAATATTGTGTTTTGCGATAAATTGACTTAATTGTGCTTTAGGAACGGCAAGAACAGACTCATCAGTCAAATCTTCAATTCGGTCAACTACTTTATGAGAAGTAGCAGCACGACCGCCTTTTTTCTTTTGAACAATATAGATTCCATCTTCTTTGATTTCATGTTGAACTTCTAATAAATAGAAGGCACCATTCATTCGTTTATGCATTCGTTTAGAACGGTCGTCACGAATGAGCACCATTTTATTACGGAATTTCAATAATGGTTTTAACCAGTCATGTTCACCAGTTTGAATAAAACCAGTAAGCGATTTATCTTGATTGACAACCGTACATGTCCAGCAACCAAAACGGCTATTCCCACAAGAACCAGCACTTTCTTTAATGTTTTGGTCAACGACTAATGGACATTCGCTACTTGAATCCATGTACATTTTCTGCAGCTTGTGATGGTCTTCTCCCCACGGAGCTGGGTTTTGAAGAAGGTAGCTCCATACATCATCTAGAACAAATTCTTTAATTGGAGCAAATACATAAGCATTCGCAAGTGATGTGTGTCGCATCAATTCGCTACCTGAAATCTCATGGTCTTTTATTGATTGGCCTCGGCTCGTGCTCTCAGATGAACGGACACCAAGTACCATAATAATTTCGCCGTATTTCGACACTTTATCTTTAATGAAGCGGTTAGCAGGGTCGATTTTAAGACGATCTGTACACCATCTAAACGTTTGGTTCGGAGTAGGATAGCCACGTCCGATAATATTCGTCCAAAAAGTTTTTTCTGTAAGTGGTTTAACTTTTTGTGTTTCGATCGGGAGATTATATTTTAAAGCGGCTTCTTGCATGCGGTGTAAAGAGCCGTTAATCATGGAAACGACGAGTGGGTTTTCTACCAAAGTGTCAGAAGAAATGATAAATACCTTCTTATGCAACTGTTCTGGTGAAAGCTCTAGCAACGCTTCGAAAATGAGTTGAGTCGTTAGTGTAGAATCTTTTCCGCCACTAAATCCGACCACCCATGGACGTGTGTCATTTAAATACACACGTTTGATCAAATCGATGGAGCGTCTAGAAACAGTATTTCCTTCATGCTGAGTAAATAAGTTACTAATAATACCTTGTGTCATAAATTGTCATCCTCTCGTGCCAAAACAGTCATAATACGTTCATGCTTGATTTTTGTTGATCGAAATCTTTCTCTTCTTTCGTGAGCTTGATGCCGATTAGCGATTTTATTCGTATGGCAGTCAATCGAATAGTGTAGTTGTTCTTTAAAATTCTGCCGTTTTCGTTAAAGGCACGACCTTTCCAATCTTTTTCGTTTGAACGGCTCCAATCAATATCTTTAAATTTTGTAAGGTAGGCTGTCCATGTATCAGGTTTTTGTTCAATTAAAGAGCGCGCAACTTCAGCCGCTGCTTCGATAAATAAACCTTGACCCGCAATTGAAATCATACGTAAATCACGAGGGGAGATTTCTTTATTAAATACTTGTTCCCATTCATGAATACTATTGCATAGAGTTAGCCAAAACGTTTTGATGTTCAATGCGTCTTCTTCAGTTAAAAGAGCACCTTTTTTCTTATTAATCAATCGCTTATTCGCGTTATAAATATGATTCAACGCTAAAAGTTTTGGTGAATTCTTGGAGAGGGACGTTTTCTCCATTTCTGTATACCGTTTTAACAACGGAATCTCTTCAACGATTTCTTTAGTTAGGAGCGATAACTGATCGCGATGGTCATATAAAATACCGATAGATGACGTCGTGTTAACGGCATGTCGATTCAAATCTGAAAAGATTTGTTGAGATCGTTCTAGACCTTCATCATGAAAGAATACAACAGAAATTGTTTCATTACCAAGCTCAGGCATGATTTTTAAAGCTTCTTCAATCGCTGCTCTTCGATGTTGACCATCATTAATTAAAAAACGGGAATCCAGTGCTATTGAGAGTTTGCCTAAGTCTTTAAAGTTTGGTTCATCTGTAAATGGAGTGAACTGAATTTCACCATCAATGGAAGCTGTAAGGGATGAAAATACATAGTCCTTGGACTGATCTACGATGTAATTTGTAATGTCTGGAACTCTAGATTTATTCAAAATCCGCTGTGAGCGATATTGTGGCGGGACTTCCTCTTCATCGAATAAGAAGATTTTTGGAATCAGTTTTAATGGACACATAACGACGAAATATTCTTTTTCTGCCTGTTTTCCTCGTAATGCGGGGAAGTTATAGCTGAAATTAGGATCCATGAGTTATCCTCCTTTATTTAAAATTACGTACGTAATTTTAAATAAATACAATGTTTTTATACAAAAAGTCTAACATAACTGTTCGTATGAAAAAAGCGAACAGCTCAACAAAAATTAGAAATTTTCGTAAGAAAAATCTCAGCGAAATCGCTGAGATTATACGGAAAGAAGTTTAATTAAAAATTCTTCTTCAAAAATTGCATCATCTGATTCGAGCAACGAAGCAATGTCTTTCACACCTAACTCAATGAAACGTTTCATATGGTCTCGAACAACTTTCTCATCATCGATTTCTTCTTGCAGTTCGTTGATGATAAGGTGTTTAGCGAGTAAGTAATCATTTCCATTAATGATTGAGCCCATATCCCAAGCACTTGAACTCAATTCGGTAGGGAGTACAGATGAAACGGAGTGATTTTCAATTCCGTGCATCAGACTTAGTTTTACAACAAATGGTCTCGTGTCTTTCGGAACGTAATGTTCGATGTGTCCAATAATAGTATCGATTCGATTCTTACTTATTTGTGACAATTTAATTCCTTTAGAATCCATAATCTTATCCTTTCACTAATTCGAAATAACCTTCGCGAATAAGCGTATATTTCTCTTTTTGGTTGTAGTCCAACATGATTTGTTTTGAAGTATATTCCTTCATCAACTCTACATATTCCGGAGTAATTTCCGTATCAGTTGAGAGAATCACAACTTGTTTACTGAGATGTTTATAGAAATGTTCGACTAGATTTTTGCGATGATAGCTGTCTAAGCGACCAAGTGGCGTATCGATAATCATAGGCAAATCTAAATCAGCTGCTTTGATCATTCCCCAAATAAATGCAGAGGAGATAATTTGCATTTCACCGGCTGAACGCTCTTCGACTGAAATTTCAGCGCCGCGCTCATTTTCAATGCGTATCATCATTTTACGGCGATCAACGAAAGCACGACCGAATTCATCTTGTTTTCTCATAAGTTTGTTCAACATATGATCGAATTGCTCACTAATCAAATCAATTTTCCAATCTAGTACTTTTGTTGAATACTCATCAATTGCTTCTTTGATTTTTCCATAAAGCTGTACATCATCAGCTAACTCGATTGCATTTGTTGCAGTAGATTTTGTTCCTTTTAGCTTTGATTCCAGAGAACGAATTTCTTGAATGCACTCTTGTTCTTTCTTTTTAATGTTGAGATAAATGCTCTTAGTTTTACCGAGCACCTCAGTAATTTCTTGAATCTTTTTATCTTCTTCATCAACACTGATTGCCGAAGGGGCTAAATCAATTTTTTGCTGAAGCTGATCAATTGAATGTTTAAGATTCTTTTCTTTCTTGATTAGTTCAACAATCATTTCCTTAGTGCGAGATGCGTCTACATTCATAATCAGTCTACGGTCATTTGGCGAAAGGTCGTGCCAAATTTGCTGATTCACTGAAGTGGTAGAAGCTTTATAATTCTCCTTCGATAACCAAATATTCTTACCAATTTCCTCAACCTGATGCAGTTGTTCTTCAGTCAATGGTGGGTCGATTGGCTCTGAAAGAAGTTTAGACATAAATTGGTGATAAGGTGCTAAAATCTGCTCCACGCGTTGCTGATCAGATGTAAATTGTTGTTCTAGAGTCAGTCGTTTTTTTAACGCATCAATTTTTTTAGATGCAAATGAAGGAATCCCCTTCTCAAAAAACAACTTAGAAATTTGCTCCAATACTTGAGTATGCTGTGCTCTTAAAGAACTCATGGTTGAAATAAATTGTTCTCTCGACTCGTTGTTCTGCATGAGCTTCTCGTTTCGAAGTTTCTTAAAGTGCTCGAGTTGTTTATTGTATGTTGATACTCTACTCTCGGCTTTATTTCGTTTTTCTGTGAGCTCATGTAATTGTTCTTTGAGTGTAGTTATTTTCTTGTTGAATTTTAACAACTCGGTACTTTTCTGAGCGGTAGCTAATTCGTTGACTTTCTTTGAATAGATTTTGTCTAAGTCACCTTTTAACTCGTTGAAATAAGACATTCCGTTCATTCGTCTGATTGTCGCTTTAAAGTCGGCAGAATTTCTAGAAGAAATAATGCGTCGGATTTCTTCCCCATCAAAAATTAAGAATTGAGAAGCTTCAAATGGGATTAATTTATCGATGGTACGGTTGAAATCATCTACGTTGTGCGAACCAATCTGTTCATTACGTTTTGGACGAGCTGCACCAATCGTTCGCTTACTGAACGTCTTGCTTTCAGACACAACTTGTTTTTTACTATTGTATTGCCAAACGACTTTAATTTCGTAATGATGCCCGTCTCCAGGTTCGAAAACGAGAGAAGCACTAGCTTCGCGACCACCTTGTTCGAAGAATGAATTGTTAATCGTATTTGTAAACTGTTGTTGAAACTCCGTATCGGTCATGCCACGCTTGCCATATAATAAGTAACGAACTGCTTTTAAAATGGTTGTTTTTCCAGCGCCATTCAAACCACCAATCAGAACGATGTTTTTATCATCTGTATGTGTATCAAAGTTAATTGTTTGAGAATTTAAGTATGTTTTGTAATTATTTAATTGAATACGAACAAGTTTCAACCCAGATTTTTTATTGGATGATGTGGAATGTGTTAATGAGTTCCCCTTTTTAATTAGATATTTCAATTCTTCTTCTAATTCTTTTTGGCGTTTAGTCGGAGACGTAGCTTCACCATAATAATTAGCTTTTGAAGTGGTGAGAATATTTTGAAGAAGACTAGGTGATAGCTGATGATGAGAAGATATTTCTTCTAAAATTTCTAATTCACTTGAGTAACGCTTTTGAGTCATATCGATTTCCTTTCTTCCAAACATGAGATATTCAGGTCTATATTCCTATTATAAAGGAAATACACCTAAAAACCTGTAACTTTTTTAGAAAGGGTATGGATAAATTAGGTATACATAATTACTTTTCATATAAGGAGATGAGAGATGTGAAACGCCTATTACTACGCAAAATCCAATTCGCCCTCCAGCACCATGGTGGGACTGCATCTTTAAAAGACATTTATGCGTATGTCGAAAAATCGTATTATCAACTCGAGCTCGATCGATATAAAGATTGGAAAGGGCACGTCAATAAACAGATTCGTGCGCATTCCAGTGATTCAGCGAGCTTTACTGGGAAAGAAGACCTCTTTTATTCCACAGGAAATAAAGGCATTTGGGGCCTCAGACAATCCAATAACTAACGAAAGCGGGACCAATTTCACTTGGTTCCGCTTTCAATGTTTACAAAACATCACACCCTATTGTCACATAATGTTCATTCCTGTACACTTCGATATTGTGTGCTAAAAATTATGTTAGGGGTTAGTCAATGGAACTTGTACAGCAATTATCTCAAATGCAACTCATCAACCAATTCTGGTTGCTTATGGCCTTCATCATCCCGATGGTCATTTTATCTCGTATGGTCGTGGCTGGGACGCGCTTCTCGCCGATTCTCGTCATCGTCATCTTCGGTCTTGGTCTCGGCTTCGGTATGGTCGAGCTCGGCATCGCGACACCGGGACTTCCTGAATTCCCGCTCGTCGACTTCTTGTCACGGACGACGATCATCGCATTAGTCGTTTCGTTCTTCGTCGGTGGACAGGAACTTCGTAAAATCTTAAGCAAACAAGAGCTCGACATGGAAGACATCGTCGTTCCTGCAAAAGAGGAAATGTTCCTCGGAACAGGACGTACGCAGTTCATCTTTATCCTCCGTTCGTTCTTCTTGCTCGTCGGTTTGGAAGGGTTCTTCCGTATGGCAATCGAGCCAGGTACGGCAGAAGGGATTGCGCTTTACTACCCAATCCTCGCACTTCTCGGTCTCGCTGTGTCGTTCTTACTCATCGACCATAAAGCACAGATTCAGGACAAGAAAGTATACATGCAAAAAGGTGTCATCGAGACAGTTCTCTTGCTTGTCATCTTGTTCGTCTCGTTCTTGATTGCGACAGCAGTTCAACCGATCATCGCACTTCCGCAAATCTTCTTCGCGATGTTGATCTCGTCAGCACTCGGTGCCATCTTCCATAACTGGACGTATGGACCGACTGTCCGCGCGCTTCTCTTCGCAGGGATTCCGGTCGTCTTGGCTGCCAACTTCATGGTTGGTGGTTCACGAATCGGTGACGCGTTCGCCATCGAAGGCATGAACTCGATTCTCGTGTACGGCTTCTTCGGTCAGTTGTTCTGGATGTTCGGTGGAATCGCACTCATCATGTGGTTCGCTCGTACGGGTCACATCCGTAACCTCGCGCCAGGTATGGCGGGGTCACTTTCACACAGTGGTCTCACAGGTGCGTGTACGGCTGGGGACTTCGGTCAAGTGGCGGCAAAACGTGCGCCAATCATGATCAACATCCCGTTCTTCGGACACATTTTCGTATTCTCGATCCTCGCAGTCAGTGCCGATAACGGCGCGCTCTGGATTTGGCCGACAGCCATCATCGTCTTGATCGGTCTCGCACTCACGGCGCTCGCGTTGAAAAACTTACGTGCGGCGAACGGGGAAGACTTCAAAGAAGTCAAAGCCCTTATGCAGTTCTCGTTCGGATGGCAGATGATGGCCGTCTTCGGTGGTCTCGTCATCTTGACGTTCAGCACGATTGCATTTGATTACACGACGATGGCACAATCGTCAGCGATCTCGCACTTCGGCTTGTTCGCAGCGGTCCAAGGCGGTATGTTCGGAACGGAAGCATCGCTTCTCATCCCGCTCATCTTCTCGATGCCGTTCCTCGTGCACCCGATCGTCTTCTACATGTTCGGGAAAGCACTCGACAACAATGGCGAAATGCCACGTGTGCCGGTATATGCGATGGCGCTCGTTGGTGTCGTCGGCGTATCTGCAGCGATTTTCGTTTTATAATACGATTCCGCTCTGACTTCGGTCAGGGCGGTTTTTTTATTTGATGATTTGGATATGGTAGACTTTGGATAGTGAAAGCGGGGGAAAGTATATGAAAAAATGGTTGTTCTTTGGTTTCATTGTGTTGATTGTAGCTAGAGTCTGGGTGACACCGATGTATACGACAAGTCCAGATATGGATGACTTTGTGAGCTGGTTCGAGGAAACCTATTCGGTACAATGTGAAGATGAGAGCTGTGACGCATTTACGCTGATTGGGGATCAGACAAATACATATGTAAATGAAGAAGGGTATATGAAACAGTCCAGTGGCTTTTTCACTTTCGAAATGGAGGTAAGGCGATTATATCGAAGTGTCGAAGAACCAGAACGAGTCGGGACGATTGAAGTGAGATGGAATCAAGATTCGTTCGAGATTACGGAAGAAACAGGTATCTTTGTTTCTTCGCCATAGGGGACTTGAAGCATGCTGATGATCACTCAGGATATAAAGGGGAAGCGCTATGAGGCGCTCATCGATAATTTGCTTAAGCACTGCACTCACTTTGCGTTCGTGGAAGACAGGCGCCGAATGGAGATTGAAGAAGAGCGCTTGGCGTATATGGATGTACTGACGGAAAAGATTCGTTGGGATTTGATGGAACGAACCATCGTAAGTGAATGGGAGACGACAAGACTGCCTGGAGATACGGCGTATTTATATTCGTTCCATATGAATTATCGGACAGCCCAGTTCCTAAAAGAGAATGGTGGCTCATTGTTCAGATGGATCCATCCAGAACTTCCAGAAGACTTGATGTTTTATGCGGAGGATACGTGCGTGCTCGCGGTATGTTCTCATGAATCGTTCTTTGTCGTCGATGAAGCGATGTGGGGGCAAATTCAATGAGATGAATGATTAAGGTCACCTCTTATACTATTATGGCAGCTTGTTGGGGAACGGTCTCCATTCCGGATCTTTTCTGTCGCGTTCATGTGGTTTTCTGACAGAGTTAGAAAAAAGTCGTTCACTCGCACCAAATCGTATGTAATTCTGTTGAGCCTGTCGAAGCGACACCGTATTCGCACCGCCTTCATAATCGGGATCGTCGAATTGAACCCCGTCGTCCTCCCAAAAACAGATTCGACAAATGTCGTATGTGCCCGGCGGCTCTTCTTCTAACGTCTGGTAGCCACAACATGGGCATGTGTATCTCAAAATCATCACCTCTTCTTTAGTATAGTAGATACAAGCAAAAAAGCGTCCGACCTTTTCAATAGGTCGAACGCTTTTTCTGTCATGACATCACCATCGAGATCAACGTCAACATGGCGAGCCCACCTTGTGTCAGGATAATCTTCTTGTCACTCGTGATACTGCCATATAGGGCAACGAGAATGATATATGTCAGAATCATCGTGACAATCTCGACCGGATTGGGGGAGACGTATAGCCCGTATAAGAGCCCGACCCCGATCAATCCGTTATACACCCCTTGATTTTTGAACAAAACCGACACCGAGTCTCTCGTCAGCTCGTCTTTCGACATGCGGAAGACACGTGACGTCGAGGAAGAGGCCGTCGCGATCGTCTCTAAATAGAAGATATAGAAGAATTCGATGGCGACGAGTGTCCCGAGCACAAGGGTGAGCGTCGACATGTTAGTTGACTGCTGCTACTTGGATGACTGGTTTCGCTGACACGTAGTTCGCGACGTTTTGTGCGAAGTTGATGAGGGCCGGGTTTTGGTTGTGCTGCTCGAGAGCTGCTTGGTCTTCCCAGTTCTCGATCATGACGAAACGGTTCTCGACAGACGTTGACTCGTATAGGTCATATCCGACGCAGCCCGCTTCTTGTTTTGATGAGTCGATTAAAACTTGGATGTCACGCAAGAAGTTCTCGCGTTGTGAAGCTTGGATATCAAATGTGGCGTTTACTAAGATCATGGTTAATTCCTCCGATTGTTTAATAAATTATTTGAATGAAGTGACTGTTTGAGCGTCAAGACGTACAGATTGGTAACCTTCTTCTGCAGCTTTCCCGACAGACAAGATCATGACAGGTACATAACGGTCTTTGTCGAGACCGAACGCTTCAGCGAGTTGGTCTTTCTCGAAACCACCGATTGGGTTCGTGTCATAGCCATGTGCACGTGCTGTGAGCATGAATTGCATCGCTGCGAGACTCGCATCGATTTTCACGATATCGTTCATCTCTTGTTTCGAGAGGTTTTTGTAGTAAGGGATGATTGCGCCGAGCTGTTGATCACGAACTTCTTGTGGCATTTTGCCTTCTGCGACCGCTTGATCGTAGATTTGTTCGCCGTACTCGTAGCACTCCATGTCTCCGAAGATGAGGAGCATCGCAGAAGATGAATCGTTTTGACGCGTGTTGAAGCGGATGAGCGGCTTGAGCGTCTCTTTCGCTTCTGGGCTTTCGACGACGACGAAGCGCCATGGTTGCATGTTGACTGATGATGGGGCAGTCGTTGCTTCCTGAATCATCTCGAGCATCTCTTCTTGTGAGATTTTCACGTTCTCGTCATAGACACGGATTGATTTACGACCGAACATGACGTCTTTGAATGTGTTGTTTTCGAATGTAGTTGCCATTGGTGAATTCCTTCTTTCTCTGTTTAGGCGTGACTGTTCAGTTTTTGAAGCAGTCCGGATAAGTGTTGAATCTCTTCAGCGGACAAGGCTTGTAAGACGAGGTGGTTGGCCCGTTCGTCTCGCTCGCAGTGACCGAGGTCTTGCTCTGCTTTCTCTGTCACACGGACGAACATCTCGCGATGGTTCTCCGCGTTCCGCTCTCTGACGACATATCCTTTTTCCTCAAGGATCTTTAAATGTCGGGTGATCGCGGCATTGTCGATTTTCATCTCTTCTTTAATCACGCGTTGCGAACAAACGCCTCGTTCTTTGACGACTTGTAGCATCTCGTAGCGGGTCAGGCTGAAGCCCGTCTCCCGTTCGAACGAGGATGCGACGTTTTGTTCCGCTAACTTGATTTGGTAAAGTAATCGGCTGATTTCACGTAGGTCCATTGCGTCCCACCTTTCTCAATTGACTTATCAATCGTTGACTTGTCAAACGATACAACGTTTTGGATTGCCTGTAAAGTCAAACGCTCAAAAAAAGACGACACCGAAATTTATCGTGTCGTCTCGTCTTCGATCGGGGTGCCGTCAAAATGATATTCTGTCGTGAATGTCGTCTCGTCGAATCCGTATAGACGGTCGTAGGCGTCCAAATCCTCAATCGTCCGCACGTCGAGGAAGGACGGATCGATATCAGACGCTTCACGCGTGAACATCATGTACCGTTCCGTATAGTCGTCATTGCCGCCTGGCTTCCCGTCGAACGAGAAATGGATCCAGTAGACGTCAGACTCGATTTCGCGGATGACGTTTAGAATGCGCTGTTTCTGTTCGTCCGTGTTGTTCCAGTCTTCATGAAACATGATCGAGACGTCGAGATACGTTTCCGGACTCGTTTCATAGATAGACGTCGGGGTCGGGGTGACGTTCGCTTGCGCATCATCGGACACTCCAATCGGCACCTCCGCCCGGATGGTCTCTTCCTCTTTTAGGATTCCTTCCGACACGAGCCGTTCGTGAATTGTCCGCTCCGCCTCGCGTTCCCAATACGTCTCGAGCACGTTGTCATGGATGGAGCCGTCGCCATACGTCTCTAGAAAATAAGTGCCGGCGAATGGTTCTTTTGTCAATGTCACTTCCCCGACATAACCGCCCATCTTCCAATCCCGTGACAGTTCGATGTCGGGTTGTTCCTGATACGTTTCTTTTACATAAGTACTATATGCATCCCGTGCCTCGGATTTCTCAAGTGTCGTATACACGAATAAGCCGCTAGCTAAAAGCCCGCCAACAATGCCTGCTACGATTCGTTTTTTCATCATTTCGTCACCTCCTTCCCAATGTACCTGATAAGTCGTGGAGAAACCTCGGTCCAAAGTCTTATTCAAATCATTTCCATTTCCCTGTAAACTGAAAGTGCCCTCGAAATACTATTGCAATTACGTGTACTAATACATATAATACACTTAAAGAGTGACATTGACTATGAGAGGGTGTGACCCATGTTATACAAAATCGATATGAAGAGTTCAGAACCGCTATACGAACAAATCGTCAATCAAACGAAAGAGCTCGTCATCCGCGGCATTTTGCGTCCGGGAGACAAGGTGATGTCTGTACGCGAACTCGCCACCGACCTCGTCATCAATCCGAATACGGTTAGTAAGGCGTATCAGGAGTTGGAGCGACTCGGACTCCTCGAGATGCGGCGCGGGCGCGGGACGTTCGTCTCCGAAGACTGGGTAGACGACGATGCATCAAGAGAACCGGTCATCGCATCGATTAAGAAGATTGCGATTGATTGCCATTATGCGAATGTGCCATTAGAAGAAGCCATCGACGTATTGCGGACCGAATATGAGAAAGTAGGGGAAGCCAATGCTGAAAGTTGAGCAATTGAGTAAACAAATCGACCGTCAGACGATTCTTGATGGAATTGACTTTACCGTCGAGTCAGGAGAAATCGTTGCGCTCGTCGGGCGTAACGGTGCCGGCAAGACGACACTTCTCCGGACAATGGTCGGAATCATCCGCCCCGATCAGGGAGACGTGTTATATGGAACGAAAAGTATCTTTAAAGACGCAGGATTGAAACGGGACGTCATCTTCGTACCGGATTCAGCGGATGCACTCAAACACTACACGGTGAACGAAGCGACCGACTTATACGAATCAATCTATCCATCGTTCAATCGTTCCGCTTTCCGTGAGACGTTGACGCGTTACAACATTGAGAACAAAAAGATTCGCCAACTGTCAAAAGGACAGAAGGCGCTCGTCACGTTATCGCTCGCTTTCGCCGTCCAAGCGAAATACTATCTGCTTGATGAACCGACGGACGGTTTAGACGTAGTTGCCAAGTCAGACGTGTTGAAACTGATGATCGCCCAGGTCGAGAAACGGAACTGCTCGATTATCGTCTCGAGCCACCAATTACACGAACTCGAACGAATCGCCGACCGCATCATCATGATCGAGAAAGGGCGCGTCAAAGCGATCATGTCGCTCGAAGAGGCGCGTGCCCTCAGCATCAAGTGGCAAGTCGTCTTCAACGACCATGTCCCCGTCGAGTTGCTCGAACGAAAAGATATTGAAATCATTAGTGTGACAGGGCGTGTCGTGCTGTTCATGGCGAAAGAACGGACGGACGAGCTCGAGGCGTTCATCGATTCATACAATCCGATGCTCATCGAAGAGATTCCGATGTCTCTCGAAGACGTATTCCGTATCCAGTTAGGAGGAGAAGCCCATGCCGTCTAAAGTGTTGTTGAAGAAAGATTGGAAACAAGTGTCGCTGCTTTGGATCTTGCTCGTCTTCTTAGGGATCGTCGCCTTCACGGTGCCGGTATGGACGGATATGTATGCGTACGAACAACAGATTCTTGAAATTAAACAAAACCCGAGCGACTTCCCAGATATCGTGACAGGTGATGTGAACGAGATGGTGCCGGAAGACTTCTTCGGGGATGGATCTGGATACGGATACCTCGGAGGTCTGAACGGACTCATTCCGTCAGGCGGTGTCATTTTCTTGTTTGTCATCTTCGGTGCCCTCATGGCGTCCGTGTTGATCGGAAGTGAACGCAATAGCCAAATGTCCGATTTCACGATGTCGTTACCGTACACGCGTACCCAGCTATACATATCGAAATGGGTGCTCGGTGCGACAGGAATCGTGACGTCGACCTTGATCGGTGGGACGTTGATGTTCCTCATCATCCGTTTCTCCGATTACGCTTTCTTGATGGAAGGAAAAGAGTTCAAGGTGATCGCGATGATTCTATTCTTGATGCTGTCTGGAATTTCATTCTTCTCGCTCTCGTTATGGATGGGATCATTTGGAGGAGAGTCCATCTCACAAGTCATCTGGACGTTTGTCGCGCTCGTCTTTCCGATGGGGATTTTACTCCTCGTCCAAGGTTCACTCTATGCCTTTTTCCCAGATCGACTCTTCTTGTTCGTTGAAGAAGCGTTTGAAAGTATCCCGATGCGAATTTTGTCACCGCTAAACAATATTTTCAATGTCGATATGTATTCAGTGTATACCGATCAGTCGGTGTGGACTGACTTTATCACGTACGCCCCGATTCTTGCGATCGCGAACATCGCGCTCACATTCGGTCTCGGGTTGTGGATGTTCAAGGAAGCACCGCAAGAGAACAACGGACGCTTCTTCATGTTCTCGAGCTGGTTGTGGCTCATCCATATCGTCATCGTCATTTGCTTCGCGATGTTAGGTGGCGTATTGTTCTCGGTCATCTCGTACCCGCAAAACATGATCTTGTATGTGATTGGATTTGTGATTGCGGCCTTCCTGGCTCACTTACTCGCCAAACGCTTGCTCTACCGCTTCAACTTGAAACTCAAATCGTAAGGAGGGACACCTATGAAACGCTTCTGTCTGTTGCTCGTTCTCGCCATCTCACTAGTAGGTTGCACGAATCCGGAACCGAACGCCTTTGAATATAGAGGTTCGAAAGTCGGGGACAATGCCGCCATCGTCGGGATTGCCGGGAGCTTGCCGCTACACGAATGTTATCGCTCGGTCGAGTTGCAGACGAAGAAGCGTCCTTATGGGTTGACCGTCCGTTATGAAGATCCAGAGATGGAGCGAGCGGAGCAAGAGCGTCTTACGATTCGGAATGCGGCTACTTACTTCACGCTCATTCCGAATGCGGAAATCGTCCGCTTCGCTTTCCCGAACCGGACGTATGCCTTCTCTAGACCGGAGATGGAGGCGTGGTTCGGAACGGATTTCTCGAACATCCGTCACGAGAATGAGTTACAACAATTAATGAATCAGAAGCTTGAACAGCTGGATTCGAACAATTCCTATTTTAGGCGGGTATGACAGCGATTGGATGACAAATCCAATCGCTTTTTTTGATATTTTCTGAAAATTATCGGGTAAAGGGTAGATGAAAGCGTTTTCTTAGCATTATAATAGAGTTAACTGAATGAGTATTCATTTCCAAGGAGGAACAGCGATGAACAAACCGTGGTTACAAGATTATCCAGAAGGTATGCCCCAGTCGATTGATTACGAGGTAAAGCCGCTCTATGAGGCATTGTCTCGCGCAGCAAAGGATTATCCGAATCGTACGGCCGTCTCCTTTATCGGGAAAGAGTGGACATTCGCGGAAATCGATGATGCCGCACGTCGACTCGCCACGATGCTCCAAGCGAAAGGACTTGAAAAAGGGGACCGCGTCAGTCTCATGCTTCCGAACTGTCCTCAATACGTCATCTCGTTCTATGCCGTGCTCTATGCAGGAGGGACTGTCGTCCAGACGAACCCGCTCTATACGGAACGGGAGCTTGATAACCTCATCACGGATGCGGGCGTCAAAATTGTCATCACCCTCGACTTGCTCTATCCGAAAACGCTTCGTGTCAGTGAGAAGACGGAGATTCAGACCGTGATCACGACGAGTATCGCCGATTACTTACCGTTCCCGAAAAACAAATTGTATCCGATCAAAGTGAAACGTGAAAATAATATCGTGATCGATACGACCGGCTCGACACCGTTTAAAGACTACAAAGACTTTAATCCGGTCACGCCGCTCGACATCGATCCAAAAGAAGACGTCGCGGTTCTTCAATATACAGGAGGGACGACGGGACTTCCGAAAGGCGTCATGTTGACGCACTTCAACTTGACGGCGAATGCGGATCAAATCACGAACTTATTCTATAAGTATAATCGCGGGGACGAGAAGCGTGTCTTGTGTGTCGTTCCGTTCTTCCACGTTTACGGGATGTCATGCTGTCTGAACTTCGGTGTCACGAACGGGTATGAGCTCGTCCTCGTGCCGCGTTTCGAAGTGACGGATGTCCTGAAGACGATTCAGAAGAAAAAGCCGCATTTCTTCCCGGGTGCTCCGACGATGTACGTCGGGATCTTGAACGACCCGAAACTGAAAAAGTACGACTTGTCATCGATTGAAGCGTGTATTTCTGGTTCGGCACCGCTTCCAATTGAGGTACAAGAGGAGTTCGAGAAGATCACTGGTGGTCGCATCGTCGAAGGATATGGATTGTCTGAGACGTCGCCGGTTACGCATGCGAACTTCTTATGGGATAAACGGATTGTCGGCTCAATCGGTGCGCCGCTGTCGGATACTTCTGCTAAAATAGTAAAAGCAGACGGAGAGACGGAAGCAGATATCGGCGAGATCGGTGAAATCATGCTGAGCGGTCCACAAGTCATGAAAGGCTATTGGCAAAAACCGGAGGAGACGGCAGCCGTTTTGAAAGATGGATGGCTCGCGACGGGTGACCTCGGTTATATGGGTGAGGACGGATTCTTCTATATTGTCGACCGGAAGAAAGATATGATCATCGCTGGTGGATTCAACGTCTATCCGCGTGAAATCGAAGAAGTGCTCTACGAACATCCGTCCGTCAAGGAAGCGGTCTGTATCGGTGTCCCTGACCCGTATCGTGGTGAGACGGTCAAAGCGTTCATCGTCCTTCGTGACGGGTCGAGTGTGACCGAAGAAGAGCTCGACAAGCATTGTCGTGAGAAGCTCGCGGCTTATAAAGTGCCGAAGCTGTACGAGTTCCGTGACGAGTTGCCGAAGACGTTCGTCGGTAAGATTTTACGCCGTGTCCTCGTCGACGAAGAGAAGGCGAAACAAGTGAAACAAAGCAGTTGACACCAAGCGTACGCATGATAGAATAATAAATGAATGAACCATCATTCATTTTTCTGCAGCGGTAAGGAGCTTGGGGTTAATGACAAATCATATTTCGAAAAGTGACCGAATCATTGATGCGGCGGTCAAAGTAATTGCCAATCACGGCTATCACGGTGCAAAGGTGACAGCCATCGCCAAAGAGGCGGGTGTCGCGGACGGCACAATCTATTTGTACTTCAAAAACAAGGAGCATCTCTTGATCGAGTTGTTCCAAGCGAAGATGGGGCTGTTCATCGACTACTCGAAACAACAAATCGGGAACGAGACGACAGCCGGAGATCAGTTGTATCAGTTGATTGAATCACATTTAAAACAACTGTCGGCCGATTACGACCTTGCCGTCGTGACACAAATCGAACTGCGACAGTCGAACTTAGTGCTTCGCCAAAAAATCGGAGAAGTGCTCAAACCATACTTGAATTTAATCGATTCGGTCGTCAAACACGGAATCGAGACAGGAGAGTTCGACAAGGATCTAGATTATCGACTCGCCCGTCAGATGATCTTCGGCACAATCGATGAGGTTGTGACGAGCTGGATGGCGAGCGGCTTCAAGTATGACTTGATGTCGACGCTTCCGAATGTGCACCATATGTTAAAGAAGGGGCTTACTTAACAGTGAGCCCTATCACTAGCTCAAAAAATGAATGCTGATTCATGAATGATGGGAAAGAATTGACTAAAGGGGGATCAACCATGAATATTTTTGTTTTGCTGAAACGTACGTTTGATACTGAGGAAGCGATTCAGCTCGAGAATGGGGAAATTCAAGAAGACGGCGCTGAGTTCATCATCAACCCGTATGACGAATATGCGGTCGAAGAAGCGATTCAAAAACGTGACGCACTCGGGGGAGAGGTCACGGTCGTCACGGTAGGACCAGAAGACGCGGACAAAGAGCTTCGTACGGCGCTCGCGATGGGAGCGGACAAAGCGGTTCGTATCTCGATCGAGGACGATGTCGAAGATGCGGACCACGTCACGATTTCAAAAGTGCTCGCCACATACTTGAAAGAACAAGATGCAGACCTCATCTTTGCAGGGAACGTTGCGATCGATGGCGGTAGCGGACAAGTCGCACCACGTGTCGCAGAACTTCTCGACATGAACTACGTGACGACGATCACGGCTCTTGAAATCGACGGCACGACGGCTACGGTCACACGTGACGTCGAAGGGGATACAGAAGTCATCGAAGTTGCACTCCCACTTCTTGTGACGGCGCAACAAGGGTTGAACGAACCACGTTACCCGAGCTTGCCAGGGATCATGAAAGCGAAGAAGAAACCACTCGAAGAACTCGAACTCATGGACATCGACCTCGATGAAGATGAAATCGAAGCGAAAATCGAGACGATCGAACGATTCTTACCAGAAGAGAAGAAAGCCGGCCGTATCCTTGAAGGCGACATGTCGACACAAGTGAGCGAACTCGTACAACTTCTTCGCACGGAAGCGAAAGTCATTTAAGGGGGAGATCATAGATGAAAGCTTTAGTACTCGCAGAAGCGCGTGAAGGCGCGTTACGTAACGTATCATTCGAAGCCATCGCTGCGGCGAAGCAATTGACAGACGATGTGACGGCAGTCGTGATTGGGGATCACGTGCAATCACTCGCGCAAGAACTCGGGGAGTATGGCGCAAGCCGCGTCCTCGTCGTTGAAGACGATCGCCTCAAACACTATACGCCAGACGGCTACGGGCAAGTGCTCCGTCAGTTGATCGAGCAAGAAAGTCCGGACATGATCGTCCTCGGACACACAGCTCTCGGGAAAGACATCGCACCGAAACTCGCGGCACGTCTCGATGCCGGACTCATCAGTGACGTCGTCTCTATCGAAGGAACAGGTCGTGACGCTGAGTTCGTTCGCCCAATCTACTCAGGGAAGGCGTTCGAGAAAGTGAAGTTCAAAGACTCGGTCATGTTCTTCACAATCCGTCCGAACAACATCGATGCACTCGCACGTCAAGCAGGTGCAAGCGTCTCAGTTGAAACGCCAGCAGTCGAATTGAAAGACCTCGCGATGATCGTCAAAGAAGTCGTTCGTAAGGCGACTGGGAAAGTCGACTTGGCGGAAGCGAAAGTCATCGTCGCAGGCGGACGTGGCGTGAAGAGCGAAGACGGCTTCAAACCACTTGAAGAGTTGGCTGAACTTCTCGGAGGAGCGGTTGGTGCTTCACGTGGAGCATGTGACGCCGACTACTGCGACTATGCGCTTCAAATCGGACAGACCGGTAAAGTCGTCACACCAGACCTTTATATCGCGTGCGGAATCTCTGGAGCAATCCAACACTTGGCAGGGATGAGTAACGCGAAAGTCATCGTCGCAATCAACAAAGATCCGGAAGCGAACATCTTCAGCGTGGCGGATTATGGCATCGTCGGTGATTTGTTCGATGTCGTTCCAATGTTGACAGAAGAGTTCCGCAAGCACCTCGTCAATAGCTAATAAGCAAAACGTTTTGGGGTTGTTACCCTCCGTGGTATACTCTGAACATGAATTGCATGAGAGTTCTACATCAGGACTCTCTCATCTTATTGGGGAGGTTTTTACAAATGGCTATTAAACACGCAACGACTCAATCGTTTGAACAAGATGTAAAAGAGGGCGTAGTCCTCGTTGATTTCTGGGCAACTTGGTGTGGACCATGTCGCATGATCGCGCCAGTTCTCGAAGAACTCGATCAAGAAATGGGTGACCAAGTCCAAATCGTGAAACTCGATGTCGACGAAAACCCTGAAGTCGCAGGTGCTTTCCAAATTCAAAGTATCCCGACACTCATGATGTTCAAAGATGGCGAGCCTGTTTCGAAAACAATGGGCTTCCAACCAAAAGAAGCATTGAAAGAGTTTATCGCAACAGCACAATAATTGCGTAGCAGCCGATTGAAATCGGCTGCTTTTTTGTTTTGTCGAACGGAAAAGAAGGAAAAGGACAGGCAAGTAGGGAATAGGTTGAGTTATTCCACACACCCTCATTTACGGAAAAATCCGATACATATCGTCTGATTTCAAAATTTTTTTTGAAGAAATTCCGTCGGCTTCCTTCATATTTAAAAGATTCGGAATTTTAGTGAGGGCGTGCGCGGACTGGAAGCTTTTATCATGGAAACAGACTGAAAATTTACGCTATACTCATGAGGAAGACATGATGGAGTCAAGTGACCTTACTTTACGGCTCAATCTATTGTACGACTCTGTTCGAAGGAGGAATTTTCTTGTCGGTGTTACATTTAGCTATTTTGTTGCCGCTTCTCGCGGCACCGTTCATCCCGTTCTTGTTTCGGGGGATGAAGCAAATTCATACAGGCTGGTTCGTCTTGATCGTTCCGGTCGTGCTCGTCACCTACTTCGCCGGATTCATTCCGATCACGAGTGCAGGGGACGTCGTGACAGAGACGATTGCGTGGATGCCGTCCCTCGGGATTAACTTCACGGCATACGTTGACGGACTTAGTCTACTGTTCGCCCTCCTCATCACGGGGATTGGCGCACTTGTTGTCTTATATTCAATTTATTATTTGAATAAGGACAAAGAGTCACTCGGGCATTTCTATGTGTATCTCTTGATGTTCATGAGTGCGATGCTCGGGGTCGTTCTCTCGGACAACATGATTGTTATGTATATGTTCTGGGAGCTCACATCGATTTCATCATTCCTGTTGATTGGTTACTGGTATGAGAAAGAGCGTTCACGTTACGGCGCACAGAAGTCGATGCTTCTCACCGTATTCGGTGGATTGTCGATGCTCGGGGGGATTGTCTTACTCGAGTCGATGGTCGGTTCGTACAGCATTCGTGATATGGTCGCGAACTCTGGCGTCATCGCCGAGAGCCCGTTCTTCCTTGCCGCGATGATTCTCATCTTGCTCGGGGCGTTCACGAAATCGGCGCAGTTCCCGTTCCACATCTGGTTACCTGACGCGATGGAAGCACCGACTCCGGTCAGTGCGTACCTACACTCGGCGACGATGGTCAAGGCGGGTCTCTATCTTGTGGCCCGTATGAGCCCGGTGTTCCAAGAGTCATCGGTCTGGCTATGGACGATTGCCGGGGTTGGGATGTTTACGATGTTCTGGGGCTCGTTCAACGCCGTGAAGCAGACCGACTTGAAGGGAATCTTGGCATTCTCGACAGTCAGTCAGCTCGGATTGATCATGTCACTCCTCGGTCTTGGTGCGGCTGCGCTCCACTATGACGGTATGGATGACAACATCTTTATGGTCGCGACGATCGCAGCAATCTTCCATTTGATCAACCATGCGACATTCAAAGGCTCACTCTTCATGATGGCCGGGATCGTCGACCACGAGACGGGCACACGTGACATTCGTAAGCTCGGCGGTCTGATGACGGTCATGCCGATCACGTTCACGATTGCCGTCATCGGTTCGTTATCGATGGCCGGTCTTCCGCCGTTTAACGGTTTCTTGAGTAAAGAGATGTTCTTGAAGGCGACGACAAAAGTCTTCTCGGCCGACTTCTTCGCGCTCGATACGATTGGGATTTTGCTTCCGATCATCGCGTTCGTCGGAAGTGTGTTCACGTTCATCTATAGCATCATGTTGTTCACACGGACATTCATGGGCAAAGCGAAGTTCGATCAATTGCCGAAACAACCGCATGAGGCGCCGATCGGCATGTTGATTTCGCCGGCCATTCTCGCGCTTCTCGTTGTCGGTCTTGGGTTCTTCCCGAACGTCTTGTCGAACTCGCTCATCAAACCGGCCGTCGAGTCGATTTATCCGACACTCGTCGCGCAAGGACAAGAAGTCGATGTTCACATCTATTTCTGGCATGGTTTGACGCCAGAGTTGTTCATGACAATCGGGGTCGTTCTCCTCGGTTCGTTGTTGTTCTGGCAAATGGGCAAATGGATGGGCATCTACAACCGCATCCCGCACCGTTTGACGCTCAACGGGATGTACGATGGTACGCTCGTCTGGTCGAATAAGGCGGCATATCGCTTTAAAGACAATTACATGACTGGTTTCATCCGGTCGTATTTGATCTATATTTTCGTCTTCCTCTCAGGCATGATGCTCTTTAGCATTTGGTGGTTCGACATGTACCGATTCTCGTTCGAGAACTTGGCAGAGATCGCACCGTATGAATACGTGCTCGGAGCTGTCGTCATGCTTGCAGCACTCGCGATTCTATTTATGCGTTCGCGTCTACCGTCCATCATCTTACTCGGGGTTGTCGGTTACGGCGTGGCACTGTTCTTCGTCTTCTTCGGTGCACCTGACTTGGCACTCACGCAGCTTGTCATCGAGACGGTCTCGGTTGCCTTGTTCTTGCTCGTGTTCTATCACATGCCGGACATCAGTAAGAAGGAAGTACGGATGCGTTTCAAAGTCGGGAATGCCATCGTGGCCATTCTCGTCGGGACGACCGTGACGCTTCTCAGCTTCATGGCGCTCACGAACAAATCGCTCACTTCGATCTCGGAGTATTACAAAGAGAACGTGTATGAGCTTGCAGCAGGTAAAAACATGGTTAACGTCGTCCTCGTCGACTTCCGTGGATTTGATACTTTGTTTGAAATCGTCGTTCTCGGAATTGCGGCTTTCGGGATCTACACGATGATTAAATTTAGAACAACACGACGTACGAAAGGAGAAGGTGCACATGAAGCAAAACAGCAAACGCGTCAATGACGTCATATTGCAGACGGCCGCGATTATCATTTTCTTCATCATCGTCATCTTCTCGATCGATTTGTTCTTTGCCGGTCACTATTCACCAGGTGGAGGGTTCATCGGTGGATTGATGACATCCGCCGCGCTCGTCTTGTTGCTACTCGCATTTGATTCGAAGACACTTGCGAACGTGCTCCCAATTGACTACCGTCTCATGACTGCGACGGGATTATTGATCGCACTTTTAACAGGTCTTCACTCGGTATTCTTGGGTCGTCCGTTCTTGACGCATGCTTATGGGAAGTTTGACTTACCACTTCTCGGTGAACAGACGCTCCATACGGCGATTGCGTTTGACTTAGGGGTCTATCTCGTAGTCATCGGAATCACCCTAACGATTATACAAACGATTGGAGAGAGTGAATAATGGAAATCTTCGTTAGCATCATCATCGGTGTCCTGACGATGTGTGCCGTCTATCTTGTTCTCTCAAGAAGTTTGTTACGCATCATCATCGGCACAGCCTTGTTCAGTCACGCGGCACACCTTCTCGTCTTGACGACGGCAGGTTTGAAGACAGGGGCAGCCCCTGTCCTCGTCGACGGTGTGACTGAATTCACAGACCCGTTACCGCAAGCGCTCGTCTTGACGGCAATCGTCATCAGTTTCGGGGTGACGGCGTTCTTCCTCGTACTTGCATACCGCACGTATCAGGAGCTCAGCACGGACAATATGGAAGAAATGAAAGGAACAGAATCGTATGATTAACTTACCGGTCTTTCCAATCGTCATTCCTGCGCTTGCGGCCATCATCATGATGTTCATGCCAAAACGGGTCCAGCTGCAGCGTGTGATGGCTCTTGGAGCTTTAGCTATTACGGCGATCGTGTCACTCTTCCTTGTGCACACGGTCTCCACGGAGGGGATTCAAACCCTCAACCTCGGGAACTGGCAAGCGCCGTTCGGGATCACACTCGTATCGGATATGTTGTCAGCCCTACTCGTGACGACGTCGACTCTCCTCACGCTCTTCATCGTGTGGTTCGCCGTCCATTACTTCTCAGACTCATATGAAGGCAACTACTTGTACATCTCGATGCTCTTCTTGCTCGTCGGGGTGAACGGTGCCTTCACGACAGGTGATATTTTCAACTTGTTCGTTTTCTTCGAGGTTTTCTTGATGTCTTCATACGTGTTGATTGTGCTTGGTGGACGTGGCGTCCAGTTACGTGAGTCCATCAAATACTTGCTCGTGAACATCATCGCCTCGGCACTCTTCGTCATGTCGGTCGCCTTGCTCTATGGCGTTACAGGTACGCTCAACTTGGCAGACTTGGCGATGAAGATTCCGCTCGTCGATAACCCGGACGTCATTACCGTCATCGGTGTGATGTTTGTCATCGTCTTCGGGATGAAAGGGGCACTCGTCCCACTTCACTACTGGCTCCCTGGAGCGTATGTTGTAGCACCGACACCGATTCTTGCGATGTTCGGGGCCCTCTTGACGAAAGTCGGGGTCTACTCGATTTTACGGACGTACACGCTACTCTTTGATGGGAACGGTGAGTTTTTACAGACGTTCCTCATGGTGCTCGCTGTCCTCACGATCTTCATCGGGATGACAGGTGCCATCGCTTATAACGATGTGAAGCTGATCATCATCTACAACATCATGATTGCGGTCGGGGTCATTTTGTACGGGATCTCCGTCAACACACAGACGTCCCTTGAAGGGTCGCTCTACTACTTGATTCACGATATGATCATCAAGGCAGTTCTCTTCATGCTCGTCGGGATGATGATTGGGATCACCAAATCCGGTCAACTGCGCGATATGGGTGGACTCATCACACGCTTCCCGCTGTTCGGATGGACGTTCTTCATCGCAGCGCTCTCGCTTGCAGGGATTCCGCCACTCAGTGGATTCTTCGGGAAGTTATTGATCGTATCAGGTGGGATGGACGAAGGAGAACTGTTCGGACCGCTACTTGTCCTCTTATCAAGTCTTTTCGTCCTCTACTCGGTCATGAAAATCTTCTTGAACGGATTTTGGGGAGAAGCGAAGCGGGAGTATGACGGACCACTCGTCCCTTATACGAAACGTTTGATTGTACCGGTCTTCTTGTTGCTCATCATTGCGGTCGCATACGGATTTGGGGCAGAAGCCATCCATCCGTATATCACGCAAGCGATTGAGCCGCTCGTCAATCCAGAAATCTATATCGATGCCGTGATAAAGGAGTGAAACACAGATGGCTTATCAACTTTTGATTAACTTTTTCTTGGCGTTCATCTGGATGTTCCTCACGGGATCGTTCACAACGAGCGGATTCTTCGTCGGATATCTACTCGGATTGCTCATCTTGTTCATGATGCGCCGATTCTTCAAGTCAGGGGGAGGCAGCTTTTACTTCACACGCGTTTGGCGTCTGTTTAAATTGCTCCTCATCTTCATTCGGGAACTGTTCCTCGCGAACTTCGAGGTGTTACGTCTCGTCCTTAGTCCGAAGCTCAAGATTCAACCAGGAATCTTCCGATATGAGACGTCTCTCGACAAAGGCTGGAAAATCAGCTTGCTCTCGATGCTGATCACGCTCACACCAGGGACGCTCGTCGTTCAGGTGTCAAAAGACAATTCCGTGCTCTATATCCACGCGCTCAACATGCCGGATAAGGATGCCTTACGAAAAGACATTTATGATAACTTTGAATCAAGCATTAAGGAGGCGACAGAGTGATGGATTTACTAGACATTCTCATCTACATCTCGCTCGCCATTCTCTTGCTTGCGATGTTGATGATGTTGTATCGCGTCGTCAAAGGACCGACGACGGCAGACCGAGTCATCGCGCTCGACTCAATCGGGATCGCGCTCATCTCGGTCGTTGCGTTACTGTCGATTCTGCTCGATACGACCCTTTATTTTGAAGTCATCTTGCTACTCAGTATTTTGGCCTTCATCGGAACGGTGGCGTTCTCGAAATTCTTAGAGAGGGGAGAGATTATCCAACATGACCGCGACAATGATCTTTGATCTCATTACCGGCATCTTCACGATCATCGGCGTCTTCTTCACGGTCGTCGCCGCGATTGGTCTCATCCGTCTCCCAGATATTTATTCGAGAACACACGCTGCCTCAAAGAGTGCGACACTCGGTGTCATGTTCGTCCTCTTTGCGGCCGTGCTTCACGTGTATGTCGATGAACGGGTATTTGACGCAAGACTCTTGCTCGGTCTCTTCTTCGTCCTCTTGACGGCTCCTGTCGGGGGGCACCTCATCTCACGTGCGGCGCACGCAAAAGGGGTCCCTCTTTGGGAGAAGTCGTTACAAGACGCATTGAAAGAAGACAAGGATAAAGGAATCGAATAAGAGAAAGACGGGATTCGCCATGAGGCGAGTCCCGTCTTTTGTTTAGATCAGATAGGTTAGGTCGGAGGCGGCCGTCGGATAGGCGACTTCTAAGTGCTTCACGTGTTGATGCGACAGTTTGTTCTGTATAATGAAAGAGAACAGGTTGATGAGTTCCGGGGCATGGTGTCCAATCAGATGTGCCCCGATAATATGACCTTCCGCACTCAACAATACTTTCGAATAGGCGGTCGCGTCATTGATGCGTGAATAGGTGAGGAAATGGGACATGTCCGTTTCTTTCACGTCGAAGTCGATGCCCTCGGCTTCCGCTTCCTCCACAGTGAGCCCCACTTTGGCAATCGGCGGCGTCGCATAGACGATTGTCGGCGCCGGACGCTCCGGGAGTGGCCGTGTATTCCCGTGAAGCATGTTCAATGCAGCGAGGCGTCCTTCCTGACCAGCGAACGGTGTGAGCGCAGGGTTTGGACTGCTTGCGACGTCTCCGGCGGCGTATATATTCGGATTACTCGTCTGGAGATGCTCGTTCACCTGAACACCATGATGATCGGTATTGACGCCGGCTGAATCGAGATGAAGTCGCTCGATGCTTGGAATTCGCCCGGTGGCGTTAAGGACAACTCCTTCAAGGGTAGAGTCATCTGATAACGTTAAGACGTTCCCATCGATTCGTGTCGGTTCGATGTCATGTCGGACGGTGATGCCGATTCGCTTCGACTCCTCGACGAGCCGATGGACGACGTTCGGGTCGAATGCCTTCAACGCACGTGAACGAATGAGAAGGGTCACGTCACTTCCGAAGCGCCGGAAAATATGGGCGAATTCAAATGCGATATAGCCTGCCCCCACAATGTGAATCGATTCAGGCAACGCGTCGAGGTCGAACACATCATCGCTCGTGATCGCCAGTTCGCCACCTGGGATATCGAGAGGGCGTGGCGTTTGACCCGTCGCGATTAAAAATTGGTTGGCAGAGAGCTCGTGACCATCGATGACGATGGAGTCCTCATCGATAAAGTGAGGCTCTCCCTGATATAAGTCAATGTTCATCTCGTTCCAATGCTGTTTTTTGGATGTTGGGATAGAGAGACGGTACTCATCAATCCGCTTTTTAAAGGACGACCAATCGAGGGATAGGCTTCCTTCGACGCCGAGATCGCGCATACGTTCCGTGCGGGCGAGTAGTTCGGCACCTTCGGCGAGCATTTTTTTCGGGTCACATCCACGTTGAGGACACGTTCCTCCGAACGTCCAGTTTTCAATGATGGCGATCTCTTTACCGGCTTCGCGTAAAATGGAAGCGGCTTGGCTCGCTGCTGACCCGCTACCGACAATGATGACATCGTATCGTTTCATAATATAAAATCCTCCTCTGACGAGATATCACACTCTTTTTCCCGTCCAGGAGGAAGCTAAACTGAGGTGAATGGAATTGAGTCATACCGACCACATTAAACACAAATTAGCGCTGCTCCCGGACGAACCGGGGTGCTATTTGCATAAAAATGAATATGGTGAGGTCATCTATGTAGGGAAGGCGAAAAATCTGAAGAATCGGGTCCGCTCTTACTTCACGGGCGCGCACGACATCAAGACGATGCGTCTCGTCGCAGAGATTCGTGACTTTGAGTACATCGTGACGGCGAGCGAACTCGAGGCGTTGCTCCTTGAAATGACGCTTATCAAAAAACATGACCCGAAGTACAATATTCGCCTGAAAGATGATAAGACGTATCCGTACATCAAAATCACGAACGAACCATATCCGCGTCTATTGACGACGCGTAAGCTGAAGAAAGACGGTGGACATTACTTCGGACCGTACCCGAACGCTTACGCGGCGAACGAGACGAAACGACTTCTCGACAAACTATACCCACTCCGCAAATGTCAGCCGATGCCGAAGAAACTCTGTCTTTATTATCACATCGGGCAGTGCTTAGGACCTTGTGAGCTCGCGGTCGACACGGATTCGCAAAAAGAGATTGTCAACGAGATTCGTCGTTTCTTGAACGGTGAGACGAGCGAGACGCTTGCGAAGCTGAATGTCGAGATGGGACGTGCCGCTGAGGACATGCAGTTCGAGCGGGCTGCTGAACTACGCGACCAGATTCGAGCGGTCGAATCGATCATGAATAAGCAGAACATGATTACGGCCGACCCGACTGCACGAGACGTCTTCGGTTATACACTTGACCGGGGCTGGATGTGTGTCCAAGTGTTCTACATGCGAGGCGGGAAGATGATTGAGCGAGATGTCTCGCTCTTCCCGATGCACGGGGAACCTTCGGAAGAACTTGAAAGTTTCATCGTCCAGTTCTATGAACAAAACGTCGTGCCAAAAGAGATTCTCGTACCAGAGACGGTCCGGCTCGATTTACTGAATGATGCCATCGGCACGAAAGTGATGCAACCGAAACGTGGGGCGAAGAAGCAATTACTCGATTTGGCGACGAAGAACGCGACGATCGCCTTGAACGAGAAATTCGAATTGCTCGCTCGGGACGAAGAGCGGACGTTACTCGCGATGCGTGAACTCGGGGAAGCAATCGGTATCCCGAACTTGTCGCGTGTCGACATCATCGATAACGCGAACATTCAAGGGGCTGACGCCGTATCGGCGCTCGTCGTCTTTGAAGACGGGAAGCCGCTCAAGAAAGAGTATCGGAAATATAAGATTCGGACCGTCCAAGGACCTGATGATTATGAGACGATGCGCGAAGTCGTACGGCGACGGTTCCGTCGCCTGTTGACAGAAGACAAGCGGTTACCGGATCTCCTATTGATTGATGGTGGAATCGGACAGTTGAATGCCGCGCTCGATGTCATCCAAAACGAGTTCGGGCTCGACTTGCCGGTTGGCTCACTCAAAAAGGATGACCGACATCGGACGAGTCAACTGTTGTTTGGAGAACATGGTGCGGTCGTAGAACTCCATCCACGATCGAGTGCGTTTTATCTATTGCAGCGGATGCAAGACGAGGTACACCGTTTCGCCATCACCTTCCACCGCAGCTTGCGCACGAAGAAGATGACGAAGTCGATTTTAGACGAGATTCCAGGAGTCGGTCCGAAACGTCGTCAACAGCTCATCCGTCATTTCGGGTCGATGAAACAGATTCGTCTGGCCTCGCTTGAACAATTGAAAGAAGCGGGACTACCGGAAAAACTGGCGGAGACCGTCCTTCAATATGTGCACGAGGATACGGATGAATGAGAGATCTGAACATGTGAAGCGCTCGGTTAGCTGATAGAAAACGGACATTTTCCGGGAAATGTTGTCACGGTCGTTCGTAAGGCGACTCAGGGCTATGAAGGGGAAGACGTGACGTTTAATCAACACGAACTCAGTGAAGTACGTCGGTATATGAACGAGCAACTTCAGCAGAATCAAAAATAAGAGTCGATGCGAAACGCATCGACTCTTATTCGTAATCGTCTTTCCGGTCTAGTTGGACGGTGATTTGGACAATTTTTCGGGCGGGATCGGCATATCCTTCCGCGACGCACTGGAAACGACCTGCAATCTGTTCGGCTAAAAATCCAGCTTCGAGCTGATAGTAACCGGTCGCCTTGGCTTGGGTCGTGGGCGGTGGGATGAGTTCGTATGTAAATTTACTCCCACGTTCCTTTTTGAGCGTCAACGCTCCCCAACCTGCCTCGTCGAAGAATGCAGTCAGTTCATCGTCAGACATCGTCGGGAATTTGCGGGCGACCCGTTTTCCTGACCAATAGATGACTTGGGCGTAATCTTCACCAAGCAAGTCCGTCAACACATAGTCGCGAAGAAGTTCAATCGCGAAAATTGGTTGGCTCATCGTTTCCATTCTATCCCATCACTCCAATCTCTCTATATCATTATAACGACCAATCGGAATTTGGTCATCCTGTATTTTTGAAAAGAATGTGGCACAAATCGGCTAGGTTATCTTGTCATACAATTTTCACAAGAGTAGAATAGGAGTCAGAAAGCTATATCTGCATTTGAAAACGCTTTTATTGACAAAACGAGCCAATGCTCGTGAAAAGGGGGAACTAGAATGGCAGCGCATCGTGACTACTTCAGTCGTAAAGTCCATTCGCTACTTGGGGTCATTCCAATCGGTTTGTTTTTGATCGTTCACTTATCGGTCAACTACTACATCGTCGATGGGGTGGAGTCATTCAACAAAGCAGCAAAATTCATGGAGAACTTACCGTATTTGTACTTCCTTGAAGTGACGATTATCGCATTGCCGATGATCTTCCACGGAGTGTACGGCGTGTACTATGCGTTTCTTGGATCGATTAACTCGAACCGTTATTCATACGCACGCAACTGGTTGTATCTCTTCCAACGCTTCACAGGGGTCTTCCTCGTGATCTTTATCGCATGGCACGTTTGGGAAACGCGCTTAGCGAAATTACGCGGGGTAGAAGTCAATGCGGAGATGATGCAAAACATCGTCGACAACCCGCTCATGTTGATCTTCTACATAGTCGGAATCCTTTCGGCTACGTTCCACTTCGCGAACGGTCTTTGGTCGTTCTCGATCACGTGGGGAATCACACAGTCACCTCGTTCGCAACGTCTCATGAGCTACGTATCAGGTGTCGTGTTCTTGGCACTATCTTTTGTCGGCATCCGTTCGATTTTGACGTTTGCAGGCATCTTGTAATTAGGGGGAATTTTACATGGCAAATCAAAGTTTGATCGTCATCGGTGGCGGTCTAGCTGGACTCATGGCGACTATCAAGTCGGCAGAGATGGGTGTTCCGGTAAAACTATTCTCGCTTGTACCGGTCAAGCGTTCACATTCAGTTTGTGCCCAAGGTGGTATTAACGGGGCCGTCAACACGAAAGGGGAAGGCGATTCTCCTTGGCAACACTTTGACGACACGGTCTACGGAGGCGACTTCCTCGCCAACCAACCACCTGTTCAAAAAATGGCAGAGAATGCACCGAAAATCATCCACATGTTCGACCGGATGGGTGTCATGTTCAACCGTACGCCAGAAGGTCTCTTAGACTTCCGTCGTTTCGGTGGAACGCTTCACCACCGTACGGCATACGCTGGAGCGACAACAGGTCAACAACTTCTCTATGCACTCGATGAGCAGGTTCGTCGTTATGAAGCACAAGGTCTTGTCGAGAAATATGAAGGATGGGAATTCCTTCGTGCCGTCATCGATGAAGAAGGCATCTGCCGCGGTGCGGTCTGTCAGGATTTGCGCTCGATGGAAATTAAAGCGTTCCCATCGGACGCGGTGATCTTGGCGACAGGTGGCCCAGGGGTCATCTTCGGTAAGTCGACAAACTCGGTCATCAACACAGGACAAGCAGCGGCAGCGGTTTACCGCCAAGGTGCTGTCTACGCGAACGGGGAGTTCATCCAAATTCACCCGACTGCGATTCCTGGGGACGACAAACTTCGTCTCATGAGTGAATCGGCTCGTGGGGAAGGTGGACGTGTCTGGACATACAAAGACGGGAAGCCATGGTACTTCCTCGAAGAGAAATATCCGGCATACGGAAACCTCGTACCGCGTGACATCGCGACACGTGAGATCTTTGATGTATGTGTTAACCAAAAACTCGGCGTCAACGGCGAGAACATGGTCTACCTCGACTTGTCGCACAAAGACTCGAAAGAACTCGACATCAAACTTGGTGGGATCCTCGAAATCTACGAGAAATTCGTAGGGGACGACCCGCGTAAAGTACCGATGAAGATCTTCCCGGCAGTCCACTATTCGATGGGCGGACTATGGGTCGACTACGATCAAATGACAAACATCCCTGGACTCTTCGCAGCCGGTGAATGTGACTACTCGATGCACGGTGCGAACCGTCTCGGTGCGAACTCACTCCTCTCAGCCGTTCATGGCGGAATGGAAGCAGGTCCTGCAGCTGTCAACTACATGCGTGGTCTCGACCAAGCGACAGAAAGCGTCTCTGACGCACTCTTCAACTTCAACGAGCGTGAAGAAATCGAACGCTTCAACGACATCCTTGCGATGGACGGAACAGAGAACGCGTATCAAATCCACCGTGAACTCGGTGAACTCATGACGGACAACGTCACAGTCGTTCGTTATAACGACAAGCTCGAAGCGACGGACAAGAAAATCCAAGAATTGCGTGAACGTTTCCATAACATCTCGGCTACGGATACGGCACGCTGGAGCAACCAAGGGGCATCGTTCATTCGACAGCTCGACCACATGCTCGACCTCGCACGCGTCATCACACTCGGCGCACTCAAGCGGGACGAGAGCCGTGGTGCCCATTACAAACCGGAATTCCCGGAACGTAATGACGAGCAGTTCATGAAGACGACGATGGCACGTTACAAAGATGGGGAAGTCGATATCTCGTATGAAGACATCGATGTTTCGTTAATCCCGCCACGTAAACGGGATTACTCGAAGAAAGGGGCGAAGACGAAATGACGACGCCAATGCAATCTGAACAAAAAGACATCCGCTTCATCATTGAACGCCAAGATGGACCGGATCAAGCGACATATACTGAAGAATTCACGGTGCCGTACCGTCCGAACATGAACGTGATCTCGGCATTGATGGAAATCCGCCGTAACCCGGTCAACGCGAACGGCGACAAGACGACACCGATCAACTGGGACATGAACTGTCTCGAGGAAGTATGTGGTGCCTGCTCGATGATCATCAACGGGAAGCCACGCCAATCGTGTACAGCGCTCGTCGATAAACTCGAGCAACCGATCCGCCTCGCTCCGATGAAGACGTTCCCGGTCATCCGTGACCTTCAAGTCGATCGTCAACGCATGTTCGACGCGTTGAAAAAAGTGAAGGCATGGGTTCCAATCGATGGAACGTATGACCTCGGTCCAGGACCGCGTATGCCAGAAAACAAACGTCAATGGGCATACGAGTTATCGAAATGTATGACATGTGGGGTTTGTCTTGAAGCGTGTCCGAACGTCAACGACAAGTCGGACTTCATCGGTCCAGCTGCGATTTCGCAAGTCCGTCTCTTCAACTCGCATCCAACAGGTGCCTTCCACGCGGAAGACCGCCTCGAAGCCCTTATGGAAGACGGAGGCATCATGCAGTGCGGAAACGCACAAAACTGTGTCGAAGTTTGTCCGAAAGGCATTCCGCTCACGACGTCTATCGCTTCGATGAACCGTCAAACGACGCTTCACTCGTTCAAACAGTTCTTCGGTAGTGACAAAGGTCGCACCGGTTCTGCGGTCGAGGCATAAGCGAGCCGATGACCAAGTACTTTCGAGAGCCAGGTTGGGAAACACGTGTCAAAGCAGGGGTCGCGCTCGATGTGAAAGTCCGCTTTTCGGAGTGCGATCCGTACGGTCACATGAACAACACGATCCCGTTCATCTATTTCGAAGATGCGCGAATCGAGTTGTTAGAAGCGACAGGATTCTCCTTGAAGGACGGGTTTGTCGTCGTCGCCGATGCGCAATGTGACTATGTTCGACAAGTCATGCCACGTCAACAGCTGACCGTGCATGCCAATATCTTGACGGTCGGAAACACTTCATGTGATATTCATTACGGGGCATATGACGGAGAACAACTCCTCTTCGCGGGACGAACGAGCCTCGTTCATTTGACGAAGGAAGGTCGTCCAACGGAATGGACTCCGGAATATAAAAACCGCTTGCAGAATTTTTGCGAATCCGCTATCATTTGATAATGAGTTCACAAACAAAAAATATTCTGCCGGTTCGCCTGTAGAATTGAATTTTGAAGGGAGACCATCATCTCATGGAAAAAACGTTCACAGTCGTTGCTGATTCAGGAATTCACGCTCGTCCAGCTACTCAGTTGGTTAACACAGCTTCTAAGTTCCAATCAGACATCAACCTCGAGTACAATGGTAAAACAGTTAACTTGAAGTCGATCATGGGTGTACTTTCACTCGGTATCGCAAAAGATTCTACAATCAAGATCACTGCTGAAGGTGAAGATGCAGAAGAAGCGATCAACACGCTTTCTGACATGCTCACTAGCGAAGGTCTTGCTCAGTAATTCGGGTAAGGGACGAGGCGCCACTGGCGACCTCGTCTTTTTTTGTCATGGGAACGTTTCTTTTTCCGTCTGATGTTTTTTGGTAAGATAGGTGAGAATGGAAGTGATGCAAAATGAAACGAGCGATTGGAGTCCTCGATTCAGGAGTCGGCGGGTTGACGGTAGTCAAAGAATTGATGCGCCAACTCCCTAAAGAAGAAATCATCTATATCGGCGATACGGAACGCTGTCCATACGGGCCGCGTCCGCACGATGAGATTGAAGCTTATACATGGGAACTCATTGAGTTTCTATTGAAGAAAGACGTCAAAATGATTGTCATCGCCTGTAACACGGCGACGGCGGTTGTTTTGAAAGAGGCGCGGAAACGCCTCGATATCCCGGTCATCGGTGTCATCGACCCAGGTGCCCGCGCGGCTGTCAAAGGGACACGCAACAAACATATCGGTGTCATTGGTACGAAGATGACGATTGAGAGCGCTTCGTATGAGAAGGCGCTTCGTCACGTGGCTGGTGAAGTCGACGTGTACTCACTCGCTTGCCCGCCTTTTGTCCCGCTCGTCGAAGCGGGGGACGTGTCGGGAGACCGCGTCCGTCAAATTGTGGAAGAGACGCTGCGTCCACTACAATCTTCCGAGATGGATACACTCATTCTCGGTTGTACGCACTATCCGATTCTTGCGCCTGTCATCCAGGACGTGGTCGGACCGAACGTGCACCTCATCTCGTCGGGTGACGAGACGGCGCTTGAAGTCGCAGCGATGCTTGATTATCAAGAGCTTGAGAACGGATTAGATACTGTCCCATCCCATGCCTTTTATGCGACGGGGGATATTGAACTGTTTGACCGACTAGCGAGCGAATGGCTCGGTCGTCCGGTTCATGCGGAGAAAGTCGAGGTGACCGGCATTGCGTGATACGAGACGATTTGATGAATTACGAACAGTCGAGATCGTACCTCATGTGAATAAGCATGCGGAAGGGTCTGTCCTCATTTCGATTGGTGATACGAAAGTGATTTGTACAGCGACTGTCGAAGAACGTGTTCCGAACTTCCTTCGCGGGAAGAAGCAAGGCTGGATCAATGCCGAGTATGCGATGTTGCCACGTGCGACAGGTGACCGGACTGTCCGAGAAGCGGTACGTGGGAAACAATCGGGTCGGACGATGGAGATTCAGCGTCTCATCGCCCGATCACTCCGCTCGGTCGTGGACTTGGAAAGTCTTGGCGAACGCACGATTTGGATTGACTGTGACGTCATCCAAGCGGATGGCGGTACACGTACGGCATCCATCACGGGTGGTTTTTGTGCCCTCGTCCTCGCCGTCGACCGGTTGATCCGTCAAGGGAAACTCGATGATACACCAATCAAAGAAGGCGTCGCAGCCATCTCGGTCGGACGGACCGATGAACTCGTTCTCGACTTGGACTATATGGAAGACGCGGCGGCTGAGGTCGACATGAACGTCGTCATGACGGCGAGCGGTCGGTTCGTCGAAGTTCAGGGGACAGGTGAAGAGGCGACGTTCACGCTTCAAGAGATGAACGAGATGCTCGCGCTCGCGCAACACGGAATCGAATCATTATTCAAGACGGCTGAAGAGGCACTTGGTGCTTCTTGGTGGTACGTCGGAGAACGTTCGGAGGAGACATTATGAAGTTGATCATTGCGACACACAATCCTGAAAAAGTGAAAGAACTAGAAGGGATGTTGACACCGCTCGGATTTGAGGTCGAATCACTACTCGACTATCCGGATGCGCCGGAAACAGATGAGACAGGGACGACATTTGAAGAAAATGCGGCGTTAAAAGCGACGGAAGCAGCTGCCTATTTCGGGCATGCCGTTCTCGCGGACGACTCCGGTCTTGAAGTCGACGCGCTCGATGGGGCACCTGGTGTATATTCAGCTCGCTTCGCCGGTCCTGAAAAGTCGGATGAGGCGAACAATGCGCTTCTTCTTGAAAAATTGAACGGGCAAACGAATCGCGTGGCTCGCTTCGTCTGTGCCCTCTGCCTGGCGAAACCGACAGGAGAGACGTTGACCGTTCGCGGAACGATTGAAGGGACAATCGGCTATTCCCCACGTGGCGAGAACGGTTTCGGATACGACCCACTCTTTATCGTCCCATCGCTCCACAAGACGGCGGCCGAACTAGAACGTGAAGAAAAAGCGGTCGTCAGTCACCGTGGACAGGCATTACGAAAACTGGAGGCAGAAATCATTCCATTCATGAAAGGATGAAGCTTATGCGTTTTCTAATAGTGAGTGATAGTCATGGTCTGACGGAAGAATTGACAACGATTTTTGAACGACACGAGGCAGAGATTGATGACGCGTTCCATTGCGGCGATTCACAACTCGCACTTGTCGATGAACATCTATTGCCGTATCGAACGGTCCGTGGGAATTGTGATTTTGGTGGAGACCTTCCGCTCGAACGGATCGAGACGACGGATGCCGGCACAATCCTCATCGTCCACGGGCATCATCACGACGTCAAATTCGACTTGAATCGATTGCGTTACCGGGCGGAAGAGGTCGGTGCGAACGTCGTCTTGTTCGGTCACTCGCATGTGGCAGGTGCTTTGATCGAGGATGGGGTCGTCTACATCAACCCGGGTTCGATTCGTATGCCACGTGGACGTTCGGACAAAACGTATGCGCTTCTTGACTTAGAAAAAGGGGAAGCAGCGGTACGTTTTTATCGCTCGGAAGACGGTTCTCACGTCGAAGATTTGGACATCGCAGGAAAACTATGAGTTTCGAATGGGAAATCGATTGACAGGAAACCATTTTTCTATTATAGTTTTCATGTCAATGTCCCAATAGCTCAGCAGGATAGAGCAACGGCCTTCTAAGCCGTCGGTCGGGGGTTCGAATCCCTCTTGGGACGCTTCCATTAAAATAGAGATGTTCTCTACGGAGAACGTCTCTTTTTTCATTTTCCGGGAAATCGATTGACAAGGAATCGCGTCCTAACGGAAGATGAAAGGGAATGGAAGAGAGGGTGAGGGAAGATGGAGAAGGAAAAGGACCAGGACTATCCGTTCCCCGGGAATTGGTCGCGTCTGCATAAGATGATTCAAGAAGCAGATGCTTCTGGGGAGCGACAGCGGATCGAACCGATTTTATGGGATTGGTATCAGGCGATTCCGGGTGACCCGTTTATTTTCATGGAAATCTTCCAATGTGCGATGGAAAAACCGGACGACCCGGAAACGCTCGAGAAGTTGCAGGAACTCGTCGCCATCCAGATGGCGGAAGCGGAAGAACCGGCTTCGGGCGGATTACAGATCGCGCAGTATTACATCATGCGGGACCAGCCGTTTGAAGCGGCGCACTGGATCAACCAGTACCTCGAATGGCAAGACAAAAAGGATACGGTCAACACACAGGCACATCAAGTGCTTCAAGTGTTGAAGATGACCGAGTTTCCGGCGGCCATCGCCAAATTGAAACGGACGTTGACGCGCGGCAGTACAGGGGAACAAATCGAGGCGTTGCAACATGTTCATTTCAATATCGATTCGGTGCTCGACAATGTGCTGCATGAGCTACTCGTATCCAAGCGACCGAAGCTCGTCAAATTAATCGTGTTAGAGAAAGCTTTTGCCGAACTGGCGGTCATCAAGTGGTCGGATGGGGATTCGACGAACGAGATGTCGCAAATGGAGGCAACATCGCACATCGAGACGTGGGAGAAGACCGTCCTCTCGCTTCAGAAATCAGTTGAGGGCGATGAGATCGGGACTCAGTTGTTGATGAACTATATGTATACGCATTATCCGTATGTGCCGGCTGAAATGGCGGACGTGGAGCAGGCGCTCGTACAGGCGAAACAAGCGATTTTGCATGACGAGGCAGTCGACGGTTTGGCAGCTGCGATTTTAGAGGCGGATCTGCGCTTCACACAGGCGTTATTAGACTAAATCCTTGTGTGCATACCGAGGATTTATGCTATAATACGGATTGTTGTACATTTTTGTACGGTATAAACGAATTGTTGGAGGGACTTAGCATGACAGCAAAATGGGAAAAAACATCAGGTAGCCAAGGCGTACTCACGTACGAAGCTCCTGCAGAAGCTTTTGATAAAGCAGTTGACGCCGCATTTAAAACAGTCGTCAAAGACTTGAACGTGCCTGGCTTCCGTAAAGGTAAATTGCCACGCCCAATGTTCAACAAAATGTATGGAGAAGAAGCACTCTATCAAGACGCGCTCGACATTCTCTACCGCGACACAATCCAAGGTGCGGTTGAAGAAGCTGGTTTCGAACCAATCGCGCTCGAAAACATCGATGTAGACGGCACGCTCGAGAAAGGCAAACCAGTCGCTTTCAAAGTGACATTCGTGGTTGAGCCAGAAGCTGAGCTTGGCGAATACAAAGGCCTCGAGTACGAAGCTGTTTCAACTGAAGTAACAGAAGACGAAGTAACAGCAGAACTTGAAGCACTTCAACAGCAAGGCGCAGAACTCGCTGTTAAAGAAGGTGCAATCGAAAACGGCGATACAGCTGTATTTGATTTCGCAGGTTTCGCTGACGGTGAGCAGTTCGAAGGCGGCACAGCTGAGAACTACACACTCGAAATCGGTTCTGGTCAATTCATCCCAGGATTCGAAGAGCAAATGGTCGGCATGACTGCTGGTGAAGAAAAAGACGTTGAAGTAACATTCCCTGAAGAGTACCACGCTGAAAACTTAGCGGGTAAACCAGCGACATTCAAAGTCAAACTTCACGAAGTGAAAACAAAACAAGTTCCTGAACTCGACGACGAGTTCGCAAAAGACATCGACGAGTCTGTTTCGACACTCGACGAGTTGAAAGCGAGCATCCGTGAGCGTTTAGAAGCTGGTAAGAAACAAGAAGCTGAAGGTACAATGCGCGACCAACTCGTTGAGCAGGCAACTGCTAACGCAACAATCGACGTACCACAAGTTCTCGTTGACCAAGAAGTAGACCGCATGGTACAAGAGTTCGGTTCACGTGTATCTTCACAAGGAATCGACCTTAACATGTACTTCGAACTCACTGGTACTTCTGAAGAAGCAATGCGCGAAGAGATGAAAGAGCAAGCTGAAGAGCGCGTTAAAGCTCGTCTCGTCTTGAAAGCAATCGCTGACAAAGAAGCAATCGAAGTATCTGACGAAGATGCTGAGAAAGAGCTTGAAGAAATGTCTAAACTTTACAACATCGCACCGGACCAACTCCGTACGATGCTCGCTCCACAAGGCGGTCTTGAGACACTTAAAGGTGACCTCAAATTCCGTAAAGCGATCGACATCCTCGTTGAAAACGGTAAAGCGAAGTAAGTTGATTTTTAGTGGGACGACTGCCTAGCGGTCGTCCTTTTTTCTGTCACAACACTTTGGATGTGTAATTCTTTGAAGTCGCAATATGTTCATGCTACAATTATTTCAACGCAGAGATGTAAAATGTCTTTTCGCGGTGCATCGCACCAGAAAATACAAATCGCGATTTATCGCACTTACATCCATTTTCACCACAGAAGGGGTGTATCGAATGTTCAAATTTAACGAGGAAAAGGGGCAACTCAAGTGCTCGTTTTGCGGAAAATCGCAAGAACAAGTTCGTAAGTTAGTCGCCGGACCAGGCGTATACATTTGCGATGAGTGTATCGAACTTTGCAATGAAATCGTTGAGGAAGAGCTCGGTGTAGAGGAAGAAGTCGAATTCAAAGACATTCCGAAACCACAAGAGATTCGTAACATTCTAGACGATTATGTCATTGGACAAGACCGCGCAAAACGTGCGCTTTCAGTAGCTGTCTATAACCACTATAAACGAATCAACGCCGGCGGCCGTTCAGATGATGTCGAACTTGCGAAGTCGAACATCGTCATGATCGGACCAACTGGTAGCGGGAAGACGCTTCTCGCCCAGACGATGGCTCGCGTCTTGAACGTCCCATTCGCAATCGCGGATGCGACAAGCTTGACGGAAGCGGGTTACGTCGGTGAAGACGTCGAAAATATCTTGCTCAAATTGATCCAATCAGCTGACTACGATGTCGAGAAGGCTGAAAAAGGAATCATCTATATTGATGAGATCGATAAGATTGCTCGTAAGTCTGAAAACCCATCTATTACGCGCGACGTATCCGGTGAAGGCGTTCAGCAGGCACTTCTTAAAATTCTTGAAGGCACGACAGCAAGCGTACCGCCACAAGGTGGACGTAAGCATCCGCATCAAGAATTCATCCAAATCGATACGACAAACATTCTCTTCATCGTCGGCGGAGCATTCGCTGGGATTGAATCGGTCGTCAAACGCCGAATCGGGAAGAAAGTCATCGGTTTCGGAAACGATCAAGAGAATCGCGAGTTGACGCAAGAAGACTTGCTCGCCCGCGCACTTCCTGAAGACCTTCAAAAATTCGGTTTGATTCCTGAGTTCATCGGTCGTTTGCCAGTCATGGCGACGCTCACGACACTCGATGAGGAAGCACTCGTTGAAATCTTGACGAAGCCGAAAAATGCTCTCGTTCGTCAGTACGAGAAAATGCTCGAGCTTGACGATGTCGAATTGACGTTCACAGACGAGGCATTGATCGAAATCGCCAAGCTTGCGATCAAACGTAAGACTGGCGCACGCGGTCTCCGCTCGATTATCGAAGAAATGATGCTCGATGTGATGTTCACCGTCCCATCGCGTGACGATATCGAGAAAGTCATCATCACAGATGAAACGATTACGGGTCTTGCCGGTCCGAAATACGTCCTTCGTGATGGTACTGTCGAACAGACAGGGGACAACAAAGAGACAGCATAATTTGTTAACGAAGAAGGCTCAAACACTCGGCACACTCCGAGTTTTGGGCCTTTTTGCACAGGAGGCGTTGTAGATGGAAAAATTACCAATCCTTCCGTTGCGAGGAGTCGTCGTATATCCGCTCATCGGTGTGACAATCGATGTCGGACGCCCGTTATCACTTCGGGCGCTCCTTGCTGCAAAGGAGCATGAAACGGATTTAATTGTCGTCACTCAAAAAGAAACCGGGAACGAGTCACCAGAACCGGAAGACTTGTACACGATTGGAACACGTGTCCATATCGCCAAGATGAGCGAATTGTCGAACGAGACGATTCGGGTTCGCATCGTCGGGAAAGAGCGTGTCCGCGTCGACTCGGTCGAATCGACGGATGAAGGCTGGTTCGCTAACGTCGAACCACTTGAACTCGCTGAAGGGGAAGAGGTCGAACGTACGGCGCTCGTCCGTCTGTTGAAAGAGCAGTTCGGTAAACTTGTCGCCAACATCAAAGGCATGTCCCCGGACGAACGTCGTCGTTTCGAGATGTATGAGCGACTTGAGTCGCTCACGGACTATATCACGTCGAAACTTGATGTCGATGTCGAACTTCGCCAAGCGATGCTCGAAGAAGCAGATGCGGTCAAACGAGGGCTTGAACTGCTTGAAATCATCGCACACGAGGTGGAAGTGATCGAACTCGAGCAAGAGATGCGCGAGCGGACGAAGAAGTCGATTGAGCAGTCGCAGCGCGAGTATTACTTACGGGAACAGATGAAGACGATTCAACAAGAGCTCGGCGACCAAACGCAAGAGTCTGAGCCGACTCGCCTCCGCGAGAAGTTAGAAGCGCTCGACTTGCCAGAGACGACTCGAAAGAACGTCATGCGTGAAGCAGAGCGATTGAACGTTGTCCCACAAACGTCGCCGGAGTATGCGGTCATCCGTAACTATCTCGACTGGGTCGCATCCCTTCCATGGGGCATCGAGACGGAAGACAAGCTTGATGTGAAACACGCGGCAGAAGTCCTTGACGATGACCATTACGGTTTAGAGTCAGTAAAAGACCGAATCCTCGAATACTTGGCCGTCCGTCAGTTGACGAACTCGCTTCGTGGACCAATCCTTTGTCTCGCCGGACCTCCAGGGGTCGGGAAGACTTCGCTCGCCCGTTCGATCGCCTCGGCGCTTGAACGTCACTTCGTTCGTGTTTCACTAGGTGGGGTACGCGATGAGGCAGAAATCCGTGGTCACCGCCGGACGTATATCGGCGCGATGCCAGGACGTGTCATCCGCGGGTTGAAGCAAGCGGAAAGCAAGAACCCCGTCTTCTTACTCGATGAAATCGACAAGATGGCTTCTGACTTCAGAGGAGACCCGGCGTCGGCGATGCTCGAAGTACTCGACCCAGAGCAAAACGTATCGTTCTCGGACCACTACATCGAAGAACCGTTCGATTTGTCGAACGTCCTCTTCATCGCGACAGCGAACGATGTCTCGCAAATTCCGGCACCGCTCCTTGACCGGATGGAACTCATCCAAATCGGTGGGTATACGGAGCTTGAGAAAGTTGAAATCGCGAAGCGTCACTTAGTGCCGAAACAGTTGAAAGAGCACGGATTGAAGAAGAGCCAATTGACGATCAAAGAAGATGCGCTCTATGAAGTCGTGCGCCGCTACACACGTGAAGCGGGTGTCCGGAACTTAGAACGCGTCATCGGTTCGCTCTGCCGTAAAGCAGCGAAACAAATCGCGATCGGTGAGAAGAAACGAGTCACGATTTCGAAGAAAGCCATCATCACGTATCTCGGAAAACCGAAGTATCGTTACGGAAAAGGAGAGACCGAGGACTCAATCGGTGCAGTGACAGGTCTTGCCTACACGGCGTTCGGTGGAGACACGCTCACAATCGAAGTGGCGCTCGCACCTGGTAAAGGCAAGCTTCAGTTGACGGGTAAACTCGGTGACGTGATGCAGGAGTCGGCACAGACGGCATATAGCTATGTCCGTGCGAATGCGGAGCGGTTCGGGATTGACCCGACGTTCTATGAGCGACAAGACATCCATATCCACGTTCCGGAAGGTGCCGTACCGAAAGACGGACCATCGGCCGGGATCACGATTGCGACAGCACTCATTTCCGCGTTGACCGGGAAGAAAGTCCATCGCGATGTCGGGATGACGGGGGAGATCACACTTCGTGGACGCGTCTTACCGATTGGTGGATTGAAAGAAAAAGCGCTCGCCGCTCATCGGGCCGGGTTGACGACCATCGTCATTCCGAAAGATAATGAGCGAGACATCGATGACATTCAAGAAACGGTGCGTGAGAAACTGACGTTCGTTCCCGTGACGACCCTCGATGAAGTACTAGATGTAGCATTTGGAGGAAATTAAATGAAGATCAACAAAGCAGAATTCGTGACGAGTGCCGTCGCGCCAGACCATTATCCGGTCCATGAGTTACCGGAAGTGGCGCTTGCCGGACGGTCGAACGTCGGGAAGTCGTCGTTCATCAACAAGATTTGCCAACGAAAGGCGCTCGCACGGACGTCTTCAAAACCAGGAAAGACTCAGACCCTCAACTTCTTCAACATCAATGATGAAATCATGTTCGTTGACGTTCCAGGATACGGTTACGCGAAAGTATCGAAGACGGAGCGTGAGAAGTGGGGCGTCATGATGGAGCAATATTTGACGAGTCAAGAGGCGCTTCGCGGTGTCGTCTTACTCGTCGATATCCGTCATGAACCGACGGGTGACGATGTGACGATGTACAACTTCTTGAAGCACTATGACATTCCTGTCATCGTCGTAGCGACGAAGCTCGATAAGATCAAGAAGAGCCAGCGTCAAAAGCACGAGGCAGCGGTAAAACGTAAGCTTCAGTTCGATCCATCTGACCGTTTCGTCGCTTTCTCAGCCGAAACAGCAGAAGGAAAAGACGATGCGTGGAAAGCAATTTATGCACTCATCACGGAAGGTGAATGACGTATGGGCGAAGGGATTCCTTCGCCTTTTTGTTTTTCTCATCCCGCAAGCGGGTAATTATCGTATAATCATAGTTAGTACATAGTCATAATCGTAAACGAGGTGGAGAAATGCAGCGCATGTTTGAAAACAAATGGTACCGCGCCCTCTTTTGGACGCTGACCATCTTTTTAGTCATTTGGGTCGGAACACAGATTTCGTTCGTGTTTGAACCGGTTCAAGTCATTTTGGCACTCGTCACGGTCCCACTCATTGTGGCCGGGCTCTTCTTCTATTTCTTGGTCGGTATCGTCGACTTTTTAGAAAAACGGTTGAAAGGGAAACGTGCACTTGCGGTCGCGATGACATTGATCGGTCTCGTGCTCATCTTTACCATTGTCTTCAGTATTCTCGGACCGGTACTTGCTGAACAAGTCACGTCGCTCATCAATGCGATGCCAAGTATCGCAAAAGAGCTTCAACAACAGGCGTTCGCTGTCCGTGACACGTTGCTCCAAAATGAGTTCTTGTCACGCTTCATGGCGCAAAATGATGAGATGTTCCGCAATTTGACGACGAACATCACGTCGTATTTAGGAGATTTGTTCGGAAACATCGCGTCGTCATTCGGGCAAGTCGTCGGATTCGTGACGTCGGCGGTCATCACAATCGTCGTCATCCCATTCATGCTTCTTTACATGTTGCTTGACGGGAAGCGTCTGCCGGACGCTATCGTCAAACTCTTGCCTTCGAGCTATGAGAAAGAGACACGCCACATCTTGCATGACATGCATGAGACGGTGCGAAGCTATGTCAACGCTCAACTTCTCGTCGCGTTCTTCGTCGGGATCACGTCACTCATCGGTCTTTGGATCGTCGGTGTGGATTATGCTATCTTGCTTGCGCTCTTCATGATGGTGACGAACATCATCCCTTACGTCGGACCGTTCTTAGGTGCCGTACCGGCTGTCATCGTGGCGTTCATTCAAGATCCAATCAAAGTCATCTGGGTCATCGTCGTCATCATTATCGTGCAGCAGATCGAATCGAACGTTATCTCACCGCTCATTCAAGGGAAGTCCTTGAAAGTCCACCCGCTTACGATCATCATCGTCTTGCTCGTGGCTGGGAATTTGGCCGGGATTATCGGGATGCTCATCGCCGTACCGTTCTATGCGGTCGCCAAAACGGTTGTCCAGAATATCGTTCGCATCTATAAATTACGGGAGCGCGAACAATATTTAGACAAAGAAGAGACAGAAAGTTCGATTATCACGGATCCGAATTCACCAAATTCATAAGAATAAGGGTAGAAATGGGGTTTCGCCATTTCTACTTCTTTTTGTCACAAAAAGTTCTTATTTTATTTCAGGAAAATCAAACAGAAGATTATAGTTACCAGATAAGAACTGTTATAATGTACGGTAGAGATTGAAAAAAAGAAGAGACAACCGTCGGTGGATTTTAGATGAGGGGAAGAGATACATGCATATTGTCGTCGTTGGACTAAATAACAAGACAGCCCCTGTCGCGATTCGGGAGCAGTTCTCGTTTGGGGAGCAAGAAATCGTGGATGCGATGATTGCACTTCGCGAAGAGAAGAGCATTTTCGAGTCGGTTATTTTGTCTACGTGTAACCGGACGGAGCTGTACGTCGTGACAGATCAACTCCATACTGGACGTTATTACACGAAACGTTTCTTGGCGAACTGGTTCAACCTAGAGATGGAGCAGTTCACACCATACTTGTCGATTCGAGAAGGGGAAGAGGCGATTCGTCACTTATTCCGTGTCACATCGGGCCTCGACTCGATGATCATCGGGGAAACACAAATTTTAGGTCAGGTGAAGACGAGTTTCTTCCGTGCCCAAGAGCATGGAACGACAGGAACGGTCTTCAACAAATTATTTAAAGAAGCGGTCACACTCGCCAAGCGCGCCCATACGGACACGCAAATTGGGGAAATGTCTGTATCGGTCAGCTCGGCCGCCGTGACGCTCGCGCAAGAAATGTACCAACAGCTCGAAGATAAGCAAGTCGTCGTCGTCGGGGCCGGAGAGACCGGTGAATTGACGACACTCAACTTGTTCGAGGCTGGTGCCAAACAGATCGCCGTCTTCAACCGGACGGAGAGCAAAGCGAAAGCAGTAGCGGATAAGTTCAAAGGTCGTGCCCATTCGATTCGTGAAATCGCATGTGGTTTACTCGATGCGGATATTTTGATCAGTTCGACCGGAGCGAAAGACGCCGTCATCGGATATGACGATGTAGCAGCTGCACAATTGTTGCGCCGTGAACGTCCACTTCTTCTCATTGACATTGCTGTGCCGCGAGATATCGATCCAGCGGTCGCGACACTTCCAGGTGTTCATTTGTTCGATGTCGATGATTTGAATGGAATCGTCAACAAGAATCTCGAAGCTCGTCTCCTCGAGGCCGAGAAGATCGAGATGAAGATCGATGAAGCGATTCAAGAGTTCCAAACATGGCTCGTCACGCTCGGTGTCGTGCCGATCATGAACGAGTTGCGTGCCCGTGCCCTTGATATTCAAGAAGACACGATGACGAGTCTAGAGCGTAAGCTCGACCACTTGTCGGCGCGCGACAAGAAAGTCATCGGGAAGCATATGAAGTCCATCATCAACCAGATGCTTCGTGATCCGATCGACTACATTAAAGACGCAGCGGCACAGCCGGACGCAAACGTTCGAATTGCCCAGTTTGTCGAGACGTTCGGACTCGATGTCGAGTTGCCAGAACAGCCGGTAGACGAAGTGGAAGAAACAGATGCCACTTCTGCCAAAGCACCACTTCGCGCATTGATGCGCTAACAAGATATAAAAGGCGACATGTGTCGCCTTTTTCTATGAAGGAGAGACTCAACATGCGAAAAATCATCGTCGGCTCACGCCGTTCCCAACTTGCCATGACTCAAACGAAATGGGTCATCGAACAATTGAAACAAGCCGGAGCACAAAATGAGTTCGAGATTAAAGAAATCGTGACGAAAGGGGATCAAATCGTCGACGTACAATTGTCAAAAGTCGGCGGGAAAGGTCTATTCGTCAAAGAGATTCAACAACAGATGCTCGATGGAGATATCGACTTCGCCGTCCACAGCATGAAGGACGTTCCAGCCGAACTTCCGGAAGAACTCTATATCAGCTGCATGCCAAAACGTGTCGACGCGCGTGACGTCCTCATCTGCGAGAACGGCTACACGTTCGAGACGCTTCCGAAAGGTTCGATCGTCGGAACGAGCTCGCTCCGTCGTGGGGCACAGATCTTAGCGGCACGTCCGGACCTTGAGATTCAATGGATCCGCGGAAACATCGACACTCGTCTGAAGAAGTTGGATTCGGAGAACTACAACGCCATCTTGCTCGCAAAAGCCGGGCTCGAACGGATGGGTTGGACGGGCCGTGTCGACTTCGAAGCGCTTGACCCGGACGTCATGGTACCTGCTGTCGGACAAGGCGTACTCGCCATCGAGAGCCGTAAAGACGATGCAGAGGTAACGGCAGTGCTTCAGTTGTTACATGATGATGTGACGGCAAAAGCCGCGACAGCGGAACGGACTTTCTTAAAAGCCATCGAGGGAAGCTGTCACGTCCCGGTCGGCGGTTACGCGACGGTCGACGGTGATGAAGTGACGCTCACGGGCCTCATCGCGTCAGTGGACGGGAAAGAAGTGCTCCGCGTGACGAAAACGTCAAAGGACGGGGTCGCACTCGGAATGGACGTCGCAGAAGAATTGCTTGGACGTGGCGGGCGTGAAATCCTCGCCTCGGTCAATGAGTGACGTCTGGTACACGGGAACGAAACGAATGACCGCTTCGCAACGGGCGCTGCTCGAGGCGAGCGGTCTTTCCGTTCATCATGTCCCGCTCATTCAGACGAGAGAGACGCACGTCCCACCACCCGTGGAACGATTCGATTGGCTCGTCGTCACGAGCCAGAACGCGGTGCCCGCGCTTCGAAATCTGAAGCGTGACGTTAAAGTCGCTGCTGTCGGTGAGAAGACGAAGCGGGCGCTTGAAGCGGAAGGGTTTATCGTCTCGCTCATGCCGGAGACGTATACGGGTGAGGCGCTCTTTGAGCAGTTACGCGATGTCGTTTCCGCCGATGAGGTCGTCTTGTTCGCGCGTGGCAATTTGGCGAACACGTCGCATATGACGATGCTCTCTCACGTGCAGGACTGGGTCGTCTACGAGACGATTCCTGTGCCGTTGACACCGGCGCAACAGCAACAACTCGAGACCGTGAAGGCGCTGCTCGTCTTGAGCCCGTCGGCCGTCGAGGCGCTCACACCGCACTTGTCCCGCTTCACCGGGACGTGGTACGCCATCGGCGAAGTGACCGAACGTGCCGTCCGACAAGTGTCGACGTTACCGGTACGAGTGCCAGAATGTTATACTATGGATGCATTAATACAGTGTGTAGGGGAGGATTTTTCATGAACCAGTTTGACCGTCACCGTCGTCTTCGCTCATCGAAGTCGATGCGTGCCCTCGTACGTGAAAATCATGTTCGGAAAGAAGATTTGATTTACCCACTCTTCATCATTGAAGGGACTAACATTAAACGTGAAGTCAGCTCGATGCCTGGCGTCTTTAATTATTCACTTGACCGACTCGAAGAAGAGATCAAAGAAATCGTCGACCTCGGTCTCCAATCCGTGCTCTTGTTCGGCGTGCCGGAACATAAAGACCCGGAAGGCAGTGAAGCGTATCACGACCACGGTATCGTCCAAGAAGCGATCCGTAAAGTGAAAGAGTGGGCGCCACAGCTCACGGTCATCGCCGATACGTGTCTGTGTGAATACACGTCTACAGGTCACTGTGGCCTCGTGAAGGACGGGGACGTCGATAACGACGCATCGCTTCCACTGCACGTCCAGACGGCGATCACGCAAGCACAAGCGGGTGCCGATATCATCGCGCCGAGCTCGATGATGGACGGATTCGTCGCAGCCATCCGTGAAGGTCTCGACCAAAACGGATTCAGCCACATCCCGATCATGAGCTATGGCGTAAAATATGCGTCGGCGTATTACGGACCGTTCCGTGACGCTGCCCAATCGGCTCCTGGTGAAGGCGACCGTAAAGGTTATCAGATGGACCCGGCGAACCGTCGTGAGGCGTTCCGCGAGTCACAATCGGACGTCGAACAAGGTGCCGACTTCATGATCGTCAAACCGGCTCTCGCGTTCATGGACATCATCCGTGATATGCGCGACTCACTCGATATGCCAATCGTGGCGTATAACGTGAGCGGAGAGTACGCGATGATTAAAGCCGCGTCACTCAACGACTGGGTCGACGAAGAGCGCATCGTTATGGAGACGATGGTCGGATTCAAACGTGCCGGTGCCGATCTCATCGTCACGTATTTCGCAAAAGACGTCTGTCGCTATTTGGAAGGAGACTACGCATGACATACAACCAAACGCGCTCACAAGAAGCGTTCGAACAAGCCCGCCCACTCATGCCAGGCGGTGTCAACAGTCCGGTCCGTGCCTATAAATCGGTCGGTATGACGCCAATCTTCGCCGAACGTGGTGAAGGTTCACGCGTCTATGACATCGATGGCAACGAGTATATCGATTACGTCCTCTCATGGGGACCACTCATCCTCGGTCACCGTGACCCTGTCGTCACGAAAGCGATTCAAGAACAAGCTGAAAAAGGCTGGACGTTCGGAACGCCGACCGAGCTCGAGACGAAGATGGCAGAACTCGTCATCGACCGCGTCCCATCAATCGAGATGGTTCGTATGGTCAACTCGGGTACGGAAGCGACGATGGCGGCACTTCGCCTCGCACGCGGCTATACAGGGAAGACGAAGATCTTGAAGTTCGAAGGATGCTACCACGGACACGGTGACTCGCTTCTCATTAAAGCCGGTTCTGGTGTCGCAACACTCGGTCTCCCGGACTCACCAGGTGTACCGAAAGAACTCGCGAGCCATACGCTCACCGTTCCTTACAACGATTTGGACGCTGTCCGCGTCGCGTTTGAGAAATACGGCGACGATCTCGCTGGTGTCATCGTCGAACCAGCGGCTGGAAACATGGGCTTCGTACCACCACAACCAGGATTCCTCGAAGGACTCCGTGAAATCACGGAACAAAATGGTGCGCTTCTCATCTTTGATGAGGTCATGACGGGCTTCCGTGTCGGGTATAACTGTGCTCAAGGATACTTCGGTGTCACACCGGACCTCACATGTCTCGGTAAGGTCATTGGCGGCGGACTTCCGGTCGGTGCTTACGGCGGGAAACGCGAAATCATGGAACAGATTGCGCCGCAAGGTCCAATCTATCAAGCGGGTACGCTCTCAGGTAACCCACTCGCGATGATTGCTGGTTACACGACACTCTCGCAACTCAAACCGGAGCACTATGCGGAGTTCGAGCGTAAAGCAGACCGTCTCGCGGAAGGTTTCACGAAGGCTGGTGAGAAATACAACATCCCGCACGACACGAACCGTGCCGGCTCGATGTTTGGTTTCTTCTTCACGAACGAGAAAGTGACGAACTTCGAGAAAGCGAAATCGGCGAATCTCGAGATGTTCCGTTCGTACTATCAGAAGATGGCAGCGCGCGGCGTATTCTTGCCACCGTCACAGTTCGAAGGATTGTTCCTCTCGACGGCGCATACGGATGAGGATATCGAGAAGACGATTGCAGCGGTCGAAGCGACGTTTAAAGAGCTTCAAGAAGAGTTTTCACTCTAATCTTGACTGCTGACGTTTCTGTCGCTACAATTATTTAACAGATACGATGAAAAGCATTGATGAGGAGTAGTACGCATCATCCATTCCTTTTTAGAGACGCGACCGCTTGGTGAAAGGTTGCGAGGGATGGACGCGGAAGTCGCCTCGGAGCTGACTTTCTGAATGGAGTAAGAAAGTTCGGTCCATCGACCGTTATTCGATTTTGAGTGCGCCACTTGTTGGCGAACTAAGGTGGTACCGCGGAAGATCACGGCTTCTTTCGTCCTTAGCGTATAGGACGAGAGAAGCCGTTTTTGTGTTCATTAAGATATAGAGGAGGCGCCACACATGGCCCATGAGACAAATGAAATCACCATGCCGACGAAGTATGACCCAAGTGCGACGGAGTCAAAATGGTACGACTACTGGTTAGAAAACGATGTATTTAAAGCAGACGAGGACGATTCGAAACAACCGTACACAATCGTCATCCCGCCACCGAACGTTACGGGGAAACTTCACCTCGGTCACGCTTGGGACACGACGCTCCAAGACTTGTTGACACGCCTCAAGCGCATGCAAGGTTATGACGTGCTCTGGCTCCCAGGGATGGACCATGCCGGCATTGCGACACAAGCGAAAGTTGAACAAAAGCTCCGTGAAGAAGGCGTCATGCGTTACGACCTCGGACGTGAGAAATTCCTCGAGAAGACGTGGGAATGGAAAGACGAGTACGCGAAGACGATTCGCGACCAATGGTCTAAACTCGGTCTTGGCCTCGACTATTCACGTGAACGCTTCACACTCGACGAAGGGCTCTCAAAAGCCGTTCAAGAAGTATTCGTTCGCTTGTATGAAAAAGGTTTGATCTACCGTGGCGAATATATCGTCAACTGGGACCCGGCTCAAAAGACAGCCGTTTCGGATATCGAGGTTATTTACCAAGAAGTCGAGGGTGCGTTCTATCACATGAAGTATCCACTCGCTGACGGCTCAGGTCACATCGAAATCGCGACGACACGTCCTGAGACGATGCTCGGGGATACGGCGGTTGCCGTCAACCCGAAAGATGAGCGTTACACACACCTCATCGGTAAGACAATCATGCTTCCGGTCATGAACCGTGAGATCCCAATCGTTGCGGACGACTACGTCGACATGGAGTTCGGTACAGGTTGCGTGAAAATCACGCCAGCCCACGACCCGAACGACTTTGAAATCGGTAACCGTCACGAACTTCCACGTATCCTCGTCATGGACGAAGGCGGGAAGATGAATGAGAACGCAGGCATTTACGAAGGGCTTGACCGCTTCGAATGCCGCAAGCAACTCGTCAAAGACTTAGAGGCGGACGGCACACTCGTGAAGATTGAGCCGCACACGCACTCGGTCGGTCACTCAGAGCGTTCAGGCGCAGTCATCGAGCCATACCTTTCGAAACAATGGTTCGTTGACATGGAGCCACTCTCAAAAGCGGCACTCGAAGCACAAGGAAACGACGACACGAAAGTCAACTTCGTCCCAGAACGCTTCGAAGGCACATACCTCCGTTGGATGGAGAACATCCGCGACTGGTGTATCAGCCGTCAACTTTGGTGGGGTCACCGCATCCCAGCTTGGTATCATAACGAGACGGGTGAAGTGTATGTAGGAAAAGAAGCACCAGCGGACAGTGAGAACTGGACACAAGACGAAGACGTCCTCGACACATGGTTCTCGTCAGCGCTTTGGCCGTTCTCAACGATGGGCTGGCCGGATACGGACGCATCGGACTTCAACCGTTACTTCCCGACGAGCGCACTCGTTACGGGATACGACATCATCTTCTTCTGGGTATCGCGCATGATCTTCCAATCACTCGAGTTCACAGGGAAACAACCGTTCAACGATGTTCTCATCCATGGTCTCATCCGTGACTCGGAAGGACGCAAGATGTCGAAATCACTCGGTAACGGCGTTGACCCTATGGAAGTCATCGACCAGTACGGAGCGGATTCACTCCGTTGGTTCCTCCTCACAGGTTCGACACCAGGGAACGACCTTCGTTTCTATTGGGAGAAGATCGAGTCGACATGGAACTTCTCGAACAAGATTTGGAACGCGAGCCGTTTCGCTCTCATGAACATGGATGGACTCAAAGTGGAAGAGATCGACCTCACGGGCGAGAAGACGCTTGCTGACAAGTGGATCTTGACACGCTTGAACGATACGATCGACCAAGTGACACGCCTCGTCGACAAGTACGAGTTCGGTGAAGCTGGCCGTTACCTGTACAACTTCATCTGGGAAGAGTTCTGTAACTGGTACATCGAGATGGCGAAACTCACGCTCTATGGTGAGGACGATGCAGCGAAGCACACGACACGTTCGGTCCTCGCGCATACGCTCGATTCAATCATGCGTCTCATGCACCCGTTCATGCCGTTCCTTACAGAAGAAATTTGGCAGCACTTGCCGCACGAAGGCGATTCAATCGTTCGTGCAAGCTACCCGACGCGTCGTGACGACCTTCACTTCGCCGATTCGGTTCCAGCGTTTGAAGCTGTGATGAACGTCATCCGCTCGGTTCGTAACATCCGTGCCGAAGTGAACGCACCGATGTCGAAACCAATCCAGCTCTTCATCTCGACGAGCGACGATGCGACACAAGGTTACTTGAGCGCGAACGAAATGACGATCGGCAAGTTCACGAACGCGACAGAGCTTGAAATCGGACGTGGCCTCACGGCTCCGGATAAGTCGATGTCCGCAATCATGACAGGAGCGGAGCTCTTCATCCCGCTCGCAGATCTCATCAACTTCGAAGAAGAAATCGCGCGTCTTGAAAAAGAAGTGGCGAAGTATGAGAAAGAAGTCGAGCGCGTACAGAAGAAACTCGGAAACCAAGGCTTCATCGCCAAGGCACCGGCTCACGTCATCGACGAAGAAAAAGCAAAAGAAAAAGACTACCTCGACAAGCGTGACGCGGTCCGCGCCCGTTTGGAAGAGTTGCGTAAGTAAGACCATGGCCTTCTTTGGAGATTAATTCTCTGAAGAAGGTTTTTTTGTGTTTTGGTAGAATTTGGAGAGATAGATGTAGAAAAGGGGATACAAGATGAAACGAATCGGGTTATTAGGTGTTCTATTATTATGTTTGACCGGGTGTTCGACCCCGGAAAAGGCGGAGTCGGTCGAAACAGATATAGAGAAAATTGAAACGAGTGAAGGGTCCCAAGCACCCACGAGTGAATGGGTGGGCACGCTCATTGAAGACGTACCAAAAGGGACCGAATCGTTGGCAGATGCGGTAGTTCATCAAATCACGCTTCAATATAAAGATGGATCGGAAGGTCACCTTTCCACAAAGGATGTCATCTATGAGACGACAGTTGGAGACATTGGATTGATTGCGATGGCTCATCCAAACCAAACGCCTTCTTTCGGCGTCTATCACTATTCACGGGACGGGGAATGGGTCATGCATGGGATGAAGCATTTTGGAATCACTGATGCTTCCGAAAAAAGAAGCCACGGTTTGGTGCTTCCTCAAGATTTGATGTATACGATTGATAGTGAAATCGATGACGTAGAACGACCGGTAAAACTGTGGTCGTTCTATGATGAGTCGCAACTGGTCACCATTTTGATGACTGATGCATTCAGTGTAGGCGACGGTGAGCGAATCAATCGTCAGGCGGATGGAGTGGAGTATGATCGATTGAATCAGCCGAGCGGCAATGGAATCTACTTCATCAGTCAAGACAAACTAATTCTCGTGACGGGAAACATCTTGGAAGAAGAACTGTTGACACTAGCTGATTCTTTACCGGAACCTTCATCTGTGTCGTTTCCTTTTGATGATGCAGAATAAAGATTCTTCATGTACAAAAGAGATTTTGGATCGATGCTTTGGAGAAAGTAAACATTATGAATCATTGTAGAGGGGATATGAAATGAAACGAATCGGGGTAATCTGTGTTCTTGTGTTGGGACTAGCGGGGTGTATGGCACCAAAAGAGACGAAGTCTGTGGAGACGGTTGAGGTGAAAAAAGTAGAGCAAGTGGAAGGAATCGATGAATCACAATTTCCCGACGCAGAAGTGACAGGGACGATGATTGCCGAAGTACCACCAGGGACAGAAAAGGTCTCTGACGCGGTCGTGGCACAAATCACCCTTCAATATGAAGATGGCTCAACAAAACAGTTGTCGAAGGATCACATTTTAACGGAGACGATGGTCGGAGGAATCGGTTTAGTTGCGATGACCGTCCCTGACCGTGCGAACCCGTTTGGCGTATTCATTCATGATGAAAAGAAGGGATGGGCGCATCGCGGGATGCAACGCTTCGGGGTACCCGATACGTCCAGTGCGTCTACTCAGGGATTAAATCTTCCAGTCAAAGAGATGGAAGTCATCAGCTCTGACTATTCAGTTAACGATTGGCCGGTGAAGCTTTGGACGTTATACGATGAGACACACCTCATCAGTATCATTGAGACGGACGATTTCACTGAAATCGAAGGGGAGATGTCGGATCAGCCAAAACCATACCTACTGGAGCAAGCATACGGGAACGGCTTATATTACTTATCTCAAGGTAAGCTGATCATCGTAACGGGAAATATCTCGGAAGAGGAGTTGTTGAAGCTAGCTGATTCTCTACCGGAACCTTCATCAGGATCGTTTCCTTTTCAGGATTCAGAATAATATCAAGGCCCGAGCGTCAAGAGCGACGTTCGGGTCTTGTTTGTACGAGCCACCAGACGATGACTCCAATCCCCAATAGCATCGGGAGTTGAGTATACAGTGGGGTGGTGAAACCGATTCGAAACAGGTGGACGATATACGTGGAATATAGAGTCGCACCAATAACCAAGAGAGCGATATAGATGCGTTTCATGCCTCTTCCTCTTCACTCCAAAACGGCACACGGCCTGTTGTGATGTAGTATGAAGACGTGAAAAGAAGACCGATTGCCACACCGGTCAACTGTGGCTGAATCGGTTGACCGACTAAAGTTAAATATAGACTATACACTACATATGATGCTGAAGTGGTGATGAGGATCAATGGAATCAGTTTTTTCATTTTGTGTCACTCCATTCCGACTCATTCAGATGTTTCATGTACTGGACGAACGACACGCTCAAGAAAAAGACGGGCATCGCCCAAACGATATTGCTTAAGTATGGGGCTTGCCAAAGTTCGAGTGCGAGTAAACAGGCAAATCCTAGTGACACGAGTGAGGTGAGTAAGCGCATTTATAGGTACCTCCATTTTGTAATACCTTATCTTACGTTGGAAGATTAGAAAATGATTCAAAAAAAACCATCTCGCGAATGCGAAATGGTTCATGTGCCACAAAACGTCTGGTATGGATACGTCCGCGGTGGACCTGCCGATACGTACTCAGACGGTTGGTCGTAGTTATAAGGATCACGCAAAATCGTGAGTAGCGCCTCGGTCGGGCCGAAGTCGCCTCGTTCTGCTGCTTGAATCGCTTTTTCGACATGATGATTACGTGGAATGATGGCCGGGTTGTATTGGCGCATGATTCGACTTACGTCCTCGTCTGGTAGACCTTGTTCGCTTAGGCGTTTTTGCCAAGCGTCAAGCCATGCCTTCCCATCTTCCCGAGTTGCGAATGAAAGCGAATCGATTTCACCGAGCGTCAACGAGCGGAACGTATTCGTATAATCTGCCTCTGTCTCCATCATCAAGCGGAGCAGTTCATCGGTTAGTGCATCGTCACCGTCTTTTCGGACGTATATGCCGATCTTGTGCGCGAGTCCGGTAAAGTAGGCTTCTTTATATAGCTCCGTATAGCGGGTGAGCTGTTTGTTTGCCACATCGACTGCTTCTTCTTTCGTCTCACCAAGGAGCGGCAGCAATGTCTCTGCGAGTCGGGCAAGGTTCCAAGACCCGATGTACGGTTGATTTTCGTAGGCATAGCGTCCTTCCCGGTCGATCGAACTGAAGACCGTCTCCGGATGATACGTATCCATAAATGCGCACGGTCCGTAATCGAGACCTTCTCCACTGATGAACATATTGTCCGTATTCATCACCCCGTGAATGAACCCGACGAGTTGCCAGTTAGCGATGAGTCTCGCCTGTCTTTCGACGACGCGTCCGAGAAACTGTTCGTAGCGATCGGGTGCATCAATCAAGTCAGGGTCGTGACGTTTGATTGCAAACTCCGCGAGCGCGATGACGTCATCGATGGAGCCGGCACCTGCCGCGAATTGGAACGTCCCGACACGCAAGTGACTCGAGGCGACCCGGGTCAGGACGGCTCCATGCTTAGGACCTTGACGCATGATGGCTTCCCCTGTCTGAACGACGGCGAGTGCCCGGTTCGTCGGGATACCGAGTGCGTGCATCGCCTCGCTGATGATAAATTCCCTTACCATCGGCCCGAGTGCGGCTCGTCCGTCGCCACCTCTTGAGTATTCGGTCGGCCCAGAGCCTTTGAGTTGCACATCGACACGTTTCCCGTCTTGAGTCACGTGCTCCCCAAGCATAAGGGCCCTTCCGTCCCCGAGCATCGTCAAGTTGCCGAATTGATGTCCGGCGTAGGCTTGCGAGAACGACGTCTCGGTTTGACGATTGCCGGCAAGTAAATCGATGTCTTGTTTGAGTGTTTGTGCATCAAGCCCGAGTGAAGCGGCTAATGTGTCGTTAAACAAGACGAGTGTCGGATTGTCGACCGGATGGATGGGTCCACGGTCGTAAAAAATGTCACGCAGTTCGAGGTACGTCGCCTCGAAGTTCCAGTCAGTTGTCATGGCGCATGCCTCCTTCTTCGCTTCGAGTATAGCACAGACTGTTTTCCATAACGCCTGTCGTGAATTTTGATAAGATGAAACAGAAGTGTAAACAGTAGGAGTGTGGAAGATGAAGACGAGACAAGATGTATTCGATTGGTTGAGTGGACAGCTTCGCTTCGGGATCAAACCAGGTCTTGAGCGGATGAACTGGATGATTGAGCAGTTAGGATTAGAAGAACGTCCATCCATTCATGTGGCAGGGACAAACGGAAAAGGGTCGACCGTTGCATTTTTACGGGCGATGGCGATGGAGAATGGATTATCCGTCGGAACGTTCACGTCTCCATATATCATTCAGTTCGAGGAACGGATTATGTTGAACGGGGAACCGATTCAAGAAGACGCGCTCGTCGATGTGGCGAATCGAGTCAAAGCGTGTGCGGACAAAGCACCGGAGACGTTGACGGAGTTTGAACTCTTGACGATGATGGCATGGTGCTATTTTGATGATACACGTCCTGATGTGATCATGTGGGAAGTCGGTCTCGGGGGACGACTGGACTCGACGAACGTATTGACACATCCCCTTGCGACCATCGTGACATCGATTGGTCATGACCACCAAGGAATTCTCGGCGATACGCTTGAAGAGATTGCGATGGAGAAGTACGGCATCATGAAGCGTGACGTGCCGATGTTCCATAGTGTCGGTGAGGAAAAGTTGATTGAACTGTTGCTTCAAAAAGGAGAAGACGTAGGCGCTTCGATTCATGATGTACGAACACTTGTGACAGAAATCGAGGACGGGGCTGAGACGATTGTGACGTATGAAGGTATGACACCTGTCGTGCTCGGATTGACGGGCCATCATCAAGCCTATAACGGAGCATGTGCCGTAGCGGTAGCGCGTCATCTCGGCTGGGAAGAAGATGCGATTCGTTCTGGTCTTGAGAGGGCACAACATCCAGGTCGCTATGAACTCGTCTCCAAACGACCACGGGTGATTTTGGACGGGGCGCATAACCAGGAAGGCATCGAGGCGTTGGTTGTGCAAGCTAAACAAGAGACAGATGTGACCGTGCTGACGGCGATTTTAGCAGACAAGGACCGAGACACGATGATTCACGCGCTTCAAGAGATTGGCGACGTGTATGAGACGACGTTTGATTTTCCACGTGCGAGAACGAAAGAGCAGCTTATAAAAGATGGAGCACGCTTCGTTGAATGGAAAGAATGGCTCACCGATTGGATGGAAGCGCCGACGAGTAAGACGTTGATTGTGACCGGGTCTCTGTATTTCATTAGCGAAGTAAGAACTCATTTCCAAAGTTTGAAAAAATAAGGTTGTGTTCAGACGAGGGAAAGAGTATGAATGAATATGAGAACGTATGTCAAAAATCATTCGAAACTTCCAAGGAGGAAACGCAGCATGGTCAGTCAACGTAGATTGAAACGACCCGTGACGGCATTCGTCGCCATCGTCTTTATCACATCACTCCTCATCACAACTTTATTTGAGATGTATTCAACCGTATCAGCGAATACGCCGGTCAAACCAGTGATTTTGGAAGTGACGGATTTGATAAAAGCCAATGAGAATACAACTTCAGTAACTAGTTCAAATCCTTCACAATTAAATTTAGGAACGAACTACACAGTTCATACGATGACAGTCAAACAGTTAAATGCATCACGTGAAGAATTGCTAGGAAAGTATGATGCAGTCGTGTTTGCCCCATCTCGAGTTACTAACCTAAATAGTGCAAAAAAATATTCACCAGAAAAAGTAGTATATGACTTTACGTTAGAAAAGGGAACAGATAAGAACAAAGATGACGTAACTCCAATCACAAACTTTACTTCGAAAGCTCATGACACGAGCTTGTTTGAAAATGATATTACATTATTGAAGCAATCAGAATTAAATCAATTGATGGAAAATGGGGTACCTGTATTTTTCCATACAGATGTATTCACCACTGTTGGTGAAAAAGCGCAAGGTGTGAAACGAAATTTTGATTTGTTTGCATCGGAACAACAAATGATTTTCAGTAATGTCTCAGAAGGAAAATCAAAAATCAATCAGACGTTTTCTCAATTAAACATAAATCGAATTACAACAGTAAAAGTTCTTCAAAATCAAAAAGTGTTGTCCTCCAATGTAAGTGCGAATAAAGTGGTGAGTGAAAATTTTGCTACTTCTGAAAAGCCGATTACATTTGAATATGAACTTGCTCACAATCCGTCTTCTGATGCTTATGTCGAGTTTTATATTGATTTTGACAGTAACGATCGCTTTACAAGCCAAGAATTGATTGAACGAAAACAAGCAGATATCAGTGGTCAATTTACTTATTCAATTGATGTACCAAGTTATACGAGTCCCCGTTATTGGAAAATTGTTGTACATGATCCTGTAAATCGGTCTATTTCCTATCAAACGGGACGATTTTTATTAAAAGATGTTCAGGCAAAAGCTAACGTATTACAAGTTGTTAGTCAAACAGACGGTAATGGAACTAAGGTGGGCAGTTTAACCGATGCTTTTAAGGAATCAAATATGTTAAAAGCGGAAGGATTATATGATTTCAAAGTCGATGTAATTGATTTTAAACAATTTAACGAAAATACTTGTAAAAAAACAGATTCTGAATATCGTGACTGGCTCTTCAAGTACGATTTAATTATTTTTGGATTTAAAGACAGTTATATCTCAGGACTTGACGTCACTTGTTCTGAACCTGCCCTTTCAACATTTATGAATGAAGGTCGAGGAGTCATGTTCACCCATGATATGTTATATCGCATCGAGAAAAATAGAAAATTCTCGAATGATCCGAAGGACCGCGCGTCATGGGAAACCTTTTATGCGGATCGGTTTGCGGTAAATCAATTCACAAATATGGGAATTTATGCTCAAAATAGGACGACTAAAGTTCAACAAGTGTCCAAAGGATTGTTTACGGAATATCCATATAAACTAGCTGAAAAGCCAAGTTCTTCAGATGAAAAAATGATCGAAGTAACTCATAATCAGTACTTTGGACTTGATTTAGAAAATCCGTCTTTAACACCTTGGTATAACTTAATTGGAAATCGAACAATCGGTGATAGTGCTCACCACTATTATATGTACACGGTAGACAACCTCACTTATTCTGGTGCCGGGCATACGAATACATTTACCACAAGAATCGAAAAAGAAATTTTTGTGAATACGATGTTTCGAGCATTCATTGGCTCGAACCACGCTCCTAAAATCGAACTCCAGCAACCCGTACTTGATACTAATCGAAAAAGTAGCGTCTATGATATTGAGCCACTCTATTTATCCTGGAAATCAATTGATTACGATTTTGCTGATCAATTTTTAGATACACGTGTATTGGTGAACGGTAAACAAGTTTTTCCTTCAGTAGAAGGTGAGTTCGCAAGTGTACGTAATAATGAAGTTCAAGGCTTTTTCTACAATCATCAAGCTTCTCCAGGTGAAACGTTAAAAATTGAAATCGAAACGAAAGAACAACGCGAAAAAGGTGCGATTACTTCGAAGGAAAAATTTAATGTTGATGTCTTAGCGTCTGATGAAGCGGCACTTGTTTCTCGGACTATCGAGCCACTTACATCTGCAGTAGGGGATGGCGTGACATTGAAGTATGATGTGAACTATTTAGTTCCAATCATTCAGAAACCAAGTGGCAATGCTTATAAAGACTTCTCGTGGACAATCAATGTTAAAGAAACGATTCCAAGTGGTTATTCCATCGAGGGTAACTTACCGGCTGGATGGGAACGTGGTAAAAATAGCAACGAATTGATTGGAACACTGCAAGCGACTTGTATAATTCAAAATGGTGATAAGTCGTGTAAAGCATCATCTCAATCATATGAAGTGAAATTGAAAGCAAATAAGATTGGAGATTATACTTTTAATACTGGAAAGTATGATTATCTTTTTGAAGCTGACCACAATTCAAAAGGTTCCGATAAACATAACGTAACAAAAGAAGGAAAAAGGGATTTAACATCGATCAATACAAGAGTTATCGAAAAAGAAATCGAACAATTACGTTTAGAAGGTCCTATCAATTTGACTATCGGTGAGTCGCGTCAATTGACTCCAGTCTTGACTCCGGAAACAACTCGAAAACTTGATTTGAAGTGGCACATTGGCTCGCAAGTAGCTGAACTCACACCAAGTTATGTCAACAATAGTGCGACGTTAAAAGGGTTAAAACCCGGAAAAACAAAAGTATACGTCGAATACACTTCTTTGACTGGTAAAACGATTCGATCGAATGAGGTAGATGTCGTCGTTGATGATCCACCAAGACAGTTGAATGCAAATTCTTTAGACTTACTTGTGGGTGAAGACGGAACGATTGTGCCTACAATTATGACTACAAATGAGCTTTATCGAAATTTCGAGTTCGAAGTTGTTTCGGGTGATCGTGTAATAACTGTAGAGAATAAGACGAATCGTGAACTGAAAGTGAAAGGGAACAGTCCTGGAACTGCACGAATCAAAATTTCGCTTTCTAACCAACCTGATTATGTTAAAGTCGCCCCAATTTACGTGAATATTGACGTGACATTGCCACAACTTTCGATCTCACCATCTGAACTGACACTATGGGTTTACAAAGATTCGAGTGGTAAGATGAATCGCGAATCAAATGCTGTCACGATTAATCAAACAGGAACGACTAAATTGCCAATCACCTGGACAATTCCAACAAATGCTACTGAAATTCTGTTACAAAACCCAACTCTTAACGGTGCTACAGTTCAAGCGGTTCACGGAACAGGCGTGGAGAATCGAACAATTCCAGTCACTGGAGCTTTTACGAGTTTTGATGCTCAACGTGTACTCACCAATGTCAATGTACGTGAATATCCGCAAGATTTATTAGTTTCGAATGTAGAACTTTATCTTGAAAACTCTCCTTATACGTACGTCCCAATCTTTTTACCAAGTACTGCAAACGTTCGTGGTTACGGGATGCAAGTAGCAGAAGGGAAAGATGTTGTCGAAGTAATTGACCAAACGAAACTTCGCTTGAAAAAGCCTGGGATTGCGAGGGTCAGAATTGCAACGGAAGATGTGAGTCGATTCTTCTCTGGGCAAGATGGACCTCAAATCATCTATCGTGAATTTTACGTACGAGTACGTGAAGGGAATGACCCGAATCCTGAATTGCCGAATGAGACGGGAGATTATTATTGATGAAACGAGTGTTTATCATTTTTATTCTTGTTTTGATCGTCATTGGAGTAGTGGGAGGGAGTTATGCTCACTATCAGCAACTGAAAGTAGAAGAGGCACTTGAAGCTGCCGATTCTAAACAGCTTTCTACAATTCTGAATCGACCATTTATTCAAATGGAAAACAGTTGGATGGATACCGCGGTAAATCAGTATGATGTTACATCAGCGCTCATTCTTTTCGAACATGATGTACCAATTTCTGATGAGCAATGGATGTACTTAGCGGATTTGATGACATTCAAGGAGTTTGAACAAATGGTTGTAGCTGGTGCTCCACTCGAAATAGCAACTTCTTCACAAACATTAGTAGAAGGATTGTATAGTTTAAACGATGAACCTGAAAAATGGCGATTCGCTCATGAGGCAATCAATCCTTCATTTTTCAATGAACATCCTACCATTTTGTTCCGCGCTGTTTACGATGGAAACACAGAAGCTTTTTTAGATGTACTGGAGCGAATGGATCATCATGCTGTCCCATATGATGCCCTTGTTCCGCTTATTCAAGAATCGGGGCAAACTGAAATGTTAGAAGCAATCACAAACAAAATGAATGTTTAAATGATGGCAGAAACAAGGACGATCCAATATTGGACCGTCCTTGTTTTGATATTAACGAATTTGAACAGGATGACTAACAAAGAACTGGAGCTGATTCGTGACCGGTAACGTGTCGAGTTGATTGAACACGGAATCGTTATAGGTCAGTTTTAATCTCGAATCGGCAGCACCCTGAGCAGGGGAGTAATTCGCATTGTCAAAATATTCTTTTGGACTTAAACCTTCTGCAACTGCAAATTTCCCACGAAATACGTTCACTTCTAGCGGTCCTTTGCTGTAAAGACCTCCATTGATTTCAAGGATGGAACCGACCGCATAGACCTTTGTCACTTCTTCAGAGTCGCTATACATAAACGCCTGAAGTGTCGTCGGCGTGTTATCAAATTCGTTGATCCGATTCAATAAAATCTTCCCCTTCGATAAGAGGATGAGTGAGTTTCCTTTCTCTTCATCAATCGGAAGAATGTTGGCACGGTCGATGAACGTATCGCCGAGTGTGTACACGGTCGAGTTAAACGATACGTTTCCTCGAATCGTTAAGTTCCCTCGTACAATTAACGGTCGCGCAATCGTCAGTTCATCAATCGATTCAATCACGACGTCCCCATCAAAAAGAAGAGGCGCATTTGATTCCGTGATGGATTCGGTGACGTACATGGGGCGATCGAGGATGAGATCAGGTCGTTTTAATATGGTCGATTCCGATAAACGATTGTATGCGTCTGCATTCAAGTATGGCGTCGGACGATCGAGAATAGATGCCCCATCCTCTGATAAAACCCTTTCGAGTTCAAATACGTCATCTGTCGAAGCAATCAACCCATCTTTAAAAATCTCAGATTCTATATTACTCGTATACGCGAGCTTCGAATCGAGACTTCGGTTCAAAAACTCGATAATCGAATAGTCATATTGGAACGGTGAGAAACTACTCGGAGAAACGCCCACATCGGCCTTCTCGCCAGCTTCTTCGTCTCCGGCAGTGAAATAGTTTTCCTGTTGGCAACTTGTACAACTTCCTTGATCGGATAAATCGATTCGACCATCTAAATGGAACCGACTGGAGTTCAAATTTTCAATCGTAAGTCGCTCGGAACCAAGTTGATAATTGGCATCTCGATTAAACGTTAGCGGTCCGTTCGAATACATATTTCCTTTGACTGTCGGCATACCATTCACGTTTAATTGTTCGTCAGACCCGAGGACGTAATACAGGAAGGACGGGAGTGCCGTCAAATACAGGTCTTGTGTATATTCGACCGAAAGCTCAGGCTGTTCTGGATTTACTTGTCGAGACGCCGTGACGTTCACTTGCAGGATGGTAGTGAACGGTGCCGTCTGTACCTCGGTATCCGTCGCATCTCGCTTCAGTTCAATCGAGTAACGGACCTCGCTATCTGTCGTCAACGCCGTGAATGGTTCATCGTTGACGATGAGTGACTGTACTTTGCTATTAAAAGCGACTTCCGATTCCATATGATCCGGGAGCTCCATGTCGCCATGAAGCGGGAATTGGGTCCGAACCTCATCGGCAATGAGTCGAAGTGCACTTTTCGCGTCTTCATTCAATTGTGTGTCTTCCGTTCGGATGACTGTCAGTTTATTTGTCGCCAAGTTCACTTGCATGGCAGCAAGCGACAGAACGGCAAGAGCTGCCATCGTTACGAGCACGAGCACGAGGACGTAACCATCTTCACGTTTTCGCATCAACATACCTCCTTTCCTTAAAATGGGATTGAACTTTTGAATGTGGTCACCGAATCCGGATCATTCGTCTGAACCAAGTCCATTTCGATTTCAATCAGACCACCCGTCATATAGGTCGGGCGTCGCGAATCAAAGACAGGTTCCTCTAATTTAATGGTCATCCGTTCCACAATGATTTGTGGATTAGATGGAGTGAATGAATCGGGCGACAGGACCAACTCTGTCGGAACGTACCCCGCCTCCCGATAAATCATTCCAGCATCCGAGATACCAGGTGTGGACAACCGATAAAATTGGAATGTTCCGTCGATTTCAGTCACCGCGTCAAATTCAGTTCGGTTCACGTCAGAGAGAACGGACGCTATCAAATAGTCCGCCTCACTTCGAAGTTCACTCGTTTCATTCGTCATCTGAAAACCGAGCGTTCCCGTGATGAAGGCTGTGATGATCACCCCGCTTAAAATCGAGGCCACGACGACCGTGACGAGCAACTCGACGAGCGTGAAGCCGTCTTCACGCTTTGTTTGATCAGTCAGTTGTCGGTACAGCCGTTTCAGGAAACGGTTCGCGTAATGTCGCATTCGATATGACTCCTTTCAAGGTCACGGGTGTTTGTAACCGATCCGTTGTAACCGAAATTTTGACCTCGATGGTATGTCCCGGTCCTGAAGATAGGGATTCAATCGTCGCGACATACTTATCACCATGGATTCGTGTGTCTTCACAAAAATCGCACGTTCCGCCCTGATTCATCAATTGACTCAATTCAAGCGGTTGCTCGATTGTTGCGGCCCGGCGGTTCAATGTATGTAACGTATTTTGTGCCACTTGGTTGGCAATCGTCTGATTGAGACTGTCATGGGTCGTCTTCAGACTTTGAGTAAAAATGGTAAGTAACGAAAATGAGACAATCGAGAGGACGACGATGGAAACGAGTACTTCGATGAGCGTGAACCCTTTTTCGGAATCTGACAAAACATTGACCTCCTATTCAAAAAAAGTAAAACAATCGGTAAAAAACGTATGGAATAATGAATAAATTGTTATTTTTTATACAATACATATTATACTAAAGTTACACACTAAACGGATACAATGAATAGTAGACATATAAGACATAGGAGGATTTTTACATGAAGCGGTATGGGGTGCATCTTTTCATTTTGATCGGACTCGTCATGCTCGTGACGCTACCGACCATCGGACTCGTCAATTACTTAGATGCGTCCGCCGAGTCAAGTACTACATATACAGAAACAACAGTCGCAGGCGTCGATGTTTCCGGGATGACGAAGGAAGAGGCTGACGTTCGTCTCGATAACGCCATCAAAGATTTCAACACGATGCCGTTTTCGGTCAATCTGATGGACGGGACCGTCATTGAAATCGGAAAAGAAGTCGTGACGTTCGATGTACCGAACACACTCGATGCCATCACAGATGAGGGTGAATACCCACTGTTGACCGCAATCGATGAATCTAAAGTTGAACCGTATCTCGAAGGTCAACCTGTGACGATGCCGATGATTGCCCCGGCATTGATGGAAGCGGCATCGATGCTTGAGTCAACGGTCGCACTAGAACAAGTCGCGGCGGAGAGTGAAGTCGTCGCTTCGTTCACCGTGAGCCCGACTCCGGCGATGCAGTCCACGCTCGATCGAATGAACGGATTCGAGATGGCAGCAGGTGATATCTTTAGTCTCAAATCGTTCGGGGAAGACTTTGAGGCGCTCACGACGCTCGGCTCTTCATTTTATCGCATGTTCGCTGCCACACCTTTCGCCATCCTTGAACGTGTGCCGCATGAGACGCTTCCGTCTGGTGTCGAACTCGGATATGACACGAAAGTAGACACCCGCTCGAACTTTGCGGTCCAAAACCGTGAGAAGTCATCATACGCCATTCTCGTCTTGAATGAAGGGAATGCCGTGACCGTCCAATTACTCGGTCAACCGTTTGATTCGGCTTACGAGGCGCGAGTGGAAGAAGTGACGTCGGTTCCTTATCAAAAAGTCGTCCGTTTTTCTTCATCGCTTCCTTCAGGCAGTTCATCTGTCACACAGTCCGGACAAACGGGCCAGTCAGGCAAGTTGTACCGTGTCAAAGTGACGGAAGAAGGAGAAACGATGGAATTGCTCGGCTTTGATTTTTATGCCCCGACACCAGAAATCGTGACGAAGAGCTCGGTACCACTTCCACCACCTGAACCGGTCGAACCGGTCATTCCAACATTCCCGGATGAAGAGGTGGAAGAAGACCCGACTTTTGACGATGAAGTAGATGACAACTTTGAAGAACTACCCGTATTTGAAGAAGACCCTGCAGATCAGGAGGCAGTCGGATGATTGGTTATATGATTTTACTTGGTTTTTGGGTATTGGCGACATTGACGTTGTTCGCCTTGTCTGTCCCATCAATGAAAAAGCGTGAAACGAAATTACTCATCAGTGTATGGACAGCACTTCTTTCAGCAGGAATTTACTACATGGTGACGGAGTCGTTGACGCAAGCCTGGTGGGCATGGTTCCTACTCGTTGTCATATTGATTGGTGGAGTGACGGCTAGTACTTTCGTCGAAGAGAGGGAAGTCGAGCAAGAGGAGGCTCCTCAAAGGATGGTGAAGTAACGTGAGACGAACGAAACGAAGACTCGGCGAGATGCTCATCGAGGCCGGACTCATTACGACGAGTCAGCTCGATGAAGCGCTCGAACAAAAACGCCCCGGTGAAAAACTGGGGGATACACTCATTCGGTTGAACCACATTACCGAAACGCAATTGATTCAAATGATTCATGAACAACTGCATGTGCCGATTATCGAGCTGTATGCTCAGGATATCAACGTGACGGTCACGAAGCTCGTGCCGAAAGCATTGGCACAAAAACATGACGTCATGCCATATCAGTTAATCGGAAACACGCTTCATATCGCAACGGCCGACCCGCTCGATTTGATTGCGATCGATGATGTCCGTCTGCAGACCGGGATGAATATTGAGATTGGTATTTCGACACGTGAACAGATTCGGAAGACAATCAGTCGTTATTATGAGATGGATCATTCGCTCGTCGAGATTTTAAAAGAAGATGCACCGGAGATGGATCAACAAGAAACGATGAATCGGGACGATGCCCCGATCATTCGTCTCGTGAACCAAATCTTCCTGAGTGCAATCGATCAACGAGCTTCAGATATCCATTTCGATCCGCATGAGAAACAACTTCACGTCCGCTTTCGGATCGACGGAGATTTGCGTACGGAAACAATTTATCCGAAAAAGATACAGAGCGTGATGCTGACGCGCCTTAAAGTCATGAGTAACCTCGACATCACGGAAAGTCGCTTACCGCAAGACGGACGAATCAAATATACGTTACGCAATCGCGCCTATGACTTCCGTGTGTCGACGCTTCCGACGATGTACGGGGAGAAGATTGTCATTCGAGTGCTCGACTCGTCGCAAGGGCTGACAGATTTGACGAAACTAGGATTTGGGGAACGTAACGAGCAAGCATATCGCGAGATGCTCAAACGTCCAAACGGCATTATTCTCATCACCGGTCCGACCGGTTCAGGGAAGTCGTCGACTCTCTATGCCTCACTAGTAGAGTTGAATGACGAGACGAAAAACATCATCACGGTAGAAGACCCGGTCGAGTATCAGCTAGATGGCATCAACCAAGTTCAGGTCAACTCAAAAGTCGGTTTGACGTTCGCATCCGGTCTTCGTTCGATTTTACGACAAGACCCGAACATCGTCATGGTCGGGGAGATTCGTGACACCGAAACAGCCGAGATTGCCATTCGGGCCTCACTTACGGGCCACCTCGTCCTATCGACACTACATACTAACTCGGCCATCAGTTCCATCACCCGTCTCGTCGATATGGGGGTCGAACCGTTCCTCGTCGCCGCTTCGACGACCGGGCTCGTCGCGCAACGTCTCGTACGACGCGTCTGTCGTGACTGTGGTCAGGCAGAGCCGGTCTCGAAAAGTGAGCAACGCCTATTCGAAACAGAAGGCATTCACATCGACCGAATTGTTCGTGGGAAAGGATGTTCTTCGTGCAACTCGACAGGATACCGTGGGCGTCTTGCCATCCATGAAGTAATTCCAATCAACGAAGGATTACGACGGATGATCATGAACCAGGCGACCGAGTCCGAGATGGTGGAATATGCGAAGTCACAAGGGGCGACGTTCTTATTGGCTGACGGGCTAGAAAAAGTCGCAGCCGGATTGACGACGACGGAAGAAATATTACGAACGGTCATTACGGAGAGTGCTTATGATTAATCAATCGATTGAAGTCATCTTGACGAATGCGGTCGAGCGACGCGCATCAGACATTCATTTGACGGCGGGTTCTCCACCAATCATTCGGGTGGATGGGAGTCTGATCACGATGGGCGAGGAGAAAGTGTTGCCTCAACATCTTGAAGGATACTTAAAAGAAATTATGACGGAAGACATGCGGGAACGCCTCGAACATGAGCGTGATCTCGACTTCTCGTTCGGGGTGCCGCGTGTCTCACGCTTCCGTGTCAACGCCTACTATCAACGGGGAACGATTGCGATCGCATTCCGTTCGATTTCCGGGGAAATCCCGACATTAAATGAACTCAACTTGCCAACGGTATTGAAGCGATTGATTGAAAAACCGCATGGTCTTATCCTCGTGACGGGGCCGACCGGTTCTGGGAAATCGACGACACTTGCGGCGATGATTCACGAGATCAACCGGACGCAACGGAAGCGAATCATCACGTTAGAAGATCCGATCGAGTATTTACATTCACATGATCAAAGCATCGTCGACCAACGTGAAATCGGCTCGGACGTCATGAAGTTCGTGAGCGGTCTACGAGCCGCTTTACGACAAGACCCGGACGTCATTTTGCTTGGGGAGATGCGTGACTTAGAAACGATTTCGACGGCGATGACAGCAGCTGAGACGGGGCATCTTGTCATGGCGACGCTCCACACGTCGAGTGCGATGTCGACTGTGAGCCGAATCATCGATGCGTTTCCGGCGGAGCAGCAAGACCAAATCCGGACGCAGCTCGCGAACGTCTTGCTCGGCGTCGTCAGTCAACGATTGTTCCCACGGATTGACGTGCCGAAAGGCCGTGTCGCTGCGATGGAGATCATGTTAGGAAACCCAGCGGTCGCCAACTTGATTCGAAACGAAAAAGAGTTCCAGCTTCCGACCGTCATCCAGACGAGTCGCCAGCATGGCATGCAGTCGATGGATGCCGCGATTGAACAGCTTGTACGGCAAGGAATCATCAATCCGAACGCCGTCCCGACAGAAGAGATGAGGTGATGAGTGATGGCGATATTTCAGTATGAAGGAAAGCTCCTGAACGGGAAGCGCAAGAAAGGTCGCATCACGGCCGTCTCGCTTCGGGAGGCAAAAGATAAGTTACGCCAAGAATCGATTCTCGTGACGGACTTGTCCGAACTTGAGTCGACCGGACTAAACAAAGAGGTCAATATCCTGCCGGAACGCGTCAAGATCGAACATCTGATTATGTATGTCAGACAGTTCGCGACGCTCATCCGGGCGGGGGTGCCGATCGTCCGCGCGACGTCGATCTTGCGGGTACAGACCGAATCAAAAGTCTTGAAGAAGACGCTTAGTCAAGTCGAGGACGATTTGAAAGAAGGGATTGCCTATTCCGAGGCGATCAAAAAGCATCCACGCGTCTTTTCGAACTTCTTCAGTTCGATGGCACTTGCCGGGGAGACGAGCGGGAACTTGGAGGAGGCGCTCGACCAGATTGGGCTCCAACTCCAGAAACAGTATGATGTGAAGCGGAAAGTCATCTCTGCCCTTACGTATCCGTTGGTCGTTTCGATTGTCGCCATTGGCGTTGTCGCCTTCTTGATGGTGAACGTCGTTCCGACGTTCGCAAGCATCTTCGGTCAACTCGGTGGTGAGCTTCCGCTCATCACGAGAATCGTCGTCGCGGTATCAGATTTTATCGCAGCGTTCTGGTGGCTCTTACTCGCCATCGCTATACTCGGCGTACTCGTGTTCACCTGGATGTTGAAGCGGGATCGGGAACGATTCGTCATCGACCGGTTGTTGCTCAAGATGCCGATTTTTGGGCCGATTGTGACGAAATCGCAAATCGCGCTACTGACACGAAGCTTGGCCGTTCTGTTACAGGCGGCTGTCCCGATTTTGACAGCCATCGAGATTACAGAACGCATCGTGTCGAACCGCGTCATCCGAAAAGGATTGACGGAAGCACGGGAAATGATGGCACAAGGGATCCCGCTCCATGAACCGCTCATGCGCAACTCGAACTTCCCGCCACTCATGACGCAAATGATTGCGGTCGGGGAAGAGAGTGGAGATTTAGATTCGATGTTAAACGAAGTCGCCGAGTTTTATGAGACAGAGGTCGAGACGACGACGGACCGACTCAAGTCGATTATCGAGCCACTTCTCATCGTTGTCTTAGCGAGTGTCGTTGGGGTGATCGTCATTTCGATTGTCGTTCCGATGTTCCAAATCTATGGCGATATTCAAAATCAATAATCGAAATATGCAAACTTTTGAAAATATACCTTTTCAATACTATATTTAGAAGGTATAGTAAAATTGTTCTACTTCTAGTTTAGGTCTTTCGTAATAAATCTAGTTTACATGCAGCACATCACACAAAAGGGGAGAATGAATCATGGTAGAAAAGTTAAAAATGATTTGGCAAGATGCCAAACAATTAAAAGATGAGCGTGGACTCACACTCGTCGAGTTGCTCGTCGTCGTTGTTATTTTAGGAATTATCGCAGCCATCGCGGTCGTTGCGATTGGTGGGATTATCGAGAACTCGAAGAAGGATGCAATGGTCGCCGATGCGAAGCAGATGGTGAGTGCGGCGAAGTTGTATACAGCATCGAATCCTGTTAGTGATTCGACAACAATGAAATTTAAAGGAACTGTCGATTCAGGTGAAGCTGATGGAACGACTTATGTCGACAATTTACAAGATCCGTTTGCTGATAATGCTGAATACAAGGCCGCGTCAGTTGTAATTAAAAATGTATCAGGTAAGTATACTTACGCTGTCACACTTACTAGTGATGAAGATGACTATAGTTTCGCAGCTACTCCAGAAGATATGCTTGACAAAGGTACACTCGAAAGCGAGACTAAAGCCCCAAAACCAACTCCTTAATGAATTTGAAAATAATCTAGTATTTTATAATTCTTCCGGCTGGCGCTGGGCACTCGCTCAGCCTAGCCGGTTTTCTGTTTTTGGCATATACTGACAAAAGGAGGATCCTCCCTTGATCGAATTGATTGGATTCTTATATAGCATCGTCCTCGGGGCGGTTATCACGTCGTTCACGAACGTCGTCGGGCTCCGCGTGCCACGTCAACAATCTATCGTGACACCGCGCTCACATTGTCCGTCTTGCGGTCACGAATTGTCACCGTGGGAACTCATTCCGATTCTCGGCTATCTCGCTCTCAGAGGGAGATGCCGTGGGTGTGGCGAGCGGATCGCGCCGACGTATCCGATCTTTGAATTGCTCGGAGCCATCGGATATGGCTATAGCTATACACTTTACGGATTTAGTATGACGACGCTTCTCGCGTTCGCCTTCTTATCGACGTTGTTGGCGCTCGCCGTATCTGATTTATCGACGATGCTCGTGCCGAACGTCATCTTGCGGATCACGGCACCGATCTTACTCGTCCTTACATACGCCACAGGTGCCACGTGGTGGTCACCGCTTGCTGGTGCGCTCCTCGGATTTTCTCTTTTAGCGACCGTCTTTTTCGTCTCAAAAGGGGGACTTGGGGCAGGGGACGTCAAATTGTTTACTATGATTGGTCTCGTGCTCGGTCCTCGTGATGTACTCGTCGCTTTGTTCTTGTCGAGCTTGATCGGTGCGGTTGTCGGAGTGGGTTTGATTGCTTCAAAAAAAATTGGACGAAAACAACCGATTCCGTTCGTGCCATCGATCGCGCTTGGGACGATGTTGACGTTTTGGTTTAGTGAAAGCTTTTTTGATTGGTATTTTGAGTTGATGTAGGGGGAAAACGATCATGAGTCGTGGGATAGAGAAAGGGACGGTCACCTATTTTTCGTTTGATGCACTCAGCATCCACGGTGCCGTCATCAAACAAGGTGTGTTCAAGCGAAGCGCCTCGGTTCAGTTGGCGAAAGACGCGTACGGAGAAGGGAGAATCTTAGACGAGACCACGTTCAGTCTCGCCTTCGACGAACTCTGTCGCAAATTAAAAGTCCGTCGCGGTATGACGTGTGCGGTCGCATTGGATGAGACAGAAGTGTTGTCACGGAAAGTCGAGATTCCTTCTACGATTCCGAAGGATGAGATTCGTGGCTACTTATTCATGGAAATCGGTAGTTCCATCATCTTACCGTTCGACGACGTGTCGTTCGATTATGAAGTGTTAGGTGAAGACGGGGTCAAGACGGACGTCATGCTTCATGCTGTATCGATTGAACTGACGAAGTCGCTCCGCTCGTACATGAAAAAACGTGGTCTCGCGTTGAAGAAAATCACGCCACGCTCCGTCGCAGTCGCAAACGGCGTCATGCGTTTATCAGACATCGATTCGCTCCAGTCGACGCTCATCTGGCACGTGACACCATTCTCGCATCAATTGTTGGTGTTAGAAGAAGGACAGATTCGCTTCATTCGTTCCATCGAGTCAGACCTTCCGTACCAAGTCGGGACGAAAGACGGAGTCGTGACGTATACATACAACGGAACGGATGAGATGAAAGCGAACCAGATGGATGACTGGTTGAACGAACTCGCCCGTTTCCTTGATTTCTATCGTTACTCGCTACGGACGGATGGTCGAGCGATTGACCACTTATACGTCTCGGGAACGGTTCCTGAAGTAGACGATCTTGTTCACATGATTCAATCCGAGTCCCTCGTCTCCGTCACACGGGTCGAGCAACCGCTCGCGATTGCCCATGGGACACCGCTATCGCATCAGATGCTTCCTTTACTCGGAATGGCGACCCTTCAACGTGACCAGGATACGAACTTTATCAACTCGACCGATGTGACGCTCCGTTGGCCAATCGTGACGGGACTTGTCGCACTTCTCCTCGGAGGAGGCGCTGCCGGTTACCTTTACTATGAGGTAGGGCAATTGGAAGCAGAACAAGCACGTATTGAAGAGGAACTCCAACTTGTTGAAATCTATCAAACGGAACAAGTGAACTCGAAAGCACAACAAGTGCTCTCGCTCGACCAGACCGTGACGGCGTTGACGGACATGGAGAAAGATGCGGTGCCGGCACTTCGGGCGCTGACCGAACAATTGCCTCCGACGGGTTACGTGTTGACGTATAACTACGCGGACGGATCGATTATGAGCGTGCGGACACAATTTGAGACGCTTGAAGATTTGAACGCCTTCCAACGTTCGCTCATGACAGATGAACGCTTCCTTGACGTGAAGCTTCTCGGCGTAACGACCGAATTGAAGTCGGCAGAAGAGGAAGAGGAAAATTCATTCGAAGAAGACCCGCTTCCACGCTACATCGGAGAGTTCACGTTCATGTTCCAAGACGTGGAGGAAGAATTGACTGAAGAAGAGGAAGCAGATGCGGAGGTGGTGAGTCAATGAAACGTTCGACAATTTATGCGTTATTTGCGATTTGCCTCCTCGCAGCCATCGTAGCACCGACTTACTTCGGCTATACGTATTTCATCAAACAAGGAGAAGTCGAAGCGCTCGAGCGAGACCTCTCGCTCGAACGGACGAAGCTTGAACTGTTGCGTCAGGCAGGGAAAGCCGTTGACGTGGCAGACTCACAAACGCTCCAGACGCGCGTTCCGACGGCACCTGCACTCGATACGGTCGTCGAGGCATTGTCACAGGCAAGCTTATTAGCTGGCGTCGATGTGACAAGCATCGCCTTCGCGGACTCCTTGGTGGCCGAGTCAGAGGTACCTGAGACAGTCGAACCGTTCAATCCGGCCGACGTCAGTGAGACGAATGAACCGGCTGAACCGACGGACGTCGCACCGGTCAACGCCTCGACAATTCGTTCGACCGTGACCCTTCAGGCTGAGACGTATGATGCCCTCGTCTCGTTCTTAGAATCGATTGAGTCGATGAACCGCATCCATGTGTTGCGGACGATTCAATTCACGGGACCAGCCGAGACAGGACCAAATACGGTCGAAGAAGTACAGGCGCTTGATTTTACGGTCGAGCTGGATGCCTTCTATCGCCCGGACCTCGATCAACTCGTTCCAGATCGTTACATCCCGGAACCGGCCTTCGAACAGAAGGATATCCCGGTTTACGACTATACGACACCATGAATCGACACGTCCCTTCAGAAATTGAAGGGGCGTTTTTTTCGACCCGAGTGATTGTGTTTACGACCCGTGTTGCCTACAATCAACAGAGAAGTATGAAACGGCAAGGAAGCCCATTTTAGAAGAAGAGAAGGAGTCGATACAATGAATTCAACACAGAAGCGTGTCATTCTCGCCTCGATGTCACCACGACGTACGGAGTTACTGCGTAAAGCGGGAATCGAGCATGAGGTCATCCCATCGAACGTGACGGAAGGAACGGACGGCAAGGAGTCCCCGAGCGATTACGTTGCCCGTCTCGCTCGTGAGAAAGCGATGGATGTGGCGCGGGATCATCGAGATGCTATCGTGATTGGTGCGGATACGGTCGTCGTCTTAGACGGAGTCATCCTGGAGAAGCCAGCGGATCGTGAGGATGCGAAACGGATGCTCGAACGCTTGTCCGGCTCGACCCATGAAGTGCTCACAGGCGTGAGCATCATCGGTGCGACGCAGGACTTGTTTGTCACGACGACGCATGTGACATTCGACGTGATTCCGGAGAGTTGGATGAAAGATTACCTTGATTCCACAGAACCGTACGACAAGGCGGGAGCATATGGCATCCAAGGGTCGGGTGGTCTTTTCGTTGAGAAAATCGAAGGTGATTTTTATAACGTCGTCGGTTTACCGATCCATCCGCTCGTCAAGACGCTCGACCGGCATGGGGTGAAGCCTCGCTTCCTGTGAATGCCTTGAAAGTAGGTGAAGGAATGACCATGGTGATTGACCGTAGTGTAGAGACCGCCATCGCGAGATTGCTTCAAATCGGAGGACGGGGACCGGACCCGATGGAGACGGCACGCCGCATCTCGGATGTGTATCCGACGTTACGGGCGCTGTCACAGGCGTCTGTCCAAGACTTGTGCAAAATCGAAGGAATGACGAAGAAGAAAGCAGAGCAACTCCTGGCCGCATTCACGATTGGGATTCGATACGTCGAAGAGCCGAAAGCGAGTATGCCGACGATTCGATCGCCCCAAGATGCATATGAGCTGTTGCGAGATGAGTTGAGGCTACTGAATCAGGAGCATTTCGTTTGTCTGTACCTCAACACGAAAAATCAACTCATCGCTCGGAAGACGCTCTTCGTCGGTGGGCTCAATTCATCGATCGTGCATCCGCGCGACGTGTTCCGTGAAGCGCTCAAACTGTCTGCTGCGTGCTTTATCGCCGTGCATAATCATCCGAGTGGGGACGCGACGCCGAGTCGGGAAGATATCGAAGTGTCCGAACGGTTGGTCGAAGCAGGGAACATCGTCGGCATCGCCTGTCTCGATCACGTCATCATTGGGGAAGACCATTACGTCAGCATGAAGCAGCGAGGATATATGAATGGGTGAGAAGTGGGGAGCAGGCATTGTGATGTCTGCTTTTTTTATTTCTTTTAATCATAATCAATCGCTATCGGAAATGGTGCCGTGTATAAAATTTAAACAGTTTAGGAAACAGGTATAACTAACCTCTTAAAAAGAAATATCAGGTAGAAAATATGGTCAAGACAATGATTGAATAATAGTTATGAATCCTTTAATTGAAGAGGAGGAGCTGGATTGTCAAAAAGACATAAGATTAATCTTGTAGGATGGATATTTTTTATATTCCTGAGTCTAAGTAAAGAATTTTATCCTGAACAGTCGTCAATCATAACAACAGGGCTTGGGGGTCTAATTTGTTTGATTATAGGTCTATCAATGGTTTTTTATGGCGTCAATGACAAGGATCAAAATCGTCAAACGAACGAATGAAAAGCGATGGCTATAAGTCCAGTTAAACGAAGACAATCTCCACGTTTCCTTGCAACAAAATACCTTGCATACATTAAAGAAACTATGACTAAGAAAAAGGAATATACAATTTCCTCCAATTGAATCAGAGACTTTGGTAAGATATTAAGTGAGGTGTTCAACATGGAAAAAATCATCTGGTTGTTAATGCTCGGCGTCTCGCTCCTCGTGAGTTACGTCCATCTAGACACAACCATCTTCTCGCTCGTCCTATTCGTCTTATTTATATTTGTGAGTACAGCGCTATTCCTTCGGTTCGACGAGGACCACTGGCTCGATCGTGTCTCTCCGCTCGTCGGCGTCGGAGTTGGGATTCTCTCACTCATTGCCTATCTTGGTCTGATTGTGCTCGCATTCAACGAACTCGACCAACTCGGCATCTGGACGATACTCGTCCGCTTACTTCTCATGTACGTCGGCATCTACATATTCGTCATGACGACGACGAGCTTTTTAGCCGGAGCGACGCGCTTGAAGCCGTCCCGCTTCTTTCGACCGGTACTCATCTTCTCAGTCTTCTTTTACGGCGCGATGTTACTACTTCCGCTCCAACCTGGTTTGTAACCGTTCTCTCTTAGGCAGACGCCCACTCGCGTCTGCTTTTTTGATTTGCCTTTTTCCTCAAAAGAAGGCAAACTAGTAGACGGTGAGACAGGACTGAGATGCGGTTATTGTAAATAACCTGTAATCGAATGAACGTTTTCAAACATGATTTTTCCGTTATAATAAAAAATAGTGTAACGAAGAGAGGAGCAACACCTATGTTTCGTAGTTTTAACCGAGAAATCGGAATCGACCTTGGAACGGCTAACACGCTCGTTTACGTAAAGGGTCAAGGAATTGTTGTTCGTGAACCGTCCGTTGTGGCGTTCCGCACAGATACAGGTAGAATTGAGGCCGTTGGTAACCAGGCCAAAGATATGATTGGACGTACACCAGGGAACGTCTCTGCTCGTCGTCCGATGAAAGACGGCGTTATCGCTGACTTTGAAACGACAGCAACGATGATCAAATACTTCATGGAGCAAGCTCAAAAATCAAAAGGCGGTTTGTTCTCATCGAAGACGAACGTCATGATTTGCGTGCCAAGTGGCATCACGTCTGTTGAAAAACGCGCTGTTGAAGACGCGGCAAAACAAGCAGGCGCTCGTGAAGCTTATACTATCGAAGAACCGTTCGCGGCAGCAATCGGCGCAGGTCTCCCGGTTTGGGAACCGACAGGCTCGATGGTCGTAGATATCGGTGGCGGTACGACCGAAGTCGCAGTGATCTCACTCGGCGGCATCGTGACAAGCCAATCGATTCGTGTCGGTGGTGACGAAATGGATGACGCCATTATTCGTTACATCAAAAACAAGTACAATCTCATGATCGGGGAACGTACGGCCGAGACGCTCAAAATGGAAGTCGGTTCGGCGCGCATCGACGCATCGAACGAGGCGGAGAAGATGGAAATCCGTGGTCGCGACCTCGTGACAGGACTTCCGAAACAAATCGAAGTGTCGTCTACAGAAGTATGCGAAGCACTCTCGGATACAGTCGAAGCGATCTTGGCAGGTGTCAAGCAGACGCTCGAACAAACACCACCAGAACTCGCGGCTGACGTGATGGACCGTGGAATCGTCTTGACAGGCGGCGGCGCGCTCCTCAAAAACTTGGACGACGTCATCTCAGACGAGACGCACATCCCGACACTCGTTGCGGATGAGCCACTCGACTGTGTAGCAGTCGGTACAGGAAAATCTCTTGAAATGATGGACGTCCTCCGTTCGAAATCAGGCATCTCGTCACGTCGATGAGAGGTGAGACACGATGAGCCGATTCGTACGTAATAAAAAGCTCATCATCACGCTAATTGTACTGATCTTGTTTTTCGTCATTTTAGGGGTTTCGATTCGAGGACGATCGGAATCAGCCTGGTACCAAGACGTCACGCGTGATGTGGTCGGCACGTTCCAGCGAGTGTTCGCGGTACCAATCGGATGGATGGACTCGACCGTCTCGTCCATCTCGGACGTCCGCGACATCTACGAAGAGAACCGTCAACTGAAAGAACATTTGGCGAAGTACGCCGAGGTATCGGTTGAGGCGGATGATTTACGCCGTGAGAATGAGGAGCTTCGGAAAATGGTCGAAGCGAAAGACGAGTCGTTACGCGACTTCGACCTCATTCCGGCGGAGGTCATCGGTCGGACACCGAACGATTGGCAACGCTACGTCACCATCAACGTCGGTTCTGAAAGCGGCGTTGAGAAGGGCATGGCCGTGACCGCGGCGAGCGGGATGGTCGGTCGTGTCATTCAAACGAGCGCCTATACGTCACAAGTGCAACTGCTCAGCGACAACAACCGGACGAACAACGTCTCGGCTGTCGTCAAAGATGCGGACGGCAAAGCGACGTATGGGACGATTGACGGCTTCGATACGGAGACGAACGAGTTGTTCTTCACGAAAGTATCGAATAGCGTCAAGCTGAAAGAAGGAGAAATCGTATCGACCTCTGGACTCGGGGGACGTTACCCGGCCGGACTCGTCATCGGTACGATCGAGTCGATCGAGACGGACGAATATGGCGTCTCTCAAGTCGCCCGGATCAAACCGGAGGCCGACTTCAATGAGTTCTCACAAATGTACGTGATTGATCGGACACTAGACGAACCGTTTCTAACGGGTCCCGAGGAAGGAGGAGCAGCGGGTGAGTAACATGAAAGTGTTCATCGCCCTGTTCCTCCTTTTTCTTATTGAAGGAACATGGGCATCGATTTTCTCGTGGCACTATGCCACGCCGTATCTTTTATTAACGCTAATCGGGCTGATGTTCGTCAGTCTGTATGGTCGATGGGAGACGGCGCTCGGGTTCGGTCTTGTATTCGGGTTGCTGTATGATATCGTCTACACCGACTTGCTCGGAATTTATGTATTTACTTTTTCACTCATTCCTCTCTTAGCCAGCTTCGTGTTAAAATATATAGGTGAGAACTTCTTCTCCGTCACCATCACCTTTACGTTCATGATTGTCGTATTCACAGTTGCGATATACGGGATCATGGCAGCAATCGGTGGGACGTTGATGACGATTCAAACACTATTGATTGAACAGATTCCAGGGACCGTGCTCGTCAATGCCATCGCCATCGTGATTCTTTATTATCCGATGATGCGGTACGTGGCGATCCGACCTGTTGTGAAAAGAGGGTAGCCATGATGGAGCGTAAACGACACATTACGATTAAAGGACATCGCAACGGAATTGCCATTCACTTCAATCCGAAGAGTGGCATCGACGAGGTGCTTACGGACTTTGAAGCGACATTACAAGAAATGGAGCCGCCGTCCGGTAAGATTGCCCTGAAGTTGCACGCGGGAACTCGTTATCTTGACGAGGAGCTGACACGTCAAATTCGTGAGGTCGTCGCTCGTCATGGCGTTTTTTATATTGAAGACTTGTCGAGCGATGTCATGTTGACGGAAGAAGCGAAAGCGACGTACGGCAGAAAGACGTTCCACTATCATAGTGGGACGATTCGCAGTGGACAGGTCCTCGCGTTTGATGGCTCGGTGCTTGTGATTGGGGACATCAACCCTGGTTCTGAGGTCCGGGCGACAGGAAGTATTTATTGTTTGGGCACGATACGAGGAAATGTGCGTGCGGGTGTCGAAGGATGGGAAGAAGCGGTCATTACCGCGAGCCTCCTCCATCCGAAGTTTTTGGCAATCGGCGAACATGTTCTCACGTCCGACGATGAGGAAGAACTTCCTGAGATTGAGATGGGTTGTGCGTATCAGACGAATGACGGGATTGAGATGACACGTCTCCGCCACGTCATGACCGGTCTGAAGGACGCATATGCAATGGAATTACAGAGAGGGTGAGTGGAATGGAGCAAGTAGTGGAGCCTGTACATACAGAAAAAGAAGTGAAAAACGGCAGAGCCATCGTCGTGACATCAGGAAAAGGGGGCGTCGGGAAAACGACGACGACCGCCAACATCGGGACGGGGCTCGCCTTGTCTGGACACTCGGTCTGTCTCGTCGATACGGATATCGGGTTGCGTAACCTCGATATCATTCTCGGACTCGACAACCGGAGCATTTATAACCTCGTCGATGTCATCACGGGACAATGTAAGTTGAATCAGGCGCTCGTTCGCGACAAACGGTTCGAGGAGATGTACTTACTTCCGGCCGCACAGTCGAAAGACAAGACGTCGGTCAATCCTGAGCAAGTGAAAGAAATTGTCGACCAGTTGAAGACGGAATATGATTTCGTCTTGATCGACTGTCCTGCAGGAATCGAGCAAGGGTTCATGAACGCGATTGCTGGAGCGGACGAGGCGATTGTCGTCACGACGCCTGAGAAGGCCGCCGTTCAAGACGCGGACCGCATCATCGGGATGCTTGAGCAAGCGAGTCATATCGAAGCACCGAAACTCGTCGTCAACCGGGTGAAGAACCACCTCGTCGAATCGGGTGATATGCTCGATATCGATGACATCATGCGCATCTTGTCGATCGATCTCCTTGGCGTCGTCATCGATGATGAGGAAGTCATTGCCGCTGCGAACCGCGGGGTGCCGGTCACGATGAACCCGGACAACAATGCCGGACAAGCGTACCGCAACATCACACGTCGCATCCTCGGCGAATCGGTCCCGCTCATGTCGATTCAGACAGAGACGGCGCCGGTCGGCTTCTGGGCACGACTCATGATGAAATTTGGAATGAAAAAAGCGTAAAGGCAACGAAAGTTGCCTTTTTCTGTCGAAAGGAGAGGTGCACATGAAGTTAATCTACGAACGAACACCTTCCATTGAACGGGCGATGCTCGTGGACGGGGAACGGTTACTCGAGGTCGAAGAACGCTTCGTCGACCAATTATCGGTCGGTACAATCGTCGAGGCTGCGATTGAACGGATCCACCCGTCACTCGGCGCGGCATTTTTGACGGACGGGGAGACGACGTTCTTTTTACCGATTGCGGAGACGCTTCGCGCACTGATCTCGTATCCGGACGTGCCGGCCATCGGACAAGCGGCGGTCGTCGGGGAAAAACGACTCGTGCAAGTGACGAAAGAAGGCATCAACGGCAAGCATCATAAAGTAACCGAAAACATTCGGTTCGGTGGACGTTACCTCGTCTACTTCCCGTACGGTCGTCGGAAACTGTTCAGTCGCAAGCTCGACCTCGTCACGCAGGACCGCCTCTCGAAGTCGGTTGCCCTTACAGAAGAGGAGGGGGTCCTGTTTCGGACGGAGGCCGGACAAATGGCGCCAGACGCCTTACAAGAAGAACTCGACCTGCTCCGAGATCGTGCGAAAGCTGTAATCGAACAGCGATACGGACAAGACGAACTACTTTGTGAACATTTCGTACGGCGTCATGCGGTCGAGTCGGTCCTCTTGAACGACAAAGAAGGACAGACGCGTATCGAACGCTTGGACGTTCCCGTGAAACGCCACATCGGCAAAGGTCGAATCCCAGAGGCGAAACGTCTTGACGAGGCGATTGAAAAGCTCGAGAGTCGTGCCGTCTGGTTAGATGGCGGGGCGTTCGTCTTGATCGAACAAGTCGAGACGATGACTGTCATCGACGTCAACAGTGGGAAGAACGTCGCCGTCAAAGATAAAGGACGCGCAGCCGATACAATCAATGAAGCGGCGCTCTATACGATCATGGAACAGATGCGCTTACGTAACATCGGCGGCATGATCGTCATCGACTTTTTACGCGGATCGAAAGAAGGCCAGACCCGACTTCTCAAGAAAATGAAAGAGCTCGGGGCACGTGACCCGCGACGCGTCGAAGTGTACGGATTCACACGGATGGGCTTATTCGAATTGTCACGGGAACGGACCGGACGCTCGATCCAAGACCGGATGACATATGGAGGCAAGCCATCGAAACTGGCTGTCTTCTCGCAGTTTGAACGCGCACTCCTTGACCTTAGCGAGCAATACGAGGCGGTCGTGCTCGCACTACCGAAAAAGTGGCATGCCGCTTCCTGGCATGAATTTGACATCGACGTACACCTCGTCGAAGGAGAGCCGGAGTTCGCCTTTTACGGGACGTCCGCAGAATGTCAGAATTTCTTATCTCGCCGTTGACAATGAATAATTGAGAGTGGTATTATCTATAACGTTAGTTCGTTTGGAAGCACCCAAATGGCTACAACCGCACAGAACGGGTTTTAAAGGTATTTGCCCTGCCCAGGATGGCGAGTCTGAGTTTAACAAGGAGGTGCACGTATATGTACGCAATCATCAAAACTGGTGGTAAGCAAATCAAAGTTGAAGCAGGTCAAGAGATCTACATCGAAAAACTCGATGCTGATGTCGAAGGTACTGTAGAATTCGGTGAGGTTCTTTTCGTTGGTGGTGACGATGTTAAAGTCGGCGCTCCACTCGTAGAAGGCGCTAAAGTTGTCGGTACTGTGGTAAAACACGGCCGCGCTAAGAAGATCACTGTCTTCAAAATGAAAGCTAAGAAAAACTACCGTCGTAAGCAAGGTCACCGTCAGCCTTACACGAAAGTTCGCATCGAGAAAATCGAAGCGTAAGCTATGATTCGGGTCAAGGTAAGACGAGACGAGGCGAACTCGATTCGCTCCGTCGAAGTGACTGGTCATGCCAATTTTGCAGAACCTGGTTCTGACTTGGTGTGCGCCGGTGTTTCAGCCATCATATTTGGTGCCTATAACGCCGTCGAAACGCTTGCGGGTCAATCGCTTCTTGTAGAAATGGCAGATCAAACAGAGGGTGGTTACTTTTATGTCGAGACGTATCCTGACTTATCACCGCAGGATATGGAACGCACCCAACTGTTATTAGAAGGGATGCTCGTGCAGTTAGACACGGTCGCCCGAAGCTACGGTGAATATATCCAAATTGAACAATAGGAGGTGGACCTCATGTTACAATTGAACCTTCAGTTCTTCGCTTCGAAAAAGGGAGTTGGTTCGACTAAAAACGGTCGTGACTCAATTTCGAAACGTCTCGGTGCAAAACGCGCTGACGGACAAACAGTTTCAGCTGGATCAATCCTTTACCGCCAACGCGGTACAAAGATTCACCCAGGTGAAAACGTTGGCCGTGGTGGCGACGACACTTTGTTTGCGAAAGTTGACGGCGTAGTACGCTATGAGCGTCTTGGTCGCGACAAGAAACAAGTGAGCGTTTACCCAGTCGCGTAAGTTGAACGACGCAGAAGACTCTAGCCACTTTTTTGGTTAGAGTCTTTTTTTCTAGGAGAGGATCAAATGGATTCAGAACAGACACTCGAGCTTTTATCGACCGTCCGTCACGAATGGATGAATCGGCTTCAATTGATCTCGCTCTATGCGGCACTCGATCCGACTAAGCTCGAGGAACTTTACGAACGCTATCGGAAACAGGCCGACGAGGAGAGTGCGCTCGTTCGGTTGAACGTGCCACAGACAAGCCTTGTCGTGATTCAAGCGAATTGGGAAGGACGGATGACGTATACGATTTCGACCGACCAACTCGCCATCGATGATGCGCGAGTGGCAGAGATGCTTGTCCGCTTGTTGAAAGACACGGACGGGCCGATTCATGTGACGTTCACGGACGGACTGATGGTTCGCGTCACGGGAGAAGTCCCGGAAGACGTGCTCACGTCAGCCGATGTGTACGAACAGAACGTAGAGATGACTACGTTTCACATAAAGGAGGGGAAATAAATGTTTGTCGATCAGGTTAATATTTTTGTAAAAGCTGGAGACGGCGGAAAAGGGATGGTTGCCTTCCGTCGCGAAAAGTATGTCCCAGATGGTGGACCTGCAGGTGGTGACGGTGGTCACGGTGGAGACGTCGTCTTCGAAGTAGAAGAAGGATTGCGCACACTCGTTGATTTCCGTTATTCGAAGAAGTTTATCGCCCATGATGGCGAAAAAGGAATGTCAAAAGGGATGCACGGACGTAAAGCGAAGCCGCTCATCGTCAAAGTCCCACCTGGCACAATCGTATTCGACGCAGAGACGGATACAGTCATCGCCGACTTGACTGAGCACGGACAACAAGCGACGATCGCTAAAGGTGGACGTGGTGGACGTGGGAACTGTCGTTTCGCGACACCAGCCAACCCGGCTCCAGAAATCGCGGAGAACGGTGAACCAGGTCAAGAGCGCGAATTGCGTCTTGAATTGAAACTCCTCGCAGACGTCGGACTCGTCGGTTTCCCGTCTGTCGGGAAATCAACATTGCTGTCGGTCGTTTCTTCGGCACGTCCGAAAATCGGGGCGTACCACTTCACAACGATCACACCGAACCTCGGTGTCGTCAAGACAGCGGACGACCGTAGCTTCGTCATGGCCGACCTTCCAGGTCTCATCGAAGGTGCTAGCCAAGGCGTCGGTCTCGGTCACCAATTCCTTCGTCATATCGAACGGACGAAAGTCATCGTTCACATGATTGATATGAGTGGAATGGAAGGACGCGACCCGTTCGAAGACTACACGACAATCAACCGTGAGCTTGAGTCGTACAACTTACGACTTCTCGAACGTCCACAAGTCGTCGTGGCGAACAAAATGGATATGCCGGACGCAGAGGAACATCTTGAAGAGTTCAAGAAGAAGGTAGGAGACGATGTCAAAGTCTTCCCAATCTCTGCCCTCGCACAAGATGGTCTTCGTAACTTGTTGATCGAAGTGGCGAACTTTGTCGATACGACACCTGAATTCCCACTCGATGAGCTTGAAGAGAAGACAGCGACGCCTCGTGTCGTGTATCGTTATGAGAAGGAAGAGAAAGGCTATCAGATCCACATCGATGAATACGAGCGCTTCGTCATCACGGGCCCTCGTATCGAGAAGCTCTTCAAGATGACGAACTTCGACCATGATGAGTCAATCAAACGATTCGCTCGTCAAATGCGTCAGATGGGCGTCGATGATGATCTTCGTAAGCTCGGTGCCGAAGACGGCAGCGTCGTTGCGATTCTCGACTTCGAATTCGAGTTCGTGGAGTAAGAAAAAATTATTTGTTAAGAAGAAACGGAGTGTGAAGCTAACGTGGACCCTGTGCCCTCGTCAAGTTTAATTCTATATGTAGTTCTCATCATGTTGTCAGCGTTTTTCTCATCAGCAGAAACGGCGCTTTCAAGTGTAAACCGTGTTCGGATGATTCGGATGGCAGAAGACGGCGATAAAGCCGCCAAACGCGTCCTTAGTCTCGTCGACCGCTTTGATGATACGCTCTCGACGATCCTCGTAGGGAACAACATCGTCAACATCGGTTCGGCGACGGTATCAACGGCGATCGCCACATCGATTTTCAGTGGCGGTACGGGTCTTCTCGTGTCGACGTTCGCGACGACGGTCATCATTTTGATCTTTGGTGAGATTTTACCGAAGTCGCTCGCTAAAGAGTTTGCGGAGAAGTATTCGCTTCTTATCAGCGGAATTCTCGTCTTCCTTGTCAAGATCCTCAAACCGGTGACGATGATCTTCACTGGTTTGAAGAAGTTGACGCTTCGGATGATTGGTATGAAAGCCAAGGAACCGTCAGTCACGGAAGAAGAGTTGAAAGTGCTCGTCGATATGGGGGAAGAGGAAGGTGTGCTTGGTGAGACAGAAGCTGAGCTCGTCCATAGCGCCTTCGCTTTCAACGATATTACCGTCGATGACGTCTTGACGCCGCGAATCGATATTTTGGCTGTCGACATCGACGATTCGCTCGATGAAATCAAAGACACGATTTTCAGTGGTGGACATTCACGTTTGCCGGTCTACAAAGACTCGATCGACAACGTCATCGGTGTCTTGTCAGAACGTGACTTCTTACGTTCGATGATGAAGGATGAAGTGACGGATGTCCGTTCGCTCATCCGACCGCTCACGTACGTGTCACCACAGACGAAATTGATTGAACTACTTCCGATTCTCCAACAGAAGCAATCTCACATGGCTGTCGTCCTCGATGAATTCGGGGGCACGGCGGGTCTCATCACGTTAGAAGACATGCTTGAAGAACTCGTCGGCGACATCTGGGATGAGCACGACGAATCCGTCGTCTATCTCCGACGTCTCCGTGAAGGGGTCTACGAGTGTATGGCTGACATGAACGTCGATGAATTCGCTGAAGAGATGGGGATTACGGAACCAGACGTCGATTCCAACACGATGGGCGGTTGGTTCGTTGAATTACTCGGCGACATTCCGGAGAAAGGTGCACAAGTCACGTATCAAGATATGACGTTCACCGTTCTTCACGTGGAAAAACGCCGTGTCCGGAAACTGTTAGTGGAGACTGGACAATCACAGCAAGAAGACATGCAAGAAGAAGCATAAGGAAAAGGGATGATCCGCTATGAGCGAATCATCCCTTTTTGCGTTACACCGATTGGCGCTCGATGCGCTCAATCAATTCGTATGGACGTACTTTATAGATGGCGTATGGCATATACACAGGGTCGATCGCATCGAGGAATCGCATTTGGAAGTGCTCCCATTTGATATAGTCACCGACGTTACGCGAGTCGACTTTGTAGAATCCGACTTCCTGTGTTTCCCCGGCTTGTGGTCTGAGGTCACCGGATACATATTTCGCACGGAACGTGACACAGAGGACGCGGGACGACACGTTTTGATAGATTCCCGTGATGCCTTCCACTTCGATTTTCACGCCTGTCTCTTCATCCACTTCACGGTGGATGGCGTCGACGAGTGACTCGTGCTCTTCCACCTGTCCGCCCGGCATCTCAAAGGAGTCGTTCCGATGCATGTTTTTAACCAGGAGGACCTCACCCGCTTCATTCGTAATATACGCTGTCACACAGACAATCGCACGCGGTGGTGTATAGTGACCGGTCGGCATCATGAATTCTTCGCTCGACTTGATATATAGGTCTTTTCCGAGGCGGGCCCGCTGTTTCATGGCGTCCCGTCGTAACGTGCTACCGCGGTAATCCCGTTCGACTTGTTCATAGTGTTCACGGTCCCGGTATTCCCATAGTGCCATGACCTCCGACTTGTCCTCGGTCACCCAGCGTCCGACGAGTCGGGCGCCATGGGACGCTTGAATCGGATAAATGTATGTATGGAAGAAGTCGGTGAATTCTTGCAGGCGTTCAGGTCGAATCGTATACGTTTTACGGCGATGGAACATGGTGATTCCTCCTTTTTCGTTGTGCGGTGTCCTGTTTGTGTGACCGCGATTCGCTTACATGGTTCTTATTCGACAGATGATAGCGTTTCCCTTTCTGACAAAAAAAGAATCAGCGCAAGTTACGCTGATTCTTTCACGTGTTTCGGATGCTGACGAAGATGACGGACAACGAGAAAAATTCCGATGGCGAGCGCCAGGAAGGGCAGGATGTCGTCCATGAAGTGGCCAATCATCCGCCAGTTGTTGCCGAGCATCATCCCGACATGAATGAAGATGAATGACCAGACGGCAAAAATGAGTGTCGTCACCGACAAGAACTTTCGGAACGACAGGCGCATCACGCCGGCACTGACTGCGAACAGCTGGCGCCAGAACAGGCTGAGACAGACAATCCATGCCCCGTACTTCTCAAACCAGCGCTCGGCCCGCAGTTGCTTGTCTTGCCGAATCCGGAAGTAACGATACAGCTTCAAGGCGACGGGACGCCCACCATATCGACCGATCCAGTAAAGACCGATCTGACTGAGCGTGAAGGAAACCCACGCCAGTAGGAACATCAGGAAGAAAGACGCGTCATGCGAATCGACGAGAAAGCCGCCATATGCGAGAACGAGTTCGTTCGGGATGAATTGGATGAAGATGCCGAGAGGAATGCTGAAGACACCACATACGGCGAGCATGTGCTCGAGGACGTTCATGACGAGACCTCCTTTCAAGGTGATTGCAGGAAACTTGTTCCATCCATCAGTATAACGGACATGACTGAAAAGAAAAAGAAGAGATGTCACATATTCGTGACGTCTCTTCAATCTAATTCAGATACGAGAATACCGAGCCGGTCAAGCTCCTTCACCGCGGCATCAATCGCTTCCTGATGATCGGCTTCAAGTGTATGGACATGTAATCCTCCGGTCAATTGCGAGAGCGGTGAGGCCCCGTGTGCCTTGACCCGTTCGAGGAAGGCGCGGACGTCACGTCGACTCTTCACCATGAGCTGTCCCGTGATGGATCCGTAAACAGGGTGGTCGATGATGACATCTTTGATGGTGACCCCTTCATCGACGATGGCGTTCATCTCTGCCTCCATCTCCTCTGCCGTATGGCGGCAAGCTACTTTTTTTGAATAGGTAGACGGGGTGAAGTCGCCGTGCAAATAGACGTAACCGCGCGCGGTGGCGACGATTTGGTGACCTTTCGCTTTTAAGAGCGACAAGTCTTGGACGATGACCTGGCGACTGACGGATACGTGCCTTGCCAGTTCAGATCCAGTGATCGGTTCATTGCTCGATTCGATCAGTTGAAGTAAAGTGCGACGGCGTTCTTCACCGGCTAAACGTTTGTTCATGATGTTCGACTCTCCTTGCTAAAGTGACGATGGCATCGGCGAGGGCCGATGTGTCTTCGACGGTCGTTTGCGCGCCGAAGGAAATGCGGACGAGTCCGTGGCAGGCGCTCGTCTCATATCCGAGTGCTTCGAGCATGCGGTTCGGTCCGTTCTGACCGGCGCGACATGCTGACCCGGCGGATACTTGGAACCCGAGGTCGTCGAGCTCGGTCATCCACCATTGTCCGTCGCGTTGATGGGATACGAAGGAAAAGATAGCGGGACTTTGTTCGTCAAACTCGAGCCAATGGACATACGCTGACGTCTTCTCTTTCAAGATAGCACGAAACGCCATGAAATTTCTCTGAAAACGTGTCAGTTGATCCTGACGTTCCCCGAGCGCTTTGACGAAGGCGCTAATTCCGGGAACATCGATCGTACCTGGACGAATCCCGTATTGGTGATGACCCGGGTAGTAAGGTGGGGGAATCAAGCGTTCCATATAGAGGGCTCCGATCCCTTTTGGTCCACCGACCTTATGGGCGCTGAACGAGTAGGCGTCGATTCCTTCAACGGAGATGGGGATTTTCCCGAGTGCCTGTACCCCGTCCACGTGAAAGAGAATCTTTTTATATTTTAAGAGACATTGAATGTGATGGAGCGGCAACACCCATCCAGTGTCGGAATTGACGTGTTGGAGCGTGACGAGTCCGATGTCACGGTCGAGTAAGTGCGTGAACGTCTCCAAATCAAACTTTCCGTCTTTCAGCTTCAAGCGATGGACAATGACTCCTTCGCGTTCCCATTCTTCAAGCAGGAGGGCGACCGAATCATGTTCATGCCAGGACGTGATGACCTCTTTCCCTTTCATGCGCTTCCGTAAGCTCGTCAGTGCGATGTAGTTACTTTCAGAACCACTTCCGGTGAACAATAACTTCCCACGTAAGACGTCGAGTCCGAGTGCTTGTTTAAGTAGTCGCCGTGCCTCTGTCAAATAATCTTCAGCCATATATCCGTGCGCGTGGAGTGATGATGGGTTCCCATAAACGTTTTTGGCCATAGCCACGTAATGGTCTAATGCTGCATGTGTCATAGGATGTGTAGCGGCGTAGTCGAAGTAGCGGTTCATCATGGACTCCCCTTTTCTCATGTTGTCTTCTACACAAAATTATGCGAAACTAGTTTACAAGTCAACATTACATATGAAAAACAGGTGATATACAGGTGTCTTTACAGATAGAGAAAACCGACATTTTGATTATTGGAACAGGACTTGCCGCCGTCGCGACGGCGCTACATGTGCCATCCTCATTGTCTGTCCTTCTCGTCTCCAAAGGGGAGGCGACGTCGACGAACTCCGATTTGGCACAAGGGGGGATTGCGAGCTCGTATCTCGAGGAGACGAGTGAGGCACATAAAGAAGACACGATGCTTGCTTCGAATCAGACATCATGCTCAGAACGCGTCGACATTCTCGTGGAAGAAGGACGTCGAGCGATTGAAGAGATGGAACGGTTCGGTGTCCGCTTCGATCGTGACGAGGACGGGTATGCCCTCGGACGGGAAGGGGCTCATCAGTTGCATCGCATTTTTCATGCCGGAGGCGACGAGACTGGTCGACATGTCATGCGGCACTTGCGTCGGTCTTTACCGGATAACGTGAACATACTCGAACACGTCCTCGTCCATGACCTTGTGATGAAGGAAGGACGAGTCGTCGGTGCGATGGCGTTTCAGAAAGAAAAATTACTGCACATCGAGGCAGGTGCCGTCGTTCTCGCGACCGGAGGAATCGGTGGACTTGTCGATTGGACCTCGAACGCGCAGACGGTGACCGGTGATGGTCTTGTCTTGGCAAATCGGTGCGGGGCCAAGCTGACGAACTTACAGCGGATTCAATTTCACCCGACCTTGTTGGCCGCCGAGGAACCTCATCTCGTCACCGAGGCCCTCCGTGGTGCCGGTGCGAAGCTCGTCGATCCATACGGAAACGATGTGATGGCGCATCACCCGCTTGGGAGTCTCGCCCCTCGAGACGTGGTGGCCCGTGTCTTAACAGACCGAGTTGAACCCATCTTTCTTGATACGACTGGTGTGACGCGACTACGTGAGCGGTTCCCGAAACTCGCAACGACATGTGACAAGTTAGGCATCGACCTTCGACAAATCCCCGTTCGCCCAGGGCTCCATTTTCATATGGGCGGAATTGAAGTGGATGACGTGGGTCGAACGGACGTCGACGGATTGTATGCCGTCGGAGAAGTTGCGGAAGCAGGTGTACACGGGACGAATCGACTGGCCTCAAATTCACTCTTGGAATGCTGGGTGTTCGGAAAACGTGTCGCTGAGGCGATTCAAGTGAAGGACAGAGGCTTTGCGACGAGCGATGTGATGGCGTATGACATCTCACCTGACACGTTCCGTTCGCTCCGTCATCAAATCGGCAAGTGGTTGACGATTTCACCGAATCACGACGAAATGAAATGTTTCTTACAAAATACCCAAACGTTGACCTTGACGAAACACGTGACAAGACAATTAAGTGAACAAACTTTACAACTTGATGCGGCGCGCCTCATCGCGCAAAGCATCCTCGAAATGGAGAGGTACGATGAACACGATTTATCTACGCGAACAGCTACGACAGTTTCTGATTGAGGATATCGGATATGGCGATCTATCGAGTGAATTGATTGATGAACACGACGAGTCAATCGCGACCATCATCGCAAAAGAGCAAGGCATCTTCTGCGGGAAGCCGATTGCCCAAGAACTTGCTAGAATGCAACAACTCGAATTGGTGGATTGCCAAGATGACGGGAATCGGATTGAACCAGGCGATGAACTGATTGTCTTGAAAGGGAAGACCCGTGTCCTATTAGAAACGGAACGCGTCCTATTGAATGTGATTCAACGCGTGAGCGGGATTGCGACGATGACACGTCAATGTGTCGATGCGCTCGATGACGACTCGATTCACGTCACCGATACGCGGAAAACGACACCGGGACTCCGCATGCTTGAGAAGTACGCCGTTCGTGTCGGCGGCGGCTACAACCATCGGCTCCGCCTCGACGATGCCGTCATGATCAAAGACAACCATATCGTCGCACTCGGCGGTGTGACAGAAGCCATTCACGCCGCACGTTCGAGAGTCGGTCATACAACCCCGATTGAAGTCGAGGTCGAGTCGTTCGCCCAGCTCTTAGAAGCCGTTCAAGCGAATCCGGATATTGTGATGCTCGATAATCGGACACCCGATGAACTGCGAGAATGGGTCCAGCATATTCCGGACCACATCACAATTGAAGTATCTGGCGGCATCACGCTCGACACGATTGCCGACTATCGAGGGATTCGTATCGATGTCATCTCACTCGGTCAGTTGACCCACTCGGTACGGGCACTCGACTGCAGTATGAATTTACAAGGAGGAATGAAACATGCAACTACTCGGAACACTCCCACCGACGTACGCTAATCTGTCAGTGGAGGAAATGGAGACGCGGATTCAAGCGGTCAAAGACCGGCTCGGGACACGTCTCTTCTTACCGGCGCATCATTATCAAAAAGATGAGGTCGTTCAATTCGCGGACGCGACAGGAGATTCGCTCCAGCTCGCGCGGCTCGCAGAACAGATGAGCGAAGCGGAATTCATCGTCTTCTGTGGCGTGCATTTCATGGCGGAGACAGCAGACATGTTGACACGCGACGATCAGATTGTCGTCTTACCTGATATGCGGGCCGGTTGCTCCATGGCAGACATGGCTGATATCGACCAGACGGAGATTGCGTGGGAAGAATTGACGGAGCAGTTCGGGGAAGGCATCATCCCGATTACATACGTCAATTCGACGGCGGCCATCAAAGCGTTTGTCGGACGTCATGGCGGGGCGACGGTCACATCGTCGAACGCACATGAAATCGTCCGCTGGGCACTAGAGGCAGGAGAGCGCATTTTGTTCCTGCCTGATCAGCATCTCGGACGGAATACGGCGTATGACCTCGGCATCCCGCTCGAGGCGATGGCCGTCTGGGATCCGCTCCGCGAAGAACTGGTGGCAGAAGGCGACCTCGAACAGATCCGGGTCATTCTTTGGAAAGGACATTGTTCTGTCCATGAGAAGTTCACCATCTCGCAAATTCAAGCGTTCCGTGAGCGCGAACCGGATCGTCGCATCATCGTCCATCCGGAATGCACGTTTGATGTCGTGCAGGCAGCCGATGAGGCAGGATCGACATCGTATATCATCGACAAGATTGATGCGAGTGAACCCGGGACAAAATGGGCGGTCGGGACGGAGATGAACCTCGTGAACCGGTTGGCGGCAACGTATCCGCATCTCGATATCGTCTCGTTGAACCCGTTCATGTGTCCGTGTCTGACGATGAACCGAATCGACTTGCAACACCTCCTCTGGGCGCTCGAATCGCTCGAAACGGACCCTGTGAACGTCATTCGCGTCGATGCTGAGACGACAGAGTGGTCGAAACGTGCACTTGAACGTATGCTCGCACGATAATCGCTTCAGGACAGGCAAACGCCTGTCCTTTTTTCATATCGCTCGTTATGGTACAATTAATGCAGTTTTTCCGACCGAAAAGGAGATTACACCGTGATTGAATTCGTAAAAGGACCCGTCGCCTATGTGTGTGCGGAATATATAACGTTAGATGTCTCGGGCGTCGGCTACAAAGTACATGTGCCTAACCCGTTTTTTTATCGTGAACAAGACGAACATGTAATCGTGTTTACGCATCATTATGTCCGTGAAGATCAACAGACGCTATACGGTTTCCGGTCACGCCGGGAACGGGAGCTCTTCAATAAACTCCTTAGCGTGAGCGGCATCGGACCGAAGGGGGCACTCGCGATCGTCGCCTCTGGAGATATCGACGCGTTGATCGATGCGATTGAAACCGAGAATGAGAAGTATTTGACGAAGTTCCCGGGAGTCGGGAAGAAGACGGCCAAACAGATGGCACTCGACTTGAAAGGGAAGTTATCCGAACTCGCACCGGATTATGTACCGAACGAAGGGTTGTTCGCACAAGGTGCATCAGAACTAGACGAGGCGTGTGAGGCGCTCGTTGCCCTCGGGTATTCTGAACGAGAGATTGCGAAAGTCCGCAAAGCATTGAGCGGCGAGATCTTGACGACCGACGCGTACATAAAACGCGCGCTACAGCTGTTATTGAAATAAGGAGGAAGCTATGGACGAACGATTGTTGTCACAATCTCATCAGCAATATGAAGACTCTGAAGAGTGGAGCTTACGTCCGCAGCGCTTCGAGCAATATATCGGGCAGGAAAAGGCGAAAGGTAATTTGTCGGTCTTCATTCAGGCCGCTAAACTTCGCAGTGAGACGCTCGACCACGTCCTATTGTATGGACCACCGGGACTCGGGAAGACGACGCTCGCGCAAATTATCGCCAACGAGATGGGCGTCGGCATCAAGACGACCGCCGGACCGGCGATTGAACGACCGGGTGACCTGGCTGCAATCCTCTCGACACTTGAGCCGGGTGACGTCTTATTTATCGATGAGATTCACCGGTTGAGTCGGACGATTGAAGAGATTCTCTATCCAGCGATGGAAGACTACTGTCTCGATATCGTCTACGGACAAGGCGAGATGGCGCGAAGCGTACGCATCGATTTGCCACCGTTCACACTCGTCGGGGCGACGACGCGGGCCGGGATGTTATCGGCGCCGCTTCGGGACCGTTTCGGGGTCACACTGAAACTTGAATACTATGAGCCACACGAACTCGCGGCGATCGTCAGTCGGACGGCCCAGCTATTCCGCCTTTCAATCTCCCCTGAGGCAAGTGGCGCGATTGCGAAGCGCTCGCGAGGGACACCGCGAATCGCCAATCGTCTCTTGCGTCGAGTCCGCGACTTCGCTCAGGTAGCCGGCACGAAAGAAATCGATCCGGTGCTCGCATCCGATGCGCTCGACCGTCTACACGTCGATGCACTCGGACTCGATGAAGTCGACCATCGATTGCTTCGGGCCATGGTGGAGCGGTTCGGAGGTGGACCGGTCGGACTTGAGACGCTCGCCGCAACGATCGGCGAGGATGCTCAGACGATCGAAGACGTCTACGAACCATATTTATTACAACAAGGGTTCTTGCAGCGGACGCCGCGAGGACGGATGATCACACAGTTTGCCAAGTCGCATTTTGGTTATGAAGAGGAAGAGGAGTAAGGTATGCAAGACATTCAATTGAACGTAAACGATTATGATTTTGAATTGCCAGAAGAGTTGATTGCCCAGGTCCCATTGCTCGATCGGACGAGCTCACGCTTGCTCGTATTGGACCGCGAGACAGGAGACATCGAGCATCGTCATTTCCGTGACGTGCTCGACTACTTGAACGAGGGAGATGCGCTCGTCGTCAACGATTCGCGCGTCTTACCGGCTCGTCTCTTCGGAGCGAAACAAGAGACAGGCGGGAAAGTGGAACTGCTCTTATTGAAACAGACGGAAGACGACGTATGGGAAGCGCTCGTCAAACCGGCGAAAAAAGTTCGTGTCGGTTCCATCGTCGAATTCGGTGACGGACTTCTCCGCGCGGAATGCGTCGAGGAACTCCCGGAAGGAGGGCGTCGCTTCAAGTTTGACTACGACGGAATCTTCTATGAGATTTTAGACGAGCTCGGAACGATGCCACTCCCGCCGTACATCCGCGAACAACTCGATGACCAGGATCGTTATCAGACTGTCTATGCGCGGGAACGAGGCAGTGCAGCCGCTCCAACAGCAGGTCTCCATTTCACAGAAGAACTACTCGAGGCAGCAAAGGCGAAAGGGGTTCGATTGATCCCACTCACGCTTCACGTCGGTCTCGGTACGTTCCGTCCGGTGACGGCTGATTCGATTGAAGAACATACGATGCATAGTGAATATTTCGAGTTGTCAGCTCAATCGGCTGAAGCGCTCCGAGATGTCCGGTCGAGTGGTGGTCGCATCTTCGCGGTTGGCACGACATCGACACGTACGCTCGAGACGATCATGCGAGACCATGGGGATTTCGTCGAGTCATCGGGCTGGACGGACATCTTTATCTACCCTGGTGTCGAATTGAAGGCAATCGATGGATTGATCACGAACTTCCACTTGCCTAAATCGACACTCGTCATGCTCGTCTCGGCATTCGCGACGCGCGACATCATCTTACACGCTTATCGGACTGCGGTCGCAGAACGATACCGCTTCTTCAGCTTTGGAGACGCGATGCTCATCACGAGGAAGGAAGTAACAAAATGACAAAACACGCAGTCACATACGAACACATTCACACATGTAAACAGACCGGAGCGCGGCACGGAATCGTCCATACGCCGCACGGGTCGTTTGAGACACCAGTCTTCATGCCGGTCGGGACGCAAGCGAGCGTCAAGACGATGGCACCGGAGCAAGTCAAAGACATGGGTGCAAACATCATCTTGTCGAACACGTACCACCTATGGGTTCGTCCAGGGCATGAGGTCATCAAACAAGCTGGCGGGCTTCATAAGTTCATGAACTGGGACGGCGCGATTCTCACGGACTCAGGTGGCTTCCAAGTGTTCTCGCTTGCTGATCTTCGAAACATTCAAGAAGAAGGCGTCCATTTCCGTAACCACTTGAACGGCGACAAGTTGTTCTTGTCACCGGAAAAGGCGATGGAGATTCAAAACGCACTCGGGTCGGATATCATGATGGCATTCGATGAGTGCCCACCTTATCCGGCGACACATGAATACATGAAGAAGTCGGTCGAACGCACGAGCCGCTGGGCAGAACGTTGCCTTGAGGCACACGAGCGTCCAGAAGACCAAGCGCTCTTTGGAATCATTCAAGGTGGGGAATATGAGGATCTTCGTCGTCAAAGTGCACAAGACCTCGTCTCACTCGACTTCCCGGGATATGCGGTCGGCGGTCTCTCGGTCGGTGAACCGAAAGACGTCATGTATCGTGCCCTCGAGTTCACGACGCCGCTCATGCCGGAAAACAAACCACGTTATTTGATGGGTGTCGGTTCGCCAGACGCGTTGATTGAAGGGTCGATTCGTGGAATCGATATGTTTGACTGCGTCCTCCCGACACGAATTGCACGGAACGGGACGCTCATGACATCGAAAGGTCGCGTCACGATCAAGCAAGCGAAGTATAAGACAGACTTCGGCCCGATCGATGAGAAGTGTGACTGCAACACGTGTAAGAACTACTCACGTGCGTACGTCCATCACTTGATTCGTGCAGACGAGATGTTTGGTCTTCACTTATGTACGACACACAACCTTCACTTCCTCGTGAAGTTGATGGAGCAGGTTCGTCAAGCGATTCGCGAAGACCGTTTGCTCGATTTCAAAGAAGAGTTCTTCGAAGAATACGGCTACAACAAGCCGAACGCGAAGAATTTCTAAGCAAACGTGTCGGACATTGTGTGACAATGCTTCAGTTTCACGGTATAATGAACCTGATATTGAAGGAAAGGGTGAATGTTACTCATGGAAACAATCGTTGCGTTATTACCAATGATCTTGATTTTCGTCGTATTTTACTTCTTGTTGATTCGTCCACAGACGAAACGCCAAAAAGAAGTACAAGCGATGCAAAACGCCCTCGAGCGTGGCGACAGCGTTGTCACAATCGGCGGTTTACACGGCGTCGTTCATCAAATCGAAGACACACATGTCGTTTTGAAATGCGATCAATCGCTTCTCCGTTTCAACCGAAGCGCAGTTGCGGAAGTCGTGAAAAAAGCGAATGCCTCATTTGAGGAATAAGCAAGTAAGCGTCTGACCATTATGGTCGGACGCTTTTTTTAAAATAGAAAAGCGACTGTTTTTTGACAAAGTATGTCAATTAGGTGATTCATCCACCTCATTTCGAAAAATCGATTTGATTCATGAAAACGTTTGCATTAATGTCAAGTTGAGAAGAAATTCGAGATGAAGGAGAACGGATGACATGGACGTGAAACGATTGGTACGACCGATGAAGAATTGGAAAGGGTGGACATGGAAGCGGAGCGGTACAAAACAGAAAGGACGCTCGTCTCTTAGAAAACGGATGTCAATCGCGCTAGTTCCCACAATTATTGCTCTCGTCCTTGTAGGAGCACTTGGTTCATATCAACTGAGACAATCGACTGCTGCATATGACCGGGTGTTGAGCGAGGGGACGCAAGAAATGTTGTTGGCTGAAAATCTGTCGCTTGCGGTGACCGATGCAGAACGTTATTTGAACTACTATATGCTCGTTGCCAATCCGAAAACACTCATCAGTCTGCAAAGTGTCCAAGAGCAGCGTGACGAGTTGATGGCTTCACTGAAGGCATCCTCTTCAGATGAGAAAATTTTATCTTGGTTGGGCGATTTGGAGAAATTTAACGAGTTGTTGGACCGTGAAATGAATCGTGCCATCGAACTTCGCCAGCAACAAGATGAGATTGGGTATAAGACGGTCCTCAATACGAGCGTGACGCCGACGACGGACCGTGTTCGGATGACAGTGACAGACCTTGTCGAATACAAAGGTGAACTCCTCGCGTCCGAGACGAAAGCTGTACAGGCCGAAGCGGAGAGTTCGATCCTCTGGATGCTTGTCATCAGCGTCGTCGGTGTCGTAATCGGAATCCTGTCCTTGCTTGCCTTACAACGCCTCTTCTTAAAACCGATCAACCGACTCGGTCGTCAAGCACGAATCATGGCGAGCGGCGATTTGACGGGGGAAGATATTGAGGTCGCCTCAAACGATGAGCTCGGAGACCTTGTCATGGCTTTCAACGAGATGAAACATAACCTTGTCGGATTGATTCGTCGAGTTGGCGAAGCTTCCGAGAAAGTCACTGCCTATTCTGAAGAACTGTATGCGAGTACGGACCACGTGGCGACAACGACTCAAGGTGTCTCTCGTTTGTTTGAAGACATGAATGTGGCGGCCCAAGGGTCTTCCAAACGAGCGGAAGAAGGGACGATCGGCGTCAATCAAGCGGTCGATGGGTTGAACCAGATTGCCGCAGCGTCACAAGGCGTGAACGAACAGACGATTCATACACTTGAAGCAGCAAACGGTGGACTTGAGACCGTTCAATTAGCTGAGAAACGAATGCAAGAGATTCGTCGCGCCAATGAGCTCACGCAACAGATGGTGACCCGTCTTTCGAATCAGTCGCTTGAGATTGAGAAGATTACACGTTCGATCACGGCCATCACGGAACAGACGAACTTGCTTGCGCTCAATGCGGCCATCGAGGCGGCACGTGCGGGTGAACATGGGAAAGGGTTCGCGGTCGTCGCGGCAGAAGTGAGAAAGCTTGCCGAGGAGTCGAAGCAATCTGCCATTCAAATTCAGACAGTCGTCCGTGATATCCAGCGAGACACGGAGCAAGTCGAGACGGCGTTCGAAGAATCGAGCGTGCATGTCGAGAGTGGGGTATCACAGATGGGTGAAGTCGCCTCGGCGTTCCGCGAGATTGTATCGGTCATTGAAGAGACGTCGCGTCAGATGAGTGAGATTGCCGCGGCGACAGAAGAAGTCAGTGCCAATACGACAGAAGTTGCCGTTTCGGTCGAGGACATGTCCACGAACGCCGTCTCGACACAACGAAGCGTCGAAGAAGCGGGAGCTAACGTTGAGGAACAACTCGCGGCCATCCAAGAAATCAACAGCATCGCCGAAACGATGAGCCACATGTCGTCTGAATTAAAAGATGTCGTCCATGTGTTTAAGACGACATGACAAATGCCCTGACGCCTCGCGTCAGGGCATTGCTCGTTACATTAATAGGATAAGACTCGTCGCCATGACAATCATCCCGGCGACCATTCCATACATCGAATGATGGGCATGCCCATACTCACGGGCGGCAGGGAGTAATTCGTCGAGCGAGATGAAGACCATGATTCCACCGACTGCTGCAAACAACAGTCCGAAGACTGTGTCGCTCAAGAATGGCATGAGAATTAAAAAGCCGATGGCAGCCCCAGCAGGCTCGGCGAGACCGGATAACATTGAAAGCTTGAACGCCTTCTTCCGTGACCCTGTCGCATAATAAATCGGCACGGAGACGGCGATCCCTTCCGGAATGTTATGAAGTGCGATCGCGATAGCGATGGCTACACCGACGGCTGGGTCATCGAGCGCTGAGATGAACGTCGCAAGTCCTTCCGGGAAGTTGTGAATCCCGATGGCGAGTGCCATAAAGATTCCCATTTTCTTTAGGCGACTTTGTGTCTCAGGATGATTGATTGGAGCCGCTTCATTAGTTGCTGTCGTTGCCAACTCTTGCGTTGACGGGTCGTTCTGCATCGATTCAACGAATTTGACCTCGTGCGGGTTCTCCATTTTCGGGATGAACTTATCGATCATACCAATCAAGAACATTCCACCGAAGAACGCGAGGACGGTGTAAATCGTTCCCGTATACTCCCCGTGTGCACCGACGAGCTCTTCAAGCGCCTTTGGGAAAATCTCGATGAACGATACGTAAATCATGACCCCTCCGGAAAATCCAAGAGAGATGGACAAGAAAGCTGTGTTTGTCCGTTTCGCAAAGAAAGCGATCATACTCCCGATTCCCGTCGCAAGTCCTGCAAACAAGGTAAGGAGAAATGCAAAAATAATTGTACTGTCCATATGGAAAGACTCCTTTGATGTTGTGATGTTAGCTACATCATACATGAAGTTTTGCCCTTGCGCAACATTTAGTCTCATGCGCAAATTAGCTCAACATTAAAGTGAATAGACGTTACAATTTTAGGAAAATGATTGATAAATGTTTAGAAAATTTGTAATGTTAACGAGAGAAGTTATATCAAGAACAGTGGTTTAGAAAGGAAATAGTCGTATGTACAAAAAAGGCAATATTGCGATTTTCGCGATCATCATGATTGCGACAATCCTGCTCGCTGTGTTCTCGACACCTTGGGTCGTCAAGAACACGAACCTCGGACTCGACTTAAAAGGTGGATTCGAAGTTTTGTATGAAGTACAACCGCTCGAAGACGGCGACGTCATCGACGAGTCGGCGATGAATGCAACCGTTCGCGCCATCAACAACCGAATCAACGTCCTCGGTGTATCCGAACCGGACGTTCGAATCGAAGAAAACAATCGAATCCGTGTCCAGCTCGCTGGCGTATCGAACCAAAACGAAGCACGGGAAGTCATCTCGTCTACGGCACAATTGACGTTCCGTGACGTGAACGACAACGTTCTGCTCGACGGGAAAGATTTGGCGCCGCGTGGTGCGGCCCTTGGGTACGATCCTAACAGCGGAGAACCGGTTGTTGAGTTAACCTTGCAATCGGCTGAAAAATTTGGTGAAGTAACTGCTGAAATTGCACAGCTTCCCGAACCTGAAAATCGTCTCGTCATTTGGCTTGATTATGAAGAAGGCGACACATACGAAGAAGAGATTCAAAAAGAGAACTCGAAGATTGTTTCAGATGCCCGAGTCACGAGTCAAATCTTATCGGACAAGGCTATTATTTCAGGTGGGGATATTACAGCTGAGAGTGCAAAGCAACTCGCCGACATCTTGAACGCAGGGGCACTCCCGGTCAAGCTCGATGAAATCTACTCGACGTCGGTATCGGCTCAGTTCGGTCAAGACGCATTAGAAGAGACGGTATTTGCCGCTTCAATCGGGATCATTGCCGTGTTTATCTTCATGTTGTTCTTCTATCGTCTACCAGGACTCGTGTCGATCATCACGCTTGTACTGTATATTAACTTGATCATGTTGTTCTTCAATGGAATCAATGCGGTCTTGACGCTCCCAGGGATTGCGGCACTTGTCCTCGGGGTCGGGATGGCGGTCGATGCGAACATCATCACGGCGGAACGAATCAAAGATGAGCTCCGCTCTGGGAAGTCGGTCTTGTCGGCATTCCGTGCCGGTAACCGTCGTTCCCTCAGTACGATCATTGATGCCAACTTGACGACGCTTATCTCGGCTGCGGTCTTGTTCTACTTTGGACAAAGTTCGGTCAAAGGGTTCGCCGTCATGCTCATGATCTCAATCGGGATGACGTTCATCTCGAACGTATTCATCTCACGTTATTTGATGCACCTCCTTGTCTCAAGTCGTCTGTTCGACAAACGTAAAGGATGGTTTGGTGTGAAGGAGAGTGAAATCCGTGAACTTTAAGCTTACTGAATGGAATTACGTCAAACATATGCGCACGATGTTCTTGGTTTCGACGGCAATCGTCGTTCTCGGAATCGGTCTCTTGTTCTTCCGAGGATTGAACCTTGGGATTGACTTCGCCTCAGGAACGCGTGTCGAGGTTTTAACAGAAGAACGTGTCTCGCAAGAAGAGTTCACGCAAGCATTTAATGACGCAGGGATTGACCAAGAGATTTCGAGCGTCCAGTATGCAGATGAAGGACGTTTGGCATATGTCACGTTCGTCGGACAACTAGGTCAAGAAGAAGTCGCGAGCGTCAAGACGGCGTTCACGGAGCAGTTCGGCAATGACCCGAACATCAGCACCGTGTCGGCTCAAGTCGGTCGTGACTTGGCGAAAAACGCCTTGTATGCGGTAGCCGTTGCGTCGATCGGGATCATCCTGTATATCACGGTCCGTTTCCAATTCTCCTATGCGGTTGCGACAGTGGTGGCGATGTTACACGATGCCTTCTTCATGATCGTCGCATTCTCACTCTTTGGGATTGAGGTCAACTTGTACTTCATCGCTGCGATTCTGACGATTATCGGTTATTCCGTCAACGATACGATTGTTACGTTCGACCGCGTGCGGGAGAACATCACGTCGTATGAAAAAGAACGGAAGATTCGTTCAATGGACGTCTATGAGTCGATCATCAACAAATCGATTCAAGAGACGATTGTCCGTTCGGTCAATACCGTCATCACGGTACTCGTGACGGCGATCGCCTTGTACGTGTTCGGTGCCGAGTCGATTCGTAGCTTCTCGCTTGCATTGATTATTGGACTCTTCATGGGGATGTACTCATCCATCTTCATCGCATCGTACTTGTGGCTCCTCATCAAACGCACAACGATCAACAAGAAAAAAGATACGCCGGTCACAGAGGCGTAACGAGTGGGTCTCCCTTCAAACGGGAGACCTTTTTAAATGTCAAGACGGCACATCTTTCACGTGGTCTGCTATAATCTACAATTGATTGGAGTGAAGGACATGTACCATTCGAAGAAACAGTGGCTCTATCCGGAAACGAACCCGGACGACGTCACACGTTTACAAAACGAATTAAATATATCAGCACAACTCGCGACATTGCTCGTTCAGCGTGGACATCAAAATGTAGAAGCGGCCAAGGCATTTTTGTATGCCGAGGAAGAACTCGTCTTTCATGACCCGTATTTGTTTGAACAGATGGAAAAAGTCGTATCCCGGATCAAGCAGGCTGCAGACGAGGGGGAGATGGTACTCATCTATGGCGACTATGATGTCGATGGTGTCAGTGCCTCTTCGGTCATGTGGCACGCCTTGACCGAGATCGGTGTCATGGCCGAGTGCTATATTCCAAACCGTTTCACGGAAGGGTATGGACCGAACAAGGAAGCGTTCCAATGGGCAGCGAACGAAGGGTTCACCTTGGTCATCACAGTGGACTGTGGAATCTCAGGGATTGAAGAAGCGACACTGTTAAAAGACCTTGGTGTCGATTTGATCATCACCGACCACCACGAACCGAAAGAGACATTGCCGGACGCGTATGCCATCATCCACCCGCACATCGACCCGAGATATCCATACGATAAACTCGCCGGTGCGGGGGTCGCCCTCAAAGTGGCTCACGCCGTTTTAGGAAGAATGCCAGAGGAACTCCTTGATTTGGCCGTCCTCGGAACGATTGCTGACCTCGTCCCACTCGACGGTGAGAACCGATTGCTCGCGAAAAAAGGAATCGCGGCACTCGAAGCCTCGAAACGACCTGGCATTTTAGCATTACGTGAAGTGTGTGGTCTCGGTGATAGCGTGTTAAACGAAGAATCGGTTGGTTTCGCTTTCGGTCCACGGATCAATGCGGCGGGACGTCTCGATTCGGCGATGCCGGCGCTGCAAATGCTCTTAGCTGAACATGTCGAAGAAGCGCTCGAACTTGCGAAACAGCTCGATAAGCAGAATAAAGAACGTCAAGACATCGTCAAAACGATTACGGCTGAAGCGAAAGAACTCGTCGAGGCATCGATGACCGAGGACCGTGTGCTCGTCGTCGCGAGTGAAAAGTGGAACCCGGGAGTCGTCGGGATCGTCGCCTCTCGTCTCGTCGAGGCGTACTATCGTCCGGTCATTCTCCTTTGCCACGACCCGGAGACGGGCAAGGCAAAGGGATCGGGTCGCTCGATTGATGGGTTTGACCTATTTAAAGAACTCTCGAAAAATGAAGACATCTTGCCGCACTTCGGGGGGCATCCGGCCGCAGCCGGGATGACGCTTCAGTCCGAGAATGTCGCCGAATTGCGTGAACGACTGAATCGCCAAGCGGAAATAATTCCAGATGACGTATTCGTGCCACGGGTCAACGTCGATTTGAAACTGACGGTCAATGACGTCTCGCTCGATTTGATTTCAGAGATTGCGAAACTGGCGCCGTTCGGCATGGGCAACCCGTCGCCACGCGTCGTCGTCGCAGATGCGAAACTGCGCGATATTCGTCAAATCGGACGCGATGCAACACACTTGAAAGTACAGCTCGCCGGAGACAAGCGAGAACTCGACGGCATCGGCTTCGGGTTCGGACATGTCGTCTCGGAAATCTCACAGATGGCCCACATCTCGGTGATGGGAAGTCTTCAAGTGAATGAATGGAACGGGATGCGAAAGCCGCAGCTCATGATTCAAGACTTACGCGTCGATGACTTCCAAGTGTTCGACTATCGCGGGAAGAAAAAATCGGTACAAGAGCTGAAAGACTTACCGAAAGAACATACGTCGTTCTTGTCGTTCCAAGGGACAACCGAAGACTACCCGCTCCATGAAGGAGACGAACCGCTCAATCGTTTCGTCGTCCTGCTCGATTTGCCTGACGATGAAGACATCCTCGCAGAAAAACTCCATGAAGGCGTCGAACGGATCTATTGCGCATTCGGTCAAGGGGACTCGTTCTTTGAACGGCTTCCTTCACGTGAGGATTTCCGAACGTATTACGTACACATGGCGACATGCGAACGGAAAAATCTACGTGAAAACCTGATTCGTCTGTCAAAAGAACGAAAATGGTCAAAAAATACGATTCAATTTATGCATCAAGTATTCTCTGAACTCGAATTTCTTGTTACAATGGAAGACGGACTGCCTGGAGTCAATCCAGAAGCACCGAAACGCGATTTGACCGAGGCACCGTGCTATCAACGCCGGATTGGGCGCCAACAACTCGAAGAGCGTTTCGTATACGCGTCATTGGCGGAGCTCAAAGAGCGGTTACAATCGTTGCGATCGAACAAGATGCAGGAGGCATACACATAAAATGGATTTCAAACATCATATTAAAGAAGTAGCGGATTACCCGAAGGAAGGAATCAGCTTCAAAGACATCACGTCACTCATGCAAAATGGCGAAGTCTACAAGAAATCGGTAGATGAGCTCGTCGCTTATGCACGTGAGCGTGGAGCAGAGTTGATTGCTGGACCGGAAGCGCGCGGATTTGTCGTCGGTTGCCCGGCAGCCTATGCACTTGAACTCGGGTTTGTACCAGTACGTAAAGAAGGAAAGTTACCACGTGAGACAGTACGTGTATCATACGGTCTCGAGTACGGAACGGACATCTTAACAATGCACAAAGATTCAATCAAACCTGGACAACAAGTTGTCATCCTTGACGACTTGCTCGCAACAGGTGGTACGATTGAAGCGACAATTAAAATGATTGAACAACTCGGTGGAGTTGTGGCAGGAATCGGGTTCTTGATTGAACTCGACGGACTCGGTGGACGTGAGCGTCTTGAAGGATATGACGTCTTCTCACTCATCCGATACGAAGACTAATGTTTAAACGGGAAGCATATGCTTCCCGTTTTTGAATAGTTTTTGAGGAAAATAACCTACAACCTTTGACAGGTCGTCAGATTTTTTCGATAATGGTTATAAAAATTAGAGAATCTTGAATATAAACTACTACCATGCTGCGACGAATCTGAGTCGATTGGAGCGGTAAGAAAAAGGGTGTCGAATGTTATGACCAAAAAACAAATCGTAAGTATTGAGGATCTTCTCGACGCGCTCGGGGAGTATATGGGTGACGACGATATAGCCGAAGTGAAACGCGCTTACGAATACGCAAAGCTTCATCATACCGGTCAGTTCCGACGTTCGGGCGAGCCCTATATCCTCCATCCGGTCCAAGTGGCCGGCATTCTCGTTGATATCGGCTTAGATGCCACGACGATTATCGGAGCGCTTTTACATGATGTTGTCGAAGATACGGATATTTCGTTACAGCAATTGACGGACGACTTCGGTCCGGACGTGGCCATGCTCGTCGATGGCGTCACGAAACTTGGGAAGATTAAATACAAGTCGAAAAAAGAAGAACTCGCCGAGAACCATCGGAAGATGATTATCGCGATGGCGGAAGATGTACGCGTCATCTTGATCAAACTCGCGGACCGCCTCCACAACATGCGGACACTTCAGCATATGCCGAAAGAAAAGCAAGTCCAAAAAGCTGAAGAGACGCTAGAAATCTTTGCCCCACTCGCACACCGGATGGGGATCTCGACGATCAAGTGGGAGCTCGAGGATATTTCGTTACGTTATATTAACCCGCAACAATACTATAAGATCGTCTCGATGATGAAACAAAAACGGACGGAACGAGAAGCACTCGTCACCTCTGTCATCACGGAAGTGAACGGGGTTCTTGAAGAAGTGCATATCGATGCCGACGTGAATGGTCGACCGAAACATATCTATTCTATCTACAATAAGATGGTGAAACATAAAAAAGAATTCAATGAAATTTATGATTTGATGGCGGTCCGCATTATCGTCGACTCGATCCGTGATTGTTATGCGGTACTTGGGATCATCCATACGCAATATAAGCCGATGCCAGGACGCTTCAAAGATTATATCGCCATGCCGAAGCCGAACATGTACCAGTCGCTCCATACGACCGTGATCGGGCCGAAAGGTGAACCGCTCGAAGTCCAAATTCGGACGAAAGACATGCATTTCATCGCCGAGTTCGGGATTGCGGCACACTGGGCGTATAAAGAAGGGAAGAACGTCTCGACGAACGGGTTCGATGAGAAGATCGCGCACCTTCGTGAGATTCTTGAATTGCAAAAAGATACGACCGATGCTGAGGAATTCATGGAATCGCTCAAAGTCGACTTCTTTAGCGATATGCTCTACGTCTTCACACCGAAAGGGGACGTATTCGAATTGCCGAAAGGCTCTGTCCCAATCGACTACGCCTACCGGATCCATACGGAGATCGGTCATCGGATGACAGGTGCGAAAGTGAACGGTCGGATGGTGCCGCTCGACTACAAACTCGAGACGGGTGACATCATTGAAATCATCACGTCGAAGCACAGTTATGGACCGAGCAAGGACTGGTTGAAACTCGCTGTTTCGAGTCAGGCGAAGAACAAGATTCGTCAATGGTTCAAACGTCAACAGCGTGAAGAGAACGTCGAGAAAGGGAAAGATCTCGTCGAGGCAGAAATCAAGAAGCTTGGTTTTGAACCGAAAGAAGTGATCGATGAGCCGGCACTCAGTATCGTCGTCGAGAAGTTCAACTTCGGGAACGAGGAAGAGATGTATGCCGCTGTCGGTTACCAAGGCATCACGGCCGCTCAAGTCGCACATAAATTGACGGAGAAACAGCGGAAAGAGCCGAAACTCGAACTTTCTGAAGCGATCAGCGAACTAAAAGTCAGTCAGGCACCGAAGAAGAAAACGACGGAAGCGGGCGTAACGGTCAAAGGGATCGACAACATGCTCGTCCGTATGAGCCGTTGCTGTAACCCGGTCCCGGGAGATGAAATCGTCGGATACATCACCCGTGGACGCGGCGTCTCGATTCACCGGAAAGACTGCTTGAACATCGTCAATGAACAACACCCGGAGCGTCTCCTTGACGTCGAATGGGAAGTCGGACAGGCGAAAGAGAAGAACTATAACGTCGATATCGAGATCACGGGATATGATCGTTCAGGTCTCTTGAACGACGTCCTTCAAGCGGTATCGGCGACGAATACGAATATCGTGGCCGTCAGCGGGCGTGGCGACCAAAACAAACAAGCTCGCATCTCGATGACGATCTCGATTCCGAACGTGAATCACTTGCAGAAAGTCGTCGAGCGCATCAAACAAATCTCAGACGTGTACTCGGTCAGCCGAGTCATGATGACGTGACGAAAGGAAGAGGAACGTGCGTGTACTATTGCAACGAGTGAAAGAAGCATCGGTCACAGTCGAGGAAGAAGTCGTCGGGGCAATCAACGCCGGGTACTTGCTTCTCGTCGGTGTGACACATGAAGATACAGAAGAGGAAGTGAACTGGCTCGCCGACAAGGTGACCGGGCTCCGCGTCTTCGAGGACGATCAAGAAAAGATGAACTTATCGATTCAAGATGTGTCCGGTCAAATCTTGTCGGTCTCACAATTCACATTGTATGGAGATACGATGAAAGGACGGCGACCTGCTTTCACAAAGGCCGCAAAACCGGATATGGCCGAGACGCTCTATGAAAAATTCAATGAGCGACTCCGGTCAAACGGGCTCGTCGTCGAGACGGGACGCTTCGGTGCGATGATGGACGTCGCACTCGTCAATGACGGACCGGTCACACTCATGCTCGAAAAAAACGCTTGACAGATGCCGGCTTGATTCGGCATCATGAAGCATATAGTCAAACACCTATGATAAAGAAGAGTACGGTCAACCCACCAGCAAAGAGAGCGATGCCTTGGCTGAAAGCATCGACTGGATGATGACCCGAACGACACTTTGGAGGTGCTCCCTTGAAAACAAGTAGGGGGAGCCGTCTCATCGGGCGTTAACCGATTTCGAGTGGCAGAGTTTCAAGTAATGGCTCTGCAACGAGGGTGGTACCACGGGAAACTTACACAGGCTCTCGTCCCTTTGCGGACGAGGGTCTTTTTGTATTTTTAAGGAGGGAAATGTGATGATGAAAGCACCACGCGGTACACAAGACCTGCTTCCGGGCACGGTCGAGACGTGGCAATATGTCGAGGAAAAACTTCGCGACATGAGCGCCCGTTACAACTATAAAGAGATCCGCACACCAATCTTTGAAACAACGAACCTGTTCACACGCAGTGTCGGGGAAACGACGGACATCGTACAAAAAGAGATGTTCACGCTCGTGAAGAAAGGGAAAGACGAGTACACACTTCGCCCAGAAGGAACGGCATCTGTCGTCCGTGCGTTCGTGACGAACAAACTGTTCGGAAATCCGGACCAACCGACGAAGCTCTACTACATGGGACCGATGTTCCGCTATGAGCGTCCTCAAAAAGGCCGCTTCCGTCAGCTTCACCAATACGGTGTCGAAGCGATCGGCAGTAGCGACCCTGCCGTTGACGCTGAAGTCATCAGCCTCGCCTACTCGATCTACAAGTCGTTTGGGCTTCAGAAAATCAAAGTCGTCGTCAACTCGCTTGGGGACGCGGAAAGCCGCAACGCCCACCGCGATGCGCTCATCCGTCACTTCGAGCCGGTGGCAGACGAACTTTGCCAAGACTGCCAGTCACGTCTTTACAAGAACCCGCTTCGCATCTTGGATTGTAAGGTTGACCGCGATCACCCATCGATGAAGACGACACCGTCGATCCTTGAATATTTGAACGAAGAGTCAAAAGCTTATTTCGACCAAGTACTCGCGCAGCTCGACGCACTCGGCGTTGCTTATGAAGTCGACCCGACGCTCGTTCGTGGACTCGATTACTATACGCACACGGCGTTTGAAATCATGTCCGAGGCAGAAGGATTTGGAGCCATCACGACACTTTGTGGTGGTGGACGATATAACGGTCTCGTACAAGATATCGGCGGACCGGACATGCCGGGAATCGGTTTTGGGATCGGATTGGAGCGCCTCATCCTCGCATTGGAGAATGAAGGAGTCTTACCTGAACTCGAGACAGGTCTTGATGTCTTTATCGTCGCCCAAGGCGAGAAAGAAGTCGAATTGACGGCGACACGCCTCTTACAACTCCTTCGCATGGAAGGGTTCAAGGCTGATCGTGATTACCAAGGACGCAAGTTCAAAGGACAATTCAAACAGGCGGACCGCCTGAAAGCCAAGTTCACAGTCATCTTAGGGGATGATGAAGTAGAGCGCGGGGCAGCCGCCTTGAAAGATATGACGACTGGTGAACAAGTTGACGTGCCACTCTCGGCCGTCGCAGACAAAATTCGTGAACTATCGGAAGGAGCAGGACAATGATCGGACGCACACATATGAACGGCCGCGTGACAGAGTCACTCATCGGCCAAGAAGTACAATTAAAAGGATGGGTACAAAAACGTCGTGACCTCGGGGGACTCATCTTCATCGACCTTCGTGACCGCACAGGAATTGTCCAAGTCGTCGTACGCCCAGAAAATGAAGCAGTCCACCAACTCGCGGAAACAATCCGTAGCGAGTATGTCCTCGACGTAAAAGGAACGGTTCTCGAGCGTGAGAACAAGAACCCGAACATGCCGACAGGAAACATCGAAGTCATCGCGTCTGAGATCAACATCTTGAACGCGGCGAAGATGACACCAATCCCGATCGGTGATGAAGCGGAAAACGTCTCAGAAGACCTTCGCCTCAAATACCGTTACCTCGACCTTCGTCGTCCAGCGCTTCAAGAGACGTTCCGTCTCCGCTCGAAGACGTCGAACACGATTCGTAACTTCTTGACAGAGCAAGAGTTCCTTGAAGTCGAAACGCCAATTTTGACGAAGTCGACACCTGAAGGCGCACGTGACTACCTCGTACCGAGCCGTGTCCACGGTGGTGAGTTCTACGCACTCCCGCAATCACCACAGCTCTTCAAACAGTTGCTCATGGTCGCAGGATTTGACCGTTACTTCCAAATCGCACGCTGCTTCCGTGACGAAGACCTTCGCGCAGACCGTCAACCTGAATTCACGCAAGTCGACATCGAGACGAGCTTCATGGACATCGAAGACTTGATGGCGATGATGGAGTCAATGATGGGACAAGTCATGGAATCGACGCTCGGTCGTACGGACACACCAGCGAAGTTCGAACGTATGACTCATGAAGAAGCGATGCGCCGTTTCGGTTCAGACAAACCGGACACGCGTTTCGGCCTCGAACTCATCGACGTGGCTGACGCCGTGAAAGGTGCCGGCTTCAAAGTATTCGACGCAGCACTCGAATCAAACGGACAAGTCAAAGCAATCAATGTCAAAGGTGAGGCGGACAACTTCTCACGTAAAGACATCGACAAGCTTCAAGAATTCACAGCGGTCTACGGTGCGAAAGGTCTCGCATGGCTCAAAGTGACAGCGGAAGGCTTGAACGGTCCGATTGCGAAATTCTTCGACGAAACGTACGCACAGAAGTTGATCGAAGCGACGAATGCAGAAGCAGGAGACCTTCTCCTCTTCGTCGCATCGAAACCAACTGTCGTCGCCGACAGCCTTGGCGCACTCCGCGTCAAACTCGGACACGACCTCGGTCTCATCGACGAGTCGAAATTCAACTTCCTATGGGTGACAGACTTCCCACTCGTGACGTTCGAAGAAGAAGACGGTCGTTTCTATGCGAACCACCACCCGTTCACGATGCCAAACCGTGAAGATCTTCATCTTCTCGAGACAGACCCGGCAAGCGTACGCGCCATCGCCTATGACCTCGTCTTGAACGGTTACGAGCTCGGCGGTGGTTCACAGCGTATTTACGAGCGTGATATTCAGGAGCGCATGTTCAAATTGCTCGGTTTCACGCAAGAAGAAGCGGTTGAACAGTTCGGCTTCTTACTCGAAGCGTTCGAATACGGTACACCACCACACGCGGGAATCGCACTCGGTCTCGACCGTCTCGTCATGATTCTTGCAGGTCGTTCGAACCTTCGCGACACGATTGCCTTCCCGAAAACGGCTTCGGCAAGCGACTTGCTAACGCAAGCACCGAGCCCGGTCGCGGACGCACAACTTGAAGAGTTGTCGATTCGTACGGCAGTAAAAGAGAAAAAATAAGTATTCAAAAGGAGATTCGCTGAGGCGAATCTCCTTTTTCTGTGTGTGAAATTATATTCTGACTTACTGCTAGATTACAAATGTCTAAATAGAAGTGTAGTCTATTTTAACGATTATCTTCCTCGCGCTGCATATACTTTGCTGTTCGTTGCAAGGCGAAACCAAAGGCAAAGAGCGAGGCGATGACTGCGGACATCGTATAGACTGAATCGATGAACGCTAAATAAATTCCAAGCAGACCAAGCCCGAAACTCGCGAAAAAGAGAATGAGCAGTCTCGGATGTTGTTTCAGCGTCTGTTTCATCGGCTCGGGACGTTCAACTGGCAACCTGTGCCGTCCGTGACGAGAAGGTTCGAATTGAATACTTGTCCGTCACTTTTCAAGACGAGCGTACGACGGTCTTCAAGGAAGTCGATTTTCATCTCTTCGTCTAAAAATACTTTCGTCCAGTTTTTGATTAAGATCGGACCAAGGTTCGATTCGATTTCGACGTCTTCTGGGGTCTTCTCCGTGACGTATCGAATTTCGAAAATCCCGCTATTTCCACAGCCGCAACCTTCCGTCTCATAGAAAAGGTGCATTTGTCCCTCGCGTTCGCCTTTCAATGACTCGATTCGTTCGAGCGCACGTTCTGTAATGTGTACATGCATGTGTATCACTCCTTACTTTCATTATACGCCGATTGAAAAAAGAATGAAAAAGGGATGCATCCTGTTTTCCACCTTTCGGAAAAAAGCGTACACTTAGAGTGTTGAGAAGGGGGAAAGAGAATGATTTCACGTTTTTTTAGTTATTATCGACCACATAAAAAGTTATTCATCCTCGATTTTTCATTCGCGATTCTCGTCGGATTGCTTGAACTCGGGTTTCCTCTCGCCGTTCAATGGTTCATCGATGACTTGTTGCCGGGTGGGGAATGGAACTGGATTATCATCGTCAGCATCGGTCTGTTGATTTTATACATATTGGCCATGATGATGCAGTATGTCGTCAACTACTGGGGGCACAAGCTCGGGATCAACATCGAGACGGACATGCGGGAAGAGTTGTTCACACATATCCATAAACAGTCGTTCCGATTCTTTGATAATCATAAGACCGGACATTTGATGAGCCGGGTCACGAACGACTTGTTCGACATCGGGGAAGTGGCGCACCACGGGCCGGAAGATTTCTTTATCGCCATCATGACGTTACTCGGTGCGTTCGGGATCATGTTCTCGATCGACCCGGAACTTGCACTCGTCACCGTTGTCGCGGTGCCGTTCCTGATCATCATGATCACGTATGCGAATAAGAACATGAATAAGGCGTGGCAAAAGATGTACACGAATATCGGGGAAGTGAACGCACGCGTCGAGGACAGTGTGTCCGGAGCACGTGTCGTCCAATCGTTTACGAACGAGGCGTTCGAGATCGGACGTTTCCAAAAAGACAACAACTTCTATCGAGGCTCGAAGATTGAGGCATATCGCGTCATGAGTACGTCGCTCGCGGGCATTTACATCACGACGCGTTTGATGACGTTGCTCGTCCTCGTCTACGGGGCGTACTTAACGTACGAGGGTCAGTTGTCATACGGACAGCTCGTCGGGTTCATCTTGTACATGAACTTACTCATCAAGCCGATTGAGAAGATCACGGCGCTTCTCGAGATGTATCCGAAAGGGATGGCAGGGTTCAAACGATTCACGCAGTTGCTCGATGAAGAGCCAGATATCGAGAACCGTGCGAACGCCATCGAGGTCGAGACGTTGAAGGGTGATATCGTCTTTGACGACGTTTCGTTTGGCTACTCAGACTACCGCCAAGTGTTGACGGATATTGACTTGTCGATCAAGGCAGGGACGACCGTCGCATTAGTTGGGACGAGCGGAGCGGGGAAAACGACCATCTGTTCACTCATCCCTCGCTTTTATGATGTGACGAATGGTGCCATCTCGATCGACGGCATGGATATCCGCGACATGACGAAAGAGAGCTTACGTCGTCAAATCGGAATCGTACAACAGGACGTCTTCTTGTTTGCGGGTACACTACGTGAGAATATCGCTTACGGGAAGCTCGATGCCACCGATGCGGACATCATGCATGCGGTCGAGAAAGCGCATCTCGGGACGCTCGTCGAGGAACTCGAGCACGGCCTCGACACACAAATCGGGGAACGTGGACTGAAGCTCTCTGGTGGTCAGAAACAACGCATCGCCATTGCGCGCATGTTCTTGAAAAACCCACCGATTTTAATTTTGGACGAGGCGACCTCGGCGCTCGACACGGAAACTGAGGCTATCATTCAAGATTCACTCAATGAATTGGCGGCGAATCGAACGACGCTCATCATCGCCCACCGTTTAGCGACAGTAAAAAATGCCGATCGCATTCTTGTCGTGACGGCAGAAGGAATCGTAGAAGATGGAACGCATGAAGAGCTTAGCCAAAAAGGCGGTGTCTTCACGAACCTATTACAACGTCAGCAACTGTAAACGGAAGGTCACCTCTCTAAAAGGTGACCTTTCTGGCGTGGTATGGGTGCTTCGTGGGTAAATACATATGGATGAGCGAAAGAGAAGGAGGAAGATACACCATGAAAGCTGTACAAGTCGTAGGATATGGAGATGTCGATCAACTCCAAGTGGTCGATATCCCAAAACCGTCACCGAAAGCTGGAGAAGTGCTGATCAAGGTACGCGCCTGTGCCATTAACAATACAGAAATATGGATGCGAGAAGGGGCGTACGGAACTGGTGAGAAGTCAGGTTGGCGTCCGGAAGGCGTTCAGTTCCCGCGTATCCCAGGATCGGATATCACAGGAGAAATCGTCGAGCTCGGGGATGGGGTCGACCAAGGGATGATGGGACGACACGTCGTCTTGTTCCCGTTCACCTCGAGCGGTCCAGAACGAAAAGAACATTTGTCGGACGATATGTCCTTCATCGGGTCAGAATATGACGGGGGTTATGCAGAATACGTAGCCTGGCCGGCTGACCTTTGTTTTGATATGCCACTCGATGATTTTGTCGAGAGTGCGGTCTTTTCTGTGAGCGGACTTACAGCGTGGCATATGAATGAACAGTTACACATCCGTTCAGGTGAGACGATTGTCGTCACAGGTGCTAGCGGTGGCGTCGGTTCGCTCAACGTTCAAATTGCGGCGAGTGTGTTCGGTGCAAAGGTGTTCGCCATCGTCGGTGATTTAAAAAATGAGCAAGCGTTGAAAGCGTTCGGGGCGACGGAAGTCTTTTCTTATCGTTCTGAGACGCTCGCGGATGACATCATCGCTGCGAACGGTGGTCCGGTCGATGCGGTGCTTGATGTTGTCGGGGATGCGTTGTTTGGTGTGTCTCTTCAAGTCTTGAAGAAGGGCGGGAAGTTCTGTATATCCGGTTCTGCTGGTGGACAGACGACCCATCTCGATTTTCGGACACTCTACTTGAAGCATATTGCCATGTATGGGTCTGTACTCGGGACACGTCATGAGTTCGCTGAAATGTTGCGGTCGATTGCAGAAGGGAAGTTAAAGCCGGTCATCGATCGGACGTTCCCACTCGAAGAAGCGCGTGAGGCACAAACCTATTTCAAACAATCAGGTAAGTTCGGAAAGATCGTCTTGATTCCGAACACATAAAAAGAGAGGGGAGTGATCCCTCTCTTTTTCATGCAAATTTGACTTTCAGGCGATCGACGTAGGCGATGAACAGACGGAAGCGTTCCAACCAGAACTGGAAGAACGGACCGATGAGGAAGATGGATAGGACGGTACCGAAGAAGAGCGGTCCACCGAGCGCCCAACCAATGAGACAGGCGATCAGCTCCATCCAGGTCCGCATGGAACGGACAGACGTGTTAAACCGGTCTGCTAAGGCGAGTGTCAGTCCGTCGCGTGGACCGGCTCCATACCCGACGGCGACGTACAAGCCGGCTCCCATCCCCATGACGAATATCCCGAACGTGAGCCAAACGACGTTTACAAATAAGCCATCGAATGTCGGGAGCCATTGCTCGTTTAAGATCAGGTTCATAAATACTCCGACAAAGACCGCGTTGACGAGAGTTCCAAATTGAGGGCGGATTCGGTCGAGTATGTATTTGAACAAGACGAGTAGAAGTCCCACGCATAAGATGACAGTTCCGATTGAAATCGGAAGGTGATGGGCAATCCCGATATGGAGGACGTCCCAGGTGGAGACACCGAGATCTGCCGTGATCATGATGGATGACCCGAGTGCGAGTAAGAACAGCCCGGTCATGAAAAGACCCCATTTGAAGAGAATACGTAAAAAGTGGATGGATCGGACTTGCACGAACATCGCCTCGTTTCAATAAAATCATTGATTTATCTTAGCACATTCGATTTGAAAACATGAAAAAAACGCCTCAGCTTGTTGGCTGAGACGTGAGTGTTATTTCTTCGGTGATTTTTTTGCTTTGTTCTTTTTATAGTAATCGTAGACGAACGGAGCAACCGCCGTTGCGATTTTGATCAATGTTCCCATTTTGCCTTTCTTAGCCATAATGCTGCACCCCTTTCTCTTCTAGAACAATATATTCCACACAAATTGATTTTAAAAACATATCTCTAGCACATTCTATTCTTATGAACTGCATATAAACCCATCATACTAAGGAGTGGAGGAGGTCTATTCATGAAAACAATCATTTGGTACCAAAACGATTTACGTGTCGATGATCATTTACCCCTCGAGGAGGCACTACGTCATGATGATCCGATTGAAGGTCATTATTTTATCAGTCCGAAACAACTTGTCGAAAATCGTTATGGCGTGATTCCGCTCGGGAGCGAACGACTTCATTTCTTGAAAGAGTCGTTAGAAGATGTGGCTGGTTCGTTAGACGCACTCGGAATCCCATTTTTTGTCCATGTCGGTCATCCGCTTGAAACACTCGACCCGACCGACCGTCTCTTGTTTCAACGGGCCATCGGGTACAATGAGCGCCGACGTGAAGACGAGGTGATGAAAAAGTGGAAAGGAGAGTACGAGGCGTTCGATGGATTCACGTTATTTGAAGAGGATGACATCCCGTTTGAGAAAATGCCGTTTCTCTTTACGGAGTTCCGAAAAAAGGTCGAATACGATGTCCGTCCTCGTGAATTGATCTCCCGAAAGGCGACTGCTGCTACGCGCGAGGTGACGTTCCCGTTTCCGGTTCAAGAAGTCGAGCAAGACCCAAGGACGGCATTTCCGTTTAAAGGTGGCGAACTGGCTGCGAAGCGTCGATTGAATGACTATTTGTCCGTACCGATTCGGACATATAAAGAGACGAGGAATGGGTTTGGAGTCGATGACTCGACGAAGCTGTCTGCGTATTTGGCGAACGGGTCATTATCGCCACGGAGAGTGTTCTTTGAACTTGAAGCGCATGAACGAACGCATGGGGTGAACGAATCGACCTACTGGCTTTACTTTGAACTGTTGTGGCGTGAATTTTTCCAATGGGTTGCACTCGAACAAGGGAAAAAATTATTTCGGTCACAAGGCATCCGCTCGAAACGAAAAGACTGGCGAGTCGATCCGGATGTCATCGGAAAATGGCGACGGGGAGAGACGGGTGTCGATTTCGTTGATGCGTTCATGCGTGAACTGAATGCGACGGGCTGGATGTCCAATCGGGGACGACAAATCGTGGCCAATTATTTCGCCAAAGAGTTAGAGCAAGACTGGCGTTACGGGGCTGCCTACTTTGAATCGAAACTGATCGATTACGATGTCGCGAGTAATTGGGGGAATTGGGCGTACCAGGCGGGTGTCGGAAACGACTCACGCGACCGACGTTTCAACATCGATCGTCAGCAGTTCACATATGATCCAGATCGTGCGTTTCGTAACAAATGGTTGTGACCAAACTGTCACGAGAAGTCGGTGTTTCTCATTGACTTCTTTTTACAGAAGCGCTATAGTTAAATCAACAGATGGGATACCTGAGGTGTACGAGAGCCGCCTTCGTTATTTTGAGCCAACACTTTGAATACGGGAGACCGAACTGCTAACCAGATCAACTGCCTCATCACGTGCAGGAGGACTTGTGAAGGAAACGCTAGGTCACCCACCTGCATACGCAGGTTCAAAAGCAGGGCATCGTCACGGCACTCCGGGCCCCATCGATTTTTTTGTAAATACGTCGCGAGACGTCTTTTTTTTGATTATAATTCCGAGTAAAATAGTATGAGAAAATAGAATTAGTTGGAGGAAGAAATATGTTACACCAGTTTTCACGAAATGAATTGGCCATCGGTTCTGAAGGCCTTGATGCTTTAAAGAATAAAACGGTCGCGATTTTAGGAATTGGTGGCGTCGGCTCGTTTGCGGCAGAGGCACTTGCGCGCAGTGGCGTCGGGCGCATCGTCCTCGTCGACAAAGATGACATCGACATCACGAACGTCAACCGTCAAATCCACGCTTTATTGTCGACGGTCGGTCAACCGAAAGTCGAAGCGATGGGGAAACGTCTCCTCGACATCAACCCGGACTTAGACCTCGTCCAATTGAAAATGTTTTATACAGAAGAGACATATGAGGAGTTCTTCGCTCAAAATATCGATTACGTCATCGACGCCTCAGATACGATCATTTATAAGATCCATTTAATCGTTGAATGTAAGCGTCGCGGCATCCCGGTCATCTCGAGCATGGGGATGGCAAACAAGATGGACCCGACACGTATCAAAGTCGTCGACATTAAAGACACGTCATACGACCCGATCGCGAAGATGGTCCGTACCCGTCTGCGTAAAGAAAAAATCTACAAAGGTGTTCCGGTCGTCTTCTCTGACGAGTCTCCGATCGTGACACGCGAAGACGTGAACGAAGTCGTCGGGAAGAAAGACGCTCCGATCCGCAAAGCGAAAATGCCACCGAGTTCGAACGCGTTCGTCCCATCGGTTGCAGGACTTGTGGCTGCCGGTTACGTCATTAACGATTTGCTCGAAAAAGCGGGCGTCGAAATCAACCGCATCCAAAAATAAAACGACGCTGGCTCATTTCGAGTCGCGTCGTTTTTCCCAATAATCGAGCCGTTTTTGAATCTGTTGCTCGAATCCACGTGGTGTCGGTTTATAGTAGGTTGGTCGTTTACGGGCTAAGTTTTCTGGCCAGTAGTTTTGAGGGACAAACCCATCTTTTTCATCGTGTGGGTATTTGTATCCGACCCCGTTTCCGAGTTCGCGAGCCCCTGGACTATGAGCGTCACGGAGATGTACGGGGACAGGTCCACCCTCGACTGTCCGGACGTGATGGAGTGCCTTATCGATGGCGGTGATGACCGCATTTGATTTTGGTGCGGTCGCCAAATAGAGAACGGCTTCTGCAATCGGGATGCGGGCTTCCGGGAAACCGATGTATTCGCTCGCTCGAGCCGCCGCATCCACGATGAGTAGTGCGTTCGGATCACTCATTCCGATATCTTCGGCGGCATGGACGTAAAGGCGACGCATGATGAAGCGCGGCGATTCGCCAGCCTCGATCATGACGGCTAACCAGTATAGCGCCGCATCGGGGTCCGACCCACGAATCGATTTGATAAACGCCGAGATGACGTCGTAATGTCGGTCACCCGTCTTATCGTATTTGATCGACTTCTGTTGAATCGATTCTTCCGCGACCTCGAGCGTGATGTGAATTTGTTCATCCACTTCTGGTGTTGTCAAGACGGCGAGTTCGAGTGCATTCAATAGGACACGGTAGTCACCATCCGCCATTTTGATATAATGGTCAGCGGCAGCTTCATCCATCTTCACCGGGTAATTTCCGAGCCCGCGTGAGTCGTGTAGCGCACGCTCAAGGACGATCCGTAACTCCTCGGCACCAGGTGGCTCAAGCCGAAATACGGTTGCCCGTGACAAGAGGGCGGCGTTCACTTCAAAGCTTGGGTTTTCGGTCGTCGCTCCGATGAGGACGAGCTTTCCGGACTCAAGGGCAGGGAGTAGCGCATCCTGCTGAAGCTTGTTGAATCGATGGATCTCATCTAAAAAGAGAATCGTGCGCTCGTCCTCATAGTCAAACCGGGACTCCGCTTCACGAATGACGTTCCGCAATTCATCGAGTTTGGCTGTGACGGCGTTCAATTGGACAAATGTCGCTTTCGTGTAATTCGAAATGACACGGGCGAGTGTCGTCTTCCCGGTGCCAGGTGGACCGTATAGGATAATCGTACCGAGTCGGTCGGCTTCGATGGCACGGCGAAGTAGCTTGCCCTCACCGATGATATGGCGCTGTCCGATGACGTCATCTAACGTTTCGGGGCGCATGCGATTGGCGAGCGGTCCGCCATTCGATTGATGAAACAAATCAGGCATACGTAACCATTCCTTTCGACAAACGTTTGTTCGATTAGTATAACAGAAGGAGACTTGAAGATGAAAATATCGACAAAAGGCCGTTATGGCTTAACCATCATGATTGCGTTGGCGCGAGAGACAGACAACAAACCGCTCAGCTTAAAGAAGATTGCGGCACGCCATGAGTTGCCGGAGCATTATTTAGAGCAATTGATCGGTCCACTCCGCAATGGAGGACTCGTCAAGAGCGTACGCGGCGCGTACGGTGGCTATCAGCTCGTCAAACCGGCGGAAGAAGTGACGGCGGGTGAAATCATTCGCTTACTCGAAGGACCATTAGCCGTGGTCGAAGATTCTGAAGCAGATGATGCGGTGAAACGGAAACTTTGGGATAAAATCAAAGAAGCCATCGATACCGTCCTTGACGAAACGACACTCGCCGATCTTGCCGAGGAAGAGTCAGACGGCTATATGTTTTATATTTAAGAACGAGGTGACCCTTACATGAACTATTTTGATCACGCTGCGACGACACCGATGCGACCAGAAGTCCTCGAGGCGATGACCCCTTACTTTTTAGAGACATACGGCAATGCGTCGAGCATTCATGGGATTGGGCGTAACGCCCGAGCGGCGCTCGACTCGTCACGTCGCGTCCTCGCGAAATGGATCGGTGCGTCACCGAACGAGATCGTCTTTACGTCAGGTGGGACGGAGTCGGATAACTATGCCTTGTTCGGTGCGGCATATGCCCATCAGGAAAAAGGAAAACACATCATCACGACAAAAGTCGAGCATCATGCCGTTCTTCATGCGATGGAACAACTCGAGCGTGAAGGCTTCGACGTCACGTATCTCGATGTCGATGCGTCGGGAGCGGTCGATATAGAAGCGTTCCGGGCCGCGTTACGAGATGACACGATTCTCGTATCGATCATGTACGGAAACAATGAGGTCGGGACACGCCAGCCGATTCAAGAAATCGGGGAGTTGTTACAAGACCATCACGCTATTTTTCATACCGATGCGGTACAAGCGCTCGGGACAGAAATGATTGATGTAAAGGCGATTCATGTCGATTTATTGTCGGCGTCCGCACATAAAGTGAATGGACCAAAAGGTATCGGTTTTCTTTTCATGAAAACAGGTGTAAAATTAGCGTCACGTTCTTTTGGTGGACAACAAGAACGTAAACGTCGAGCCGGCACGGAAAATGTTCCGGGTGCCGTCGGATTCCAAAAAGCAGCTGAACTCGTCATGGCAGAGCGTGAAGACCGAGTGGCTCTCTATGAGTCGCTCGATCTGGCACTACGTCAGCGCCTTGACGAACTAGGCGTATCTTATGAGGTGAACGGATCAAATCGTTTACCTCACATCGTGAACCTATACCTTCCTGGAATTGACCTTGAACCCTTCCTCATCATGATGGATATGCGGGGCATGGCGATTTCAAGCGGAAGTGCCTGCACGGCAGGGTCGGTCGAACCGTCCCATGTATTGTCGGCGATGTACGGGGATTCAGAGCGGACGCGTCAGTCTGTTCGAATCAGTTTTGGCCACGGCAACTCGGTCGAGGACGCGAAACGGCTCGCGGAGCGACTACAAGAAGTCGTCTCGACATTTATGAACGGAGTGAGATAGATGAATTTACGCACGAAAGCCCCTGAAGAGACGACGGTCGTTGTCGGGATGTCAGGTGGCGTCGATTCATCGGTGACGGCCCATGTGTTGAAAGAACAAGGGTATAACGTCATCGGGATCTTTATGAAAAACTGGGACGACACGGACGAGAACGGTGTGTGTACGGCGACAGAGGACTATGAAGACGTCATCGCCGTCGCGAACCAAATCGGGATCCCATATTATGCGGTCAACTTTGAAAAAGAATATTGGGACCGTGTCTTTGAGTATTTCTTGGCAGAATATCGTCTCGGTCGTACACCGAACCCGGACGTCATGTGTAACAAAGAAATCAAATTCAAGGCGTTCCTTGATCATGCGCTTCGACTCGGTGCGGACTTTGTCGCAACCGGTCATTATGCACAAGTGGAATACGTCGACGGCGAACACCGCTTGTTGCGTGGGAAAGACGACAACAAAGACCAAACGTATTTCTTGAACCAATTGTCTCAAGACCAACTCGCGCGGACGATGTTCCCGATCGGTCATATGGACAAGAAAGATGTGCGTGTCATTGCTGAAGAAGCAGGACTCGCGACAGCGAAGAAAAAAGATTCGACCGGAATTTGCTTTATCGGTGAGCGGAACTTCAAAGAGTTCTTGTCGGAATACCTTCCGTCACAGCCAGGTGAAATGCGGACGCTCGACGGTGTCGTCAAAGGACGTCATGACGGGTTGATGTATTATACACTCGGACAGCGTCACGGTCTCGGAATCGGTGGCGATGGGGACCCTTGGTTCGTCGTCGGGAAAGATGTCGAGAACAACGTCTTGTTTGTCGGACAAGGCTTCCATCACGACGCGCTCTATTCAGATGCGCTTCTCGCTTCGAAACTTTCGTGGACAGGGGCTGCTCCTACAGGAGAATTCCGGGCGACGGCGAAGTTCCGCTATCGTCAACAAGACGTGCCGGTCACGGTCGCTCCACTTGAGGGCGGCGAAGTACTCGTCAAATTCGATGAGCCACAACGTGCCATCACTCCTGGACAAGCGGTCGTTTTTTATGACGGCGACATCTGTCTCGGTGGGGCAACGATTGACGAAGCGTACCGAAACGGAAAACGACTCGACTATATCGGATGAGGTGATTGATATGAACGCAAACGAACAAGGCATCCAAGCGATGCAGCAAGGTGAATTTGAACAGGCAGCCAAACATTTCAATGAGGCGATTGAAGCGAACCCGACAGACCCGACTGGTTTCGTCAACATGGGGACGTTGCTTCAGGCAATCAACGATTACGATCGTGCCGTCATCTTTTATGACAAAGCGATTGAACTAGATGGCTCGTTCGGTGCCGCGCATTATGCGAAAGGTGCCCTTGCCTATGAACTCGAGCAATTGGAGACGGCAGAAGCGTCGCTTCGCCAAGCGCTCCTCTCGGGGATGGATGATGCCGATCTTCATTTCATGCTCGGCTTGACGTATAAAGCGATGGGTGACTTCGTTCGTGCGATGCCGCGCCTGCGTGAAGCGAAGAAACAATCGCCGGAAGACGTGGAAATCACGTTCCAATACGGACTTGCACTCGCACAAAGTGAACAGCTTGAAGAGGCGGTCGTCGCGCTAGAAGAGACGCTCGACCTCGATGCGAGCCATACGGATGCCCGTTACAACTTGGCAATCGCGTATGCGTTCTTGGGTGACCAGGAACGGACGTATGCCGAACTTCAACGCGTCTTGGAGATGCAACCGGATCACGAACTCGCACGTGATGCCATCGCGAAGATGGACGCACTGCTCGGGAACTGATCTCTTGAATAGGAAAGTGCCATCGCAATGGAGCGATGGCACTTTTTTGGTGGCAATTAAAGTTGTTTCGTCGTGATTTTGACGGGTTCCCCGGCGAAGTCGCCGTAGGCCTCGTCCATATTTTTCGTATACAGTTCGATGATGTTGTGGCTCGGGTCTTTAAAGTACGCCGAGCGTTCTTTCCCATTCTTTGTCTCGTCCTCGTCCCATGTCCGTAGTTTTACAGGCACATCGGTCTCATCTAGGATCTCGAGTGCCTTTTCAAACGACTCCATCGGAACGAAGAACGCACAGTGGACGTGGACCCCACCTTCATCATAGAGCGTGTCCCACTCGGTCACGTCCTGTTTTCGGTTCGCATCCTCTTCTTCCGTAAAGTTACGTTTCAACCAAAGCCCTAGTCGCGTATTCCCTCCGATGTAGAGCCACGTTGCCCATGGCTCATTCGCTTGTTCTTGCGATTCACTTGGCTCGGCATCGTCTCCGACCCATTGTTCGACGACCGGGAGACCTAATTTTTCATGCCAAAAGGATACGGCTTCTTCCATATCTGTCACTTCTAATACAAGTTCACATAATCCGCTGACTGGAATTCGTTTACCCATGTATGACTCCTCCTTCAATGTGTCATTCGAACAGTTCCCGCTTTCTTCAAATCAAAAACGCGACTAGCTGTCTTGAAGTGAGGGAATGACACTTTATAGAAGGAGGTCGAATCGTTTGCGAAAATATAGCATGGTCAGTGTCATTTTATTTTTTATTATTGAGTATGTGTGGTTCACGCAATTATTTGAAACGGTGAACCAGCGACTTGCGGATGGGAAGTGGACGAACACGATTTTATATCAAGTGGTCGTCGAACCGCAGGGGCTTTTAACGCTGTTGCTCATTCTATTCGTGGCGCTCCTCATTGTCGGATGGATTGTTCATTATGTGTACGCGGAACAGAAGTCCTGGCAACTCACGTCTGAACATGTCGGGGTCGGATGGATCGTTCCGTTGATTCTTGCGATTTTAGGCTTGTTGATTCCGAATGTATACGTTCAGGTCGGGATGTTGCTCCTGCAATTGACGTTCATCCCGCTCATCCCATTCATCGGGCAGACCGTCCCATTCTGGAAAGTCGTGACGAATTGGTTGATTCAATTGGCGGTCATCGGTCTCGTCTTATTTGGTGCTCGGGGGATGTTGGAGGATTCGATTCGAGTCGAGAAGACAGAACTCTTCACGAGACTCGAGGCGTATGAGGCATCGGGTGATTTAGACCGGATTCAACGGTTGATTGAAGAAGTGGACCTCGAACAAGTCGAGCGCATCTTGGACAGAGTCGACCTCGAACAACTCATTCGCATTTTGGAAGTTGTTGACCTCGACCGAATCGAGCAAATCTTGAGTCTGTTCGACTAGGTCATTTGTTCAATCGATTCATCTCGGGCTATAATGAATGATGGAAAAATAGCTGGAGGTGTCGGATATGATGGCAGCACCTTACGAGTTGACTGGAAAAGTCATTCGAGTCCTGTTTCAATCAGAAGAAGAAGCGCATACGATTGCGCTCGTACGAATAAAAGAAAAGAATTTTGAGACGGACGAGACCGAGATGGTCATCGCTGGCGTCGGGGTCGGCATCGAAAAAGGGGAGACGTATAAGGCGCACGGTCGTCTCGTCGAACATCCCCGATTCGGAAAACAGATGAAGGCCGATTGGATTCGTCGCGTCGTTCCGATGACGAAACGAGCAGCCGTCCGCTTTTTGACGAACGGCTCCTTCCCCGGAATCGGACAAAAGACCGCTCAGAAGATTGCAGATACGCTCGGGGATGATTGCATCGACCAAATCGTGAAACATCCGAGCATCTTGTCAGAAGTCGATGGGTTAAAAGAAAAGCAGGCACGTGTGATCACGGAACGTCTGAACGTCTTATACGGGGTCGACCAACTGCTCTTGTTTCTCGCTCCGTTTGACGTGACACCGCGTCTCGCCTCAAAAATTCATAAAGAATATGAAGGACGGGCGATGGAAACGATTGAGAAGAATCCGTATGCGCTCATGTACGATGTACAAGGCATCGGATTCAAGACAGCGGATGCCATCGCCGCGCATTTCGGGATTCAAGGCATTCATCCTGAACGCATCGCGGCAGCGGTACTTTACGTGTTAGAGCTCGAACAAGGGAACGGACATCTCTATGTGACGGCGGAACAACTCGAAGCAGAGATGCCTAGAATCATCGGGGCAGACCCGGGTGATGCGCTCGTCACGGCATTAGAATCGCTCGCAAAAGACGAGCGGGTCGTCATCGATGACGGAGTCGTTTATCATCCTCGCGTGTTCCGCGCTGAACGGAAGGCGGCAGAAGAGTTGGCGCGTATTATGGCGACATCGACGACGGAAGACGTGGACATGACGACAATCTTTGACGCGGTCGGACGTGTCGAGGAAATGTTTTCGATTGAATACGCGACCCAACAGCGAGAAGCGATTGAGCTCGCGCTCAAATCACCGCTCATGGTACTCACCGGTGGTCCGGGTACGGGGAAGACGACGGTCGTTCGAGGAATCATTCATGCACTGAGTGACGTCTTCGACTGGAAGTTAGAGCCTGTCCCGAACCAACCGTTTCCGTTCGTCTTGGCCGCACCGACGGGTCGGGCCGCAAAACGGCTTAGTGAATCGACGGGTCTTCCGGCATCAACGATTCACCGTCTGTTAAAGTTTGACGGAAGTTCGTTCCAAGTCGATGAGACGAACCCACTTGCGGGGAAAGTGCTCATCGTCGACGAGGCGTCGATGATTGATATCTTCTTGTTCAGAAGCTTACTTAAAGCGGTACCGAACGGCATGAAGATCTTGTTCGTCGGCGACCGCGATCAGCTCCCGTCAGTCGGACCGGGACAAGTACTCGCCGATTTGATGGCGACGGATGGGATTCCGGTCGTCCGCCTCGACGTCGTCCACCGTCAAGCGTCGGAGTCGAGTATTTTACGGCTCGCCCATTCCTTGAACGCCAAAAAGATGCCAGAAGATTTATTGGCGGCGCTTCCGGACCGTCGTTTCTATACGGCGAACCAAGAGACGGCGCTTCAAGCGATTTGTCAGATGGCAGGAGCGGCCCTCCGGAAAGGGTATTCACCATTTGATATCCAAGTGCTCGCACCGACGTATCGAGGTGTGTGCGGAATCGATGGGCTGAACGAAGCGCTTCAACACGTGTTCAATCCCAAATCGAGTGCCCGTGAAGTGAAGCATGGGACGCGCATTTACCGAAATGGCGACAAAGTGCTACAACTCGTCAACAACGCCGAGGAGAACGTCTATAACGGGGACATCGGTGAGATCACGAATATTTTCTACGCGAAAGAGAACGTTGATAAAGTCGATAAAATTTATATCCGATTCGATCAAACGGAAGTCGAATATAACCGTAGTGAATGGGATCAGTTCACCCACGCCTACGCCATTACGATTCATAAGTCACAAGGGTCCGAGTTCCCAATCGTACTTATGCCGGTCTTCTTTAACGGTGGCTTCCGTTCATCGCGAAACTTGATTTATACGGCCGTGACACGGGCGAAGAAAAGCTTGCTGTTGTTCGGGGACGTACGGGCACTCGAGGCGGCAACGCGAGAAGAAGAACCCGTACGGCGGACAAAATTGGTCGAACGCTTAGGCGGGAAGTCTTGACGTCTTCATAAGCGCATGTGATAATGACGAATAGACAACTGAAACGATACAGACGATGAAGGAAATGAGTACGTCGTCACCGCCTCTACAGAGACATCTTCCTAGGCTGCGAGAAGATGGAGGTCGGCCGACCGAAGCTATTCTGGAGTCCCCACTCAACCTGGGCGCCTCATCCACGTTAACGGATGTTCGAGGCACGGTGTTTACCGTGCGAACGAGGGTGGTACCACGAAGCGATGCTTTCGTCCCTTTCCACAGGGGCAGGCATCGCTTTTTTTTCGTTTCGTTCAGAAATAAGGAGGAATTGTTCATGAAACCGCTCAAATCATTGACTGGCGCACAGATTCGCCAAATGTACTTAGATTTCTTCAAATCAAAAGGTCACAGCGTTGAGCCGAGTGCGTCGCTCGTACCGGTCGAAGATCCGACTCTTTTATGGATCAACTCAGGTGTAGCAACATTGAAGAAATACTTTGATGGACGTGTCATCCCAGCGAACCCACGAATTGTCAACGCACAAAAATCGATTCGTACGAACGATATCGAGAACGTCGGGAAGACAGCACGTCACCATACGTTCTTCGAAATGCTCGGAAACTTCTCGGTCGGAGAATACTTCCGTGAAGAAGCGATCACATGGGGCTGGGAACTCTTGACGAGTGACGAATGGTACGGTCTCGACCCAGATCGCCTCTCGGTCACGATTCACCCAGACGATGAAGAATCAAAACAAATCTGGTTGAACCTCGGCATGCCGGCTGATCGCATCATCCCACTTGAAGATAACTTCTGGGAAATCGGCGAAGGCCCATCTGGTCCGAACACCGAAATCTTCTTCGACCGTGGACCAGCGTTCGGAGACGACCCGACAGACCCTGAACTCTATCCGGGTGGAGAAAACGAGCGTTACCTTGAAATCTGGAACATCGTGTTCAGCCAGTATAACCATGACGGGCACGGGAACTATACAGAGCTTCCACGTAAAAACATTGATACAGGGATGGGACTCGAACGGATGGCGAGCGTCCTTCAAGACGTACCGACAAACTTCGATACTGACCTCTTCATGCCAATCATTCGTGAAACAGAAAAAATCAGTGGCGACGTATATCGTCAAGACAGCAGCAAAGACGTTGCCTTCAAGGTCATCGCTGACCACATCCGTACCGTATCGTTCGCAATCGGGGACGGTGCACTCCCATCGAACGAAGGACGTGGATATGTCCTCCGTCGTCTGCTCCGCCGTGCGGTCCGCTATGCGAAGATGCTTGGCATCGAGCGTCCGTTCATGCATGAACTTGTTGACGTTGTCGGTGACATCATGGTCGACTTCTATCCACAAGTGAACGAGAAGAAAGACTTCATCAAGAAAGTCATCAAGAACGAAGAGGAGCGTTTCCATGAAACGTTGAACGATGGACTCGCAATCTTGAACGAAGTCGCGAAAGCACAAAAAGCAGCAGGAGCAAACGTGATCAGCGGTCAAGACGCGTTCCGTCTCTACGACACGTACGGTTTCCCGCTCGAATTGACAATCGAATACGCTGAAGACCATCAGATGACGGTCGATGAGGACGGCTTCAAGGAAGCGATGAATGAACAACGTGAACGTGCACGTCAAGCGCGCGCTGACGTCGAATCGATGCAAATCCAGTCTGGCGTACTCGCGGACATCACGATGCCATCGACATTCCTCGGATACAACAACCTTGAGACGAACGCGAAAATCGTCAGCTTGATTCACGATGGGGAACTCGTTGACGTCGTTGCTGCAGGGGAAGAAGCACAAGTAATTCTCGATCAAACGCCATTCTACGCTGAGAGCGGCGGTCAAATCGGTGACAAAGGTCAAATCGTCGGGGAAGACTTCCTTCTTCGCGTAAAAGATGTGTCGAAAGCACCGAATGGTCAAAACTTGCACACGGTCACAGTCGAGTCAGGCGTCGCGAAAGCGGAAGTGGCAGTGACGGCGACCGTTGACCAAGACTCACGTCAAGCAATCGTGAAAAACCATACGGCGACGCACCTCCTTCATCGTGCTTTGAAAGACACGCTCGGCGAGCACGTCAATCAAGCTGGGTCACTCGTGACACCAGATCGTCTTCGTTTCGACTTCTCTCACTTCGGTCAAGTGACAGCTGAAGAGCTTCAATCGATTGAGCGTCAAGTGAACGAGAAGATTTGGGCATCAATCGGTGTCGACATCGAAGAAATGAATATCGCGGATGCGAAAGCAAAAGGTGCGATGGCACTCTTTGGTGAGAAGTACGGCGATGTCGTTCGTGTCGTATCGGCTGGGGACTACTCGGTTGAGCTTTGTGGTGGATGCCACGTATCTAACACGGCTGAAATTGGACTCTTCAAGATCTTGTCTGAATCAGGAATCGGTGCAGGAACGCGTCGAATCGAAGCGGTCACAGGTGCTGGCGCATACGAAGTAATGAACCAGCAAATCGAGACGCTCGAAGCGGCAGCGAAACTGTTGAAGACGAAACCACTCGAGGTTCCAGCACGTGTTCAAGCACTCCAGGCTGAAATCAAAGACGTGGAGCGTGCTTCAGAGTCGCTCAAAGCGAAACTTGCGAATATCGAAGCTTCTTCATTGACGGATGCAATCGAAACGATCGGTGACGTTCAATTGATTGCGAAGCGTGTCGATGGACAAGACATGGACGCTCTCCGTAGCATGGTCGACGACTTGAAAGGGAAACTCGGTTCTGCCGTGATTATCCTCGGGTCGGCAAATGGTGAGAAGGTCAACCTCGTCGCAGGTGTGACGAAAGACTTGAACGACCGTGGCTTCCATGCCGGAAAACTCATTAAAGAAGTCGCAACACGCTGTGGTGGCGGTGGTGGCGGTCGTCCAGACATGGCACAAGCAGGTGGCCGTGATGCAACAAAACTGGACGAAGCATTGAAGTTTGCTTCACATTACGTTCAATCACTGGCATAATAGAGTGTGAAGTGCAAACGGAAAGAGGTGGATTCTTGTGAGCCAAATGGATCGCACGATGCAATTCAATTTTCCAGAAGATGATCAACGTGCTAACACACGTGAGACGCTGATTACGGTATATCAAGCACTCGAGGAAAAAGGTTATCAACCGATCAATCAAATCGTGGGATACTTATTGTCAGGTGACCCCGCCTACATCCCACGTCATAATGATGCGCGAAACTTGATTCGCAAAATTGAGCGGGATGAACTTCTCGAAGAGTTGGTCAAATCGTATTTGAACGATCGTAGAGAGGATTAATATGAAGCGAGTCATGGGACTCGATGTCGGATCGAAGACAATTGGTGTCGCGGTGAGTGACCTGATGGGATGGACGGCACAAGGTGTGGAGACGGTCTATTGGACCGAACCCGACTTTGACGAAGCCGTCCGTCTCCTTCGTCCGTTTATCGAGCAGTACGATGTGAAAGAAGTCGTCGTCGGTCACCCAAAAAACATGAATGGGACAGTCGGTCCGCGCGGTGAGGCGTCAGAGGCGTTTGCCGAGGCGTTCACAGAACAGACAGGCTTACCTTGCGTGTTGGTGGATGAGCGATTAACGACGATGCAAGCGGAACGGATGCTCATTTCAGCAGATGTCAGCCGCAAAAAGAGAAAAGCGGTCATCGACAAAATGGCGGCCGTGATGATTTTACAAAACTACCTGGACCGTTCCGGGAAATAAGGAGGAATCTCTCATGGCAGAAATCCGTCGTGAAGAAGAAATGTACCGTATTCCAGATGAAAATGGAGACGAGCATTTATTTGCAGAAATTTTCCGTATGACAAGCGACCGTTCGAAGAAAACATTCGTTGTACTCGAACCAGTCGGCGCTCCGGAAACAGAAGATGAAGACACAATCGAAGTATACGCATTTGAAATTGAAGAACTTGAAGATGGCGAATTCATCTTGAAGCTCGTCGAAGACGATGAAGACTTCGAAGAGGTCATGGAAGCATTCGATATCGTCAATGACGAAGTCGGTCTAGACTAAATAGGGGACGGGCGGCTAGGGATTTCCCTCGTCGCCTCTCTTTATAAAATGAACAGGGGAGAAATGCATGAATCATCCATCTATGTCAGATGAGAAACGTGCCCGCAACCGGATTGTTCGTCGCATCACGGTTGTCATCCTTGCCATCTTCCTTCTCGTCATCGCCACAGGCTCGGCACTCGCTTACGTCTTCGTGAAGCGCTCCGTCGAACCGATTGATCCGACATCGACGGAAACCGTTGAGGTCGAAGTCCCACTCGGTGCTGGTTCGGGATACATTGGTGAATTACTAGAAGAGAATGGGCTTGTAAGGAGTAGCACGATTTTCCGTTTCTATACACGCTTTAAAAACGAGTCATCGTTCCAAGCGGGGACGTATACGTTGTCACCATCTCAATCAATCGATGAGTTGATTGAAACGTTGCAAACAGGTAAAGTCATTGTGGTTCCTGATATCAAGCTCGTCATTCCGGAAGGGTTCACAATCGACCAGGTCATCGCGCGACTTGCGAAAGAGGCCGATATTCCGAAAGAAGAGATTTCCGAACAATTGAGTGACCGTGAATATATCAGTTCGCTCGTGAACGAGCATGAGATGTTGACGGAGGAAGTATTGCAGGAAGGTATTTACCATCCACTTGAAGGATACCTGTTCCCGGCAACATATGAATTCAATAAAGGGGTAACACTCACTGAAATCATCGATGAGATGCTACTTCCTACTGAAAGTATGTATCAAGAGTACAAAGGTCGTTTGGCTGATTCAGGACGCACCTTCCATGAGACGCTCGCGCTCGCATCAGTTGTCGAGAAAGAAGCTGTATCGACGGAAGACCGGAAAGAAATTGCCGGTGTTTTTGAAAATCGCCTAAACGACGGCATGAAATTACAGTCTGACCCGACCGTCTGGTACGGTACGGGGGAGACATCGATTTTCACTTCATTCGCAGACTTGGAGAACGATTCCTTATATAACACGTATCGTTATGAAGGGATTCCGATCGGTCCAATCGCGGCTGTCAGTCGCGATGCGTTTGAGGCGGTACTCAACCCGAACGACACAGAGAACATTTACTTCTATGCACGCCCTCCACGTGAAGGGTTCCCGAATGGGGAAGTCTTGTTCGAAGTCAATTATGAGGACCATCAACAAAACGTCAATAAGTACCGTTCCGAATGGGAAGCGTTTGAAGAAGCGAACAGTAATTGATGGGACGACCGGAAGCGGATGCTTCCGGTCGTTTGAATGAAGAGAGTTAAGAGGTGGAACGAGTGGACCATGCATCCTATGAGGGATATGTAGAACAATTGATCAACGACCGCTCTCCGCTGTTGACGGAGATGGAGGCATTTGCGCGAGAACATCACGTTCCAATCATGGACCTGACGGGCTCTGAAGTGCTTCTCTCGTTGTTGGCGATGCAGCGACCGACCCGTATCCTTGAGGTGGGGACGGCAATTGGCTACAGTGCAATCCGTATGGCAGAGTTGTTACCAGATGCCGAAATCGTCACGATTGAACGAAATGCTCGTCGATTCGAAGAGGCGACTGGCTTTATCGGACGATCTGATGTTCGCGATCGCATCACTTTGATTCACGGTGACGCCGTTGAATTGATTGGTTCGATTGAAGGTGAGTTCGATGCCGTGTTTATTGATGCGGCAAAAGGACAATATCAAAAATTTTTTGATGGGTATGGCGCTTTAGTACCAATTGGTGGTACGATTTACAGCGATAATTTGTTTTTACGAGGGGACGTCTTACTCGAGGACGTGTCAGTACTTGACCGACGTCGACGCCGACTTGTCCGTCTCGTGAAGCAGTTTACTGAGCAATTGATGGCACGGACCGATTATCATACTGCAATTTTGCCCCTTGGTGATGGCCTAGCAATCAGTCGTAAATTACGATGAGGAGGACTTAACTTTGATGCAACATAAACCCGTCATTATTGGCGTGGCCGGGGGTACCGGATCTGGAAAAACGACCGTGGCCCGAGCGCTCGTCGATGCGTTTAAAGGTCAATCGGTCGTCATGATTGAACAAGACGCGTATTATAAAGATCAATCTGAAATGACGATGGAGGAGCGGTACAAGACAAACTACGACCACCCCTTCGCCTTTGATAACGATTTGCTAATTGAACATATCCAACAATTGCAACAACATCAGGCTGTCGAGAAGCCGGTATATGACTACGCGGCCCATACGCGCTCTGATGAGACGATCTTGATCGAACCGGTCGATGTCGTCATCGTTGAGGGGATTTTAGCACTTGAAGATGCCCGTTTGCGTGAATTGATGGATATTAAGGTGTTCGTGGATACGGATGCTGACGTTCGCATCTTGCGCCGCATGCAGCGGGATATCAATGAACGTGGACGTTCGATTGATTCGGTCGTGGCACAATACACGAATGTCGTTCGTCCGATGCATTTGCAGTTCTGCGAGCCGACGAAGCGGTATGCGGACATCATCGTTCCTGAAGGCGGAGAAAACTTTGTCGCAATCGATTTACTCGTGACAAAGATCCGTTGGGTGCTCACTGAGCGTAATCGCGCGTGAGGAAATAAATCGTTTTCAATTTACCCTAGCTGTAATATACTAGGAGACAATGAAGGAGTGACAGAAATGGCTGAAAAACAACACTATATGACGTTAGACGGAAAAGCGAAGATCGAGAATGAATTAAACGAACTGAAGACGGTCCGCCGTAAAGAAGTCGTTGAAAATATTAAGATTGCTCGTGATTTCGGTGACTTATCGGAAAACGCGGAATACGACGCGGCGAAAGAAGAACAAGCGATGGTCGAAGGACGAATCGCACAATTAGAAGAAATGCTCCGCAACGCAGTCATCATTCAAGATGATGCAGGCGATAACTCGGTTGTCTCAATCGGGAAAACAGTAACGTTCTTCATCCAAGAAGATAACGAAGACGAGACATACACAATCGTCGGTGGTGCCGAGGCAGACCCGTTCACAGGGAAAATCTCGAACGAATCACCAATCGCGAAAGCACTTCTTGGCCGTACGATCGGAGATGTGGTCACGGTTCAAACACCAGGTGGCGACATGATCGTCGAAATCAAAGAAATCAAATAAGTTGTTGAGCGACCTCCATCTTGGAAGTCGCTCTCTTTCTGAGGAGGAATCGGAATGAAAGTTGGAATCATCGGTGCGATGGAAGAAGAAGTGAATTTGCTTCGGAATGAACTAACTGAACGTAAAGATACAGAAATCGCAAGCTATCATTTTTATGAAGGGTATCTTGGAAACATGCAAGTCGTCATCTTGAAGTCAGGCATCGGGAAAGTCAATGCCGCCATCGGAACGACACTTTTGATTGATAAGTTCAAACCGGACGTCGTCATTAATACGGGTTCTGCCGGCGGATTTAAAAAAGGGATGAAAGTCGGTGACGTCGTCGTCTCAACGGAAGTACGTCACCACGATGTTGACGTGACAGCATTCGGCTATGAGTACGGACAAGTACCAGGAATGCCACCAGCATATGAAGCTGATCCAAAGCTCGTCAGCGTCTGTAAAGATGTGATTGAAAACTTACCGGACGTGAACGTACATCAAGGATTGATCGTAACGGGAGATTCGTTCATCAACGACTCGAAACGTGTAGCAGACATCCTTGGCCATTTCGATGGCGTTGCTGCCGTCGAGATGGAAGCTGCTCCGATCGCGCAAACGTGTTACCAATTCGGTGTCCCGTTCGTCGTCACACGCTCGATTTCAGACAGCGCAGACGAAGAGGCGAACCTATCATTTGATGAATTTTTAGAAACGGCATCGATCAACTCTGCGAAGATGGTCATGGCTGTCACGAAACGTCTCGAACAAGCTTAATCGATTGATCATGAGGAGGATGCATTGACATCCTCTTTTTATTCCCTTATATTAGTACCAGATACTAAGAATAGGGGTCGACGATATGAATATTGGAATCATCGGCATCGGATCGTTCTTACCGGACAATCGGGTGACAAATATCGATTTAGAAAAACGAATGGATACGAGCGATGAGTGGATTCGTACGCGTACAGGCATCGAGGCACGGCATTTAGCAGAAAGTGACGTAACAGTCTCAGATATGGCAACACGTGCCGCAGAACGGGCGTTACAGAGCGCTGGGGTCACCATCGATGAGATTGAAGCGATTGTCTGTGCGACGGCAACTGCGCCAGCTTTCCCGGCAACCGCGTGCGTGGTTCAGGCGAACCTTGGCGCGAAAGCCGCTGTGGCGTTCGATGTCAGTGCAGCATGTAGTGGATTTATCTTCGCAATGGATACAGCGAAAAGCCTGATGGATTCGAAAGGCTTCAAGAAAACGCTCGTCATCGGAGCAGAGAAGATGGGAAGTTTGATTGACTGGGATGACCGGTCGACAGCTGTCCTATTTGGAGACGGAGCTGGAGCTGTCGTACTCGGGGAAGACGAGATCGCTTCAATCGACTCAATCGTACTTGGAAGTGACGGGACAGGTGGCAAACACTTGTACGAAAACGATGAAGGAAAGATCGTCATGAACGGTCGCGAAGTGTTTAAGTTCGCCGTACGGAAAATGCCGGAGATCGTGCTCGAATCGTTAAACAAGGCCGATAAGTCGTTGAACGACCTCGACGTCCTTGTGCCACACCAAGCGAATCGTCGAATCATCGATGCGGCGATGGAACGGTTAAACTTAGAAGAAGAGAAAGTCGTCATGACCATTCAAGACCATGCGAACACATCGGCGGCATCGATTCCGCTCGCCTTAGCGGAAGCCGTCAAATCTGGTAAAATCCAAGACGGACAAACAATCGTCATCGCAGGTTTCGGAGCTGGACTCACGTGGGGTGCAAGCTGTCTGACATGGAATCATGCAACAATTACGGAGGGGAATCATCTATGAAACGAGTAGTAGTGACAGGATTAGGAGTCGTATCACCGTTAGGAAACGACGTGTCGACAATGTGGGACCGTCTTTTAAAAGGGGACAACGCAATCGATACGTTGACGAAAATCGACATCAGCCAATATCCGGCGAAAGTCGGAGCGGAAGTAAAAGAGTGGAACATCGAACACTTAGTCGAACCAAAGGAAGCGCGTAAAATGGATTCTTTCATCCAATACTCACTATTGGCGGCAGACGCTGCCCATAAAGACAGCGGACTCGATGTAAAAGCGATTGCTGATGAAGTCGGAACGTGGATTGGGAGCGGAATCGGTGGCGTTGAAACAATCGACAAGCAGTCTGCCATCCTTCATGACCGTGGCCCTCGTCGTGTGAGCCCGTTCTTCATTCCAATGATGATTCCGAACATGGCGAGCGGACAAGTGTCGATTTACCTCGGGGCTAAAGGACCGAGTAACTGTTCCGTGACAGCATGTGCATCAGGAACGAACTCAATCGGAGAAGCGTTCCGCGTCATTCAACGGGGAGATGCGATTGCCATGTTCGCCGGTGGAGCGGAAGCGCCGATCACACCACTCTCGTTCGCAGGCTTCTGTTCGAACAAAGCACTTTCTACGAATCCGGACCCGAATACAGCGTGCCGTCCATTCGACGAGAATCGCGACGGGTTTGTCATGGGTGAAGGCGCTGGCGTACTCGTATTAGAAGAGTATGAACATGCGAAGGCACGTGGAGCGAAAATGTATGCAGAAGTCGTCGGATACGGGATGAGTTCAGACGCATATCACATCACTGCTCCATCACCAGAAGCAGAAGGCGGGTCAAAAGCGATGAGTGAGGCGATTCGCGATGCGGGAATCAAGCCAGAAAACGTTCAATACATTAACGCACACGGGACGAGCACACCGCTCAACGATATGCTTGAGACGAAAGCGATTCGTCGTGTGTTCGGGGAACACGCGGACAAACTCGCAGTCAACTCGTCGAAATCGATGATTGGTCATCTTCTCGGAGGAGCAGGTGGCGTCGAGGCAGTCATCACAGCCCTTTCGATTCATGAAGGGAAGATTCATCCGACGATCAACTGTGAATCACCTGCAGCAGATTGCGACCTTGATTATGTACGTGAAGGAAATCGGGAACTTGACATTCAGTATGCACTCAGTAACTCACTTGGCTTCGGGGGCCACAATGCGACACTCGCATTTGCGAAAGTGACGAACTGACGGTAGAAAAATCATTCAAAAAAGGTTAGGGTATAAGGGTTGGTCTAACAGAAAGGAGTGCAACGAATGAACAAGAAATCATTCATCGTGGCCGCCTTGTTAGGTTCAGTCCTTATCCTTTTTTTATTTATTTGGAACGAACAACGAGAGCAGTCACGTGAATTACTACCACCAGAAGAACAAACGATAACGATTAATGGGGAATCTCTTCCGACTCAACCAGACGTCATGCTCGCGATTGACCCGGCATCCCAAACCGTATTGTCACATCTATATGAAGGACTCTATCGGTTCGGCACAGATGGGGCGATTGAACCGGGACTCGTCGAGAAGTTAGAACGATCTGAAGACGGAACGGTCTATACGTTCACATTGAAAGAAAGTGTGACGACAGAAGGGAATGCAGTTACCTCGCAGACGTTCGTCGACCATTTCCGTAAACTCGTCGATGACGAGACGAACTCACCATTTAGTTTTTTACTCGCGGATGTCCAATCTGCGAAAGAAATCGGACTCGGACAACAAGAGCCCGATACGTTAGGTGTTCGAGCAATTGATGAGCGAACGCTGGAGATCACACTCATCCGTCCGATGGAAGGGTTCGAAGAAATTTTCGCTATGCCAGCGTTTTTACCACAACCATCCGTGACATCATGGGATGAGTTAGAAACAAACGGTCCGTTTGAATTTGATCGAATGGATGATACAAGCATCTCGTTACATAAAAACGAAACGTATCGTGAAGCCGACAACGTTACGCTTGAAACAATCACCATCCAAAGTGAATCAAATTTGACTGAGACGTTTGGGATGCACCCGATTCCTTATGACTTCGACACTTCTACCATTGATGAGGAAGTCATGAATATTGAGGACGTTCCGCGAAGTGGCGTGTTTTATTTAAAACCGAATGTTGAAAAAGCACCATTCGATGATGTTGCGTTTCGACAAGCCCTTGCACTGACGCTTGAGCGGACAAAACTCAAAGAATCGCTTGCACGAGCGGAACAAACGACGGAACGGCTTCTCGTCATGGATGAAGAGGCTGCAGTTGCAGAGTTGGAAGGTGATGCCAACCAATTATTTGAAACCGTGAAAAAACGGTTAAAAACGGAAACGATCGAGATTGAATTGCTCAGCTTTGTCGATGAAGAAGCACGTGAAATTTCGACAAGATTAAAAGAGAATTTGGAACAATTGGACGGGTTGACCGTCAAGATTGTAGAGCTTCCACTTGGAGATAAAGTTAGGAAAGAAGTCTCAGGAAATTATTCCTTTTCGTTGTCAGGATGGCAACCGGACTATCCGCTGCTATCTGCTTATTTGACTCAATTCGAGTCTGACGATGTGCTAAACTCAAGTCGTTATGCAAATGAGTCGTACGATCAACTGATGGATCGAGCCCGTTCAACTGAGAGTTTGGACGAGCGTAATATCATTTTACGAAACGCGGAAGCGAAGCTGTTAGAAGAGGCGGTTGTTATGCCAATCTATCAAGCAGGACGTTCTTATTTGGTTGAAAAAGGATACGATCAGATCGGTTATCCGGTCATCGGTCCTTCATATGTCCTAACCTTTTCAAAAAAATATGAAAATTGAGCTAAAGGCCCGCCGCTCTAGGCGGGCTTTTTGACTATAGAGAAAATTTTTTAGAAAAATCAAAATAAACACTTTGCAAAATTATCAGAATATTGTATTATTGCATCAACGGGATTTTGGTAACAAATACTGTCAGAAGAAATGACTGAATTTTCTACCATCATTCACTTCGTTAAAACGAAAAAATCAGGGGGTCATCGCAATGAATAAGAAAAAAGGTTTTGCTTTAGCATCTTCGGTTACACTTCTTTCAAGTGCTTTCCTAGCTGCATGTTCGACAGGGGATGAAGACACAGGGTCTTCAAATGGATCAGGTTCGGAAGGTTCTGCAGACGAAGCGCAAGTCCTCAACTTGCTTGACGGTTCAGACATTCCTTCCCTTAACCCAACACTCGCAACGGACGCTGTATCGTTCAACGTATTAAACAACGTTAACGAAGGTCTTTACCGCATGGACGAGAACGATGAGCCAACTCCAGGTATGGCTGAATCTCACGAAGTTTCAGAAGACGGGAAGACGTACACGTTCAAAATCCGTGAAGGCGCGACTTGGTCAAACGGGGAGCCTGTCACAGCGAACGACTTCGAATACGCTTGGAAAGAAGTACTTAACCCAGATAACGCTTCACAATATGCATACGTTATGTCACCAATTGAAGGTGCTGACGAGTATAACACTGGCGAAGGCGAACGCGATGCAGTAGGCGTTAAAGCACTCGACGATCAAACACTTGAAGTTAAATTGAAAGCTCCAGCTGACTACTTCCTCGGATTGACAAGCTTCGGCGTGTTCATGCCAAAACTTGAGTCATTCGATAAAGAGCAAGGCGAAAACTTCGGTACATCTGCAGAGACAACTCTCTACAACGGACCGTTCAAACTCGACAGCTGGGAGCGCGAGCAAGGCTGGAAAATGGTCAAGAACGAAGACTATTGGGATGCTGACACAGTTAAACTTGAAGAAATCAACGTTAAAGTCGTTAAAGAAGTTTCAACAGGTGTTAACTTGTATGAAAACGGTGACGTTGACCGCACAGGCTTGACTTCTGAGCTCGTTGCACAATATCAAGATAACGAAGACTTCTCAACTGTCGTTGAACCAACACTCTTCTACCTTCAGTTCAACACTGCTGTGGAAGCGCTTGACAACCAAAAAATCCGTAACGCGATTGATCGCGCATACGATAAAGCTGCAATCTCAGAAACACTTCTTGCGAACGGTTCAATCCCTGCAAACTACTTCGTACCAAAAGATTTCGCAACAGGTCCAGACGGGAAAGACTTCCGTGAAGGAAATGGCGACATCGGTGGATACAACGTGGAAGAAGCTCAAAAGCTTTGGGAAGAAGGTCTTTCTGAGCTCGGAACGGATACAGTTGAGCTTGAACTCCTCAACTATGACTCAGAGTCTGCGAAGCAAATCGGTGAGTTCATCAAAGGTGAACTTGAGAAGAACCTTCCAGGTATGAGCGTTTCAATCAAACAACAACCGTTCAACAACAAACTTGACCTTGAAAACAAAGGAGAGTTTGAGTTCACATTCGCTGGTTGGGGTCCTGACTACCAAGATCCAATGACATTCATTGACCTCTTCGTCACAGACGGACCATACAACCGTGGTAAGTGGTCGAACGAAGAGTTCGATAAACTCATCGCGGATGCGAAAGCAAGCACAGATCCAGCTGAGCGTTGGAAGCAAATGCAAGATGCTGAGAAGATCGTTCTTGAAGAGAGCGTCATCTCACCAGTTTACCAACGTGGATCAGCTCGTCTCACGAAGCCATATGTTAAAGGTATCGTTGAGCACGCATTCGGTGCGGACTACTCTTACAAGTGGGCTTCAATCGAAGGTAAAGAATAATTTTAATTCACGCTTACAAGAGAGACAGGGACGCCTGTCTCTCTTTTTTATGCAATTATTTATACAAAAAAAGAACTCTCGCATGGAGAGCTCTGTTGATATAAGCTTATTTTTTAATTTTGGCACGTTTACGACTGAGACCCATCGCTTTTTCGATCTTCGCGAGATTTTTATTCGCGACGGCTTCAGCCTTGGCTCGACCCGCATCGAGAATCTCATCGAGTTCTGGAGAATCGATCAATTCATGATAACGGGCTTGAATCGGTTCGAGCAAGGCGACGACCGCTTCTGCCACATCTTGTTTAAATGTACCGTAATTTGAATTCTCGTATTGCTTGACGAGGTCATCGATTGAGGTACCTGTCGATAGCGAGTAAATTTCTAACAAGTTCGAAATCCCTGGTTTGTTCTCACGGTCAAACGAGATGACGCCACTTGAATCGGTTACGGCACTCTTAATCTTCTTGCGGATGACATTCGGCTCGTCGAGCATTGAAATGTATCCTTTGGCGTTTGTGTCGGATTTTGACATTTTTTTCACGGGATTTGTGAGAGACATGATGCGTGCGCCTTCTTTTTGAATGAGTGGTTCAGGCATCGTGAACGTCTCGTAGTAACGTTTATTGAACCGTTCCGCCAAATCACGAGTCAATTCGATATGTTGTTTTTGGTCATCTCCGACAGGAACGAGTTCCGTATTGTATAACAAAATGTCAGATGCCATAAGTGTTGGATAAACGAACAATCCGGCTCCAACATTCTCATTGCCTTGCGATTTATCTTTATACTGTGTCATGCGACCAAGCTCACCCATTCCCGCGATGCATGTTAACATCCATCCGAGTTGAGCATGCGCTTTCACTTCAGATTGAACGAAGATTGTCGCTTTCTCTGGGTCGAGACCAGAAGCGAGATAAAGTGCCGCTAGTTTTCGCGTGTTGTTCATTAACTCGACACGGTCGAGTTGTACGGTGATGGAATGCAAATCAACGATACAATAATATGCATTGTTGTCATCCTGAAGATCGACGAATTGTTTCATCGCGCCTAAGTAGTTCCCGAGCGTCACGACGCCGGTCGGTTTGATTCCTGAAAAAATCGTTGCCATGTGTATACACCTCCGAAGAATATAAAAAACCGCAGTCGTCCGCCCGAATAAATCGGGACGAATAACCGCGGTGCCACCCAAATTTGCATAAACTATGCCACTTGAACGCTGTAACGGGCGTGAACCGTCTCGCCTTACTCATGTTCAAGCGAGCCACTCCGAAGTCCATTCATTCAAGTCTTTTCATCTACTCGCAGCACCGTAGACTCTCTGAGGAAAAGGGAATTTGAATTACTTGTCTTCATCCAAGTGTTCTTATTCTGCATTAAGTTTAGCATAGGATCATGCTCTCGAAAAGATTAAATCAACGCGACGAGAAACGAAAGAGCGATACTTCCCACACCGACGAACACCCAGTTCCATGCTGTTTGTTTACGGAGTTGTCGATCTTCAGGATCTTCTTCTTCATCTTCTTCATAATCCGCATCTATTTCTTTTAATTTTGCACGCCGATTTCGCTTGAACCCATACATGATCCCATCGAACAATCCAGTCGCGCTCATATGTGAAAACATCCCGATCGCAAAAGTGAGAATTCCGGAAACGAATAGTCCGCCACTCAAATGAAATAGGAAGGATTCGCTTCGGAAATACGAAAAAATGGACCAAACCGTGTATAGGATTGTGACAATCCCCCAAACAATCAATATATTTCGAAACTTTTTCAACGATGTAATCTCCTTTCACGCCATAAAGGGAACGAGCAACCGTTCCGCGTTTCTTCTATGATACTAGGAAGGTGGGGGAGAATGCGAGTATGAAATTCGAGTGGTATGGTAGCGTTTTATTATGTAGTTGACAGTTTGATTAAAAATTTCTTACAATAGCCCTAACGTTCTTTCGTCGAATACTTTATGAAATATTCAGAAAATTAAAGAAAAAGTAAGATGTTCATTCGGCGAATGGCTAGCTTTTAAAACGAAAGGGGAAATCGCAATGAAGAAAAAATCGATTTTGCTCATGATGACGATCATCTTGGCACTCGGTTCAGTACTCGCGGCTTGTTCGACAGGCGGAGACTCTGATGGCGGCAGTTCTTCTTCAAACGGAGAAAAAGTTCTTCGTTTGACGGATACGTCAGACATCACAACAGCCGATCCGGCTCTTGCTACAGATGCGGTCGCATTCAACTTGATCGCCAACACAATGGAAGGTCTTTACCGTCTTGATAAAGATGGAAATGCCGTTCCAGCTCTCGCTGAAGGCGAACCAGAAGTAAACGAAGATGAGACTGTTTACACATTCACACTTCGTGATGCTGAATGGTCAAACGGAGAGCCAGTAACAGCCAATGATTTCGTTTATGCATGGCAACGTGCCGTCGACCCTGCAACAGGTTCACAGTATGCTTACATCATGAACACAATTAAAAACGCAGAAGCGATCAACACAGGTGACACACCAAAAGAAGAACTTGGCGTTAAAGCAATCGATGAGAAAACACTCGAAGTCACACTCGAGCGTCCAGACCCATCATTCCTTTCACTTACTTCATTCGGTACATTCACACCGATCAATGAAGCATTCGCAACAGAAAAAGGCGAAGATTTCTCAACGAACCCTGAAAACCTTCTCTACAACGGGCCATTCACATGGTCAGAGTGGGATCGTGAACAAGGCTATGTCTTAACGAAAAACGAATCATATTGGGATGCTGAGAATGTTGCTCTTGACGCGGTTGACGTGAAAGTCGTTAAAGAGACATCTACAGTCGTAAACTTGTACGAAGCTGGTGACGTTGACTATGCAGGTCTCGCATCAGAACAAGTTGCTGCTTTCCAAGAAGATGAGGACTATAACACAGGACTTCGTTCTTCAATCGGATACTTCAAGTTCAACCACGAAGATGAAATCTTCAAAAATGTTGATGCTCGTAAAGCAATCGCTCGTGCGGTTGACCCATCAGGCATCATTGACCAACTTTTGAACAACGGTTCGATGGCAACAACTTCATTCATCCCGAAAGAATTCATCAAGTATGAAGACGGAACGGATTACACAGAAGGCGTTGAATATTTCAAAACTGATGCTACTGAAGCTTCTTCACTTTGGAAAAAAGCAACAGGCGGAGAAGCGACTACCATCGAACTCCTCTCGTTCGATAGCGAAGTTTCAAAACAAATCTCTGAGTACATGAAAGGTCAAATTGAGTCGAACTTGCCGAACGTAACGGTTGAAATCGCTCAACAACCTTTCAACAACAAACTTGAGCGTGAAGCAAACGGTGACTACCAAATGTCATTCGCACTTTGGGGACCTGACTACCAAGATCCACTTACGAACCTTGGTATCTTCACATCAGAGAATGGACAAAACGACATCAACTATGCGTCATCTGAATATGACCAGTTGATTGACGAAGCGTCTGCTGAAACAAACATCGATGCACGTTATGACTTGTTCAAAGAAGCTGAGGCTCTCTTAATCGAACAAGACCAAGCGATCATGCCAATTTATCAAGCTGGTGTGGCGTACTTGATTCGTCCAAACATCGAAAACTTTAACCGTCAACTATTCGGTGCTGATTACCAGTACAAATACGTTGATATCAAGTAATGGGATGAGGGGGCATGCGAACCGCATGTCCCCGATTTTCTAAAAAATTCTATCGACTTAAGAGAAAATACTGTTCAAATGTTTTGTTGGTAAAGTATAATGTAGTAACAGTGAAAATTCAGAATAATCTCTGAAAAGAATATTCTTTGTTTTCAGCCGCTGTGCTAAGAGCCTTGAGATGACGTATACGCTATTCTTTCAGAATATTCCTTTCATTTTGTGAATTTGAAAAATAGGTCATATGTCATAGTGAAGCTGTTGGTGCAAGTAGTAGAAAGAATTAGAAAAAACAGGGGGTTTTTATTCATGGGACGTTATATCCTACAACGGCTGACTTACGGCCTCATCACGTTCTTCTTAATTGCCACGTTCACGTTCTTCCTGATGGACCTGCTCCCAGGTTCACCGTATCAAAACCAGGAAAAACTGACAGAATCACAAATTCAATTATTGAATGATCGCTACGGACTCAACGATCCGCTTCCGGTCCGCTATGCGACGTACATTGGAAACATGCTCCAAGGTGACCTTGGCGTTTCATTCCGTACGGCGAACCGTCCAGTAACTGAATTGATTATGGAACGAATTGGTCCTTCGGCACAATTGGGGCTCCAGGCATTAGTTCTCGGAACTCTTGTAGGCGTATTGTTAGGTGTTGTTGCGGCGATTCGCCACAATACGGTCATTGACTATGGTTCAATGTTCGTATCGGTAATCGGGATTTCTGTCCCATCGTTCGTTTTTGCAGCCCTCCTTCAGTACTATGTCGGAGTTAAATTGCAATTGCTTCCGGTCGCATTCTGGGATTCTCCAGCTCATACAATATTACCAACAATCTCATTATCGCTCGGTGTCACGGCAGCGATTGCCCGTTTCGTCCGAACCGAGATGTTAGAGGTTACCGGACAAGATTACGTCACTCTCGCGAAAGCGAAAGGGTTGACGGGTAACGCCATCGTATGGAAACACATGGTTCGTAATGCGATGATTCCTGCCATCACAATTCTTGGACCGATGACAGCTGGACTCTTAACGGGTACGTTCGTTATCGAGAAAATCTTCGCGGTACCAGGCCTAGGAGAATTGTTCGTCACGTCAATCACATTGAATGACTATTCAGTCATCATGGGAACGACATTGTTCTTCTCAGGATTGTTCATTATTATCATTTTGCTTGTCGACTTGCTCTATGGGGTTGTTGACCCACGTATTCGTCTTGGGGGGAATAACTGATGATTGAAAACAAAAAGAATTACGAACAGTTCGACCAAGACATGTTCACACCTGTTGAGATGAATGAACAGCTTGGTGAACGAATCGCTGGGAAAAGTTTAAACTTCTGGCAAGATGCATGGATGCGCCTAAAGAAAAACAAAGCGGCCATCATCTCGCTATCAATTATTTTAATTCTCGTTGCACTTGCATTGTTTGGACCGATGTTATCGGCTCGTGATGCGTATGAACAAAACATTTCACAAGCGAAACTTCCGCCAAAAGTCACAGGTCTTGAATGGGCTGGATTTGATGGGATGGCGACACTCGGTGGACGCGATATCGACTTCTACGAACAAAAGAATGTAGAAGAGAACTTCTGGTTCGGTACGGATTATCTCGGACGTGATCTCTGGTCACGTATTTGGGAAGGGACTCGTATTTCCCTCTTCATCGGTTTCGTTGCGGCCATCATCGATACATTGATTGGTGTCGCATACGGTGGTGTCTCAGCTTACTTCGGTGGACGTACGGATAACATCATGCAACGTATTGTTGAGATTTTGACAGGTGTACCTAACTTGATCTTAATCATCTTGTTCATCTTGATTTTTGACCCTGGTGTATTCACCATCATCCTCGCCATGGCCATTACTGGTTGGATCGGGATGAGTCGACTCGTTCGTGGTCAGATTTTGAAACTTAAAAACCAAGAGTTTGTCTTGGCAGCTCGCACACTTGGTGCATCTAGTACGCGTTTAATTTTCAAACACTTGATTCCAAACACATTGGGTGCGATTATCATCACGCTCATGTTCACGATTCCATCTGCCATCTTCTTCGAGGCATTCCTCAGCTTTATCGGGATCGGGCTTCAACCGCCACAGGCATCACTCGGTACGTTGATCAACGATGGATACAAAGAACTACGGACATTCCCGTTCCTTCTTATCATCCCGTCGGTCATCATCGTCTTGCTCATGGTCAGCTTCAACTTGCTTGCCGATGGCTTGCGTGATGCGTTCGATCCGAAAATGCGTAAATAAAAAAGAAAGAGGGGGACTCGTGCATGGAAACGATTTTATCAGTCCGAGACTTAGAGGTCTCGTTCCACACATATGCAGGAACGGTTCAAGCCGTTCGTGGCGTATCGTTTGATTTGAAAAAAGGCGAGACGCTCGCCATCGTAGGAGAATCGGGTTCAGGTAAATCCGTCACTTCGAAGGCAATCATGCGTCTCATTCCGAACCCTCCAGGTGAAATCACGAACGGAGAAATCATGTTCGAAGGGAAAGACTTGGCGAAACTCTCGGAAAAAGAAATGCTCAAAATTCGTGGTCGCGATATCGCAATGATTTTCCAAGACCCGATGACATCACTCAACCCGACAATGACGATTTACAAACAAATCGCAGAAGGGTTGAAACAGCACCAAGGATTGACGGGGGAGGATGCGAAAAAACGTACTCTCGAATTGTTGACACTTGTAGGGATTCCAAACCCAGAAGCGCGTTTGAAACAATATCCACACCAACTCTCTGGTGGGATGCGTCAGCGTATCGTTATCGCGATTGCACTCGCATGTAACCCGAAAGTGTTGATTGCCGATGAACCGACAACTGCACTTGATGTTACGATTCAAGCGCAAATTCTTGAATTGTTAAAAGATATTCAACAAAAAACAGGCACAGCGATTATTTTCATCACGCACGACCTTGGCGTTGTTGCGAACATGGCTGACCGTGTTGCTGTTATGTATGCAGGTCGTCTCGTTGAAAAAGGAACGGTTGATGAAATTTTCTACGAGCCACGTCACCCATATACATGGGGACTTCTTGGATCGATGCCGCGTCCGACAGATGACCGTAACGAAGCGTTACCTGCAATCCCGGGTACGCCTCCGAACTTACTCGATCCTCCAAAAGGGGATGCATTCGCACCGCGTAACCCATACGCTATGAAGATTGATTTTGAGAAAGAGCCACCGATGTTCCAAGTGAGTGATACACACTTTGCATCTAGTTGGTTATTACACCCACAAGCACCAGCGGTTAGTCCGCCACGTGCGATTCGTGAACTCGCTCTCAAGTATCGTCCGGACAGTGCGTTCGCAAAATCGTTTACGAAAGGTGGTGCTGAATAATGGAACGCGAGAAATTACTCGAAGTAAAAAACCTGAAGCAGCACTTTAAAATTGGCCGTGGCCGCGTCGTCAAAGCGGTCGACGGAATCTCGTTTGATATTTTCAAAGGTGAAGTGCTCGGACTCGTAGGAGAGTCTGGTTGTGGGAAGTCTACGACAGGACGTACGATCATCGGTCTTTATGACGCGACTGACGGCGACGTTGTGTTCAAAGGCGAAAACGTCCACGGTAAAAAATCAAAAGCAGACAAGTTGAAATTCAACCGTGCTATGCAGATGATTTTCCAAGATCCATACGCATCGCTTAACCCGCGTATGACGGTTGCGGATATCATCGCAGAAGGGATTGATATTCACGGTCTTGCGAAGACGAAAGAAGATCGTATGAACCGTGTGTATGACCTTCTTGAAACGGTTGGTTTGACGAAAGAGCACGCGAGTCGTTACCCACACGAATTCTCGGGTGGACAACGTCAGCGTATCGGGATTGCCCGTGCCCTTGCGGTTGAGCCAGACTTCATCATCGCCGATGAACCGATTTCTGCACTTGACGTTTCGATTCAAGCGCAGGTCGTCAACTTGATGAAAGAATTGCAACGCGATCGCGATTTGACGTATTTGTTCATCGCTCACGACTTGTCGATGGTTAAATACATCTCTGACCGTATCGGTGTTATGTATCAAGGTCACCTCGTAGAGCTTGCGACAGCAGATCGCCTTTATGAGAACCCAATTCATGCGTACACGAAATCGCTTCTATCAGCGATTCCGCTTCCGGACCCGGAGCATGAACGTACACGTAAACGGATCGTATACGAGTCAACTTCGAAAGGTCCAGTCGGACGTTCGGATGAAGATTCAAGTATCCCACCACTTCGTGAAGTCGAGCCAGGACACTACGTCTCACTCACGGACGAAGAGTACGAAGCATACAAAGCACAACTGGTTTAATGTGAAAACCCTGACTTCTAAATGAAGTCAGGGTTTTTTAGCGCAAAAAAAAGTCACCTAATGGAATAGGTGACGGGTTATCCGTTTGAAATGCGTGGCAAATTCGAGAGACGTTCGACAATCGCGTCGATTTGACGGACACGAGCTAACGCATCTTCGATTTCCATTGTCTCATAATGGTGAAGACCGCCCGGCTGCTCCACGAACGTATCTGCGTCGTGAACGAGCTGTTGAAGCGGGGTCCGTTGAATTCGGCTTGGTGGTAAATAGGAATCGGTATGCAAGAGAATCATAACAGAAATCTCTTTGGCACGGGCGGGGTCTTCCCCGAGACGAATGAGTAGCTTGTGCGCCCGTTCGGCACCTTTAATCGCATGAATATCGTTCTGGCGATATAAGTCATAATTCCACTTACCTTCTGTATACCATTCATAGTGACCGATATCATGAAGTAGCGCAGCTTTCGTCGCTAAATCTGTATCGAGACCACGTTTTGTTGCCATTTCGAGAGCGCGTTCACAAACGTCTACAGCATGTTTTAAGCCTGATCGAGTTAAATATTTTTGGGTAACCGGATGTCCCATAATGGTTTCTAATGTGATTCTCATCATCGCTCTCCTCCTTAAATAGAAAAAGGTTATTTCTATAAACTATACAGGTTTTCTCTACGTAATGCAAACGATATCTATGTAAAGAAATGTTGAATTCGTAAGAATGATTCACATTTCACAAACTAATGTGCTATAATTTACTTGTAGATTAGTGCAAGTTCAAGATTTTCAGAATCGGTAATGCTCGGTCGGTTGCTTACGCTGTACGGGGGTGAGAGGCCATGAAAGAACGTGACAAAGTTCTACGAGAGAAAAAACGACTTTTGAAAGAAGTGTTGAAGAAAAAGTTGAAAGACTTGCAAGTCAAGCCAGGGAAAGAGACGGTATCTCAACCAGTGTCTCGAATCCCAGCATCTTGAGAGGAGTCGTTCAAGGTCGCATTCAACGAATGCGCCCTCTTTTCATATCTGAATGATAAAGAATATCATTGAAGTTTTAATAATTAAGAATTATTATAATTAAGTGGATGCAAATTTGGGTATACAAATAGAGTCACTTAAAAAGATGGACGCATACTCGATCAGGGAGGAAGAAAAATGGTCACACTTTATACGTCTCCAAGCTGTACATCTTGCCGAAAGGCACGGGCTTGGCTCGAAGAACACGATATCCCGTTTACAGAACGAAACATATTTTCAGAACCGCTCTCACTGAATGAGATTAAACAAATCTTACGTATGACAGAAGATGGAACGGATGAGATTATTTCGACCCGTTCTAAAGTCTTTTCTAAAATCGATGTATCCGTTGATGCGTTATCGCTTCAACAATTATATGATCTGATTCAAGAATATCCGGGCTTACTACGTCGTCCGATTTTGATTGATGAGAAACGTCTACAGGTCGGATACAACGAAGATGAGATTCGCCGATTCTTGCCACGGAAGGTTCGAACGTTCCAATTGCAGGAAGCACAGCGACTTGTGAATGAATGAGAGCATACTGTTTAAGCAGTGTGCTTTTTATTATTGATTATTTCCTATAAAATATAGTTATAACCCGTCATTAAGATTGAACGATGGCAAAAAGGGTACAAAGATAACAAGACAATTTCCCCTCTCCTCCTTATGTGAATTGGGAGCGAGGTGAGAAGGGAGTGGACAATCGTGAAAATTGAGCGCATCAATGACAATACCGTCAAATTTTTCATCACATATGTGGACATCGAAAAACGTGGTTTCGCACGTGATGAAATTTGGTACAACCGAGAACGTGGCGAGCAGCTGTTCTGGCAAATGATGGACGAGGCTCACGAACGTGAAGACATCTCGTTTGATGGTCCACTGTGGATTCAAGTCCAAGCTTTTGAAAAAGGTCTAGAAGTGACCGTGACAATTGCGAAAAATGTGATGGATACGGAAGACGATTCTGAACTCGGTTCGCTTCTTCGCTCGGCGATTGATGAAGCACGAGATCAACAATCGGTACTCGATCAATTGAGTGAGTTGGATGAACTCGAAGCGGAAGCAGATGCTTGGGCGCCACTCGCAATGGAAACAGATGATTTCGAGGCGATCATTTCACTGAGTAAGCGTGCAGGTGACACGTTCAGTGATCTTGATTTGAAACTATATCATTATCAAGACCGTTACTATTTGTGGATTGATTTCCCGGATGAAATGGAACCTGAAGACGAAGAGAATGCACTCAGTCTTTTGGCAGAATATTTAACATTTAGTACACAGACGCAACCGATGCTTGAAGAGTATGGTAAACTCATTCTCGATGGCGATGTCTTTGCGAAAGTGCGTCACTACTTCTAAATGATCAATCGCCTGTTCAGACGGACAGGCGATTTTTTTCAAATCAATGGTAAAGAGGTGTTGGTATGGTGAGACGGATTCGACTACTGCTCGATGATAGTGCATGGTTCGTTCCATTCCTATATGGGATGGGGGGCATCGTGTTAACAGCGTTGACACAACTGTTCGGTGAATTTTTCCGAGATTTACTACCAGATTTTATTTATTTGGACTTGGACTCGGCAGCATCCGTACTGTCTTCGACGTTCACGAGTCTTATGACGATGATGACGTTTAGTTTTTCGACAATCCTTGTCGTGTTGACGACGTATTCTTCTCAGTTTTCTCCACGGACAATCAATAACTTTTTGACGAACACGTCGGCTAAGCATACGCTTGGTCTCTTCATTATGACGACCGTGTACGGGATTTCGAATTTATTCCTCGTCCGAACGGCAGATGATGGCGTCGTATTGTCTTCAGGGATCAGTGTGCTCTTGGTCATTGGATCGATTTGGGCGTTCGTCAAGTTCATTCAGACGATCAGTGTCTCGATTCAGGCAGAACGTTTGTTATCCGCGTTACATAAAGAAGCACTTTCGGTAATCAGTGAGCAAAAAGACGCCATCGAGTCAGATGACGTGAATCTCGTATTACCACGTTCTGTTCATTCATTCGAAGGTCAGGCGATGCGGGCACAGCAGACGGGGTATATCCGCTTATTTTTAAGAGAGAAGCAGGGAGATCATGAAACGGACTTTGAATCGGTCGTAGCCGTAGGTGAATTTGTCGCTAAAGGGGATTTACTCGGATTTTGGAAAGGCGAGGACGCCCCGGACATCGAACTATTTGAGATCGGCGAAGTCCGGTCTTCGATGCAAGATCCGTCATTTGCGATTGAAAAGTTGAGTGAGATTGCGTTACGTGGAATCTCTCCAGGAATCAATGACCCGAATACGGCGATTCACGCAATTCATTACATCGGAGATATTTTACGGGAACTTTGTGAACTACCGGATGGAGATTTTCTATACTCGAACGGGAAATCTGATTGGCATGTGAAGCGAAAGACGCTTGAGACAATTCTTTTTGAATCACTATCGCCGATGCAAACTTACGCCAGTAAAGACATCTTTGTGATGGGGTCCGTGTTCGAAGCGATTCGAATGGCGCGTCTTCAGGCGCATGAGACATTGGATTCGACGTTTGATGAGATGATTGATTATTTTGAAGATGTGATTGATTGGGAAAGTCTTCATTCAAAAGAACAGAACTATTTACGCAATAAAATAGGGCGAGCTAAAAAGATGACGGCATGACAGGAGACCACCTTTTCAAAAGAAGAGGTGGTCTCTGTTCAAGAGAGCGTATATCCGCCATCGACCGTAATGGCTTGCCCATTTATATAGGTTGAGGCATCGGTTAACAAAAACTCGACGACAGGCGCCACTTCTTCCGGTAGGGCGGCATGTCCCCGGAAATGATGGGTCATTGCCTCTTTAAATTTTGCTTCTCCACCATATAGTTTATGACTGAGCGGTGTATCGACCGGACCGAAACAGACGGCATTGAATCGAACCTTTCCTTTCATCCGATGTGCGAACGTTTTCGTCAAGGCAACCACGGCGGCTTTCGAGGCGGCATAATGAGCCAGCATAGGTGGGAATTTGACGTGTCCGACGATGGCGGCGTTATTGACGACACTCGCGCCTTGAGCAAACAAAGGGATGGCACGTTGTGTGACGGTGTTCAGTGCATAGAGGTTGACGTCAAACACTTCATTGTATGAGTCTTGAGTCAAACGCTCCGGTGTACCGGGTCTACCAAATGTTGCGGCGTTGTTGAAAAGACCATGTAACGTCACCCCTTGTTCCTTTAAGTGTCCAAAGAGATGATCGATGTCTTCCGCTGAATGGAGGTCGCATCGGATGAACGTGGCCAATCCGTTCGAATCTGATTCGAGAGAAGCCCCCCGTGTCTCATCACGACCGATTCCGATGACACGATGCCCATTCTCGGTTAACTGTAAGGCGACGGCGCGCCCAATCCCGCTTGTTGCGCCTGTTATTAGAAAAGTCCCCATAATTCATTCGCTCCCCTCAAAAAATTGGCGTTACGATGTATAATTAATGATAATACATGACAGAAACGAGGTCAGGTTATAATATGTTGCGACGCATACAAGTACTCTTTTCCCTTATTTTGCTCGCAGGACTCATTGCGATATTATCGTATTACTGGAGCTCACAAGTGATCGGGCTTTTCTCGATTCTCGTCTTTTTGACAACGTTCAGTATTTTGCTTGTGATTTTGCTTGAAAATCGCAACCCGCAACGCACGTTGATCTGGGCGATTGTCATGATTGGCTTTCCTGTCATTGGACTATTTGCGTACTTTGTGTTCGGTCAGAACTATCGTCGTAAACGGATATTTAAAGAGAAGGCGATGCTCGACGAAGAGACGTACTTGGCTTATCGGCAAAAAGCGATGACGCTATCTCCGTCACTGATGTTTGCGCATGACGATTATGAGAAGTTGATGCATCTCACCTCTTCGTTAAACCAATTGCCCGTCTCCTCGAATACGTATACGCAAATCTTGACGAACGGTCGTGAAAAATTCTCGAAGTTATTACCCGCTCTGAAAGGGGCGACACGACACATTCATCTCGAGTATTACATTTTTCGGGAAGATCGTATTTCTCGGGAAATTCAGCGAATATTAATCGAGAAAGCCAAAAAAGGGGTCGAAGTTCGATTTTTATATGATGCTGTTGGTTCCATCCATACGAGCAGTACGTTTTTCGAAGAGATGAAGCAAGCCGGCGTTCAAGTGCAGGCGTTCTTTCCGGTCGTCCTTCCGCTCGTGTCGAGTAAGACGAACTATCGAAACCATCGGAAAATTGTCGTTATCGACGGGACTGAGGCGTTCACTGGAGGTTTGAACGTAGGGGATGAGTATTTAGGCGAACATTCAAAATTTGGTTTTTGGCGCGACACCCACCTGTATGTCAGAGGGGAAGGGGTGTCCGAGTTACAGTTGATCTTTTTACAAGACTGGTATTACATGACGGGGGAACGGCTGTTCACGCCATTCTATTTAGAACCGCTCGAAACGGTACGAAGCGCGAGTGGAGGCGTCCAAATCGTTGCCAGCGGACCCGATGAACCGTATGAGACGATGAAATCGATTTATTTCTCGTTGATCAATGCTGCGAAAAAGTCCGTCTATATTTCCTCCCCGTATCTGATTCCTGATGAGGACATTATGAGCGCTTTGAAGACAGCATCTCTATCGGGCATCGATGTTCGAATCGTCTTACCGAGCTATCCGGACCATAAAATCGTCTTTTATGCGAGTCGTTCCTATTATGAGGAGTTACTGTTGGCCGGGGTAAAGATTTATTTGTACGAAGAAGGATTCATGCATTCAAAAGTCATCGTCGTCGATGACGGACTTGCCACGATCGGGACTGCGAACATGGATTTTCGTAGCTTCCATTTGAACTTCGAAGTGAATGCTCTTTTGTACAACACGAACTCGGTCCATCAGTTGAAACAAGACTTATATCATGATTTCGAAGGGTCTCACGAACTAGTATTAGAAGAGTTTGAAAAGCGCTCATTCTTTATAAAACTCGTAGAATCATTGGCCAGAATGTTTTCACCACTACTATAAGGGGGGAGCAAGATGCGGTTTGCGATCGGTCGAGAAGGGGATATCGTTGATTCCTTTACTCTAAATCGGATGCAGGCGGAGCAGCTTGCTCCTTTTCGATGTCCGACGTGCCAGGAGGTGTTGATTCTAAAGCAAGGAGCGAAACGTCGGCTACATTTCGCCCACATCCATACATGTGGGAGAGCAGAATCCGTTACGCACCATCAGGATAAATGGGCAGTGTGCCAATGGCTTCAAGAAAGAGGGTACCCTGTCGACCAAGAAGTGACGATTGGGAATCGTCGGGCTGACATTCTTACAAACGTGGATGAGAATCCAACCGTGTTTGAGATTCAGGCATCTCCATTGGTAGCGGAAGAATATGTCGCACGAACGAATGATTATAAACGAGCAGGTCTGGATGTAATTTGGCTCGCGAGCGGTCTCGACTTAAAAATGAACCAATCGTTTCAACCGTGGATGCGCCTTGAACTGTTTCGGCGACATCGGTTGATGACAGTGAGAAATGGACAGTTGGTGCGTTTCAATGGGTTTCCCATTTCGATCAAGTATGGAATCGGAAGTTGGGAAGTCTCGTCCTCAGTGACTACTTCCCCTTATGAAGCTTATTATCGGTTCAATGCATTGGAATGGACGGAGATGATACGACGAAAGCGAATGTCGCCGATTTATCCATCTCTAAAGAATCGACGTCTCATATTAAATCGTCTGTATCCTTTAGGATTGATCCCCGCCTTGTTACCGACTGCCTGCTATCTTCCGCTCACGTCACTTTGGGGAATACACATCCATCCGATTGAGTTTCAAATCGTTCTGTATTTAAATCGCTATGAGTCCCCGGATGATTCAGTGGAATGGAGCGTTCAAAAGACGTGCCGCCAGTTCGGAGTGACACCGACAAGCGACTTTTCTCAGTCGTTTCATGTACAATGGAAACAACTCTTGAATGCATGTCGTCTATCGTGTGATGTCACGACTTGGGTGCTTCCAACCACCTATGAAGATGCGAGACGTCACGATACACGATTGTTTCAAGGACTTCAGCGATTGATGTTACAATCGAAGAACCAATCAGAAAAGGGAGTGAACGTATGTCAGAAGTATTGACACGACAACAAGTTCCAGTCGAAGAGACGTGGAACTTAGAGACGATCTACAGTAACGACCAAGCATGGGAAGCAGATTTTGAAGCATTAAAAGAGCAGGTACCGGCATTGATCGGATTTAAAGGAAAACTCGGTGAATCGGCAGAAACGTTATACGAAGCGTTACAACTCCGTGATGAGCTTTCTCGTAAATTACATAAGCTGTATACGTACGCGCACATGCGTTACGACGAAGATACGGCGAACAGTCATTATCAGGCATTGAATGACCGTGCAGGCTCACTCGCCTCGCAAATTTCAGCCCAACTCGCATTCATGACACCAGAGCTTCTTTCAATCGATGAAGCTCAAATTGAAGCCTTTATGGAACAACACGAGTCACTTCGCGTGTATCGTCATGCGTTCGATGAGTTGGCGCAAGAACGTCCACACGTATTGACGGAAGCGGAGGAAGCAATCCTTGCGCAGGCTGGAGACGTGCTCGGACAATCGAGTTCGACGTTTGGTATGCTCAATAACGCGGATTTGAAATTCCCGAAAGTGAAGAACGAAAAAGGAGAAGAGGTCGAATTGACGCACGGACGTTACATCACGTTCCTCGAATCGAGTGATCGAAGTGTCCGCGAGAACGCCTTTAAAGCGATGTACGGGACGTACGGGCAGTATTTGAACACGTTTGCCTCGACGCTTTCAGGCAGTGTGAAAAAAGACAACTTCTATGCAAGTGTCCGTAAGTTTGAGAGTGCGCGACAGGCAGCCCTTCACCACAATGCGATTCCAGAGTCTGTGTATGACGGTCTGGTCGAAGCGGTCAACGAGCGTCTTGATTTACTACATCGATATGTCGCGTTGCGGAAACGTGCGCTCGGATTGGATGAGTTGCATATGTATGATTTATACACACCACTCGTCAAAGATGTAGAGATGAAGGTGTCGTACGAGGAAGCGAAACAGTTGATGGTTGATGGTTTGGCACCACTCGGAGAAGAGTACGTTCAAATCGTCAAAGACGGTCTCGATTCACGTTGGGTCGACGTACGAGAGACACGCGGTAAACGGAGCGGGGCATATTCATCAGGAGCATATGATACACAACCGTTCATCCTTATGAACTGGCAGGACAACGTCAACAACTTGTTCACGCTCGCGCACGAGTTCGGTCACTCGGTGCATAGCCATTACACGCGTACGTCACAGCCGTATCCGTATGGTGACTATTCAATCTTTGTAGCAGAAGTCGCATCGACGACAAACGAAGCTTTATTAAACGACCATCTTTTGAAAACGCGGAAGGCAAAAGAAGAACGTCTCTACTTGTTGAACAATCAACTTGAAACGTTCCGTGGGACATTATTCCGTCAAACGATGTTTGCTGAGTTTGAACATATGATTCACAAGGCTGCTCAAGAAGGTGTCTCACTCACACCGGAATATTTGAATGAGACGTACTTAGAGTTGAACAAGCGCTACTTCGGAGAAGAAATCGTTATCGATGAAGAGATTTCGTATGAATGGGCACGTATCCCGCACTTCTATTACAATTACTATGTCTATCAATATGCGACGGGTATCTCAGCATCGGCAGCATTGTCGCAACAGATCATGGAAGAGGGAGAGCCGGCCGTACGTCGTTACATCGATAACTTCCTTAAGGCTGGGTCTAGCGACTATTCAATTGAGGTCTTGAAAGCGGCAGGTGTCGATATGACGACGAAAGAACCGGTTCTCAAAGCGCTTGATCAGTTCGAAGCGGTGCTTGATGAAATGGAATCATTATTGTTCTCGTGAACAATATGTGACAATGTGCACAAACTAGTTGTCAGATGAAGCGGGACTAGGTATATTATAAGTGTGAAATCAATCACAAACCCCTTTATTGACCGTAAACTTTCTCCCATCTTGTAGGCCTTCCCCGGGCCTCAAGGTTCGACGGCTCTTGTCCCCGCTTGAGACGTCAAAAACCCCACGGCTCCCCGGCCGTGGGGTTCTTTTTTATTTCGTTTGCGCCCATGCTTCACCGCTACATCCCGGGACAGGGCGGCAGCGTTGCTGCAAGGAGAGCTTCTTCAGTTCCCGTTCAATCACAGCTTTATCTAAGTCTAGAATATACGATAGTTCAGTAATCGTCGACGTGTCATAACGAGCCAAGACTTTGGCTACATCCCAGTCAGTCGAACGGCTCGGAGCATAACCGAGCAACTCGGTCATGACCGATTGATACACGTCATACGGATAGACACCTTCAATCTTCAATGCTTCATCGCGCGTCACGAACGTAAGAGCGGGCAATGACTCAATCTCCCAATCTTTCAGCACTTGATGATCGACTGCTAAAGCATTCAAGAGCTGGTTCGATTGAAGATCGGCCTCAAGTTCACTCAAATCAAGACCGTACTCTTCGAAAGACCGTGCGATTTCCCATAAATCGATTGAGCCCAGTTGTTCACCAGAGAATAAATCATTTACATGCAAATGACGTAAAAAACGCATCGCATGACGTTTCCCTTGTAATTCTAGCGCTTTGATCATTGTGAGAAGGCGAACTTCTTCCTGACATCCGCCAACACAGCTAGGAACGGTAGAGACCATTCGGAAACGAATCACATGTCCGTATTCAATCTCTAACTTTTTGATCAGTGTCATCACGTGAAAATTTTCAGGACTCGAGATGTCCATGAAATAGAATAACTCCAATGGCTTATACGTTACTTGAATAGGAGTTTCTTCCAGTGAACAGGATGACCCATTACATTGTTCAAGTTCCATTTGTGTCGCCTCCTCTCGGCAAAAAACTCATTTAATGTTGTAAACTCATTGTAGCAACGAAAAAAAAAGGTTGGCAATGTATCTGCTCAACCTTCAGACCGACTCATTTTTAATTCCATGAATCGAACGATTTTATTTTTGGCGGGACGGTACGGGAGACCGTGTTCTGCTAACAGTCGTTCGAATGCACGTTTGCCCGCTTCTTCATTCGTGACTTCAAATTCTATTTCATAGTCGGTCGTCTCCAAATAATGGCTTTCGTCTAAAACGAGAAGACCATCTTCCGTTTGATGTTCGGCTCGATTCGTCTCGAGGCGTCCGAGGTGTTCGAGTGCAGCATTCAGTTGAAATGGGGCGAGAGCTTGCTTCATTTGATTATCGTGAATGATTCCGTACTTGAATAAGTCTTCCGCTTCTTCTTCAGTGATCGAGGAATGTGTTTCAAGCAATCCGACTTCGTTCGGTTGTTTTAATGTCAATACCTGGCCATGTTTCTTCTCACGAATACGAAGGGCTGCGCCTTGTTTCTTTAGCTGGAAGCTAGGCGTGTCGAAATAATCGTTCGCTTGCCAGCGGACTTGATTTTCTAGTTTGTAAGCCCGAATTAGTTTTTCATACTCATCTTTTGTCAACATCGATTTAAATTCAATTTCCACTTCTTGGGTCATAAATCATCGCTCCATTCTATGAACAATTGTTCGTTTATGATACCATACAAACGGATACATACGGAAAGGACGCGTTTTTTCCGGAAAAGAACGAAAGTGGTGACAGCGTATGCAATCAGTGAACTGGGATCAGTTTTTAGTACCGTATCAAATCGCGGTAGACGAGTTGAAAGTAAAGTTAAAAGCCGTTCGTAAGCAATTCAAGTCGCAAAATGACCATTCTCCGATTGAATTTGTCACAGGTCGGGTCAAACCGGTCGGGAGCATTCTTGAAAAAGCGAAGCGAAAAAATATTGCGGATCATGAGCTGGCGACCGACATGCAAGATATTGCTGGATTACGAATCATGTGCCAGTTTGTCGATGATATCGTTCACGTCTTGGATTTGCTTCATCGTCGAACAGATTTTAAAATAGTGGAAGAACGCAATTATATTACACATCAAAAAGATTCGGGCTATCGGTCGTATCATGTCATTATCGAATATCCGGTCCAAACGATTCATGGGGAGATTCCGACACTTGTCGAAGTACAAATTCGTACTCTTGCGATGAACTTTTGGGCAACGATCGAGCATTCTTTAAATTATAAATATGATGGCGATATGCCTCTTGAAGTACAAGAACGATTGAGACGTGCGGCTGAGGCGGCATTTCTTCTCGATGCAGAGATGAGCCAACTCCGTGTCGAGATTCAAGACGCGCAGCAAGTGTTTCGGGATAAAGAGATGAATGTGAAAACAGACGAGGACTAGGGGGAAATCGATATGCAGTTTGCGATTGTATCGAGGGGAGATGCGCGATCAGCGGAAATCGCCCAGGAACTGACTGAAAAACTTGAAGCCGCTGGGCATACGTTATCGGAAGAGCCACGCATCGTCGTATCAGTCGGTGGAGATGGGACGATGTTACAGGCATTCCATAAGTATATTGACCGTCTCGATGAAACGCTTCTCGTCGGCATTCACACCGGACACCTCGGATTTTACGCGGATTGGCAACCGGATGAATTGGATGAGCTGACGGAAATGATTACGAGTGAGTCGTTCGAACCGGTCTCGTATCCGCTCGTCGAAGTACTGATTGATTATGAGAACGGAAAGACCGATCGCCAATTGGCGATGAACGATTGTACGATTAAAAACTATAAGCGGACACTCGTCTGTGATTTGTCGATTCGCGATGATTATTTTGAAACGTTCCGTGGTGACGGGCTTTGTATCTCAACCCCGTCTGGTTCGACTGCCTACAACAAAGCGCTCGGTGGTGCAATTGTCCACCCGTCGATTGAAGCAATTCAAGTGACGGAAATGGCTTCTATCAATAATCTGGTCTATCGGACGATTGGGGCGCCGCTGCTTTTGCCGAAACATCATCAAGTGAAAATCAAGCCGCATACGAAAACGGAATTCGAATTGGCGTTTGACCATCAAGAAGCGTTGTCTTGGTCAGACGTCGTGTCGATTCGTTGCGCGGTCGCAAAAGAAAAAGTGACGTTCGCCCGTTTCCGCCCGTTCCCGTTTTGGCGCCGTGTACGCGAATCGTTCATTGAGGAAGGAAAGTAACGAATGCAAGGGTTTATGATTCGTCGCGTTGTGGAGAAGGCTATTCCACTGCGCGACTTTTTAATGCAAGACCTAGGGATCTCTCGGAAGATGCTCACGCTCGTAAAACATGAAGGAAAAATCGAAGTGAACGGAATTCATCGTACGGTTCGACACGTTCTCGAACCAGGAGATGAAGTAGTGGTACGATTCCCACCTGAGTCTCCTTCGACAGATATGGTCATCTCAAATAGACCGATTCACATTTTGTATGAGGATGAGACAGTGCTGGCGGTCAATAAACCAGCAGGAATCGCGACGATTCCATCACGATTGCATCCGACTGACACACTTGCAAACGCTGTACTCGGTTACTATCGACAAATCGGTTTGACATCTGCGATTCATGTGATTAATCGACTCGATCGCGATACGAGCGGCGTCGTTTTGTTTGCGAAGTATGGATTCATTCACCATCGGTTTAGTGAACTCCAGAAAGCCAATGCGCTCACGCGCTCTTATGTGGCACTTGTGGAAGGGGAAGTCCCCATCCAAACGATCGATGCACCGATTGGGCGTGCTGAGAATTCAATCATGGAACGAATCGTGACAGAAGACGGACAGCGAGCCGTCACACACATACTCGATTGTCAGCAGTTTGGTGGCGACTCATTGTTGACGATTCGACTCGAGACGGGACGTACCCATCAAATTCGCGTTCATTTGCGTCATATCGGTTATCCACTGATTGGGGACTCGATGTATGGAGGAGCGGCTCGAATGTCACGTCACGCCCTTCACAGCGCCTCTGCGCGCTTTATTCATCCGATAACAGGAGAAGAAGTGATGATTGAAGCACCAATCCCGGAAGACTTTCAATATCTATAACAAAATCCCTTCAAGGTCATTATAGCCTTGAAGGGATTTTTCAATCGTCGTCAAACATATAGGTTTTTGATTTAGAGGCTACGTTCATGACAAGACCGATGGCAATCATGTTCATGATAATCCCCGTCCCTCCGTAACTGACGAATGGAAGGGTGAGTCCGGTAATCGGCAACACACCAATCGTCATCCCGATGTTTTGGAAGACTTGGAACGTGAACATAGCGATGACGCCGGTGACGATGTAACTTCCGAACGCACTACTTGACTCAAGCGCGATATGAATCATGCGATAGAGGAACAAGAAGAAGACGATGATCACGAGCGCCGCGCCGATGAACCCGTAATGCTCGGCGATGACAGCGAAGATGAAGTCCGTCTGTGATTCCGGTAGATAGACGAGTCCTTGTCCATATCCGGCTCCGAACATTTGGCCAGACCCGATCGCCTGTAATGATTTGATCAGCTGGAACGCCAAGTCGTCCGAATACTCATAAGGATAGATCCATGCCTGGAATCGGTTCAGGGCGTGACCTGGTACGAACGCCTGTAGCACTTCAAAATGAGAGAAGAATAGATACATGAACGTTCCGATGGTCAAAGCGGCTGCGCTGAACAGACCGAGTAACCATTTCCAGCCGATACCGGAGACGATGATGATCGCGCCGAGCATCGTCATCAAGACAAGTCCAGTCCCTAAGTCCGGTTGCGTCACAATCAGACCGAGCGGTGGAATGGCGACTAACACCAATTTGACTAACAGCCACGTGTCGAGTTGAGAAGAGCCGTATCGCTTGTTGTGGTCATATACAATCGTTGACATTGAAATGAGAAGGAACAACTTCATGAACTCTGCCGGTTGGAAACTGAATCCCGGTACGTTATACCATCCATACGCTCCATTAATGTTCGGGACGAGTGTCGTATCGCGGAGCGGGATGAGTCCGACGAGCAAAAGGAGACCGAATGCATATAAGTACCAATGGATTTTTCGGAGCTGCTCGTACTCGATTGTCATGATGGCAAACATCGCGAAAAAGCCGATGACGTACCGAATACCCTGTTCGAGAGCGAAGTTGATATGTTGAAGTCGGGTCGGCAACATCGGTTGTGCCGTATAGATTGCACCGAGGCTGATGATCATCAATAGGAAGACGATGGTCAACAGCGTCGTGTCTAAACTTTTAAAATATGATTGAATACGGTTCATAATGGAGTCGAGTCACCCTTTCTATACGTATTTTATCTTACCGCAACTTAAAAAAATCGCAATACGAAACGAGCCGGTTGACAAAACAGAAACCTTTCTGTAATCTGATAACAGATATTATCACCAGGTACTAAAAAGGGGAGTTTATGATGTCAATTTTTCCAACGTTAACGAATAAAACTTATGTCGTCATGGGGATTGCCAACAAGCGTTCTATCGCATGGGCAATTGCTAAAACGCTTGATGAAGCGGGAGCGAAGCTCGTATTAACGTATGCGGCAGAACGTTTCAAATCAAGTCTTGAATCACTTGCGGGTGAGTTGAAACAAGAAGCGATGTTGCTCGAGTGTGACGTAACAAATGACGAAGCGATTGAAACGACATTCCGTTCAATCCATGAACAAGCAGGGGAGATTCAAGGGATTGCCCATTCGATCGCGTTTGCGGATAAAGAAGCGCTTCGCGGCGAATTCTCGGAAATGACACGTGGACAATTCGCACAGGCGTTAGACATCTCGGCGTACAGTTTGACGGCTGTCGTGAAAGCGGCGAAACCATATTTCGCATCAGATGCCTCGGTGATCACGTTGACATACCTCGGTGGAGAGCGCGTCGTTCCGAACTATAACTTGATGGGTGTCGCAAAAGCGGCGCTTGACTCAAGTGTCAAATACTTGGCAAACGAGTACGGTCCGCACGGTGTTCGCGTCAACGCAATCTCAGCTGGTCCGATTCGCACATTGTCGGCTAAAGGGGTAGGCGACTTTAACAGTATCCTCTCGGAACTTGAACAAAAAGCGCCGTTACGTCGAAACGTCTCTGCCGAAGAAGTTGCATCGACAGGACTCTTCCTTCTCTCGGGAATGGGAAGTGGCGTCACGGGTGAAGTGATTCACGTCGATAGCGGATACCATATTTTATAAGTTTGGGAAATGGCGCAGTGATGCGCCATTTTTGTATTATCTAGCGGTTGAATGGGGTAAGGACCTATGAAGGAGGTCAGATCATGGGTCCTTATCAGATTGATTTTACTGTCGTTCAGTACGTCAACCGCCAAGTCCAGCCTTCAGGTCGAGCCAGCATCGAACCAGTGACGCGCATCAAACGCGTTCAACGTATCCGTCCTCGGCGGGAAGAATGGTTAGAAGAAGAGCAAGAAAAAAACCCCGGTCGTTTTGTCGACCGGAGCATATAAGATTAGCCTCGGAAACGGAACGTCTCATAGACGTTCCATGTTTCATTTTCGAGTTCGTACATGACAGCCATCCGAGTAATCGTTTCTTCGAAATGAACTTGCTCCATCCGCATCCGTTCGAGGACATCGAACAGTTCGGCATCGGTCAAATCTTGACCGATTGTGATATGTGGCAAGAATTCATATTTTGGTGCCTGACCGAGCACGTCTTCGTGAAGTCGCTGCTGCAGAGCAGACAGTTCACGTGTCGGCAACACTTTCAAATACAGCACGTTGTTCGTCGGCGCAAAAGAGCGGACACCATCGACTTTTAACTGAATCGGTTTAGTCGAATCCGCGACTTGTTGCAAGTACTCCAGTACTTTTGGCAAGTCCTCTTCTGACACCTCCGTCCGTTCCTTAATGGTCACGTGAGGTGAAATCAACGCATATTTTGTGTCATAACGTTTTCGATAAGAGTTCGCAAAATCTTGCACTTGTTTAGACGGAAATAAGACTACCCCAATCTTCATTCCTCTTCCCCCTTTAATCGTTTAACCTACATGTTTATGATGAACGATTTAATGAGGGAAGTCAAAGCAGGGTTCGTCTTTTTTCGATTTTTCAGTATAATGGTTATATTAACTAGAGAGATGATGACTCTCTGAACGAAGGGATGTGAAGCGGGATTTTAATCCTGCGCCTATTATGAAACACGTACCACACTCACGAGATGTCCGTGAAGCAGCTCGTGCTCGCCTGCTCGAGCGCGGCGTCACGATTGAATCGATTGCCGAAATCGTTTATCAGATGCAGGCGCCTTACTCGCCGCATCTTTCGTTGAAAGATTGCATGGATTCCGTCGAGGCGGTTCTCGATAAACGCGAATTGCAACATGCCATTCTCGTCGGATCGGAGCTCGATATGTTGGCGGAGAAGGGTCAACTGTCTGAACCGCTCTTGTCTATCATCGCATCTGACGAAGGCTTATTTGGAGTGGATGAAACGATTGCGATCGGTGCCGTGAACACATATGGTTCGATTGCCGTAACGACGTTCGGGTACTTAGACAAGGCCAAGATCGGCATCATCAAACAGCTTGATACGAAAATGGATGACGGGCAAGTGCATACGTTCATGGACGACCTCGTCGGCGCGATTGCGGCAAACGCGTCTGGACGATTGGCACACCGTCTTCGTGATATGGTCGACTTCGGAGAAGAAGAGATGCGTGAACGAAAAGGGTTGTATTGATGAAATTGACACCGATGCAGGTGGTCATCACCGGGACGATTGCATATGTGATCGTGTCGGTGTTTGTCGTTTTGGGAGCAGTCGGCCCTATGAATACGTTCGTGTATGAATTGTTACAGCCGTTACCCGATCGTGTATTTGCATACGTCACAGAATTAGGGAGCGCTCAAGTCATAGTCGGGCTCTCGATTTTAGGTTTATTGTTTTGGTTGTGGCGCGGTAACCGAGTCGAGGCATGGCGACTTGCGCTCGTTGGGATTGGGACACTTCTTTTCACACAAGTGCTAAAGCTCGTTTACGGAATCGATCGCCCGCTTATTGATGCGTCCCTCGATGCGACGACATATAGCTTTCCGAGTGGACATGCATCAGGATCGCTGGCGTTATACGGATTAATGGCTTATGTCTTATATCGCAAGAGACAGTCAACATTCGCCGTCATCGTACTTGTGTGCCTCGTCCTTGCGGTGTCGCTCAGTCGAGTCGTCTTAAACGTCCATTACTTTAGTGATGTGATTGGAGGCTGGCTCGTCGCGCTGACTATAATCGCCTTATCTGAATGGATTATAAGGAGGAAAACGGTTTGATCGTCGTTGTAGATGTAGAGAAGTGGTTATTTGTTCAAAAGAAAGAAGCGGATGAAGCGTCAGTCCCTACGATTTTAGTAGAGAAGAAGATAGAAGGGGCCACGTGGTTCACTTCCATGAAGATTTTATTCCAATTAAAAAAATGGACGGGTCAACGTCAATTCGTTCCGTTGTTAGCTTATGATGAGGAAACGTATCGCTCATATGAAGTTTTCCACGTTGATGCCGTCCCACCAATGGCGTTACTTGACGGGGGACGAACGTTACTCGTGAATAATCAACGAGACGAGTCATACAATCTTGCCTTACAAGAAAGTGGGCACGTCTCGGAAACGTCAATCTTATCGTTTGCGCTCGACTATCTTGAAAAGATGACGAATGAACGTGTCGTCTTTGCAGGAGATGAGACCATCGATACCGGTCACGACGTCCCGACCGAGTTATGGGATGCGACAGACCGGTTGAATTCGGGGTATCGTTTGTTCGAATGGATTCAAGGAGAAGACGCACGTAAGGAGAATGGACATGACTGATTGGGAAATGACGTTCCAACAATTGCTTGATCAAGAAGTGGACGAAGTCCAGGTGCCTCGAGAAGATTTTTTGAACGCTCGAACGATTTTGATTGAGAAAGGCTGGCTCTTTCAAGTTGTAGGAGAAGCCAAGCACGGCGGGATCACAATTTATCGTCGCAATCCGGTTGCACCGACTTCTTAACCGAAAAAGAGATGGACGAATGGAAACGATTCGTCCATCTCTTTTCTTTGTGTTCATGTACAGACAGAAGTTTGTGGAAGTGTCTCCGAAAAGTCTGTCGTAACCGCTTACATTTTTTAAGTAGATTCGTTTTATACTACAGGTGTAGGAGGCCTCTACCATGCAATTGAATGAAAAAAGTAAACGAATATTAAATGTCATCCTGCATGAAAAGCAGATGACCATCGAAACGTTAACGATGATGCTCCCATATTCTCGTCGGACAATCGAATATGAACTAGAGCGTATTCAGGAATGGCTTGATGATTCTGGTCTATCCAATCTGAAGGTGGATGGGGCAAAAATTGAATTGACAGTGACAGAAGCATTGATTGAGCAAGTGGAACGTGCGGAATTAGTTTGGTCAGAAGAAGAACGTGAGCTTGTCATCACGCTCTATGCCATGACACAAGAAGAGTTTCTCTCAAGTTTCCACTTTCAACATTTGTTAGATGTGTCCAAATATACCGTTCAAGAAAGTTTAAATACGATCAAGAAAAAGGCTGCACAATTCGGTCTCGACTTCTCTTATACGAGAAAAGAAGGCTATCGGTTTAACGGTCATTTCCAAACGATCACGTTATATGTGTATCGGACGATTGAACAATTACTCGATAAATCGACGTTCTCACAATTACTCGACCTATGTTTTGACGATTGGCAAGAGGAGTTCAAAGAGCGAGTCCGTCAGATTGAGCAGTTTGAAACCCTCAAACAGTTTCAATTTGTGGAAAGTCATCGCGAAAAAATGGCCTATTTCCTTCTGATTGGTTCGAGATTATCGCCGGATACATTCGTTCGTAATGAGGACTCTTGGTTGCCGGAAAAAGTTGAACAGTCTGTAAGGATGCACTTTCAAGACGTACCACAACTGTGGGATATGTTGATGATGCTCATCCAAAGTGGTCCGAAAGTGTCGGAAGAGATGGATGAAACGGTTCAACAAAATCTTGCCGCTACGATGATTCAGGTAATCGAGCGGTTCGAGGGATTGAGTTGTACACGTGTCATTGAACGGGAGGCATTATGTGAGAAGTTAGTGCTTCACGCCAAAGCGACACTGAAACGTGTTCATACGGAAGTCATGCCACCAGAAGAGTTAGAAAGATATGTATTGAAAGAACACCGGGTATTGAATGTGATTGTCGATCGTTCACTCGACCCAATCCGAAAACAAATTCAGGCAGATCTTCCGAAAACGGAAGTCATGTATTTCACGTTGCATTTTGCAGCGCATCTTCATCAACAAGGGCAACATCTTGATGAGAAAATGAAGGCGATTGTCGTATGCCCGAGCGGGATTAGCGTGTCGCATATGCTCGACCATATTTTGAAGAATCAATTTCCGGACTTTGTATTTTTACCACCGATCTCGCAACGTGACGTCTCAGAATTTGCTCCACTTGTCGATTTGATTTTCACAACGGTCCCATTGCCGTTGGCCGTTCAACAACAGGCACATGTGACACTCGTTCCGACACTTCCGACAAGGCTAGAACAACTCGCTTTGAAGCGACAAATTCATCAGCGCTTTATTGCGAATGGGGGACTCGCTCGATTAGATGTGTCTGACATTCTCGAAGTGGTGAAAAAATATGCGACGATCCATCAAGAATCGCAATTGAGAAAAGAATTAAATCATCTCATCCAAGATGAAACGACGACAGATGAATGGAAAGGGGGACAACCCGTGCTAAATCAACTCGTAACAAAAGATGAAATTCAAATTCGCGATCATGTGTCGAATTGGCAGGAGTCCATTCGTCTCGCGGCCGAACCACTTGTCCAAAACGGAGCGATCGACACACGTTACGTTGAAACGATGATTGAGAACGTAGTAGAACATGGTCCATACATCGTTCTCATGCCTCAGATTGCCATCCCGCATGCGCGACCAGAAGATGGTGTGAATCAACTGGGGATGAGTGTCCTAAAACTAACAGAACCGGTCCTCTTCCCAGGGGATAAACCAGTTCGTGCATTCTTTGTGCTCGCGGCCATTGATCAAACTACTCATTTAAAAGCACTTGCACAGTTGACAGAGTTATTAGGAAATGAACAAGACGTGTCTCTCGTATTAGAAGCAGACAAGGTAGAGAAAATTGTTGAGATACTCGATCGATATTCAGAGGAGGAAGAAAAATGAAAAAGATTTTAGTAGTATGTGGGAACGGATTAGGGTCAAGCTTCATTATGGAGTTGAACGTGAAAAAAGCGCTTGAACAAATGGGGAAAGAGGCGGATGTTTCACATACAGACATTGCGACAGCGCGAACTGAACCTGCCGACATTTACCTTGGGGCACAAGATATCATTGGCACACTCGATGATGGGGCGAAAGAAATCGTTGCACTTGAGAATGTCATGAACATTGAGGAAATTAAATCAAAACTTGAAGGAAAAGTATAACTAAAGAATTCATCGTAAAGGGGGAGCGCTTATGCTTGATTTGATTATGCGAGATATATTGGGGACACCAGCCATACTGGTCGGTTTGTTCGCACTCATCGGGCTCGTTTTACAGAAGAAAGACATTGCTTCCATCGTTTCTGGTACGCTGAAGACAATTATGGGGTTCGTCATTATCGGAGCGGGGGCCGGCGTCATCATTGCGGCTCTCGATATTTTCGGACAGATGTTTGACGAGGCGTTCAGTATCCGGGGAGTCATCCCGAACAACGAAGCGATTGTCGCAGTTGCACAAGACGCATTCGGTGTCGAAACAGCTATGATTATGGTCTTCGGGATGGTCATGAATATCGTACTAGCTCGTATCACACCATTTAAATACATTTTCTTGACGGGTCATCATACGTTATTCATGGCGAGCTTACTCGCAGCCATTCTTTCCGTATCTGGTCTTGATGGTACGCTTTTGATTATCATTGGATCAGTATTGCTTGGACTTTGTATGGTCTTATTCCCAGCTCTTCTTCAACCGTTCGTTCGACAAATTACGGGATCGGATGATTTTGCGGTCGGACACTTCGGCTCACTCGGTTACTTTATATCTGGAACAATCGGAAAATATGCCGGAAATAAAGAGCATTCAACAGAGCAAATTCAAGTACCAAAGCAACTTGGCTTTCTACGAGACACGTCTGTCGCCGTCTCGTTGACGATGACGTTATTATTTGTGGTCGTCGCCATCTTTGCGGGACCAGCATTTGTGGAAACGGAATTATCTGATGGGTCGAACTACATCGTCTTCTCCATCATCCAAGCGATTACATTCGCTGCAGGGGTGTATATCGTTCTTGCCGGTGTACGGATGTTGATTGCAGAAATCGTACCGGCCTTCAAAGGAATTGCCGATAAAATGGTACCGAACGCAAAACCTGCGCTAGATTGCCCGACCGTTTTCCCATTTGCACCAAACGCGGTCATCATCGGGTTTTTAGCGAGCTTTGCAGCTGGACTGTTCTCAATGTTCCTTCTACCTTTATTCGGTTTGGCAGTCATTGTACCAGGACTTGTTCCACATTTCTTCACTGGAGCGACAGCAGGAGTATTCGGGAACGCTACCGGCGGGCGACGCGGGGCGATTCTTGGATCAATCGCCAACGGGGTATTAATCAGTTTCTTACCAGCGCTCCTCTTGCCGCTTTTGGGGAATCTCGGGTTTGAAAGTACGACATTTGGAGATTCAGACTTTGCCCTCGTCGGTATTTTGGTTAGTTGGCTCGTTTCATTGTTCTCATAATATAAAAAATGAGGTCTTTCTCCCACATGGAGACAAGACCTCATTTTTTTACGCGTTCGATGCGAGTTTAATTTTTTGTCGTTTCATCTTGTGGAGTAACCATGCATAGAGGACTTCACAAGAGTTGTGAGGAAGGGTCAGCTCCACAAGTGGGTGGGCATGACCAAATATAGTGAAGCGCGAATGGTCCTCGTCGAGCAGAGAGACTTGAATGTCAGTCGCATCCTGAAGTGAAATGCGTTGTTCCCCTGCGTGAGCATCTTTAAGTTTCAGCATTTTTCCATTCGTCGCAAACTTGGTGAACGAAGAGACTCCTTGTACTTTCAGTTGTTCCATTTCGTGTATCTATCCATCCGCGTGATGAATAGATTTTCACCTCGCTTTCTCTATATTGCCTTCCATTCCTCCAGAAGGTTATTCCTAGTATAACGCCTCGTTCGAAAAAGAAAAGTGTTAATTTAACAAAAAATTAAGACAATTTGTTATCAATTTTTAAGAATAACGTTCACACCCGCTCGTGAAGGGAATTGACTTGAAACAATCGGTCTGAAAATAACAAAAAAGAACCCCGTTTTCAGAGGTTCGATTGCATTTCTTACATCCATGACCTTATAACCGTTCAATGTGCCATGTGCGACGACGATACACCAACTGTCCTTTCAGCGCGATTGATTCCTTTTTGGCATCAAAGTCTTCTTCGAGGACGGACATGTCTTCATAGCGACCGGCCACATAGAAAGAAATCACGATTTGACGATTGAACAGACTTCGTTTCGTGTGATCAAAATCGATGATGAGCCCTTGAGGTGCCAAATCGAGCAATTCATCGATGACAGGGAGCGGAATCGGCACGAAGCTAATATTTCGGATGTCTCGGTCCAATTTGCTTTGCAACATGTTTTGAACGAAACGATTGATCGTCGACCAATCACGGATGTAGAGACTGCTGTGACGGTCGTTCGCTTCATTGAAGAACGCAATCTCATTATCAAGTGAATCCAGAAACGGCTTCTTAATCCCGCGCTCCATATGACTTAAAAATAGGATCTCTGCGATTTCGTGATCCGACAGCGTCTCAAGCGTATTGTAGTCCGGGAAATCGATTGCAGTGAATGTCGTTTGGTTATTTAAATACTTAGACGAGAATGAAGAGAGCTCATGCGCTTCGATATATCGAAAACGCGACCTAGAAGATTGCCTCATTCCTTTGATATCGGTTCGACAAATGATCATCGGTCTCGTGACGGAAAGGGCCTCTGTAATGTCGGCCAATGTCACGCCATGTAACGTAAAGCGCTGGACATCTCGGTCTTGTTTTAAATAAAAGAGTTGTTTTGACATATGGTATCCCCTCGGTTTGACATACTACATTTATAGTAGCAAAAACACATGAGTTCCGCTATCTTGAGACGGTTCAAGAGGGTTGAGTTCGATACATTTGGGAAAAGAGAAGTATACTTGAGGAAATGAATAGGAAAGGCGGGTTCCACATGTGGGGATTGAAACGTAGTTTTCCTGAGCTCGCTACGCCCCGGTTTATCCTGCGAGAGCTAGAACCGCGTGATGCTAGAGCACTTTATACCATCTTATCCACTGAAGAAGTGATGCGTTATTATGGATCGGACCCGTTGCTTGCTGTTTATGAGGCGAAAAATGTCATCGCCTATTTCAAAGACCAGTTCCAACAAGGCAAGGCGATTCGTTGGGCCATCTGCGATCGATTGACAAACGAGTTGGTCGGCACAATCGGTTTTCATAATTGGACGCCCCAATATTACCGGGCTGAAATCGGATTCGAAGTCTCGCCCCATTATTGGAGACAAGGGGTGGCTTTTGAGGCGGCGACTGCCGTCATCCAACATGGATTCGAAGAGTTCAAGTTTCACCGAATCTCCGCCTTGGTGGCACCAGGGAATGAGGGGTCGAATCGCCTCGTACAAAAGCTCGGATTTATAGAAGAAGGCCTCTTACATGATTATGCATACAGCCATGGTCGATTCATGGATTTGACGATGTATCGGCTACTCAAAACAGAATGGGAAGAAAAGGAGCACTCGATGATATGAAAGCACTCGTATTGTTACATGGATTGTGCGGTTCGCCAACATACTTTGAACAGTTAGAACCGTTATTGAACGCCGAAGTTCATGCACTCACACTTCCGGGTCATGCGGGAACGGAAGTCGGGCCGGAAACGATGGACCAGTTCGCAGATTGGGTCATAGAAGAGATTCGACTTCGAAATCTTGAACAACCACTCGTTATCGGACATTCATTCGGAGGATATGTGACGACCAACCTTGTTCGTCGCTATGCTGAAGAATTGTCCGGCTTTGGATTGATGCATTCGACCGCTGCCTCTGATTCAGAAGAAGCAAAAGAAAAACGGAACGGTGCAATCAACAAGGTCATTGAAGAAGGGGTAAAGTCGTTTATCGACGGGATGATCCCGAATGTCTTTTCGAAGGAATCGAATCCTATACTCATTCAACAAGCAATCGAGATTGGATACGAGATGTCTGTTGAAGGGGTTGTGAACGCGCAACGGGCGATTCGGGATCGTGAAGACGAAGTGAGGACCGTCGAAACAACGGACCTTCCCGGCTTATTCATTTATGGATCAAAAGACCCGAATATGAATGAGGAACGGGCGTTTTTAGGTGCAGAACGTCATATGACAGCGATTGTCCCATACAGTCATATGGGGATGATGGAAGACCCGATGGAAGAAGCAGAGATCGTGAATAAGTGGATTCAGGAGGTAGAGCATGGGAAAATATAAATTAATTGCCATGTCGGGGAGTCTTCGAAAGAAGTCTTTTAATACCGCTCTTTTGCATTCGATTATTGAACTGGCTCAAGATGATTTTGATATTGAAGTCGTCTCCATCGAGCTCCCGCTGTTCAACGACGACTTGATTGATCCGGATGAACCAGAAGCTGTGGCCGCTTTGAAGCAGTCCGTTCGAGAAGCCGACGGGTTATTGATTGTCACACCTGAATATAACCATAGCATTCCAGGCGTTTTAAAAAATGCAATCGACTGGCTCTCTCTCGAGCCGGGGACGCCGCTTCGAGATAAACCGGTTATGATTGCTGGTGCCTCTCCGGGCATCCTCGGAACGGCCAGATGTCAAATTCATCTCCGACAAGTATTTGCCACAAATCGTGCAAATGTTTTACCGGGAAATGAAATTTTCATCACACATTGTAAAGAGAAGATAGATGATACTGGATTGCATGATGAGAAATCGATTCATCAAATCAATAAAACATTATTGGAGTATCGTAAATGGATTGAATTTTGGAAGCGTAACGCAAAAAATTAACTTGAAGTCGCTCTTTTTGTTTGATAGAAAGGAATTGTGAAAACAAACACAAGAGGAGCGACACCAAAATGGAAACTTACATCGAACTGTACAATGGCGGCGAATTAGGTGATCGGGCGGTAATGAACGATGGAATGACGTTTGGACGGATGACGATTGTTGAATTGTTCTATCAATCTAATCATATTTTTGGTTACGTAAAAGAGAATGGTGAAAAACGTTTCTTCCTTGAACCGATTTCAGAGGACGACACGTTTACTGTGGACGGCACGACGTATTCACTCCAACAGTTTATCGCGTTGTTCTAAATAGAATAGATGGTTGGTTGAACGCAAGCGACTCGCTTGCGTTTTTTTGGCATTTTCGTCACGATTGAGAGAGAGGTGATGAGAATGAAACTAGTAGCAATTGAACCGACACCAAGTCCGAATAACCTAAAGATTATTGTGGACCCTCCGTTTGAGGGGAGAGGCACCACATACGACAAAGCGAGTACCGATGCCCCGACGATTATTCAAGAAATCGTTGGTCTTCGAGGCGTCAAATCGGTATATGCGGTATCTGATTTTCTTGCCGTTGAGCGTCATCCGAAACATGACTGGCACGACGTCATGAATGAAATCCGACGGGCGTTCGGGGAACAGGTCGAGGAAGTCGAATCTACACAAATGGATACGGATTATGAGCCGGTCCATGTATCCGTCCAGTTCGTGCTTGATGTCCCGATGCAGTTGAAGCTCGTCAAAGGGGACGAGGAAAAACGAATCGGGCTGTCGAAACGATTCGTCGACGCGGCCATGGAAGTTCAAGCACAGGTGAAGAACGTCATTCAAGACCGTCGTTGGGTAGAACAAGCCCCACGCTATGGTGAATTGGATGAGGTCAGTGTCGTCGCTCAGGAAGAATTAGAAGCTGCGTATCCACAAGAACGAGTGGAGCGCATCGTGGCTCGAGCGTTTGGGCGCGAGGCTGACTTTGAAGCAAATGCGAACCACTTGCAATCTGACAATTGGAAAGACCGGATGGCTTTCTTAGACGAATTAGACATTCAAGACGAGAATATGGTGTATTTCCGCCGTGCACTCGAAGATTCCGTGATGGCGATTCGCCGACAAGCTGTCGTCATGATCGGGATGTTTGAAGAACGTCGTGAGGAATATGTCACATATATCGAACAAGCTCTTGTGGACGCTTCTCCGATTGTGCGACGTACGGCTGGGGACACTGTCTCAGATTGGGCATTACCTCAATCTCAACCTTCGATGATCGAGGCGCTGAAAGACAAAAATAAACTTGTCCGTTGGCGTGCGGCTCGTTTCTTGTTCGATTGTGGAGACGAACGCGCTGTTTCGGCTTTGACAGTTGCCGAACAAGACCGCGAATTTGAAGTTTCGTTGCAGGCACGACTCGCGAAAGAACGCATTACAAGCGGAGAAACGGCTCTCGGAACAGTATGGCAACAAATTTCAAACCGTACGAAGTGATGTTTCGTTCGACATGTGATGAATCAATTTCATTTACATTTTCAGGAAAGGAGAGGGGTCCGCAAGGCGGATTTCCTCTCTTTTTCGATCTCTTATATGCACATTTCACCATTTGACTAACATTTGATGTAAGCGTTTCGACAATAGGTAAAATGTCACTGTTCCCCTGTCGAACGATAGGACCTACATCTTGGTTTCATATTGGTACACTAGGTTTATCACAGATGAACAAAGGAGCCATACTTATGATGTTGTTTGCAGAAACGCCTGAACTTGTAGCTTATAAAGAAGTGGTAGGAGAGACGATGGTCGTCACGTTTGAATCGATGCATAGTGAGACGTTCTCCATTTCGGCTCAAGTCCGGTCTGATCTCGATATCGCTGATTCGTTGTTCATGACCGGTTGGCAACAGTACATGGAACAAGCTAAAGTTTCGTAAAAAAGGTAAATAATATAAGGAAAATCATTACAAACGTCTGCACTTTGTATACACTAGTGCTATAGACGTTTTTTTATTTTGTTGAGGAGAGTGGGATCCATGAAAAAAACTTGGTTACTCGCCGTCGTGACGGCAATCATACTAGTCGTAGCAGCATGTGGAAAAGAAGAGGCGAAACCGAGTCAAGTGAATAGCGATTCGTCTGAACCACCAGCTCCATTAACACTTGATACGGAAATGGCATATGATGCGTCAGCCAATACATTATCGGCAACTGTCAAGATGACAAACCCGAATGAAGAGGCGGCGAAAGTGACGTTCAACTCTTCACAACGCTTCCAATTGATTATCAAACAAGGTGACGAAACCGTATTTGACTATGGTAGCAAATATATGTTCACGGAATCGATTATCGAAGAGACGTGGGAAGCGGATGAACAAAAGATCTTTGATGAGGTATTTCCATTAGAATTGGCAGCTGGTGAATACTCGGTCGAAGTGATCGGACTCGGTCAAGTCGATGGAGCACCAGAAATCGCTGTGACGGATGAGACGTCCTTCACTGTTGAACGAGCTGTAGAAGAGCCAGACGAGGACACAACTGAAACGCCAGAAGAAACGCCTGCATCTGAACCGCAAACAGACGGTGCGTTCCGCGATGTGACAATCGATGTGAATGATACGATGATTCAAGTCAGTGGCTTCACGGAAGAAGTAGAGTTTGAATGGTCTGTGTCAGACGGGCATAACTTATATGCACAAGGTGCGGCAGAAGTGACGGGTGGAAGCTTCACATTTGGTGTGTTACTCGATGAAGCGCCAGCGGAAGGTCAAAAATTATTCCTCGAATTGACACCGATTGGTGGAGAAGTTACGTCATTCCAAATTCAATAATCATGAGACGGAAACGAATGTTTCCGTCTTTCTTTTGTATATCGCTAGTTGACGGGGTTTGTGAATTATCAGACAATAAAACGAAATGAGAGAATTATGGGAGGGTCATTCATGCAACAACATATTATCGAATCAACACATGTCAAACCGACCATCGATCCGCAGGCAGAGATTCGTCAACGAATCGATTTCTTGAAAGCGTATGTGAAACGTGCCGGTGCAAAAGGACTTGTCCTCGGAATTTCAGGGGGACAAGACTCGAGTTTGGCAGGGAAGTTATGTCAGCTCGCCATGGAAGAACTACGAGCAGAAGATGCGGGGGACTACACGTTTTATGCGGTAAGATTACCGTATGGCGAACAACATGATGAAGATGATGCCCAACTCGCCCTCGAGTTCATCCGTCCGGACAAGTCCCTCACTGTCAATATCAAGCCTGCCGTCGACGCATCGGTAGAAGCGTTCCGACAAGCGACGGGTCTTGAGTTGAGTGACTTCCATAAAGGGAACACGAAAGCGCGTGAACGGATGAAGGCGCAATATGACATCGCGGCAACGTTTGGTGCCCTTGTCGTCGGTACGGACCATGCAGCGGAATATGTGACGGGATTCTACACGAAACATGGAGACGGGGCGTGTGACCTCACACCGTTGACTGGTTTGAACAAACGTCAAGGGAAGGCGTTGCTTCACGAACTAGAGGCGCATGAACGAGTCATTTATAAAGTGCCGACAGCAGATCTTGAAGACGGTCGTCCTGGCCTGCCTGACGAAGTGGCGCTTGGCATGACATATGACCAATTAGATGATTATTTAGAAGGTAAATCCATCGATCCGGTGATTGCAGAGCGGATTGAGACGATTTTCAAACGTTCACGTCATAAGCATCATATGCCTGCTTCACTGTACGACGAGTGGTGGCAATAAGAGAAAGGAGAAGCCGTCTTGATGACGGCTTCTCCTTTGTATGTCTTACGCTTTTTTGAACGGGACGAATTGGATGATGAGAATACATGTAAAGGCGATGAAACTGAGAAGTGGGATGGTAACAAAGCCGAAATAATTCACCCAGCGAATGAGGCAGTCGTTCGTGCAGAAGGCTTCTCCGTTCGGAATACGTTCTAGGATGACGTGATAGAGACTGATACACCAGCCGGCACCGGCCATGATTCCGACGAACAATCGATTCACATCACGGGCGGTCAACATGATCGTCAAGTAATAGATGGCGAGTGGATACATAAAGATGCGTTGGAACCAACACAGTTTACATGGTAAGAAAAGCATGACTTCAGAGAAGTAAAGGCTGCCAAGCGTCGCGACGGTCGCAACGATAAAGGCGAAATGATGACGTTGCATCAGATTTCCTCCTAACAATCAAATTGATGAATAAACATGATATGATACATTGAAACAAATACTTATTCAGTATACAATCTTTCAAACGATAGAGAAACAGGTGACGTCATGCAAGTATCGGAAGTAGAAGTGTTAATTATCCTTGCAGAAGAATTGAATATGCGCAAAGCGGCGGAGCGGTTATTCGTCTCTCAACCGGCGCTCAGTCAACGGCTCGTGACGATTGAACATCAATGGGGAAAAAAGATTTTTGTCCGTTCGACACGCGGTCTTGCCTTGACGCCAGATGGGGAGAAAATCATCGAGTTCGCCAAGAAGATGTACAGTGAAGAACAAGAGTTGCGAAGCGAGCTCACAGCAAATCCTGGAGAAGTATACGGGACGTTAAAGATTGCTGTTGCTTCCATCATGGGTCAGTATTGGCTCCCGAAAGTGTTAAAGACGTTCGTGGAGCGATATCCGTCTGTCCGTGTCAAGTTAGTCACCGGATGGTCGAGTGAAATGATGCGTTACATGCTTGAGGAGAATTTTCATATCGGCATCATTCGAGGAAATCCGGATTGGCGCGGGGAGCGGATGAAGCTGTTCTCTGACTCCTTACACTTGGTCGATTTAAAAATGACAGACCTGTCCCAACTAAAAAATAACGAACGATCATTTATTCAATTTAAGAGCGACTCGACATATTACCAGGAAATATTAGAATGGTGGCAGGAACGATTTTCGAGCCCGCCGCTCACCACACTCGTCGTAGACCAGATTGAAACGTGTAAACAGATGGCGTTACATGGAATCGGCTTCGCCATTTTACCGGAGTCGACCATTAAAGATGTCAATGAAATGAACAAGATTCCGTTGACGTCCTCGAGTGGTGTCCCGCTCGTTCGGGACACGTGGATGCTGTCGACAGAATCGATGTTGGAATTGGCACAAGTACAAGCATTTTGGAACATTGTTGAAGAAGTTACGAAGGAGACTGAATCATGAATTGGGCAATCGAAGCAAGAAGACAACTGCATTTAATCCCGGAAGCTGGATATGAAGAATTCAAAACACAGGCGACTCTCGAACAACTGATCCGTTCGCTCGATTCGCCGCGTGTTCATATCACGCACTGGCGGACGGGTCTTTTCGTTCGCGTGGATGGTCTCGTCGGGGAGAAGACAATCGGGTACCGAGCCGACATGGATGGGTTGCCGATTACCGAGGAGACCGGATTGGAGTTTGCATCGATTCACGAGGGTATGATGCATGCGTGCGGTCATGATGTCCATATGTCTATCGCGCTCGGATTAATCAAACGAGCGGTCGAAGTCCCGTTCAACCACCATCTTGTTGTCTTCTTCCAACCAGCTGAAGAAGGGCCAGGCGGGGCAGAACCGATGGCGAAATCCGAATTATTCTATCACTTCCGTCCGGACGCGCTATTTGGATTACATGTCGCGCCTGAATATCCGGTCGGGATGGTAGCTTCTAGACCAGGTGTATTATTCGCAAGTGCACGTGAACTCCATATTACGATTCATGGAAAGGGAGGGCACGGTGCATTCCCTCACGCAGGAATTGATGCCGTTATCGTCCAAGCCGCCCTCATCATGCAACTGCAAACCATCGTTTCACGGAACATTGATCCGATGGGAAGTGCGGTCGTCAGCATCGGGAAAGTCGCAGCGGGAACAAAAGAGAACATCATCGCCGATACAGCCAAGTTAGATGGAACGGTACGAGCGTTATCTGACAAGGAGATGGTTGTACTCGAGAGCCGAATTCGTCAAATCATCGCCGGTGTCGAAATGACGTATAATGTTCAGATCGACCTTGAATTCGGCAATCGTTATCATGAGGTCGTCAACGATGAGCGCTATCTTTATCAGTTCGAAGAAGCGGTCGAAGAGGTAGGGTATTCGTATAAGACATGTGTTCCTGCCATGACAGGGGAAGACTTCGGATATATGCTGAAACAAGTTCCTGGATTCATGGTTTGGCTAGGTGTGAACGATATGGGGTCGGGTCTCCATCAATCGACACTCAACCCGGACGAACGAGCGATTGAAGTAGCCATCGAATTGTTTGACCACTATTTCCGCACGGTCATGATTCAATAACACGAAGCGGTCTCCATTGAGACCGCTTTTAGTGTGCCCCAAAAAGAGTGAAGTGTGAGCAAAAAGGGAATCAAATATGAATGTAAAGCGACAATTCTGTGGCGATTGCTCAAATGTGAACATTTTGCAAACTCGAGCATTGAGACATTACAGCGCAATATAAAATCATTATGATGGAAGTATCGAAGGGTATTCATCTGTGATTGTCGTTTCATACATGGGTTCGAAGCGATAGAGAGAGATAGGAGGTAATCAATAGATGTTTCAAGATCCTGTCCTGATGAGCCGAGCATTGACGGCACTCACATTAGGTTTTCATGTGATTTTTGCCACACTCGGCGTCGGGGTTCCACTTTTAATCTTATTGGCAGAATTTTTAGGAATTCGTAAAAAAGACCCGAAATATACCCTTATGGCTCGCCGGTGGTCACGCGGGTATGTCGTGACAGTAGCTGTCGGGGTTGTAACGGGTACAGCAATCGGTCTACAGCTTTCGCTATTATGGCCGAACTTGATGCGCGTCGCGGGTCAAACGATTGCACTTCCACTATTCATGGAGACGTTCGCTTTCTTCTTCGAAGCGATTTTCCTTGGGATTTACTTGTATACGTGGGATCGGTTTAAAAACCCGTGGCATCACATGCTACTCGGGATTCCAGTCGCAGTCGGTGCATTATTCTCTGGGTTCTTTATCACAACGGTAAACAGCTTTATGAACCAACCAGTAGGGTTCGATATTGTCGATGGTCGTTTAGCGAACGTCAGTCCGCTTGAAGCGATGTTTAGTCCAGCTATGCCGACGAAGATGGCACACGTACTGACGTCTGCGATTTTAACGTCTGCGTTCATCCTAGCAGCGATTGCAGCTGTACAGTTGTTACGTCAACGTCGTAATCAACTCGACAAGATGTCGATTGAATATCACAAAAAAGGTCTTCGCTTGACGATGACAGTCGCTTTGATTTTTGCGATTGCGACAGCACTTGTCGGAGACTTCTCAGGTAAGTATTTGGCACAATATCAGCCGGATAAATTAGCAGCAGCGGAATGGCATTTTGAAACCTCCTCCGAGGCTGAGTTGATTCTTGGTGGTTGGTTAGAAGATGACGGTGAAGGCGGATATGAAGTTCGAGGCGCCTTAAAAATTCCTTACGCGCTTTCAATTCTTGCCGGTGGTGTTCCGAACTATGAAGTGACAGGTCTCAATGAATTTGCGAAAGAAGACCAGCCACCGCTCTTTGTTCACTACTTGTTTGATGCGATGGTCGGAATCGGGATGCTTCTAGCGCTCATCTCCTTCCTATTCGTATTAGGGCGTTATATTAAACGTTTGAACCAGTTCAGTAAACCGATGCTCTTTGCGATTGCAGCCGGTGGACCGCTTGCGATGGCAGCGATTGAATTCGGTTGGTTCTTCGCTGAATTTGGTCGTCAACCGTGGGCGCTTTATGAGTTGATGCGTACGAGTGAAGCAGCTACGACATCGGCGAATGTCGGTTGGATGCTTGTCGCTTTCGCGATCCTCTATGCGGTGCTCGGAACAGTCACGGTGGTCGTTCTATCACGTCTGTTCAAAGAGAACCCAGTAGGGAAAGAACTAAAACAATCCGAACATCGTGGTGAAGCGATGTTTGCGGATGAAGTGTGATCGGAGGGTATGACATGCAAATTCAAGAGTTAGGGATTGCCGTCTTATGGACGTTCTTATACGGCTATCTCATCGTCGCATCGATTGACTTCGGTGCTGGCTTCTTCGCATTCTATAGCCGTTATACAAAACGGGATCACTTAGTGAACCGTCTCGTTAAACGGTATTTGTCACCGACTTGGGAAGTAACGAATGTGTTTTTCGTCTTCTTCTTCGTCGGGATTGTCGGATTCTTTCCGGATACAGCTTATTACTATGGAACGGCGTTACTCGTTCCGGCATCCGTCGTGTTGATTTTACTCGCGATTCGCGGTAGCTTTTACGCATTCGCGAACTATGGGTCGAAAGAAAGCACGCTGTATATGTTCCTTTACGGAGCCACAGGATTACTCATCCCAGCTTCGATGTCGACCGTATTGACGGTCAGTCAAGGTGGATTCATCACCGAGACGGAAAACGGCGTCTTCTTTGACGGCGCGAAGTTGTTCACCAATTTTTATTCATGGACAGTCGTCATCTTGGCGATTGTTTCAGTCCTCTATATTAGCGCGATGTTCCTCTTGTTCTATGCGGACAAGGCACGCGATCAAAATGCGGTCGAACTCGTCAGAAAATGGGCGCTCTTCTGGAGCGTTCCGACGATTATTGCTTCTGGGCTCGTCTTCTTCGGTTTGAAGTCGCAGGCGGCTTGGCACTACGAGAGCATCTTAGGAGGAAACTGGTGGTGGTTCGCAATGAGCTTCCTCTTCTTCGCGATTGCCGTCTCATTCGTTTATATGAAGCGAAATTACGGGATTGCCTTCTTGATGGTCATGGGACAATTCTTCATGGCGTGGTTCGGCTACGGATATTCACACTTACCGTATATCTTGTATCCGTATATCGATATCAATGGAAGTGTCGTCAACGAGTCGATGGCGGTGGCACTCGTCGTCGTATTCATCTTAGGATTGCTCCTTCTCGTTCCGGCGCTCTACTTGTTGCTCCGTTTGTTCCTGTTTGACAACGATTATGTACGCGGGAAACGTTCGAGCGGAAAAGCGTAATTGAAAAGATGGGATTTCCTTCATACGGAGGAGATCCCATCTTGTTTTTTTATATAGAGTTTTCAAGTGGAATCAGTTACACTGAACGAAGAATCAAGAAGAGAACATGTGTAGGAAAGGGATGTAATATCATGACAGGTGAATTTGCAGTCATTGGATTAGGGCGGTTTGGTGGGTCAATCGTCCGTGAGTTGTCTTCAAACGGATATGACGTCCTCGCCATCGATTCAGATGAAGAACGCGTCAATGAGTTCATGGGTTTGGCCACTCATGCCGTGATCGCGGATACGACAGATGAAAACGTGTTGAAGAGTTTGGGGATTCGTAACTTTGAACACGTCATCGTTGCCATCGGTGAAAACATTCAAGCTTCGATTTTAACGACGTTGATCTTAAAAGAACTTGGCGTCCAAATCATCACTGTCAAAGCGACAAACGATTACCATGAAAAAGTTCTCCGTCGCATCGGTGCAGATAATATCGTCCACCCAGAACGTGACATGGGTGTTCGAATCGCAAACGGTTTGATGAGCCAGAGCATTTTAGATTATCTTGAATTATCAAATGAACATTCGATTGTTGAAATTAAAGCGTCAGATAAGTTATCGAACAAATCGCTCATCGATTTGGACTTCCGTGCGAAGTATGGGGTCAACATTGTCGCCATTCGTCGTGATGATGATGTCATCATTTCGCCGCAGGCGGATGAGATGATCTTATCAGAAGATATTTTGATTATCATCGGAAAAGATACCGATTTAGACAGGCTTGAACGGACGTTACGTTCGAAATAAAAAAAGACCTCTTGAGCGATACCGTGATCGTTGAATCGATTGATCCAACTCGGCGGTTTGACGCAAGAGGTCTCTTTTTTTAGATTAACTTCATCGCTTTCAATCCATATTCGATGCCATCTTCAAGAATCGATTTCGTCACAAAGTCCGCAACGTCTTTCGCTTCAGAACGAGCATTTCCCATGGCAATCCCTGTCCCTACATATTGGAGCATGGCCAAGTCGTTCAAAGCGTCTCCAAACGCGTACGTATTCTCGAGTCGATAACCGTTCGCTTCGATAAAGTGACGAATGCCGTCGGCTTTACTTGCACCTTTATTGATGACGTCCATCGCATGTGGATGCCAGCGGATGAAGTCGAACTCATGATAGGCGTCGAGATAGTGATGCTCATCTTCAGGTGTACAGTAAAGGAGCGTTTGATAGACGTCTTCTTCTGTGTGGAAGTTTGGTTCGTAGCGCGGAATCGGCATGTCGAGTTCTCCAAGAGATTGCTTGACGATGGCGTCATCCGGTTTTGAAGCGCCGCCGCGATCTTGTCCTAGATAGACGAGGGTATGGTTGTTCGAAGTGGCATGAGTCGTCAAACGACCGAGTGCATCTTTAGATAGCGTGTTACGATATACGATTTCACCTTTATGCACGACGATTTGACCGTTGTAACAAACAAGGCTATCGATTCCGACACGTTCCGGGATATCTGATAACATCGCTGGTCCTCGTCCCGTCGCGATAAATGTCTCGACGCCGTTTTCACGAAGCGCTTGAATCGCTGAAATCGTTGAAGGTGGAATATAGCTACCTTCATGCAAGAGTGTGCCGTCAATGTCGAAAAAAACAACTTTTTGATCTTCCATTTGATTCACCATTCTTTCTCTTTGTCTAAAAAATATGTTTTTCGATCCCACTAAAAGGATAACACGAAATAGGGAAACTACCACGAATATCACATCGTTAGTGAAATATTGCCATGATATGAGCTATAATGAAAAAAGAATCTTACGGACATATTCGAGAATCACTTATGTTTCACATAGATGTATTAATAATTGAAGTAAGGAGAGATTAAATGAAGTTTGTTAAGAACCACCAAACAGCCGTGTTCGCATTAGGCGGACTAGGAGAAATCGGGAAGAACACATACGTTGTTCAATTCCAAGATGAAATCATCGTCATCGATGCGGGAATCATGTTCCCAGAGGATGACTTGCTTGGGATTGACTATGTGATTCCGGATTACTCGTATTTGATTAAGAACAAGGACAAAGTAAAAGGGGTATTCATCACGCACGGTCACGAAGACCATATCGGGGGAATTCCATTCTTACTCAAGCAAGTTCAGTTACCGATTTACGCTACGAAACTTGCGCTTGGTTTGATTAAAGTAAAACTCGAGGAGCATGGATTGTTGCGTGAGGCGGAACTCCACGAAATCGATGAGGATTCACTCATCAAGTTCCGTAAAACGAGCATTTCGTTCTTCCGAACGACGCACTCGATTCCGAACTCGCTCGGTGTTGTCGTCAAAACACCACAAGGGAACATCGTCCATACGGGTGACTTCAAGTTCGACTTTACTCCAGTCGGTGAACCGGCCGACCTCGCCAAGATGGCGGAGATTGGAAAAGAAGGCGTGCTCTGTCTCTTGTCTGACTCGACAAATGCGGAAGTCGAAGGCTTCACGATGAGTGAGAGCGTCGTCGGGGGGACGATTAGCGAGACGTTCCGTAAAGCGGACGGTCGAATCATCTTCGCCACATTTGCATCGAACATTTATCGATTACAACAAGTCGTCGATGCGTGTGCTGAGACAGGTCGTCACCTCATGATTTTCGGTCGCTCCATGGAGAAAGTCATGACGATCGGGCAAGAGCTCGGATTCATCAACGTTCCGAAAGGGATGATCATTGAAGCGAATCAAATGCGTCACTATGACCCGAACGAGATTGCCATTCTTTGTACCGGTTCACAAGGTGAACCGATGGCCGCGCTTAGTCGGATCGCGAACGGGACACACCGTCAAGTGTCGATCATCCCAGGGGATACGGTCATCTTCTCATCTTCTCCGATTCCGGGGAACGCCATTTCGGTCGGCAAGACGATTGACCAGTTGTATAAAGCAGGGGCTGACGTCGTTTACGGGAAGTTAACGAACATTCATACGTCTGGACACGGTTCACAACAAGAACAGTTGTTGATGATTCGTCTTCTCAATCCAAAATTCTTTATGCCGATTCACGGAGAGTATCGCATGTTGAAGAAACATGCGGAGCTTGCTGAATCAGTCGGGATTCCGAAAGAAAATAGCTTCGTCATGGATAACGGGGAAGTGCTCGCTGTCGATTCTGAGTCGGCTGCGGTCACTGGTAAAATTTCTGCGAACGCCGTTTACATTGATGGGAATGGAATCGGCGATATCGGGAATATTGTATTAAGGGATCGTCGTATCCTTTCTGAAGATGGACTTGTCGTCGTTGTCATCAGTATCGATGGCAAGACACGTAAACTCGTTTCAGGACCGGATATCATCTCGCGTGGTTTCGTCTATATGCGTGAATCGGGTAGCTTGATTCGTGACGGCGAACGTCTGTTGAAGAAAACCGTCGAGCAAGGGCTGTCAAATAAACAGATGAAGTGGTCGGAGATGAAGCAACTCGTATCCGATACGCTCACACCGTATTTGGCACAAAAGACGCGGAGACACCCGATGGTCCTGCCGATTATTATGGAAGTATGATCTAACGGGCTGTAGGTGACTACAGTCCTTTTTTTGAACCGTAAAGAAGGAGGGGAACTCATGGCTAAAGAAAAAAAGAAAAAAGGCTGGCTCAAGTGGGGATTAGCCATCATCGCTGTCATTTTTCTCATCACACTTGTGTATCACCAAGTAAAACCGTTACCGGATGGGGTGTCACGACAATCTGAACCTTATCTCATTTCGGATGATCAAATCGACTTTCTTCATGATTTGACATATCAAGGAGAGGATACGGAGATTGTCGAGCAAGAAATTTTTAAGGAAGTCGAGCGAGCGATTCAGGAAGCCGAGGAATATATCGTCATGGACTTTTTCTTATTCAATCCATATTCCAATGAAGACCGGCAATATCCGGATATCACGGCGCGATTATCATCAGCGCTGCTGGAGCAAATGGAGCGATACCCGGACTTGAAAGTCGTCTTTATTACAGACGATATCAATACGACGTATAACGGGCACGTCTCCGACCACTTCGATGTGCTCGAAGAGGCGGGGGTGGAAGTTGTGTACACGAATCTCGACGCACTTCGTGACCCAAACATTTTGTACTCCACGTTTTATCGGATGGCGCTTCAATGGTTTGGGGATAGTCAGGACGGATGGTTGCCGAATCCGATGGCCTCGTCGGCACCGGATATTACCGTTCGGGCGTATTTAAGATTGCTGAACATTAAAGCGAACCACCGAAAAGTGATGGTGACAGAAAATGAAGGGTTCGTATTATCGGCGAACCCGCATGATGCGAGTGGGTATCACTCAAATGTCGGTGTTCATTTAAAAGGACCCATTTTAAAAGAGATAGCTAAAGGGGAACAAGCAGTCGCGACGTTCTCAAAAGGCGATGCACGACGTTTCCCGGACGATGACGCATTATCGAAGATCGAGAGCGCGCCGAACGATGCGCCGATGGAGATTCGTTACGTAACGGAAGGAAAGATTCAGGAGTCGGTGCTCGATGCGATGAATGGAGCGGAAGACGGAGATACGATTTGGATCGGCATGTTCTACTTGGCTGACCGAAATATTATTCAAGCGATTGAGGATGCCGCTGGCCGAGGTGTGACCGTGAACATGATTCTCGACCCCAATACGAACGCTTTTGGTCGCTCAAAATCGGGATTGCCGAACTTACCTGTAACGGCAGAACTGAATACCGTCAATCCTGAACAGATCGAAATTCGTTGGTATGATGTCGGCAAGGAACAATATCATCCAAAAATCCTATATGTGGATGGAGAAGAGAAGACAGTCGTCTTAGGTTCCGGAAATTATACGACACGAAATATGAACGATTACAACCTAGAGGCAGACGTCGAGGTAAAAGGAGAAGAGGATACAGTTTTCTTTGATGAAGTAGACGATTATTTCAATCGCTTATGGAATAACGAGAATGGAACGTACACAGTGGCATATGACGAGATTCAAACCGACATCCCGCTTGGAAAGTATGTGATGTATTGGCTTCAAAAAGTGACATGGACGATGACGTACTAAAAAACAGCTATCCTCAAATTGGGGATAGCTGTTTTGACGTTAGTTCGTCTCGATTGGATTAAACTCATTCGTATACTCATATAAGAATTTCCCGGTCTCTTTCAAGACGTCACTCTTACGGTGAAGCGAGAAATGATCGTACGGTACGGTCTCTGTTTGAATGTTATTTGTATATTCTTCTAGTAACAGAGAACTCTCCGGCTCAATCAGATTGAACTCGCCGCCTCGTCCAGAGAAGGATAGCACTTGTACGGATCGTGGCCATGTCTCCAGTTTTGACTGGAACGCTTGTAGCCCGTCCGAGTTGGGTGATAAGTCACGGATAGCTGGGCTACCTGTGTTGATTCCAAAGTTACTAGCCGATAGGCCAAAGTTTGCGAGTCGAGTGCCGCCGAATGGACTATCAAACGTGACGAACTTGTCGACGATGTATGTCTCCTGATTCAAAATGTAGTTGGCTGCTGCAACGCCACCCATACTATGACCGAGGATATACATGCGATCGAATGAGCGGTTTCTCGTTTTCTTATACGTTTCAATGGCTGAATTTAACCATTTCGTTTGATTGTTCAAAGAAGCTTCTGCATCCTCGAACTCGATTCGAACGATTGGACGATTCGAGCTATAGTCATAAATTTCGCAATCGGTTTTTCCTTTGACAGTTACCGTACAAAGGGCGCCGTCGGTAGCCTGACCACTCTCTTCCATCGCTTGCGAGAAGCGGAGGAACGTTCGGTCAGTCCCGAGTAGACCATGCACCGCGAAAGTGGGGATAAACTCGTTCGTCTGCGACGCTTGGCGAATCGCCTCGGATTGTCGCTCATTCGCCAATTCTTGTCGGAATGTCCCGACAATCAATACGAGTGAAAGGGAGACAATCAATAACCCTAACAGGCGCGAACGAATCGATGTTTCCCTAGGGTTACCGACGTTTTTTCGATACTTGCGCCAAATGAAATACCCTAAAATAATCGCTCCCACAAATACGATGATGGTGATCACCCATGCTTTAACGTTTGGCACATGGGCGACGAGTGTTAAATTATTTTGGCGACCACCGTACACTTGCCACTCGACATGCTTCATGGAGCGAAGGTCAAGGCCAGTCCCGTCTTCCACGAACACACCGGTCGGAACAGTCAGATTAAACCGGATATCGGCTTGACGGATATATCGCTCCGCTAATTTCTTCGGGGAGCCCGATAGTTCGACACCCGGTAAGTCAACCTGATCAAGTCGAAGATCGAGGTTCGTCTGCATCGTGTAAGAGTCGAACCAGATGCCTTCTCGTTGCTCGATATCGAATTGAATGTCAGGTGGGACGAGAATTCCGGCTGGACCGGTTTTCCATTCTTCTTTAATCTGTTGTAACTCATCCACATTGCGGAACGTCTTCTTCAAGACCATCCCTTCATAATCATCGGCGCTCGAATAATCTTCAGTCTCGTACCCATTATCCTCGGCCTGCTCCTTCCACGTATCCCAGTCGAGCCTGAGATTGAGCAACTTCATCACTGGGTGGTCGCGGAAAGCATAAGTGGTTTCGAGTGAAACGGATTGATCGTAATGCACGGTCGCATCGTAATTAATGCGCACACATCCGCCGATTAAAAGAAATAAAAATGGGAATAGTAACAACAGTGCCCTTTTTCTCGAGCTAAACATGTTAGATCGGTTCGCCGTATGTGTCTAGCGGATTCGACGTATTGATTCGGTCATAGAATAAAATACCGTCCAAATGGTCGAGCTCGTGCTGACACACGATCGCGCGCATACCCCGAAGACGAAGCTTAATTGGTTGTCCGTCTCGGTCAAACCCTTCTAATGTGATTCGACGAAAACGAGGTACATTTCCTTTGACCACGCGGTCGACCGACAAACATCCTTCCCCACCATTTAAAAATGTCTGTTCGACGGAGTGGCTTGTGATTTTAGGATTGAAAATCGAGAGTTTGAACGTTTCTTCCTCTTCTTGTAGCAAGACTGTGAAGAAACGACGGGTTACACCGAGTTGTGGCGCGGCGATTCCGACACCACCTCGTAACTCGTATTTTTCGCTCATCTCTGGGTCTTGACTATTGACGAGGAACGTCTCCATCTCGTCAAGTAGCGCCAAGTCCTCTTCGGTTGGCGGAATCGGTACTTCAATTGAACGTGTGCGGAGTCGTTCGTCTCCTTCGCGAATGACGTCTTTCATCGTTAACATGTGCAACTTCCTTTCTATAAAACATATATGATTGATTATATCATATTTAAAAGGAGAAGAATGTGGATGGTACAGAAGGTGAAACGAAAATGATACAGAGGCAAAATGAATGTCATATCCCTTGAATGTAAGCGTTTTATTTCAGTAAGCATATTTTTTGCGTTATTATAACAACCCGTTTTATACTAACTAGGAAACGGCAGGAGAGCATAACTTTCCTGAATTACGTTAATACAGATTGCTTTTTTGGACAGATACACGTAAGATTTGAGATAGTGTTTGATCACAAAAAAGACAATTGTCTCATAGTTGAAAGGATGAGGTGAAACGAATGAACAACGTTCAGGTACTTCAAAACGTGGAAGAAAACTTCCAAACGTTCCGTATTCTCGACGAGAAGGGTGAGGTCGTCAACCAAGACGCAATGCCTGACCTAACGGACGAGCAACTTCAGGAACTCATGCGCCGCATGGTCTATACTCGAATCTGGGACCAACGCGCCATCTCACTTAACCGTCAAGGACGCCTAGGATTCTACGCGCCAGTGGCAGGTCAAGAAGCGACGATGATCGGGACGCAATACGCGCTCGACAAAGAGGACTGGATCCTTCCAGGATACCGTGATATTCCACAACTCGTATTCCACGGACTTCCGCTTTATCAAGCGTTCTTGTTCTCACGTGGACACGTGGCAGGAAACCGCATCCCTGAAGGTGTCAACGTATTGATGCCGCAAATCATCATCGGTGCACAAATCATTCAAACTGCGGGTGTGGCTATGGGCCTCAAACGCAACGGCAACAAAAATGTCGCTATTACTTACACAGGTGACGGTGGCTCATCACAAGGTGACTTCTACGAAGGATTGAACTTTGCAGGTGCATTCAAATCACCAGCAATCTTCGTCGTTCAAAACAACCGCTTCGCTATTTCGACGCCAGTTGAAAAGCAAACAGCAGCTAAAACGATCGCGCAAAAAGCTGTTGCAGCTGGAATCAACGGAATCCAAGTAGACGGAATGGACGTTCTTGCAGTGCTTGCAGCGACACAACAAGCTCGCGTAGATGCACTCGAAGGAACGCCAACACTCATCGAGTCACTCACTTACCGTTACGGACCACACACGCTCGCTGGGGATGACCCAACACGTTACCGTACAAAAGAACTCGACACAGAGTATCAAGAAAAAGATCCACTCGTGCGTTTCCGTCTCTTCCTTGAGAACAAGAAACTCTGGAACGAAGACATGGAGAACGAAGTGATCGAGCAAGCGAAAGCTGATGTGAAAGAAGCAATCAGCCAAGCTGACAAAGAACCAAAACAAAAAGTTTCGGACTTCATCAACAACATGTTCGAAGAACTTCCTTCAAACTTGAAAGAACAGCTTGAAGAATATACTGCAAAGGAGTCGAAGTAAGTTATGGCTCAAATGACAATGATCCAAGCGATTACTGATGCGATGCGCGTTGAAATGAAACGCGACGAGAAAGTACTTCTCTTCGGAGAAGACGTTGGTAAAAACGGTGGGGTATTCCGTGCGACGGAAGGTCTCCAAGACGAGCTCGGCGAAGACCGTGTCTTCGACACGCCACTCGCTGAATCAGGGATTGGTGGTCTTGCAATCGGTCTAGGTCTTACTGGATTCCGTCCAATCATGGAAGTCCAGTTCTTCGGATTCGTATTCGAAGTGTTTGACTCAATCGCAGCTCAAATGGCACGTATGCGTTACCGTTCAGGCGGCGCTTACAGCCAACCAATCACAATCCGTTCACCATTCGGTGGTGGAGTTAAGACACCTGAGCTTCACGCGGATAGCCTTGAAGGTTTGATGGCTCAGACACCTGGTCTTAAAGTCGTTATTCCATCGACTCCTTACGATGCAAAAGGTTTGTTGATCGCGTCAATCCGTGACAACGACCCAGTTGTGTTCCTCGAGCACATGAAATTGTATCGTTCATTCCGTGACGAAGTACCTGAAGGTGATTACACAATCGAACTCGGTAAAGCAGATGTGAAACGTGAAGGTACAGACGTTTCAATCATCACTTACGGTGCGATGGTGCATACTTCACTTAAAGCAGCGGAAGAACTCGAAAAAGAAAACATCAACGTTGAAGTCATCGACCTCATGACAGTGAGCCCGCTTGATATCGACACAATCGTAGAATCTGTTAAGAAAACAGGTCGTGCGATCGTCGTTCAAGAGGCACAACGTCAAGCAGGTATCGCAGCGAACGTTGTAACTGAAATTCAAGAACGCGCAATTCTTCACCTCGAAGCACCAGTTCTTCGAGTAACTGCACCAGACACAGTCTTTGCATTTGCACAAGGTGAAGACATGTGGTTACCAGACCATAAAGATGTCGTTGCAAAAGTTAAGGAAGTTGTGAACTTCTAAGATCGTGTTGAATAAACGATGAGGGAGAATGTTCTCCCTTGTCGTGTTTACATGATGAATTGATGGGAGGAAAAACCAGTGGCAGTATTTGAATTTAAATTACCAGATATCGGTGAAGGTATTCACGAAGGTGAAATCGTCAAGTGGTTCGTAAAAGCAGGGGATACGGTCAAAGAGGACGATGTTCTTTTAGAAGTACAAAACGACAAAGCAGTCGTTGAAATCCCAGCTCCAGTCGACGGTACAGTCAAAGAAGTTAAAGTTTCTGAAGGTACAGTTGCCGTAGTCGGCGACGTCCTCATTTCGTTTGACATCGAAGGCGACGCACCAGCAGGTGAAGAAGAAGCACCTGAACAACCGAAAGCAGAAGAGAAGACAGAAGACGTGAAAGAAGATGTGAAAGAAGACGCGCCACGCGACGTTCAACTTCACAAATCTGAGCGTGTCATCGCAATGCCATCTGTCCGTAAATATGCACGTGAAAAAGGTGTCGACATCCGTGAAGTAAACGGTTCTGGCGACAACGGTCGCGTCTTGAAAGAAGACATTGATGCATTCGCGAACGGTGAAGCACCGTCTGCAGAAGCTACAACAGAGAAAACAGATTCTGTAGCACCAGCAGCAGCTGCGAAAACGGAAATCAAGCCTTACGAGTCAGCGACTCCAGAACTTGAAACACGTGAGAAAATCCGTGGAATCCGTAAAGCCATCTCGAAAGCTATGGTTAACTCGAAACACACTGCACCACACGTTACGCTCATGGACGAAGTCGACGTTACAAAACTCGTCGCACTCCGCAAAGACTTCAAACAAGTCGCGGCTGACCAAGGCGTGAAACTCACGTACTTGCCATTCGTCGTGAAAGCATTGACTGCTGCAGCGAAAGCATTCCCAACAATCAACGCTTCAATCGATGATGTGAACGAAGAAATCGTTTACAAAAACTATTACAACATCGGTATCGCAGCTGACACGGACAACGGACTCGTTGTACCAGTCGTAAAAGATGCAGACCGTAAATCAATCTATGCACTTGCTACAAACATTAACGAACTTGCAGGTAAAGCTCGTGAAGGTAAGCTCGCTGGGGAAGACATGAAAGGCGGATCGATCACAATCACAAACATCGGTTCTGCTGGTGGACAATGGTTCACACCTGTCATCAACCACCCAGAAGTTGCAATTCTCGGTATCGGCCGTATCGCTGAGAAAGCTGTCGTGAAGAACGGTGAAATCGTTGCTGCGCCAGTACTTGCACTTTCATTCAGCTTTGACCACCGCCTCATCGACGGTGCGACTGCACAGAACGCTCTTAACATGGTGAAACGCTTGCTCGAAGACCCAGCACTTCTAATGATGGAGGGATAAGAACATGGTAGTAGGAGAATTCGCACAAGAAACTGATTTGCTTGTCATCGGTGCCGGTCCTGGTGGATACGTTGCCGCAATCCGTGGCGCACAGCTCGGAATGAAAGTAACAATCGTTGAGAAAGGCAACTTCGGTGGTGTCTGCCTAAACGTCGGATGTATCCCATCGAAAGCGTTGATCACAGCTGGACACAACTTCCAACACGCTAAAGGACATGATTCAATGGGAATCTCGTCTGACAACGTGTCAGTGGACTTCACAAAAGTTCAAGACTGGAAACAGTCAGTTGTTAACAAATTGACTGGCGGTGTCAAAGGTCTCCTTAAAGGGAACAAGATTGAAATCGTTCAAGGTGAAGCTTTCTTCGCTTCTGAAGACACAGTTCGTGTCATCACAGAAGACAGCTCAACTCCTTACAAATTCAAAAAAGCGATCGTTGCGACTGGTTCTACACCAATCGAGATTCCATCGTTCAAATGGTCAAAACGCGTCCTTTCTTCAACTGGCGCATTGGCACTTCCTGAAGTACCGAAGAAACTCGTCGTCATCGGCGGTGGATACATCGGTATGGAGCTCGGTACGGCATACGCTAACTTCGATACAGAAGTAGTTGTTGTAGAAGGCGCTAGCGACATCTTGTCTGGTTTCGAACCACAAATGACGCAAATCGTTAAGAAGAAACTCAAACAAAAAGGGAACGTCACAATCCACACAAACGCACTTGCTAAAGGTGTCGAAGAAACGGAAGACGGCGTAACTGTTAAGTTTGAAGTAAACGGTGAAGAGCAATCTGTTGAAGCGGACTATGTCCTCGTCACAGTTGGTCGTCGTCCAAACACAGGCGACATCGGCCTTGAGAACGCGGACGTTAAAATCAGCGACCGTGGAATCATCGAAATCGATGACCAGTGTAAGACTTCGAACGAAAACATCTATGCAATCGGTGATATCGTTCCTGGACCACCACTTGCACACAAAGCATCTTACGAAGCGAAAATCGCAGCGGAAGCAGCAGCAGGTAAGCCAGCTTACCTCGACTACTCTGCAATCCCTGCAGTCGTCTTCACAGATCCTGAACTTGCAACGGTTGGTTACACTGAACCACTCGCAAAAGAAGAAGGACTCGAAATCACAGTTTCGAAATTCCCATTCGCAGCGAACGGTCGTGCACTTGCACTTGACGAGCCAGACGGCTTCATGAAGCTCATCACTCGCAAAGAGGACGGTCTCTTGATCGGTGCTCAAATCGCGGGTACTGGTGCATCAGATATGATTGCTGAGCTTGGTCTCGCAATCGAAGCTGGTATGACTGCTGAAGATATCGCACTTACAATCCACGCTCACCCATCACTCGGTGAGATGGCAATGGAAGCTGCTGAAATCGCAATGGGTATGCCAATCCACGTCGTTAAATAAGAATGTCAATAAAAACTCTCTCACTTTTCGTGAGAGAGTTTTTTGATATAGGTGACGACGCGTTCGACTTCTTGGAATCCGATTTTCTCGTGGAACTGTTGGCTGCTCTCGTTTTCAAGTTCGGTATCTGATGCCAGTTCGATACAACCATGACGTGCCGCGAATGTTGAGGCAGCATCAATCAGACGGGCGGCGACACCTCTTTGACGCTCTGCTTCAATGACATAGATTCCTTCCACATAGGCTGTCGGAGACATGCTTGAACCTGGCACATAGTCATGCCGGAAGCTGAGCTGGCAAAATCCAATCGCTTTTGTGTCAGAAGATGCGATGAAGTAATGCATTTTTTTTGAAGCAAGACCGAGTTTGACTTCCATCCGCAATTCCTCAATCGGGGCGTCGGGCCATAGCTCATGCATCAATTGCGCGAGTGCTTCTTGGTTTGACGGTTTGGCATACTCAATTTTCATGATGACTCTCTCCTTAGGTTTCATACTTGTAGTATAAAGGAAAATACTTGTGAAGAGAGAAGGGAGGGAATCCTGATGGCATTCGATGAGGAGTTATTATATACCGTATCCGAGACGAGTCGTGTACGTTTCACCGGGATTGAGACAGAAGCTGCCCGCTATGACTTTGGTTTCGTCTATACACATCAATTCATGGGCAAGGTATTAGTTGTCTGTATGCAAACGGGTCAATCGGCCCTTCTCGATCTGCATGCGCTAGAAGAGCCCCGTCAATTGTATCCGATGCTCGGCATTAACTTGAATGATACAGAACACGTCGCTGAATTTTTACGACTCTGCCTAGTTGAAAAAACAGAAGCATCTGAAGAAATTGACACTTGAAAACATGTAAGCGTTTTCTTATAATAGGCAATAGGGGAAGCAATTCGATCATCTACAGCCACCTTTTCTGAGATGACATAAAAAATGAGCCGGTCACTATGACCGGCTCATTTTTTATTTAGCGAATCGCTTTTGTTTGTTGGATGACTTTAATCATTTGAAGAGACTCATCTTCAAGACCTTGAACCGGGAGACCGGCTTCGATGTTGGCCATGATGTATTCGAGTGTCGACGTTGTGATCAATTCACCTGGAATGATGATTGGAATTCCTGGTGGGTACACCATAATGAATTCAGCTGAAATGCGTCCGACGGCGTTCTCAAGAGGGATCGTCTCCGTCTCTTCATAAAATGCATCACGCGGGCTAAGAGCCAATGGCGGGATTTCAGGAAGCATGATTGAGAGTGAGTCATTCCCAGACTTCTGATAAACGGACACGACGTCACGCATCGCTTCAATCAATGCTTGAATCGTCGACTCATCGTCTGCTGACGTAACAATGAAGAGCACGTTCAATAAATCTGACATTTCGACTTCGATGCGGTGTTTCTCACGAAGGTACTTCTCGACTTCAAATCCTGTCACACCGAGCTCGCGAACAGATACGAGAACTTTTGTCTCATCGAGTGCATAAGTCGATTCTGAGTGAAGCTCCGCGTGTCCGTAAACCGACAAGTTTGGCATTTGACCGATTGCTGTCCGTGCTGCTCGAGCAAGGTCAAGCGCACGTTCGTTCATCATATGACCTTTCGTAGCAAGCTGTCGACGCGCCGCATCAAGAGAAGCAAGGAGCAAGTATGATGTTGAAGTCGTCGTGATCATCGAAAGCATCGCATGTATCCGCTCTGGTGAAACGAGACCACGGCGCACGTTCAAGATGGAACTTCCTGTCATCGATCCGCCAAGTTTATGCACGCTCGTTGCCGCCACGTCCGCTCCCGCTTGCATTGCCGAGAGTGGGAGTTCATCGTGAAACGGAAGATGGACACCGTGTGCCTCATCGACAAGTACGGGTACATCTTGTGCATGAGCGACGTCAACGATGCGCTCCAAATCACCCGCGACACCGAAATAAGTCGGGTTGATGACGAGTACGGCTTTTGTATCAGGGTGAAGCTCGAGTGCACGTTCTACGGCACTTGCTGTAATCCCGTGCGCGATGCCGTACGTCTCATCGAATTCTGGGTGGATGAAGACCGGGTGTGCACCCGTCAAGACGAGCGCGGACATGACCGATTTGTGCACGTTACGTGGAACGATGATTTTCTCATTCGGTCCGACGACGCCCATGATCATCGCCATGATGGCACTCGACGTTCCTTGAACGGAGAAAAAGGTCTCATCAGCACGGAACGCCTCTGCCGCCAAGCGTTCCGCTTCAGCGATTGCCGCTTTTGGATGATGAAGGTCATCGAGTGGGGCAATGTTAATCAAATCAATTTTTAGGGCGTTTTCGCCAATAAAGCCACGAAACTCCGGATCCATCCCTTTCCCGCTCTTGTGACCAGGAATATGGAACGCAATCGGATTTGAGTCGACATGTTCAAGTAACGTGTCAAATAGTGGCGTTTCGAGCTGAGTAGCACCTTTTAATTTCAATCGTAAATCCCCCTTGGAATCAGTTTATTTATTAGATGAATGATATCGTTACGTTATATGTTTTTTTAAAAAAAAAGAAGCAACAAAAAAACTATAGAGATTTCTGACGTAACTTGCAATAGTTTTTTTTGTTGATACAATGAGTGTCGAGGTGAACAATATGCAAATCAATTATCCGATTAATCCGGATTGGACGACCGATGAATTGATCGAGGTCGTCGAGTTTTATAATGTCGTCGCACAAGCGAACGAAGGTGGAGTCGAGCGTGAGGTTTTCCTAGACGCGTATCGAGCCTTCAAGCAAATCGTAACATCTAAGTCAGAAGAGAAACAACTGAACGCGGTTCACGATGAACAGACTGGATATTCTACGTATCGTACCGTTCAGGCAGCGATGAAGTCATCGAGCAAAATGATTAAATTGTAAGTCCGAGCATGCCCGTGCAAATTCAGGCATGCTTTTTTGTTATTACTTCTTAAAAGTCGGGTACAGTTATCTAACACTTATTCAGGTTTAAGGGGATTGAAATTGGGAATATATCCATTAAGATAAAAAATTCAAAATAGTCAGACAATTCTCTTTCTTTTTCGAATTTTATCTGATATACTCAATTCAACTCACTAAACCGTAACTTGTAGCCCAACAAAAGGAGTGTGGCATCTTATGAAACAAGTGATTGAGGCATTCAAAAGAAAAGACGCAGAAAAACGGATTCCGGTGCTGCGCTTGGAGATTGATTATGAATTGGCAACCCTTTTCGATGCGATGGCGTCACAGGATGATGCTACAGTTCAGGCTAGCAAGCATCGGTTGGAGAAGTACCGCCAAGAATTATTGCGTCTCGAAGCCTGACCATTACACACACATTCAACCAGTATTCCGAGCGGATACTGGTTTTTGTTTGGTACAATACAGTTGAGGTGATCACAGATGATAGAATGGTTTGCAGTCGATTTAATCAAACAGGCGGGAGAACTGATTCGTCGCGAGATTGATCAACATTATGAAGTGGAACGGAAGACCGGAAAAGGAGACTTGGTCACTGAGATTGACCGAGCGGTGGAACAGTTGATTGTCCACCGTATTCAAAACCAATTCCCGGACCATCAAATCATGGGGGAAGAAGGGACGACGGATACGCCAGACACGTTATCAGGAACGGTATGGTTCGTCGATCCAATTGATGGGACGTTAAATTTTATTCATCAGAAGCGTATGTTCGCCATCTCGGTGGCCGTGATGGTCGATGGGGTCGTAGAGTACGGATTTGTCTATGATGTGATGGCAGATGAGATGTTCATGGCAAGAAGAGGGTATGGTGCGACATTAAACGGACGGACGTTGACGAATCTACATGAACATCATGTACGAGATGCATTTTTGAGTATGAATGCGACGTGGGTCACCCCGAACCATCAAATTGCCCCGGAAATCCTTGCCCCGATTGTTCGGGACTCGATTGGGACACGGGCACACGGCGCTGCATCGCTTGAGCTTGCTTGGCTCGCCGCAGGACGAGTGGACGGATACATTACGATGCGCAACATGCCGTGGGATTATGCTGCAGGGAAATTGCTCGTAGAAGAAGTGGGTGGACGGGTCGTTTCCTTATATGGGGAACCGATTCGATACGATGGGAGAACATCTGTATTGGCAGGAAGCGAGACATTCGTCAATGACGTCATCAAACACTATGTCATCGCAAAAGGGGTGACCCCGGAAGCGAAGCCGGATCTTCAAATCGTGAAACATGAATCATATGAAGAAATTCGTGATTTGCTTGTTTTAGCGAATCCGAATGAAGCGATGGTGCGAGAACAGTTTCAAACAGGACGAACGTTTAAAGCGTTACTCGGAGGAGAAATCGTCGGTGCCTATATGCTTGTATCGCATGGGGCAGGACGAATCGAGCTTGTCAATATCGCGGTGAAACCGGAGAGGCAAAATCAAACGATTGGTCAGCGGATGCTACAAGACGCAGTAAAACGGGCGACGGCACTCGGCGGTCAAGAACTCCTCGTTTGTACCGGGAATTCAAGCATCATGCAATTGCGCTTTTATCAACAAGCCGGATTCCGATTTGATTCTGTGGAACGTGATTACTTCATGAATCATGGGTACGATGCGATTGAGGAGGATGGTTTGGTCTTACGTGACCGCATCTGTTTGACACGTCCGATTTGAATCATCAAATAAAAGGAAAGAGGGTTGCTCTGACAAAAGTCGGGCAACCCTCTTGTGTTTATGAAGATTGACGATCAGAAAGAATGCGACGGCGTAATTGAATACCAAAGAATGTCGCGACACCACTAAGTACGAGACTGCCTAAAATGATGGCGGCGCTTCCTTCGGCCACCCCAATGCCGATGCCGACAAATCCGGCGACGACGGTCATGGCAATCAATAGAAACATAAGCTGCATGGAGACTCCTCCTTATTTTCTCTTCTCCCCCCCATTGTATGATAAAAAACGTCCAATGAAAACGTTCACAGTCGATTCCACTCGACAAAGGTACTGTGACGTGTGCTATACTCTTAAAGTTGAAGAAAAGCTGAAACTTTTTAAATAAGAGAGGAATAACTACATGAACGTAAGAACAAACCTTCGTAACGTAGCCATCATCGCTCACGTTGACCACGGTAAAACAACGTTAGTCGATGAATTATTGAAACAGTCTGGTACTTTCCGGACGAACGAGGCAGTCGCAGAACGCGCGATGGACTCGAACGATATCGAACGTGAGCGCGGAATCACAATTCTCGCGAAAAACACGGCAATCGATTACAAAGACACACGCATCAACATCGTAGATACGCCAGGTCACGCAGACTTTGGTGGGGAAGTTGAGCGAATCATGCGTATGGTTGATGGCGTTATTCTCGTCGTCGATGCGCGTGAAGGCTGTATGCCACAGACTCGCTTCGTATTGAAAAAAGCACTCGACCAAGGACTTCGTCCGATCGTCGTTGTTAACAAAATCGATAAGCCGATGGTTCGCCCACTCGACGTTGTCGATGAAGTCGTCGATCTCTTGATCGATCTTGGCGCAGATGAAGATCAACTTGAATTCCCTGTCGTCTATACATCGGCTGTCAGCGGTTCAAGTTCGTTCGATCCTGATCCAGCAAACCAAGAAGACACGATCACACACGTGCTCGATACAATTCTTGAAAACACACCAGCTCCAGTGGATAACTCAGATGAGCCACTTCAATTCCAAGTGACGATGCTCGACTACGATAACTACCTCGGTCGTATCGGTGTAGGTCGCGTCTTCCGTGGGAAAATCAAAGTCGGTGAGCAAGTATCGCTCTGTAAGACAGACGGTACAGTGAAGCAACTCCGTGTCACGAAATTGTTCGGTTACTTCGGCCTCAAGCGCGTTGAAATCGAAGAAGCTAAAGCAGGTGACTTGATCGCTATCGCCGGGATGGAAGACATCAACGTTGGTGAGACAGTTACGCCAGTCGGTAAAGAAGAGCCACTTCCGCTCCTTCGTATCGATGAGCCAACACTTCAAATGCGCTTCATGACGAACAACTCGCCGTTCGCAGGACGTGAAGGGGACTTCGTCACTGCACGTAAGATCGAAGAGCGTTTGATGAAACAACTTGAGACAGACGTGTCACTTCGTGTGGAAAACACGGATTCTCCTGACCAATGGATCGTATCAGGACGCGGTGAGCTTCACCTCGGTATCTTGATCGAGAACATGCGTCGTGAAGGCTACGAGCTTCAAGTATCGAAGCCACAAGTTATCATCCGTGAAGACGAAAACGGTACGAAAGTTGAGCCGTTTGAGCGCGTGATCATCGACGTACCAGAAGAGTACACAGGTTCAGTCATGGAGTCGATCGGTCTCCGTAAAGGTGAACTTGCCAACATGAACACGAACGATAACGGTCAGACACGTATGGAATTCATCGTTCCATCACGCGGACTCATCGGTTACCGTAACGAATTCTTGTCGGCGACACGTGGATACGGAATCTTGAACCACACGTTCGAAGAGTACCGTCCGTATATCGCAGCTGATATCGGTGGTCGTCGCAGTGGTGTTATGGTTTGTATCGAAAACGGGAAGTCAACGGCTTACTCAATCGGTGCACTCGAAGACCGTGGAACGATCTTCATCGAGCCAGGTACGGATGTATACGAAGGAATGATCATCGGTGAATGTAACCGTGACGTCGACCTTGCGATTAACGCCGTTAAAGGGAAGCAATTGACAAACATGCGTGCTTCAGCAAAAGACTCGACACAAGTCTTGAAACGTCCGCGCGTCTTCTCACTTGAAGAGTCGCTCACGTTCTTGAACGATGACGAGTACTGTGAAATCACGCCAGAGTCAATCCGTCTTCGTAAGAAAATCTTGAACAAGAACGAACGCGAGAAAGCTGACAAGCGTCGTAAACTTGGTAAAGAATAAGTAGTAGAAAAGGGAACGCTTCGGCGTTCCCTTTTGCATGGAATAGTGTAGAATGGATGTGTATGAAATAAAGGGGGACTCTTTGTCTTGAAAGCTTCTCAAACAATCGATATCACACAAATTGATGTTCCGTGGATTGCCTCGATGCTAGGTGTCGGGAGCGACCCGAACGATTTTTCGGTCGGATTCAACGCACTCGTTGTCACGGTCATCTTACTGACGATTCTCGTCTTTAAGCTTGGTTTTGCAAAACAATTGGCATGGTGGAAATCACTGATCGTCTATATTCTACTTGCACTTGGCGCAGGGACGATGGCGCTCGTCTTTTTCACGTGGCCGATTCCAGAAGTACTTGCTGTCATGGCCATCGTGTTGGCCATCTATCGCGGTCGTCTTTGGTGGAACCGTCGTCAGGATGCAGTCGAGTCATAAAAAATACGGGCGTCTCTTCGGAGGCGCCCGTTTTCATTACCAATTTCGCTTTTGTCGAAATGTAGGATATAACTTGAATTGTCCAGATGCGGCGCGTTCAGCCGTACGTTCGCTGATTCGCTCCTGACAGTCTTGACACATATACGTTTTAGCCGGCTTGTTGCGCAATCGTTTTGCTTCAAACGACCATGAGTCGATTGTTTCGATTTTATCGCAAAGAGAACATTTTACACGCATCTTCTCACCTTCCTCTATAGGATGAGTATAGCATGATTTCATTCGTTGAAAGCAGGGAATTGAATCGATAAGGGAGAATGGTACAACCATACCCGGTTAAAAGGAGGGGAGTTGAATGGCGAGTAAGGCAACGTTTGAATTGACAGCCGCTCAACAGCGATTGTTGAATGACATGCCGTTAACATTTCTCGTCGGTTTTGATGAGGCAAAGCGTTGGCCAATCAGCCACGCCATCAGTTGGGTGCAAGCACTCGACAAGGACACGATGCGGTTCGCTTTAACCAAGAATTCGCATATCGTGACGATTTTATCAACCGAAAAGACAGCAGGTCTCATCTTTATCGAAGATGGTCAGTCCTATCATGTTTTACTTTCATCCATTCGAGAATTTGAACCAGCGGTAAAACCGAGCCTTCATCTTCGTTTTTTTGAAGGACATGTCGAAGAAGTGAGAAATATCTCATTTTATGGTGCAGCATACGCTCAGCCCGAAATTACGAAAACGTATGATATCCGAGCGGCGGAAAAATTAGACCGTGAAGTGAAAGAAAGTCTTCATTCTTGATTACCATCCTATAGTCGAGGGGCGGCAAAGTCTATGAAAAAAACGTATGTACTCGATACGAACGTACTCCTACATGATCCGCTATCCTTATTTCAATTTGAAGAACATGACGTGGTCATCCCGGCCATTGTCTTAGAAGAACTTGATGGTAAAAAACGAAACATGGATGAGGTCGGGCGGAACGCCCGTGAAACGTCGCGTGTTCTAGACCAGCTCCGAACTTCGGGGAAACTTCATGACGGCGTCCCACTTGAAAACGGTGGACGTCTCTTTGTCGAGATTGGACACGAACACGAAGTCGATATTCCATTCGACGTGATGACGAACGATAACCGCATCCTACTCGTTGCCTTAAAATTAATGAAACAATACGAGCATGACACGAACCATAAAGTCGTCGTCGTCTCAAAAGATATATTGGTCCGTGTGAAGGCGGACGCGATCGGAATTGATGCCGAAGACTATCTGACCGACCATATCGTCGATACGACGAATTTGTATGCCGGCTATCGTGAAATCGAGGTCGATCAGGCACTCATCGATGAATTTTATAAAGTACGCCAACTTCCGACATCCGCATTGACGAAACAAACGTTATATCCGAATTCGTTCGTCGTGTTAAAAAGTAACGTGTCGAAAGCGAGTGCGCTCGCGGTGGTCGACACGCTCCAACCGATTGTTCGTCCGCTAGCGCTCGACGCTGACCACATCTGGGGAATTCATCCACGAAACGTCCAGCAACGCATGGCGCTCGACTTATTGTTGCGAGATGACATTCCGTTCGTCACGTTACTCGGGAAAGCGGGAACCGGAAAGACGCTCCTTGCCCTAGCGGCAGGACTCTCACTCGTTGAGGACGAGCAACGATACAATAAGCTCGTCGTCGCCCGACCGGTCGTCCCGATGGGGAACGATATCGGCTACTTGCCAGGAGAGATGGAAGAAAAGTTACGTCCATGGATGCAACCGATCTATGATAATCTAGAATTTCTCTTCAGTGCCAATTCAAAAGATGAGCTAGGGAATATTCTGGCCGGCATGAAATCGATTCAACTCGAAGCGCTCACTTATATTCGAGGAAGAAGCATGCCCGACCAGTTCATCATCATCGACGAAGCTCAAAACTTAACGAAACATGAAATCAAGACGATTCTCACCCGAGTCGGGGAGAACTCGAAAATTGTTCTCGTCGGTGACCCGTACCAAATCGACCATCCGTATTTAGATGAATATTCGAACGGATTGACATACGCCGTTGAACGATTCAAAGGACAAAATGTCTTCGGTCACGTCCAATTGGTAAAAGGGGAGCGTTCGTCTCTCGCAAGATTGGCGGCCGACTTGTTATAAGCGAGATACACAAATAACGCCGAGCTAAGCGCTCGGCGTTATTTTGTATCGAGTTGTAGCGATTGGACGTTCGTCCGTTCTAAAAAGGCGTTTGAAATCATGATCAATCCTGTGACGATGAACAGTGCGGAAAATCCGAAGTGTGCTACGATTTGGGATCCAAATAGCGGTCCGAGTAGATTTCCCATGAACTGAGCGGACTGATTATAGGAAAAGATTCTTCCGGTTGCAGCGGTTGGTGTATGCTGCCGCAGCAACGACTGAACGGATGGCATCAATGCAGCGGTCGCAAATCCAATCCCGAAGCGTAACAGAATGAGTTGGGTCGTCGATGTGACGAATGCTTGCGGGATTAAGAATAAACTGTAGAGTAGCAGTGCCCAAAATAAGATCCGTTCTGCCCCGTATCGGTCCGATAATCGTCCGAGACGTTGCGCCGAAAAGAGAGCGGCGAGCCCAGGGGAAGATGCGACAATCCCTGCCATGAAGGCAAGTGCGGTCGTATGCGGATTTAATTCACGTACATATAACGTCAAGAGTGGTCCGATTGATTGTGTTGAGAACTGGATGAGGAACGTTGTCACAAACAACCCGACAATCAATTGCGGATGCCGCAGTGAGGCGAAAATGGACTTCACTGAAGCGAGTTCATCACGTTTCACTGGGACAAAGTCTTCTTTTACGAACCAGAGCGTGATGAGGAATGTGAGGAAGAGTGCACTTCCGGTAAAGAGAAAAACGGATCGAAGCCCAATCCAGTCTGCAAGTAGTCCGCCGATGAGCGGGCCGAGTAGACCACCAGTGATTCCACCGGTCGACAAGGTACCGAGCGCCCAGCCACTTTTCTCTTTTGGGGTTTGGGAAGCGACTAAGGTGATACCGGCTGAGATAAATCCAGAAACGGCACCCATGAGTAAACGCAACCCGACCAGTTGATACACGTCTTGCACAAAACTAATGAGAAACATCACGATGGCCATTCCGAGGCTTGCTCGGATAAGCATCAACTTTCTCCCTTTTTGGTCAGCCAGACGTCCCCACATCGGGGAAACGATGGCGGCCACGAGGAACGTCGCGCCGAACGCGATCGCCGACCAAGTGACGACATGGTCAGGGTCCTTTACACCGAGTTGTTCAATAAACAACGGCAGGAAGGGGAGGACGAGACTCATTGAAGCGGCGGTCAAGAAGCTACCGATCCAAACAACTATTAAATTTCGTTTCCAAAGAGGCATCGTAAGCGTCACGACCTTTCATATTCAATTTGTAGTCAATACACTACATATTACACTTTGTGAAGTAAAAAGTCCAAAAAATGAGAAGGAAAGTTCCTTCTCATTGATTGCTCAGTACGGTTATGTGATTCACTTGGCGAATGACCTGATCTTCATATAATACATAGACCGGTCCGTCAGCGAGTACTTTCCCGTCTTTTGAAAATTGTAAGTACACGCGTGATGCTTCGCTAAGCGACAGCGTCAACACCGTTTCTCCGTAAAAACGGACGTGTGTGGCCATATCAATTGGTTCGGCATTGTTCAAAAATGGTGCGAGCGGCATCGCGAACGAATCGCGCAAAGCTGCGTCTTTATCTTGACGAGACATCGGCTTATTGTGGTCGATTCTTGTTCCTTGTGATAGACCATCGTCCCATGCTTTCCCCATTTTCGCATAGTAAGCCTCACGGTCATTCTCGGTCACCGAGTCCAATTCTTCAATCTTTCGTTTTCGGTCGTCAAAAATCCATACGGTCGGATCGATCGTCAAACTGTGACGAACCGCTCCGTCTAGTGGAAAAATCATGCTTACATCCCCCTTTATACACATTACACGTTTCATTATAGCGCTCTTTCTCGTAAAATGGAAAAGAGGAAGAATGTCGCAATCATCCATACTGTACATTGAATTATGATGAAAGATAATGTACAGTTGAGTTATGACAAACAGTCTGTCATCGTACGGAGGAGGGGTCGTAGTGGCGACAAATTTGGCTGCAATCCAACGGGAGCAAGCGCTTCAGTTACTCGAGGCGGATGCTGAAAAAATCCGTTGTCTGATTGAAGTGCAGTTAGAAAACCTAAAAATGCCGAAGTGCCCGCTTTATGAAGAGGTGCTTGATACACATATGTTTGGACTATCGCGCCAAATTGATTTTGCGGTTCGTCTTGGACTCATTTCAGACATTGAAGGTAAAGGACTGCTCGATTCATTGGAACAAAAGTTGTCTGCCTTGGCAGAAGCTTCAGAATTATGAACCTTATACTCAAACTGTGCAAGTGGCGCTGTTTGAGTATTTTTTTATAAAGGTTGTCGGATTGTTTTACATAAGGAAGTGAATACATGAAAACACGGTTTCGGTATTTTGATTTTGCGTTGTTTTTGTCAGTGCTCTTACTCGTCGGGATCAGTTCGATCATGATTTACAGTGCGAGCGTTTGGAATCGTGGGGACTATGCGAATAGCAGCTTGTTCTATCGCCAGCTCGTCTACGTAGGAATCGGGATCTTTGTCTACTTGATTGCGACGCTGTTCCGCTATGAGATGTTTCGGAAGAAAGGCATTCGTCTCAGTCTCTATGCGGTCTCTGTCATCTTGCTATTTGTTACATGGGCGATGCCACCATTGAACGGGGCACGGGCTTGGCTCATCATCGGCGGATTTACTATTCAACCGGTCGAGATTGCCAAATTCGTTCTCATCATACTGCTTGCGAACTATTACCACGAGCTATGGAATAATGAGTTAAAAGGACTACCGGGACGTCTCGCTCGGGCTGCCATCGTGAAAAAAGGGTGGCGCGCTCAAATTGGTGCCTTCTTCTTAGTACCTGTTCTCTTTTACTTCTCATTCTACGCCATCGCCATCAATGGGCAACCAGACATGGGAGGATTATTCGTCCTCGGATCAATCATGCTTCTCATGTGGTTCGGAGTCGGGGCGCCACTTCGAATCATGATTCCAGGGATTTTAGCCGGTGTCGGTGCTGTGTTCTTATTGTTCACGACAATCTTCTCAGAGAATCAACGGAGCCGGATTGAGGTCGTGTTCAACCCGTTCATGGACCCGGAAGGATACGGTCATCAGTTGCTCATGTCGATCATCTCGATCGTACATGGTGGATTGACCGGTGTCGGACTCGGGAACAGTTTTCAAAAGTATGGGTATTTACCAGAACCTGAAACCGACTATATTATGTCAATCATTGCTGAAGAGTTAGGGTTCTTCGGTGTGCTGACGGTTTTGGTACTACTCTTCTTCATCGCGTTTCGCGCGATTCATATTGCCAATCATGCAGATAGTCATTTTGCGATGTTCGTCTCGTTTGGCATTGCATCACAAATCATCATTCAAACAGCCATCAATATCGGTGCGATGTCTGGTTGGTTCCCAGGGACAGGGGTGACCTTGCCGCTGGTCAGTTATGGGGGAACATCGCTGATTATGATGATGGGTGTTCTCGGGGTACTTAGTAGTATCTCGATGCGTAACCGTCATCGAGAAGCGACACGACGAGAAGAAATTCGGGTGAAGTCCGAAGAGAACGTTCAACGTTCATCGCTTCATGTGGTCAGGTAAGAAACATTTAAATTAATTTAACGGGGGGATTTCATTTGAAACCAATTAAAAAGTTACTTGTTGCAAACCGTGGGGAGATTGCCATTCGCGTATTTCGAGCGGCAACTGAGTTAGGCATTCGGACTGTAGCCGTCTATTCGCAAGAAGATAGCGGTTCATTACATCGCTTTAAAGCCGATGAAGCCTACTTGGTAGGACTCGATAAGAAGCCGATTGATGCGTACCTCGATATCGAAGGTGTCATTCGTATCGCCAAGGAATCAGGTAGTGACGCGATTCACCCGGGATATGGTTTCCTTTCAGAAAACATTGACCTCGCACGACGTTGCCGTGAAGAGGGCATCATCTTTGTGGGTCCACACGAGTCGCACTTGCATGCGTTCGGGGACAAAGTGCGGGCACGTCAGAGTGCGATTGCTGCAGGTCTTCCTGTTATCCCAGGCTCGAACGGTCCGCTCACTTCGTATGAAGATGCAGAAGCGTTTGCGAACGAACACGGCTTCCCACTCATGGTCAAAGCATCAATGGGTGGCGGAGGACGCGGGATGCGTGTCATCCGTACAGAAGCGGAAATGAAAGATCTCATCGAGCGCGCGAAATCGGAAGCGAAACAAGCGTTTGGTTCTGATGAAGTGTACATAGAGAAATTAGTCGAACGTCCAAAGCACATCGAGGTTCAAATTCTCGGAGATGAGCACGGTCACATCGTTCACTTGTTCGAGCGTGACTGTTCAGTGCAGCGCCGACATCAAAAGGTCGTCGAAGTGGCACCGTGTGTGACATTATCCGAAGAATCACGTCAAGCGATTTGTGATGCGGCGGTTCAACTTATGCGTCACGTCGGATACGTCAACGCCGGTACGGTTGAATTTTTAGTGACGGAAGACGAATCATTCTACTTCATCGAAGTAAACCCACGCGTCCAAGTTGAGCATACAATCACAGAGATGGTCACAGGGTTTGACATCGTTCAAACGCAATTGATGATTGCACAAGGAGAATCGCTTCACGGTGATATGATTCAAATGCCGAAGCAAGAGGACATTAAACTTCTCGGTTATGCGATTCAATCACGTGTTACGTCAGAAGACCCAGGGAACAACTTCATGCCGGATACTGGGAAAATCATGGCATACCGTTCTCCAGGTGGTTTTGGTGTCCGTCTTGACGGCGGAAACGCGTACGTCGGTGCAGAAATTTCACCGTACTACGATTCACTTCTCGTGAAACTGTCGACGCATGGTATGACATTCGAACAAGCCGCTTCGAAAATGGTGCGAAACTTGAACGAGTTCCGAATTCGTGGAATCAAGACGAACATCCCATTCTTGATTAACGTCATGAAGCATCCGAACTTCATCAATGGGGACTACAACACGTCATTCATCGATGAGACGCCAGAACTTTTCGTCTTCCCGAAACGAAAAGACCGTGGTACGAAGTTGTTGAACTATATCGGCGATGTGACAGTGAACGGATTCCCAGGAGTCGGTCTGAAAGACAAACCGATCAGCCGCTCGGTACGTATCCCGCAAGACCTACCGACAGAAGCAAAACCGGGAACGAAACAAATCTTGACGGAACTCGGTCCAGACGGCCTGGCTGACTGGATCAAACGTCAACCGGAACTGTTATTGACGGATACGACGATGCGTGACGCGCACCAGTCATTGCTTGCGACGCGCATGCGGACGCAAGACATTCTCAATATCGCAGAGCCGACAAGCAAACTGATGCCAGAATTGTTCTCAGTCGAAGCATGGGGTGGAGCGACGTTCGATGTCGCATACCGCTTCTTGTCAGAAGACCCATGGGTACGTCTCATGAAGCTTCGTGAGAAGATGCCGAACGTCTTGATTCAAATGTTGCTTCGCGGCGCGAACGCGGTCGGGTATAAAAACTATGCGGACAACGTCATTGAGAAGTTCGTGCATGAAGCGGCGTATGCAGGAGTCGACGTATTCCGAATCTTCGACAGTCTTAACAACCTAGAGTCGATTCAATTAGCAATTGATGCGACGTTACCGACAGGAAAAGTAGCGGAGGCGGCGATTTGTTATACAGGTGACTTGTATGACGGAAACCGTCCGAAATATCATCTTCCGTACTACATTGACCTTGCGAAGAAACTTGAGGCGAGTGGTGCGCATATTCTAGCCATTAAAGATATGGCCGGCTTATTGAAGCCGGAATCAGCCTATGCGCTCGTGTCAGCATTGAAAGATGCGGTCGATTTGCCGATTCACTTGCATACACACGATGCTTCAGGGAACGGGATCTTCACTTACGCACGTGCGACGGATGCTGGTGTCGACATCGTCGACGTTGCCGCAAGCTCGATGTCAGGGATGACATCGCAACCTTCAGGTGGAAGTTTAGTCTACGCGCTCAACCACCACGAACGTCAGCCGAAGATTGATCCGAAACAATATGAAGTGATCAGTGATTACTGGCAAGACGTGCGCCACAACTACGAACCGTTCGAAAGTGATATGCGCGCACCGCATCCGTCTGTATACGAACACGAGATGCCAGGTGGTCAATATTCGAACCTTCAGCAACAAGCGAAAGCAGTCGGGCTTGGAGACCGTTGGGGAGAAGTGAAAGCGATGTATGCCCGTGTCAACATGTTGTTCGGAGATATCGTCAAGGTTACCCCTTCTTCAAAAGTCGTCGGTGACATGGCGCTCTTCATGGTGCAGCACAACTTGACAGAAGAGGATGTGATGACGCGTGGCCATCAACTCGACTTCCCGGACTCGGTCGTCGAGATGATGCGCGGCGAGTTAGGTACACCTCCTGGCGGTTTCCCGAAAGATGTCCAACAAGTCATCTTAAAAGGGGAGGAGCCACTGAACGTTCGTCCAGGTAAACTGATCAAGCCATATGACTTTGAATCAGCACGCCAAGAGTTGTTCGAGAAGTTTGAGCGACCGGTCACAGACTTTGAGCTTCTTGCCCACGCGCTCTATCCGAAAGTATACGAAGACTATGTCAAACATACGACGACGTACGGTGACGTATCCGTCCTCGACACGTTGACATTCTTCTACGGATTAAACGTTGGTGAGACGATTCAAGTTGAGATCGAGACAGGGAAGACGTTGATCATCAAGCTCGTACAAGTGAGTGCGGCAAACGAAGATGGCATTCGTCTCGTCTCTTATGAGATGAACGGCGTACCACGTGAGATCGAGATTAAAGACGTGAACGTCAAATCAGCGACAACGAGTCGTCCGAAAGTGGATCGTTCGAACCCGAAACAAGTCGGTGCCTCAATGCCGGGCTCTGTTTTGAAAGTGTTAGTCGAGCCAGGAAGCCGTGTTCATCGTGGAGAGCAACTGCTCGTCACGGAAGCGATGAAGATGGAAACGACGATTCAGGCAGCACAAGATGGCGAGATCAAAGCCATCCATATTAAAGAAGGCGACACAATACAAAGTGACGACTTGTTGATTGAATTTGTATAATCAAAAGAAGCATAGTTCGCTATGCTTCTTTTTTTGTAGATGGGAGTGGAAATGATGAAACGAGTATGTTGGTTTAGATCTGATTTTAGATTGACCGATAATCATATGCTTCACCGTGCGCTGAACGATATGGAAGAGGGGGATGACCTCGCTTTCGTCTTTTGGCTAAACCCGAAATATTGTGATCCGTTTGAAGTCCGTCACGATTATTTCTTCTCGACGATGCGAACGTTTATGGATGACTTGGAGACAAAAGGTTTGGGGCTTCGAGTGCTCGTTGCGGAAACGGAGAAGGATTTCGTGGAACAGCTCGGGGAGATAGATGCGCTATACTTCAATGCGGAGTATGTAGAACCGTTTAAACAGCGAGACGACAGTGTCATCGAGGCACTTGGTGAAGAAGTCAAAGTCGTCCGACTCCTTGATCGGCATCTGTTTCATCCCGATGCGTTCAGTACGAAGAGTGGAGACCCGTATAAAGTGTTCACCCCGTTCAAAAAAGCGGCTTATGCCGAGCAACCGCCGAAACCGTACGATGTCGATATCGATCGTTTAACGGATTTCATCAGCTCGAAAAACGAGCAGCCGAGTGAACTGAAAGACTTGTTCAAACGCTGTGAGCGAGAGTGGAAAGGGCTAGGGGAGACCGAGGCGAAGAAGCGGTTGACGCGCTTCGTCAATGATCGGATGGTCGATTATGAAGAAAAACGTGACATCCCGAGTATTGCCGGGACGAGCCGGTTATCCCCATACTTACGGACCGGTGTATTATCGATTCGTACGATTACCGAGCAGGTGCTGGCCGCCAGAAAATCTAAAGGACGCGACACGTATTACGACGAACTGTTGTGGCGCGAATTTTATTATATGGTGATGGCGAAGTTCAAAGGATTGAAAGATCAACCGTTCAATGACAAATACAAATCGCTCGAATGGGAAGACAATGAGGAGCAGTTCGAAAAGTGGTGTAACGGGGAGACGGGTTATCCGATTGTCGATGCAGCGATGCGTCAATTGAATGAGACCGGATGGATGCACAACCGTCTACGCATGATTGTCGCATCTTTCTTGACGAAACACCTTCTTCTCGATTGGCGGAAAGGGGAACGGTATTTCGAGAGGAAGTTGATTGATTACGAGGCCTCTTCGAATATCGGGGGGTGGCAATGGGCCGCCTCGGTCGGGACGGACGCTGTTCCGTATTTCCGTATTTTTAATCCGACGACGCAATCTGAACGGTTCGACCCAGATGGGACGTTCATCCGGAAGTATGTGCCGGAGCTGAAACATGTGACAGACAAATCGATTCATTTTCCGGACCCGTCAGAGCGAGACAATTATGCGATGCCGCTCGTCGACCATAAAGAAGCGAGAGAGCGTGCCCTCGAACGATTTAAAGAATTGTAAGTAAAAAAGCGCCGCGGCGCTTTTTTACTTACTTATCCGTTCATGTCTTTCAATTGTGAATCACTTTGTCGGTCCGTCGAACGGTACGCGTGGTAAGCGAGATAGGACAGGATGCCGAAGTAACAAGTGATCAAGAAGGCATGGAGGAGCGGCACATATGTGGCATGCCCGCCGAGTACGATCCATGCGCCAGTCCCGACTTGAAGAAGAATGAAGAAAAGGGACGCCATCATGCCGCGTTCGATTAATCGATTCATCTCTTTTCGAGCAAGATAGAGGACATACAACGTGTACAAGACGAGTAGTCCAGCCATCACACGGTGACCCATTTGAACATAAGACTCAAACGTCCACACTTCTTGTTCACAAATCGGCCAACCGACACAAGCGTATGTAGCACCGAGGTGACGGACATAGGCTCCTGTGTAAACGACGATCATCGTGTAAATCGAAAGACCGTAAAGATGAGATCTTAACCGTCTCGATACGACTTTATGCTCTCGGTCACCTTCGAATAATAGAATCGTCAAAATGAGTAGCGATGCAAACGAGACGAGAGAAATCCCGAAGTGAAGGGCCAAGATGGCATCTGATTGTTGCCAAATAACCGCCCCTGCTCCAATGATTGATTGGATGAGCATAAAGATAAATGCAAGAAACGCAAAGATTTTTACATCGACACGATGTTTGACCGCGATGAACGTCCAAATGGCGAGTGCGATGATCAAGAGACCTTCGATTCCCGAGACGACGCGGTGACTGTACTCGATCATCGTCTCAACACTTGGATTGGTCGGAATCAACTTACCGTGACAGAGTGGCCAGTCTGTTCCACAACCATCCCCTGAGTCTGTCTTCGTCACGGTTCCACCCATGATGAGGACAAGCATCATTCCGAGGGTGACAAACCCTGAGAAAAACGCGAGTTTTTTATGCATGCAATACCACCTGCTTCTAATCAAAATCCGTTAAAAATGTACCTTGTTTATTTATATTTTTTTCGCCATACTTATTATACGGCTTTCCGTTCAAAAAACGAAATGGAAAAGCTTGCAATCGTTATCAAAAACGTTATTCTAATATTAGTAAGGCACATAAGGTGTGACAAATATCACACTATTGACACAAAAAACTCGCTATTTTACAAGCATAAAGGGCGTATTTTATAAAAAAATATGGTATCTTTGTAGAGAGTTAAGTGTATTTTGTTCATATTGTGTTTTTTCTGTGAAGAGAATGCGAGGATTTCGTGATTATGTGGGGGGGTCAGTATGACAAAAGTCAACCCAGGAATGACTGTAGATGTAGAATATACAGAGTCAACGTCATTCCGAGATTACGTCGCCTTAGCGAAAATGGGAATCGTTCGTGCCAACTTGATGTTGGTGTTTGCAGGTTTCTTCGTGGCAGCGACGTATCAGAGCGATACGCCAGTCCTTTATTTGTTTGAAGTTTGGCCACAGCTCTTATTAACGATGTTAGGAAGCGCACTCGTGATTTCGGGGAGTTGTTACCTAAACAACTTTGTGGACCGAGATATCGATTACTTAATGGATCGTACGGACAATCGACCGAGTGTAAACGGCAAGATTTCAGGGGAGAAGATTTTACTCCTCGGATTGACACAACTTGCGTTAGGAACTCTGTTATTGCTCCTTGTATCGTACGTCGCCGCTGTATTCGGTTTAATCGGGGCATTTTTTTATGTCGTGATTTATACGATGTGGCTGAAGCGTACGAGTACGCTCAATACGGTCGTCGGTAGTATTTCAGGAGCCGTTCCACCGCTCATCGGTTGGGCAGCGCTCGACCCGGCACTTCATATCGATGCGTGGCTCATGTTTCTTGTCATGTTCTTATGGCAACCACCTCACTTCCTAGCGCTCGCTATGCGACGCACAGAAGAGTATCGAGCGGCAGGCATTCCGATGCTTCCGGTCGTGAACGGATTTGCCATCACAAAACGGCAAATCATCTGGTGGATTGCGACGCTGATTCCGGCATCGCTCTTATTTATGCACTATGGTCTTGTTTACTTGACAGTCGCAGCCGGTTTAGGGGGCTACTGGTTGTATCTCGGATTGAAAGGATTCAATGCCGAGGATGAAATTAAGTGGGCAAACAAAATGTTCTTCTATTCATTAATTTATTTAGTCGTGTGGATTATCGCGCTGATTTTGACAGCACTCTGATGATTGCACTCACTATATAGAAAACCATTACACATCATTTTGGGAGAAAGTGGGGATTGTTGTGAAATCATTTAAGAAGCTTCTGTTTGGCATCGTCCCGATGATGATGTTCGCAGTCCTGTTGTCAGGTTGCGGTCAAGAGGGATTGTCTGCATTGAAGCCGATGGGAGAAGGCGCTGAGCTTCAGCTCCGCATCATTCTCATCAGTTTGGCAATCATGCTCTTCGTACTCATCATCGTATCGGTCATTTACGTGTACGTGCTCATGAAGTTCCGTCGGAAAGATGAATCGATTCCGAAGCAAGTTGAAGGTAGCAGTACACTTGAGATGATTTGGACAGTCGTTCCGATTATCCTTCTCATCATTCTCGCTGTTCCGACAATCACAACGACTGTCGAACTCGCGAAAGCGAAAGAAGCAAAAAAAGAAGAAGAAATCAACGTTACAGCAAACTTGTACTGGTGGGAATTTGAATATCCAGAAGCAGGTGTTGTGACAGGTCAAGAACTCGTCATCCCAGTTGGAAAACGAGTCGGCATCAACTTGACATCAAAAGATGTCATTCACTCATTCTGGGTACCAGCTTTATCTGGTAAAACAGATACGAACCCAGGACTTGATAACGAAATGTGGTTACATGCAAATGAACCAGGTACTTACTACGGGAAATGTGCAGAGCTTTGCGGTCCGTCACATGCCCTTATGGACTTTAAAGTCATCGCGCTCGAGCAAGAAGAATACGATCAATGGCTCGCTGACATGAAAGCCAAGCAAGACGAGAACGGTGAGAAACTCGTCGCAGACAACACGAACTTGACGACAGGTGAAGAAGTGTATGTTCAAAGCTGCTTGAGCTGTCACGGCGGCGGTAAAGTTGCACCAAGTTTAACGAACTTCGGCGATCGCGAATGGCTCGCAGGTTACCTCGAAAACAACGAGGACAACTTGAAAGAGTGGATTCGTAACCCGCAAGATAAGAAACAAGGGGCTCTCATGCCAGGTTTCAATGAAGGTCAAATCAGCAACGAAGAATTAGACGCACTCGTTGACTTCTTGTATGAGCAGAAGATTGACTAACGGGAAAAGGGGGATTTCACGTGGCACAGACCACTGCAATGCAGCAATCGCGTAAATACAATGGCATCATGGATTGGATTACGACGGTTGACCACAAAAAAATCGGTATTTTGTATTTGTTCTCAGGAATCTTCTTCCTCCTTCTCGGTGGAATTGAAGCATTACTGATTCGTTGGCAACTTGTTAAACCAATGAACGATTTCGTCAGCGGTGAAACGTTTAACCAATTAATTACGATGCACGGGACGACAATGATCTTCCTAGCGGCGATGCCGATGCTATTCGGTTTCATGAACGCCGTCGTACCACTTCAAATCGGGGCACGCGACGTCGCGTTCCCATTCATTAACTCATTAGGTTTTTGGTTGTTCTTCTTCGGTGGAGTCATGCTTAACTTGAGCTGGTTCTTCGGAGCAGCACCGAACGCAGGGTGGACAGCTTACGCTCCACTTTCGACACAACCGGAAGCAACAGGGGTAGACTTCTACGCCCTCGGTCTTCAGATTTCAGGTTTCGGTTCATTGATGGCCGGGATTAACTTCCTCGTCACCATCTTGAACATGCGTGCGCCAGGTATGAAGCTCATGCGCATGCCGCTCTTCACATGGACGACTTTCGTTGCATCGGCATTGATCGTCTTCGCATTCCCGCCACTTACGGTCGGATTGTTCATGTTGATGTTCGAGCGACTCTTTGGAGCCGCATACTTCGACCCAGCACTTGGTGGGAACGTTGTCATCTGGGAACACCTTTTCTGGATCTTCGGTCACCCGGAAGTATACATTTTGATCTTACCGGCATTCGGTATTTTCTCGGAAATCATTCCAACATTTGCGCGTAAACGCCTCTTCGGTTACACGACGATGGTCTTCGCGACAATGCTCATCGGTTTCCTTGGATTCATGGTTTGGGTTCACCATATGTTCACAGTCGGTCTTGGTCCAGTTGCGAACTCGATCTTCGCTGTTGCGACGATGGCGATCGCCGTACCGACCGGTGTTAAAATCTTTAACTGGCTCTTCACACTGTGGGGCGGTCAAATTAAATTCAACGTGGCGATGCTTTACTCAGTCGCGTTCATTCCTTCATTCCTCGTTGGTGGGATGACAGGGGTTATGCTTTCAGTCGCACCGGCCGACTATCAGTACCACGACAGCTATTTCGTTGTCGCTCACTTCCACTACGTTATCGTAGGTGGGGTTGTATACGGTCTCTTCGCAGGTCTTTACTACTGGTTCCCACTCATGTTCGGAAAAGCCCTTTCTGAAAAGCTTGGATACTGGCAGTTCTGGTTGTTCTTTATCGGGTTCCACTTGACGTTCTTCCCGCAACACTTCCTCGGATTGTTCGGTATGCCACGTCGAGTCTTCACGTACCTTGGTGGTCAAGGTTGGGACACACTTAACATGCTTTCGACAGCCGGAGCATTCTTCATGGGTGTATCAACGATTATCTTGCTCATCGCTGTTGTGAAAGCTTTCTTGTCAAAAGAACGCGTCAAACCAGACCACTGGGGAGACGGACGTACGCTTGAGTGGACACTTCCTGTTCCGACTCCAGAGTACAACTTTGCACAAACGCCACTCGTTAAAGGACTTGATACGTTCTGGCTCGAGAAAATGGCAGGAAACAAACGCGTGTCAGTCGCTGAAGAAGTTTCGGACATCCACATGCCGAACAACTCGCTCATTCCGTTCTTCATGTCACTCGGCCTCTTTATCGCAGGACTTGGAGCAATCTTCCACTTGGATAACGCAGTCGTCGGTTGGTCATTGATCGGATTTGGATTAGCGATGACGTTCGTCTCGATGTTCCTACGTTCTTGGATTGACGATCACGGCTACTACATTCCGAAGTCACAAGTCGAAGCAGACTTGAAAGCGATTCGTGAGAAAGGAGAACAATAAATGGCACATGCAGTAGAAAAACACCCAGTGACCGGTATCCCGGCCAATCCAGAGAAAGCAACGCTGGAAGGGAAAAATAAATATGTGGCCTTCTGGTTCTTCCTTGGTGGAGAGACAGTCCTCTTCGCCTCGCTCTTTGGAACGTACGTTGGTCTCTTGAACTCTGGTGCGCCAGAGGAGTTACGCTCGTATAACATTTTTGAAATGGAGCTCGTCTTCATCATGACGATGCTCCTCCTCACAAGTTCACTGACAAGTGTCCTTGCGATGATGAGTATGAAAGCAAACAATCCAGGGCGTATGAAGCTTTGGTTGATTGTGACGCTCCTTCTTGGTGCAGGATTCCTTGGTGCTGAGATTTACGAGTTCATTCACTACTACCACATCGGTCACACGTTCACGTCGAGCGCATTCGGTTCAGCCTTCTACACGTTGGTCGGCTTCCACGGCGCGCACGTTACGTTCGGTCTCCTTTGGATCACGACACTCTTGATTCGCAACTGGAACCGTCCAATCGATGTGTACAATGCACCGAAGTTTTATGTATCAAGTCTTTACTGGCACTTCATCGATGTTGTTTGGGTCTTCATCTTCTCAATCGTCTACCTCTTAGGGATGGTGAACTAATATGGAAAAACGAGCAATGAACGAATCGCACAAACAATTAGAGCTTGAAGTAAAAGCAGAATCGAAGCGCGAGTATCAACTTCAGTTGATCAGCTTCGCCATGATGATTTTACTCACGTTCGTGGCATTCGGTGCCGTTTATGCGGAACTGATGCCAGTCTGGGCAGCAGGTGGTTTCTTAATCATATTGGCAGTCATCCAAGTCTTCCTTCAGTTGTATATTTTCATGCATATGAATAACCGTGGGAACACATGGATCGTCGGCATGATGTGGTTAGGCATCTTCGTCGCCATCATCACGGTCGCGGCACTACGCTTACTCATTTGGTAATTGTGACAAAGGATTGAACATCTGTGGAAACACGGATGATTCGGTCCTTTTTCCTTTACTTCAAAAATGAATGAATAGTAATCTTGAAGTGAACGGTTTCAAAGGTTAGGGAGAGAAAGAAAAGGGGTGAACGGATGCTCTGGAATACGTCGGAGCTGCTCAATCAATTTGATTGGCTCACGTTATGGAGTCCGCTGTTCGGATTGCTCATGGTCGGGATTTATGTGTTATACGCCGTCGTGACAGAGAGAATGGCGAAGCGAGGATATGCCTCGACCACGTTATTACAAAAGTTTAGTATGTTGTTTGCGATTGTCTTGTACTATATCGGTTTCGGAAGTCCGATCGATGTGTTGGCACATATCATTTTATCGGTGCATATGTTCCAAATGGTGCTCGTCTATATTTTGGCACCGGCACTCGTCGTTTATGGTCTACCGTACTGGGTGTTTGAAAAAGTACTTAGCTTCAAATTCATTGGGCCAACGTTTAAGTTTTTAACAAAACCACTCATCGCGCTCATTTTATTCAACGCATTGTTCTCGATTTATCACATGCCGGTCGTATTTGACTATGTCTTGACGAACTATGGCGTACACCGCATCTTCCACGGTGCATTAGTCGTCTTTAGTTTGACGATGTGGTACCCGGTCATCGTTCCGCTCGTGACGGACGAAGAGGAAGGCATGTCCGACTTAAAACGAATGGTGTATATCATCGCCAACGGAGTGTTGTTAACACCAGCCTGTGCGCTCATCATCTTCAGTCAAACGACGCTATATAACGCGTATACGGACCCGGAGACGTTCGCTAGGGTACTTGGATATTGTCTACCGAATGGGGACGTGTCGGGGATTAACTTAGAGGCGCTCATGGGAGCGACGAACAGTGCCCTCGAAGATCAACGATTCGGTGGCGTCTTGATGAAACTCGGTCAAGAAATCGTCTACGGCTTCTTCTTCGGCTGGACGTTCTTCGGTTGGGTCCGTCGCACAAAATCTCTTGCGCTGGATGAAGGCATGTCATTCACTCCGCAAGAAACAAACGAGAAAAATTAAACAGAACAAAAGGGGAAACATTGATGAACTATCTTGCCTTAATTAGTGTGTCATTCATTGTCATCAGTGCGATTCTTGTCGCCATCGGATGGGTGATCATCGCAAAAGACCGTAGCAACATCGAAAAACATAAGAAAGTGATGACGGCGGCCGCGATTGCAGCGACGACGTTCTTCATCCTTTACGTCTCACGTACCATCTTTGTCGGGAACACGGCATTTGGGGGACCGGATTCTGTCAAACCGTTCTATCTCGGCTTTATGATCTTCCATATCCTACTCGCGACTACAGGCGGCGTCCTCGGTTTGATCACCTTGTATCTCGGTTATAAAAACAAGATTGAGAAACACCGTAAAATCGGACCGAAAGCATCAGTGATTTGGTTCTTCACAGCGATCACAGGTGTGACGGTTTATATTCTTCTCTATGTGGCTTATGACCCGGGTGAAACGACGAACGTATTCCGCGCGATAATCGGAGGATGATCCATAGAGAGGGAGAGTTGTATGAAACGGAATAGCTATATGACGGTCGGTTTGACTGTCCTGACGCTCGTTGTCATCGGAGTAGCCGTGTATTTTGTATTCTTCAACCAAGACGACTTGCCGGTCATCCAAGAGCCAACCCCGTTCACATTGACGAACGCATTAAATGAAGAAACATACAATTCCGATAATGGAAAAGTAAAAATTGTCACATTCTTTTATACGAACTGCCCTGATATTTGTCCGCTCACGCTACGTGATTTTATGAAGCTGGAGAAAGAGTTGAAGGCAGAGAATCTATACGGTTCAGACGTAGAGCTCGTCGCCATCACAGTCGACCCGAAAGTGGACACGGTCCCCGTACTCAAAAACTACGGGGAAGCGTTCCAGGCGGAGCCAAACGGATGGAAGATGTTGACGGGTGACCAGGTCGACATTGACCGAATCACACGACAGCTGCAATTTTATTATTCAAAGGCAAACAGCGGGCTTGTGACGCATGCGACGACGATGTACGTCATCGACCGTCATCATGATGTTCGTGCCGTCGCTCAGATGGCGACAGCAGGTGATGAACCCGTTGATATCGAATCTATCATGGAGGACGTTAAAGTACTCGCGAATGAAAAGGAGTGATCACCATGAACGATACGATGGCTGTGATTGGGAATGACTATTCATACGGAGACGTGACGATTGCAGAACGGGCGATTGAAGATTTAATCGCATGTAGCGCCATTGAGTTCGGCTTAAAAGAAGTGAAAGTCGTATCTCAATCGAAAGACCATTATGATTATCGAATCATTGCATCTTTACCACTCGTCGAGGCGGAGCGATTGTATCGCTACGTTCGAGACCAATTTGATTTATTGCTCGGTCAGGTCGATGTGACGTTGACCATCATTGCGACCAATTAATATAAGCCCACAGAAGCGAATTTGCTTCTGTGGGCTTTGTTTTATCATCGTATTTATTAGTGAGCTTGATAAAGGATTAATATCATATTTTTTTGTAGGTCATGAAAAAGTTCTGCGAATAAGCAATATCCATTTTCAAAGTCATCTAAATCTGCTTCATCGGAAAGTACGATGTGTGTCCTGAATGACTCGTTCCATTGGGATCGGATATTGCTGATTGCTTGAGGCTCTAATAGATCTCTATCTTTCATTTGATAAGTTGAGATATAAAGAGTCTGTATTTGATCAGAAAAAATCATTCGTTCCAATTCACGAATTGAATCAGGAAGATGAATCATTTTTAACTGGATGCGTGATGCTTCGGCGCATAAGAGGTTACTCTCTTTTTCAAGATAGATTGAATTCTTCAAGGCTGTGAACCTCCGATATAGCCCAAAAAGAAACCCCTTTGCTTATGCAAGGGGTTTGACTTCTAGTGTTTCTGCGAGTGCTTTTAGGCGACGTTCGCAGTCGCGGACGATTTCTTCTGGGAAGACTTCATCGTATTCAACACCGTGTGGATAATAATGCTTCCCTAAAATCGGTGTAAGCATTTTAACAACAGCGTGACGATCTTCGATTTGACCTTCAATGGCGTATACAGGTAAGCGAAGATAGAATGTTTCGCCAGTCGATTGTTTCTCATATTTCATATCATACGTGGCACGCTCATAATCCCAAGCACCTTCACGGATGAAATGATGATGATCCATGATCGTCTCGAGCAAACCAAAACGGATTTCTTTTCCTTCGATGTGGAACTGCTCAAATTTCATCATAATCCCCCTTTTCGAATAAACCTCATATGTCATCATACCATATTCAAAAACGTTCTTGGAATAACGTGTGTTCAAATTGTGAAAAAAAGATGAACGATTGATTAGCTTAGTGTAGTTAGATATTCTTCGATTTTTTGAGGGAGTTTTACCCCGAGTGGGAGCAGTCCTTCCGAACCGAAAAAGACGTTGAATTCCAAAATATAGAATCCTTCTTCCGTCACGATAACGTCAAACGCTGCGTGGTTGATGTGCAACGTATTCGCAATCGATTGAACTTCTTTGACGACGTCTTCAGGAATGTCTTCGTACGAGAAGTTAGCTCCTTGGGCGACGTTATTCAAAAACGCCTCACTGACGCGCCAATACGCACCGACGACTTCTTCACCAATAATGATGACTCGTAAATCACGATCATTTGGGATGAACTCTTGGACATAGAACGTATCATGGTTCTCGACATACTCTAACCAGTCTTGGTCGTTCTTAATCAACCATACCCCTTGTCCCATCGAGGATTTGGCTTTTTTGGCAACGAACGGATAGTGGAACTCTTCCAACACGCGTTCAATCGTGTATGGATTTTTTCCGTAAATGAGCGTCTTCGGAATACGGTGAGGATACGTCGCTTTAAAGGCACGTGTCATCTCGATTTTGTCGTGCCCGAGATGATATGTCGCCGGAGATGGGAAAATGGCTTTGTTCATTCCGTAAATGATGGAGTTGACCATCCAGTACTCGGGGAACAAAACGAGGTCAGCTTCGCGTACTTTATCGAGTTGATCATAATAATATTCAGGCTTCGCATAATCCGTCTTGATTCCGGCTGATCGAATCATATTAAAAGAAACTTTTTTCATATACAGACGCACTGGGTACGTCTATTCACTTCCTTTCTACATTGAACGCCTTGCGGTCAACTTCAATTATAGTGTGGATTGCTTACATAGGGAAACAATTGTGGTAAAATCATGGCAGAAAGGGTGAGGGGTATGATAATCACTGAACAGACGATTGCCCTGCTCGATCAAACTGAAGAATTGACCGATTTGATTGAAGCAAGCGAATCGTTTCAAACATATATTCAAACGAAAGCGGCACGTCTCGCATCACAAGAAGCGAAGGAAATCGAGCGCGAGTTCCTAAAGATGAAAGAGGACTATGAGTACGTCCAGCGGTTTGGGAAGCACCATCCGGACCACGACCGTATCAAAAAAGAGATGCATCTCATCAAACGTCGTCTTGACGTTCAGCCGGAAATCGCTGCGTTCAAAAAAGCAGAACGAAGCTTGGATAAGTTGTTAGGGGAAGTGAGTGAACTATTAGCTCATTCAGTCTCTCCTAAAATCAAGGTCCCGACTGGTAATCCATTCTTTGACGAAGGTGGATGTTCCGGTGGTGGCAGTTGCGGAGGAGGCGGAAGTTGTGGATGCGCCGTCTAAGTTGAATGAACGGATCGGTTTCGTCGTATACGTGAATTCCTTGAAACAAGTGAAAGCGTTAAGACGTTATGCGAATCTGTACTTTGTCTCAAAACGAGAGAAGTATGCGTTTCTTTATACAGACCTCGAAGGTCATGAAGCTGTACTCGAACAAGTAAAGGCATTGCCGTTCGTGGAAGCGGTCGTTCGGAGCGAGCGTCCATTCATTTCCGAAACGTACGAGACAAAATCGAAATAAACAAAAAGATGAAGGTGGCATCACCTTCATCTTTTCTGCTGGAGGGAAAGACATGCGTGTCATATCTGGAGAACGAAAAGGGACCCGTTTAAAGGCGGTCCCAGGAACGGCTACGCGGCCGACAACAGATAAAGTAAAGGAATCGTTATTCAACATCATTGGACCCTATTTTTCTGGTGGGAAAGCGTTAGACCTCTATGCGGGCAGTGGTGGACTTGGCATCGAGGCGTTGTCGAGAGGGTGTGACGAAGCGGTGTTTGTCGACCGTCAACCGAAAGCCGTGCAAACGATTCAAGAAAACTTGCGGGCGACCCACTACGAAAAGAAGGCGAACGTGTATCGTCAAGACGCCAAGTCGGTGCTCGAACAGCTTCGCGCACAGAAGGAACAGTTTAAGCTGATCTTTATGGATCCCCCGTATCATGCGGAAGAGCACGAGGCTTTCTTACGACTGATTGATGAAGCTGACATGTTGATCGATGTTGGCGTCATCGTCTGTGAACACGGGAGCGACGTGACATTACCGGAACGTATCGGACGACTTGAACGAATTAAAGAACAGCGATACTCAGAGGTGATCACCATCAGCTTTTATGAGTATGCATCGATTGAGGAGTGAAACAAATGAAGCGGATTGCGATTTGCCCAGGGAGCTTTGACCCGATCACTAATGGACATTTAGACATTATCGAACGAGCGGCGGCCATCTTTGACGAAGTCATTGTCGCCGTCCTTGAAAATTCCAGCAAGGCCCCACTATTTGATGTGGAAGAACGATTAGCACTCATCCGAGAGGTGACGACACATCTTCCGAACGTGTCGGCTGACGCGTTCGGTGGACTTCTCGTCGAGTACGCTGCGGAGCGAGAAGCGGCAACAATTGTGCGTGGATTACGAGCCGTATCTGATTTTGAATATGAACTTCAAATCGCATCAATCAACAAGAAATTGAATGAGAACGTAGAAACATTATTCATGATGACGAACAGTCAATACTCATTCCTCAGTTCGTCCATCGTGAAAGAAGTAGCGAAATATGGCGCATCAGTTAATGAACTCGTCCCAGAGCAAGTCGAAGTCGCGTTACGTAAAAAGTATCAAGTGAGTTCGGGACAATGAAATCACTAAAAATCGGGCTTGGTCTGCTTGTCACTGTTCTTCTATTTCTCTTCGTTCCGCTCCCTTATTACATCTCTTCACCTGGTGCGGCTACCTCGATCGAAGAGTTCCTGACCGTCGAAGGTGGCGAAAAGGATGAAGGGGAATTGATGATGGTGACCATCTCGCAACGGAGAGCGACACCGTTTTGGTTAGTGGAGAGTTGGGTCACACCGTTCACAGAAGCCAATTTATCTAGTCGTTATTTATACGATGGAGAAAGCGAGGCGGACTACGACAGACGTCAACAACTTTTGATGGACTCCTCTCAACAAGCGGCAATCCAATATGCTTATGAGCTCGCTGACGAAGAAGTGACGGTCGATTTTGAAGGAATTTACGTCTCTGCGCCGATTCCGGGCTCTCTCGCAGCCAACGTCTTAAAGCCGGGCGATGTCATTACGGCAATCAACGGCATGTCATTTGCGACACGTATGGACTTTTTAAATCGGGTGATGGAATCGGATGCCGGTGATGAAGTCGAGCTGACAATCGAGCGAGACGGGGAGGAGCGTGTCGTGCAGACGCTTATTCAACCGATTGACCAAAGTGGTGACCGCGTCGGGATTGGTATTTATGAGCCACTACCTGTCCAAGAGATCACAGCAGACCCTAAAGTCGATGTCGCTTTGACGAATGTCGGGGGACCGTCCGCAGGATTGATGTTCACGTTAGAAATTTATGATCAGCTGACGCCGGGCGATTTGGCGAACGGAAAGCGAATCGCTGGCACGGGAACCGTCGATGAGGAAGGAAATGTCGGACCAATCGGAGGCGCGTGGCAAAAGATTGTCGCAGCGGACGAGGAAGGGGCCGAAGTCTTTTTCGTCCCGGCCGGTTCCAATTATGAGGAAGCGCTTGAATCGCGCGACCGTCTCGACAGTGACATAGAAGTCGTCCCTGTCAAGACGGTCGAAGATGCAATCCGTTATTTAGAAGAGATGAACTGAGGTCGCTGGCGGTATTCAATCAATGTGTCGTTATGAAGCGGCAGTCGATACGCCTCGGTGACACGCGCTTCAAAATCGAGCCGTTCATCGTATTTACCGATGAGCGGCAACTCTTGTTTCACATCACGTAACGCCAAGCGACCGATGTCGTTAAACGCGAGCGGTCTCACATAAGGGACATCGTCAAAACGTGTCGGTGCTTCTTCTTTTAACCAGTGCAGAAGAACGGACACGAACGCCCGTTGAATTGATGTGCGTGTATAGCGACGTGTCGAAACGGATGTGAGGGCTTGTTCAAACGACGTTTCGAATCCGGCTCGTTTAAGGCGAGGTGCGAGGGAAGTGTCAATGCCGACGAGCTCAGTCAATGTGTGAAGCGGTAGCGTCCTAAGTTTGTATTGTAAGACGGGCCAATACACTTCCCAATGCGTCATCGATTGCGACTGGAACATCGCTTCTGTCGATGCCGGGACGGCACGAACTTCACCCGTTTCTAGGTAATGGGCCCGGATGCCGGTGGCCGACATGACGTCCGTGAGTGAGGTGTCGTGATAATCTGCCCCGAGACGCTTCACCGTATGTAACTGAATCGTCTTTGCTGCTTTGGCGTAATGATACGCCAAAATATTGTTAGGGCGTGTCAAATCAAACGACGGATAGACGGTACGGAAAGCCCGACTCGAAGCTTGCGCCGACGAATGACCTTCTTGTAGTGCTTGGTGGAGTGCCTCTTTATATAGAGGTGTCTCTTCGACATTTGACTGCGCTGCATGAAGGATGGCGTCGACATCTCCGCTTTCGCTTCCGAACGATAGCGTTTGGCATCGGAGTTGTTCGGCGATTGAGACGGCAGACATGGCGAAGCGATCCGCCCGTTGTACCCCATACTTGGTCGGTAGTTCGACGACGAGGTCGATTGCCCCGCTCTCGACGGCCGCTCTTGCCCGTTTCCACTTATCGAATGAGGCTGGTTCTCCTCGTTGAGTGAACTGGGCACTCATGATGGCAATCATGGCATCAGCCCCGGTTTCTTGACGTGCGGTTTGCGCTTGATAATAGTGTCCGTTGTGAAACGGATTGTACTCTGCGATAATGGCCGTCTTTTGCATGATTTACTCCTTTGCATTGTCGTATGGATTGGTGTAAGATGAGTAAGTACGCTTTGGCAAAGCGCCGTCGTCAACTGATTTTAGTGTAAAGAAAAAACATTGACAAAACAAGTTGGCCTATCTATAATTCATATTGTTGCAATTGAGGTGATTCGGATGAAATGGTCTATTGCACAGCTACTTAAGCTCCGAAACCAGGGTGACGGTTTTACGATCGATGAGATTGTAGAACTACCAGAGCTGACTCAGCTCCATCCGGATATCCGTTCGATTCGCCCGGTGCATGTGCACGGGGATGCATCGTTCACATCTAATCAAGTTACATTCAATCTGAAGATTCAAGGTGATCTGACGTTGCCAGATGCGCGAACGTTAGAAGACGTCACTTATGAATTTGATATTGAATCGCTCGAGCCTTTCTTTTTGGAGAATGGGCGTTATACGGAGCAATTCGATGACGTGAATTTGCCAGAAGGAAATACAATCAGTCTTGTACCGATTGTAAAAGAGCTCATCATGTTAGACGTCCCGATGCAAGTTTATGGGAACGAAACAGACAAAACTCAGGTTGAAGGGGAAGGCTGGACGCTCACTGACGAACAGCCGGATGCCCAACCAAAAATTGACCCGCGATTCGCGGGACTGGCCGACCTGTTCTCGAAAAAAGAGAACGAGGAAGGTTAACTTTTCAAGGAGGTGGACAACGATGGCAGTACCATTCCGTAGAACGTCGAAAACTCGCAAACGTCTTCGTCGTACTCACTTCAAACTCAACGTACCTGGTATGAACGAGTGCCCGAACTGTGGCGAAATGAAACTTTCACACCGTGTTTGCAAATCTTGCGGACATTACAACGGTAAAGAAGTAACAAGCAAATAATGCGAGAAGAAGTGATCTGATATCAGGTCACTTCTTTTTTTGTTTGTCATTTTTGGGTCATGGCGAGAAGATGTGGTAAACTTTTTGTGCGAAAATAGTTCTATTCAGGAGGAAAGCATGTATGAACTCCATTAAACGGATTGGCATCATCGGGAACGGGGCGGTCGGACTATTGATGGCATCCTTGTTCGCTGATGATTATGAGGTGACGGTATATGGACGAAGTGGATCACCTGAAAAGATTTTAATCACACGAACGGGTATGACGAATGGGTCAGCATATGTATCGCTACAATCTAGTGCCACATTAGAAGAAACTGACCAAGATCTCTTTTTTGTCACGACGAAAGCCCATCAAGTCGAACAGGCTACGGCACGACTCTCTGGAGCGGTTCCTGTCTTCATTTGCTCGAACGGGATTGCCCATCTAGATTATGCGAAACAACATGGTTTTCATTTAGGCGTCGTCGAACACGGGGTGACGAAACAAGGAAACACCATCGAGCATCGTGGACTCGGGCGTATTCGAATCGGGAGCATGACAGGTCTCCTTCCAATCACACTTCAAGATAGTTCCCTTCAGGTCATCTGGGAAGAAGACATCGAACAAGTCGTAATCGAAAAGCTATTTGCGAATGCGATCATCAATCCCATCACAGCATTATGCCGTGTTCCGAATGGGTCGCTCGTAAACGCTCCATATCGTGAGATTGCGCATTCCATCTACGAAGAACTAACGCCGCTCTTTTCAAAGCGTGTCTCGTATACTTATATCGAGTCGATCATCGAACGCACTGCCGAGAATCGTTCTTCCATGTTACGTGATCTTGAAGAAGGTCGACCGACAGAAGTGGATGCGATTCTAAAACCAGTGATTGAGAAAGCCGAACAAATGAAGATTTCACTTACAGTCATCCCATTGCTACATAAACTGATTATAGGAGCGAGCGCATCGTGCTAGTGTATATCGTTTCATTTCCACTCATCTTATGGTTTATGGTGTATATGATACTTAGAAAAATTATGCCGAAATCAATCAACTCATTCAAACTCGCCTGCGATGCCGGGGTCGTACTCTGGTTCTATGCATGCGGCGTTTTACTTGAGGCCATCTTCGGGACGGAAGTGTTTCTTCTATTGCTTGCGGCATGTTGCGCCATCTTTCCGATCAATGCGATCTGGCAGCGGATTCGTTATGAGGAAGTGTTGTTCACGAAGATGTTCGTCCACGGCTGGCGCTTGCTCTTTTTACTCCTAGTCCCGACGCATGCGATTTTGTTTGCGATCGGCGTGGCCCAAGAAATGATTCGTTGATTGATTGAAAGGAAGTTGTTATACGTGAAGGTAGAAGCATTTGATGCCCTATATGCACCCACATCCCCGATGATACAAATTGAAGAAGGGTACGGGCGCTGGCTCGATTATCGAGGCATGGATGAAGTCGAGAAGCGCGCAACGGAGATTGCAGGACGCTCATACGACCATCTCCATGAACTCGTCCACATTTTAAAACAGCAGCAACGGCAGTTCGGGGACCTATCGGAACGTCTATCAGCGAATCTTGATTTGCTCGAACAGCGTGAAGCATATGTTATGGTGACCGGTCAACAAGTCGGCGTGTACGGAGGCCCTCTGTTCGCTGTATATAAATTGCTAGCGGTCATCAAACGAGCGAAAGAGGCGGAAGCGAAGCTCGGCAAACCGGTCCTTCCGATTTTCTGGATGGCGACGGAAGATCATGACTTCGCGGAAATCAATCATGTCTTCACGACCCAGACGTTTTCGAGAACGTTAAAAAAAGATGCACTATCCACGCTTCCGCTAGCAGGGAAAGCATCTGTAGGGGAGCTTGAGTTCGACCGAGTGAAACTTGAACTGGTACAAATGGCGCAACGGATGTTGTTGAACGAAACGGAGACACCTCATACATTACGTCTATATCAGGAGTTGATTGAACTCATTCAAGGAAGTCATTCGTTCGCGCAGTTCTTTGGAGGAATGATGCGCCGTTTCGTAGGGAACGACTTTTTGTTGTTTGACCCGCACGCGAGAGACGTACGCGAACTTGAACGTCCAATGTTCCGTCGACTGATTGAGCAACATGACGCATTGCAACAAGCGCTTGTACATGCCTTCGAAGACGGAATGCCAGCCGTCGAGTTAAATAAAGAGGCGGCGCATCTTTTTTACCATGACGGGACGCGTGAGTTGCTCACAAAAACCGACTCGGTGTACACGACAAAACGTGGACATCGATTCACGGAGACCGAATTGCTCGATGAAATCGAGGCACACCCGGAACGCTTTTCAAACAACGTCGTCTCTCGACCGCTCATGCAAGACTATTTATTTCCGACGCTCGGCTATGTCGCCGGTCCAGGAGAAATCGCCTACTGGCTACAACTCCGTCCGTTATTCCACGAGCTTGGATGGAAAATGCCGGTCCTATTACCTCGCCTCGGTGGGTTAATCGTCTCGAGTAACGATGAAAAGAAATTACGACAAGAAGGCGTCACACTTGAGGAATATATGAAGCAACCACTACCTGATCATCCGTTTGATGATGAGGCGTTCGAAGCGAAGTTATATGCGTATCGGACACTCACGGAGGCGGTCAGCCAGGAAGCACGCAGTCACGGCAGACGATTTGAGTCGAAGTCGAGACACGTTCTTGAACGGTTGGCAGATGAGATGCGTGCCGAGGCAAAACGTGATCAATATCGATTGAACGCACGCCGCATTCATCTTTCGACTCGACTTTTCCCAATGAATGCGCCTCAGGAGCGTATTTTATCGATGGTCCCGATGTTGAATCGACATGGTTTGGATATTTTTGAGCGGATGAAGCACGCTTATGAGCAATCGGAAGCGGAGCGATGTTTGTTCAAGGTATAACCTTTTTTTGAACAGCTCTTGACATTTGTCAGGAGCTTTTTTTTGTTGTTACCTTTTTGTTTCCTCTTTTCGCTAAAAACCTGTACGGACCTTGACATTTTTATGATAAAGTAAGTGTAATAAAACAGTTGAAATATGTAGGTTGAGAGGGTTTTTTGAATGTTTGAGCATGAAACGGTTTTAAAAATGGAGTCCATTGAAGGATTGAACATCAAACCAGATGGTATATATGTGGACTGTACGTTAGGTGGAGCGGGTCATAGTGAAGAAATCGCCAAGCGTCTAACGACGGGACAACTATATGCGTTCGACCAAGATGACGTCGCGCTCGCGCATGCGAAAGAGCGATTGGCTCCTTATGAAGGCCGTGTGACGTTTATAAAGAGCAACTTCGTTCACTTGAAAGAAGAACTCGCCCAACATGGCGTGACAAAAGTGGACGGCGTACTATTCGACCTAGGCGTTTCTTCGCCACAGCTTGATGAGGCAGAACGTGGATTCAGTTACAATTACGACGCGCCGCTCGATATGAGAATGGATCGCTCGCGAGAGTTTTCAGCTTATCATGTTGTGAATGAATGGTCGTTTGGAGAACTTGCTCGTATTTTCTTTACATACGGGGAGGAAAAGTTTTCAAAACAAATCGCACGAAAGATTGAGCAAGCCCGTGCCGATAAACCGATTGAGACGACGTTTGAGCTTGTCGACTTGATTAAAGAAGCGATTCCTGCACCAGCAAGACGTAAAGGCGGTCATCCAGCGAAACGAACGTTCCAAGCGATTCGAATCGCCGTCAATGACGAGTTGAACGTATTTGACCGTGCCGTACAAGATGCGATTGATTTACTCGCAGTGAACGGACGCATCTGTGTCATTACATTCCATTCGTTAGAAGACCGAATTTGTAAACAAGTGTTTAAAGAACGGAGCCAACACCCGCCGTTACCACCAGGATTGCCGGTCATCCCGAAAGAGTTCGAACCAGAACTCAAGTTGATCACACGCAAACCAATCGTGGCGAGTGAAGGAGAACTCGAAGATAACCGTCGTTCACGCTCGGCAAAACTGAGAGTGGCCGAAAAACAAAAATAATCACTTTGTAGGAGGGATACCTGATGCCAGAAGCTGCCCGTAAGGCGTTGCAGCCTCAAGTTACACCGAATCGAAATCCGATTCCGCAAGAACGACCAATACCTGCTCCAAAACGACGCACGTTGACCTTGTTTGAATCGATCCTGTATCCAGTGATGATTGGTTCAGTGGTCATGTTCGGTGGCATCACGGTGTCAAAACACAACGAAGCGTATAACATTATGCGTGATACGGCAGCCGTCAACCAGCAGGTAAATGGGGTTGCAAAAGAAAACGAAGAACTAAAGTATGAAATCGCCCAACTAAGCTCGCCAGAACGAATTTACGCGATTGCCGAGAAACTCGGAATGAAATTCAATGAGAAGAACGTCAAGGTGATTGATTGATGAATTCTCTACAACAGAGTAAAAAAAGAGTGGCGTGGGTAGCGATTGTCTGCTTCACCCCACTCTTTTTATTTTTTGTCGGATGGTTTCTTTACTTGTCTGTCACGCATACATATAAAGGCGAGAATATGTTGGCGTTCGCTGAAGAGCAGCGGTGGAAGGCAGTCAGTACGTTAGAAGCCGAACGAGGCGAAGTGTACGACCGTTTTGGTCAACCAATTGCCATCAACATTCCATCGTATCGACTTGTCGCCGTGTTAAAACTTGGTGGCGAGCGGGTCGAAGGGAAGACGCTCATGCCAAACGAGTTCGAAGAAGCCGCGAAACAACTCGCGACCGTGCTTCCGATGACAGAGGCCGACATCTTAAAGCGACTTGAGCAAAATGTCGACCGCGGCCAAATCGAGTTCGGTGTTCCGGGACGTGATTTGACCGTTGAACAAAAAGAAGAGATCGAAGCGTTCGAACTTCCGGGTATCACGTTCGTCGAAGAACCGAAACGTTACTACCCGAATAAAGTATTCGCATCTTCGGTCATCGGCTATGCGCAAAAGATTGACCAAAACGGTCGAATCGAGCTCGTCGGTGAACTCGGGATCGAAAAATCGCTCAACGATATTTTAAGTGAGTCGTATGGCTTGTATCGATTCGAAAAAGATTTGGCAGGACGTGAGCTCGTCTCGAGCGACGAACAATTAAAAATCGAGCCAGAAGACGGCGCGGATGTCCAACTGACGATTGATCATCGGATTCAACAGCTGCTCGAGACGAAGATGAATGAGTTATATGAGGAGTATGAACCGAAAAATGCGACGGCCATCATCATGGATCCGAAAACAGGGGAGATCATCGCCTTATCGGACCGTCCATCTTTCGACCCGAATACGCGTGAGATTTCCTCATACAGTAACTTCTCGGTATCGTCTCGCTTTGAGCCAGGGTCAACGATGAAAATTTTCACGTTGGCGGCTGCGATCAACGAGGGCGTATATAACCCGAACGAGTTGTACAAGTCAGGATCATACAAGTACGGCAAGACGGTATTCAATGATTATAACATTACTGGATGGGGTACCATTCCTATGGTAGAAGGCGTCTGGCACTCGTCGAACGTCGCGTTCTCGATCTTAGCGAACGAACGACTCGGTCTCAGTCGCTATGAAGATTACTTTAAAGCGTTCAAGTTCGATCAACGGACCGGAATTGATTTACCTGGTGAGGTAAACAGTCAATTCGACTTCGAGAGTCCGATGAACGTCTTGATCACAGCTTGGGGACAATCGACCGCGGTGACACCGATGCAAATCTTGCAGGCGACATCTGCGATTGCAACGGACGGCACGATGAAACAACCGCACGTCATTAAGAAGATTGTCAACAGCGAGACGGGCGAAACGATTCGGACGACGAACCCGAAAGAGGTCGGTCAACCGATCACTGCAGAGACTGCGAAAAAGACGCGTGAAGCACTTGACGGTGTCGTCAATAGCGATGTGGGAACAGGCCAATTGTATGCGTTAGATAACTATCAAGTGGTCGGGAAGACGGGTACTGCCCAAATCGCTGAGAACGGAAAGTATTTGAGCGGACAGTACATTCACTCATTCGTCGGGATGGCACCGGAAGACGATCCGGAACTCGTCATGTATATCGCGGTCGATCGTCCGAACAGTGACTCGTCAACAACGGGTCCACGCATCATGGCACCACTCTTCAAAGATGTGATGGATGTCGCGTTACGTTACCGGAGTGTCGAGCCTGAAAAGCAAGAAAAAGCGGTTGAGGCCTCGACAAAGACGGTGACATCGTATATTGGTAAAAATCGTGAAGATGTCGTAAAAGAGGCGACTGACAGTTCGTTCAATCCGATCGTCTTAGGTGACGGGGATGAAGTGACGGCTCAAAGTCCTGTAAAGGGACAATCTTATGTCGTCGGTGAACGACTGTTGCTAAAAACGAGTAATTCGTTTACGATGCCAACATTAAAAGGGTGGTCGTTACGTGATGTGAAACGTCTAGCGACGCTCTATCAATTAAATTTAGAAATCGATGGTACCGGATTTGTCACATCGCAATCGATTGGCAAAGGGAAACCTGTCAAAACGGGTGCCTCCTTGAAAGTGAAATTGGAGACACCATCGAATTAACGCACGAGATGAAGAGGGCTGCGGCTCTCTTTTCCTATGTATGAGGAGGAAGTTTGTATGGAACAATTGACAGTTCAAAAATTAGCGTCTTGGTTTGGGGTTGACGTGGAAGACGATCGTCTCGTCGAACGCATCGCCACAGATTCGAGAGATGAGAATGGGGCAGGACTATTTGTCCCAATCGTCGGTGCACGTGTTGACGGTCATGACTACATCGAAGCAGCGATTGAGAAAGGTGCCATCGTCACGTTTTGGGAAGAAGGTCGCCCTCAACCGGACAATGTGTTTGTCATCCCCGTCAAGTCGACGATCGACGCCTTGCAAATGGCAGCGGCACGCTATTTAGAGGAAATCAATCCACTCGTGGTCGCCATTACCGGTTCAAACGGAAAAACGTCTACGAAAGATATGATTGCCGTCGTACTCGAAGAAAAATTCAAGACGCATAAGACAGCTGGAAATTTCAATTCGGACGTTGGCTTACCGCTTACCGTTCTCAGAATGCCGCGCGATACGGAAGTGGCCGTGTTGGAGATGGGCATGAACGGCTTCGGTCAAATCGAGCAATTGTCGAAAATTGCCAAACCGGACGTGGCATTTGTCACGAACATTGGGGAGTCACATGGTGAACAAGTCGGCGGACGCACAGGGATCGCGAAAGCGAAGCTTGAAATCAAAGCTGGTCTGAAACCGGACGGACGATTGATCGTCGATGCGGATGAGCCGCTTCTTGCCGGTCAAGGCTATCGAGTCGGATACGATGAGACGGCGGACGGGAAAATCGAAGTGGTCGAGACGACGTTCGATGCATCCATCTTTAAATACAATGGTGACCTGTACGAGCTGAAGGTGCTCGGTGCCCATCAAATCCGAAACGCAGCTTATGCGATTGCATGCGGTCTCGAGTTCGGACTCGATCATACGATGATCCAACGTGGTCTTGACCGCATCAAACTGACGACGATGCGAATGGAAAAGCAAATGTTCGGTGAAGCGCATCTCATCAACGATGCATATAATGCGAGCCCGACATCGATGATTGCGGCGATTGAAACGGTCAAATCGCTCGAAGGCTTTTCGAAGCGTGTTCTCGTCCTTGGCGATATGTATGAGCTAGGATCTGACGAACAAGCCCAGCACACACAAGTGGGGGGCGTCGTGACATCTCCCGTGACGGATTGTATTCTCGTCGGTGAAAAAGCGAAATGGATTGCTGATGGTATTGAAGACACACGAGTGAACGTCACATCTGTCCCGACCGTAGAGGAAGCGAAGGCGCTCCTTCATCGTTATCAACGACCGGATACTGTGGTATTGTTAAAGGCATCTCGAGGACTGGCGCTTGAGCGTCTCGTTCAATAAATAGAGTAGTGAGGTAGCAATATGTTAATTAGTTTAATCGTCTTAATCAGTGCATTATTAAGTGTATTAATCGTCATGCCGCGAGCTATTCCGGCATTGCGTCAGTTGAAATTTGGACAAGAGATTCGTGATGAAGGTCCGGGCTGGCACCAGAAGAAATCGGGAACGCCGACGATGGGCGGAATCGTCATCTTGCTAGCTATCTTAGTCGGCTTCATCGTATCCGTCATTTTTGGGGAAGCGGTCGCAGGATTCGGGACACTTCTATTCGTGACGATGGCGTTTGGGGTAATCGGATTTTTAGATGACTATATTAAAGTCGTCAATAAACGAAACCTCGGGTTGACGTCACTTCAGAAGTTGATTGGTCAAATTGTCGTATCCGTTCTGTTCGCCTGGTTCCTTTCACTCGGTGGAGAGCTCGATACATCGATCTCGATTCCATTCACATCGATTTCATTTGATACAGGTTGGTTCTATATCGCGATCGTCATCTTCTGGCTCGTCGGCTTCTCAAATGCCGTCAACTTGACGGACGGTCTTGACGGTCTCGTTTCGTTCTCAGCGATTCCGACGTTCACGTTCTTCGGAATTTATGCGCTCGCACAAGATGAGCTTGGGATTGCCTGGTTCGCATTCGCCGTCGTCGGAGCATTGATTGGGTTCCTCGTTTTCAATAAATATCCGGCGAAGATTTTTATGGGCGATACAGGCTCGCTCGCGTTAGGTGGAGCTGTCGCTGGACTAGCGCTCATGTTGAAACTTGAGTTACTCCTCGTATTCGTCGGGATCATCTTTGTCATCGAGACATTGAGCGTAATCTTGCAAGTTCTTTCATTCAAAACGACAGGGAAGCGCATCTTTAAAATGAGCCCGATTCATCACCACTTCGAAATGGTCGGTTGGTCGGAATGGCGAATCGTCCTTACGTTCGGTGGAATCAGTTTAATTACAGCAGGTTTATCATTACTACTCATGTAAAAGGGTGAGACAGATGGAAAAGCAATGGCACGGTAAAAAAGTTCTCGTCCTCGGCGCCGCTAAGAGCGGAATCGCAGCGGCGACGTATCTGCATCATGCGGGAGCGGATGTGACGATCAATACGGGGAATATCCCTCCCGAAGACGAGCAGGAAAAAATTCAGTCACTTGGGATTCAATCGGTGTTTAATGAACATCCTCTCGCTTTGTTGAATGAGACAGAGTTGATTGTCAAAAATCCAGGGATTCCGTATCACATCCCGTTGCTTCAAGAAGCGATGTCGCGTGAGATTCCAATCTACACGGAAGTGGAGCTGGCCTATATGGCAACGGACGCAGAATTTGTCGCCATTACAGGTTCGAATGGAAAAACGACGACAACGACACTCGTCTATGAGTTACTCAAAGGTGGAGAGCGCCCGGTTCATCTCGCGGGAAACATCGGATTCCCAGCTATAGAGGTCGCGACAAACGCGAAAGCGGGCGAATTGATTGTCATTGAATTATCGAGCTTTCAGTTGATGGGGGTTGAGTCCTTCCATCCGCGTTCGGCAGCGTTGCTGAATCTATCAGAAGCCCATCTCGATTATCACGGCGACTTCGACTCGTATGCAGATGCAAAAGGAAATTTGTTCCGTCAGATGACACGAGACGACCAAATCGTCGTCAAAGTGACAGACTCCGAAGTGATGAAACGTGTCCCGGCCCATCTTGAACCGAATACGTTCAGTTTTGAGCGAGGAGATGCTTCCGTTGTGGACGGTTGGGTCACAGTACGCGGAGAGCGAATCATTCGTGTGAATGAATTGGCATTAGGTGGTGCCCATAACGTCGAGAACGTACTAGCGGCTCTTCTGTTGGTCGAACCGTTTGCACTTCCAAAAGCACACGTCGAGCGAGTATTACGAAACTTTGGCGGTGTCGCACATCGAACTGAAAGTTTAGGTGATGTTCTCGGACGTGCCGTCTACAATGATTCGAAGGCGACGAACAACGTCGCGGCGGAAGCGGCGCTACGAGGATTTGATGCTCCGATTGTGTGGCTATGTGGAGGACTCGAACGTGGAGCGGACTTATCTTCGCTCGCGCCAGCTCTCTCAAACGTAAAAGCTGTCGTCGCGTATGGTGAGACAAAAGAGCGTTTTAAAGAGCTTGGAGAGTCCCAACAGATTCCGTCTTTCACGGTCGAGACGTTAGCAGACGCCGTTCCACTCGCGTTTGAACAATCTGAGACGGGAGATGTCATTCTCTTATCTCCTGCTTGTGCGAGTTGGGACCAATTCAAGACTTTTGAAGAACGAGGCGAACAGTTCGTCCAACTCGTTCGCGCATATGAGGAGGCGAACCGATGAAAGTCATGATTTCTGGTGGAGGTACTGGTGGTCATATTTATCCGGCCCTCGCATTGATCGAGACGTTACAAAAACGTCACCCGAATTTACAGGTACAATACGTGGGAACGGAGAATGGATTAGAAGCCGATCTCGTTCCTCGAGCAGGTGTCCCGTTCAAATCGATTCAAATCGCTGGATTGAAACGGTCCCTCTCTCTTGAGAACTTAAAGACGGCGTACTGGTTCTTGAAAGCTGTCCGCTCTCTGAAAAAAGATATGGCAGCATTCAAACCAGACGTCGTCATTGGAACAGGTGGATTCGTGTCAGGACCGGTCGTCTATACGGCGCAACAACTCGGTATCCCGACTATTTTGCATGAACAAAACAGCATCCCAGGGTTAACGAATAAGTTTTTATCGAAAAAGGCGGATCGGGTCGCCCTTTCCTTTAAAGGGTCAGATGTTCATTTCCCTGGGGCAAACGTACGCTTGATTGGAAATCCGCGTGGAAGTGAAGTGCTACAAACGAAAGTCGACGATGCAGCTGTACGAGAACAGTACAATCTGGATGAACGACCAATCGTACTGATTTACGGAGGGAGCCGTGGCGCCGAAGCAATCAACCGTGCCGTCACTGAGGCCATCCCGGCGCTTTCAGACTTACCGATCAACGTGCTCTACGTCACAGGGAAAGTTCATTACGAATCTGTATCGAAAGAAGCGCCATCGTCTGAAAACGTACATGTTCATCCGTACGTCTATGACATGCCGGCCTTACTCGCTTGTACGTCAATCGTCGTCTCGCGTGCGGGAGCTTCGACCATTTCTGAATTGACTGCCCTCGGCTTACCGAGCGTATTGATTCCGAGCCCATACGTGACAGCAGACCATCAGACGAAGAACGCCTCTGCCCTTGTTGAAAACGGTGCGGCGTTACTCGTGAAAGAGGAGTCGTTGACAGGGGAAACGCTCGTCGAAGCGATTCGCCAAGTGCTCGACAAACAAGAAGAGATGGCGAACGCATCCCGTGCCCTCGGATTCCCGGACGCGTCGGATGCATTAGCCGACTTAGTAGAAAAAGTCATTCGATAAAGGAGTAGAATCCGATGGAACCAAGCCAACAAACGGTACGCAGTCTAGAAGACCGTATTCCGTACATGAAAAAGCAGCGACGGAAAAAAGCGAACCGTCGGATGTTCTCCGTGCTTTCCTTGTTTGGGATTCTCATCCTACTCGTGGTCTATATGCAAACTTCGATGTCGAACGTGAAAGAAGTGAATGTATCTGGGCTATACTGGCTTGATGAATCCTACGTGTTTCAAGACATGGAACTTGACACATCGACAAAATTTGTCAGTCTATCACCGAGCAAGATGAGTGACCAAATGGAAAAGTTGCCGGGTGTCAAACGGGTAGACATGGACCGATCTTGGTATAACGTCGTTCACGTCAATGTGACAGAAGAGAAGATGATTGCTTATGCTCGTGCGGAGACGGGAGATGTCGTCGTGTTAGCAGACGGCTCACTTCATCCGACGGGCACCATCACCGACCCTCAGAAGTTAAAAGATGGTCCACTGCTAAGAGAATTCAATTCGGAAAAAGAACTCGAAAAGATTGCCAGTGAGTTGGAACAAGTCGATGACGCGACGCGAGCCCGAATGTCGGAAGTCATCTTGTCTAAACAAGAGGGAGAGCCGACACGTTACGAGATCTTTATGAATGACGGAAATACGCTTCTTACCCCGACGCTGAAATTAAGTGAGACCGTTTCGAAATATGGAGAAATCTATGAAAACATTCCGAAAGGTCAGCAAGGAACAGTCGTCATGGATGGTGGTTTTTACTTTGTTCCATACAAGAAAACGAATGAATAATCAGTTATATTACAGTCCTTAGACACATAAGGGCTGTTTTTTTGTCGTTTGTAAACGAATTGATAACGCGAAACCGCTTAAATTGTAGGATTCTACCTTTTCTCACTATCTTATTTGTTGTAAACTTAGACGTGAGATATCTTGTCGAAACCAACAATTTTTTTGGATATCTGTCATATTTGTCATGTAATTTGTACAGGAAAATTATAGAGCGGAGGTGTTTCCCTTTTGGAAGCGAATGGTTATGTGGCCGCATTAGATATTGGAACGTCAGAGATTAAGCTCGTCGTCGGTGAATTGCTCGGCGGAACGCTTAATATTTTGGCAGAAGGGTGTGCACCGTCTGCAGGGGTGAAACGTGGTGCTGTCGTAGACATCGATAAAACAGTCCAAGCGATCAAACAGGCCGTTGAACACGCGGAGACATCGTTAGGTGATCAAATTCGATCTGTATACGTTGCCATCGAAGGGGAACATATCCAAATTGCCCCATGTCATGGAATCGCATCCGTGAAGCGGGAAGATCAGGAAATTACAGATGCAGACGTGATGGAAGTCATCAATTCAGCACAAGTGATGCGATTACCGGATGAGATGAGTGTCATCGATGTAATCCCATCATCATTCACGGTGGATCAACAAACGGGTGTCGTCGATCCTCGTGGAATGCTTGGTTATCGACTAGAAATGCATGGGAAAATGGTTACTGGATCGAAGACAATTTTACATAGTATTCGTCGTTCGATTGAACGTGCCGGATTACACTTAGAAGGATTTATTTTAGGGAACCTCGCGCTCGGTATGAGTGCAGCTTCTGTAGATGAAATCGACCTCGGCATTGGTCTTGTCGATGTCGGGCACGAAAAGACGACGGTCTCGGTATTTTATCGTGGAGATCTCGTTTACTCGTATATCCTTCCAGTCGGTGGAGACCATATGACAAGAGACTTGGTCTATAAGCTAAACTGCAAATATCAAGACGCCAAAGTGGCGAAAGAAGAATATGGTCTCGCACTCGAAGAAATGGCCGATGGAACAGAAGGTTTCTCCTACACGAACATCAATGGGGAAGTGGCGTTCGAACCACAGTCAGAAATTAGCTATGTTTTAGAGGCGAGAATAGAGGAAATGTTTACTCTTATGTTGAATAAGGTTCAAAAAGTAGGTGTTCCGATGCTGAATGGCGGATATCTACTTTGTGGTGGAGCTGCTGCTCTACCAGGTATTCAAGAGTTAGCGACTCGTGTCATGGGTCAAAAGACGAGATTGTATCAACCGTCGTCGATTGGCGTCAGACATCCAAAATACGCGACAGCAGTCGGTGTTTTGAAATATGTCTTAATGAGTGATCATCACGTTTCAAAATCTCAACTCGAAAAACCGGAAGTTCGCTACGAAACGCTTCACAATAAGCAGGAACCGACCGATACTCATGTTGGAGAGAACGAATACGAGACCGATCAAGAGTCGAAAAAAGGTTTTAGTCGTTTGATGGAAAAATTATTTGGCGTTTAAGCTGACGTTGTAATACAACTTGGAAAATAAGTAGGGGGATACCTGAATGATGTACTTTGATGAGGCGATTGACGCCGTAGCAAAAATTAAAGTAATTGGAGTCGGAGGCGGCGGTTCAAACGCCGTTAACCGTATGATTGAACACGGGGTACAAGGAGTTGAGTTCATCGCTGTCAACACGGATGCTCAAGCCTTGAATATGTCGAAAGCCGATGTGAAGCTTCAACTTGGTGCCAAATTGACACGTGGTCTCGGTGCTGGTGCGAATCCTGATATCGGTAAAAAAGCGGCAGAAGAAAGCCGCGAACAATTGATTGAAGCACTCGACGGAGCGGATATGGTCTTCGTCACAGCTGGTATGGGCGGCGGAACAGGAACTGGTGCTGCACCGGTCATCGCTGAGATTTCAAAAGAAATCGGCGCGCTCACAGTCGGTGTCGTCACAAAACCATTCATGTTTGAAGGCCGGAAGCGCATGCAACACGCGCAACATGGGATTCAAGCGTTTAAAGAAAAAGTAGATACACTCATCGTCATTCCAAACGATAAGCTTCTTGAAATCGTGGAACGCAATACACCGATGATCGAAGCGTTCCGTGAAGCGGATAACGTCCTTCGTCAAGGTGTACAAGGGATTACAGACTTGATTGCCATCCCTGGTCTTATCAACCTTGACTTCGCTGACGTGAAGACGATCATGACGGAAAAAGGATCTGCACTTATGGGTGTAGGTGTTGCTACAGGTGAAAACCGTGCCGTTGAAGCAGCGAAGAAAGCAATCTCTTCACCACTTCTCGAATCTTCAATCGAAGGAGCGAAAGGTGTCTTGATGAACATTACAGGTGGACTCAGCCTTAGCTTGTATGAAGTGACAGAAGCAGCTCAAATCGTTCAAAGTGCCGCAGATGAAGAAGTGAACTTGATCTTCGGTTCAGTCATCAACGAAAACTTGAACGATGAAATCATCGTCACCGTGATTGCAACTGAATTTGCTGAGGAAACACAAGGGGCGAACCCGTTCCTTCAGCAGCCGAAAAAACAGCCTGAGGTTGAGAACAAGGAACCCCAACCAAAAGCAAATGAAGCGGCTCAACAAGACGAAGGGAACTTCCATCGCCCTGTGTATGGAGGGGACGTCCCAGACGAGACGATCAACATCCCTGCGTTCGTGAGACAACGCCGTAACTAAACAAAAAGGGGTGCCGTGACTCGGCATCCCTTTTTCTAAAAAAGGAGAAACCGATGCAACTGTTACATACATGGGAAACCGAATCGAATCGCTATCTTGCTTACGTGACGACACGGACGAACGGACACAATGCCGGAAACGTCGGTCTTCACGTCGGCGATGATATTGATGGAGTCATTCAAAATCGTCAATGGTTCTTTCAACAGGCGAATCTTTCGCTAGAAGACTCCGTTTGGGCCGACCAAGTGCACGGGATAACGGTCCAAAGCGTGGATTCAGCGGACAAGGGCAAAGGTGCATTTCGATATGACGAGGCGATTTCGCAAACAGACGGACTGATCACGACAGAAGAAGCATTGCCGCTCGCTCTCGTCTTTGCAGATTGTGTACCTCTCTTTTTCTGTGCGAAAGACCATGGAGTCATCGGTGTCGCTCATGCGGGGTGGAAAGGGACCGTCGGCAATATCGTCACGTCCATGATCCAAGCGTTTGAAGAATTAGGCATCGATGCGACAGAAGTGGAGATGCTCGTCGGTCCAGCGATTGCTGGGAATGAATATGAGGTCGATCGTCGAGTGCTAGATGCGGTTCAATCCGTTTCGCCGATTGCCTATCAAGAAGCCGTTCGACAGGATTCGGGCGACCACGCCTTGTTGTCACTCCAAACCGTCAATGAAGTATTGGCAAACGAACATGACACGTCCGTCATGCAATCGAATTTATCGACTGGCGCAAGCACACCATTTTTCTCGTATCGAGATGGAGAAACGAAGCGTCGATTTGCGGCAGTCATCGTCAAGGAGCGTAAATTGTGAGTATTTCAGATAACGTAAAGCAAGTTCAATCCATCATGGCAGCCCACGTTCAAGATGTGGAGCCTACTTTGATTGCCGTCACGAAATCGGTAGGCGTAGATGTGGCCAATGCTCTCTACGCAGAAGGAATTCGTGACTTCGGTGAAAATCGTCCAGATTCCTTACTTGAGAAAGTAAACGGCATGCCAGAAGACGCAAAGTTTCACTTCATCGGCACGTTACAGACACGTAAAGTGAGACAAATCATCGATCACGTGACAGCTATTCACTCATTGGACCGTTTATCACTCGCTGCAGAGATTGATAAACGAGCGAGCGAGACGATTGATTGTTTCGTTCAAGTAAATACCTCAGGAGAAGATTCAAAACATGGTCTTGAAATAGAGGAAGTTATGCCTTTCATCGAGAACTGTAAACAGTATCCTCATATTCGAATCATCGGGTTGATGACGATGGCACCGTTCACGGAAGAAGAGTCAGTCCTCCGTGAGACGTTCGGTCGTTTACGTCGATTACGTGATGAAGTGAACGTAAAAGGGTTTGAACACGCCCCCTGCACGGAGCTGTCGATGGGAATGTCAAACGATTATCCAATCGCGATTGAAGAAGGCGCATCGTTTGTTCGTATTGGTACCGTACTTGTGCAATAATATATCTTAAGGAGGAATCCGTTATGTCAATCAAAAACAAAATGAAAGATTTCTTTGGACTCGAGGAAGATCCGAACAGCACATACGAAGAAGAAGAGTTTGCCGTCGCAAACACATCAGCAACTTCTTCAACTGAAACAGCGGTCGTGAGACAAGAGGATCGCCCAAAATCAGCAAATAATCTCGTGGCATTGAATACGAAGAAGAAAGAACGCTCGAAAGTCGTATTGGCTGAACCACGTGTATTTGCTGAAGCGCAAGATATTAGCGATCAATTGAAAGAAAACCGTGCTGTCATCGTCAATCTTCAACGCATGTCAAAAGACCAATCACGTCAAGTCGTCAACTTCCTTTCCGGTGTCGTGTATGCGCTAGAAGGATCGATGACTTCGATTGGACATAACACGATTCTGTGTACTCCGAACAATGTCGAATTGACTGGTTCAATCTCAAACTTGATTTCGGAGGATGAACTTCACAGTAAAGGGTGGTAACTGAATGGAAAACGTAATCCCTGCCTTAGGCAATACGTTGAGAGACTTACTTGGTATTTATAGTTGGATTCTCATCGGCTATATCTTATTATCATGGTTCCCGAACGCGCGCGAATCGAAGTTCGGACAAATTTTATCGTTTTTATGTGAACCGTTTTTAGCACCGTTTCGACGGATTATTCCACCAATTGGTGGCATGCTCGATATCTCTCCAATCGTCGCATTGTTCGTGCTTCGGATGGCACAAGCCGGTATCACTGCCATTTTCGGGTGATGTATGAGCGTTTATGACCACTACAGACCAAGTGAACGGGCGTTCGTCGAACAAGTGTTGGACTGGGTACAACAAGTCGAGAACAGCTATGTATTGAAGTTGACGGACTTTTTAGATCCTCGTGAACAACAAATCGTCAAACAGCTTGTCGGTAAGCAGCTCGTCATTCACGACGATGGCGGGTTTGAAGGAGCTGAACGACGTCGGCTGATTTTGGCGCCAGAGTATTATGAGCTGAATACCGATGATTTTGAAATTGAGATTCGCCGTATCGAATATCCGACAAAATTTGTTGACCTGACACATCGACAAGTGACTGGAACTTTACTGAACGCTGGATTAAAGCGTCAAAAGTTTGGGGACGTCGTCCTGGAAGAGGAAATCGTCCAGTTTGCTACGACCCGCGAAGCCGTCGGGTTCATCGAAATGAACTTGGAGCGTGTCGGAAAAGCGAAAGTTCGCATCTCCTCTGTTGCGAAGGATGACATACTCGTCGTTCCGAAAACAGAGTGGGTCGAGGGGTTCGGCATCGTGTCCTCGTTACGATTTGATACGGTTGTGAGCGAGGTACTCAACATATCTCGTCAGAAAGCTCAGGCGCTCGTGAAACACGGTGACTGCAAAGTGAATCATAAAGTCATTGAAGACCCGAGCTTCATCCTTGAACCCGATGATCTTTTATCCGTCCGTGGATACGGTCGTATTAAGATGATGGAGATCCTTGGTTCGACCAAACGTGAAAAGATTAAAATCCAGTATGGGACCATACGTTAAATTTTAGGAGGAAAGTCGAATGGCGTTGACACCGATTGATATTCATAATAAAGAATTCTCTTCCCGTTTTCGTGGGTACGACATCGATGAGGTCAATGAATTTTTAGATCAAATCATTAAAGAGTTTGAACTATTGATTCGTGAGAATCGACGGTATGAAGAACTTGTCAACGATATGCAAGCTCGCATTGACTACTTCTCCTCGATGGAAGATACATTGAACAAGTCGATCATCGTCGCGCAGGAAGCAGCGGAAGAAGTGAAGAACAACGCGCAAAAAGAAGCGAGTCTCATTCTGAAACAAGCGGAGCGTGAAGCGTACGCTCGTGAAGAAGAAGCGGCCCGTAAAGAGCAACTTGCAGAACGTGAAGTTGTTCAAATGCTCAAAAAAGTCGAGTTGTATCGCACACGTTTCCGTGTCCTCGTTGACGCCCAAATGGAGCTCTTAAACAGCACCGAGTGGGAGACGATTGTCGGGGAGCCGCCTGTGCAGACGGTTCTTGACGATAGATCAGAACTTGCGTATAATGACCACGAAGTCACACAGAATGAAGAACAACATGGATAAATGATCAACACGTTGAGTAGGACGCGTCGATCGAGTCATACCTACGAAGCGACTTAGGGACGGTGAGAGCCTAAGAGAAAGACTCGAATCGGTATCCCCTATGAGTCGTCACGCTGAACTAGAGTAAGCGTGACCGCCTGACCTCGTTATCGGTTACCGAGAGCGGTCTCATGAGAGTGAGACTAGTAGGGTGGTACCGCGAGTCAACCAACTCGTCCCTATCAGGGATGGGTTGGTTTTTTTTGTTTTCTAAAAAATGTTGATGGAGGAGTTTCGATGAACTACAAAGACACGCTATTAATGCCAAACACAGAATTCGCAATGCGTGGGAATTTACCAAAACGCGAACCAGCGATGCAAACAGAATGGGAAGACATGGACCTTTACAACAAGGTACAAGAAAAAAATGCAGGGAAACCACAATACATCTTGCATGATGGGCCTCCATATGCGAACGGCGACATCCACATGGGACATGCGATGAACAAAGTCTTAAAAGACATCATCGTCCGTTTCAAAGGAATGAACGGATATCAGTCTCCAATGATTCCAGGTTGGGATACGCACGGTCTTCCAATCGAGAACGCCCTTCAAAAAGCTGGCGTCAACCGTAAAGAAATGACGGTCGCTGAATTCCGCGAAAAGTGTGCAGAATATGCGATGGAACAAGTGAACTCACAACGTGAACAGTTCAAACGTCTCGGTCTTCTTGCAGACTTTGAAAATCCATATATCACGCTCCTTCCGGAATATGAGGCGGCACAAATCCGCTTGTTCGGGACGATGGCTGAAAAAGGATACATCTACAAAGGGAAGAAACCAGTCTACTGGTCGCCGTCTTCGGAGTCTGCACTCGCAGAAGCTGAGATCGAATATTACGATAAAAAATCACCAGCCATCTACGTGGCATTCCGCGTCGTAGACGGAAAAGACACATTGACGTCTGACGATCATTTCGTCATCTGGACGACGACGCCTTGGACAATCCCGGCGAACCTCGGGATCGCAGTCAGTGATGAGTTGACGTACACGCGTATCGAACACGAAGGAAAAGGCTATATCGTCGCAGAGACGCTCGTTGAAGAAGTGACGACAGCGCTCGGCTGGACTGATTACACTGTGAGCGGTTCATGGAACGGTCGCGACTTTGAATATATGACGGCTCAACATCCGTTGTATGACCGCACGTCACTCGTCATGCTCGGCGATCACGTCACAGCGGATGCGACTGGACTCGTCCATACAGCACCTGGGCACGGGGAAGACGATTATCGTGTCGGTCAGGCTTACGGCTTGGACGTTCTTTGCCCGGTCGATGACCGTGGTTATATGACGGCTGAGGCGCCTGGTTTTGAAGGGTTGTTCTATGAAGATGCGAACAAACAAATCGGGATGAAACTTGAAGAGAACGGCTACTTGCTCAACTTGAAGTTCATCAAACACTCGTACCCGCATGACTGGCGTACGAAAAAACCGGTCATCTTCCGTGCGACACCGCAATGGTTCGCTTCCATCAAAGATTTCCGTGAAGACATGCTCCGTGAAATCGAAGAAGTGAACTGGGTTCCGGAATGGGGAATGACACGTCTTTACAACATGGTCCGTGACCGTGGGGACTGGGTCATCAGTCGTCAACGTGCATGGGGCGTGCCGATTCCAATCTTCTATGCAGAGGATGGAACGGAAATCATCACGAGCGAGACGATCGACCACGTCGCAAACTTGTTCCGTGAGCACGGTTCGAACGTCTGGTACGAGCGTGAAGCGAAAGACCTTCTTCCTGAAGGATTTACGCATCCGAACAGCCCGAATGGCGAATTCCGTAAAGAACTCGATATCATGGACGTCTGGTTCGATTCAGGTTCTTCACACGCTGGTGTATTAGAGGAACGTGAAAACCTACGTCGCCCGGCTGACCTTTATCTTGAAGGATCTGACCAATACCGCGGTTGGTTCAACTCGTCACTCTCAACAGCTGTTGCGACAACGGGCAAAGCGCCATACCGAAACGTCTTGAGCCACGGTTTCGTTCTTGACGGGGATGGACGTAAGATGTCGAAATCGCTCGGTAACACGATTGCGCCAAACGATCTCGTGAAGCAATATGGTGCTGAAATCGTCCGCCTATGGGTCGCGTCGGTCGACTATCAGTCTGACGTTCGCGCTTCGCACGACAACTTTAAACAAGTGTCAGAAGTATACCGTAAGATGCGTAACACAATCCGTTTCCTTCTTGGGAACTTGAACGGGTTTGATCCGTCGATGCGTGTCGCATTCAAGGACATGCCAGAAGCAGACCGCTTCATGGCAACGAAACTTAAACAGCTACAAGCAAAAGTTGTCAAAGCGTATGACACGTTTGACTTCATGGCGGTGTATCATCTCGTTCATAACTTCTGCGTTAACGAGTTGTCATCGTTCTATCTCGACTTTACAAAAGATATCCTTTATATCGAGCGTGAAGACGATCTCCGCCGTCGTGCCGTTCAGACGGTCATGTACGATGCGGTTGTCCTTTTGACGAAGCTCTTGGCTCCAGTCCTTCCACACACTGCTGATGAGGCGTGGAAAGAGGTCCCTGGGAAGTCGGAAGCAAGCATCTTCTTGACGGATCTAGAAGAAGTGGATGCATTGACTGCTGATGAGCAAGCGTTATTAGAGAAATGGTCGAAATTCCTCGTCTTCCGTGACGATGTCCTCAAAGCGATCGAAATCGCACGTGGCGAGAAATTGATCGGGAAACCGCTCGAGGCGAAATTGATTCTCGCACCGAAAGCAGAGACTGCCGCGTTATTGGAAACAATCGATAACGTCAGTCAGTTGCTTCAAGTATCACAAGTAGAATGGGCTGAGACGGCAGACGTCGATTATGCGACGACGAAAATCACAGTCAAGAAAGCAGATGGTGCCGCTTGTGCACGTTGTTGGACATACTCGACAGAGCTTGGACAAAACGAAGAGCATCCTGAGCTTTGCCCACGCTGTGCATCAGTAATCGGTTAAGACGAACCGGAGTGGCGTCCCCACTCCGGTTTCTTAACGGCTTGAAAGGAGACGCATATGAAACGATATTACGGTTTGGCCGTCATCTTGATTCTGCTCGATCAACTCACCAAATGGGTAGTCGTTCAGACGATGACAATCGGTCAATCGATTGAAGTCATCCCGAACTTGTTATACTGGACCTCTTATCGCAATAAAGGAGCGGCTTGGGGGATGTTAGAAGGACAGATGGCGTTCTTCTTCGTCATCACGATTCTCGTCGTGGCGGGTCTTGTTTACTTCCTGCATAAAGAAGTGAACGGGTATCAGCTTCTCGGATACAGTGTTGGACTGCTGTTGGCCGGTGCGATCGGTAACTTTATCGATCGACTGTTCCGCGGTGAAGTCGTCGATTTTGTTGATACGTATCCGTTTGGCTACAACTTCCCGATTTTTAACGTGGCCGATATGGCGCTTACGTTCGGGGTCATTTTGATGGTCATCGGGATTTTATTTGAAGAAAAATTACACAAAGAAAGGGGACAATCGTAATGGAATCCTATACTTTTGTCGCCGATGAAAAGGCAAGGATCGACAAGTGGGTGAGCGACCGTGGAGAATGGTCACGCTCACAAGTACAAGAATGGATTAAGACCGGAGCACTTCTCGTTAATGGGAGTGCCGTCAAACCAAACTATAAGCTTCAAGTGGGCGATGAAATCGAAGTGAACGTCCCGGAAGCGGTGGAACTCGAAGTGTTACCTGAACACATTCCCCTTGAAATCGTTTATGAAGATGAAGATATGATTGTCGTCAATAAAGCACGTGGGATGGTCGTTCACCCTGCTGCCGGTCACACGTCTGGAACGCTCGTCAATGCGCTTCTCGGACATTGTGATGACCTCTCAGGCATCAATGGCGTCAAGCGCCCTGGAATCGTGCATCGAATCGACAAAGACACGACAGGTCTCCTTATGGTCGCTAAAAATGACTTGGCTCATGAATCACTTGCGAGCCAGTTGAAAGACAAGACGATTAAACGTGAATATATTGCGCTCGTTCACGGCGAACTCGTTCACGAACTCGGGACAATCGAGGCACCGATTGGTCGCGATACAAATGATCGTCAGCGTATGACCGTGACGGACAAGAACGCGAAAGAAGCGGTGACGCATTTCCGCTTGCTCGAGCGCTACAAAGACTTCACGCTCGTCGAGTGTAAACTCGAGACAGGTCGCACACACCAAATCCGTGTGCACATGCGCTATATCGGGCATCCGCTCGCAGGCGACCCGAAATATGGACCACGTCGCACGATTGATTTGGGCGGTCAAGCCCTCCATGCGGCGACGCTCGGTTTCCACCATCCACGTACGAAAGAATGGATGGAATTTGAGGCACCACTTCCTGAAGACTTTAAGGCAGAACTTGCAAAGTTAGATAAAATCGAGAAAACTCGTTGACTTCTGTCACGTTCCGATTTATAGTCTAGGAAGCATAACACCTTTAAACCCAGTCCAGAGAGGCTGTGAAAGGATTGTGACCGCGGTCACACTAACTTCAATTCAACCCGGCATCAGACTGCCGTTTTTGATGAAGACTCCCTTTCCAGCCGGACGAGGGAGTCTTCTTTTTTGAATGAAGCATGAAAGGAGGAGTGACGTGAAACAGTCCGTCATTTTAGATGAATCAGCCATCCGTCGAGCGTTGACACGAATCGCTCATGAAATCATCGAGCGGAATAAAGGAATCGACGATGTCGTCCTCGTCGGGATCAAGACGAGAGGCGAGACGCTCGCTGACCGACTCGCACGCCGCATCGAAGAGATTGAAGGCAAGCCGGTCGCACTCGGGAATCTCGACATCACGCTTTACCGGGATGACTTATCGAAGAAGTCGTTAGATCCAGAAGTGAAGGCAACAGAGTTGCCGCATGACATTAATGGGAAGACCGTCGTCCTCGTCGACGACGTCCTATATACCGGTCGAACAGTCCGTGCCGCAATGGACGCACTCGTCGACCACGGTCGCCCAGACTATATCCAACTCGCGGTCTTGATTGACCGAGGACATCGGGAGCTTCCGATTCGACCTGATTTCATCGGGAAGAACGTTCCGACATCGAAGTCCGAGCAAGTCGTCGTCCGACTCAGTGAAGTCGACACGGCAGATGAAGTGACAATCAATCAGCAATAATCTTAAAAACCTTTAAGGTGGTCCAGAGAGGCCAGGAAGGAGAAATTCAATATGAAACAACCCGTTCTACACATCCACGAGCGTCCAGCTCACTTTCCACAATGGCTGTTATTCAGTCTTCAACACGTCTTCGCCATGTTCGGAGCGACGATTTTAGTCCCGATTTTAACAGGATTGAATACATCGGTCGCCCTCGTCGCTTCCGGAGTGGCCACGCTCTCATTCTTAGCGATTACGCGCTTCAAAGTCCCAACATACCTCGGTTCAAGTTTTGCCTACATCGCCCCAATCATTGCGGTCAGTCAGCAATGGGGTGTCGAAGCGGCACTGTTCGGCGGAATCATTGCCGGCTCGGTATACGGTGTCGTTTCCTTGATCATCTATAAGACAGGCGTCAACTGGTTGCTCCGGTTGCTCCCACCAGTCGTCGTCGGACCGGTCATCATGGTCATCGGTTTGTCGCTCGCGCCGGTCGCCATCGACATGTCGATGAATCAAGACGGAGCTTATAATGGAACGTTCATGACAATCGCACTCCTGACACTTGGAATCACGATGCTCGCCATGACAAAACTGAAAGGGGTTTGGGGAGCGGTTCCAATCCTTTTCGGAATCGTCGGAGGTTACGGGATTGCCGCAGCATTCGGAATCATCGATTACTCACCAATTCAACAAGCAAGCTTGTTCCAACTCCCTGACTTCACGATGGTGTTCGTCGACTACATGCCAATGTGGCAAGTCGGTGCACTCCTCGCGATCGTACCGGTCGCACTCGTCACGATGACCGAGCATATCGGCGATCAAATGGTCACATCTAAAATCATCGGACGAGAGACGATGAAAGATCCCGGCCTCCATCGCACGCTACTCGGTGACGGGGTAGGGAAAGCAGTCGCTTCCGCACTCGGTGGTCCACCATGTACGACATACGGTGAGAACAACGGCGTCATGGCCATCACACGCGTCTACAGTGTCTATGTCATCGCTGGAGCGGCGCTCATGGCCATCAGCTTCGGATTCCTCGGTCATATCGAGGCATTCATCTCAACGATTCCGAATCCAGTCAAAGGTGGCATCTCGATTCTCTTATTCGGGGTCATCGCGTCGAACGGACTACGGACGATGGTAGAGAGCAAAGTCGATTTGGCAGAAAAACGCAACTTGATCATCTCATCGGTCATCCTCGTCATCGGGCTGGGTGGTGCGATGATTCAACTCGGCAGCTTCCCTGTACAAGGGATGGCGCTCGCGACGGTCGTCGGGATTCTTTTAAACGCCATCTTACCGAAAGAGGAAGTCGAGACGGTCGTGGAAGTCAGCACAACTGAAGAAACGAAACAAGCAAGTAACTTTTAATTCGATCCCGTGAGGTCGGCAAAGTGAAGGCTCGTTTATTTGGGTGTACCTTGCCCAAATGAAGGCGTCCCTTCACATCGGTGAAGAGACGCCTTTTCTCTTTGCCTCTAACAAAAGGAGGAGACGAACATGAATACGATGCAAACGAATGTCAAACCAGTCAAACACTTCGTCAGCTTAGACACACTCTCGCTCGATGAGATCATGGGCATGATTGAAGAGTCATTGCGCTATAAGCAAGGGGACCTACCCCCACTATTCGATGGGAAGACGGTCGCAAACCTGTTCTTTGAAAACTCGACGCGTACGAAAAACTCGTTTCAAATGGCCGAGCGACACTTGAACATGCAAGAGATTCCGTTTGATGTGACGACGTCATCGGTCACGAAGGGAGAGACACTCTACGACACATGCAAGACGCTCGAAGCGATTGGAGTTGACGCACTCGTCATCCGACATCCAGAAGCAGGATACTATCATGAACTCGTTGAGAAGTTGAATATCCCGGTACTCAATGGGGGCGACGGGAGTGGCGAACACCCTTCCCAATCACTACTCGACCTCGTCACAATCTTTGAAGAGTTCAGAACGTTCCAAGGATTAAACGTTGCCATCTGTGGAGACCTCGTTCATAGTCGCGTCGCTCGATCGAATGCGAGTGTGTTGAAACGTTTTGGTGCAAATGTGGTCGGATGCAGCCCAGCCTCATGGTGGGATGATTCCATGGGGCTTGAGCGTAAAGAACTTGATGATGTGTTGGCAGAAAGTGACGTCATCATGCTGTTACGGGTTCAGCACGAGCGTCATATCATGGGAGACATTTTCTCGAAAGAGGAATATCACACACGATATGGACTGACGGTCGAGCGAGTCGAGCGGATGAAAGAAGGGGCCATCATCATGCATCCGGCACCGGTCAATCGGGATGTCGAGATTGCGGGCAGTCTGATTGAACATGAACGGTCACGCATCTTCCCGCAAATGAAGAACGGCGTCTATGCACGCATGAGCATCTTAAATCGAGCATTAGGAGGACAACAATGATACTTCAACACGCGACATGGTATGACAACGGGACAAAACGCACGACAAACATCCTATTGAAAGACGGAAAAATCGAATCGCTCGATTATAACGGGTCGACAGCCGGGGAAGAAGTCATCGATGCGACAGACTACCTACTCGCACCAGGACTTGTCGATGTTCACGTCCACTTGCGTGAGCCGGGAGGCGAAGCGAAAGAAACGATCAAAACGGGAACGATGGCGGCAGCGGCGGGTGGATTCACGACAATCTGTTCGATGCCGAACACGCGACCGGTACCAGACGATCGCGTCACGATGGACGCGCTCCTTCAAAAGATTGAGCAAGATGCGGTTGTCCGTGTCCTTCCATACGCTGCCATCACGAAGCGGCAGCTCGGTGAAGAACAGGTTGATATGGAATCTCTATCAGATGCATTTGCCTTCACCGATGACGGGGTCGGTGTTCAATCGGCGGCGATGATGCGACAAGCGATGCGTGAAGCGAAACGGTTGAATAAGGCCGTCGTCGCGCACTGTGAAGACAATACGCTAAAAGCAGGATCGGTCCACGAAGGGAAGTTCAGTGAGGCGCACGGGATTCAAGGGATTCCAAGTCTTGCAGAGAGTATCCATATCGCCCGAGATGTGCTGATCGCCGAAGAAACGGGCTGTCATTATCACGTGTGTCACGTCTCATCGCGGCAATCGGTCCGTGTCATCCGAGATGCGAAGCGGGCAGGTATTCAAGTGACGGCAGAAGTGACTCCTCACCACCTCGTCTTGAGCGAAGACGATATCCCAGGGCTCGATGCCAACTTCAAGATGAATCCTCCGCTCCGAAGCGAGGACGATCGACAGGCGCTTCTTGAAGGATTATTCGATGGAACGATTGACATGATTGCGACAGACCATGCCCCACATACGGCAGAGGAAAAAGCGCAAGGGATCGAGCGTGCACCGTTCGGGATTACCGGATTTGAGACAGCGTTCCCGCTTCTGTACACGACGTTCGTGAAGACGGGCATCATGAAAGAACATCAGTTAATCGACTGGATGACGAAGCGTCCGAGCGACGTATTTGGATTAGCAAGAGGTGAACTGAAAGTTGGGGCGGATGCCGATTTGGTACTGATCGATACAGATAAGACGCGCGTGGTGGATCCGTCGACGTTCTATTCAAAAGGAAAGAACACACCGTTTACGGGGAAACAACTTGTCGGATGGCCGGTCATGACGATGGTCGGTGGCGAAATTGTATATAAGGGGCGATTTGATGAAACGAACATTATGGCTTGAGGATGGAATGAAATTTGTCGGTAAAGGATTCGGGGCACCAGCGGATACGATTGGGGAAGTCGTCTTCCAAACAGGTATGACCGGTTATCAAGAAATTTTGTCGGATCCGTCGTATTGCGACCAGATGATCGTGCTGACGAACCCGTTGATCGGAAACTACGGTGTCAATCGTGAAGACTTCGAAACGACAGTTCCGATGGCAAAAGCATTAATTGTAAAAGAGGCTTGCGACACACCGTCGAACTTCCGTTCCACGGCGACGCTAGATGCAACGCTTACTCGCTTTGGCATCCCAGGGTTATCCGATATCGATACGCGCATGTTGACACGTCACTTACGGGCACAAGGTGTCATGCGAGGTGTCCTCGTTGATGGTGAGTTGACATGGGACGAAGTACAGTCTCGCTTTAACGAACTGTCTCCGAACGATCAAGTCGCACGCGTCTCGACGAAACGGACGTATGTAAGTACGGGTACGGGGCCGCGGATCGCGTTGATTGACTTTGGGGCCAAACTTGGCATCATGCGCGAGTTGATGAAGCGGGACTGTGAAGTCATCGTCTTCCCACATGACACTACGGCAGAAGACGTGTTGCGGTACGAGCCAGATGGCATCATGTTGTCGAACGGACCGGGGGATCCGAAAGACGTCCCGACAGCGATTCCACTCATTCAACAACTCATGCCGACGACACCGATGTTCGGGATTTGTCTCGGTCATCAACTGATCGCGCTCGCGAACGGGGCGAACACATTCAAACTTCCGTTCGGACACCGTGGGGCGAACCATCCTGTCCTTGAGTTGGAGACAGGCGCCGTGACGATTACATCTCAAAACCATGGATATGCGGTAGAAGAGGCATCGTTACTCGATACAGCGCTCATCGTGACACATCGTGCGGTCAACGACGGAACGATCGAAGGAGTGAAACATCTGCATCATCCGACATTCTCGGTACAGTATCACCCGGAAGCAGCACCAGGACCATTTGACGCCAACGATTTATTTGACCGTTTCATGCAACTCGTTCAAGAAAACAAACAGAAAGTGGGAATTTGACATGCCAAAACGACCAGATATTCAGAAAATCCTTGTAATCGGATCAGGACCGATTGTGATCGGACAAGCAGCAGAATTTGATTATGCTGGTACACAGGCATGTCTTGCCTTGAAAGAAGAAGGCTACGAGGTCATTCTCGTCAACTCGAACCCGGCGACGATCATGACGGACCCGACGACAGCGGATCGCGTGTATATCGAACCACTCGAACCCGAATTCGTCGAGCGGATCATCCGCCAAGAACGCCCCGATGCGCTACTCGCGACACTCGGAGGTCAGACGGGATTGAACTTGGCGTTTGAACTCGATAAGCGGGGAGTATTACGCGATTGTGGGGTAGAATTACTCGGAACGAATCTAGCGGCCATCGTAAAAGCTGAAGACCGTGAGCAGTTCCGTAACCTCATGTTCGAGCTCGGGCATGGCGTTCCTGAGAGTGAAATCGTTCATACGCTCGATTCTGCTTGGGGATTTGCAGAGCGTATCGGATATCCGATCATCATTCGACCTGCTTACACGCTCGGCGGAACCGGTGGAGGGATTGCCCATGACCGTGAATCGTTCGAGCAAATCGTCGAATCTGGTTTAAAGGCGAGTCCAGTGACGCAAGTGTTGCTAGAGAAGTCGATTGCCGGGATGAAAGAAGTCGAATTTGAGGTCATGCGTGACTCGAGCGACCAGGCCATCATCGTCTGTGCGATGGAAAACTTTGACCCGGTCGGTGTCCATACAGGAGACTCAATCGTATTCGCACCGACTCAGACGTTATCGGACCGCGATTATCAGATGCTTCGTAGCGTCTCGCTCGACATCATCCGGGCACTTGGGATTGAAGGAGGATGTAACATCCAATTCGCACTCGACCCAGATAGCTTCACATACTACGTCATCGAAGTGAACCCGCGCGTCTCAAGAAGCTCGGCGCTCGCGTCAAAAGCGACCGGCTATCCGATCGCCAAACTCGCTGCAAAAGTCGCTGTCGGTTACAAGTTGTCAGAACTAAAAAACCCGGTCACCGAGACGAGCTACGCATCGTTCGAGCCGGCACTTGATTATGTCGTCGCCAAAATCCCTCGTTTCGCTTTCGATAAGTTTGAGTCCGCGGATCGCCGCTTAGGCACACAAATGAAAGCGACGGGTGAAGTCATGGCCATCGGTCGAAACTTAGAAGAGGCGCTATTAAAAGCCGTGCGCTCGCTCGAACTGGGGATGGAGGAATTATATCTCCCGCAACTCCAGGACTTGAGCACAGAACAGCTCGAGCATGGTCTCGTTCATCCGACGGACGAGCGCTTGTTCATGGTATATGAGGCTCTTCGCCGCGGATACACGGTAGAAGCGCTTCATCAATTGACGAAGATTGATCGTTTCTACTTACACAAACTGAACCATATTTGGCAGACCGAGCAACAGCTCGCATCGGAGCCATTGACGTCAGAGCGTTTGCTCGACGTGAAGCGACTCGGCTTCAGTGACGTCGCCATCGCCCGAATCCTTGAGACAGACGTTGAGACGATTCGTTCGCAACGTCACGGATGGAACATCCGCCCTGTGTATAAGATGGTCGATACGTGTGCGGCGGAATTCGCATCGGAGACGCCATATTTCTACGGGACATATGAAGTGGAGAACGAAGCGGTGAAGACAGACCGCCCATCGATCCTCGTCCTCGGATCAGGCCCGATTCGAATCGGTCAAGGTGTCGAGTTCGACTATGCGACCGTTCATTCGATTCAGACGATTCGTGACGCCGGATATGAAGCCATTATCATCAACAACAACCCAGAAACGGTCTCGACAGACTTCTCCATCTCCGATCGCCTATACTTCGAGCCGTTGACGACGGAAGATGTGTTAGAAGTCATCGATAACGAGAATCCGCTCGGCGTCATCGTTCAATTCGGTGGACAGACCGCCATCAACTTGGCGGCATCGCTCGAAGCGAACGGCGTGAAGATTCTCGGGACGTCATTAGAAGACATCGATCGCGCCGAGGACCGGAAGGCGTTCGAAGCTACCTTGTCAGCTGAACGATTGGCCCAACCACCAGGGAAGACAGCGACGAACGTCGAAGAGGCGGTTGCATGTGCGAATGAACTCGGTTATCCGGTACTCGTCCGACCATCTTACGTACTCGGGGGACGGGCGATGGAGATTGTATATGAACAGTCAGAGCTCGAGCGCTACATGCGAAACGCCGTCATCGCCTCAAAAGATCGTCCGGTTCTCATCGACCGTTATTTAACGGGGATTGAGATTGAAGTCGACGCGATTTGTGACGGGACGGACGTCTATATCCCAGGCATCATGGAGCATATCGAACGTGCCGGTGTACACTCTGGTGACTCGATCGCAGTATATCCACCACAACGCCTCAGTGACGCGCTGAAGCAAAAAGTCGTCGACTACACGATCAAGTTAGCGAAAGCGTTCCGCATCAAAGGGCTTCTCAACATCCAGTTCGTCTATGCGGATGATTTGTACGTCATCGAAGTAAACCCGCGTGCGAGCCGAACGGTTCCGTTCATCTCAAAAGTGACAGGTTTACCGGTCGCACGAATTGCGACGCAAACAATTCTCGGAACGAGCTTGAAAGAACTCGGTCTTGGAACAGGCATCCATCCTGAGTCAGACAGCATCTCTGTCAAAGTGCCGGTCTTCTCTTTCGCGAAATTAAAAGAAGTCGATCCGTCGCTTGGACCTGAGATGAAGTCGACAGGGGAAGTCATGGCAACAGACCGAACACTTGAAAAAGCGCTCTATAAAGGTCTTGTCGCAGCTGGAATGAACATCGCCTTAAAAGGAAACGTCCTCATGACAATCGCAGATCACGACAAGGATGAGGCGATTGCCTTAGCCAAACGATTTGATCGTCTCGGCTTCCGTCTCATGGCGACGAGCGGTACGGCAGATGGACTAGAAGCGGAGCAGATGCGCGTCCGTCGGGTCGGGAAGATTCAAGAATCAGGTGAGACGATGCTCAGCGTGATCGAGCGCGGGGAAGTCGACTTGATCATCAATACGACGAGTCGCGACGCGCTTGTGACGAAAGACGGCTTCTTGATTCGACGTACGGCCGCCGAGCAAGGTACAGTGTGCCTCACATCGCTCGACACGGTCGAAGCGCTATTACAAGTCATTGAAAGTCTGTCATTCCAAACGGTCAGCATTCCAGCATTCACGAAGTTCGGGGTGATGGTATGAGACGTGACGTAACCATCATCAGCAATCGCCAAATCGCAAAAGCGACGATGGAGATGAAAGTACGTTGCCCTGGGGTGGAAGTCGCCCCTGGGACGTTCTTTCACATCAAGACGTCCGGCTTGTTACGTCGACCGTTGTCGGTGGCGAACGTTGAAGGAGAAGAAGTCACATTTTTATATAAGGTGATCGGAGAAGGGACTTCCGAGTTGGCAAACAAGCGTGTTGGGGACACGCTTGACGTCCTCGGACCACTCGGAAACGGCTTTCCGCTCGCACAATATGGGAAACGGGTTGTCCTCGTCGGTGGTGGAATCGGGGTACCTCCGCTTTACTACGTCAGACGTCGTCTACATGAGATGGGGATTGAGACGATTGCGATTCTTGGGTTTGATTCAAAAGAGAGCGTCTTTTATGAAGAAGCATTTCAAGAGCTCGGGGAAACGATCATCACGACCGTTGACGGGAGCTACGGGGAGCGGGGATTTGTGACGGGACCACTCGCACGCATCGATGCGGACGTATTGTTCAGCTGTGGCCCGGAAGCGATGTTGAAGGCGGTCGCCGCTTCGCCGATTCCGGAGCGTTACATCTCGATTGAAAATCGAATGGGTTGTGGCATTGGCGCATGCTTTGCTTGCGTCTGCAAAGCACCGGAAGGCTATGTAAAAGTATGTAGCGATGGACCGGTATTCAATGCGGAAGAGGTGCTGTTATGAGATTACATGTCGAGTTACCAGGACTCCAGTTGAAAAATCCGATCATCCCGGCTTCTGGATGTTTCGGATTCGGGGAAGAGTTTGCCAAACTGTATGACCTCTCCATCTTAGGCGGCATCATGATCAAGGCAGCGACAGAAGAGTCACGATTCGGAAATGCGACGCCACGTGTCGCAGAGACGGCGCAAGGGATGCTCAATGCGATCGGCCTTCAAAATCCAGGGGTCGATGCAATCATCGAAGAGAAATTGCCGTTCCTCTCCACTTTCGATACAGAGATTATCGCCAACGTTGCCGGGTCGACGCCAGACGAATACGTGGAAGTCGCACGTCGAATCAGTGCAGACCCGACCATCAAAGCCATCGAGTTGAATATCTCATGCCCGAACGTGAAGTGTGGGGGGATGCAGTTCGGGACGGATCCCGTGATGGCTGCGGAATTGACGAGACTCGTCAAAGCGGCTTCAAGTAAGCCGGTTTATGTGAAGCTGTCCCCGAACGTCACGTCGATCACTGACATGGCGCGTGCAGTCGAAGCGGCTGGGGCGGACGGCTTGACGATGATCAATACGCTCGTCGGGATGCGAATCGATATCCAGACCGGGCAACCAATCTTGGCGAATCGAATCGGCGGATTATCAGGCCCGGCCATTAAACCGGTGGCGGTCCGGATGGTATATGAAGTCGCGCAAGCGGTCGATATTCCAATCATCGCTATGGGCGGGGTTCGGACGGTCGACGACGTTCTCGAATTCATCTATGCGGGAGCGTCCGCCGTTGCAGTCGGTACCGCAAATTTTGAAAATCCATATGTTTGTCAAGAAATCATCGAGGCATTACCGGGACGACTTGATTCACTTGGAATCGATCATATACTGGACGTGAGGGGGAAAGCGTATGCACAACTTGTATCTCGCCCTTGACGTGGAGACACGCGACGAGGCGCTTCATTTATTAAAACCATTCCCGGGCCGACCTGCTGTCAAAGTAGGGATGGAACTGTTTTATCGGGAAGGTGGACGCTTTGTCGAAGAGTTGGTCGACCTCGGATATCCGGTCTTTCTCGATGTAAAAGTACATGACATTCCAGAGACGGCACGTCGCACGATGCGTCAAATCGGAAAGCTTGGAGTTGAGATGACGAACGTGCATACGCTAGGCGGTGAAAAGATGATGCGCTACGCGTTGGATGGGCTTCGTCAAGGAAGTGACACGACCCGTTTGATCGGGGTTACACAGCTGACATCCACGGACGAACAGATGATGCAGATGGAGCTCGGGATTCCGGGTCGCCTTGACCAAGCCGTCATCCGTCAGGCATCGCTCGCTAAGCAGGCGGGACTTGATGGTGTCGTCGCATCTGTTCAGGAAGCGAAGATGATTCATCAGGAACTCGGTGACGCATTTATGACGGTCACACCTGGGATTCGACTCGGACAAACCGATGATGACCAAGTACGTGTCGCGACACCTCGTGAAGCGAGACTGGCCGGTGTTCATGCAATCGTCGTCGGTCGCCCAATCACACGCGCAAATAATCCGTTAGCCATGTATGAACAATTTATGATGGAATGGGGACAATCATATGAAACAAATCGCTGAAGCCTTATTACAAATCAAAGTCGTCACATTATCACCGACGGAGCCATATACATGGTCGAGTGGTTTGAGAAGCCCAATCTATTGTGACAACCGATTGACGCTCAGTTATCCTGACATCCGTAACATGATCATCGATGGATTGGTGGACGCAGTCGGATCAACAGAATTCGATGTCATTGCAGGAACGGCAACAGCCGGTATTCCTCACGGCGCTTTACTTGCCGACCGTCTCGGTCTTCCATTCATTTACGTCCGCTCGAGTGCGAAAGGACATGGGAAAGGGAATCAAATCGAGGGGAAACTCGACGGTGGAGCACGCGTGCTTGTCATCGAAGATCTGTTGTCGACAGGTATGTCGAGTATCGAGGCAGCCCATGCGATTCGTGAAGCGGGTGGTGAGGTTATTGGCATTCAAGCCATCTTCTCTTACGGATTGCCGATTTTAGAGAAGAATTTAGCGGATGCAAATCTCAGTGCCACTTCATTGACGACATTTCCTGAATTGGTCGAATTTGCGGAATCGACAGGGAACTTAACCAAATCAGAGATTCACTCTCTTCGCGAGTGGCAACAAGACCCCCGCGCCTGGAGCGACCTCGTCACGTCTTAAGAATCCACCTTCGGGCGGATTCTTTTTCAATTCGGCATATGTCATACTTCATGGTAAACTGATGAAAGTGAACCAAGAAGGAGAGGCATATGGCGTATTCAAGAAGCAAAGAAAAAACATGGAGCGCACGATTCCGGGCAATCCCGAAACATCGTAAAATCGCCTTCGGTCTCGTCTTGACGGTCATCCCAACGCTCTTTCTCGTGAATTTATTCGTATTCAGCCATTTGTTGGCGTTAGGGGACCAGTATGAAGATCGATACCAAATGAAGAAGTTACGACTTGAGACGTATCATGGGAATGTCGAGTTCGTGCGTAGTACAAATGAAAAAGTACAAATCGAAGTGGTGCAGACCAATTCGAAAGAACGACGTATCAAAGTCAAATCGGTCGGCGATACCATCTATGTCGTCGAGCGGTATGGGTGGTTCAGCTATTTCGGCAGTCGGGCCAGTGATGAACCGTCCCGCTATAAGCTTCGCGTTGCCTTACCGAGTTCGATGACCTCGGTTCATCTCGGGGCTGAACAAGTGACCGGGCAAGGGTTAAACGTGAAAACGATTGTGATGAATGCGAACGCTGTCAATTTGAAGCAAATTGATAGTGATCGTCTGCGAATTGAGACGAAGAGTGATACGACAATCGAATCCGCACGTCTCGTAACGGGAGATATCCGTTCTTATCGTCATGCGACCATCACAGACGTCGTCGTGAACCAGGCGATGACGGTTCAAACGGAGGCAGGAACGCTTAGTTATGCGCCAAAACATGCGACAGGGCAAGTGAACGTGACGACGGCTGGGAAAATTTCTAGTAGCGACCGTTACAAAGAAGTCGAACCAGGTGTCTATCAGTTGTCGACATCGAATCGACCTGTCGTTGAGTTGATTTCTGAGACAGGAAAGGTCGAACTGAAATGAATGGAAAACGCTACATCCCGAAAATCGGGCTTCGTACGTTAAAGACCGGGATTGCCGTATCAATCACCGTCGCAATCTCGTGGTATGTATTCGGAATTTATTCTGGAATGGGTGCGATCGCAGCCGTCGTGGCGATGCAACCGACCGTCAAGCGCTCGTCTAAAATCGTGTTCAGTCGAATATTCGGAACGGTCGTCGGTCTCATGTGTGGGTTGTTCATCGTCTATTTATTCGGCGTCAATCCCATCTCCATTGGTCTAGCGGTCATCGTGTCGCTCACGCTCAATACGACATTCGATAAGACACACATGTCGACGTACGCGGCGTTCGCCATCGTCATGATGTTAGAAAACCCGACTTCGGATTTCTTCCATTATGCATGGACACGCTCATTGTTGACGGCAGTCGGTGTATTCGTCTCACTCGGTGTGAACTATGCGTTCTTGCCACCGCGGTATGAAGATCGTTTGTTGAGCGAGGTCAGAAAGACTTCATCTTATTTGTTTCACCATTGGCGTGAACTCGTCGGTTCCCCGGCGGAACTGTTAGAGACGCGTGCCCGCATCCTCGGTCATCAGGAGCTGCATATGATGCTTCAAGAGGATATGAAAGTGACGAACGTGAAATTGAAGTATATGACAATCAAGCAGTATCGCTTGCTCATTCATCTCGAAGACAAGCTCGTCTTGTTGCTAGAGAGTCTAGCCGAGCATCGGGAAGCCTTCTTACTCATGAGTGAGGAAGAACGTCAGGCGTTCGAATCGGAGTTCTTATATTTGCTCGCGCACCATCATGATATTCTCTATACGTGTGATAAACCGTATTCGCTCTTTAGGTTGCCGCACGAAGATTTATCCGTTTCAGAAATTTTACACGGGCATTTGCTCGATTATCATGAACAGCTCGAAGCGTTTAAGCATGACCCGAAAGCGTAAAACAAGTTGTTTCCTTACTAAAAACCCGCCATCAGAACATGGCGGGTTTCGTTTATGACTGTTTCAGCGACTTCATCAATTGCTCATCCGGTGTCACGTAGACGGTCTGTTGATCCGTATAGATGACAAACCCGGGTTTGGCACCGCTTGGTTTTTTCACGTAGCGGGCGCGCGTATAATCGACGGGCACACCGCTCGATGCGCGTGCTTTCGAGAAGTAGGCAGCGACCGATGCGGCTTCAAGAAGCGTCGTCTCATCGGGGTCCGTGGAACGAATGATGACGTGAGAACCCGGGATGTCTTTGACATGAAGCCAAATCTCATCACGGCGTGCGAACTTGAACGTCAGATGGTCGTTTTGGGTATTATTCTTCCCGACGAAGAATTCTGTTCCCGTCGAAGACGTGTACGCTTCAAGCGAAATCTTTGGATTCGCTTTTTTCTTTTGACGTTTTTGACGGATGTATCCTTCTTCGGCGAGTTCCTCCCGAATCTCGAGTAGGTCGGATGGAGAGGCGACATCGAGCTGGGCGGTGAGCGTCTCCAAATAGTCAATCTCCGCTTCGTTTAATTCGAGTTGCTTTTTCACTTCGACTTTGGCGACTTTTAATTTGTTGTACTTCTTATAGTACTGTTGCGCATTCTCGTTCGGTGTTTTAAGTGGGTCGAGCGGAATCGAGATGGTCGTACCCTCTTCATCGTAGTAATCGACGACTTCAGCGACACGCATCCCTTTTTCAAGCTGGAACAAGTACGTCGTTAACAACTCGCCAAACTTTTGTAACTCGTCCGCTCGTTCTGTCGCCTTTAAGTCCTCTAAGAGACGGCGGCGCTTCAACAAGTTCTTTTCGAGTTCGGATTTCAAGAGACGCTCGACATCGTGGGCTTGTTGTCTGACGCGGTCACGGTTCGCTTTCTCATAGAAGAAACGGTCGAGCACTTCTTTACTCGATGCATATGTTTCTTCGGATACGATTTCTCCTGCCGTTAATACGATCGGGGCGAAACGTTCCTTTCCAGAAGCGAGTTGTTGGAAGACGTAAGGTCCTTCGAGTTGACGCAATACGTTCTCGAACGCTTGTTGAATCGATTCACGATTTGGCATCTTCGCGAGGTGCACGACTTCTTGCGCGATTTGAGGGCTGACCCCGGCGAACGTGGCGACAATCTGTTTGTCCAATTTACCGGCATTCCAGTCGATTCGCTTCAACCCTTCCGTCAAATCAGACAACGGGTCGAACTTGTGTTGTTCCGGCGGGAGTAGGTATTCACTACCCGGCATGATTGTCCGATACGTGTTTTGCGAAGGCGGGAGGTGTTTAATCGCATCTAAAATTTTCCCGTCCTCTGTCGTTAAGACGACGTTCGAGTGACGTCCCATCAACTCGATGTAGACTTTTTTCGATTCTTCATCACCGAGCTCGTTTCGAGATCGGACGGAGATGACGATGACACGGTCACGGCCGATTTGTTCGACTGCCGTGATAAATCCGCCTTCTACATGTTTTCGTAACATCATGCAAAACATCGGCGGTTCTTGCGGATTTTTAATCGGTGTATCCGTCAATTGAAGACGGGCATACATCGCGTTTGCTGATATGAGTAGTTGCGCGTTCTGTCGGTTCGAACGAATTTGGAGCATCAAATCGAGAGAATACGGTTGATGTACTTTGTTGATTCGCCCTCCGACGAGCGATTGTAATTCTTGTACGACACGATATGTCATTAATCCATCATAAGCCAATGATCTCATCACCTTTGTTCATTTTCTGTCTCTACGTTATCAGAAAAACAGAAAATATGGTACGATGGAGTAGGAAATCCGAACTTCTTCTTGCCGGGACAATTGATTGACTGCTATTATAATTAAATGTGATGTTAGAAGATGGAGGGCTTGCAGTGAATTTTAAAGAACGAGGATTATTAATCGTTTTGTCTGGACCGAGCGGTGTCGGAAAAGGGACCGTTTGTCGTGCTCTTCGCGAGGAAGAGGACAATAACCTTCAATATTCGGTGTCGGCGACGACTCGAAAGCCACGTGAAGGGGAAGTCGAAGGAGTGCATTACTTCTTCAAATCGAGAGAAGAGTTCGAACGCATGATCGAACAAAAAGAATTGCTTGAACACGCCGAGTTCGTCGGCAACTATTACGGGACGCCTGTAGAGTGGGTGCGTGAAACGCTCGAAAGCGGCCAAGATGTCATTCTTGAAATTGAGGTGCAAGGAGCGTTCCAAGTGAAGGAACTTCTCCCGGAAGCCGTCTTTTTATTCTTGGCACCACCAAGTCTTCAAGAACTTCGCAATCGTCTAATCGGACGAGGCACGGAGTCTGAAGAAGTCATCAAGCAACGCCTGCTCGTCGCGCGTGAAGAAATCGAGTTGATGGACGCCTATGATTACGTCGTCACGAACGACGAGGTCGACAAAGCCATCGATCGAATTAAAGCGATCGTGACAGCTGAGCATTGTAAACGTGAACGTGTTGCGTCACTCTATAAAAAAGCCATGATGGAGGTCATTTAATGTTATACCCTTCGATTGATGCCTTACAACGTACTATCCCGTCAAAATATACGATCGTTACGGTCGCTGCGAAACGGGCGCGTCAGATTCAAGATGGAAAAGCACCGAAAGTCGCCGAGCCAAAATCATATAAGCCGGTCGGTCAAGCGTTAGAAGAACTATTTTCGGGTGATACGACAATCATCGTGAACGAAAAAAACAACGGATGAAGTGTGACCCAAGTCGTTTGCGACTTGGGTCTCATTGTCTATAAGGGGGAGTTTGGGAATGGTGAAGGATCGTACTATTTTGTTATGTGTGAGTGGTGGCATCGCCGCCTACAAGGCGTGTGCGCTCACATCGAAATTGGTTCAAGCCGGAGCGAATGTTCGCGTCGCGATGACGAAGTCGGCAGAACAATTCGTGGGTCAGGCGACCTTCCAGGCGCTCAGTCGAAATCCGGTCTATACCGATGTGTTTGAAGAGCATGATCCGACAAAGATTGCACATATCGATGTCGTCGACTCAAGTGACTTAATCGTCGTCGCTCCTGCGACGGCCAACACGATTGCGAAATTAGCGAACGGGATTGCAGATGACTTCATTACGACGTCGATCCTAGCGGCGAAATGCCCAGTGATTGTCTCACCCGCGATGAACGTGAATATGCTCGAACATCCTGCCACACAGCGAAATATCGAGACATTAAAATCATACGGCTATCAGTTAATCGAACCAGGCGTCGGTAACTTGGCATGTGGCTGGATTGGCGGTGGACGTCTACCAGAACCAGAAGATTTGGTACGCATCATCGAAAGCCAGTTCGTCCCGAAACTATACCTCGGAAAAGAAGTATTGATTACGGCTGGTCCGACGGTAGAACGCATCGACCCCGTCCGTTACTTATCAAATGACTCGTCAGGAAAAATGGGTGTTGCGCTCGCAGAAGTAGCACGTGATATGGGTGCCCGCGTCACTCTCGTCCACGGTCCGCTTCAAGTCCCCGTGCCAGACGGTGTGACGGCCATTCCCGTCAAATCGAGCGAAGAGATGTTGCAGGAAGTGACAAGTCGTTTCGATACACTCGACCTCGTCGTGAAGTCGGCGGCAGTCGCGGATTATCGTCCAAAAACAGTTCATGCAGAGAAACATAAAAAAGTACACGGTCCACTGACGATCGAACTCGAAGAAACGACAGACATTCTAAAGACACTCGGTGAACGAAAAACACATCAAGTGTTAGTCGGCTTTGCTGCGGAGACGGAACGACTCGAAGAACATGCGGCAGCGAAGCTGAAGAAAAAGAACGTTGATTTCCTCGTTGCAAACGATGTATCCGGTAGTGACGTCGGATTTGGTGCAGATGATAATGAGGCTGTCCTGTTCCATGCTGACGGGACGACGCTCCAACTTCCGAAACAGTCGAAGAAACAATTGGCGTTCGAACTGCTCACACACTTTAAGGAAGCGGTCCAATGATTGCCCATGTCCATGTTGATGCACCGGTGATCACGATTGATCGTCCGTTTGATTATGAAGTACCCGAACAGTTCGAATCCTTGATTGAGCCGGGGATGCGCGTCTCCGTTCCATTTGGTTCACGCCGTCTGTTAGGGATCGTTGTCGGCACTTCGGACGGAACGAGAGATGGATTGAAACCGCTCGAAGCCTTATTAGATGAAGAATCTTCACTCACGGATGAACTACTCGACTTGTCCATCCATGTGAAGGAGACGACGCTATGCTTCCGTTCTTCCGCACTCCTCGCGATGCTACCAGCAGCGCTAAAAGTCAGTTACGACAAAGAAATTAAAGAGGGGCATGTGCCTGAAGGTGTTCGTCTCGGAACACATTTATCGGAATATCCGAAAGACATTCAATCGATCATTCTCGGACTTGCTAAAAAAGGGGAGCTTACCCTCGCTCCCGTTCTGAAAGAAAAGAAAACAGTCAAAACAGACATCGTCGTCGAACTTCTCGATCCGACAGTCGTCTCGAAACGTGCGAAAAAACAACTAGAAGCGATTCAAGCGTTAGAAGAGACACCACGTATGTATTGGTCAGCATTACGCCAAATTGGGTTGACTCGTCCGCAACTTCAAAAGCTCGAAGGTCTCGGTGCGGTACGGTTGACCGAAGTAGAATTGAATCGTGACCCGTATGCGACAATCGAGCAAGTACAGGAATCGGTGCAGTTAAACGATAGTCAGGCGAACGCGGTCCAGGCGATTCATGAGGCGGATGCAGGCGAGACGTTACTTGTACACGGTGTGACCGGTAGCGGAAAGACCGAAGTGTATTTAGAATCGATTGGGCAAGTCATCGATGAAGGCAAGCAGGCCATCTTGCTCGTGCCGGAAATCAGTTTGACACCGATGATGGTAAAACGTTTTAAACGTCGCTTCGGTGAACGCGTTGCAGTCTTACACAGTGCCCTTTCTAAAGGGGAGAAGTATGACGAGTGGCGTAAAATCAAGCGGAATGAAGTCGACGTCGTCGTCGGTGCTCGTTCGGCCATCTTTGCGCCGCTCGACCGTCTCGGTCTCATCATCTTAGATGAAGAGCATGAGACGACGTATAAACAAGAAGAGAATCCGCGCTATCATGCGCGCGATGTCGCCATTTGGCGGGCCCGGTATCATGGGTGTCCCGTCGTGTTGGGGAGTGCGACACCTTCGCTCGAGTCATACGCCCGAGCTCAAAAGGGTGTGTATCGCTACTTACACTTGAAAGAACGGTACGGTGGAGAGATGCCACCGGTCCACATTATCGATATGCGTCATGAACTCGCAAAAGGCAATACGACGATGTTCTCTGAGGAATTGTTTAATGGGATCCTCGACCGAATCGAGAAAAAAGAGCAATGTGTCATTCTATTGAATCGCCGAGGGTTTACGACATTTGTCATGTGTCGGGACTGTGGGGAAGGAATGACCTGTCCGCATTGTGCGGTCAATTTAACGTATCATCAGTTTGGTGATCGATTGAAGTGTCATTATTGTGGCTACGAAGTCGGCATGCCGTCGACGTGTCCATCGTGTAGCAGTAAGAAAATCAAGCAGTTCGGATCAGGCACTCAGAAGATTGAGACAGAGTTGTTGAACCGAATTCCGGAGGCGCGCATCATCCGAATGGACCAAGATACGACGTCGCGGAAAGGGTCACATGAACAACTGTTGCGACGCTTCGAAGAAGGCGAGGCCGACATTTTACTCGGCACTCAAATGATTGCCAAAGGACTTGACTTCCCAAACGTCACGCTCGTCGGGGTACTCGCGGCAGACGCGACGCTCGGGATGCCTGATTTCCGTGCGACCGAGCGGACGTTCCAACTCGTCACCCAAGTGGCAGGGAGAGCCGGTCGTGGAAAACTTCCAGGTGAGGCGTTTGTGCAAACATATAATCCGGATCATTATGTCATCGAGACAGCGAGTGAACACGACTATGAGACGTTCTTCGCCAAGGAGATGGGGCTCAGACAAGTCGGGAACCATCCGCCATACTGGTTTTTGACACTCGTCACGTTCTCAGCAGAAAATCCGCTCGTCGCCAAGGCAGAGGCGGAACTGTTCGCATCAGACTTTTTACAGGCGCAAGTGGAGAACAGCCGCTTGAACGGTCCGATGCCTGCCCCGTTATCAAAATTAAAGAATGCGTATCGTTATCAGGTGTTCATTAAAACGAAACAACCTGAAACGCTCTACGCGGAGTTAGCTCGCCTTCAACAAGCAAGAGCGAAAGCGATCAGTAAGAAAGAATATCAAATGAGTATCGATGTGAACCCATACGTATTCATGTGAGGTGGAGAGACATGTATAAAGTAGTAGAAGTACCGAACGATATATTACGCGTAACATGCGAACCGGTAACGAAGTTCGATAAAAAATTGCGTCAAACGGTCGACCGATTGTTTGATACGATGTATGAGTATGACGGAGTCGGTGTTGCGGCACCACAGGTCAACTTGAATCAACGACTCGCAGTCGTCCATACCGATGATGAGACGGGTCCTCTCGTCTTGATCAATCCTGAAATCATCGAGACGTCAGGACGTGAGGTCGGACTCGAAGGATGTTTGAGCATCCCAGGCGAATTTGGATTCGTGGAACGTCATGAGTCGATTGTCGTCAAAAATCAGGACTTGAAAGGGCGCACGCATACGATTCAAGCGAGCGGCTTCTTCGCCCGGGCGATTCAGCATGAGATGGATCATTTAGATGGCGTCTTATTCACAGATAAGCTCGCGGTTCCAAACCCTGGAAAAGACAAACGGATCGTCTTCATGGGAACTCCGACATTTGCGGTATCTGTACTTGAGCGACTGCTCGAAGAAGGATACAATGTCGTAGGTGTCGTCTCGCAGCCGGACAAACCGGTCGGGCGAAAACGTGAACTGAAACCAACGCCTGTGAAAGAGTGTGCACTCCGTCACGGCATTCCTGTCTTGCAACCTGAGAAAGTTCGCACGGATTATGAAGAAATTTTAGCGTTGCGTCCGGACCTTATCGTCACGGCAGCGTATGGTCAAATCGTGCCGACCGCATTACTTGAGGCACCGCCTCACGGAGCAATCAATGTCCACGCTTCCCTTCTTCCGAAATATCGTGGAGGTGCCCCAATTCATCAAGCGATCATCGATGGGGAATCGGAAACGGGTGTGACAATCATGTATATGGTCGACAAATTGGACGCAGGTGACATGATTGCCAATACGATTGTTCCGATTGAAGAGATGGATACGGTCGGAACGTTATTTGATAAACTGGCTGTAGCAGGAAGCGATCTTCTCATCCGTACACTTCCGGCTTTCTTAGAAGGATGGATTGAAGCGGTCCCTCAAGATGAGCGGGATGTGACGTTTGCACCGAACATCAGCCGTGAGCGCGAACAAATCGACTGGAGTATGGGTGGGGAAGCCATCTATAATCACATTCGCGGGATGAATCCATTCCCGACTGCCTATTCGACGCTTGAAGGTGAACGCGTGAAACTGTTCATGGGAGAGAAGACGACCGGCACAGGGCAACCTGGAGAAGTCGTTCGACTTGAAGAAGACGGATTCGTCGTGGCGACTGGGAACAGCGTTGCCATTAAAGTGACGGACTTACAACCAGCAGGGAAAAAACGAATGGATGGTGCGACCTTCATGCGTGGAGCTGGACAGAAGTTGCGTGTTGGTGATCGATTAGGAGGAACTCATGAACGTACGTGAAGCAGCGCTTGATACGCTGATAAAAATTGAACAAGGCGGCGCGTATTCAACGATTGCCGTCAATGATGCATTAAAACAAAAGAAAGTCGCTCCAAAAGATGTCGGCCTTTATACCGAACTCGTTTATGGGACACTCAGTCGGAAAGGAACGTTGGATTACATCTTAAACGATCGAATCCGTTCGCCGAAGAAGCTCGATAAGTTCGTCCTTCCGCTTCTTCGGATGAGTGTATATCAACTCTTTTACCTCGATAAGGTGCCAGATCGTGCCGTCTTACACGAAGCGGTCGAAATCGCGAAAAAACGAGGACACCATCTCGGAACGAGCAAATTCGTGAACGGGGTGTTACGTAACGTTCTCCGTGAAGGGTTCCCTGATTTTAGCGAGTTGACAGATGCGGAAAGAATCTCGATCGAACATAGTCATCCGAAATGGCTCGTTTCCGATTGGATTGACCTATATGGGGTGGAGACGGCAGAAGCCATCTGTCAATTGAACAATGAGCCGGCTCCTGTCACGGTTCGCGTCAACCGTAAACGCGCGTCTGTCGACGACATGATGAACCGGTTGGCCGACTTAGGTGTCTTGACGTCACGCTCTGAACTATCAAGCGACGGACTCGTCGTCGAATCGGGCAACGTCCATTCGACCCCGTTTATCGAGGAAGGCCTCTTATCGATTCAAGATGAGAGCTCGATGCTTGTCGCAGATGCCCTAGGTGTATCGAAAGATGATCAAATTTTAGACGCATGTGCCGCCCCTGGTGGGAAAGCGATGCACACGGCAGAACGGATGGAGAACGGTTCGCTCACAGCACTCGATTTACATCCACATAAAGCGAAATTAATCGACCAGCAAGCCAAACGTCTTCACATCAATGGAGTGACCGCACTTGCCCTTGATGCTCGTCTGGCAGGTGAACGGTTTGAAAAAGAGAGCTTTGACCGTATTCTTCTGGATGTTCCTTGTTCGGGTCTTGGTGTCATTCGTCGGAAGCCAGATATCAAATGGACGAAAGACAAAGCCCAGTTAGAAAACTTACCGAAGATTCAACGACAAATCATTGATGCCGTATTGCCACTGCTGAAACCAGGTGGTACGCTTGTTTACTCGACATGTACGATTGATCCGTCCGAGAACGAGACGCAGGCTGACTATGTATTGTCAAAAGGATTGGTGTGGGACGAGACGCTAAAAGAACGTCTCCCGCAATCTGTTCGTCCGATTATGACATCGGACCGTGCTGAATTAAAACTATTACCGACGACATTCGGGACCGACGGCTTCTATATCGCCGCATTTAAGAAAGAGGTATAAAACAATGAATCCAAAAGCAGTAGAAAAGAATCCACTTTTAGGCGCAAAACCGTCACTTTATTCGTTGACGTTCCCTGAACTTGAGGCGTGGGTCGTGGAAGCAGGAGAAAAATCATTCCGTGCGAAACAATTATATGATTGGATGTACGTTAAACGTGTCACGTCATTCGACGATATGACGAACGTTCCAAAGGCACTTCGTGACCAATTAGAAGAATCGTTCCAACTGACAACGTTGAAGGAATTGGTCAAACAAGAATCGCAAGACGGTACGATCAAATTCTTATTCGAACTTCAAGATGGCTATTCAATTGAAACTGTTCTTATGCGTCACGAGTACGGGAACTCCATTTGTGTCACAACACAAGTCGGTTGCCGGATTGGCTGTACGTTCTGTGCCTCAACACTCGGTGGGTTGAAACGTAACTTAGAAGCTGGTGAAATCACGGCACAAGTTCTTGACGTACAGCGTGCGCTAGACGCGACGGGCGAACGTGTTGACTCAATCGTCGTCATGGGAATCGGTGAACCGTTTGATAACTATGATGAGTTGATGCGTTTCTTACGCACGGTCAACCATGATAACGGCCTTAACATTGGTGCCCGTCACATCACAGTATCTACAAGTGGAATCGTTCCGAAAATTTATAAGTTTGCTGATGAAGGTATGCGCATCAACTTTGCCATCTCTCTTCATGCGGCTTCGACAGAACTACGTACACGTCTCATGCCAATCAACCGTGCCTTTGACTTGAACAAATTGATGGATGCCGTCCGTTACTATACAGAGAAGAGCGGTCGTCGCATCACGTTCGAATACGGATTGTTTGGTGGTGTCAACGATACGGAAGACCATGCCCACGAATTGGCTGACTTGTTGAAAGGGATTAAATGTCACGTCAACTTGATCCCAGTCAACCACGTATTGGAACGCGACTACGTACGCACACCGAGAGCTCAAATCTTTGCCTTCGAAAAAGTGCTCAAAGACCGCAATGTGAACGTGACGATTCGTCGTGAGCAAGGTTCGGATATCGATGCTGCTTGTGGGCAACTTCGAGCGAAGGAGCGCGAACAAGAAACGAGGTAATCAGAAAGATGGAATTAGCATTTCGAACAGATCGTGGACAAGTACGCACACAAAATGAAGATGCAGTTTTAATCTTAGGCGATGCCTTCTCAGGAATTGCGCTCGTTGCCGACGGGATGGGTGGACATGCAGCGGGAGAGGTCGCGAGTCAAATCGTGATTGAAGAGTTTCGACGGGCTTTCCCGTCTCTCCCGTCGACCCCTGTCGACATCGAACAATGGTTCCGCCATCACATTCACTTGGCGAATGAACAAGTGTTGCAGTTTGCGAAACAGTCGAACCTTGTCATGATGGGAACGACTGTGGCGGCCGTTTGTTGGAACGGAGAGACAGTTGTCATCGTTCATATCGGCGATAGCCGTGTCTATGCCCTGCAAGCGAACGAATTAAGGCGTCTTACAGAAGACCATTCTTACGTCAACGTGCTCAAACAGCTCGGTGAATTGACGGAAGAAGAGATGCGCGTTCATCCGAAACGAAATGTCATCACCCGAGCGATCGGTTCAAGCGAACAAGTCGAGCCTGACGTACAAGTGCTCGCTGACCCTGAGTTTGATGTGATTTTAATTTGTACGGATGGATTGACGACACATCTGACCGATGGGGCGATTCAACACGTTTTACAACAAGCTGTATCAGCTGATCAAAAGGCAGATCAACTGATTGCGGAAGCCAACCAATTGGGAGGGAGCGACAACATCACGGTCGCCCTCGTTCAATTCACAGATAGAAAGAGAGGATGAATCCGATGCGAAGCGGAGAACGAATCAACGATCGTTATCGGATCGAACAACAAATCGGCAGCGGAGGCATGGCAAATGTCTACCGGGCTCATGACGAGATTTTAAACCGAACCGTCGCCATCAAGGTGTTGCGATCTGAATTCTCACATAACGAACAATTTATACGTCGGTTCGAGCGAGAAGCCCACGCGGCTACGAGTCTGAACCATCCGAATATCGTCGCCATCTACGACGTCGGCGATGAAGATGATTTATACTATATCGTCATGGAGCACGTCGATGGCGTGACGTTAAAACAATATTTGCAGGAAGAATACATATCTGTCGATGAGGCGTTGCGCATCATGGGGCAGATTTGTGATGCGATTGACCACGCCCATGCGAACCGAATCATTCACCGGGACATCAAGCCGCAGAATATGATGATCGATCAGCATGGAAACGTGAAAGTGACCGATTTTGGGATTGCTGTCGCGATGTCGAATGCGACGTTGACGCATACGATGTCCGTCCTTGGTTCTGTCCATTACTTCTCACCCGAGCAAGCTCGTGGGAAATTTGCGGATGAAAAATCGGACATTTACTCGCTCGGTGCGGTTCTTTATGAATTGTTGACGGGTCGTGTACCGTTCATCGGCGAGACGCCGGTCGCGGTCGCCCTTCAACATTTGCAAGATGACCCGATTCGACCGATGGACTTAAATCCGAATATCCCACAAGCGCTTGAGAACTGTGTCATGCAAGCCTTATCAAAATCACCGGGTGCCCGACATGCATCGGTCGCAGCCTTTAAAAAAGATTGCATGACCGCGTTGAGCCGTGAACGTGCCAATGAACCGAGACGACTCTCGGCAAATCAAGACGAGTTCGACCAGACGCTCGTCATGGCACCGGTCGTGCCGGAAGAAAAACAAGATGTGCCCGTGACACCACCACCGGTCACGCCACCAAAAGAACAGGAACCGGAAGAGGTGCCTGTGAAAAAGAAGAAACGAAAATGGTGGATTTGGATCTTACTCATCGTTCTATTGATTGGTGGAAGCATTGCCGCTTACGTGGTCGCCGACGAGATGTCGCGTTCCGTCGTGCCGGATGTCGTCGGCATGAGTATCGGGGATGCGACGACAGAGCTTGAAGCTTCCGGGTTTGTCGTCGAAGTGACAGAACGGGCGAGCGATGATATTGCGGAGGGTGAGGTCATTTCGCAAAATCCGCAAGAAGGACGTAAGCCAAAACGCGGAACGACCGTGACGATTGTCGTATCGGCTGGAAAAGAAACGGTCGAAATGCCAAACGTAGAAGGTCTCTCGCAAACTGCTGCCGAACGTATGTTGAAAGACTTGGCATTCAGCGACCTTGAAATCACAACAGAAGCTTCCGAAACGGTGAATAGCGGAGACGTGATTTCGCAATCGGTCGACCCAGGTGAAGAGGTCGTTCCTTCAGAGGTGACGGTCACACTCGTCGTGTCGACAGGAAGCAACAAAGTGGAACTATCGAACCTTGCTGGATATACGTTCGACGAAGCATCCATTTATGCTGAACAGAACAAATTGAAAATCGTGAAGCGGGATGAATTTTCGACAAGTGTTCCAAAAGGTCAAATCATCCGTCAACTTCCGACAGCCGGGACAGCAGTCGACCCGGGAACGGAACTTACGGTCATCGTATCGGAAGGCGTTGAACCGACCGATATTTCGATTGAACGTGAAGTGACCGTGGAAGTCGAACAACCGGATAAAGACAAGAAGCCGAAGACGGTCGAAGTCGTGATTCGTACGGTTGACGCACGTGGTGAGATTGAGGTGCTTCGTGATCAAATCACAGAGACGACAACGTATTCGTATACGCTCGTCATTGCTCCTGACGAAGTCGGGACGGCGACGATTGAAGTCGATGGTGAGATTGTCCGAACGGATTCAGTCACATATGCACAAGCTGAAGAGGCACAATAAAGAGGTGACGGTGTCGTCACCTCTTTTTTAAAGGAGGTAGTCATAATGAAAGGAACAATCATTCGCCTTCAAGGCGGGTTTTACGATGTGATGACCGAGACGAATCAAGAGATTCGTTGTCGGGCTAGAGGGAATTTTCGAAAACGCAACATCTCACCTGTCGTCGGCGACGATGTGGTGATTCAAGATCAAGAAGATGGGACCGGCTATATTTTAGAAGTGGATGAGCGTCAAAACCACCTCGTTCGCCCGCCGATTGCCAATATCGATCAGGCGTTCCTCCTCTTTTCAGTAAAAGAACCAGCGTTTTCGTATCATTTGCTTGACCGTTTCCTCGTGCTCATTGAATCGAAACAAGTTCATCCAATCATCGTCTTGACGAAGATGGACTTGCTTGATGAACATGAAGTCGAGCCGATCCGGGAGGCGGTTGCACGCTATCGTGCCATTGGGTATGAGGTGATTGAGACGTCGACAGAGCATGCGCGCGGAGTGGATGAAGTACGCGGGCTCTTTGAAGGAAAAACGAGCGTCTTCGCCGGTCAGACCGGTGTCGGAAAAAGTTCGTTACTCAACGCCGTCGCACCAGAGCTCGAGTTGGCGACAGGGAAAATCTCTAAATCACTCGGTCGAGGGAAGCACACGACGCGTCACGTGACGTTGATTCAATTAGCGGATGGGCTTGTTGCTGACACACCTGGATTTTCAAGCTTGGAGTTTCCGCAAGAACTTGAGGCGGACGAACTCAGATGGTGTTTTCCTGAGTTCGTAGAACGCCATGACGATTGTAAGTTCCGCGGATGTGCTCACCTGAATGAACCGGGATGTGCCATCAAACAAGCCGTTGAAAAGGGTGAAATCGCTTCAACACGGTACGAGAATTATGTTACCTTTATGGAGGAGTTAAACGATCGAAAACGGAGGTATTGACAGATGATTAAAATTGCACCATCTATTTTAGCGGCCGACTTTGCCAATTTGGAGGCGGAAGTGAAAGCTGTACAAGAAGCGGGAGCGGACTATATCCATTTTGACGTCATGGACGGGCAGTTCGTGCCGAACATCTCAATTGGCCTACCAGTCCTCGCGAGCTTGCGTAAAAAATCAGATATGATCCTCGATGTGCATTTGATGATTGACCAACCGGAACGCTATGTTGAAGACTTCGTGAAAGCGGGAGCGGATATCGTGACCGTTCACGTGGAAGCGACGAACCATTTGCATCGCGTCTTGCAACAAATCAAAGCGGCTGGTGCCAAATGTGGAGTCGTCTTGAATCCACATACACCACTCTCGACGATTGAGCACGTGCTTGCGGACGTCGACATGGTATTGCTCATGACCGTCAACCCGGGATTCGGGGGACAAGCGTTCATTGAATCAGTCGTACCGAAAATTTCAGCACTCAGCCAACTTCGCCAAGACCGTCAGCTTGATTTTGAGATTGAAATCGATGGTGGTGTCAACGCGGAGACGGCAAAACATTGCATCGACGCAGGCGCTGATGTCCTTGTTGCGGGATCAGCCATCTACAATCAACCAGATTATAAAGCAGCCATCGATAGCATTCGTGGCGCATCTCGTGTATAATCAACGATAGAACAACAAGATAGAGTCGCAAGGGGTGTCACATCATGTGGCTGAGAGGCATACGCTAACCCTTTGAACCTGTTCCGTTCACACGGACGTAGGGATGTGGCGAAAATGCACGTTGCGAATCCAAGCAGCATGGCGTTTACGTCATGCTGCTTTTTGTCGTTCAACCAAATAAAGGAGGAAAAAAGATGAAATCACGTTTCAAATTACAAGCGCTCATTGAAATTTCATTGTTTGCGGCGCTCGGGCTCATTTTCGATTTGCTCATTCCATATCGCTTGCCACAAGGAGGATCAATCAGTTTAGCGATGCTCCCAATCTTTGTGATGGCATTCCGTCACGGACTAAAAGGTGGTCTCGCGACAGGTGCCCTCGTTGGGACACTCCAACTCTTGTTCGGTGCCTATATTTTCACGCCCGTACAATTCTTGCTCGATTATACGGTCGCCTATGGCCTTGTCGGTATGGCCGGAGTGTTCGCGGGGCGTGTGAAACATGCTGCGAGTCAAGGCGCGACGAAGACGCTTGCCACTTATTTAGTACTCGGGGCGCTCCTTGGGTCGATGTTACGATACGCGGCACACGTCATCTCGGGAATTGTCTTTTTTGCTGAATATGCAGAAGGTCCGGTCGTCGCCTATTCACTCGGCTATAATGCTACGTACATGGCACCATCCTTCGTCATCTCAGCCATCGTGTTAGTGCTCCTCTTCACGACAGCACCACGTTTCACACGTGTGGCGACACGGGATCTCCGTCAATGAATATATTGATCGTCGCGGCGAGTCCGGAACCCATTCCAGACTTACCGCGTGATGCCGATTTTGTCATCGGCGTTGATGGCGGATATCAAAGGTTATTAGATGAAGAGATCGTACCAGACGTTGTGGTCGGTGACTTTGATTCGTTCGAAGGACTACCACCTGATGAAGCGCTACGCTATCCCTCGGAAAAAGATGTGACGGACCTAGAGATTGCACTAGCGCTTGCGAGAGAACGCGGGGCGACACGGATGGATGTATATGGTGGCTTAGGCGGACGCATTGACATGACGTTTGCGAACGTCGGCCTACTTGAAGCCTATCCGGAGATGGTTCTTCACGGAGAAGGCCAAACGGTTTATCTCGTAAGAACAGGTAACGAGGTCATCATGAAGCGAGACGGGTATTATCTTTCCTTCATGCCCTGGAAGACGGCAACGATTTCGATTGAAGGTGTCAAATATCCACTCGATCATCATGAAGTCAAGAGTGGGGAGGCGTTGACCATTTCGAATGAATGGACCGAAGCGACTGCCCGATTGACGGTTCATCAAGGGATGGTTCTCGTCATGATCATCAAAAAATGAGCAAAAAAAATCCCATCGGCGAATGCCGCTGGGATTTATTCGTTCGTGTATAAGTATTATACGCGTTCAACGAGACCTGATTTAAGTGCGCGAGCTGAAACCCAAACGCGTTTCGGTTTACCGTCAACGAGAATACGAACTTTTTGTACGTTTACACCCCAAGTACGTTTTGTCTTGTTGAGTGCGTGCGAACGGTTGTTACCTGATTTAGGTGATTTACCTGTTACGTAGCATTTACGTGCCATGCGTTTCCCCTCCTTTTTTATGTGGGTTCGTCCTAATAGACACTCGTTTATATTAGCACGGCTTTTTTCCCGATGCAACTAGAAAATCATGCCATGACAAGAAAAAAACTTGACATTACTCTCAAGGATTTGAATAATGAATGAGGTTATCGCGTTAATTGACCGAGTTTCTGGAGCAGGTTCTTTTAATAACTAGGTACTTATTGTAGAATGTACATTAGGAATCATTCCGAATAAAGGAGGCTACTCCATATGGCAATTGAAATGAAGACAACATATGGCAATATTGACATCACAAGTGACGTCATCGCGACACTCGCAGGTGGTGCGGCGATGGAATGCTTCGGTGTGGTCGGCATGGCTTCACAAGCACAATTGAAAGACGGCATTGCTGAATTGTTAAAACGTGAAAATTATGCACGTGGTGTCGTCGTACGTCAAGAAGACGAAGACGTACATATCGACATGCACATCATTGTAAGCTACGGAACGAAAGTATCTGAAGTTGCATACAACGTGCAGAGCCGAGTGAAGTATACGCTTGGAGAAACTTTAGGATTAAACGTTTCGTCGGTAAATATATTCGTTCAAGGCGTTCGTCTGACGAATGACTGACGAAAACGGAGGAGGATTTGGTGTGGGTTTAAAACGTTTAGATGGATTGGCGCTCTCAAACATGATCGCGAACGGAGCGGCCAACTTGAGCCAAAACGCAGATTATGTGGATTCGCTTAACGTCTTCCCGGTTCCAGACGGAGATACGGGAACGAACATGAACTTGACGATGACGTCGGGTGCGAAAGAAGTAGCAGCGATGAACTCATCAGATATCGCAGAGGTGTCATCGAAGTTTGCTCGTGGACTACTTATGGGAGCACGTGGAAACTCAGGCGTTATTTTAAGTCAGTTGTTCCGTGGATTCGGTAAAGCGGTTGAAGGCAAAGCGGAACTGACAACGGTTGATTTTGCAGAGGCTCTCAAGCGCGGTGTCGACACGGCATACAAGGCGGTTATGAAACCGGTTGAAGGAACGATTTTGACGGTTGCTCGTGAAGCGGCCGACGAAGCGCTTCTTGCGTCAGAGTCGACAAGTGATTTCACTGAATTTATGAAACGTGTCATCGTAGAAGCGAAAGCATCGTTAGATCGTACACCGGACTTGTTGCCGGTATTAAAAGAAGTCGGCGTTGTCGACTCAGGTGGTCAAGGTCTTCTCGTCATCTACGAAGGATTCCTTGCAAGCCTTGAAGGAAAAGAACTCGAAAAACCACATGCACCCGTCATGGATGCGTTGATTGAGGCAGAACATCATGCTCATGCAGCACAAGGGTTCATGTCAACAGAAGACATCGAATTCGGCTACTGCACGGAGATCATGGTTCGTTTCCAAGACGATAAGTTAAAGGATGCGCCGTTCAATGAAGACGCATTCCGTAACGAATTGTCAGAACTAGGAGACTCTCTCCTTGTCGTCGCGGACGAAGAACTCTTAAAAGTTCACGTTCACGTCGAGACTCCAGGTGAGGTCATCACGAAAGGTCAGCGTTTCGGTGAACTCGTTGCAGTCAAAATCGAGAACATGCGTCAACAGCACTCGACGATTCTCGAAGAAGAACACGGCGCAAATCAGCACGGTGTTCAACAGGCCGAGAAGCCAAAAGCACCATTTGCGATCGTAACGGTGGCAATGGGTGAAGGCGTCAGTGAATTGTTCCGTTCGCTCGGAGCGGCACATGTCATCGAAGGCGGTCAGACGATGAACCCATCGACAGAAGATATCGTCAAGGCGATTGAATCTGCACATGCGGAACATGTCTTTATCTTCCCGAACAATTCAAACATCATCATGGCTGCTGAGCAAGCAGCATCTGTCGCACCATGCGGTGTCTCTGTCATCCCAACGAAGACGGTCCCACAAGGTCTTGCGGCGGCAATTGCCTTCAACCCAGAGGCAGATGTCGAGATGAACGAACAAGCGATGAAAGCGGCTGCCGCGACTGTGAAGTCTGGTCAGGTCACTTACGCTGTTCGTGATACGAGCATCGATGGTGTGGAAATCAAGAAAGACGAGCATATGGCGATTGCAGAGAAGAAAATTGTTTCTTCATCGACGTCAAGCCTCGAAGCGGCTAAGAAGTTGGTCGATGCACTCGTCGAAGCAGATGACGAAATCATCACGATCTTAACAGGTGAAGGTTCATCTGAATCAGACGTGGAAGCGTTGACGTCATATATCGAGTCTGTAAATGATGAGATTGAGATTGAAGTACACGACGGCAAACAACCGCTTTACTCTTATATTTTTAGTGTGGAATAAGCTGTTTCAAATCCCTACCTTCTGTATAATGAAGGTAGGGATTTTTGAAAGGGGGAAAATGAAGTGAAATATCGTAGTGTGTTTGACATTATTGGTCCTGTCATGGTCGGTCCATCAAGCTCACATACAGCCGGTGCCGCACGCATCGGGCTGATGGCAGGGAAGTTATTTGGGCGAACGCCCTGCACCGCGCGCATCACGTTTTACGGATCGTTTGCGGACACGTATCGGGGTCACGGTACGGATGTCGCGATCGTCGGTGGAATCATGGGATTCGATACGTTTGACTTGCGAATCCCACAGGCGTTAGACATCGCCCGTGAAAAAGGGATCGAGGTCACCTTTGAGACGAGTGACTTGTTGACGGATCATCCGAATACAGCACGTGTCTTACTCGAAGATGAGTTTGGCACATTTGAAATCGTCGGGATTTCAATCGGCGGGGGAACGATTGAGATTACGGAACTAAATGGGTTCCCGTTGAAATTGACAGGTGGGGGACCTGCGCTCGTCGTCTTGCATCATGACCGATTCGGCGCCATCGCTGCAGTGACCGGCGTCTTGGCGAATCATCAATTGAACATCGGGCATATGGAAGTGAGTCGTCACGAAAAAGGAATGCAAGCTTTGATGGCGATTGAGATTGATGAAACGATTCCTGCTGAAGTGATTGCAGAACTGGAACGGTTACCGCAAATCGAACGGATAGCTATTTTTGGGGAATAAGGAGAATGTGAGATGTTTAAATCAGTAGAAGAGTTAGTGACGATTGCCACAGAACGAGGCATCCCGATTTCTGAAGTCATGATTGAACAAGAGATGCACGTCAGACGCGCGAGCCGGGAGGACATCATCGGGATGATGGACCGAAACCTCGAGGTCATGGAAGAAGCGGTTGAACGCGCACTTCAAGGTGTTACATCAGTAACGGGATTGACGGGGAACGATGCCGTACTCATGCAAGAGTATATCCAATCAGGCAAATCACTTGCTGGAGACCTCATTTTAGATGCCGTGTCAAAAGCCATCGGGACGAACGAAGTAAATGCGGCGATGGGACGGATTTGTGCGACACCGACTGCGGGGAGTGCAGGTGTCGTACCTGGAACGTTATTCGCTGTGAAAGACCGTCTCGAGATGGACCGTGATGCGATGATTCGCTACTTGTTCACGTCAGGTGCTTTCGGTTTCGTGGTGGCGAACAACGCCTCGATTTCGGGAGCGGCAGGTGGTTGCCAGGCAGAGGTCGGTTCAGCGACCGGGATGGCTGCGGCCGCCATCGTCGAAGCAGCCGGCGGGACACCGGACCAGTCGGCGACGGCGTTTGCGATCGCCCTTAAGAACATGCTCGGTCTCGTCTGTGACCCCGTGGCAGGACTCGTTGAAGTCCCTTGTGTAAAACGAAATGCCATGGGTGGTGCCAATGCCATTGTCGCAGCGGACATGGCCCTCGCGGGAATCACATCACGCATTCCTTGTGACGAAGTCATTTCAGCGATGCATGAAGTCGGTCAAATGATGCCGACTGCATTGAAAGAGACGGCGAAAGGTGGACTGGCGAATACGCCGACGGCTCGTCGCCTCGAACGAAATATATTTGGAGCGAAAGAAGATGCAAAACAATGAACGACTGACGACTCTGAAAGGAGTCGGGCCAGAGATGGCCAAAAAACTAGAAGTGATGGGACTTGTTCGAATCGAGGACGTGCTAGAGCACGTCCCGTTTCGTTATGAGAATTATAACAGTGGGACCGTAACGACTGCTGTTCACGGTGACCTGGTCAAGTGGAGTGGGACGGTTCAGGCAGAACCACTCGTTCGCTACTATAGTAAAGGCAAGAATCGACTTCAGTTCAGATTATTGTTAGAGGAACGTTATGCGGTCCAAGTGACGATGTTCAACCGTGCGTTTTATAAAGAGAAGTTAGCAATCGGCGAGACCGTCACGGTCAAAGGGAAATGGGACATGAATCGGATGACAATCAGCGCGACCGACCTCGAGTTCGGTGCTCCGTCAGGCGGACTTCAACCAATCTATTCATTACGAGCGGGACTGACGCAAAAGAACTTTAGTCGCATCGTCAAGTTAGCATTCGAACAAGTGAGTGAGCTTCCGGAGCGGGTGCCGCCGTCCATACGGGCCAGGTATCGACTTGAGGACCGAATGGACATGCTACGTGGTATGCATTTTCCAGATACTGTGGAAACGTATAAGCAGGCGAGACGGAGTTATGTTTATGAAGAATGTCTCATGTATCAATTGAAACTGCAGGCGTTTCGGAAAATGGAGCGGTCAGGAAACGGTCGGGTCCTTCAACTCGATAAGCACCAATTGAACGAGTTCGTCAAACGACTCGCATTCCCGTTGACGGGAGCTCAGACACGGGTCATCCGTGAAATCGTATCCGATTTGGAGAAGCCAGAACGGATGAATCGATTGCTACAAGGGGATGTCGGGAGCGGGAAGACCGTCGTTGCCGCGATTGCCTTGTATGCGACCGTCATGGCTGGGTATCAAGGGGCGTTGATGGTGCCGACCGAGATTTTAGCAGAACAACATGCGACGTCTTTACAGGAACTGTTTGAACCGTTTGGCATCACAATCGCCCTCTTGACGAGCTCGGTGAAAGGAAAGGCGCGAGAAGCGCTTCTAACGGCAATCCAATCAGGGGACGTCGACATCATCGTGGGGACACATGCGCTCATTCAAGGACCCGTCGAGTTTTCGAATTTACATTTGGCAATCACGGACGAACAACATCGATTCGGTGTCGAACAACGGAAGAAACTTCGCGATAAAGCGGAATTTGCGGACGTCTTATATATGACAGCGACCCCGATTCCGAGGACACTTGCCATCAGCGCCTTCGGTGAGATGGACGTCTCGACAATCGATGAGATGCCAAAAGGTCGAAAACCGATTGAAACATACTGGGCGAAGCAAGACCAAATCGACCGTGTCCATTCGATGGTCGACCGTGAGCTGTCGCTCGGTCGTCAAGCATATGTGATCGCACCACTCATCGAGGAGTCGGATACGCTCGAGGTCGAAAGTGCGACAGCATTATATGAACTGTTGAAAGAGCGGTTTCCGAACTATTCGGTAGGGCTGATGCACGGAAAGCTGTCGAGCGCAGAAAAGGACGACGTGATGAAATCATTTGCTGACAACGCGACGCAAATTCTCGTCTCGACAACGGTCGTCGAAGTCGGGGTGAACGTTCCGAACGCTTCACTCATTATCATCCATGACGCCGAGCGTTTTGGGCTCGCGCAACTCCATCAGTTACGTGGCCGTGTCGGTCGTGGTGCCCATCAATCGTTCTGTATCCTCGTCGGGGACCCGAAATCAGATGTCGGGAAAGTTCGGCTGAAAACGATGACGGAAACGAATGATGGGTTCGTATTGGCGGAGAAAGATTTAGAGTTACGTGGTGCCGGTGATTTCTTTGGTACCGCGCAAAGCGGTCTTCCGAGCTTCCGGGTCGCAGATCCCGTTCTCGACTTGAAAGTGATGGAAGTGGCGATGCAAGATGCCGTAAAACTTCTAGGAAGCGACGCCTTTTGGCATGACGCCCAATATGAAGGGTTACGTGGCTATTTGAAACAACTCGACCTTCTCGTTGGGGAAAGGTTAGAATAATACTTGAAAATGACGACTAAAGAATATATACTGCTATTAGTACCAGGTATTAAGTTCTTTAGCGATTAGTTTAGGAGGGAACTGAATGCGGGTACCTAAGAAAGAGCGGCAACGCTTGTTACAAGAAACGATTGAGCGCAACCCGTTCATCAAAGACGAAGAACTATCAAAACAGTTTTCCGTCAGCATCCAGACGATTCGGCTCGACCGGATGGAATTAAAAATTCCGGAAGTGAGGGAACGAATCAAACATGTGGCTTCCGAGCACCTCGATGAAGTCAAATCGCTTTCAATGAGCGAGGTCATCGGTGATATGATTGACTTGAAACTCGATGACTCTGCGATTTCTGTCCTCGATATAGAAAAAGAACACGTCTTTAGCCGCAATGAGATTGCACGTGGGCACGTCCTGTTCGCGCAAGCCAACTCGTTAGCGGTGGCGCTCATCAATGATGAATTGGCGTTGACCACTAAAGCGGAAATCCGGTTTAGTCGCCAGGTCCATCTTGGAGAGCGAGTCGTTGCCAAGGCTCGTGTGATGAAGCTAAGAGGGGACGGGAGAACAGACGTCACGGTCGAAAGTTATGTCGGTGAGGAACGCGTCTTTGAAGGCGACTTCACGATTTACCGACGTGGTGAGGAGGAACAAGCATGAAATTAGCAATTGATGCAATGGGTGGCGATCACGCACCGAAAGCGATCGTAGAAGGTGTGAAACGGTTCGTTGAACAATATCCGAATGAACCGATGGAGCTTTTTCTAGTCGGTGACGAGGTTAAAATTGCCTCTTACGGACTTGACGATCCTCGTGTGACGGTCGTTCCAGCAAGTGAAATCATTACAGGTGAGGATGAGCCTGTTCGTGCGGTCCGCCGCAAAAAGGACAGCTCGCTCGTCGTAGCGGCAAACCTTGTTAAAGAGGGGAAAGCGGATGCTCTCGTGTCTGCCGGGAACACCGGCGCCTTGATGGCAGCGTCTCTCTTCGTCATCGGACGGATCCCAGGAATCGAGCGTCCGGCATTATCTCCGACGTTCCCTACATATACAGGTAGCGGTGTCGTCGTGCTGGATGTCGGAGCGAATCCGGATGCGAAAGCCGAACATCTTGTGGATTATGCGATCATGGGTTCACTGTATGCAGAACATGTCCGTGGCATCAAAACACCGCGTGTCGCCCTTCTCAATATCGGGACGGAAGCCGGAAAAGGAAATGCGCTCACGAAAGAAGCGTTCCCCCTCCTTGAACAGGCCCCTGTCCACTTTGTCGGGAATGTCGAAGCGCGAGAAGCGATGTCAGGAGACGTGGACGTCATCGTGACAGAAGGATTTGCAGGAAACATCTTGTTAAAAGGTGTAGAAGGATCCTCAGCGATGCTCATGAAGATGATGAAAGAACAATTTACGAGCAACCTTGTATCAAAACTTGCCGCTCTCATCTTAAAACCGAAATTAAGACGATTGAAAGAAACGCTTGATTATCGTGAACATGGGGGAGCCGGATTATTCGGGATCAATGCGCCTGTCATCAAGGCACATGGATCGAGCGACGCACTTGCGATTGCGAGTGCGTTGAAACAGGCGAAAATCATGGTAGACCACGATGTCGTCGATAAAATCAAGCGTGCCAAAGCGATAGACTAAGCGAAAGCAGGTGAGGACATGGGGAAAGTAGCATGGGTGTTCCCAGGACAAGGCTCTCAAGCCGTTGGAATGGGACAGACCTTTTTAGACCAACCTGAAGCCCTTCAGGCAATCGGGCGTCGACTCGGATTTGACCTTCTTGAAGTCATGTCTGCCGGGTCGAAAGAAGACCTACAAGAAACAGAAGTCGCACAACCAGCAATCGTGGCACATGCCTCGTTGCTTGCACAAGCCTATGCGGCAAACGGTGCGACACCGGATGTCGTCATCGGACATAGCGTAGGAGAGTATGCGGCGCTCGTCTCAGCGGGGGTCATCGATTTAGAAGAGGCGACCGTGCTCGTTCGAGAACGTGGTAATTTGATGTCTTCTGTAAAAGACGGGACGATGGCGGCAGTCGTCGGAATGACCGATTTACAAGAAGCGCTTCATATCACTGAAAAAATTAGTGCGAGTGGGGACTTGGTTCAAATCGCTAACTTGAATTGCCCTGGTCAGTTTGTCATTTCCGGGCAAATCGATGCGGTCGAACAGGCGAGTGTAGAACTGAAGGCAGCCGGCGCGAAACGGGTATTGCCGTTAAACGTCTCCGGTGCGTTCCACAGTTCATATATGATGCCGGTGGCGACACGTTTCCAAGATGTCCTCGCCTCATCACCGTTCCAAGAAGCGTCTGTCGATTTCATCTCGAACGTGGATGCGGCTGTGCATCGTGATCCCGAACATCTGAAAGCGTTGTTGACGAAACAACTGTATTCGTCGGTTCGTTTTGAAGAATGTGTTCGAAAAGCGATTGCAGACGGGGTGGACACGTTCATCGAATTCGGTCCATCGTCACCACTTTCTGGGTTGATTAAACGAATCGATTCGAATGTATCGATTCAAAAGGCGACCACGTTGGAAGAAGTCGCCTCGTTAGGAGGAGAAGTTCGTGCATGATCAAGTAGCGATCGTGACTGGCGCGTCCCGTGGAATCGGTGCGGCCATCGCGAAACGTTTAGGGGAAGACGGCTTCCGAGTCGTCGTGAATTACTCGGGTAGTGAAGAAAAAGCAAACGCTGTCGTGGCGGCCATCATTGAAGCAGGTGGCGATGCTACGGCCGTGAAGGCGGACGTCTCAAACGCTGACGACGTTAAAGCGCTCGTCAAGACGACGGTCGATACGTACGGACGCGTCGATTGTCTTGTGAACAATGCAGGCATCACACGTGACGGGTTACTCATGCGGATGAAAGAAGCGGACTTCAATGACGTCTTATCGACGAACTTGAAAGGCGCGTTCCTCACATCGCAAGCGGTCACACGATCGTTGCTCAAATCAAAATCGGGGCGAATCATCAATATCGCCTCAGTCGTCGGGATTACAGGAAATGCCGGACAAGCCAACTATGCGGCTGCAAAAGCAGGATTGATTGGGTTGACGAAATCAGTGGCACGCGAACTCGCAAGTCGTCATGTGACGGTCAATGCCGTTTGTCCTGGTTTTATTCAAACCGATATGACTGATGCCTTGACAGATGAACAGCGGAACGCTACACTCGAGCAAATTCCGTTCAATCGTTTCGGACAAGTCGAAGATGTGGCGAACCTCGTCTCATTCTTAGCATCTGAACAAGCCGCTTACGTGACGGGTCAGACGATTGCCGTCGATGGCGGCATGACGATGGCGTAAAAGAGAACTTTACCAATAGACAGACATTTAATATACTTACCTTTGGAGGGATTTTATCATGACAAAAGAACAAATTTTAGTAGACGTACAAGAAGCAGTAGCAGAGAAGCTCGGGAAAGACATTTCTGAGATCACTGCAGAGAAATCGTTCAAGGACGACCTTGGCGCTGACTCGCTTGAAGTAATGGAAATGGTGATGGACCTCGAAGACAAATTCGACATCACGATTGAAGACGAAGACGCTGAGAAGCTCGCGACTGTTGGCGACGTAGTAGCGTATATCGAAACAAAAGTGTAATCAAGCCATCCCACCGCTCGGTTTCGAGCGGTGGGCTTGTGCTTATTCATGGAGGGAACTATGACAAAAGACAAACGACGGTTTGACCGTCAAGGGTCGGCGCAGCGTCGCCGGCGTCAGGAAATGGAACGGGCACGCATCTTAGAATTATTCAAGTCATTAGAAGAGCGTTTAGACGTTCAGTTTTCGAATCACGACTTGCTCATGCAGGCGTTCACACACTCTTCTTATGTGAATGAACAACGTGGACTACGAAAAGACAATGAACGCTTAGAATTTTTAGGGGATGCCGTGTTAGAGTTGACCGTATCCCGCTTCCTATATGAGACTTATCCGGAGCGCTCCGAGGGGGAATTAACGAAATTACGGGCGGCGATCGTTTGCGAACCGTCACTCGTGAATTTTGCGGAGGCCTATGCTTTCTCTGACTTCATCTTGCTTGGAAAAGGTGAAGAGTTGACCGGTGGACGAAAACGTCCGGCACTACTTGCCGATGTCTTCGAATCCTATATCGGTGCTCTTTATTTAGACCAAGGGATTGAGGCAGTCGAACGATTCCTCGCCGAAGCGGTTTTTCCGAAAGTCTTAGCGGGTGTATTTGAAGAACAGACCGATTTCAAGAGTCAGTTGCAGGAAAGTGTGCAACGGGAAGGCTTAGGTCCGGTCACTTATGAAATCATCGAGGAGCGAGGACCGGCGCACAGCCGTGAATTCGTTGCCCATGCACGTCTCAGCGACGACATCGTCGGGGAGGGAGTTGGACGCTCAAAAAAAGAAGCCGAGCAGTTGGCTGCTAAAGAAGCGCTCATCGCGTTCAATCGACGTTACGCTGATCTATAAACAAAAAGGAGTGGACCATTCACAATGGTTCCACTCCTTTTTCATGTCAATTGACCGAGTTCTTCGACAATCCCGTCGACTTCCGATAAAGAGAGGGAAGAACGTGTCATTACGTACTCGTAAATCTCTTTCACCGCTGATGGGTCAGCCGCATTATATTCTTCCGCCTTGATTGCACCGCGGTTAATAATGTTCATTTTGTCCAAAATCGCTTCAATCATCTGTTCATTCGTCATCTGTATTCCCCTTTCTACAGTTCTTTTAAGAATAGCATGATTCTGGCATTTTGACGAACTGTTAACTGTGGTAAAATATACAGATGAATGCTTACTGCGGATAGGATGGTCACGATGCACTTAAAACGAATCGAACTCGCTGGCTTTAAATCATTTGCCAAGCGAATTGAATTAGATTTCCGTCCCGGCGTCACGGCTGTAGTAGGGCCGAACGGAAGCGGGAAATCCAATATATCGGACGCTGTTCGCTGGGTACTTGGAGAACAGTCGGCCAAATCACTTCGCGGTGCCAAGATGGAAGACGTCATCTTTGCCGGGAGTGAAGGTGAGAATCACCGAAACGTCGCGGAGGTCACGCTCGTCCTTGATAATCGCGACGAACAGTTACGTCTTCCTTATGAGGAAGTGAGTGTGACCCGTCGCGTGACCCGAAGTGGGGACAGCGACTATTTTATGAATAAAAAACCATGTCGTCTAAAAGACGTCATTGATCTCTTTTTAGACACAGGTCTTTCCCGTGATGCGTTCGCGATTATCGGGCAAGGTCGAGTCGAGCAAGTCATTTCCGGGAAGCCGGAAGATCGTCGTGCCGTCATCGAAGAGGCGGCAGGTGTCCTCAAGTATCGCCAGCGTAAAAAACAGGCTGAGCGTAAATTGCAAGATACCGAATTGAACTTGTCACGTGTCGACGACATTTTATTTGAGTTGGCTGACCGGGTGGAACCGCTTCGTGAGCAGGCTGCGCTCGCTCGGGAATATAAAGTGGCAAAAGCCCGTCATGACGAGCTCGAGACGGGGATTATGGGTGCCGAAATTCAGTTGCTCCAACAAGAAATTGAACAAGTGACGGTACGTCATACAGAATCGATCAAGCAATTATCGGATTGCGATCGTTCTGTACAACACCTCACGGAGGAACGTACTCAACTCGAGGCTACGCTATCGACCCTTCGTGAAGAGTTATCCGAGATGAACCAGAAAGAGCGCGAACAGTCGACGTATGTCGAGCGCTTGACGGGTGACATCAAGCTCGCGAAAGCACAAGAAGAGCATGGAGCCGAGATGAAAGAGCGTCTCGTCCGTCAACGTGAAGAAGTCAGCGCCGAGATGGAAGAGCTAGAGACTCGACTGGTGGTCGTTCGTGATGAATTGTCTAAAAAAGTAGATACGTTGCGACAAACGACTGAGGCGAGAGATGCGCTTCAACAACAATTGACAGCCGCCTCGCGTGATTTCAATGCCGAAATCGAAGCGTTACAAAGTGAGGCGTTCGAACTCGCGACAACGCGAGCGACAATCAGTAACCAACAAAAGCGGGAGCAACGGGATATCGATGTCGCCATCGAGTCGAAAGAACGTCTCCTTCGTGAGAACAAACATCGTCTTGATGATCGGTCTTCACAAGAAGCAACACTCGAAGCGACACGGGAACGATATGAAGATGTGCAAGGTCGTTTCGAATTACTAAGTAAAAAAGAAGCGGAACTTCGTGACCAAGAGACGACGATCCGTGAAAAGTTGACACGGGCAGAGACGTCTTACTATGACCTCGAACGTCGTCGTCAAAAGACGGAAGATCGGATTGAGATGCTCGAACGGATGAAGCAATCGTATGAAGGGTATTTCCATGCGGTCAAGTTTGTATTGAAAGACCGTTCTTCAGGTGTGCTTGGTGCCGTCGCTGAACTGATTCGCGTTCGTCCTTCGTATGAAGCCGCAATCGAGACGGCTCTCGGACAGACGCAACAACATGTCGTCGTCAAAGACGAGACAGTCGGACGTCATGAAATCGATCGATTGCGCAAAGCGAACGCAGGTCGCGCGACGTTCTTACCGATGACGACCATCAAACCAAGGTTCGTACCGACTGAGGTCTTACATCGTCTCGAGTCGATGAGCGGATTTGTCGGGGTGGCATCTGATTTAGTCGAGACGGACGAGTCGTTCGAAACGTTGAAAAAATCACTTCTCGGTTCAGTGCTCGTCGCCGAGACGTTAGAAGTCGCGAACCGGATTGCGCAAATGACCGGATACCGTTTCCGCGTCGTCACGCTTGAGGGTGACATCGTGAACGTCGGTGGTTCGATGACCGGTGGTAGTCGTAAGCAAGGTGTGGCCTTGTTCACACAATCGCGTGAGTTAGACGACTTGAAACAAGGATTGACGCAAGGGCTTGCGATGCTTCATGAGCAAAAACAACGTCTTCAAGAATACACGGAAGCGTTGAAGACAATCACTGAAGAATTATCAACGCTACGAGACGAGAAACGTACCGTCGAAGGATCGCTTCGAGAGGTCGAAGCTGCTTACCGTACCGCCGAACGCGCCTCGCTTGATGCCAAGTCACAACTTGAACTGTTCGATCATGAGATGCTGCGTTATGAGAAAACGATTGAGACGTCGACAGCCGAGCTCGAACGTTTGACGAAAACGTTGGCAGATACGGATAAAGAGCAAGCGGACATTCGTGTTCGTCTAGAGTCGCTTCGTGCCGAACAGGCAAAAAGTGCCGAAAGTACGGGGCAACTTGAAGCGATGCTTCGTCAAAACGAGCTCGACCTACAACGCCATACTCTCGAAGAAGAACGGGTTCGCTATGAAGTGGAGCGCTTGACGACTGAACGGAAACGTCTACAGGACCGGACCGATCAGATGAATCGTGAACTTACGCGACTCGACAGTGGGGAAGTCGTCTCATCTGCCGAGTTAGAAGAGACGCTCGCTACGGCCAAACTTGAATTCACCCACATTCAAGGGCGACTTCAAGAGATGACGGCAACGCTCAAGTCAAACGAGGAGGCGTACCGCATCATGCGTCAGCGCGTCGATCAGGCAACGGAAGCACGGCGTCAGGCGGAAGCGGTCGTTCGAAAACTAGAGACGGCGAAACAAGAGTTCGAATTAAAACGACAGTGGAAGCTCGATGCGTTAGAGGAACACGGGCTCGTTGCAGAACTTTTACCGGCGCTTGAGATTCCTCTTGAGGAGGCGAAAGAAGAGTTCAAATTGCTCGTTCGTCAAATTGAAGAGATTGGACCGGTTAACTTGAATGCGATTGAGGAATTCGATAGCGTTCATGAGCGCTTTACGTTCTTGTCTGAACAGCGGGATGACTTGGTCAGTGCGAAAGAAGATTTGTATGAGATCATCGCCGAGATGGACCGTGAAGTGACACGTCTTTTCAAAGAGACGTATACGAACGTGCGGGCACACTTCAAACAGACGTTCACCGAGTTATTCGGTGGGGGCGAAGCCGATTTGAAATTGGTTGATGAGTCCGACTTGTTGAATACAGGGATTGAAATCGTCGCCAAACCGCCTGGTAAAAAGCTACAGACGCTCAGTCTGTTGTCTGGAGGAGAGCGTGCACTCACGGCAATCGCTTTACTGTTTGCGATTTTGAAAACGCGTCCGGTACCATTCTGTGTCCTCGATGAAGTCGAAGCGGCACTTGATGAGGCGAACGTACACCGGTTCGGGGAATATATTCGCACGCTCTCAATCGACACGCAATTTGTCATCATCACGCACCGAAAAGGTACAATGGAAGCGGCAGATACGCTTTATGGCGTCACGATGCAACAGAACGGGGTGTCCGAAGTATTATCGGTCGAACTATCTGAAGCAAAACGCGTCGTAGAAATGGATGAAGAGATGGAGGAATCACGTTGAGTTTTTTCAAGAAATTAAAAGAAAAATTAACGACATCTACCCAAGAGGTGTCACAGAAGTTTACAGACGGATTGACGAAAACGCGTGACGGATTTGCGAGTGCCGTCAACGACCTCGTTTATCGTTTTCGCGAGGTGGATGAGGACTTCTTCGATGAACTCGAAGATTTGCTCATCCAAGCGGATGTCGGCGTCACGACGACGATGGACCTTGTCGAAGACTTGAAAGAAGAAGTGAAACGACGCAACTTGAAAGACCCGGTCGCTGTTCGAGATGCTCTCGTTGAAGTGGTGGCGAAACGCCTTCAGGAAGACGAATCTGACCGTGAACTGAACATGCAAGACGGACTCACAGTCATCTTGTTTGTCGGTGTGAACGGTGTCGGAAAGACGACGACGATCGGAAAATTGGCGCATCAATTGAAATCGGAAGGTCGTAACGTCATGCTCGCGGCAGGAGATACATTCCGTGCAGGAGCGATCGAGCAACTTCAAGTATGGGGCGAACGCGTCGGAGTACCGGTCATTCGTCAAACGGAAGGGTCTGACCCGGCTGCCGTCGTATACGATGCAGTTCAATCTGCGAAGTCACGTAACATGGACGTTCTCATTTGTGACACGGCTGGACGCCTTCAAAATAAAGTGAACTTAATGAAAGAACTCGAAAAAGTGAAACGGGTCATCGAACGAGAAGTCCCGAACGGACCACATGAGGTCTTACTTGCATTAGATGCAACGACCGGACAAAACGCTATGATTCAAGCGAAAGCGTTCAAAGAAGCGACGAACGTGAGCGGAATCGTCTTGACGAAACTCGACGGTACAGCAAAAGGTGGGATTGTTCTCGCGATTCGAAATGAACTCGATATTCCGGTCAAATATGTCGGTCTCGGGGAGAAGATGGACGATTTGCAAGAGTTTGACCCAGAGCAGTTCGTCCTCGGGTTGTTCGGAGACGTTTTTGAGGACAAATCAGAAGAGGACTCGACTGAAAATGAGGACACAAACAAAGACCTCGCCTAAGTTTTACTGTTAAGAAAAAAACTTGACAAGTACTAGGCACGGCTGTACTATTGGTAGTTGTAAAGGGATTTCACTTAACATGTGGAGGTGAAAGGTTTGACGCTCGAAAAAACGAATCGCATGAACTATCTCATCGATTTCTATCAAGCGCTCCTCACACCGAAACAGCGCAACTATATGTCTCTTTATTACCTAGATGACTACTCGCTCGGAGAGATAGCGGAAGAGTTTGAAGTCAGCCGTCAAGCGGTCTACGATAACATAAAGCGTACAGAAACGATGCTTGAACAGTACGAGGAAAAGCTCGCTCTATTCGAAAAATTCGAACAGCGTCAGCAACTTCTTCAGACCCTCAAACGTCAAGTCGAGCTCACGGATGACGTGCAGGCTACGATTTCTGCGCTTGAGAATTTAGAGTAGGGGGCTGGAGCATGGCATTTGAAGGATTATCAGAACGGTTGCAATCGACGCTTTCAAAGATGCGCGGTAAAGGGAAAATCTCTGAAGCTGATGTCAAAGAGATGATGCGTGAGGTTCGCCTCGCCTTACTAGAAGCCGACGTCAACTTTAAAGTGGTCAAGCAATTCATCAATGACGTGAAAGAACGTGCGGTTGGTCAGGATGTCATGAAATCATTGACGCCAGGTCAACAAGTCGTCAAAATCGTTCACGAAGAGTTGACGAATTTGATGGGAAGCGATGTCGTCCCGATCTCATTCAGTCAGAAACCACCGACAGTCGTCATGATGGTCGGTCTGCAAGGGGCAGGTAAGACGACAACGACCGGGAAGCTAGCGAACTTGATTCGCAAAAAGCATAACCGCAGTCCACTTCTCGTCGCGGCGGATATTTATCGTCCGGCGGCAATCAAGCAGCTCGAGACACTCGGGAAACAACTCGATTTACCGGTCTTCTCACTTGGCGATCAAGTGAAACCGGAAGAGATTGTGACGAAAGCACTCGAGTACGCAAAAACAAATCATCACGATTTCGTGTTGATCGATACGGCGGGTCGCCTTCATATCGACGAGACGCTCATGGGTGAGCTCGAAAATGTGAAGACGATTGCCAAACCAAATGAAATCTTCCTTGTCGTCGACTCGATGACAGGTCAAGATGCGGTCAATGTGGCCGACAGTTTCAATGAGAAACTCGGAATCACCGGGGTCGTGCTCACAAAGCTCGACGGAGATACACGAGGCGGGGCAGCCCTTTCGATCAAGGCAGTCACGGGAGCGCCGATTAAATTCGTCGGTCTCGGCGAAAAGTTGGATGCCCTCGAACCATTCCATCCAGAACGCATGGCGTCACGGATCCTTGGAATGGGGGACGTGCTCTCGCTCATTGAAAAAGCCGAAACACAGATGGACCAAGACGCAGCGAGAGAGCTAGAAAGCAAAATTCGTGACGCGTCATTCACGTTCGATGATTTCATTGAACAGTTGGGTCAAGTGAAAAACATGGGCCCGATTGATGAATTACTTTCGATGTTACCTGGTGCAGGTAAGATGAAAGGGTTGAAAAACGTCCAAATCGACGAGAAACAACTCGATCACGTCGAAGCGATCATTCGCTCGATGACAAAACATGAGCGCGCCAACCCGGAAGTGCTCAATGCGAGTCGTCGGAAGCGGATCGCAAAAGGGAGCGGTCGCTCGATTCAAGAAGTGAACCGTCTCATCAAACAGTTCGATGACATGAAGAAGCTGATGAAGCAAATGTCAGGACAAATGAAAGGGAAGAAAAAGGGCTTAGGTCTTCCGTTCTTCTAACAAAAACTTTTGTCAGTCGGACAAAAAAGCTGTATACTATAAAAGTTGTCAATTCTTAAACACATGATGGAGGTATATTACCATGGCAGTTAAAATTCGTCTTAAGCGCATGGGCGCAAAAAAATCACCTTTCTACCGTATCGTTGTAGCAGACTCACGTTCACCACGTGACGGTCGCTTCATCGAGCAAGTTGGTCACTACAACCCGGTTGCAAAACCAGAAGCTGAAGTTCGCATCAACGAAGAACTCGCTCTCAAATGGTTGGCAGACGGCGCGAAGCCATCTGACACAGTACGTAACTTGTTCTCTAAAGCAGGGATCATGGAGAAATTCCACAACGCGAAAAACGCGAAGTAATGATGTGGCCGACCTTTTCTGAGGTCGGCCTATTTTGTTGAGGAGGGAACGCGAAATGGATTGGTTATACGTTGGGAAAATCGCCAACACGCACGGCCTTAAAGGGGAAGTGAAAATTTTGGCGGCGACAGATTTTCCGGAAGAACGATTTAAAAAAGGGAACACGTTGTTCCTTGACGTGGACGGAACGAAACAAGAGATGACGATCACGACGTATCGTCCGCATAAGCAGTTCCATCTCGTCACGTTCAAAGGGTTTGAGAATATCAACCTCATTGAGAGATATAAAGGCTTGAAGTTATATGTTCATGCCGAACACGTCCATGATCTTTCGGAAAACGAATATTACTATCATGAGATTATCGGTTGTGAGGCAATCGTTGATGGTGAGTCGATTGGTATGATCGATGATATCTTTGAGACGGGTGCGAACGACGTATGGGTCATCAAACGCCCGGGTAAATCGGACGCCCTCATCCCTTATATCGAATCGGTCGTTAAAGAGATTGATGTCGAAGCGAAACGTGTCGTCATCACCCCGATTCCCGGAATGATTGACGATGAAGATTGATGTGTTGACGTTATTCCCGGACATGTTCAAGACGCTCGACCATTCCATCGTCGGCCGCGCGAAAGCGCTCGGGCAAGTGGATATGTCGTTCATCAATTTCCGGGATTTTTCAACGAACAAGCATCATAAGGTTGACGATTATCCGTACGGGGGAGGGGCGGGCATGTTGCTTACCCCACAACCGATCTTCGATGCGTTTGACTCGATCGAGGCAAAGTCACCACGTGTCATCCTTACGACACCGACCGGAAAGCCGTTTAATCAGCAGATGGCGGAAGAATGGGCACGGGAAGAACACCTGATCTTTTTGTGTGGGCATTATGAAGGATTCGACCAACGCATACACGATGAACTGGCGACAGACGAAGTGTCGATTGGCGACTTTGTCTTGACGGGTGGCGAGCTTGCGACGATGGTGATGATCGATGCGACGGTGAGACTGCTCCCGGACGTCCTCGGCGATCAGGCGAGCCATGAGGACGATTCGTTCTCAACCGGTCTACTGGAATATCCGCACTATACACGACCTGCCGATTTTCGTGGGTTGAAAGTACCGGACGTCCTCCTTTCTGGCAATCACGCCCGCATCGAGACGTGGCGACGTGAACAATCACTCGAGCGAACGTATCGACGTCGACCGGATTTACTCGAGCAACTCGAGCTGACAGAAGATGATAAAAAGTTTCTCCAATCGTTGCGCGATTGAGAAATATATGCTATGTTTGAGCATGTGGGTTAAACCCATCGATTACCGATGTTCCGCTATTGGATGCTTGGGCATATGAAGATATGAACATTGAAGAAAAAGGAGATATGATTCATGAACACACAAAAACTGTTCCGTGAAATCACAGAAGAACAATTCAAATCGGACGTACCTGCTTTCCGTCCTGGTGACACAGTACGTGTCCACGTTAAAGTTGTAGAGGGAACGCGTGAGCGTATCCAGATCTTCGAAGGTGTTGTAATCAAGCGTAAAGGTGGCGGCATCAGCGAAACATTCACAGTCCGTAAGATTTCTTACGGCGTAGGTGTTGAGCGTGCATTCCCGCTTCACTCACCACGCGTTGCACAAATCGAAGTCGTACGCTACGGTAAAGTTCGCCGTGCGAAACTTTACTACCTCCGTAACCTTCGCGGTAAAGCAGCACGTATTAAAGAAATCCGTCGTTAAGATGGGAATTAAGCTTGTCGCTTGCGACAAGCTTCTTTTTTTCTAGTACAATAAGTTCAAATGGATAGAGGAGTGAGTGAAGTTGAAAGAAGTGTTTAGTTGGCTCAAAGCCATCGTTGTCGCTCTTGTCATCGCGTTCGTCATCCGGACGTTCATCTTCGTTCCTGTCATCGTTGAAGGGGAGTCGATGATGCCGACACTCCACAATGCGGATCGAATGATCGTCAGTAAAATTTCGAACTATGTTGGTGAGCTAGACCGAGGTGATATCGTCGTATTCCATGCGACAGAATCAAAAGATTATATTAAACGTGTCATCGCCATTCCAGGCGACACGCTCGAATATCGAGATGACGTGCTCTATATTAACGGTGAAGCGGTAGAAGAACCGTATTTAGACGAGTTCCGCGCACAGATGAACGGGTTCCCGCTGACGGAGAACTTCACGCTTGAACAAGTGACAGGCGAGTCAGTCGTCCCTGAAGATTCATACTTCGTCATGGGAGACAACCGTCAAAACTCGAAGGACAGTCGTGAAATCGGATTTGTGTCGAAAGAGGAGATTGTCGGTAAGACGAACTTCATCTTCTGGCCGCTCGACGATGTTGGCACGGTAGAAGATTAAGGTGGTGCTTTTTTGGCAATTCAATGGTTTCCTGGCCACATGGCCAAAGCAAGAAGACAAGTTACTGAAAAATTAAAATTGATCGATGTCGTCATCGAGCTCGTGGATGCACGTGTGCCACAATCGAGTCGTAACCCGATGGTCGACGAGATTACGGCTGGTAAGCCAAGACTCATCGTCCTCAACAAGGCGGACATGGCCGACCCTGTCGTGACGGACGCGTGGTTACGTGCTCTGAAGCGAGAAGAGGTCGAAGTCGTCGCGGTTGATGCGAAGCATAGCAAAGGCTTGAAACAGCTCATCACAGGCGCGCAAAAGTTGATGCAAGAAAAACATGACCGCATGCGTGAAAAGGGACGTAACCCTGGCCCGATTCGTGCGCTCATCATCGGAATCCCGAACGTCGGGAAGTCGACGCTCATCAACCGTCTCGCAGGTCGTAACATCGCCATCACAGGCGACCGACCGGGTGTGACGAAGCGTCAACAGTGGATCAAGATGAAAGGTGGCGAGATGGAGCTCTTAGACACGCCGGGTATTCTGTGGCCGAAGTTTGAGGACCAACTCGTCGGATATCGTCTAGCCGCGACCGGCGCCATCAAAGACGAGATTCTCAATTTAGATGATATCGCCTTGTATACGGTTCGTGAGTTGCATGCTCGTTATCCGGAACAATTAAAGGAACGGTTCAAACTCGAAACGTTACCGGAGGACGGCGTGGAACTCCTTGAGATGATCGGGAAAAAGCGTGGTCTCATCAGTGGCGGTTACGTCGATTTTGAGAAGGCGAGCGAGCTACTTTTGAACGAACTACGGCATGAAAAAATCGGACGGATCTCGCTTGAGACACCGGCTGACCATGAAATGGCGTAAAGTCCTGTGTAAACAGGGCTTTTTTTGAATAGGAGGAAGAACGTGACGATTCAACAGATTAAACAACAACTAGCGGACATCCGATATGAAGAATGGGTACAAATCTACCCAACCTTGTCACAAGACCCCCGAGCAGGTGTGCAAACGTTGCTTCGGCAAAAAGAGCGCCAATTCGAGCGAGAACAAGCATTACAAGAGGATTTCGAGCGTCGGATGACGTATGAACGTGAATGGAAGACGCAAGGGTTCACTCGAATTGTCGGAGTCGATGAGGTTGGGCGTGGACCGCTCGCAGGACCGGTCGTGGCAGCTGCCGTCTTGCTACCGGAAGGGTTTTATATGGCGGGGTTGGACGATTCGAAGAAAATGTCGAAAACGGCGAGAGACACGGCATACGAACACATCATGGAAGTCGCGGAAATCGGTGTCGGAATCGTCGATCCTGCGGTAATCGATGAGGTCAACATCTATGAGGCGACGAAACTTGCGATGATGGAGGCGATTCGTCAAGTCGGGGAGGTCGATGCTTTATTGATTGACGCCATGAAACTGGACCTCGACATTCCTCAGCAGTCCTTGATTAAAGGAGACACGCTCAGCGTCTCAATCGCTGCGGCGAGTGTCGTCGCTAAGGTCGTCCGGGACCGGATGATGGAAGAATACGACCGGACGTATCCCGGTTACGGGTTTGCGAATAATGCCGGGTATGGGACAGAGGCTCATTTAGAAGGGTTGAGACGCTACGGGGTGACACCGATCCATCGTCGTACATTCGCCCCGATCAAGCATATGTGAAAGGAGTGATGGCGTTGCGCATCGATCATCAAGGAGTTTTACCGTTCAAAGTGACCGAACAGACGTCGCGACCGCTTTTGCTCGGGAATACGATTGTCGGTAAGGTGCTACAACTTCTGCCCGGCAACGAGGCAGTCATGCAGTTGCCGCAAGGAATATTCCGGGTCGGTGTCAATGCGAACGTGAAAGAGAACGTGACGTATAAGATGGTCGTCACGGACGTCGAGCCGAAGCTCGTCTTGAAAGTCATCCCACAAGCGACAGAAGCGCTCGTGGCTTCCAAATCACCTCTCCAGACATTAGGGGAACAACTTGCCCGTTTCATACGTGAACCGATTCCGACACCAGAATCGGTCAAGACAGCCGGGAAAACGATGCTAGAGAACGGAGCGGGGTCTGATGTAAAGGCGCTCGTCGGCGAACTTTTCAAAGCGAAAGGCGAGCCGAAGTTCGAGCAGTTCGTGCGAGCTCAGGAAGCGTTCAATGCGACCCAAAGCCCTCCATTCGTCGCTCAAGCATTTCACATACCGCATTTAGGTCCATTTGAAAACGTTCAACTTCGTTTAGAAGCACCAAAACGAGAGGCGATTGATTCTGATCATGCCCGAATCGTCTTGTTTCTTGAAACGCCACGATTCGGCGAAACGGGAATCGATGTGTTGATTCAAAAACGGTATGTATCCGTTCGGGTATTTAATGAGCAACATGATTTGAGTCCATACGTCCGTACATACGAACCGCTTCTAAAAGAAGGGTTGAAACGCGTCGATTTCGATCTGTCTTCTTTTTCATACGAAGCAAAGCGTGAGCGTGTGCCAGAAACATTTGCGCCTCTCGGAAAGGTGGATCTCCAAATATGAACGATCCAAAGAAAGCAATCGCTCTGTCATATGAGCAATCAATGGATGCCCCGCACGTCGTGGCGAAAGGGACGGGGATTGTCGCTGAGCGGATGCTTGAGATTGCTCAAGCGAACGGAATTCCTGTTCATGAGGACCCGGCACTCCTATCCTTACTCTCAGCATTAAACATCGAAGAGCAGATTCCGGAGGACGTTTATCAAGTCATTGCCGAACTTTTTGTCTTTCTTTATCAGATGGAACAAGATAAAATTTGATTTGTCTAGGGTTATATGTGAAAAAAAGATGAAAACTTAAAGCAAGAACGATAGACAGCGCTTTCAGTTTTTCGTTACAATAGACGTGCCGATATTAAAGGGGACTAAGGGGGAAAACATATGAATATCCATGAGTATCAGGCGAAAGAATTGCTAAGAGAGTTTGGGGTAGCCGTTCCGACGGGTTATCCAGCCTTTACTGTTGAAGAAGCTGTAGCAGCAGCTGCTAAGCTTGACGGTGAGTTGAAAGTTGTAAAAGCTCAAATCCACGCAGGTGGCCGCGGTAAAGCAGGTGGCGTCAAACTTGCGAAGACAGATGAAGAAGTGAAGCAATACGCGACAGAGATTCTCGGAAAAACGCTCGTGACACACCAAACAGGTCCGGAAGGAAAAGTTGTCCAGCGTCTCTATATCGAAGAAGGTTCTGCGATTGACCAAGAATTTTACTTAGGACTCGTGCTTGACCGTTCGATCGGCCGAATTGTCATCATGGGTTCATCAGAAGGTGGTATGGACATCGAGGAAGTCGCTGAACATACACCTGAGAAGATTCATAAAGAGATCGTCGATCCGGTTGTGGGCTTGCGTCCATTCCAAGCACGTCGTCTCGCATTCAAAATGGAAGTCCCGACGAAACTTGTGAACAAGTTCAGTGACATGGTCATGAAGTTGTACAAAGTATATGTCGAGACAGATTGCACAATCGCGGAAATCAACCCGCTCGTCACGACGAAAGACGGAAACGTCATCGCGCTCGATGCGAAGTTGAACTTCGATAGCAACGCACTTTATCGTCACTCAGATATCCTTTCGCTTCGTGATACGACGGAAGAAGATCCACGTGAAGTCGAGGCATCAAAACATGACCTCAGCTATATCGCACTTGATGGAAACATCGGTTGCCTTGTCAACGGTGCAGGCCTTGCGATGGCAACGATGGATATCATCAAACATTACGGCGCTGAACCCGCTAACTTCCTCGATGTAGGTGGCGGTGCGACAAAAGAAAAAGTTACAGAAGCGTTCAAATTGATTTTGTCTGATGACCAAGTCAAAGGAATCTTCGTTAACATTTTCGGTGGAATCATGAAGTGTGACATCATCGCAGAGGGGATTGTCGCAGCTACGAAAGAAATCGGACTCGACTTGCCACTCGTCGTTCGCTTAGAAGGAACGAACGTTGATGCCGGGAAGCGCATTCTCGATGAATCTGGACTTGCGATCACGACAGCTAGCTCGATGGCTGACGGTGCGGAAAAAATCGCAGCACTTGTTCGATAAGGGGGAAACGACATGAGTATTTGGGCGAATAAAGATACGAAAGTCATCATTCAAGGGATTACAGGGAAGCAAGGTTTGTTCCATGGTGAACAGATGCTTGCTTATAACACGAAATTAGTCGGCGGGGTAACACCAGGTAAAGGTGGTACGACTGTTCTCGACAACGTTCCAGTCTTCAACACAGTCTCTGAGGCGGTCGAGACGACTGGTGCAAACGCATCGATCATCTACGTACCACCAGCTTTCGCAGCTGACTCAATCATGGAAGCAGCGGACAGTGGCATCGAACTCATCATCTGTATCACTGAAGGCATTCCTGTAGTGGACATGATCCAAGTGAAACGCTATCTCGAAGACAAGCCGGCTCGTTTGATTGGACCGAACTGTCCTGGAATCATCACTCCAGGAGAAGCAAAACTTGGAATCATGCCTGGCTATATTCATACGAAAGGGCATGTCGGAATCGTGTCACGTTCTGGAACGCTCACGTATGAGGCGGTTCATCAGTTGACAACGGCAGGAATCGGTCAATCGACAGCTGTCGGAATCGGGGGAGACCCAGTCAACGGAACAAACTTCATCGATACGCTCAAGGCGTTCAACGAAGATGAGGACACGAAAGCTGTCATCATGATCGGGGAAATCGGTGGAACGGCTGAAGAAGAGGCGGCTGAATGGGTGAAAGCGAACATGACGAAACCAGTCATCGGCTTCATCGGCGGACAGACGGCTCCTGAAGGCAAACGTATGGGACATGCCGGCGCAATCATCTCAGGTGGTAAAGGGACGGCTGCTGAAAAGATTAAGACGTTGAACGCGAATGGAATCGAAGTAGCTGAAACACCAGCTGTCATCGGTGAAACGTTGATTCGTGTCTTGAAAAATGAAGGTCTATACGAAGCGTGTGTCACGGGTCAACCGACGACATAAGAATCATGAGGGATGCTTGCATCCCTCATTTTTTTAAAGGAGAGATTGTGATGAATCAAACAATAGCTCGGTTTGCCGCTGCACGAATTCCGGTTGAGTTTGTGCATCATTATTTGAACGGAACGCTAGAAGCACATCGCACTCATTTTTCTTCACATGTCTGGAAGCGAGCTCATTCTGCGCTCCGATCGTCCGAATCGTTTAATCGATTTGTCACTTGGGAAGATGAAACGTTCCCGAAACGCTTGCTCGAGATTCCCAACCCGCCGTACTGTTTGTTTTACGATGGAGATTTAGAGGTACTACAAGAAAGAACGACCGCGATGGTCGGAAGTCGTGAGTTGAATCGAATTAGTCAATCGTTAGTGCAACACTATCACTCTTTAATAGAAGAAACTGTTTCCGTTTCGGGTGGAGCGCTTGGCATTGATGGTCTCGTCCACCATCATGCAGTAAATGAGAATCGTCCGACCGTGGCAGTGCTCGGAGCTGGACTGAACAACCTCTATCCAGCAGCGAATCGACAGTTGCTCTTACGGATTCCAAAGCAAGGGATTCTCTTGAGTGAGTATGCCCCAAACACACCTGTTCAAAAATTTCAATTTTTGGAAAGAAATCGATTGGTGAGCGGTCTCGGTGACACGCTCGTTGTCTTACAAGCGAGACGAAAGAGCGGAACGATGAACACGGTTGGACACGCACTAGAGCAGGGAAAGACGGTGTTCGCCGTACCAGGTTCACCGCTTGATCCACTGGCGGAAGGACCGAATCGATTGATTGAAGAAGGAGCGATTCCATTGACGAATTCCGATCAAATTATTCGAGATCTCAGGATTGTACGTTGACAAACCGGTGAGAACATGAATATTATGGTAGGGATTTAAATGACCTCTAAAAGGGGAGCAGATGTATGGCAAAATATTTGGTGATCGTTGAGTCACCTGCGAAAGCAAAAACAATTAAACGTTATTTAGGTCCGAATTATATGGTCAAAGCTTCGATGGGACACGTCATCGATTTACCGAAGAGTCAACTCGGTGTAGACGTCGAACATGACTTTGAACCGAAGTATATTACCATCCGTGGTAAAGGACCCGTATTGAAAGAATTGAAGACAGCGGCGAAAAAAGCCACGAAAATCTTTCTCGCAGCCGACCCCGACAGAGAAGGGGAAGCGATTGCCTGGCACTTGGCTCGCGCTCTCGGCGTGGATGAAACGACTGAATGTCGTGTCGTCTTTAACGAAATCACAAAAGATGCAATTAAAGAATCATTTAAACATCCACGTAAAATCAATCACGACCTCGTCGATGCGCAACAAGCGCGACGGATTTTAGACCGCCTCGTCGGATACGGAATGAGTCCGTTATTATGGAAGAAAGTCAAAAAAGGACTATCTGCCGGACGAGTTCAGTCGGTTGCCGTGAAGATGATCATCGACCGTGAACGCGAGATCAATGCGTTCGACCCAGAAGAGTATTGGACGATCAAGCTCGACTTGAATCATGATGGGGAAACGTTCGAGACTTCATTTTACGGAAAAGATGGGAAAAAGATGGAATTGAAGTCGGAAGAAGACGCTCAAGCCGTCCTTGATGCCATCAACGACGAATTCAAAGTCATCGACGTGACGAAGAAAGAACGCAAACGCAACGCTTCGTTGCCGTTCACGACAAGTTCGTTGCAACAAGATGCGGCGCGTAAATTGAATTTCCGTGCGAAGAAGACGATGATGCTCGCCCAACAATTATATGAAGGAATCGACCTCGGTAAGAAAGAGGGGACGGTCGGTTTGATTACGTATATGCGTACAGACTCGACACGAATCTCGGACTTGGCGAAGGGAGAGGCGAAAGAATACATCGAATCGACATTCGGTGAAGAATACGTCGCCTCACAGAAGCAAAAGGAAAAGAAAGCGGCAAACGCACAAGATGCACACGAAGCGATTCGTCCGACATCGGCACTCCGCGACCCTGCTTCTTTAAAACCTTATTTGTCTCGTGACCAGTTGCGCCTTTATAAATTGATTTGGGAACGTTTGATTGCGAGCCAAATGGCACCTGCCGTACTCGATACCGTCAAGATCGATGTAGAATCGAACGGAATGATCTTCCGTGCGAATGGCTCGACCGTCAAATTCCCAGGTTTCATGAAAGTGTATATCGAGTCGAAAGATGATGATATCGAGGATACGAATCAAGAGAAAGAGGGCTTGTTACCACCTCTTGAAGTCGAGGACACGGTCAGCTTTGAAGCGATTGAGCCGAAGCAACACTTCACGCAACCACCGCCGCGTTACACGGAAGCACGACTCGTCCGTGCGATGGAAGAGCTCGGTATCGGTCGCCCGTCGACATATGCGCCTACACTTGACACGATTCAACGTCGTGGCTATGTCGTTTTAGAAGAGAAGAAGTTCCTTCCGACCGAGCTCGGTGAACTCGTCATTGAAATGATAGATGAATATTTCAATGACTTCATCACCGTCCAGTTCACGGCCGACATGGAAACGCTTCTTGACTCGATTGAGCATAAAGAAGTGGAGTGGACGGAAGTCGTCGCCCCGATCTATCGTTCGTTTGAGAAACGCTTGAAGCGTGCCGAAGAAGAAATCGAAAAGATTGAAGTGAAAGATGAGCCTGCGGGAATCGACTGTGAAGTTTGTGGTTCACCGATGGTCATCAAGATGGGTCGATACGGTAAGTTTATGGCTTGCTCGAACTTCCCGAACTGTACGAACACGAAACCAGTTCAAGTTGAGATTGGTGTCCCTTGCCCGGACTGTAAGGACGGACAAATCGTGGAACGTCGTAGTAAAAAAGGTCGCCTTTTCTATGGCTGTTCGAACTATCCAGAATGTGAGTTCGTCTCATGGGACAAACCGGTTGCGAAACCGTGCCCAGTGTGCGACAGTTTGATGGTCGAGAAGAAAATTAAAGACGGCGTGAAATATCAATGTACGAAATGTACCCATACCGAGGTACATCAGCAAGAGGAGGATTAATGTTGCAACAGCGTGTAACTGTAATCGGAGCCGGCTTGGCCGGTTCCGAAGCGGCTTGGCAACTCGCCAAGCGCGGCATTCAAGTAGATTTGTATGAAATGAGACCGGTCCGTCAAACACCGGCGCACCACACGGATCAATTCGCAGAACTCGTTTGTTCGAACTCGCTTCGGGCGAACGGCCTTCAAAACGCGGTCGGCGTCTTGAAAGAAGAGATGCGTACACTTGACTCACTCATCTTGAAAGCGGCAGACACAGCAAGCGTCCCAGCTGGCGGCGCCCTTGCTGTCGACCGACATGAGTTTGCTGGATTCATCACTGAGAAGTTGAAGAACCATGAAAACGTCACGGTGCATACCGAAGAATTAAAAGAAATTCCTGAAGGGATTGTCATCGTCGCGACAGGGCCATTGACGTCTCCGGATTTATCGGCATCGCTCAAAGCGTTCACAGGGGAAGATTATCTTTACTTCTACGATGCGGCCGCTCCGATTCTAGATGGCGATACGATCGATCGCGAAAAAGTGTACTTGAAGTCGCGTTACGATAAAGGTGAAGCTGCTTACTTGAACTGTCCGATGACAGAAGAAGAGTTTGACGTCTTTTACGAGGAATTGGTCAAGGCAGAAGTCGTTCCATTGAAAGAGTTCGAAAAAGAGATTTACTTCGAAGGTTGTATGCCATTTGAAGTCATGGCCCAGCGTGGGAAGAAGACACTTCTCTTCGGACCGATGAAGCCGGTCGGTTTGGAAGATCCGAAGACGGGCAAACGTCCGTACGCAGTCGTTCAACTTCGTCAGGACAACTCAGCAGGAACGCTTTATAATCTTGTCGGCTTCCAGACGCATTTGAAATGGGGCGAACAGAAGCGTATCATCCGTCTTATCCCTGGACTTGAAAATGCAGATATCGTTCGTTACGGTGTCATGCACCGCAACACGTTCATCAATTCACCGAGCTTGTTGAAACCGACGTATCAGGCGCGCACGCGTGACACATTATTCTTTGCCGGTCAGATGACAGGTGTTGAAGGATACGTGGAGTCAGCGGCGTCTGGATTGTTAGCGGGAATCAATGCAGCGAAGATGATTGCAGGAGAAGAGCTCGTCGTTTTACCACGTGAAACGATGCTCGGTTCGATGGCGCACTACATCACCACGGCTGACGGAAAGCACTTCCAGCCGATGAATGCGAACTTCGGATTGGTCCCATCTTTAGAGGATGCCCCGAAGAAAATGAAAAAACAAGAGCGGTACGAGCGATACGCTAACCGTGCTTTAGAAACGATTCAACAGTTTAAGGACCTTTGAACAGGAGAGCCAATTTTTGGCTCTTTTGTTTTGAAATAAAATTTCAATTGTGTATTTTGTTTCATACTTTGAAAATTTTCAGATTATTGAACGACTATCTATTGTCACCATACATTCTGTATGCTATGCTAATTTCGATTTGACGAGAACATGCGTTTTTACGTGTCATCGAGGAGGCGATAAAATGGGATTCTTAGAGGATCGACAATCATTTTTACGCTACTGCCAAATTGAACGTCGACTGTCTCCTCATACGAAACGCTCCTACGAGCAAACGCTCGACCAGTACGCCGCATATTGCCAATCGACGCATCAAGATCCCTATGATGCACAGACGGCGCGGCGTTATTTATATGTCCTTTATGAGAAACAGTTGGCCGCGTCTACGGTGTCCCAAAAAGTATCTTGCCTCAAACAGTTCGGGAAATATATGACGAGAGAGCATGGGGGAGAGCCATTGTTCCATGACCTGACTTCACCGAAAAAGCGACAGTCCTTGCCGACGTTCGCTGTCCCGTCCGAAGTCGAACGGTTGTTAGAGGCGGCTTCTATTCAAAACGACCCTTTTTTACAGGCGAGAGACGTCGCCATCATTGAGGTGTTGTATGGAACGGGAATCCGTGTCGCAGAGCTTTGTGGAATGAACCTGTCTTCCTTTGACGATGTCTTATCTTTCGTCCATGTGATGGGGAAAGGAAAGAAAGAACGGTACGTTCCAATCGGTCAATATGCCGTACAAGCATTGAAGCGCTATGTAGAAATACGGAAAGACGTCGGACTCCCGACGGAAAACGCATTATTTTTGAGTCAAAAAGGGAATCGGATGACAACAGACCAAATTCGGTATGTCATGAAGCGTTTGAGAAAAGACAGTGGGGTACATAAGCCATTGACCCCGCACTCGTTGCGACATAGCTTTGCAACGGACTTATTGGAGCGGGGAGCGGACTTGCGCGCCGTTCAAGAATTGCTCGGTCACGAGTCCTTGTCGACGACAGGACGCTATACCCACGTATCGACTGAACGACTACGTTCGATTTATCAAGCGACACATCCAAGAAAGTAGGAGGTTACGATATGTTTCATGCAACAACGATTTTTGCAGTTCGACACAATGGCCAATGCGCGATGAGTGGGGATGGCCAAGTCACATTCGGGAATGCCGTCATCATGAAAAATAAAGCGAAGAAAGTCAGACGCTTATACGGCGGGAAAGTCGTTGCCGGTTTTGCAGGTAGCGTAGCCGATGCTTTCACATTGTTTGAAAAGTTTGAATCGAAACTTGAAATGTATAACGGTAACTTACCGCGTGCTGCGGTCGAGCTTGCCAAAGAGTGGCGCGGGGATAAAATCTTACGGCAACTCGAGGCGCTATTGATTGTGATGGATGCTGACCATTTACTGCTCGTCTCTGGGAATGGAGAAGTGATTGAGCCGGATGACGGTATCCTTGCAATCGGTTCGGGTGGGAATTACGCGCTCGCAGCAGGACGTGCACTCGTCCGCCATTCCGCTGAGAAGTCAGCGGAAGAAATCGCACGAGCTGCTCTCGAGATTGCCGGTGAGCTTTGCGTGTATACGAATGATCAAGTCATTGTAGAAACGATCGGAGGCGATGCTGAATGAATCGAGAGTTGACACCAAGACAAATCGTATCGGAACTGGACAAGTTTGTAATCGGTCAGAAGGACGCCAAACGGGCTGTCTCGATTGCATTGCGTAATCGTTATCGCCGTCAGAAATTAAGTGCAGACCTTCGTGATGAAGTCACACCGAAAAACATTTTGATGATCGGGCCGACTGGGGTCGGGAAAACCGAAATCGCACGTCGTTTAGCGAAATTAGTCGGGGCACCGTTCGTCAAAGTGGAAGCGACGAAATTTACGGAAGTCGGTTACGTCGGTCGTGACGTTGAGTCGATGGTGCGAGATCTCGTCGAAGCATCTGTTCGTCTCGTGAAAGAAGAGAAGAAAGAAGACGTGAAAGAGCCGGCAGAGCGAGCAGCGACAGAACGATTGCTAGACGCCTTACAAGGAAAAGCGAAAGCCACATCGAGTGCGTCAAACCCGTTTGAGGCGTTGTTCGGTGGGCAGACACAACAGCCTGAATCCACAACGGATACGTCAAAGAATGACCGGGCACAGCTTCGCCGTCTTCTCGAGCTCGGAGAACTAGAAGACCGAGTCATCGAAGTTGAACTAGAGGAAAAGCAAACGATGGATTTGTTCCAAGGGCAAGGAATGGAAGGGTTATCGAACCTTCAAGATATGCTCGGACAAATCGTTCCGAAGAAACGGAAGCAACGGAAATTGACCGTCCGTGAAGCGAGACCGCTCCTCATAGCGGAAGAAGCTGAAAATCTTCTGGATTTGAACGAAGTACATGATGAAGCGGTGCAGCGTAGTGAACAGATGGGCATCATCTTCGTCGATGAAATCGATAAGATTGCAACGAAGTCGCAAGACCATGCTGGTGTCTCTCGTGAAGGCGTGCAACGCGATATCCTTCCGATTGTCGAAGGGTCAACGGTCGTCACGAAGTACGGACCGGTCAAAACCGATCATGTTCTCTTCATCGCAGCTGGAGCGTTCCATATGGCCAAACCGTCTGATTTGATTCCAGAGTTGCAAGGACGATTCCCGATTCGTGTCGAATTGAACAGCTTGACGGAAGAGGACTTCGTCAAAATCTTGACAGAACCATCTCAGGCGTTAATCAAACAATATACCGCATTATTGGAATCGGAAGAAATCACCGTCCGATTCACGCATGAAGCGATTGAAGAAATCGCAAAAATTGCGACACATGTCAATCGTGAGACCGATGACATCGGCGCGCGTCGCCTTTATACTATTATGGAGCGCGTGTTAGAAGATCTTTCATTTGAAGCGGCAGATATGCCGCAAACAAGCGTGGAGATCACTCCCGCTTATGTACAAGCTAAAGTTGGGTCGATTGCGGATGATCGAGACCTCAGCCAATATATTTTATAAGATTCTGTATGCACATACAGGGAGGAAATAGACATTATGAATTTACTAGACAAAACTCGCCAATTAAACACGATGCTTCAACAAGAAGCGAGTGCACATGTTGACTTTAAAGAAATGGCGGATAAAATGCGTGAAGTGCTTGAATCTAATACGTTTATCGTGAGCCGTCGTGGTCGCCTACTTGGCTTTGCGATTAAACAACAGATTGAGAACGACCGCATGAAGGCATTTCTCGTTGACCGACAGTTCCCAGAGCCATATGCATCAAACTTGTTCAATGTGAAAGAAACGACAGCGAACATTGATATTGATAGCGAATATACGGCGTTCCCTGTAGAGAACCATGATTTGTTCCTCAACTCGAAGACGACGATTGTCCCAATCATCGGTGGTGGTGAGCGTCTAGGGACGCTCGTGTTAGGTCGATTGGCTAACGAATTCACAGAAGATGACCTCGTCCTCGCAGAATATAGTGCGACGGTCGTAGGAATGGAGATTCTTCGTGAAAAAGCAGCAGAAGCTGAAACGTCAGCCCGTAAAAAAGCTGTCGTTCAAATGGCAATCAATTCACTGTCGTATTCAGAGCTAGAAGCGATCGAACACATTTTCGAAGAGCTCGGCGGAAACGAAGGGTTGTTAGTTGCTTCCAAAATTGCCGACCGTGTGGGAATCACACGTTCTGTCATCGTGAACGCGCTTCGGAAACTAGAAAGTGCGGGCGTCATTGAATCCCGTTCACTAGGAATGAAGGGAACGTATATCAAGATACTAAATGACAATTTCTTGTTTGAACTGCAAAAACTGAAATCAAACTGAAACACAACTTTAGATGTGCATTTACCATTGAAAACACTATAAAAAGGGACTTTGTTCCTAAAAAACCGCTTTCTTAATTGAGAAAGCGGTTTTTTTTAGTGCAAAAGTAATCATTTTCAGGATTTGTCGTTAATTCGACAAAAAGATGCGAAGCCATTTACCTATGTTTTAAAAAATATCTTTCAGAACTGTTACAGATTTGTTTCAATGAAATAGTAGAATTTCCAAATCAGGTATATATCAGTAATGAGCATATGAAAGTGAGTGAACGCCGTGAATTGGATTGGTAGTGACTATCAATTACTTAAGCAAGCCGTCAATCATGCAGTCCTCAATCAAAAAGTGATTAGTCATAATCTTTCGAATATCGATACGCCAAACTTCAAAGCGAAGCAAGCCGTGTTTGAACAGACGCTCCAAAGCGAGATGCGACTGAAGCTCCAAGGTGGGCGTCCGAGTGATTCGACGCAGTCTACTGTCGTCGATCGGGCAGGTGGGGCGATGCGAAGTGATGGCAACAACGTCGATTTAGATTATGAGATGAGTGAACTGGCACGTAATCAACTCCAGTATGAGGCGATGATGGAGCAATTAAATCGTAGGTTAGGTGGATTGAAATCTGTTATTCGAGGAGGTCGTTAATCGATGGGAATGTTCGATAGTTTTCATATTTCAGCTACTGCGTTAACGTCTCAACGTTTGCGGATGGATACCGTATCGGCGAACATTGCCAACGCTCAGACAACTCGAGGAAAACTTGTCGATGGGGAGTGGCAACCGTACACGAGAAAGATGACGGTGTTACAGGAAGCACCTTTCCGTAAACAGTTAAATGCAGTCAGTGGTGGGGTCCAGGTAGCTCAAATCATCGAGGACGATGCACCGTATAAGCTTGCTTACAATCCGAGTCATCCTGATGCAGACGAGCGGGGATATGTCCAAATGCCGAACGTTGATCTACTTAAAGAAATGGTCGACCTTATGGGTGCGACCCGCTCTTACGAAGCAAACATCGCCGCGATGAACGCATCAAAAGCGATGCTCGTCAAAGCGATGGAGATTGGAAAAGGATAAGGAGTGACGAAGGATGCAAATTAATCCGATTCAAATGATGAACCCAGAAATCACGCCATCAATGAACAAAACGAACCCATCTCAATTCGGGTCATATTTGAATGAAGCGATGAATGCGTTGAACGAGACGCAACAAGCGACGAGTCAAGCCCGTCAAGATTTAGCTGTCGGGAAAGCGGACCTTCATCAAGTCATGATTCAAAGTGAAGAGTCGTCGATTGCGATGCAACTTGCCATCGAGGTGAGGAACAAGGCTGTTGAGGCCTATCAAGAAATGATGCGAATGCAAGTTTAATTGTAGAGGATGACAAGTTGCGATGAATGAACAATTAAAAGAACGATTCAAATCGATGACCGATGCGCTGAAATCGATGCCGGCAAAGCGGAAGCTCATATGGGGGATTTCCATTGCGGTCATTTTAATCGCGGCCCTCTTGCTCACTTTCTTCCTTGCAAGACCAAATATGGCTCCTTTGTACACGAACTTATCCGCGCAAGAAGCGGGAGAAGTGACAGAGAAACTGACAGCGGACGGGGTGAAGTCGGAAATAAAAGCGACTTCGAACGGGGTCAGTGTATACGTGCCAAATGAAATGGTCGACCAATTGAAAGTGAGCCTTGCTGCGGCCGGGATCCCCAAATCCGGGTCAATCGACTATAGTTTCTTCAGTGAGAATGCTGGTTTCGGAACGACAGACCGAGAAATGGCGGTCATTGAACGAAGTGCGATGCAGACCGAACTAGAGCGGCTCATTACCCAAATCGAAGGGATCAATCAAGCGAAAGTCATCATCTCGCTTCCTGAGAAGTCTGTCTTTTTAGCGGAAGACCAAGGTGAGCCCACAGCCTCGATCGTGTTAAATATCGGAGCAGGAACGAATCTAGAACCGAACACGGTCAAAGGTCTCTATCATTTAATCAGTAAAAGTGTCCCGAACTTAAAACCTGAAAACATCTCGATCATGGACCAATACTTTACGTATTATGACCTTGATCAAACCGTTGTGGCTGGGGGCTCTTCCTCTGATCCGTTGGCACTGAAACGTCAAGTTGAAAAAGACGTCCGTCAACAAATTCAGCAGATGTTGTCTGTTCTTCTTGGTGAACGGAGCGTTCTTGTCTCTGTCACAGCAGATATTGATACGACTCAGACTGCCGAAGAACAAAACCTTGTCACGCCAGTCAATGAAGAGAGCATGGAAGGTATCGTGACTTCGGCTGAACGAATTGCAGAAGCGTATACAGGTGGTACGGGGACGGCGACAGAAGCGACTGGGACCGGTGAGAATGACACGATCAACTTCCCTGCTGCTACAGGTGACAGCACAGAAGAAAGTGAAAAAAATCATGAAATCATTAATTATGAAGTAAATCGCATTACGAAACAGATTCAAAATGCACCATACACCATCCGCGACCTTGGGGTGCAATTGATTGTAGAACCACCAGACGGCGCAACGAGTATTGACCCACAACTTGAAGGTGATCTTGAGACGATGATGTATTCCATCATTCGAACATCACTAGCGAAAACGGACGAAGCTATCACAGATGCGGAGCTTGAACAAAAAGTAGTCGTTGTTTCGAGACCGTTCGCTGAAGCAGAAGAGGTGGCAACGGCAGAGCAGCCTACACCATGGTGGATGTACGCTTCAGCAGCCGGAGCAGTCGTCTTGCTTGCCTTAATCTTCTTCGCAATGCGTAGACGTAAACAAGAAGTAGTGGAAGAGACGAACGAGTGGGAAGTTCCATATGAAGATGAAGTACCTGACCTAGACCTCGAGGAACGAGGCGAAGGGGCTGTGAAGAAGAAACAGTTAGAAAAATTAGCTGAAAGTAATCCAGAAGAGTTTGCTAAACTGCTTCGTACTTGGATGTCTGAGGAGTGAGTAACGTGAACTATGCCAAACAATCGAATCGAGAAAAAGCAGCAATGCTCATGATCTCATTAGGTCCAGAAGTGGCAGCGAATGTTTATAAACATCTTTCGGAAGAAGAAATGGAGCAGTTGACGCTTCAAATCTCAGCACTCAAAAAGGTGTCTCCAGAAGAAAAAGAGAGCATTCTCGGTGAGTTCCACGAACTTGCGATGGCTCAAAGCTACATTACCCAAGGTGGAATCGGCTTTGCCAAAACAGTTCTTGAAAAAGCGGTCGGTGAAGATAAGGCGATGGCATTGATTCATCGTTTGACATCGACTTTACAAGTTCGACCGTTCGAATTTGCTCGGAAAGCCGACCCGAAACAGTTACTGAACTTTATTCAAAACGAACATCCACAGACGATTGCTCTAATTTTAGCTCACTTAGAGCCGGTCAAGTCAGGGCAAATCTTATCGGAACTCCCTCCTGAGATTCAATCGGAAGTTGCGAAACGGATTGCGACGATGGACCGACTTAATCCGGATGTTATTCATGAAGTCGAACAAATCCTTGAAAAGAACCTCTCTCAGACGGATATGCAAGATTATGCCCAGTCGGGTGGAATCGAGGCGGTCGTCGAAGTATTGAATGGGGTCGATCGTACGACAGAACGTACCATTCTTGACGCACTCGAGATTGAAGATCCTGAACTCGCAGAAGAAATCAAGAAGCGTATGTTTGTCTTCGAGGACATCGTTACGCTCGATTCACGCGCGATTCAACGAATCATTCGCGAAGTGGCGAACGACGACTTGTTGCTAGCACTCAAAGTGTCGTCAGAAGAAGTGAAACAAATTATCTTCAAAAACATGTCTCAACGGATGGTCGAAACGTTCAAAGAAGATATGGAATTTATGGGACCTGTTCGATTGCGTGACGTCGAAGAAGCGCAAAGTCGAATCGTCGGAATCATTCGTCGTCTAGAAGACGTCGGTGAGATCGTGATCAGTCGAGGTGGGGGAGATGACATCGTTGTCTAATGTGATCAAACGTCAACGCGCGACATCGCATATTCCTCATCGAATTGAATCAAAACGATTGGAGTCATCCATTCCGGACCCGGTTGAAGGCATCGATCATCATCAAGTCATCGAGTCGCGTTATGAGAAATTAAGACAGGATGAAGAAGCGTTTCAACTGTTTCAGCAGACAGAAATCGAACAACTCGAACGATTCAAACAAGAAGCATATGAACAGGCTCGATTAGAAGGTTATGAAGCGGGCCTACTCCAAGGAAGACAAGATGGGTATGCCGAGTTTGAAGACGTTACGACGCGTCTGAACTCGGTCTCCACTGAACTCGAACAACTGTTCCAAGAAAAATGGAAGCAGGCAGAAGTCCAACTCATTGACCTTGCGATTGCAGTAAGTGCGCAAGTGACGACAGATCTTGTCCGAAAAGATGAGGCGTTGTTTGCGGAGATGATTCAAGAACAGATGGCGCACCTCATTGATGCAGAAGCGTTGACGATCTTCGTTCATCCCACTCGCCTTGCTTCGATTCAGCGATTTGAATCGTTGTGGCGTGATGAAGAGACACCTCCTTTGAAATATCGGGGAGACGGCTCTTTAGATGAAACGTCCGTGCGCATTGAATCACCACATCGAGGGAATGAAATCGACCTTTCGTACAGCTTCGAAAGAATCCAAGCCAAAATCGAGGAGGTTTTAGCGGATGGCGCTTATTGAGCAGGTCATCGATACGATCAAACAGTCTACGGATGGCGAGTTTACTCGCAAAATCGGTCGAGTTTGTCGGGTCGTAGGGTTGATGATCGAGTCAAATGGACCGAGTGCATTTGTCGGGGAGCGATGTTTCATCATGCTCCCTTCAAATGAGTCGGTCGAAGCGGAAGTGGTGGGCTTTAATGAAGAGCGCGTCCTTCTCATGCCATACGGTGAAACGACACAGATTGCACCCGGTTGTTTAGTAAAAGGAACCGGGAAGATGCTTCAAGTCCCTGTCGGTGAAGAATTGATTGGACAAGTGCTCGACGGTTTAGGACGTCCTTTGTCGGGTGAACGACTTGTGACAGGTAAGCGGTATGATGTCCAACGTAAACCGCCAAACCCGTTGAATCGTCCAAGGATTTTAGATGCCTTGTCGACTGGTGTTCGTATGATCGATGGTCTACTGACTGTAGGAAAAGGGCAACGTGTTGGGTTGTTTGCCGGTTCTGGGGTCGGGAAGTCCACGTTACTCGGAATGATTGCCAAACGCTCCTCGGCAGATATTAACGTCATCGCCTTAATTGGGGAACGTGGTCGGGAAGTAAAGGAATTCATTGAAAAAGAGCTTGGTCCAGAAGGGATGGCCCGATCTGTCGTCATTGTGGCGACAAGCGACCAACCCCCGCTCGTCCGATTGAAAGGGGCATATACCGCAACCGCAATCGCCGAATACTTTCGTGATCAAGGCAAAGAAGTGGTGCTCATGATGGACTCGGTGACACGTTTTGCAATGGCCCAACGAGAAATCGGGCTCGCGACGGGAGAACCACCGACATCGAAAGGATATACACCGTCTGTTTTTGCGATGCTCCCGCAATTGTTAGAGCGAAGCGGGACGGCGGCGACTGGATCGATTACAGCATTTTATACGGTCCTCGTCGATGGTGACGATATGAACGAACCGATTGCCGATGCGGTGCGTGGGATATTAGATGGACACTTTGTCATGGATCGCGCGCTTGCAAACCGTGGACAGTTTCCTGCGATTCATGTATTGAAGTCAATCAGTCGGGTCATGAACCAAATCGTCTCGCCATCACATCGTGAAGCCGCACAAACGTTTCGGAGTTGGCTGGCGACATATATCGATGCCGAGGACTTGATTAACATCGGCGCATATAAAAAAGGGTCGAATCCAGCGATTGACACCGCAATCGAGAAGTATCCATACTTATTGACATTTTTGAAACAATCAATCGATGAAGACGCAGCATTCCAACAAACGATGACTCATTTGTCAGACATTGCGCGAGGTGAATCATGAACAGACTTATTTTAGAACGAATCATGCCAATTGCTGAACATGAGAAAGAAGATGCTGCTTCAGAAGTTAGAGGCTTCAAGGCGAAACTCGAAACGGAAATGGAAGCGTTGTATGACCTTCTCCTCATGTATGAGTCATTGATTAAACATCAAGATGAGCAGCAAGGGTATATTGATTTACTCATGTCTCAGTACCGAGAAAAAACGCGTGAGCAAGTGAAGCGTCAAATCGAAACGCAACAGCTCGTTGTTCAACAAGCACGCAATCGTTATCATGCGTCGCAAGAAAGACTGCTTGGGAAAGTAGTGGAAGAAAAGAAATATGTGACGCTACATGAAAAGGTCAGTTTACAAGAGATGTCAGCGGCAAAACTCACAGAGCAACTAATGATGGACGAACTCGCTGTGATTCATCATGGGAAAGGGAAGTAGCATGGCAAAAGAGAACAATAAACGAGGCAAACAAATGATTGTGGCGTTGGTCCTCATCCCGGCAATCTTCATTTTAGTCGGCGGAATGGTCGTCATGAACTATGCGATGGATCGTCCACTTTTATCTGTACCATTCCTACCAGTTAGCGAGGAAGAAAAGTCATCAGAAACGCCTGAGACGTCTGAAGCGAAAGTGAACGTGACGGGCATCGACAGTGACGCCACGAACCGGTTGAAAGCAGCAAACAGTGAGATTGAAAAACTTCGAAATGAAAATGTGGAACTGACGAATGAAGTGAAAGCGAGACAAGAAGAGATCACCGATTTAATACGAGAACGTGACCGACTTGTCTCCGAACTTGCAGCGGCCACAACGGAAGAGGAAAATTCATCTGACATTTCCAGTGTGTATGAAGAGATGTCTGCCAAACAAGCTGCGGCCATTATGGGGGAACTAGAGAGTCCCCAAGTGGCTGAACTGTTAAAAGAATTATCACCGAAGCAACAGGCTGATATTTTAGGGAGGATGAATGCGCAACAAGCTGCAGTTGTGACACAGCTTCTCCAATGAATATGGGAAGGGAGGACCTACATTGAATATTGCTTTACTATCACAAGCCATTCAAGGTTCGACGACTCGTACCGGAGTGGCAGAAGGCGAATCGCAGGGAACAGGCGGTTTCTTAAGCCTTTTATCTGCCATGCTTGCGCCAATGCAAGCCTCTGGCGAGCAGGGGGAAATTCCTAAACTTGAAGAGGGCGTGTTATCTGAAGAACTCGTCGACCTCGAAAAAATGGCTCAGGAACTTGAAACATGGTTTCAAAAACCTGAAACACTGAAATGGCTCAAATCACTTCCTCAAGATGCATATCGAACGTTTATGGATGCATATGTAGGCGTACTCGGGCACCTGTCCATGCCGTCTAGCAATGTTGAGGAGGGGCCCCTCATCCTTGCTCAAACAATCGGTTCAATTAGTGGCATCATTCAACAAGCAGATCCGTCTGCGAAAACACTTGTGACACATCCTGTTCCGAATCAAGAACTTGGAAAGCATGTTCAAACGATTCAGCGGGTGATCGCACAATTTAATGGACCAACTGGCAATACGAAAGAAATTCCCGTCATGCCTCAAGTTGAAACCATGAAATCGACGAAAGCACTTCCTCAATCAAGTAGCGTGGATTGGTTACCGAAAGGCTTGAACTGGTCGCGACCACAGATTGATGTAGAGACTGTCATGTATGCCTCGAAAGGCTCCTTACCTGAAAACTTACAGGCAAGAATTGAGGCAGCACTTCAAAAAGCACCATTTCAAAGTGGAGCGGATGGCTCGAAAGTGTTTACGGTACGACTTTATCCAGAGCAGCTAGGAGAACTCGTCGTCAAGCTAGAGCGGCAGAATGGGGAACTTGTCGTGAAGTTGTTTGCAAGCAATCAAGAAGCGAAGCAACTGATTCAGTCACAAGTTCAGCAGTTGCAACAAACGCTGACACCTCATTCCCAAAACGTTCGTGTCGAGGTCAACTTGACACAACAAGCACTAGATGCGAAGTCGACGATGCCAGATGGTTCCGATCAACCGGAACAAGAGCAACCGCAGGAACAGCCTAAAGGAGGGTCTGAAGATGACGAGCATCCAATCGAAGACGAATGACTATACATTGCCAGACCAGTCACTTCCGAAAGTGACGAATCAATATGACAAAGACATGTTTATGAAGTTGCTGCTCGCTCAAATCGCGAACCAGGACCCGATGTCACCGATGGAAGACCGTGAGTTCATCGCTCAGATGGCGCAATTTTCTTCACTAGAACAAATGCAAACGATTTCGAAGCAACTTGATTCTGTTTTGGTTGACCGTCATATGGCCTCGATTTCTGAATTCAGTAGCATGATCGGTAAAACGATTGACTATAGTTCGGAATCGAGTGAAGAAACGACAAAAGACTCAGGTCGTGTCGTCTCGATTTCACGATCTGATTTAACTGGATACATGGCCGACCTTGAAGACGGCACATCGGTCAGCGTGTACGATATCACGTCCATCAAATAAGCATAGGGGGAAATTATTATGTTAAGAGCAATGTACTCAGGAATCAGTGGACTGAAGAACTTTCAATCTAAGCTAGACGTCGTCGGGAACAACATTGCGAACGTCAACACGTTCGGTTACAAAAAGGGACGTGTCACGTTCAAAGACTTGGTTAGTCAACAAGTCGGTAGTGCGTCAGGCGGGAACGGGACAACGGCAGGAGGGATTAACCCGAAAGAGGTCGGTCTTGGGGGCACGATGGCTACTGTCGATAACGTCTACAACCAAGGGGCGATGCAAAATACGGGACGTGCATTAGACGTCGGTATCTCGGGTGAAGGCTTCTTCGTCACAATCGTCAACGGACAAGCGCAGTACACGCGTGCCGGTAACTTTTACACGGACAATAACGGTGACTTGGTGACTGGTGAAGGAACATACTTATTAGGAACGGGTGCAAAACCTGCGGCTAACCTTCCAGCTCCAAACTTGACTGGGAATATTCCTGACACCGTGGCAGGATCGACAGCTTACGGTAAAATCTCGATTCCGACAGATGCACGTTCATTGTCGATTGGAAAAGATGGTCAAGTCAGTTATGTCGATGCAGCCGGTGCACTTCAGACAGCAGGCTATATTGTGACGGCAAACTTTAGCAACAACGCTGGTCTATCAAAAGTCGGTGCCAACAACTTCTTACAATCTCAAAACTCAGGCGACCCACTCATCGGGGCAGCTGGTGATTTAGGACGAGGTAACCTCGTTTCAGGTGCTCTTGAGATGTCGAACGTCGACCTTTCTGAAGAGTTTACGGAAATGATTGTGGCACAACGTGGTTTCCAGGCGAACACACGAATCATTACAACGTCAGACGAGATTCTTCAAGAACTCGTCAACTTGAAACGCTGATGATTCGCGTCACAGCATTTCGGGGTGAGGAATTCGTGCTCAACGCTTTGCTCATCGAAACGGTGAAAGCAGAGCCCGACACGATTATCCAATTATTTAATGGCAAAACGTATCTCGTGAAAGAAACGAAAGATCAAATCATTGAACGAACTGAAGCCTTTTACCGCTCAATCGGTTTAGTCGGAACGATGTTCACAAGAGGTGAAGAAGATGAGTGAAGAAGAAAAGAAAAAAGGTGGCGGCCTGAAGGTTGTCATCATCTTACTAGTCGTCCTACTTGTCATGGGCGGAGCCGGCTTCATGACATATAAATACGTGTTCGGGGATAACGTCACCGCTAAAACGAAACCGGTTACTGCCGAAGAATTGGCGGAACGAAGCTTCACGACCGATGACATGACGACAAACATTCAAGATGAGCGTTTCATCAACGTTCAATTCACGATTGTCACAGATTCTTTGGAAACAAGAGAGAATCTAGAGTTACGCAAATTTCAAGTACACAACGTCATTCTCGGGGATTTGGCTGGAATGACAAAAACACAGTTGGCAACAAAAGAAGATATGCAAAAGTTTGAACAGACACTACGAGAACAACTTAATGGACTGCTTGAAGAAGGTGAAGTCCAACGCGTCTATATGACGAAGAAAATTATTCAGTGAGGTGGCATCATGGGAGAAGTACTGTCTCAACAAGAAATTGATGCCTTACTATCTGCACTAAGCAGTGGGGATGTCGAAGCGGATTCCTTTCTTGCACAAGAGGAAGAAAAGAAAGTTCGGCAATACGACTTCAAGCGAGCCGTCCGATTTTCAAAAGATCAGATTCGCAGTTTGACTCGAATTCACGAGCATTTCACTCGCATGTTAACGACGTTCTTCTCGGCCCAACTTCGCACATATGTTCAGTTTTCCGTCAATTCGGTCGAACAATTACCGTACGATGAATTCATTCATTCTATCCCGAGTATGACGATGATTAACTTGATTGAAGCGCCACCGTTAAACGGACGCTTCATCATCGAGGTCAATCCGAACATTTCTTATGCGATGCTCGATCGTCTACTCGGCGGTCCGGGTGTCGAGATGGACAAAATTGAATCGTTCACAGAAATCGAGATGCGCATTTTGACGCAATTGTATAAGCGTGCCTTTTCAACGTATGGGGACGCATGGGAATCGATTGCGGAAATCAAGGCGGAAATGTCTGCAGTGGAAGTGAATCCGCAGTTTCTCCAACTCGTTTCACCAAACGAGACGGTCGTCCTCATTTCGATTGGGGTGACAATCGGTGAAGTGAGCGGAACAATCAACGTTTGTCTTCCGTTCGTGACAATCGAACCGGTCTTGTCGAAGTTGTCGAGTCATTACTGGATGCAGGAAGCGAATCGTCGCAATGCGAGTGAGTCGAGCAAAGAACCACTCAAAGCACAGTTGATGAATTCGACTGTCGAGGTTGTCTCATTACTTGGCGAGACGACAATCACGTTTGGTGATCTGTTGCACCTTGAAGTTGGGGACTGCTTGGCACTCGATCAAGTGGCAAAAGAACCTCTATCCATCATGGTAGGGGAGAATAAAGTATTTAAAGGGCAAGTCGGTGTGAGCGGGAAGCGGATGGCGGTTCAGGTGCTTCACCGTGTGAAGGAGGAAGAGCAATGAGTGAAATGCTGTCACAAGATGAAATTGACGCGTTACTACGTGGGACAAGCGACAGTACGCCGACGCCAAAGGCGGAAAAAGAAGAGCACCTAGATTCGATGGAAAGCGATGCTCTTGGGGAAATCGGAAACATTTCGTTTGGGAATTCTGCAACGGCATTGTCGACGTTGCTACAACAAAAAGTAGAAATTACGACACCGGTTGTCAGTGAAGTGAGAATCGAAGAGTTGCGTGAACGTTATCCGACGCCTCATGTGGCGTTACGTGTCGGTTATACGGAAGGGATAAAGGGTGAAAACGTCCTCGTCTTGACTCGCGAAGATGCGGCCATCATCTCTGATCTCATGTTAGGTGGAACGGGAGAGAACGTCGATCCTGAAAGCCTTGATGAGATTCGCTTATCGGCTGTTCAAGAAGCGATGAACCAGATGATGGGTGCAGCCGCGACATCTTTATCGACGGTGTTCTCGAAGAAGATTGACATCTCTCCACCACTTGTCGAGGTGTTTGATGCGACGAAAAATCAAACCATTATCGACCGCCTCGAACTTTGGGAGACGATGGTGCTGATTGAGTTCAATCTCAAAGTCGGTACATTGATTGACTCGACAATTGTTCAAATTGCACCAATTCAATTCGGAAAACAGTTGGTAGACGAATTGATGAAAGCAACCGGGGAGGCACAAGCTGCAGAGCCTGTAAAAGAGCAGCCGAAAGCCGAGGCGCCTAAACCTCAGCCCCAAGCGCAACCACAGGCGCAACCACAAGCACAACCGGAAAAACAAAAATCGATGCCAGAGGTCGCGGTAAGCCAAGCCGAATTCATGCCGCTCCAATCACCGGCTCCGCAAGAGTCCGTGCCGGCAAACTTAGGATTACTGTATGACGTTCCATTGAACGTGACCGTCGAATTAGGCAGAACGAAAAAGTCTGTCCGGGAAGTACTCGAGCTATCACAAGGTTCGATCATCGAACTCGACAAGCTAGCAGGCGAACCGGTTGATATTTACGTTAACCAACAACGGATTGCTAGAGGAGAAGTAGTCGTCATTGAAGAAAACTTTGGGGTACGTGTAACAGAAATTATTCAACCGCATGAGCGGATCGGAATCGTTTAAGGAGGAAATTAGAATGAGTGCAAAAGTATTAGTAGTAGACGACGCAGCGTTCATGCGTATGATGATCAAGGATATTTTGACTAAGAATGGATATGACGTAGTAGGTGAGGCAGAAAACGGAGCTGACGCGGTCGTGAAATATCGTGAACTCACACCGGATCTCGTCACACTTGATATCACGATGCCAGAGATGGATGGACTCGCAGCATTGAAAGAGATCCGTAGTTTTGACTCGAACGCAAAAGTCATCATGTGTTCAGCGATGGGACAACAAGCGATGGTCATCGATGCGATTCAAGCAGGTGCGAAAGACTTCATCGTCAAGCCGTTCAACGCAGAGCGCGTCATCGAAGCGGTTTCTAAAACGGTCGCACAATGAAGAAATGGTGGTTGATTATTCTTCTCGTGGTCGGGCTTTATATTCCGACCACGGTTGAGGCCGCCACCGTAGACCAACAATTCGAGCAAAAACAGACAGAAGAATTGGAAAGTAACGTTCCAACGACAGCGTCAACGATTGGGAATGGCGTGAAAGTCGTGTTGAGTCTCGTAGTCGTGGTCGGCGGTTTCATCGTTTTGATGCGTTGGCTCGGTTCCAAAACACAAGGTGTGAAAGCGACTCAGCATATGAAACATCTAGGAGGCGTCCCACTCGGAAAAGACCGTTCCGTCCAACTCGTGAAACTCGGGGATCAGGTCTATGTCCTCGGTGTCGGGGAATCGATTCAACTGATTGATCGTCTCGATGCGGAAACGATGGATGAAGAACAGTCAGAGCCTTTATCACTCCGAACGGCGAATTCGAATGCATTTTTGGATACATTTAAGAAACAACTTGCTCAATTAGAAGAAGTGAGGAAGAAGTCATGACAACGTTTGAGCAATTAATTAATTTAGAAACACCAGACAGTACTTCCACATCCATCAAACTCTTAATTTTATTGACGTTATTGACACTTGCACCTTCTTTTTTAATTTTGATGACGTGCTTCACACGTGTCGTCGTCGTACTATCTTTCATTCGGCCAGCGCTCGGTACACAGCAGACACCGCCAAACCAGTTGATTGTCGGATTGGCCTTGTTCATTACATTGTTTGTCATGTCCCCCGTTCTCTCTGATTTGAATGAGAACGCGTTAAAACCTTATCTCGATGACAAAATCTCACAAGATGAGGCGTTTGATGAAGCGAGTGGGACGATGAAGGAATTTATGTCGAAGTATACGAGACAAGAAGATTTACAACTCTTTTTGAAGTATGGGAACTACGAGCAACCTGAATCACTTGATGATGTACCGCTTCTCGCTCTCGTTCCGGCGTATGCGATCAGTGAATTGAAGACAGCCTTCCAAATCGGTTTCATGATTTTCTTGCCATTTTTAATTATCGATATGGTCGTCGCGAGTGTCCTCATGTCGATGGGGATGATGATGTTACCACCGGTCATGATCGCATTGCCGTTTAAATTATTGTTATTTGTATTGGTCGATGGCTGGCACTTGATTGTGGAATCATTGCTTAGAAGTATGTAGGGGGAACGGACATGACACAAGAAATGGTCATTTACTTGGCAACAGAGAGTGTGTGGACATTATTAAAAATTTCAATGCCATTGCTACTCATTTCACTGATTGTCGGTCTCGTGATCTCGATTTTACAGGCCACGACTCAAATTCAAGAACAAACGCTTTCGTTCGTTCCAAAAATTATCTCGGTCTTCATCGGTCTTGTCATCTTCGGACCGTGGATGCTTCAACAAATTGAAGGGTTCACTCGATTGATTTTTGAGCTGATGGTCGAGGTCGCTTCGAAATGAATGTGGTCGACTTCATCAGTATGTACGGTCTGACGTTTGCGCGACTTTCTGGCTTTTTTGTCAGTGTCCCTCTGTTCTCGACGAGGCAGTTGCCGGTCATGCATCGCGTCGGGTTCAGTGCATTCTTAGCGTATTACGCGATGTTCACATTGACTGAGCCAATCGTGATGACGAATGCTTTCGTCCTTCAAGTAGTCTATGAAGTCATGATTGGACTGTTACTCGGTCTATTGATTAACATCCTCTTTTTCGCTCCACAAATTGCCGGAGGGGTCATCGATCTTCAACTCGGATTAGCGATGGCTTCCGCATATGATCCTATGTTTGGCGGACAGTCTCCACTCATTGGACGATTTTATTATATATTTACCTTGTTTATTTTATTGACGAGTAATTTACATTTACTCCTGATTGACGGCATTTATTACAGTTTTCAAATCTATCCACCCGGTCAACCGATGATTAATTTCACGGAAGCCTCACTCATGATGGCGGTGAAAGTCGTCACGATGACGATGATGGTGGCCTTGCAGCTGGCCTTACCGATGATGGCATCATTACTGCTTGTTGATTTGGCACTTGGATTTTTAGCAAAATCAGCACCACAGTTCAATATCTTTGCAATCGGCTTTTCCTTCAAACTTATTGCTGGATTTGCCGTCATGGTGTTGTTAATGGGATTGACATTGACAGGAATTAGTCAGTTCATTCCATTGTTACAAGAAGTGATGCGCGACTTTATGCTCATGCTAGGAGATGCCTCATGAAGAAGCCTCTATATCCTTTATCGGTCAATCTGCAGTTTTTTGCAGGTGAAAAAACAGAAAAAGCGACACCACGTAAACGAGAAGACTCACGAAAGAAAGGGCAAGTCGCCAAATCTGCTGATTTGACGGGGGCATTCGCACTCTTTGCCATGTTTCTCATGCTGTCATTCTTCGGACCATTCATCGGGCAACAGCTACTTTCACTAATCGGGGATTTACTTAGCCCGCAATATTTACTATTCAATGTATCTGAGGGCATGTCGGGGATGGTCATCGACTTAATGCTTCGAGTCGGACTGATTTTGGCACCGTTCTTTATCGTTGCTGTCGTCTTTGGGATTCTCATCAATTATCTACAAGTTGGAACGCTATTTTCGTTAGAAGCGATTCAGCCAAAGCTCGAACGAATCGACCCGATTAAAGGGGTGAAACGGATCGTCAGCATGAAAGCGGTCGTCGAATTTTTAAAGTCCTTATTCAAATTTTTAATCATCCTGACAACCGCTGTCGCTGTCCTTTGGCAAAACCAAAAAGAATTGTCCCGTATGGCCGTCGAGCAGATTCGAGAATCCATCGTCGCGCTCGCGGGTATCACGATTGAGCTTGGGCTCTGGGTGAGTGTCGCCTTGCTCGCACTCGCATTACTCGACTTTTTTTACCAACGATTTGATTTCGAAAAATCGATTCGAATGTCAAAGCAAGACATTAAAGACGAGTATAAAAACTCAGAAGGTGACCCGCTCATCAAATCCAAGATTAAGCAACAACAACGGGAAATGGCGATGCGACGGATGATGCAAGAAATCCCGAATGCCGATGTCGTCATCACGAACCCGACCCATTACGCGGTCGTCATCCGCTACGATGACACGAAAGATTTTGCGCCGCTCGTTGTCGCAAAAGGGGTCGACCGAGTCGCCTTTCATATTCGAGATGTCGCAAAAGAGCACGATGTGGCGATTGTCGAGAACAAACCGCTCGCACGGGCGCTTTACGCCCAAATCGATATTGGAGAAGTGGTAGACGAATCATTCTATCAAGCAATCGCGGAAGTGCTCGCGTTCGTCTATCAAATGAAGCAACCGTCTTGAGGAGGAGTATGTGTTGGCAGTAAAAGCGAAAGACTTTGCAGTTTTGATTGGTGTCTTGATGATTGTCATCATGCTGATCATCCCGTTACCGGGCTTTTTATTAGACTTTTTAATCATCGTAAATATTTTAATCGCCCTCATGATCTTACTTGTGGCGATGAATGCCAGAGAAGCGCTCGACTTCTCCGTATTCCCTTCTCTCTTATTGATTGTGACGTTGTTTCGTCTCGGATTGAACGTATCGACGACCCGCTCGATCCTCTCAAACGGGTATGGAGGGGAAGTCATTGCGACGTTTGGTGACTTCGTCATCGGAGGAAATGTCCTTGTCGGATTCGTCGTCTTCCTGATCCTCGTCATCATTCAGTTCGTTGTCATCACGAAAGGTGCCGAGCGTGTATCTGAGGTATCTGCCCGCTTCACGCTCGATGCGATGCCAGGGAAACAGATGGCCATCGATGCTGACTTGAACTCCGGATTGATTGATGACAAGGAAGCGCAGATGCGTCGCCGTAAAATTCAAAGTGAGGCGGACTTCTACGGTTCGATGGATGGGGCATCCAAGTTCGTCAAAGGGGATGCTATCGCCGGGATCATCATCGTGACGATTAACTTGATCTTCGGGATCATTATCGGCGTCGTTCAAATGGGACTACCGGTCGGGGAGGCATTCCAAACGTTCTCGCTCATGACGATCGGGGACGGACTCGTCAGTCAAATCCCGGCACTCTTGATTTCTACGGCGACCGGGATCATCGTGACCCGTGCCGTCTCAGACGGCAATTTAGGGGAGGATGTCATCGACCAGCTCGGTCAAAACCCATCGCTTCTCTATATCGCAGGCGGCATCGTCTTCTTGCTCGGATTCGTGTCACCTCCACTTATTCCAGTGACGATGATCATCGCAGGTACGGCGTTCTTCGGAGCTTATACGATGCGACGAAACATCCGGCAGGCGACGGAGGAACCGATCATGGAAGAAGAACCTTCGATGGCTCCGACAGAATCTGTTGTCTCGCTCTTACAAATCGATTCGATTGAATTCGAGTTCGGATACGGCTTGATTCCTCTTGCGGATGAGTCACAAGGCGGTGACTTGTTAGATCGTGTCGTCATGATTCGTCGTCAGCTTGCACTCGAACTCGGCTTCATCTTGCCGACAGTTCGTATTCGCGACCATTTACAACTCTCACCGAACGCGTATCGCATCAAGGTGAAAGGAAACGTCGTTGCAGAAGGGGAGTTGTTACTCGACCACTACTTGGCGATGAGCCCAGGGATTGAAGACCCAGAAGTATATGGAATTGAAACGACGGAACCGGCATTCGGACTTCCTGCCCTTTGGATTGATGAGGAGACACGGACGCGAGCTGAAATGAGTGGGTATACGGTCGTAGACCCACCATCCGTTGTCGCGACACATTTGACCGAAACGCTGAAAAAACATGCCGCCGATTTACTCGGTCGTGAAGAAACGAAACAACTCGTCGAGCACTTGAAGGAAACCCATCCGGTTCTTGTAGAAGATGTAACGCCTTCAGTCCTCTCGATTGGTGAAATTCAAAAAGTGCTACGTCACTTATTACAAGAGAACGTATCGATTCGAAACTTGCCTCTCTTGTTCGAGACGATGGCAGACTACGGAAAGGTGACGAAAGATGCAGAAATCCTCGGGGAATATTGTCGCCAAGGATTGTCACGTCAGCTGACCGACCAAGTCAAGCCACCAGAAGGTCCATTGTATGTGGTTACGTTAGGTGGCCAGACGGAACAGACCGTCCAAGATGCCGTACAGAAGACCGAGTTTGGGAACTATTTGGCGCTCGACCCAGAGCAGGCGCGCGAGATCATCGAGCGTACGGGAGAACAATTGTCGATGTTCGAACGCTACGGTGCGTCAGCGGTGATTTTATGCTCACCAACGATTCGATTGTTCGTCCGACAGTTGCTCGAACGATACTATCCAGATGTGCCTGTTTTGGCCTATAACGAGTTACTCAGTTCCGTCGAAGTGAAAAGTATTGGGGTGATTTAAATGCAAATTAAAAAATTTACAGCGAAAACGATGGCTGAGGCGATGACGAAAGTGAAGCAAGAGCTAGGTGATGAAGCGGTCATCCTCAATTCGCGGCAAGTGAAGACCGGATGGTTTGGTTTATTCGCTTCGAAACAAGTGGAAGTCATCGCCGCACTCGAAAAAGAGAAGGCGGTCACGAAGCCAAGGCGACCCGACTCGGTTCAACCAGATCCGACGTCATCGCCTGCACCTGCACCAACGCCATCACCTCAAGTACCGTCAACACCTCGTATGGTAGGAGGGACAGCACCAAGGCTCCACTCGTCACTGCAACACATTGACGCGTTACTTTCGACGGAGTCGTTCGCAGAAGAGTCATGGGAAGAGACGTTAAACGAGCTTTACTATACGACGAAATCTGTGGAAGTAGCCGAACGATTCGTGTATGAGCAAGTCAAGTCATCCTTTATCGACCCGCCTGAAGCGAAACGTTATGTCATGCTCGTTGGACCGACGGGTGTCGGGAAGACGACTACCCTTGCCAAACTAGCTGCGCATTTCAAATTAACAGAAGGCAAAACGGTTGGGCTGATTACGACAGATACATATCGAATCGCGGCCATCGAACAGTTGAAGACGTATGCAGAAATCATGAGCATCCCCGTTGAAGTAGCGTATGACTTTCATGACTTTAAGCGAGCGAAGCAATTATTTGCCCGAAAAGATATTGTATTGATCGATACGGCAGGTCGAAACTTCCGAGACCCAGCATACGTGGAACAGTTTCACGAGCATCATGACTTCACGGAAACGAGTCTATCGCTTGTATTGAGTTTGACATCCAAAATGAAAGATATGGACATGATCTATTCCCAATTCGAATCTCTCCCCCTCAGTTCGCTCATCTTCACAAAAGCGGATGAGACGAGTGACATCCACGCGATGTATCGAATGGTGAAAAAGAGTGGACTGCCTGTCGCATGGATGACAGACGGTCAAGAAGTGCCAGATGATTTGATTCGAGGAGATGCGGAGGCGTTGACGAAACGGCTGTTTGAGAAAGAAGGGTGGGCCAGATGGACCAAGCAAGGCGTTTAAGAGCAATCAATGATGTCCATCCGACGACCATCGCTTTTGCGAGCGGGAAAGGCGGCGTTGGAAAGACGAACGTTTGCGTCAATACGGCAATCGCCCTTTCGGAGCTCGGAAAACGGGTGTTGATCGTTGACTTTGATATTGGCATGGCCAACGTTCACATCTTGATGAACGCAATGAAGTCGAGAACGATGATCGAGTCCGTAAAAGCTCGTATTCCATTGGCTGCAGCTGTTCAGAAAAATGTGCATGGTGTCGATATATTACATGGAGGGAGTGGACAAGACCAACTCGTCCATCTCTCAGATGATGACATGCAATTTCTCATGCGAGAACTCGAAGTACTGACCGCATATGATTACGTCCTCTTCGATATGGGCGCCGGGGCGACGGACACCTCCCTGCAATTTATTGCGGGGTGTGACGAAATGTTTTTAATTTTAACACCGGAACCGACTTCGCTCATGGACGGGTACGCATATACAAAACTAGTGCATCATCAATATCCCGACTTACCACTCGGCGTCATCGTAAACCGAGCTCAGTCTGGAGAGGAAGCACTGCAATGTTTCGAACGGATGGAAGTCGCATGCAAGCAGTTCTTAAATAAGACGATTCGATTCCTCGGATTTTTACCGGATGACCCTTCAGTCAGAAAGGCAGTCATCGCACAAGTCCCGTTTTATCAATACAATCGAAAAAGTGATATTAGCTGGCGGCTCGAACGAATTTTGACAACGCTTACGGGAACGCCTCCAAAACCACGTCACTTGATGGACCGTTTGATGGGGAACTTACGGAAACAATGGAACCGAGTATAACGACAGGGAGGCAATAAAGATGGACGTGAACGAATACTTAGGGTTGTTTTTAGATGAATCCCAAGAACATATCCAATCGATCAACACACAGTTACTTAAGTTAGAGCAGTCGGGTGGGGCGGATGTCGTTCAAGAGATTTTCCGGTCTGCACATACGTTAAAAGGGATGTCTTCGACGATGGGGTACGAACGCGTCGCCAATTTAACGCATGAGATGGAAAGTGCACTCGACCTCGTTCGTGGTGGTAAAAAAGAAAGCAACCAACTCTTGTTGGACACGATGTTCATCGCTATGGAACAAATGGAAGACATGATCGCCGACATCGAGAACGGGGGACAAGGAGCAAACGTGGATGTTTCTGAAACGGTTGCCGCCTTCCAATCATTCATCGGTGGAAAAGAGGTCGTGGTCACCGAAGCGAAAGAGTCGAGTACATTCGACGTTGACCTTTACACAAACTCGGTCATTGACCAGGCGAAACAAACTGGGTTTGAGGCGTATCAGATTACTGTGAAACTATCAGACGCTGTCGTCTTGAAAGCGGCTCGGGCATACATGGTGTTTGATCGCCTTCAAGAACTAGGCGAAGTGGTACGAACGCATCCGGAGACAGAAGAAATTGAACAAGAACAATTCGACTTGTCGTTTGACGTCTTGTTCCTCTCACAAGAGACTGCGGAAGTCATCGAACACGCCATCGCCCAAGTATCGGAAGTGGAACGTGTCGAAGTCAATGTGTTCACAGGAGCGCCAGAAAGCGAACCAGAAGTCGCAGTGACAGCTGAAGCGGTAGTTCCGGAACCAGTAGTGCAGACAGCTTCAGACCAAGAAGAAAAAGATACGAAAGAACAAGTTGCGGCCCAGGCTCAAGCGAAGACGATTCGCGTCAACTTGGAACGAATTGATCGTCTCATGAACTTGTTTGAAGAATTTATCATCGATCGTGGACGTTTGGAACGACTTGCTGAAGAGGTAGGGCAACCAGAATTGAATGAAACGGTTGAAAAAATCAAGCGAGGTACAAATGAACTACAATCTCTTGTTTTGACACTTCGCATGATGCCAATCGAGCAAGTGTTCAATCGTTTCCCACGTATGGTGCGTTCAGTCGCAAAAGATATTCATAAGAAAGTTCAATTGAATATTTCAGGTGCCGAGACAGAACTTGATCGGACAGTCATCGATGAGATTGGCGACCCACTTGTTCACTTGATTCGGAATGCAATCGACCATGGAATCGAACGTCCAGAAGTTCGCGTACAAGCTGGAAAGCCGGAACAAGGCATGCTCGCCCTTCGTGCTTATCACGGCGGGAACCGTGTCTTTATCGAAATTGAAGATGATGGCGCAGGGATCAATGTCGACAAAGTTCGTGCTAAAGCGTTGGAGCGTGGTGTCATTTCAGATGAAGAGGCGACCATGATGACTGAGAATGAGTTGGCGATGTTGATCTTCGCCCCAGGGTTCTCGACAGCAGATGTGGTGACGGACCTTTCAGGTCGTGGTGTCGGCCTCGATGTCGTCAAAAATAAAATTGAGTCGCTCGGTGGTGTCGTTTCGTTAGAGACGGTAGCGGGACAAGGGACGAAATTCCAAGTCAGCTTGCCACTCACCCTCTCCATCATCTCGGCCATGCTCGTACAAGTCGGCGAGGAATCGTATGCGATTCCGTTGTCATCGATTCTTGAGACGACCTTACTTGATGAGGCGGACATCTTGACGGCGCATCGTGAGCGTGTGTTTGATTTCCGTGGTCAATTGGTTCCACTCGTCTACTTAAAAGAAATGTTCGGAATCGAATCGGAAACGAAGTCCCAATTCCCGGTCGTCGTCGTTCGAAAAGGTAACAAACTCGTTGGTGTCGTCGTCAACGATTTGATTGGCCAACAAGAAATTGTCATGAAACCGCTCGGTACGTATCTTGAAGGGATTCCTGCTATCTCAGGTGCGACCATTCTCGGTGACGGTCGCGTCGCCCTTATCGTAGATAGTAACGATCTCTTTTAAGGAGGAATATAGATGGAACAGAAATGGGTAGTCTTTTCACTTGAAGAAAATACGTACGGAATCGATGTGCAGTCGGTCCGCTCAATCGAGCGACTTCAGCCAATCACACGCGTCCCGAACGCCCCGTCACACGTGAAAGGGGTCATTAATCTTCGAGGTGTCGTCACACCGGTCATCGATCTTCGTTTACGCCTCGGTTATGAAGAAATCGAACCGACGGATGAGACACGTATTTTAATCGCATCATTGAATCAAGGGGACGCGGGCTTTATCGTTGACCGGGCAAATGAAGTTGTCGAGAGTGATGAAGTGCGGATTGAACCGATTCCGGAGTCGAGTCGCGACATGATTTCAGCACACTTGACAGCAATCGCTAAAGGGGAAGACAAACTCTTCTCGCTTCTCGATGCGAATGCGTTGTTTGAGGAACAATATGCTGAGTGAGTTTGAGCAAGATCTGTTAAAGGAACTGGGAAATATAGGGTCTGGACATGCGGCAACCGCTTTATCCGCCATGTTAGCCAAACCGGTGAACATCACGGTCTCTTCGGCCGAGATGGAGCCAATCTCCTATTTACCAGATCGGGTTGGTGGTCCGGAGCGACATGTCGCTTCGGTGCTACTCGAGTTAGACGGTGAGATTCGTGGTATGATACTTATTTTATTTGCCGTTGAGGACGCCGAACAGATGGTCTCGACACTGATCGGCATGCCGTTTTCATTCCAATCTGGTGATGAACTCGGACAATCGGCCTGGGAAGAAATCGGGAATATTATGAGCGGTGCGTATGCACGGGCACTTGGTGATTGGTTGCAGACTCCAATCATGATCCAAGTACCGGCAACCGCAATCGATATGGCGGGATCGATCGTCGAGTTTGTCGTCACATCGGTTCAACCTGAGGAAGACGCCGCACTGTATATCGATACGACCTTTATGATTGATCAAAAAGTAAGTGCAGGACATGTGTTGTTCCTACCAACACATGGTTCGCTCAAACGCATTCAAGAACGGTTGCTTGGCAATGGCTGACGTATTAAAAATCGGCATCGCCGAATGGAAACAAACGACGGCACCGAATCGGTTACGGACAGCCGGACTTGGTTCGTGCGTAGGTGTCATCTTATATGACACTCGTCTCCAATTGGCAGCGATGGCGCATGTCATGTTACCCGACTCGACCATTGCGCGGAAGAATCAAGCGATTGAAGTAGGAAAATATGCGGACACAGCCATCGATACGCTCGTCCGTTCTCTCAAACGAGAGGGAGCGACGCGGTTACAAGCAAAAATGGCTGGTGGGGCACAAATGTTTCAATTCAAATATGAGAATGAAGCGATGCGAATCGGCGAACGGAACGCCGAGGCGATTCGTCAAGCATTAAAGGTTCATCGGATTCCGCTCGTGGCCGAAGATTGTGGCGGTCATAACGGACGGACGATTGAGTTCGATGTTGCGACATCGGTCTTATCGATTCGGACGGTGAGCGTAGGTACGAAAGAACTATAAGGGGGGATCGACATGACGACTCATCTTACACAGTTGTGGGATCGCTGGAATACGGACCGTGATATGGATACAGCAAACGAATTACTAGCACATTACGAGTTTCTCATCCACTACCACGTACAACGGATGATCGTGACGCTTCCAAAGAGCGTCGAACGCGACGAATTGAAAAGTTTGGGTTACATGGGATTGTACGATGCCCTTATGAAATATGATCCAGAGCATAATAATAAATTTGATACGTACGCTGCATTTCGAATTCGAGGAGCCATCATCGATGGGTTGCGAAAAGTAGACTGGTTGCCTCGATCGGTTCGTGAGAAAGTGAAAAAAATCGATCAGGCGGCAGAACAACTTGAACAATCACTTCATCGCGCTCCGACGAAGAATGAGTTGGCGCTTGCTTGTGATCTTCCTGTTTCAGAAATCGAACGAACGATGGCAGAAGGGTATTTTGCTAATATGTTATCGATCGACGAGGCAGTGACGTTACAAGAGGAAGGCAAAGTCATGTCAGTCACGTACTTCGACCCGGACTCCGAAAAACCGGAAGACACACTCCTTCAACGAGAGTTGATTGATGTGCTCGCGACAGAAGTAGACCATCTATCGGAAAAAGAACGGCTCGTCGTATCGTTATTTTATTTTGATGAATTGACATTGACTGAGATTGGGGAAGTGCTCGAATTATCGACTTCCCGCATTTCTCAAATCCATTCAAAAGCGTTGAAGACGTTAAAGCAGGCACTCGGACGGTCGTATTTAGAAGAAAAGACATCGTAAGGAGATGAACAAGTGTATATTGTATATGTGATCACGGCTTGTTTGGTTGCTTACGGTTTTTTATTCGGGTACCGTCAAGTCCAGGCGTTACAAGAACGGGTTGAGCGGCTCGAACGAGAGAAACAGGAGACGGAGACGTTGCTTCTCTCGTTTATGGAGTCGATGAATGATCTTGTCACGAAAGAACCGGTAGAGCGTAAAGTGGACGTTCATCAGGAGGATGTGTCCGTGCCTGTTGAAACAAAAACGGATGTCGTGTCAAATGACTTAGATGAAGACAAGTCAAAACCGTCAATTGACGTAGATGATGTGTTATTGCGGCACTCGGTCCGAGATGCTGCACGCATTCTTGGAAAAGGGGAAGGTGAACTCGCGCTATATGCGAAACTTCGCAAAAAGTGAGAGTTGCCGGATTTCGTGACATATGCTATAGTAGTTCTCGGTGTTAAACACATCACACACGTCTCGGGATGATATTCCTCGGTGCCGAAAGGTCGGAATACAACAATGAACGAGGCGGAGGACTTTTTTAAACCACAAGGAGGAAATTTATCATGGCAGTAATTTCAATGAAGCAATTGCTTGAAGCTGGTGTACACTTCGGTCACCAAACACGCCGTTGGAACCCAAAAATGGCGAAATACATCTTCACAGAGCGTAACGGGATCTACATCATCGACCTTCAAAAAACGGTCAAAAAAGTAGACGAAGCTTACAACTTTGTTCGTGAACTCGCGGCAGAAGGCGGAAACGTCCTCTTCGTAGGTACGAAAAAACAAGCTCAAGATACAATCAAAGAAGAAGCAATCCGTTCTGGTATGTTCTTCATTAACGAGCGTTGGTTGGGTGGAACACTCACTAACTTCTCAACAATCAAAAAGCGTATTAACCGCTTGAAGCAACTCGAAAAAATGGAAGAAGACGGCACGTTCGAAGTACTTCCTAAGAAAGAAGTCATCATCTTGAAAAAAGAAATGACTCGTCTTGAGAAGTTCCTCGGCGGAATCAAGGATATGCCTGGTGTGCCTGACGCCCTCTTCATCGTTGACCCACGTAAAGAGCGTATCGCAATCGCGGAAGCTCACAAATTGAACATCCCAATCGTTGCGATTGTCGACACAAACTGTGACCCAGATGAAATCGACTACGTAATCCCAGCGAACGACGATGCAATTCGTGCAGTTAAATTGCTCACTTCGAAAATGGCAGACGCAATTATCGAAGCGAAGCAAGGTGAAGAAGAAGTTGCTGAAGAAGCTGTAGCGACAGAAGCTGAAGCTACAGAAGCTGAGTAATCAGTGAGACAATAGGTGATAAAGGGAAAGCCTTTTATCACCTTTTTTTAGGACAAGTATTCAAAAAGCCACGTGCTTTTTCTTAAAATTCGTAAGTTTTACAAGGAGGAATTTCCGATGGCAGTTACAGCAGCAATGGTAAAAGAACTTCGTGAAAAAACAGGAGCAGGAATGCTCGATTGCAAAAAAGCACTCGTTGAAACAGACGGTGACATGCAAGCAGCAATCGACTTCCTTCGCGAAAAAGGAATCGCTAAAGCAGCATCAAAAGGTGATCGTATCGCCGCTGAAGGTTTGACAGCAGTAGCAGTTGAAGGCAACAAAGCTGTGCTCGTCGAAATCAACTCAGAAACAGACTTCGTTGCGAAGAACGAGAAGTTCCAAACACTCGTGAACAACGTAGCAAAAGCAGTACTCGCTTCAGGCGCAACAACTGCAGAAGCAGCACTCGCAGCTGATTACGAAGCAGGCAAAACGCTTGAAACGTACATCCAAGAAGAAGCTTCTACAATCGGAGAGAAAATCTCACTCCGCCGTGTAGCTGTTCTTGAAAAAGCTGACGACGCTGTATTCGGTACGTACCTCCACATGGGTGGTCGCATCGGTTCTGTAGTCGTAATCGACGGCACGTCTGACGAAACAGTTGCAAAAGACGTAGCAATGCACGTTGCAGCAGCACGTCCACTTTACGCGACACGCGATGAAGTATCAGCTGAAGAAATCGACCGTGAGAAGAAAGTCTTGACTGAGCAAGCTCTTAACGAAGGTAAGCCTGCTAACATCGTTGAGAAGATGATTGCTGGTCGCATGAACAAGTACTTCGAGGAAATCTGCCTCGTAGACCAAACGTTCGTAAAAGACGGCGACTTCAAAGTTGGTAAGTATGTAGAATCTAAAGGCGGGAAAGTAAACTCATTCGTACGCTTCGAAGTAGGAGAAGGTATGGAGAAACGTGAAGAGAACTTTGCTGAAGAAGTTATGAACCAACTTAAAAAATAATCTGCGTCATCGTATATGATGCAATCAAAATTGGGAACACGTCTTTATAACCTTGAGTTAGTTCGTTAAGGGAGCGTGTTCCCTTTTTTCAAGCAAGAGGAGGCAAAGTTATGGAACCGAAATATAAACGAATTGTGTTAAAATTGAGTGGAGAAGCGCTCGCTGGAGATCAAGGTTATGGGATTGACCCTAACATTGTAAACTCAATCTCAAATCAAATTAAAGAATTGATCGAGATGGGTGTAGAAGTGGCCGTGGTTGTTGGTGCCGGAAACATTTGGCGTGGAAAGACGGGTAGTGAACTTGGAATGGACCGGGCAAACGCAGATTACATGGGAATGCTCGCCACTGTCTTAAACTCACTTGCCCTTCAAGACAGCCTTGAAACGTACGGTGTTCAAACGCGCGTCCAAACATCAATTGAAATGCGACAAGTTGCTGAACCATACATTCGTCGCCGGGCAATGCGTCACCTTGAAAAAGGTCGCGTCGTCATCTTTGCAGCGGGTACAGGAAACCCATATTTCTCAACGGATACGACAGCTGCACTTCGCGCTGCTGAAATCGAAGCCGATGTCATTTTAATGGGTAAAAACAATGTGGACGGCGTCTACTCTGCCGATCCGAAATTGGATGCCACTGCAGTGAAATATGAGTCGTTGTCATACCTTGATGTCTTAAAAGACGGGCTTCAAGTCATGGACTCAACGGCAACATCACTCTGTATGGACAATCACATTCCATTGATTGTATTCTCATTGCTTGAAGAAGGTAACATTAAACGTGTCGTACTCGGGGAACATATCGGGACGGTAGTAGGAGGAGTCAATTCATGAGTGTCAAAGAAGTATTGCAAACAGCTGAAGAAAAAATGGAAAAAGCGCACACGTCACTGAAACGTGATTTTGGTACGCTTCGCACTGGCCGTGCCAGCGCATCGATTTTGGATCCTGTTCAAGTTGATTACTATGGTGTTCCAACACCACTCAATCAAGTAGCAAACATCAATACACCAGAAGCGCGCTTGCTCTTGATTCAACCATGGGATAAATCAATGGTTTCAGAAGTAGAAAAAGCGATTCAAAAGGCAGACCTCGGCTTGTCTCCATCTTCTGACGGAACAGTCATCCGTTTGGCGATTCCTGCCTTGACGGAAGAACGTCGTAAAGAATTGGTTAAAATCACGAAGAAATATGCGGAAGAGGCGAAAGTCGCTGTCCGTAACGTTCGCCGTGATGCCAACGAAAACTTGAAAAAACTCGAAAAAGATGGCGAGTTAACAGAAGACGATCTCCGCGGATATGCAGATGACGTTCAAACGTTGACGGATTCGTATATCAAGAAGATTGATGAATCTGCAGCAACGAAAGAAAAAGAAATCATGGAAGTGTAATCACGGAAGTGGTATACCAAAAAGCTGTGTGGGGACCCTTTTTCTGAGAGGGTCCTTCTTTCATACAATCAGGAGGATAACAGAATGTTTAAATGGGTGAATCCTAAAACAAAAATCGAGGCAGAATTAAGTGTTCCTGAGCACGTAGCCATCATCATGGATGGAAATGGACGTTGGGCCAAAAAACGTGGTCTCCCTCGCATCATGGGTCACCGAGAAGGGATGAAGTCAATCCGTGAAGCGGTTCGGACAGCGCAAGAACTCGGGATTCAATCACTGACGCTTTACGCATTCTCTACGGAAAACTGGACTCGCCCGGAAGAGGAAGTCTCGTTCTTGATGAAGTTGCCGAAACAATTTTTAGAGACCGATTTGAAAGAACTTCATGAACAAAACGTTCAGGTGCTCGTCGCTGGGGACACGACGAAGCTTCCATTCGAGACGCGGGAGGCTGTCGATCAGGCGAGAGAACGGACCGCTACAAATACAGGTTTGAAACTCGTCTTTGCACTCAACTACGGTGGTCGGGACGAACTCGTCCAAGCGATGCGTAGCATTGCCGAGGATGTACAGTCTGGTATGCTAGTACCAGATGCCGTGGATGATCAGTTGATTGGTGAACGACTCATGACTCACGTTCAAGATGTGGATCTCATCATTCGCACAAGCGGTGAACAACGACTGTCAAACTTTTTACTATGGCAAAGCGCATATGCTGAACTCCACTTCACAGAAGTATTGTGGCCGGAATTTAAGCGTGAGCATTTTGTAGAAGCGATTGAATCTTACAACGCGCGCACGCGACGTTTTGGTGGGGTGTAACATGAAGACACGAATTATTACAGGCCTATGGGCGGGCGCAATCTTTATTACCGTCATCGCACTCGGTGGTAACGCCTTTGTTTCTTTGATGGGTATTCTCGCCCTTATTGGATTGAGCGAGTTCACGTTGATGCGAAAACATAAGCTGTTGGCGTTCCCATTTTTAGTGACATCGCTCCTCGTTGCTTTCCCGTTCGTCTTGTTGTTACTGGAAACGCGAATCGTCACGGGCGAGATGCCGTTCACGATTGAACAGTGGCTCGTGTTAGGGCTTGTGTTATTACTGTTTTGGACAGTCGTCACAAAAAATCGATTCACGTATGAAGATGCAGGATTCTATTTCGTATCCGCTGTCTATTTGGTCGTCGGTTTCTCAAGTTTCGCGCTCGTACGCCTTTCTGACGACGGGTTGTCGAAAGTATTGCTCATCTTGTTCATGATTTGGGCGACGGATTCTGGAGCCTATTTCACTGGAAAGGCGTTCGGGAAAGCAAAATTATGGCCATCGATCAGCCCGAATAAGACGATTGAAGGGGCAATCGGCGGAATTGTATCGGCCATTGTACTCGGCATCATCTTCGTCTGGATCGATCCGATTTTACCAGTATTAGAAGTGATTATTTTAGCCATTGTCGTTGCCGTCGTCGGACAGCTCGGTGATTTGGTACAATCCGCTTATAAACGTCAGTTCGGAGTAAAAGATTCGGGTCATCTCTTACCTGGCCACGGAGGAATCCTTGACCGGTTCGACAGTATGATTGCGGTTTTTACCGTCATTTGGGTGTTTAATCTGCTATAAGAAGGAGTGTCGAGATGAAGCGAATTAGCTTAATTGGGGCGACAGGTTCGATTGGCGTGCAGACATGTGACGTCATCGAACAGCACCCCGACCTGTTTGAATTAGAGGCGTATGCGTTCGGCACGAACGTCGATGTTGCCACGGAATGGATCAATCGACTTAGACCAAAATATGTGTCGGCGACAAGTATCGAGGTACTCGAACAATTGAAGCCGCACCTTACATATGAACCTCTATATTTCATCGGTCCTGAAGGTCTAAAAGAGTGTGCGACGGCAGAGCGTGCGGATATCGTCGTGACAGCAGTCGTGGGAGCGGTCGGTCTCGAGCCGACGCTTGCTGCGATTCAAGCAGGAAAAGATATTGCACTCGCCAACAAAGAAACACTCGTTACGGCAGGGCATCTCGTCAAGGCGGCCGTGAAAGAACATGGGGTTAAACTTTTACCGGTCGATAGCGAGCATTCTGCCATCTACCAATGTTTGAACGGTGAACGAAGAGAAGATGTTTCAAAAATTATTTTAACAGCGTCTGGCGGAAGTTTCCGTGACCGCTCGCGGGAAGAACTAGCCGACGTGACGGTTGAAGATGCATTGAATCATCCGAACTGGTCGATGGGGGCGAAAATCACAATCGACTCTGCGACGATGTTTAATAAAGGGCTCGAGGTGATCGAGGCACACTGGCTGTTCGATATCGATTATAATGATATTGAAGTCATCTTGCATCGTGAATCAATTATTCACTCGATGGTCGAATTTAAAGATGCAGCCGTGATGGCACAGCTCGGAAACCCGGATATGCGGGGACCGATTCTCTATGCGCTTTCGGAACCGAAGCGGCTTGAAATTGAGGGGAATAAGCGGTTAAACTTGAAAGAAATCGGTAAGCTACATTTTCAAGAGGCTGATTTCAACCGTTATCCGGCACTTCGGTTAGCGTTTGAAGCAGGAAGAATCGGCGGCTCCATGCCGACAGTCCTGAATGCGGCCAATGAGATGGCAGTGGACCTGTTCTTAAACGGTCAGATTACGTTCTTAGAAATTGAACGACTCGTGGAAGAGGCGATGGCTCAACACGAAGTGATTGCCGAACCGACGCTCGCGCAAATTCTAGAAGTAGACCAAGCAGTACGTCAACAGATTCAGCAAGGAATTGAAGGTGGGGAATAAATCATGACGACTTTTATCGCCATCGTTCTGATGTTTGGGGTTCTCATTTCGGTACACGAATGGGGACACCTCGTCATGGCGAAACGGGCAGGCATTCTCTGTCACGAGTTTGCAATCGGATTCGGTCCAAAAATTGTTTCATTCCGTAAAAATGAAACGCTCTATACCATCCGTCTCTTACCAATCGGTGGCTATGTCAAAATGGCTGGGGAAGATTTCGAACCGATTGAAGTACGTGCAGGTCAACACGTCGGACTTCGTTTAACCGAACAAGGTAAAGTAGACCGAGTCTACTTTCAGCCGGACACCGCTACAGATGTTCAAGTCGTCGGGACCGTTGATAAATTTGACGCGACGCATGAATTAAAAGTGCAACTCCTCATCGATGAGGAAGTACGTGTCTATTCATTAGAACGGGATACTCTTCTTGTCGACCAAGGGATGGAAATTCAAATCGCACCGTATGATCGCACGTTCGGTGCCCAATCGGTATGGAAGCGGGTCTTGGCGATTGCAGCCGGTCCAGCGATGAATTTCGTATTAGCGTTCATCTTGCTCATTATCGTTGGTCTCGTTCAAGGAACGCCGACGAACGATGGTCAAATCGGTACCGTTCAACCTGATTCAGCCGCCGATGAGGCAGGGTTGATGAGTGGAGATGAAATCGTTTCGATTGAAGGCGAACCAGTCACGGATTGGCTCGACTTGCGCACTGCTCTAGCTGACCGCGCCGATACGCCAACAGATGTCACGTACGTCCGTGATGGCGAGGAGGCGACCGTCACCGTCACACCACAAGCGGTTGAACAAAATGGTGAAACGGTCGGGATTCTAGGTGTCACGAACGCATTAGAGCGTTCACCGGTCAAAGCCGTGACGACAGGTGCTGAGACGACGTGGACGATGTCCACCCTCATCTTCTCAGCCGTCGGTGATTTGGTGACGGGACAAGTTGGTGTCGATCAATTGGCAGGACCTGTCGGAATCGTACGGATGACTGACGAAGTGGCAGCGAGCGGTTTGATTATGCTGTTGAACTGGACAGCGCTCCTTTCCGTCAACCTCGCTATCTTCAACTTGCTCCCACTTCCGGCTTTGGATGGAGGACGATTGATCTTCCTCTTATTCGAAGCGGTGCGAGGGCGTCCGATTGATCCGAAAAAGGAAGGATTCGTCCACTTTATCGGGTTTGCCTTATTGATGATCTTAATGTTGATTGTCACTTGGAACGACATTCAATCATTCTTTAAATAAGCTGTTTGTAGAGAAGGGAAACGTTGAACTGTATGAAACAATCTAGATTGCTCATGCCTACATTGAGAGAAGTACCGGCTGACGCGGAAGCGGTCAGCCACCAACTTCTCGTCCGTGGAGGATTCATCCGTCAAAATGCGGCAGGAATCTATTCTTATCTTCCACTCGGACATAAAGTGTTACACAACATCCAAACAATCATCCGTGAAGAGATGAATCGTGCGGGTGCACAAGAGTTATTGATGCCGGCCATCCAACCGGCAGAACTTTGGGAAGAGACAGGACGATGGGGCATTTATGGCCCAGAATTGATGCGCTTGACTGACCGTCATGACCGTCGTTTCGCACTCGGTGCGACACACGAAGAATTGATTACGTCAATTGTCCGAGACGAGCTCAACTCGTATAAAAAACTTCCGATGAACTTGTATCAGATTCAAACGAAGTATCGCGATGAGCGTCGTCCGCGCTTTGGATTGCTTCGCGGACGTGAGTTCTTGATGAAAGATGCATACTCATTCCACGCGACACAAGAAGGCTTAGATGAAGAATATACAAACATGTATAACGCGTACTCACGCATCTTCGACCGTACAGGTCTTAAGTATCGTCCGGTCGTCGCAGACTCTGGAGCAATCGGCGGGAAAGACACGCACGAATTCCAAGCACTCGCTGATATCGGTGAAGACACGATCGTTTATACCGATTCATCGAACTATGCGGCGAACATTGAAATGGCAGAAACACTCGACCGTTATGAGATGCAACAAGCTGACGTACGTCCACTCGAGAAAGTAGACACGGAAGAAAATCGCACGATTGAAGACGTAGCGAAATTCTTGAACGTCGATCCGAAGACGACGATTAAATCTGTCCTATTCAATGTAGATGGAGAAACGGTAATGGCAATCGTTCGTGGTGACCATGAAGCGAACGAGGTCAAAGTAAAAAATGCACTCGGTGGACTCGATATTCAACTCGAAGATGAGGCGAAAATCGTCGAGTTGTTCAAGTGTGCACCAGGTACGCTCGGACCAATTCATGCGCCAGTTAAAGTCGTTGCCGACTATGCGGTCAAGTATCTCGTAGACGCTGTTTGTGGAGCGAACGAAGCAAACACGCACTACACAGGCGTAAATGCCGAGCGTGACCTAGCAGAATTGACTTATCATGATTTACGTTTCGTCGTCGAAGGCGACTTAGCACCCGACGAGTCGGGTCCTGTTCGTTTCGCCCGCGGAATCGAAGTCGGACAAGTCTTCAAACTCGGGACACGTTATTCAGAGGCGATGGGAGCGACATTCTTAAACGAAGAAGGTCGTGCTGAACCACTCATCATGGGTTGCTACGGGATTGGTGTGTCACGGACACTCTCTGCCATCGTCGAACAACATCATGACGATCGAGGAATCATCTGGCCACGAAACGTGGCGCCGTTCGATCTTCATTTGATTGCGATCAACGCAAAAGACGAGACACAAGTGGGACTTGCAAATCGTCTTTATGAAGAGCTCGGTCAAACGTACGATGTCTTGTTCGATGATCGAAAAGAACGAGCGGGCGTCAAATTTGCCGATGCAGACTTGATCGGTCTTCCGATTCGCGTCAACGTCGGGAAAAAAGCCGGTGAAGGAATCGTTGAAGTAAAAGTACGTGCCACAGGTGAAGTGATCGAGACTTCAATCGATGAATTGAAACAAGTCATCACTTCAAAATTTAGCGAAGTTCATTAATGGATGAAGGTGACAGCGTAAGCGGTCACCTTCATTTGTCGAATTGGCATAAAGGGGGAAAGACGGACCCGTGGAAGCAAATCAAAAGATGCAACTATTATTAAGTGATTTAGGGATCACGACTGAAACAGACCTGTTCGACGAAGCGGAACTCTCACGACTCGTCGTCAATAAAAAACGACGAACGTGGACGTTTTATTTTACATTTCCGACAGTCTTACCGTACGACGTCCATCAATTGTTCATGAGTCGGTTAGAAAATCGGTACGCGACGTTCGCTGACGAAGTGTATGCGCGCTTCTCGACGGCAAAAGGCGGGAGCGAGCAGGACTATATCGACTACTGGCCACGAATCGTTAGCGAATTGAGTCAAGTGTCCGGAGCGATGCGAAGCTATTTCGGATCGGTGTCACCGCGATTTGAACAGAATAAACTGTTGATTCCGGTACGGTCTGGACCTGAGGCGAGCTACGTGGACAAAGAACTTTGTCAAGAAGTCCAAGCACTCTATAGCGCATATGGGTTCACGAAAAAACCGTGTCAGGCACACTTCTCTGAAGATGCCGAAGCCAGTCAGGCTTTACGTGAACAAGTGGTTCAGGAAGATATCGAGCAAGCGAAAATGGCACTTGCAGCACAATTCGCTAAAGCGACAGAAACGAACGATGAACCCATCACAGAGATTCGAATGGGTGCTCTCATCAAAGATGAGATTGTTCCAATCAAGACGATTATCGAAGAAGAACGCCGCGTCGCCATTCGTGGTCTCGTCTTCTCTGCGGAGCGAAAAGAGCTGAAGAGTGGGAAAAAGCTATTCACCTTCAAAATGACGGACTATACCGATTCGCTCATCGTGAAAGTCTTTGCGCGCGATGATGATGACGACCGGATGCTAAGTGCCGTCAAAAAGGGCATGTGGATTCAAACGGCAGGACGAGTCGAGGATGATTCGTTCATGCGTGAACTATGCATGATGGCGTCGCAACTCCAAGAAGTGAAAGTCGAGCCACCCCGAGATGAGTGGGAAGGTGAGAAGCGGGTCGAACTTCACGCACATACACAGATGAGTCAAATGGACGCAGTCACGAACGTGTCCGCTCTCGTCGCGCGTGCCGCAAAGTGGGGACATCGTGCGATTGCCATTACCGACCATGCTGGTGTCCAAGCGTTCCCGGAAGCGTACTATGCCGGGAAGAAAAACGACATCAAAGTGTTGTACGGAGTCGAGGCGAACGTCGTCAATGATGGTGTTCCGGTTGCGTATCATCCAAGTGATGTGTCGTTAGACGATGCGACATACGTCGTCTTTGACGTCGAGACGACGGGACTTTCTGCCGTCTATAATAAAATCATCGAGCTCGCAGGTGTCAAAATCAAGGACGGGGAGATTATCGACCGCTTTGAGGCGTTCGCTGACCCGAAACATGCGTTGTCGGCGACGACGATTGAGTTGACGGGAATCACGGATGACATGGTTCAAGGACAACCTGACCCAGAAGTCATCACGAAACAGTTCGTCGAATGGTGTGGTGACAGTATCCTTGTCGCCCATAACGCATCGTTCGACATGGGCTTCCTCGAGGCGACACTTCGGAGCGGAGGTCATGAACCGGATGATTACCCGGTCATCGATACACTCGAGCTGGCTCGTACGTTGATGCCGACCTTGAAGAATCACCGACTGAACACGCTTGCGAAGCGATTCGATATCGAATTGACTCAGCATCACCGTGCGATTTATGATGCGGAGGCGACAGCGTATTTGTTGATGAAACTTCTCGACCTCGCCAAACAGATGTTTGAGATGACGACGCATCGCTCGTTGAACGCCAAAGTCGGGAGTGACGTGTCGAAGATTCGTCCGTTCCATGCGACGATTTATGCGAAAAATAAAAAGCCGGGACTTCGCCATCTATATGAACTCATTTCACTCTCTCATATCGATTATTTATATCGGATGGCACGGATGCCGCGTTCAGAGCTCGTGAAGCGCCGTGAAGGACTGTTGATTGGTTCGGCTTGTGACAATGGTGAGATTTTTGACGCTGCTTTGAATAAGTCAGATGATGAGCTCGAGAAGATGATGTCGTTTTACGACTTTATCGAGATTCACCCGCCGGCGCTCTATCACCATTTGATCGATAAAGAGATTGTCGCGAATGAGATGGAGCTCCGTGAAATCATCAAACGTATCATTCGTGTCGCGGAGAAAGCCGAGTTACCGGTATGTGCGACAGGGAATGTGCACTATTTGGACCGGGCCGACCGTTCGTATCGTGAGATTTTGATTCGTACCCAAGGTGGGGCGAACTTTATCAATACACGTAAAGAGTTGCCACATGCCCATTTCCGGACGACGAAGGAAATGATGGAAGAGTTCAAGTTTCTTGGTGACGACTTGGCACGTGAAATCGTCATCACGAACCCGAATGCGATCGCCGATCAAATCGAATCGATCCAAATCATCCCGGATGACTTATATACGCCGAAAATTGAAGGCGCGGATGACGAGGTTCGGAATATGAGCTACGACATGGCCCGTTCGATTTATGGGGACGAGCTTCCTGAAATCGTTGAGGCACGTCTAGAAAAAGAATTGAAGTCAATCATCGGGCATGGATTCGCGGTCATCTACTTGATCTCACATAAACTCGTTAAGAAATCTTTAGATGATGGTTACTTGGTCGGGTCGCGTGGGTCGGTCGGGTCGAGTCTCGTTGCTACGATGACGGAGATCACCGAGGTCAATCCGTTACCGCCGCACTATGTATGTCCAAACTGTCAACACTCGCACTTCTTCAACGACGGGTCTGTCGGATCGGGATATGACTTACCGGACAAAGAGTGTCCGGAATGTGGCACATGGTATACAAAAGATGGACATGATATTCCGTTCGAAACGTTCCTCGGATTCAAAGGGGACAAAGTACCAGATATCGATTTGAACTTCTCGGGTGAATATCAACCGCATGCCCACGCCTATACAAAAGTGTTGTTCGGAGAAGAATATGTATATCGTGCCGGTACAATCGGAACGATTGCGGATAAGACGGCGTATGGGTACGTGAAAGGATATGCGACCGAGAACGACAAGATTTATCGAAACGCAGAAGTCGATCGTCTCGTCTCCGGGGTCACTGGTGTGAAACGAACAACGGGGCAGCACCCGGGTGGAATCATCGTTGTCCCGGACTATATGGACATCGCGGATATCTCACCGATTCAATATCCGGCGGATGACAACTCGTCTGAATGGAAGACGACACACTTCGATTTCCACTCTATCCATGATAATTTGTTAAAGCTTGATATTCTCGGGCACGATGATCCGACCGTCATCCGGATGCTTCAAGACTTATCAGGGATTGATCCGAAGACGATTCCGACAGATGATCCGACCGTCATGAAAATTTTCTCCTCGCCAGAAGTGCTCGGGGTGACGCCGGAACAGATTGAGTCGAAGACTGGCACACTCGGGATTCCTGAGTTTGGGACGAAGTTCGTCCGGCAGATGCTTGAAGAGACGAAACCGTCCACGTTCTCGGAGCTCGTTCAAATCTCAGGTCTGTCTCACGGAACGGATGTGTGGCTTGGGAACGCGAATGAATTGATTTACAACGGGACGTGTGAACTGAAAGACGTTATCGGTTGTCGTGATGACATCATGGTCTATTTGATTTACGCAGGGCTCGAACCATCGTTCGCCTTCAAAATCATGGAATCCGTCCGTAAAGGGAAAGGTCTCACAGAGGAGATGGAGTCAGAGATGCGGGAGAACGATGTGCCGGAATGGTATATCTCTTCTTGTAAGAAGATCAAATACATGTTCCCGAAAGCGCACGCGACAGCATACGTCTTGATGGCCGTTCGTATCGCGTATTTCAAAGTGCATCATCCTATCCTATACTATGCGACCTACTTCACCGTGCGCGCCGGGGACTTTGACTTATCTGCGATGATCAAAGGTCCTCAAGCCGTCCGTAAAGCGATGTCGGATATTCGTGAAAAAGGCTTCGACGCGACAGCGAAAGATAAAGGATTGCATACGGTCCTCGAACTTGCGCTTGAGATGCTTGAGCGGGGCATGAAGTTCCAAAATATCGACTTGTATCGTTCAAGCGCGACAGAGTTCTTGATTGAGGATAATACGTTGATTCCTCCATTCAATGCGGTTGATGGGCTCGGAACGAATGCGGCAAAAGCGATTGTCGAAGCGAGGGAGGAAGGGCAGTTCCTTTCGAAAGAAGATTTACGCAAACGAGCGAAGCTATCGAAAACGGTCATCGAGACACTTGATACGATGAAATGTCTCGAAGGCTTGCCTGATGAGAACCAACTCTCATTCTTTGATTTTGGGGTGTAAGTTGCGATTTGTCGGGAAAATATGATATATTGGTATCGAACAAAGTTGGATACTACGACGGAAAGGAGTAGGGAACCCTACTCCTTTCTTGTATGTAAAAGCCAGAAGGAGGGATGAGAGTGTCCAAAATAACAGAAGTCGTTGAATCGATTGCGTTGCCAATCGTCGAACGAGAAAACATGGAATTGGTCGATGTGGAATTCGTAAAAGAAGGTCCAGACTGGTTCTTGCGCGTTTACATCGATAAACCAGGGGGCGTCGATTTAGACGATTGCGTCAATATCAATGAACAACTCTCGGAAAAACTGAACGAAACCGATCCGATTGAACAGGCTTATTATCTTGATGTCTCGAGTCCTGGTGCGGAGCGTCCGCTTAAAAAGCCGAGTGATTTCGAACGTGCTGTAGGCAAAAACGTCTACATGAAAACGTTCGCTCCGATCGATGGTGCCAAGGAGTTTGAAGGAATTTTGACGGCATATGATGGGGAAACGGTCGTGATCGAGACACGCATCAAGACGAGAAAAAAAGCGGTATCGCTACCGGTAGACAAAATTGCACAAGCCCGCTTAGCGGTCACGTTTAGTTAAGGAGAGGGAAGAAGATGGGTCCACAATTACTCACTACAATCGAACAGATTGCCAAAGAAAAAGGAATTGACAAAAATATTATTATCGACGCTCTCGAACAAGCGCTCATTTCTGCATACCGCCGAAACGTCGCGAACCCGAACGAGCATGTGAAAGTCGAATTCGACCAGGTGACAGGAGACATTCGTGTCTACGCACTTTTAGAAGTCGTCGAACGTCTCACACAACCAGACCAACAGCTCTCGCTTGAGGAAGCACATGAAATCGACCCGAACTATGAACTTGGTGACTTCCATAAAGAAGAAGTCACACCAAGTGATTTCGGACGTGTCGCAGCGATGACGGCGAAACAAGTCGTGACGCAGAAAATGCGTGAAGCGGAGCGTGAACGCATCTACAACCACTTCGCAGACAAAGAAGACGAGATCATGACAGGGATTGTGGAGCGCTTTGACCCGCGCAACTTGTATATCGGTCTTGAGAACAACATTGAAGCGGTCCTCACTCCGAACGAACAAATGCCGAACGAGTCGTATCAAATTCATGACCGTATCAAGGTATACGTGACAAAAGTTGATTCGACGACGAAAGGTTCAGGTGCTGCGATTCAAGTGTCGCGTACGCATCCGGGACTTTTACGCCGTTTGTTCGAACTTGAAGTACCTGAGATTTCAAACGGAACAGTCGATGTCATGTCTGTATCGCGTGAAGCAGGTGACCGTTCGAAAATTGCTGTGCACTCGGATATCGTTGATCCGGTCGGCGCATGTGTCGGACCGAAAGGACAACGTGTCCAAACGATCGTCGACGAGTTGAACGGTGAGAAAATCGATATCGTTCGCTGGTCTGAAGACCCGAAAGAGTTCGTTCGAAACGCACTCAGCCCGGCGCAAGTCGTTGCCGTCTATGTCAATGAGCCTGCGAAGTCGACGACAGTCGTCGTACCGGACTACCAATTGTCACTCGCGATTGGAAAACGTGGTCAAAACGCTCGTCTTGCAGCGAAGTTGACAGGTTGGAAAATCGACATTAAGAGCGAGACAGATGCGGAAGCGCTTGATTTGTTCGATACGTTCGCTGAAAAAGTTGAATCAGAACCAGAAATTGTTCAAAATGAAGTTGAACAAGACTTATCAGATGCTTCAGTTGAAACAGCTGTGGTGAAAGAAGAGGAATGACCATGAAGCAAAAGAAACTTCCTTTGCGTAAGTGTGTGGTCACACAAGAAATGCTCCCGAAGAAAGAGTTGATTCGTGTTGTTCGAACGCCTGAAGGTGACGTGGTCATCGATCAGACAGGTAAAGTGAACGGTCGCGGTGCCTACTTATCAAAAGATATCGATGTTGTTCGTCAAGCAGAGAAAAAACGGACGCTCGACCATCATTTGAAAGTGAAGACGAGCGATGACTTGTATGAGCAGTTGAAAGCTGCCGCAGGTGACGAATCATGAGTCAGTGGGAATCATTGTTAGGCCTTGCCGCTCGAGCAAGGAAAGTAACGATGGGAGAAGAGTTTGTATTAAAGGATGTACGAGCAGGTCGTGCCAAGCTCGTTATTCTAGCCGGAGATGCAGGTGCCTCGACGAAAAAACGAGTCACCGACAAATGTGCATCTTATCAAGTGCCGCTGATTGAAGTGAGCGATCGCTATACGATCGGTGCCGCACTTGGGAAAGATATGCGTGTCGTCGTATCGGTGACAGAATCCGGATTTGCGAACAAGCTTAAGCAACTTCTCTCTTAACTATTAACGGAGGTGGATGCTTTGGGAAAACGCGTCTATGAATTTGCAAAAGAACAGAATGTAACGAGTAAGCAAGTCATTACTCAACTAGAAAAATTGAACAAACCGGTGAAAAACCACATGGCCGTCCTCGATGATGAGACAGTCAAACAGTTGGACCGTGTGTTCAATCCAGAAAAATATCGTGCTGAGAAGCAAGCTGAAGCGAAAGCGACTTCAACTTCGAACGAGCCGAAACAAGAGAAAAAAGAACAGTCACGTCCGCAAGCGGCGCAACAAAACCGTGGCGGTCAAAACAACCGCGGTGGTCAAAATCGTAACGACAACCGTAACAACGATCCACGCAATAAAAAACGTGGAAAAGGGAAAGGTAAAGGCAAGCCGGTAAAAGCGGCCGTGCCACAAGAAGCCGATCCAAATTCGAAGACAAGTCAGCGTAAAGCGGCTCGTCTCGCTCAAGAAGCAGAGATGGGGAACGTCATCAAGTATGAGGATGTGCTCAGTGTCTCTGACCTCGCAGAGAAAATGAACAAAAAACCAAACGAAATCATTATGAAGTTGATGGGTCTTGGTGTGATGGCGACAATCAACCAGACACTCGATGACGAAACAATCGAGTTGCTCGCTTCAGAGTTTGGTTTTGAAGTAGAAAAAGAAGTCGTCGTCGATGAGACAGACTTCGAAACAGTTGAGATTGACTTCTCACAATATGATCTTGAAGAGCGCCCAGCGGTCGTTACAATCATGGGTCACGTTGACCACGGTAAAACGACACTTCTTGACTCGATTCGTAACACGAAAGTCGTTGCAGGAGAAGCGGGTGGAATCACGCAGCATATCGGTGCATACCAAGTGTCTGTAAACGACAAGAAAATCACATTCCTCGATACGCCAGGTCACGCGGCGTTCACAACGATGCGTGCACGTGGTGCGGAAGTGACAGATATCGCCATTATCGTCGTTGCGGCTGACGATGGCGTCATGCCACAAACAGAGGAAGCGATCTCGCACGCGAAAGCAGCGAACGTTCCAATCATCGTTGCGGTCAACAAAATGGACAAAGAAGGGGCAAACCCGGACCGTGTCAAACAAGAATTGACCGAGTTCGGTCTCATTCCGGAAGAGTGGGGCGGCGAAACGATTTTCGTTCCGATCTCTGCGATTAAAGGTGAAGGGATCGATGAGTTGCTCGAGATGATTCTTCTCGTATCTGAAGTCGAAGAATACAAGTCGACGCCAGACATGCCAGCTCGTGGATCAGTCATCGAAGCAAAACTCGACAAAGGTCGTGGACCTGTCGCAACGCTTCTCGTTCAACACGGTACGCTTCGTATCGGTGACCCAATCGTTGTCGGTAGCACGTTCGGTCGTGTTCGGGCAATGGTTAACGATATCGGTCGTCGTGTGAAACAAGTCGGTCCATCTACACCGATTGAAATCACAGGTTTGAACGATGTGCCACAAGCCGGTGATCAGTTCATCGTATTTGAGGATGAGAAAAAAGCACGTGCAATCGGGGAAAAACGTTACCAACGTTACCTCGAGTCACAACGTCGTGAATCAGCGAAAGTCAGCCTTGACGACTTGTTCAGCCGTATTCAAGAAGGTGAAGTGAAAGACTTGAACGTCATCATTAAAGCAGACGTACAAGGTTCAGCTGAAGCATTGGCTGGTTCACTCCGCAAGATTGATGTCGAAGGCGTCAAAGTTAACATTGTTCACCAAGGTGTCGGTGCCATCACAGAAGGTGACGTCATTCTCGCATCAGCTGCGAACGCCGTCATCATCGGTTTCAACGTACGTCCTGACGGTAACGCTCGTTCGATGGCTGAACAGGAAAATGTTGAAATGCGTCTCCACCGCATCATCTACAACGCGATCGAAGAAATCGAGAGCGCGATGAAAGGGATGCTTGACCCTGAGTTCGTCGAAGAAATCACTGGTCAAGTCGAAGTCCGTGACGTCTTCAAAGTATCGAAAGTCGGTACGATTGCAGGTTGTTATGTGACTGAAGGTAAAATCACACGTGACGCTGGTGTCCGTGTCATTCGTAACGGAATCGTCGTATATGAAGGCAAGCTCGATACGCTTCGCCGCTTCAAAGATGACGTAAAAGAAGTTGCGACTGGTTATGAGTGTGGGATTAAAGTAGAGAAATTTGATGACATCAAAGTAGAAGATGTTATTGAAGCGTTCGTCATGAAAGAAGTCGAACGTAAATAATGTGAGGAGGGATCACGTATGAAAATTCGTGCCCAACGTGTTGCCGAGCAAATGCGTAAAGAGATTACAGACGTCTTGTTACGGGAAGTGAGTGACCCACGTACAAAGAATGCTACAATTACAAGCGTTGATGTGACAGGGGACTTACAACAAGCAACGGTCTACTATACGGTGCTCGGTGATGAGGAAGATGTGAAAGCAGAAACGCAAGCAGGTCTCGACAAAGCGAAAGGATTTATCCGTCGCGAAATCGGGAACCGCATCCGTCTTCGTAAAACACCAGAAATCTCGTTCGAATACGATTCTTCGGTCGCATATGGTAGTCATATCGATTCATTGATTCGTGATTTGAACAAAGACCAATAATTTGAAAGGGGAGACATCGTTCTCCCTTTTTTGTATGGAGGGATGAAGTTGGAACCGAACGGAGTGCTTGTACTCGATAAGGACCGAGGCATGACGAGTCATGACTGCGTGTTCAAGTTACGAAAGTTGTTTCAAACGAAAAAAGTGGGTCATACGGGCACGCTTGACCCGGAAGTGACAGGCGTATTACCAATCTGTTTAGGACGTGCCACGAAGTTATCTCGTTTTATCACGGATGAGGGCAAGCGTTACGTGGCCGAGGTGACAATCGGGACGGCCACTATGACCGAGGACGCTCACGGCGAGGTCGTAGAACAGAAGACAGTCACACCGAATGAGTTGGATGAGTCACAGATTGATGAAGCGATGCGGCAGTTAGTTGGCACGATTGAACAGATTCCGCCTTATTATTCAGCGGTCAAGGTCAATGGGAAGAAGCTGTATGAGTACGCCCGCAAAGGCCAAACCGTTGAACGCCCCCGTCGAATGGTCGAGATTCACCGTCTGGAGCGGACGAGCGAGTTAACGTTTGAAGAAGGTGTATGTCGTTTTCAGATGGAAATCGATTGCGGAAAAGGGACATACATTCGTACGCTCGCCGTACAAATCGGGGAGAAGCTCGGTTACCCTGCTCATATGAGCGAACTGAGACGCACGAGCTCCGGCTCATTCGAAGAAGCGAATGCTGTATCCCTCGAACAGTTACAGGCATTAGAGACGGTAGGAGAACGATTGGCGCATGTCATCCCACTCGAAGAGGTCATCAAACGTTGGCCAGCCATCACGATTCCGAAGAATCGGGAACGGTATATTCGGAATGGTGGCAAGCTGAACGGCGTTTCGCTCGAATTTGAGTTATTTACTGTCTATAATGAAGAAGGAATCCCTCTTGCTTTATATCGAAGACAAGATGGAACGACAGACGCTACAGTCGAGGTCATGCTGGCCATCGACTAAAGGGGAAATTGACAGTATGGAAACAAGACATCTCACCTATCCAGAAACGCCTGACCTGTATCCATCGGTCATGGTACTCGGTTTTTTTGACGGTGTTCATAAAGGACATCAAGCTGTGATCAATCATGCGAAGCGTGTCGCGGCAGAGCATAACCTTCCGGTGACGGTCGTCACGTTCGACCCACATCCGAAACAAGTGCTTTCGAACAAACCGGACGCGGTCCGTTATATTACACCGCTATCCCGGAAACTAAAACGAATCGAAGCGCTCGGGGTCGAGCGATGTCTCGTCTTGACGTTTACGAAAGAGTTGGCTGGATTATCTCCTCAACAGTTTGTCGATGATTATTTGATTGCTGCTGGAGCCGTACACGTGACGGCAGGATTTGATTACTCGTATGGCAAGTTTGGTGAAGGGACGATGGAGACACTCCCATACCATTCTCGCGATCAGTTCACGACGTCCATTGTTACAGAACAGACGATGGATGGAGAGAAGGTATCATCGACGCGAATTCGTAAACTATTGGCTGAAGGCCACGTTGATGCAGCTCAAGAGTTACTCGGTTCTCCATACGTTATCTGCGGTGAAGTCATTCACGGAGATGCGAGAGGCCGTACAATCGGGTTCCCGACAGCAAACGTGTTGATGGACGCCTCATATGTCATGCCACGGCTCGGCGTATATGCGACACGTGTCACGCTCTCTGATGGTCGGACGTTCGAGGCGATGACCAATGTCGGACGTCGCCCGACGTTTTATGAGACGGGAGCGGTTTCTGTCGAGAGTCATCTCTTTGACTTTTCGGAGGATTTGTACGGGCAAGTGATCGAGATCGAGTGGGTTCAGTATATTCGTAACGAGCGAGCGTTCGATGGATTAGATGCATTAATCGCTCAACTGAAACAGGATGAGGTATCGGCACGCTCAATCCTATCTTGACTTTCGGTTGCGGTTACGCTATCCTTGTCAAGTACGCAAAGTACACCGTTTCGCTTGGCTGGTCGATTCACCAACGCCGGCTCGGCAACGCGGCAATTTTTTATTAAATGGAGGTGGAGAGGCAATGGCACTCTCAAAAGAACGTAAAAACGAAATTATCGCGGAATACGCGACTAAACAAGGTGACACTGGTTCACCGGAAGTACAAGTGGCAGTGTTGACTGAACAAATCAACACATTGAACGCTCACCTTCGTACACACAAGAAAGACCACCACTCACGTCGCGGTCTCTTGAAAATGGTTGGACGTCGTCGTAACTTGCTTACGTACCTTCGTAACAAGGACGTTACGCGCTACCGTGAATTGATTCAACGCCTCGGTCTCCGTCGTTAATCGATCGAGACTGTTTAACGGGCTGGGACAACGTCCTAGTCCGTTTCTTGTTTGTTAAGAGGAAAATGATTAGACATTCGTAAGATAGAGTTACATAATAAACTAGATAAGGTTTGAGAGGAGAATGTACATGTTAGGTACGAAACAAGTATTCTCTACAGAGTGGGGCGGACGCCCATTGTCTGTAGAGGTCGGTCAACTTGCGAAGCAAGCAAACGGATCGGCGCTCGTTCGCTATGGTGACACGGTCGTCCTTGCGACAGTAACGGCTTCAAAAGCACCAAAAGATTTAGACTTTTTCCCATTGACGGTCAACTATGAGGAAAAACTTTACTCGGTAGGTAAAATTCCAGGAGGATTCCTTCGCCGTGAAGGACGTCCAGGGGAAAATGCGATTTTGACATCACGTCTCATCGACCGTCCGATTCGTCCACTCTTCCCAGATGGATTCCGTCATGACATTCAAGTCATGATTTACGTCATGTCGAACGATCCAGACTGCTCGGCTGAAATGGCAGGAATGCTCGGAACGTCAATCGCACTCTCGATTTCAGATGTACCATTCGATGGTCCAATCGCAGGTGTGACGGTCGGCCGTGTTGATGGTGAATTCGTCGTCAACCCAACGACAGCTCAAATGGAGAAAACGGATCTTGAACTTCAAGTTGCAGGTACATCGACTGCCATCAACATGGTTGAAGCTGGCGCGAATGAAGTGCCAGAAGATGTCATGCTCGAGTCAATCTTGTTTGGGCATGAAGAGATCAAGCGTTTGATTGCGTTCCAACAAGAAATCGTTGATGCAGTCGGCAAACCGAAGTTTGAATATACGGTCTCGAAATACGATGAGGCACTCACAGCAGAGCTTGAAGAAGCTCGTCCTGAAATCGTTGAAGCGGTTCAAGTGGAAGAGAAACATGCTCGCGATGAAGCCATCAATGAAGTGATTGCGAAATACGTGGCGATGTATGAAGAGCGCCTTGCTGATGAGCCATCAAAACTTGGAGAAGTTTCGGGCATTTTGAACAAATTCGTCAAAGATGAAGTCCGTCGCTTGATCACGGTCGACAAAGTCCGTCCTGACGGTCGTCGCCCAGATGTCATCCGTCCGCTCGCATCAGAAGTCGGATTGCTTCCACGCGCGCACGGTGTCGGTCTCTTCACACGTGGTCAAACACAAGTCATGTCGGTCGCAACACTCGGTGTCATAGGTGATGCGCAAATCATTGACGGAATCGGCTTAGAAGAGAACAAGCGCTTCATGCACCACTATAACTTCCCGCCGTTCTCGGTCGGTGAAGCACGTCCAGTCCGTGCACCAGGTCGTCGTGAGATCGGTCACGGGGCACTCGGTGAGCGCGCACTCTTGCCAATCATTCCGAAAGAAGCAGACTTCCCGTATACGATTCGTCTCGTCTCGGAAGTACTTGAATCAAACGGTTCAAGTTCACAAGCTTCAATCTGTGGCTCGACGCTTGCATTGATGGATGCAGGTGTACCAATCAAAGCGCCGGTCGCTGGGATTGCCATGGGTCTTATCATGGAAGGGGAGCACTACACGGTCTTGACAGATATTCAAGGACTCGAAGACCACCTCGGTGACATGGACTTCAAAGTTGCCGGAACGAAAGATGGGATTACAGCCCTTCAAATGGATATCAAGATTGCTGGAATCACGCGTGAAATCTTAGAAGAAGCGCTTGAGCAGGCACGTGTCGGTCGTCTACACATCCTTGACCATATGCTTGAAACATTAGAAACACCACGTACACAATTGTCGAAATATGCACCGAAAATCGTGACGATGACAATCAATCCGGATAAGATCCGTGATGTGATTGGACCAGGTGGTAAGATGATCAACAGCATCATCGACCAAACAGGTGTCAAGATTGACATCGAACAAGATGGTACGGTGTTCATCGCCTCGACAGACCAAGAAGGCATTGATCTTGCCATGAAGATGATTGGGGACATCGTTCGCGAAGTCGTCGTCGGTGAAGTATTTGATGCAACGGTACGCCGCATCGAGAAGTTCGGCGCGTTCGTCGAACTCTTCAAAGGAAAAGATGCACTCGTACACGTTTCAGAATTCAGTCTCGAGCGTGTCGCAAACGTTGAAGACGTTGTGAAGCTCGGTGATACGATTCAAGTCAAAGTCACGGAAATCGATGATAAAGGTCGTGTCAACGCGTCGCATAAAGCGCTCATCTTAGAAGGCTTATCTCCTGAAGAGCGTGAAGCGTATGAAGCGAAACGGAAGGCTGCACGTGAAAGCCGTCCACCTCGTGAAGGCCGTCCGCCACGTCGTGACGGGGACCGTCGTCCACCGCGCTCGACAAATTAATTATTCTGGCCATCGTCTTGGTGCGATGGCCTTTTTCATAGGAGTGAGAATATGGAATGGATGACACTACAAAATGGTATCCGCGTCATCATCGAACCGATTGAAGGTTCTCGCAGTACGTCAACAGGTGTCTTTATTAAAGCTGGGACACGAACAGAGTCATTTGAAAACATCGGAATCAGTCATTTGATTGAACATATGTTATTTAAAGGAACATCGACGAAAAACGCGAAAGAAATCGCTTCCTTTTTCGATGAACTTGGTGGAAGCGTCAATGCCTTCACCTCAAAAGACCATACTTGTTTTTACGTGAAGACGCTCGACGAACATGCGGTCATGGCGCTCGATGTCTTGACGGATATGTTGTTTGATTCGGTACTCGATGAGACAGAACTTGAAAAAGAGAAGCGAGTCGTCGTGGAAGAAATCAAAATGTATGAGGATACTCCTGAAGACCTCGTACATGAACTATTGGCAGTTGCGGCATACCGTGACGATATTCTCGCACAACCAATCCTTGGAACGGAGGAGAGCGTCAATCGATTGACACGCGACCAACTCGTCGATTATTTACAAGAACGGTATGTGGCAGAAGAAATCGTCGTCTCCATCGCAGGACATGTCTCTGAAGAGTTGATGGAGGCAGTGAAGCGTAGGTTTGCCAACATCCCTTCTAGGGAATCGTCGAAAGAACTCAATCAACCAGAACTGTTCCATGATACGTTGACGAAACGTAAGGAGACAGAGCAAGCACATCTCTGTTGGAACTATGAAGCCATCTCGGCAACGGATGATCGTTTACCGCACTTGGCACTGATGAACAACGCCATCGGTGCAACGATGTCCTCACGGTTATTTCAATCGATTCGTGAAGAAGAAGGACTGGCCTACTCGATTTACTCGTACTATACGACGTTCGCCGATCATGGGACGTTTACCATCTATGTCGGAACATCTCCAGACACGTTGAATCAAGTCGAAGTCATTCTAGAAAGAGAATTGAAGCGTTTGTTAGAAGAAGGATTGACGGATGAAGAAGTCGATAAAGGGAAACGCCAATTGAAAGGTTCGCTCGTTCTCGGGAATGAAAGCTCGAGTGCTCGGATGAATCGGAATGGTCGGAACTTGTTACTACTTGATGAAGTGGAGCCGATTGAACAGGTGATTCAAAAAGTGGAGAAAATCAAGCGTGATAAGGTCAATGCGTTGATTCGTGAAGTGTTGAACCATCAGCCAGCGAAGTCATATGTCCTCCCAAACGAAGCGTGACTTGAAACCGAATTGTAAGTTCTCTACACTGATTAAGAGGTATTCTTTAGTTTGGATAGGATACAGGTGAAAGAAGGGAAAGACTTGAACTTAACGGACTTAGTGAAGACGATACAACTAATTAACCAACCAAATCTTGAAGGCATCGTGGTGACTCACGTGACAACCGATTCTCGGGAAGTTGTCCCGGGGACGTTGTTTGTCGCCATTAAAGGCTATACGGTCGATGGACATGAATATGCGACTCAAGCTGTGGAACGAGGGGCAGTAGCGGTTGTCAGTGAACGACCGCTCGAACTTTCCGTTCCAAACTTGATTGTGCGTGACAGTTCTCGCTCGGTCGGACTTTTGGCTTCAGCGTTTTATGCGTATCCTTCTGAACAGATGCGACTGTTCGGGATCACTGGAACGAATGGTAAAACGACAACGACCACGATTTTACGGGATGTCCTTGACGTTCTCGGACACTCGACTGGCCTGATCGGCACCGTCGAAGTGCGAATCAACGACAAAGTTGTACCGAGCAAAAATACGACACCACAAAGCTCGGAACTTCAACAACTGTTGGCACAAATGCGTGATGAAGGTGTGACAGATGTCATGATGGAAGTATCTTCGCACGGTCTCGAGCTCGGTCGTGTCATCGGAACGGATTTTGATATCGTCGGATTCACGAATTTGACGCACGATCATCTCGATTTCCATGGAACGTTCGAAAACTATGCCCGCGCAAAGGGATTGTTGTTCGCTCAACTCGGTCAAATGGCATCACGGGGGAAAGTAGCCGTCTTGAATGCAGATGATGCACAAAGCGCTCTCTATGAAACAATGACAGGCGCTAAAGTGTTGACGTATGGAATCGACACAATGGCTGATTTGATGGCGTCAGAGATTGAACAGACGTTGTCTCAAACGAGCTTTGTGTTGAACTATCAAGGCAAACGCCTACCGGTGACCGTACAGTTTATCGGTCGTTTCAACGTGTATAATTTGTTGCTCGCGACAGGCTGTCTCCTCGCAGCAGGATACTCATTGGAGCAAATCGCTAAAGCAATTGAAATGATTCATCCGGCCAAAGGGCGTATGCAGCGCCTAGACGTACCGGGGTACAACGTATACGCAGACTATGCCCATACACCCGACGGCATCGAACAATGTTTGAAATCGCTCGTCGGCGTACCAAAAGAGAAGATTGTCTTTTTAATCGGTACGGGCGGAAACCGTGACGTGACGAAGCGTCCAGCAATGGGAGAAATGGCGTCGACTTACGCTGGGACGGTCATTATTACGACCGACGACCCACGTTTCGAAGCGTATGAATCTATCACGAAAGGGATTGCGGCCGGAATGACGCATGACAACTATGTGGAAATCGGCGACCGAGAAGAAGCAGTCCGATACGCAGCAACTTTAGCCAAACCGGATAATATTATCGTGTTAGCAGGGAAAGGGCACGAAAAATATCAAATTATCGGAAACGAGAAATTGCCACTCGACGAAGAGGCGATTGTCCGATCGACCATTTTGAATACGGAGGAAGCATGATTTATGGCAGTACAACCAGTTACGTTGACAGAAAAAGAACATGACGACTTCGTCAAAGCACATGATCGTGGTGATTTATTACAACTATCAAGTTGGGGAGATGTAAAACGACAGAACGGATGGACGTCGGAGCGCGTTGCGGTTGCCCGTGACGGTTTGACGACTGGCGTGGCGTTACTGTTATTTAAGCGCGTGCCGAAGTTACCGTATACGTTATGTTATGCTCCACGCGGATTTGTGGTGGATTATGATGACGTGGCGTCTCTCCAGGCACTTGTAAAAGAAGCGAAGCGAGTCGCTGCGAATCACAAGGCGATTGTCGTCAAAATCGATCCAAACATCGACCGCGATGAGATGCCGGGCCTCTTAACAGAAATGGAAGCCGTCGGATTCCATCATAAAGGGTTCGGGGGTGGCTTTGACTATGCACAACCTCGTTTCACGATGGAGACAGATTTACGACCGAGTGAAAAAGAAATCTTTGCGAAATTCCATCATAAATTCCGCTATAACGTACGTTTAGCAGAGAAGAAAGGAATCGTCTGTAAAGAAGTCGGGCGAGACGGATTAAAAACGTTTGCCGACCTGATGAAAGTGACAGGAGAGCGTGACGGGTTCGCCATTCGCGGCCTCGATTATTTTGAGAATCTATATGATTGTCTCCAACCGAACGATGCGCGACTCTTTTTGACAAAGCTTGAACCGAAAATTGCACTTGATCAGCAACAAGCGACGCTTGAAAAAGCAAAAAAAGAGTTGGAAAAGATTGAACGTGGGTTAGAGAAGGAAACGGTCGAAAAGAAACGGACAAGCCTTCTTAACCGCAAAGAACAGACGGTGGCACAAATTCAAAAAGCTGAGCAGGCGTTACCTGAGCTCATCGAACTGAACAAGACTTATCCGGATGGACTCGTGTTGTCAGGTGGATTATTAACACTTGCAGGACGACGTTCGTATTACTTATATGGTGCCTCATCGAATGAGTTCCGTGAGTTCATGCCGAACCATTTGATGCAGTGGACGATGATGCAAGCGGCGAAAGAGAGCGGAGCTGAACGATATGACTTCGGCGGTGTCTCAGGCAGCACCGATCCAGACGATGAATACGCGGGTCTCTATGCCTTCAAGTCCGGATGGGGAAGTGACATGATTGAGAAAGTCGGAGAGTTCGACCTCGTCTTGAATCGTCCACTATATATGGCACTCGAAAAAGGATTACCAATCCTTAAAGGACTGCGTAAACGGTTAAGAAGATGAGGTGGACCGGCGTGTTATCACTTGCGATGGTCGCCTTCTTGATTGGAATTACGCTTGCTTATTTTTATATGCAACCAGAACCTGTGCCGTGGGTTGATGAGCCGACCTTTGAAGCGGACATGTGTGTGCGGGACGTAGAGACTGAGAATACGATATTGGCAAGAACCAATATTGACTTCGACCGCCTACATCCACAAGTCGCGGAACGGGGAGCGACCTTCGTGCGCTTGGCACATTCTTGTCTCGATCTCGAAGTTCGATTGACGTCAGGGTATCGTTCAGCAAAAGAACAGAACGCTTTATATGCACAAGGTCGGTCTGAACCCGGACAAGTCGTGACGAACGCAAAAGCGGGTCAAAGCTATCATAATTATGGACTTGCAGTCGACTTTGTCATCATCCATGACAACAAAACGGACTATAATTTAAGCACGGACCGTAATCGCAACGACGTACCAGACTGGCAAGAACTCGGAGAATTAGGAAAGGCACTTGGTTTCGAATGGGGAGGCGACTGGAACTCATTCCCTGACTATCCGCACCTCCAGATGGACTTTGGCTTGTCTATCCGACAACTTGACGCAGGGAAACGCCCGGACAAAGAAGCGGTCGCACCGCTTGCCGATACTCTAAAACCTCTACTAGATTGAACGGAAATGTTGGCAATGAAGCCGTTTTCCGATACAATATTCAGTAGCGATAAGGGACGAAACAGAATATGAAACATTTAGGAGGTTTTTGTTAGTGTCAAAAAAGAAGACAGAGAATATTAGCGTCTTTGCGCTTGGAGGCGTAGGCGAAATCGGAAAGAACATGTACGTCGTGGAGCTAGACGACGACATCTTCGTCATCGATGCCGGTCTCATGTTTCCAGGCGATGAGATGCTCGGGATTGATATCGTCATCCCAGACATCACTTATTTAAAAGAAAACAAAGATCGCGTCCGAGCGATTTTCATCACACACGGTCACGAAGACCACATTGGTGGACTCAGCTACGTCTTACGCGATTTAAAACACGTTCCGGTATACGGGACAAAATTGACTCTCGGGTTAATTGAACTGAAATTAAAAGAGGCCGGTTTATTGAAAGAAGTCGACCTTCGCATGATTGATGCCAAAACGAAATTGACTATCGCTGATCATCTCGTCACGTTCTTCCGCGTCAATCACTCGATTCCCGACTGTGTCGGTGTTTGTATTCAAACATCTCAAGGTGCGATCGTCCATACCGGAGATTTCAAGTTTGATTATACGCCAGTCGATGGGAAACAATCCGATTTCAATAAATTAGCAGCGATTGGACAGCGCGGTGTTCTCGCGTTACTTTCTGATTCGACAAACGCAGAGCGTCCGGGTCAGACTGGTTCAGAATCGATTGTCGGTGCTGAATTGAACGATGTGATTTATCAAGCCGAAGGTCGTGTCATCGTAGCGTCATTCGCTTCGAACGTCCATCGCTTACAACAAGTTTTTGCAGCTGCAGAAGCGAATGACCGTAAAGTCGCGGTCGTTGGCCGCAGTATGGTCAATATCGTCGAAGTCGCACAAAAATTAAACTACTTACGTTTCAAAGCGAAGACACTCGTCGAGTTGTCTCAAGTAAATCGTCTTCCTGATAACAAAGTCGTCATCTTGACGACTGGGTCTCAAGGAGAGCCGATGGCTGCGTTGACACGTATGGCACGTAACGCGCATAAGCAAGTGAACATTCGTTTGAATGACACAGTCGTTATTGCGGCGACACCGATTCCAGGGAATGAAAAGTCAGTTTCGAAAACGATTGACCTATTGTTCCGTTCTGGGGCAAACGTCATTTACAACCAACGTAAAGTTCACGTATCCGGACACGGGTCGGCGGAAGAGTTGAAGTTAATGCTCAACCTCGTCAAACCGAAATACTTCTTACCGATTCACGGGGAATACCGGATGCAAATGGCACACTCGAAACTCGCTGAACAAGTAGGTGTCAAACCGAACAATATCTTCATCGTCGAAAAAGGAGATGTCGTCGAGTTCACTGGTCGAAAAGCCCGGATGAGCCGAAAAGTTCCTGCGGGTAACGTATTGATTGATGGAATCGGCGTCGGTGACGTCGGGAACATCGTCTTACGAGACCGTCGTTTGTTGTCACAAGATGGGGTCGTGCTTTGCGTGGTCACATTGAATCGGAAACAGAAGAAATTGATTTCAGGACCTGAACTCATCTCACGTGGATTCGTGTATATGCGCGAATCGGAAGAAATGATTTCAGAGGCAAACCGTATTGTCACGAAACAGATTGAAAAGAGTCTGCAAGCTGGCAGTGATTGGACCGAATTGAAATCAAATATCCGCGAGCGACTTAGCGTCTTCTTATTCGAGCAGACGAAACGTCGTCCGATGATCTTGCCGATCATCATGGAGATTTAATGGAATGAGAGTGAGGCAAAAGTCATCTGACTTTTGCCTTCTTTTTTTAGGAGGAACTAAAAGTGGCTCAAAAAACGAGAAAGACACCCGTGAAGCGGAAGCGACCAGCAACGCGAAACACGAGAAAACGGAAAAAACAACCGATTGCGCCACGTACATATGGATGGGGGATTTTCGTTCTTTCCATCGTCGCATTCGTATTTTCCTTATTCGATTTCGGATGGATTGGTCGGCAGCTATCTGACTTGTCCGAATACCTGTTTGGTGGCTGGGGTGCGCTCACCTATTTGATGGTCGCCATCCTGTTATGGATTGTATTAAAATCGATGAAGCCGATGGAGCGAGCAGGACTGCTCAGTATGACCGCCTCATTTCTACTGTTTGGAGATTTACTTTGGGGAAATGAGCGCGGTGGGGTCAACGGTGCACTTTATGGCTTAAACCAATACTTATTTTCTGATTTTGGTCTCATCTTTTTAGGCATCGTCTGTTTTATCCTCGGTGTCTCCCTCTATGTGCCAACGATTTGGGGAACAATCTATCATCGTCTAGAGGAATCCGTAATGGCCGTGAAAAAAGAATGGCAATCGAGACCGAAAACAGAGAAAAAACAAGACAACAAGCAAAAACAAGAACCGAAACGGTCGCGAAAACCATCGTCTGAGCCGTTGCTGGCGGAAGCTGATTTAGAGATGGAGTCAGAATCAGATGTGGTCACGATGAATGACATCCCAATCGTCGGATTCAGTGAGAAGGTTGTCGCGGAGAAAAAAGAGGAAACGAAAACGGAGCCGTCTTCGGAAACAGATGGATCTATCTCGACCGAGGAAATGATGATGACCGCGGCGCAAGATGTCTCAGACACATATGAGCTACCACCATTCACTAATCTGAAGGAACCGGTGATCACTGATTTATCTGGCGAAAATGCGCGTTTGAAAGAGAATGCCGCTAAACTAGTGAAGACATTAAAATCTTTTGGTGTAGGGGTGAAAGTTTTAAAAATTCACCTTGGTCCGACAGTCACGAAGTATGAGTTACAGCCGGACATCGGTGTGAAAGTCAGTCGCATCACGTCGCTTAGCGATGATCTCGCACTTGCGCTTGCCGCGAAAGATATCCGAATCGAGGCACCGATTCCGGGCAAGGCGGCGATTGGAATCGAGGTACCGAACCAGGAAGTCGCTCCAGTTTGTTTACGAGAAGTGCTTGAAGCAGATCCGGTGAAACAGGACGATTCAAAGCTACTCGTCGCACTCGGACGAAGTATCAGTGGGGAGACTGTCGGCATCTCACTAAACAAAATGCCACACTTACTCGTGGCCGGATCGACAGGTTCCGGTAAATCAGTCTGTATCAACGGGATGATTGTATCCATCTTGATGCGTTCTCGACCGGATGAGGTTCGACTCATGATGATTGATCCGAAAATGGTCGAACTCAATGTTTATAATGGTGTGCCGCATCTGTTGACGCCGGTTGTCACAGACCCGAAAAAGGCGGCTCAGGCATTGAAACAAGTCGTCGCCGAGATGGAAAGACGATATGAGCTATTCAGTCGATATGGTGTCCGTAACATTGAAGGATACAATGAACTGGTGGACAAGTCCGATGATGAGGATGCAAAACGTCTACCGTTCATCGTCGTCATTGTCGATGAGTTGGCAGATTTGATGATGGTTGCTTCAAATGACGTTGAGGACGCCATCATGCGACTCGCGCAAATGGCACGGGCCGCAGGGATTCATATGGTACTGGCGACACAACGTCCGTCGGTTGACGTCATTACAGGGGTCATTAAAGCAAACATCCCGTCTCGCATCGCATTTGCGGTCTCATCACAAACCGATTCCCGTACAATCTTGGACGGAGGAGGAGCAGAAAAACTGCTTGGGCGTGGCGACATGCTTATGCTTGCAAACGGGATGAACAAACCGGTACGTGTCCAAGGGGCGTTCGTCTCCGATCAAGAAGTCGAAACAGTCGTCAATCACGTCATCGCTCAGCAACGTGCACAGTATGTAGAAGCGATGATGCCGAAAGAAGAAGAAGTGACGACGATTGACTCGGACGATTCATTGTTCGGAGAAGTCATTCAATTCATTGTTACTCAGGAAACGGCTTCGACCTCGATGATTCAACGAAGATTTCGAATTGGTTATAACCGGGCAGCGCGCCTGATTGACTCGCTTGAAGAGGCGGGATATGTAGGTCCATCAGAAGGTTCGAAACCACGGAAAGTATTAATTCACGAACAAGATGAATAAATTAAAAAGCGAACGATTGTATATACCGACAAACAATCGTTCGTTTTTTATTCCTTTTTATACGATATGGAAATATTCGCGCAAATCAGAGAGGTTCGCTATAATATAAATGTAATATAGCACATATGTCCTATATCTTTTATTAGTACATACTTTTAAAAACTGCTGAAACGCTTACATCTTTTAATAACGTTTACATTTTACAGAAGTTTTTCAAACCGGATTAAAATGGGTAAAATGGACTCAGAGGTACGGTTGGAGATGGTTTTTTAAAATATTTCCTTGATTCCGAACAAAAACTATTGCGTTCTAATTCTCGAATCCCTATACTTAATATTGGCAAGGACATTCATACGTCAGATGTCTGAGCACTGGTAAGTAAATTAAAGGTGGTGAGGCCAATGTCGATTAAGCTCGATCATCGATTGCTCTATCTTCGAGTGATTGAGAAAATTAAGCAAGATATCGACGCTGGTGTCTATCGTGAAGGTGAGAAGTTACCTTCAGAATTCGAGCTTTCAAAGCAACTTGGAGTAAGTCGAGCGACACTTCGGGAAGCGCTAAGAATTCTCGAAGATGAGAAATTTGTCGTGCGAAAACATGGAGTAGGGACATTTATCAGTTCTAAACCGCCATTCACGTCAGGGATTGAAGAGTTGTTCAGTGTCACTGATATGATCACACGTGCAAAAATGACACCAGGAACGAAAGTATTGGTGGCCGAGAAAGTGTTGGCAACAGAGAGAGAAGCCGAGCGTCTCAAGATTGAGCCGAACTCACCGATTTATCGGATTGTTCGAATTCGATATGCGGATGACACACCGGTCGTTTATTGTGTCGACAAAGTGCCGGCCCATCTCGTCTCAAATCCTGAGGCATTGACTGAAGGGAAGTCTCTGTTTGACTCTCTCGAAAAAGAGGTAGGACGTCGAGTCGCATACGCGATCACGCACATCGAACCGAGTGTCAGCTCTGAAATTTCGTCACAACTTCAGACGGACCAACCGTTACTCGCTTTAAAACAATTGCATTACGATGAGAGTGATTTACCATTGCTCGATTCAGCCAACTTTTTCCGAGCTGATCGATTCGACTTCCACGTCGTACGTAAACGAGTGTAACCGAACAGTTTTTTGACGGAAGAGTTATTTTTGGGGAATAGCGTGAAAGCGCTTTCTTATACCGGTGTAAAGACTACTGATAACATGACAACAAAATTTGTTATGAACCGAAAGGGGAAACACGACGATGATGAACAAAAAGAAAACGATTCTCTCAGCTTTAGCAGCAGGACTCACACTCTCTACAGTACTCGCAGCATGCGGTGGAGATGACAACGAAGGCGGCTCATCTTCAAACGGCGAAGGCGGCGAGGGCGGCGACTTCAAAGTAGCAATGGTTACAGATACTGGTGGTGTTGATGACAAATCATTCAACCAATCTGCTTGGGAAGGTCTCACGAAATTCGGTTCAGACAACAACTTGACTGAAAACGAAGGATACAAATATCTTCAATCAGCTAAACAAGCGGACTACCAGCCAAACTTGCAACAATTGGCTCGTGACAACTTCAACTTGATCTACGGTATCGGCTTCTTAATGGCTGAAGACGTACAAAAAGTTGCTGAGCAGTTCCCTGACAACAACTTCGCAATCGTTGATATGGTTGTTGACGCTCCGAACGTTGCTTCAATCACGTTCAAAGAGCAAGAAGGTTCATTCCTCGTTGGTGTCATTGCCGGTCTCACAACGACAACTGATAAAGTCGGTTTCATCGGTGGAGTAGAGTCAGACTTGATCAAGAAGTTTGAAAATGGATTTAAAGCGGGTGTCATGGCTGTTAACCCAGAAGCAACAATCGACGTGAAGTATGCAGAAGACTTCAACTCAGCTGAAAAAGGAACAGCAATCGCTTCAGGTATGTACGGTTCTGGATCGGACATCATCTATCACGCAGCTGGTGGTACAGGTGTAGGGGTATTCACAGAAGCGAAAAACCGTAAGAAGAACGGCGAAGAAGTTTGGGTAATCGGGGTTGACCGTGACCAGTACGAAGAAGGTCTTCCAGAAGACGTTACGTTGACTTCAATGGTCAAACGTGTAGATACAGCTACTTATGATGTATCGAAACAGACGATGGACGGAGAATTCCCAGGCGGCGAAATCATCGAGTTCGGTTTGAAAGATGACGGTGTCGGAATCGCAGAAACTTCTGACAAGCACGTTTCACAAGAGATTCTCGATAAAGTTGAAGAATACCGTACACAATTGGTTGACGGAGAACTCACTGCACCAGCAACTGACGCTGAGTTCGAAGAGTTCATGAAAAACGTAAAATAATTCATTTGAGTGAAGGGGGGACCCATGTGGTCTCCCTTTACTTAAAGTTAGGGGTGAACTTCCTTGGAATATGTAATTGAAATGCTAAATATTCGCAAAGAGTTCGGTACGTTCGTTGCGAACGACAATATCACACTCCAATTGCGCAAAGGAGAAATCCATGCGCTTCTCGGAGAGAACGGGGCGGGGAAGTCGACGCTCATGAACGTGTTATTCGGTCTCTATCAGCCTGAAGGCGGGGAGATTCGTGTGCACGGAAAAAAAGTGGATATTGAAAACCCGAACATCGCCAACGAACTTGGGATCGGGATGGTCCACCAGCACTTTATGCTTGTTGAAAAATTCACAGTCACTGAGAACATCATCCTTGGACTTGAGCCAAAGAGCGGTGTGACGATAGACCGTGCGACAGCCCGTAAAAAGGTCATGGATATTTCAGAACAGTATGGACTTAAGATTGATCCAGACGCGAAGATTGAAGATATTTCAGTTGGCATGCAACAGCGTGTAGAAATCTTGAAGACGCTCTATCGTGGGGCGGATATTTTGATCTTCGATGAACCGACGGCAGTGTTGACACCACAAGAGATTCAAGAACTTATCCAAATTATGAAACGTCTGATTGCTGAAGGTAAGTCGATCATCTTGATTACGCACAAGCTGAAGGAAATTATGCAAGTCGCAGACCGATGCACGGTCATTCGCCGCGGACGTTATATCGGTACCGTTGAAGTGGACGAGACGGTTAACGAAGATAGTCTTGCTGAAATGATGGTCGGGCGTGAAGTTAATTTCGATGCAGAGTATTCGAAAGCCGACCCGCAACAAGTCGTTCTCGACGTTCAAGGGCTTGTCGTCAAAGACAGTCGTGGTTTGAAAGTCGTTGAAGGATTAGACCTTCAGATTCGTGCTGGAGAAGTGCTTGGTATTGCCGGAATTGACGGTAACGGTCAGACGGAACTGATTGAAGCGATCTCTGGGCTCAAGAAACCGGAGTCGGGTAAAGTTTTGCTCAATGGAAAAGATGTGACGGGGCATACGCCACGTAAAATGACGGAAGCTGGAATCGGACACATTCCACAGGACCGTCATAAACATGGTCTCGTCCTTGACTACTCGATTCGTGACAACATGGTTCTTCAAACTTATTATAAAGAACCATTCTCGAAACGAGGACTCATGAATTATAAAGCTGTGGCAGAGAAAGCGAAGGCGTTGATTGAGAAGTTTGACGTCCGAACTCCATCCATCGATGTCCCGGCTCGTGCCCTTTCTGGTGGTAACCAACAGAAAGCAATCATTGCCCGTGAGGTCGATCGTTCACCTGATTTACTCATCGCAGCACAGCCGACGCGCGGTCTTGATGTCGGTGCGATTGAATTTATTCACGAACAACTCGTTAAAGAACGTGAAAAGGGCCGTGCCGTCTTGCTCATTTCGTTCGAACTTGATGAGATTTTACACGTATCCGACCGCATCGCCGTTCTTTATGAAGGAAAAATCGTAGGAATTCGTGATCCGAAAGAGACGACGGAACAAGAGCTTGGTTTCTTGATGGCCGGCGGTCAGAGAGGGGACGACAAAGAATGAAAAAATTAAGTTTAAATCAACTTCTCATTCCATTCCTATCAATCATTTTAGGACTTCTCGTCGGAGCCATCGTCATGTTGATTGGTGGATACGACCCGATTCAAGGCTTCATCTCCTTGTTTGAAGGGATGTTTGGAAGCCCATATGCCGTCGGGGAGACGCTACGAGCAGCAGCACCACTTATCTTCTCGGGTCTCGCGGTTGCTTTCGCATTCCGGACGGGGTTATTCAACATCGGGGTAGAAGGTCAAGTATTAATCGGATGGGTAGCAGCTGTATATGTAGGGATCAACTTCGATTTGCCGATGTTCATCCATTTACCGCTTGCGCTTCTCGCAGCGATGGTCGCGGCCGCACTTTGGGCTTTCGTTCCTGGATTCTTGAAAGCGAAGTTTTACGTCCACGAAGTTATCACATCCATCATGATGAACTATATCGCGCTATACACGACGAATGCGATTTTGCGTAGCGTCATCGGTGTGACGAACGAGCGTACTGACTCAATCAATGAATCAGCATCGCTTGCATCACCTTGGTTGCAAGAGTTGACGACGTACTCACGTCTTCACTGGGGTGTCCTCGTTGCAGTACTCGCGGCGATTGTGTACTACTACATTCTTCAGCGTACGACACTCGGTTATGAGTTGCGTGCAGTCGGTTTCAACAAACATGCCTCTCAATATGCGGGGATGAGCGTTGACCGTAACATCGTCCTTTCGTTTGTTATCTCAGGGATGTTTGCAGGTCTCGCTGGTGCGATGGAAGGTCTCGGGACGTTCGGTAGTATGACGCTCTCTGCATCGTTCACAGGTGTCGGTTTTGACGGGATCGCAGTAGCCCTTCTTGGTGCCAACACAGCAATCGGTGTCATTCTCGCAGCGATTCTATTTGCTGGATTGAACATCGGTGGATTGGCGATGCAGCTCGGTGCGAACGTACCGTCTGAACTTGTCAAAGTCATCATCGCAGCAATCGTCATCTTTGTGGCATCTGGTTATGCCATCAACTATGTCATTGAGAAACTTAAAGGAAATCGTAAGAAAGGAGTGGAGAAAAAATGAGCTTCTTAGAAGTCCTCTATATCGTCGTACCGGTTGCACTTGCCTATGCGACTCCACTCATTATCGCAGCACTCGGTGGGATTTTCAGTGAACGCTCTGGTGTCGTCAACATTGCCCTTGAAGGGATTATGATCATCGGTGCCGCAACAGGGATCATCACGACGCTCACGTTAACAGACTTAGGAGCCGGTGTATTTAGCCCATGGATCTCCTTGCTCGTTGCGATGGTAGTCGGTGCACTATTCTCTCTCTTCTTGGCTGTCCCGGCCATCCTATGGCGTGCAGACCAAACAGTTCTTGGAGTAGCAATCAACATGCTTGCGATTGGTCTCGCCATCTTCGTTGTGCGTGTGCTTTACAACAAAGGTCAAACTGACTTTATCGAGTACCGTATTGCGAAAGAAAATGTACCATTTTTATCAGATATTCCTGTTCTAAAAATGTTCTTCATTAACGTGCAATACACGTCATTCGTTGCCATCGCTTTAGCGTTTGTCGTCTGGTTCGTTATCTTCAAGACACCATTTGGACTTCGTCTTCGTTCAGTCGGAGAACACCCGATGGCCGCTGACACGATGGGGATCAACGTCACAAAAATGCGCTTTATGGGCGTCATGCTCTCTGGTGCATTTGGTGGTCTTGCCGGAGCGGTATACGCCGTCACGGTTACGACGAACTTCAGTGGAACGACAATCGTTGGTCAAGGGTTCTTGGCGATTGCTGCAATGATCTTTGGGAAGTGGAATCCGCTCGGAGCGCTCGGAGCTGGATTGTTCTTCGGGTTCGCCCAAGCGCTATCGATTATCGGAAGCAACTTGCCTGTCATCAATAACGTGCCGCAGCTTCTACTTTTGATTGCACCTTACGCACTCACGATTCTTGCGCTCGCTGGACTCGTCGGTCGTGCAGATGCACCGAAGTCGGTCGGTATTCCATATATTAAAGGAAAACGTTAATCCAGAATAGGACATATGTCCATTTTGGAAAGGTTGTTTGGTGCTTAAGCCAAACAACCTTTTTTGTTATACTTGGCTAGAGCTGTCATGATTAGAGTGGGATAGAGCAGTGAATAAAAAAGACATATCGGTCATTTGACCAATATGTCTTTGCAAGTTTATTCGTACTTTAATGCATCGCCATCGAACGATTCGTCTGCCACTTTGATTGAATCGGTCGGGCACCCTTCGAATGCATCCATCATGTCTTCGTACAACTCATCAGGGATTTCCACAGTACCTGTGTTGTCATCCATCAAGTTGAATGCGAGACCTTCATCATCGTAATCGTAAATATCTGGTGCCGCTGCGCCACAAGCTCCGCATGCGATACATGTATCTTTATCGACGATAGTAAATTTTGCCATGATAATAACCCTCCAAACGGTTCGTTTCTCTTAGAAATCAATCTACTGTCTACGAGTAATTGTAGTCTACATACCCAATTATTTCAATGAGGAAACGAGTGTCTTTTTGGTAGGATAATGATTTTTTTAAGGATGTGACGACTTGGTTCATTTAGCAGATGGAGTTTTACTGCTGGCCATTAAGCGATTAAATGGGGAACGGAGTGAACGTAGCCTGTTCCATGTCTTGAACGGAAAGCGCTCGGCAACGACGTTACAAGATGCGTTCTTTTATGAGCTAGAGCCTGTTTTTGGTCAATTTCCTCAAACGACGTACTCATATGAATCTTTGTTAAAAGGATTTGAAAAGCGGGGTTGGCTGGACCGTAAACAGTTTAAACTGACAGAAGCGGGAAACCTATTGTCTTCACCTGAAACGGTAAAGGATTTATTCAATCGTTTAGGGGGAGAGCGCCGTGATTATAATGCGACGACGTGGAAACGTTTGAGCCTCTTTGTCCAGACATTCATGTCTAGGGAACATGAGAGGACGTTTTATCCCGTTCAAGCCGATCGACCTGCGGAACAGTGGGTCAAACAGTTGTTACAGATCGATCGAGATTGGAAGGTGCTTATGCAAACATTCCATCATGAGATCGAGGATGCACTTGACATCATTGGGGACCCATATGCGACAGCGGTCGTCTATCGATTCACGGGAGCCTTCGAGACCGGTCTGACCTATGAACAAATCGCCAGTCTACTTGATGTCGATGCAGAGACGGCTCGCCTCTATTTTTTAGCAGGATGGAATGAACTGTTAACTGTGTTACCGAAAGAGGCGAAGCTTCGGGGTTTCACGTACGGACTATCGACTGAACGTATGACCTATTCAGCACGTGAATCGTATGATCTCTTCCTCAAAGGCTATTCGTTTCAACAAGTTCAATCGAGCCGCCGACTACGAACGAGCACGATTGAGGATCATGTGGTAGAGATGGCGATGTATTTAGATATCTTTCCCCTCGATCAATTTGTTCCGAGCGACGACATCGTCACCATCGAGAAACTGCGAGACCCAGAGAGCTGGGCTTTGAAACCTATATTTGAAAAGATGGGCAACGTGAGTTACTTTCAAATACGCCTTGTGTTCGCAAGGTTGAAACGAGGTGAGACATTTGTATGAATCGACATTGAAACGCGTGTTCGGATATGATTCATTTCGTCCTGGGCAGCATGAAATCATCCACTCCGTTGTAGAGGGACAAGATGTATTAGCCGTCATGCCGACAGGGGCAGGGAAGTCGTTGACGTTTCAACTCCCTTCGTACATCAAGAACGGGGGATTGACGGTCATCGTCTCGCCTCTCCTCTCCTTGATTGAAGACCAAATGCTCCATATCCGAGAGCGGGGAGAACGTGGCGTCGCACGTTTGACGTCGATGGAGTCTTCTGAAGAAAAGCAAGAAATCATCAATCACTTGAAACGTTATCGATTTTTATATCTCTCCCCCGAACAGTTGGCCGTTCCGTACGTTACACGCGCACTCTCAAACGTGAAGATTCAAATGCTCGTCATTGACGAGGCGCACTGTATCTCACAATGGGGTCATGAGTTCAGACCGGAATATGCGCGTTTAGGCGAACTACGTAAACAAATCGGGAGTCCTCAGTGCATGGCCGTCACGGCGACGGCACCGGAGAGTGTGAAGCAAGATATTATTGAAAAGTTGGCACTCTTTTCACCTGAGCAGTTCGTCCATTCCGCGAATCGACCAGAAATTCGATTGATGGTCGAACGACTTGAAAAAGAGAAGAAACTTGATCGGCTAAAAGAATTGGTCCGAGATGTTCCAAAACCGGCAGTCGTCTATACGGCGACACGTCGGGAAGCCGAGGCATTGGCGTTTGAACTAGAGGACGCGTTGTTTTATCACGGTGGTATGTCAACGGAAGACCGACGGCTCGTACAATCTCAATTTTTACGGAATGAAGTGTCGGTCATGGTGTGTACGAGTGCATTCGGGATGGGCGTGAACAAAGACAACGTCCGCTCTGTCATCCACTATCAAATCCCTGCGACGGTGGAAGCATATATGCAGGAGATTGGTCGTGCAGGTAGAGATGGAGCAGCGGCGTTTGCTGTTCTCCTTTATGCGGATGGGGATGAACGCATTCAGCAGTTTTTAATTGACGGTCAATATCCAAAAGACGAAGAGATCCGCTTAGCATACTTTGAGTGTGAGAATGGCACGAAACTTTCGCAATTACCCCGTTTATTAAGAATGAACGAAGAAGACCCGAAATTCCTTCTTTTGAAGCAGATGCTGTCTGAACGCTCGCTTCAAGAGGCGCTCGATTGGGTAAAAGAGAGAAAGCGTGATCGTTATCGTCAACTCGGTCAGATGATGGATTATGCACTCATCCGAACATGCCGACGCGACTATTTACTCCGCTATTTTTCGGAGCCGACAATCGAACAAGAGGAATGTTGTGATGTGTGTGGGACGATTGAGTTCCCTGAGACACCGCAAATCGTTCGAAAAAATGTGACAGAATGGAAAATACGGTTGACGCAAATCTTTTCCTTTGAATAATATCATAGTAAAATGATAAAAAAGGTAAAGGAGGGCATACGTTGCGACATCGGAATCAGGCAGATTCTTTACGCGAGCAGTTGGCGGATACGTTGCCGTCTCGATCGGAGAGGCAAGAGCATGAACGGAAGAGGAAGTTGAATGATAACTTGATGAAGCGCCCGTTGGCGATGACTCTAACCTTCGCCATGTTAGCGATTATTCTCATTTTCATATATATCGGGCGAGATGCCATTTTTTAAAAAGGGTGCGGACATGGTCCGTGCCTTTTTTTATTTTGGGAAAATACTCGATTGCACAATAAAAGGGGTAAACCTTTTCAATTGAGGATATACTTATATCATAGAACGAATAGGAGAGGAGGGCGGAGATGCCGAAATACTCCATTAAGACTGTGGCGACGTTGACCGGTGTCAATCCAACGACCATTCGAGCTTGGGAACGGCGATATCAATTTATCGTACCGAGCCGAACCGAATCAGGTCACCGCCTATATTCAGATCAAGATGTCGAGAAAATTAAGTGGGTGGTAGACAAGCAAAAAGAGGGATTGACGGTCTCTCAAGCAATTCAACAACTCCACCAAGCTCCTGAACCAGAACCGACGTCTGCGAAGCTTTACGATGAAGAGTTGAAGGATGCTTTGCTTCAGGCACTGCTTTCTTTCGATGAGCGGACCGCGCATGATCTAATTAATCGTGCGTTTAATACGTTCAGTTTTGAAAAGGTGACAAAAGATATCATTGGACCGTTACTGATGGATATTGGTTCAAAGTGGGAGCAAGGAACGATTACGATTGCCCACGAGCACTTCGCCACGGCGTTTTTACGAGCACGTCTTTCTACGTTGTCACTTCAAATGCCGATGAACCCGTTTCTTCCACGAGTCACTTGTGTCTGTGCACCGGGTGAGATGCATGAAATCGGATTGCTGTTCGTCACACTTTATTTGCGTCAACATGGGTACGACGTCATCTTTTTAGGAGCGGGCTTCCCGAAAGAAGATTTAAGCAAGGCTCTGCACGACATCAAGACATCGTGCCTTATTTTCGCATGCACATTGACGGACCATATCCCGAGCTTGTTAGAGGCGATGGAATATATTCAAGAAGAGCATCCCACATTAAAGATTGGGGCGGGTGGATACGCGGTCAGCCTCGAACGTAGTCAGTTCGATGATGCATTTCTTGGCGATACGCCAGAAGAGTGGACGAAATGGTTATCAACTATTTGACACGGGATTAAAACGGGAGTAGCTTATTAGTAGGATTGAATATTCACTGGAGGTTTTCGATTGAGATTTGAAAAACAAACAAAAGAACATCTTCGTGTATATGTGACTGCGAATGAGCTTTCGTTACGTGGGATCGCTATCGATACGATCGTGGGGGAAAACGGTCAACAGCTGTGGAAAGAATTACTTGAGACAGCAGAGAGTGAATACGGATTCTCTCCACAAGGAGCGGTCGATTTGAATGTGACGATGTTTCCTCGTGATGGTCTCGTCATCGATGTTCAAAAAGGTGAGGCCATAGCAGAGCTTGATGTCGAGCAAGTTGAGATTCGACTCACAATTGATGTCATTCATCATTTGATTTATCAGTTTGATGATATTGAAGATGTGATTAACGCGTCGATTCAACTGTTTCCACATATACATGAGACTGAGCAGGGCGGAGCACTTTATCACTATGAGGGACGGTACTATCTCCACTTCGTGGAAGTACTACCTGAGAAAGTGGAAGAACGTCTCGCTGCCATTTTATCCGAATATGGAAAGACGACCACGGTCAGTCCGTACGTCATGATGGAATATGGAAAAACGATTCAAACTGAACAGGCTGTGAAAGAGCTGTACGATGCATTCGCATAAGTACGGCTTTTTTACTTTTCTGTTTCTATTGTTTTTGACATGTCCGTGTTATGATTAGACATGAATTTTCAGTAGTTAGTTGAAGGAGAGATTGGAATGAAGGTCGCTGTATTGTATGGTGGAGTGTCAGGAGAACGTGAGGTATCCCTCACAAGTGGACAAGGGATGATTGAGGCATTGACGGAGCGTGGTCATGAGGTCACGGCAATCGATTTTCATCCAGAACGCGCGAACGAGATATTGACGTTAGATGTCGATGTCGTCGTCAGCGCATTACACGGGAAGTATGGCGAAGATGGTCGCGTCCAATCATTACTAGAAATGGCGGGAATCCCGTACACGGGGTCAGGTGTCCTAGCATCTGCTCTTGCGATGGATAAGGCAAGAGCAAAAATCATCTTCGCAGCATCAGGCATCCGTGTGGCGCGCGACGTGTTAATTGAATCTGTGGATTCGATTGATGCGAAAGTAGCTGAGTGGGGAAATGAGTTTCCGTGTGTCGTCAAGCCTGCCCAAGAAGGTTCTTCGAACGGTTTGACGATCGCGATGGACGAGTCGATGTTACGTGCGGGAATTGATCGAGCATTTGCATGTGATTCAGCGGTATTAGTCGAGCAGTACATTAAAGGAAAAGAATTGACGGTACCGGTCATCGGGAACTTTGGGAAAGAAGAAGCACTTCCTGTCATTGAAATCATTCCAAAAAATGAGTTTTACGACTATGAGTCGAAGTATACAGAGGGTGGTTCGATTCATGTTTGTCCAGCCGAAATCTCGGATGAGGTGACGACGGAAGTGCAACAAGCGGCTGTCATGGCTCACCGTGCGCTCGGTTGCTCAGGGTACTCACGTTCTGATTTCCTCGTATCGGAAACGGGAGAAGCGTATATTTTAGAAACGAACACGCTGCCTGGAATGACGCCGTTGAGTCTTTTCCCGGACAGTGCGAAAACAGTCGGAATTTCGTATGGCGAGCTTTTAGAACGCTTTATGGAGCTAGCACTCGAACGCGAGTCGAAGTAAGTTATCTGGATCATTCCACACTTCAAGAAAACGCTTTCATTATTTTTGTAAAACCCTTTCAAATTGAGCGTGTATCAGCTATACTTTTAAACGAATACGAGGTTAATTCTTGGGGGAGAATTGACAATTTAGGGGAGGAAACCTTCATGATTACGGATCAAGAAAAAGGTCATCAAAAACGAAAAAACATCTTGGAATCGACACAAGAGGTAATTCACGAAGCTTTAGATAAACTCGGCTATCCAGATGAGATGTACGAGTTGTTAAAAGAACCGCTTCGCATGCTGACCGTTCGGATCCCAGTTCGCATGGATGATGGCTCGACAAAAATCTTTACGGGTTATCGCGCTCAACATAACGATGCGGTCGGACCGACAAAAGGGGGAATTCGGTTCCACCCGAGCGTAACTGAAGTAGAAGTAAAAGCATTATCTGTATGGATGAGTTTAAAGGCGGGGATTGTTGACTTGCCATATGGTGGGGGGAAAGGCGGAATCGTCTGTGACCCACGTGAAATGAGTTTCCGTGAAATCGAACGATTGAGCCGCGGTTATGTGCGTGCCATTAGCCAAATTGTAGGACCGACAAAAGATATCCCTGCTCCGGACGTGTTCACGAACTCGCAAATCATGGCATGGATGATGGATGAGTATAGCCGAATCGATGAATTCAACTCACCAGGCTTTATTACGGGTAAACCGCTTGTGCTTGGCGGTTCGCACGGCCGTGAAACTGCGACTGCGAAAGGTGTAGCCATCATGATTCGAGAAGCGGCACTCCGCCGTGGGATCGAACTAAAAGGCGCCCGTGTCGTTGTTCAAGGATTCGGGAACGCGGGTAGCTTCCTTTCGAAATTCATGTACGACGCAGGAGCAAAAGTGATTGCGGTAAGCGACGCTTACGGTGCAATCCATGACGAAAATGGCTTAGATATCCCTTACTTGTTAGACCGTCGTGATTCATTCGGTACAATCTCGACGCTCTTCAAAAACACCATCTCAAATAAAGAAATGTTAGAACTCGACTGTGACATTCTCGTGCCAGCTGCCATCGAGAATCAAATCACGGAAGATAACGCCGATGCCATTAAAGCATCCATCGTAGTGGAAGCGGCGAACGGCCCGACGACGAACGAAGCGACGAAAATCTTGACAGAGCGCGGAATTCTCCTCGTGCCAGACGTATTGGCATCAAGTGGTGGGGTCACGGTTTCTTACTTCGAATGGGTACAAAACAACCAAGGTTACTATTGGACGGAAGAAGAAGTCGAGGAAAAACTTGAAAAAGTACTCGTTCATTCGTTCAACACCGTTTACAACACATCTTCAGCCCGCAAAGTCGATATGCGTCTCGCTGCCTATATGGTCGGTGTACGTAAGATGGCGGAAGCATCACGTTTCCGCGGTTGGGTTTAAAAAAAGTTCGGTCAACTCGTGTTGACCGAACTTTTTTATACTTGAATACGATTTGCGATTGTGTTTGCGATGGCTTTTCCGTGGAAGCGACCGTTCTCGATAAATATCTTATTCGCATCGTTGCCGGCAGCGACAACGCCAGCGATGAACAAATGCTCGACATTCGTTTCAAACGTTTCCTCATCAAACGTCGGAACACCGCTCTCCTCATCGATCGTGATTCCCGCATTTTCAAAAAGGTGATGGTCTGGTTGATACCCTGTCATCGCGAGGACGTGATCGGCATACACGTGCTTCTCTTCCCCATGTTGGTGATAATAGACACCATCTTCGGTAATGCGATCGATTGTCGCTTCAAATTCCATCCGAACTTTCTCATGTCGGACGAGTGAGTCGAAGTTAGGGAGAACCCATGGCTTCACCGAAGGACTGTAGGAGTCACCGCGATAAAGCACCGTCACGTATGCTCCAGCCTTTTCGAGTTCAATCGCCGCATCGACAGCTGAGTTCTTTCCACCGATGATGGTGACGTGTTGTCGATAGTACGGATGGGCCTCGTGGAAATAATGGTGGACATGTGGTAACTCTTCACCAGGCACATCGAGCATGCGAGGACGTCCATAGTATCCTGTGGCTAAAATCACATAATCCGCCTCGCGAACGATTTCCCCACGGCGCTCGTGTCTAGACGTCACGACGAACCGATCGTCGATTTTCTCGACTGATTCCACGGTCTCGAACGGATGGACGTTCAATCCGGTACGGGTGACGACTTCCCGATAATAGACGAGTGCATCTTGTCGACGTGGCTTTAAATCTTTACATATAAACGGGATGTCCCCGATCTCTAACAGGTTTGCAGATGAAAAGAACGTTTGATGGGTCGGATATCGATAGATTGCATCAACGATATTTCCTCGTTCAATTACCGTACAAGAAACCCCAATCTTCTCTAACTCGATGGCCGCTGATAGACCGCATGGTCCAGCACCCACAATAATCGCTTGTTTATTCACTGAAAATCACCTCTTTGCTCATTGTAGGGAAGGGAATGCGGAAGCGCAAGGTTATTGCTGGAAACTAAAGCTATGCTCCATGACGGATTGAGAAGAGCCGGATTCGAGTTCCACGAGTAAACGAAGGCGAGCTTTTTGCGAATTTAACCCGTTCGAGAAAATGATCCCCATCTCTTTCAATTGTTTCCCGCCACCGGCATATCCGTATACGTCTTGGACGATCCCGTTAAAGCAACGGCTGACAATCACAACGGGGATCTCCTTGACCAAGCGCTCGAGCGCCGGCAAAAGTGTCGGTGGTACATTTCCTTGTCCTAACACTTCGAGGACGAGTCCGTCGTATCCAAGCTCCATCACCGATTCGAGCAAATCAGGCTCCATTCCCGCAACGACTTTTAACACAGCTACCCGTTTTGAGATAGACGGAATCATTTTAGGCTGTCTCGTTGCCGGTTGACTATAGATGAGTACGTGATCCTTAGTGACCATACCCACGTTTCCGAAATGAACCGACTTGAACGTATCGACGGATGACGTATGCGTTTTTGTGACATTGAAGGCCGAATGAATCTCTCCGTTGAACACGACGAGTACTCCTTTTCCGCGAGCTGATTCGCTCTTTGCGACCCGAAGAGCAGTGATTAAATTGAATTCCCCGTCTGAACCGACCTCGTTCGAGGAACGCATCGCTCCTGTCAATACGATTGGTACGGGCGCACCGAGCGTAATCTGCAAGAAGTAAGCCGTTTCTTCTAACGTATCCGTTCCATGCGTGATGACGACTCCGTCATACGTATCCTGCGTCAACTCATGTTGAATGAAGTGAGCTAGTTCAAGCATTTTATCGGGCGTCATATGCGGAGATGGGATATTCGAGAAATGCTTCGTTGTAATGTGAGCGATGTCCGTCGCCTTCGGAAGTGTAGCATCGATTGGGTTCACATCGCTCGGTTCGACGTGTCCTGTACCAGATTGGGACATGGCGATTGTACCGCCTGTGTGAATAAGTAATAAATGATTCATAAATGACCTCCTAATTATTTTTTGTGGATATTTCCATTTTCTAGGCGTTACACACTTTTTCTTTCAGACAATTCAGTGTATGCTAATGAGAGAAAGGAGAGATGCGTCATGATCGCAATCGCCTTGTCTGCGGTGGCACCAGGGCTTGCCCTTCTTTCCTACTTCTATCTTCGCCATGAATTGGAAGCAGAACCGCTCGGATATGTGATTCGTTCTTTCGTGGCCGGGGCCGTTCTTGTTTTCCCGATCATGTTTATCCAATATGCGTTCATCGAAGAAGGCGTCCTGACTGGTCCGTTTTGGCAGGCATATGTCACCACTGCCTTACTCGAAGAGTTTTTTAAGTGGTTTATGATTTATTATACAATATATATACATAAAGTCTTTGATGATTACTACGACGGGATTCTCTATGCGGTCGCCTGCTCATTAGGCTTTGCGACGTTAGAGAATTTTTTATACTTATGGGTGTACGATTCACTAGAAATCGCGATTTGGCGGGCCATTTTACCCGTGAGCGGACATGCATTGTTTGCGGTTGTCATGGGCTACTGCTTGGGACGAGCCAAACATTCGGCACGTGAGCGGGTGTGGCTGTTTATGGCAATTTTTTCTGCAACGGTCATTCACGGAACGTTTGATTTGATTTTGATTTTAGAACCAAATCATAAGTTGCCCGCCGTTCTTTATATCGTCATTTTATGGATGGTTGCACTTCTGCTTGTACGAGCAGCCAATCTGTCCAATCGTCGTCAATTTAAATAAAGGGGAGCATGCGTATGCTGAAAGAAGGACAAGAATTACGAATTGAAGTAGAAGGACGTAATGAAGGGAAAACAAAGATTGCTGCCATAGTAGATCAAATCGTTTGGATTGAATCACCAAGCGACACGACGACGCTCAAAACATTCTTCTTACATGAAGAAGAAGAGATGCGTGTCTACTTTTTCAAAGGGGATAACCAGTTGTTCGCATTTGATACGAAAGTTGCGAAGCGAATCAGTGATGCGCAGATGACGATTCGCTATGCTTTCAAGATGCCGGATGAGAAAAAAATCAAACGGATTCAACGACGAGAATATTTGCGCGTTCCTGAAATGATTGATGTGACAGTCGTTGCGGCGGATGGGGCAGACTTTGAGTCGTTTGAAACGACATCGCTTGACGTATCGGCTGGTGGAATGAAAATCATTGCGAACCGTGCACCTGTCGAAGTGGATGAATCACTCATCGTCGTTTTTCGGATTGAAGACGAGCAAGGTGTGCCACAACTCTTTCGTGTGAAGAGTCGTTTAGTACGGATACATAAACAAGAAGTGAAGCAAGAACTCTCTTTGGCATTCGAAGATTTGACCCCTCGCGATCAGGAAACGATTTTACGATACTGTTTCCGCGTTCAACTTGAAGCGCGTAAGCGTACAGGGTCTGTATTTTCTTCAAGATAAAAAACTGTTATGATGTTCTCGGGATTATAGACCGAGAGGAGGAGGGTATCGGGCACACTCGATACCCGTTTTGTATGAAAAAATCGTTACAAATTGCTTTAGATGGACCGGCTGGTGCCGGGAAAAGTACAATCGCCAAGTCGTTGGCGAAACAATTGGGCTATGTCTACATTGATACAGGTGCGATTTATCGAGCGGTCACATACCGTGCTTTAAACGAAGGGGTTAATCTTGAAGACGGTCCTGCGCTTGCAAAGATGATTGAGAACATGTCGATTCGTCTTGTACCATCTGAAGTAGGGCAACGTGTATTCGATGGTGAGGAAGAAGTGACAGACGTCATTCGTTCTAGTGAAGTGACGAATAATGTGAGTTTTGTCGCCCGTCAACCGGAAGTACGGGATGCCTTGATGGATTTACAACGTGATTTAGCGAAACATGGCGGTGTCGTCATGGATGGACGCGATATCGGTACGCACGTGTTGCCGAATGCAGATTTGAAAGTGTTCATGACTGCCTCGGTCGAAGAGCGAGCACGCCGTCGTCATGAGGAGAATGTGTCAAAAGGAATCCCGAGTGATTACGAGCGTTTGAAGGAGGAAATCGCCCTTCGTGACAAACGTGATTCAGAGCGCGAGGTCGCGCCTCTCCGTCAAGCTGAAGATGCTCATTATCTCGATACGACGACGTTGTCGATTGATGGGGTCGTCTCGGCGATTGAACGATTAATTGAAGAGGTGAAAGCATGAGTAAACCGTTGAACAATGGTCCGTTTGGCATGTATAGGCTGGCGAGAGGCGTCGTGAATATCATTCAACGCGCATCGTTTCGTGTCGAGTTCATCGGACGCGAACATGTCCCAAAAGATGGGGCGATCCTCGTCTGTTCGAACCACCAGTCGAACTGGGATCCGGTCCTTCTCGCATGTGCGATTCCGAAAGAACGTCCATTACGATTCTTTGCGAAAAAAGAGCTTTTCAGCGTTCCTGTATTGAAGCATATTTTGAACCGTGCGGGACAAATTCCTGTATCGCGTGGGGAAGGTGACCGTCAGGCGCTACGAGTTGTTCTTCAAAAGCTAAAAGAAGATGAGGTCATCTCGATCTTCCCTGAGGGTACACGTTCAAAAGATGGGACGTTAGGAAAGGCGCAAGCCGGGGTTGGTTTCTTTGCGATGCGTTCAGACGCGCACATTTTACCGATTGCCATCATCGGTAGATATAAGTTTCGTGCGAAATTGCGTGTCGTCATTGGAAAGCCGATTGATTTGGCTCCTTTGAAGGAACGTAAGGCAAACGCGCAAGAGGCAGCCGACTTAATCATGGATACAATCGCCGACCTCTATTTAAAACATTCATTCACGAAGTAATTATAGGTTTAGGGAATTGAGGTTTAAACTTCTTTCAATAGAGGTACAATCTTCATAACGCCTTGACAAATTCTCGGAATTATAAGAGATTTATACTAGGTGTAAGCGCCTCAGGGCGCTCCTTTTTGTACTCATCGTGAGGGGGTAGTGTTGGAATGGTCGAAGAAATGAAAGATATGCCTGATTTTGAAATTAATCGTGGTCAGATTGTGACCGGAACAGTTGTCAAAATCGAGGACAAGCAAGCGCTAATCGATATCGGTTATAAAACCGAAGCGATTTTGCCAATTAGCGAAGTATCAAGCATGCATCTAGACGATTTAAACGAATCACTCCAAGTGAACGACGAGATTCGTGTCAAAGTTAAAAAAGTCACGGACGAAGAAGTGGTCGTTTCGAAAAAAGACGTCGATGCTGAAGCAGCATGGGATCGAATCGTCGAAAAATTCGAATCGGGCGAAGTGTTTGAAGTGATGGTGAAAGATAAGGTCAAAGGTGGTCTTGTCGTCGATATCGGAATCCGTGGATTTATCCCGGCATCTCTCGTCGAAAGTCACTTTGTAGAAGACTTCTCGTCTTATTTAAACAAACCAATTACCGTAAAAGTTGTCGAGATTGATCGCGAAAAAAATCGCGTCATCTTGTCACATAAAGCAGTTGTCGAAGCGGAAATGAGTGCGAAGAAATCCGAGACGCTTGAATCGCTCGAAGTCGGTCAAGTGATCGAAGGAACGGTTCAACGTTTGACGGACTTCGGTGCGTTCGTTGATATCGGCGGTGTGGACGGTCTCGTCCATATCTCAGAAATGGCGCACAGCCGTGTCGAGAAGCCGAGCGATGTCGTAACAGAAGGCGACCGCGTCAAAGTGAAAGTCCTTGGTCTCGACTTAGATAATGAAAAAGTGAAGCTCTCGATTAAAGAGACACAACCAGGACCGTGGGAAACGATTGAAGGGAAAATTCAACCAGGTGATGTGATCGAAGGAACTGTCAAACGTCTTGTGACGTTCGGTGCTTTCGTCGAGGTCGCACCACAAGTGGAAGGTCTCCTTCATATCTCGCAAATCGCGAACCGTCACATCGCAACGCCATCTGAAGTGTTATCAGAAGGCCAAGAAGTGAAAGTTAAAGTATTAGACGTTCATCTCGATGATAAGAAAATCTCATTGTCGATGCGTGCACTCGAATCATCTGAACCGACTCGTCAAGATGATGACCAAGCGTTACTCGACGAATACAGCGACCAAGGAGGATTCTCTGTCTCTGAATTGACAGGTGATGAATCTTCGGACGACTCTAAATAAGATGATCGTTCAAGCGGGAGTCATGCTCCCGCTTCTTTTTGTATGGTCACTTAATTTTGCCTGTGATATGATAGGTGAGTTGCGTTTCGAAATGTTGAAATGATGAAATTTTGATAGAAAGATTAGTGAGGTGTTGTTATGGGAATTCCAGCAGTGGCCATCGTTGGCCGCCCGAATATCGGGAAATCCACAATTTTTAACCGCATCATCGGAGATCGTGTCTCGATCGTCGATGACAAACCAGGTGTCACACGTGACCGTATTTACGGTACAGGAGAGTGGCTCAACCGTAAGTTCCATTTGATTGACACAGGTGGAATCGAAGTAGGAGACGAGCCGTTGCTCGTACAAATGCGTCATCAGGCTGAACTTGCCATCGATGAGGCGGATGTCATCATCTTCATGGTGAACGGACGCGAAGGCATCACGGCAGCCGATGAAGAAGTAGCGAACTTGTTGTTCCGTTCGAACAAACCGATCGTTCTTGCCGTCAACAAAGTGGATAACTTTGAAATGAGAGATCTCATGTACGAGTTTTATTCACTCGGATTTGGTGACCCGTTCCCAATCTCGGGTACACACGGGTTAGGACTTGGTGACTTGTTAGACCAAGTATTCGAACTTGCTCCTGAAAAGGATGAATTTGAATATAACGAAGACGTCATTCAGTTCTCGTTGATCGGTCGACCAAACGTCGGGAAGTCTAGTTTGACGAACTCGATCCTTGGCGAAGACCGTGTCATCGTTTCAAACATCGCTGGAACGACGCGTGATGCCATCGATACACCGTTCACACGTGACGGACAAGAGTATGTCATCATCGATACGGCTGGTATGCGTAAACGCGGAAAAGTATACGAATCGACAGAACGTTACAGCGTCATGCGCGCGCAAAAGGCGATTGAACGCTCGAACGTCGTCCTCGTCGTCCTTGACGGTGAAGAAGGAATCATCGAGCAAGATAAACGTGTTGCCGGTCTCGCCCATGAAGCCGGGAAGGCGATTGTCATCGTCGTCAACAAGTGGGATGCAGTCGAAAAAGATGATAAGACAATGAAGAAGATGGAAGAGAAAATTCGCAAAGAATTTTTGTTCCTTGATTATGCACCGATTGTCTTCTTGTCGGCACTTACGTCGAAACGATTACAGACATTATTGCCTGTCATCAAGCAAGTGGCAGAAACACATCGTCGTCGGATCTCGACGAGCGTATTGAACGATGTCATCGTCGATGCGGTCGCGATGAACCCGACACCGACAGATAAAGGACAACGTTTGAAGATCAACTACGCGACTCAAGTTGCCATCGAGCCGCCGACGTTCGTCTTGTTCGTCAACGATCCTGAATTGTTGCATTTCTCGTATAAACGTTATTTAGATAATCAAATCCGTAAAGCATTTGACTTCACCGGGACGCCGATTCATATCGTGGCTCGTCAGAAAAACTAATAACGGGGGTGCCACTTATGGCAAATGTAGCTGTCATTGGAGCGGGAAGTTGGGGAACGGCCATCTCGCTCGTATTAGCGGATAATGGTCATGACGTCCTGCTCTACGGACGTGAACAAGAGCATGTGGACGAGATCAATTCGTCTCATACAAACTCGTTTTATTTGAAAGACGCACCGTTACCGGAATCGATTCGGGCCACGACAGATTTGAAGGAAGCGCTCGAGGGACGCAACATCGTCTTCCTTGTCGTCCCAAGCTCGGCGATTCGTCCTGTCTCAAAACAGTTGAACACCATGTTGAAGGAACCGGTCACCATCGTTCATGCCGCAAAAGGGATTGAACCGAAAACGCACAAACGCCTTTCGGAGATCATTGCGGAAGAAATCGACCCGTCAAAACGTCGAGCAATCGGTGTATTGACCGGACCGACTCACGCTGAAGAAGTTGCAGTGCGGAAACCGACGACAATCACGATTGCTTGTGAGGACCTCGATGTCGCTGACGAAGTGCAGGAGCTGCTTACAAACGATCAATTCCGTGTCTATTTGAACTCGGATGTCGTCGGTGCCGAGTATGGCGGGGCGCTTAAAAATATTATCGCTCTTGCTGCAGGTATGACCGACGGACTTGGTTATGGGGACAATGCAAAAGCTGCCCTCATGACACGTGGAATTGTGGAAATTGCCCGACTTGGGGTGAAGCTCGGAGCAAATCCGGCCTCTTTCTCTGGATTGACAGGGATTGGGGACTTGATTGTGACAGCGACATCACAACATAGCCGAAATTGGCGGGCCGGCAATGCAATCGGACGCGGTGAAAAGCTCGAGGACGTTCTTGGAAACATGGGAATGGTCGTCGAAGGTGTCCGCGCCTGTGAAGCGGCACACTCGCTCGCGAAAGAAGCTGGGGTCGAAATGCCGATTACGGAAGCGCTCTATAACGTGCTATTTGAAGGGAAGAGCCCTCATGATGAAGTGAAAAAACTCATGAGACGCCCACAGAAGCACGAGATGGAACAAGTATTTCATTTTGAAGAATAATACTTCGGAGAGGAACTGACGTTTTCGTTCAGTTCCTCGCTTTTTTTTGCTACACTTGAAGTCTGGAGAACATAGAGAAAGTAGGGGGTTAGACGTGACACCGTCACTCATCAAAATGTGGATTTCATTTGCGGGGATTGGTGCTTTTGCCATCGCTGCACTGATGGTCGCCATCAGTCACACGAAACTGACCGGATGGTTCGCGACGCTTGTGCGCCTGATTGCGTTCATCATTTTCTTATTTGGGACAGTTATTATGATTTTTGTCGTAGTCTCAGGACCGACGGGAGGATAGACCATGAAAAAGAGCATTATCGCTGTTAGCTTACTGTTAACGACTTTGTTGGCAGGATGTATGTTCCCGGACTCGGAACGAGCTAACAATATTCCGTACGAAGACCAGTTGAATACCGTACAAAGTGCGGTCGATGCATATCGTGAACAATCTGGCGTCTTGCCCATTAAAACAAAACCAGCGGAAACGCCGCTCATGGAGCGCTATCCCATCGAATTTGCCCGTCTCGTACCAGGATATTTAGCGGATCCTCCATCGAATAGTTTTGAGGGCGGTGGGTTGTTTCAGTATATTCTCGTTGATGTCGAAACGGAACCAACCGTCAAATTGATTGATTTGCGTGTATCGGAACGTCTTCAACAGCTTCAGACAAACATTAATGCGTTTCGGGCGAAAGAAGGGAAGTTCCCGTTCGATGGCTCGATTGGGAAAAATCAGTTCACGCTCGATTACGACAAAATCTTTGTCACAGAAGAACCGGTCATCCCGAGCCCGTTTTCCGATCGTGAACTCCCGATCTACGTGGACGGTACCGGACAACTATTTGTAGACTATCGAGAAGATGTGAAGGAAGCGCTTCAAAATACGGATGAGTCGCCAGAAATCGGTGAAGACATTCGTTATTTGCTGTATAAAGACGCTCCATTCGCCCCTGCTTATTCACAAGGCTATACAATAGATGAACAAGGAGAAGTCGTTTTTTTAAACAACTAAGCTTGTTTTGATGGCGAATGTCGTGAATTCACGCAAAAAATGTTGTCATATCAACGTTTGTACGATATGATTAATCCCGTAAACTCCTAGTGAGAGGAGGTGAATCGTGATGAACAAAACTGAATTGATCCAAGCAGTAGCGGAGAAAGCAAATGTTTCGAAAAAAGAAGCTACAGTAGTTGTAGAAGCTACTTTCGAATCTATCACTGAAGCACTCCAAAACGGTGAAAAAATTCAATTGATCGGTTTTGGTACTTTTGAAGTTCGTGAACGTGCTGCCCGTAAAGGTCGTAACCCACGTACAAAAGAAGATATCGAAATCCCAGCGAGCAAAGTTCCTGCATTTAAAGCAGGTAAAGCGCTCAAAGATGCGGTCAAGTAATCTGCAATACATAAGTCGCCGAAAGGCGGCTTTTTTGTTTCGTTTGCGAGTTCGAATGACGTGAATGTGACAAAAATGTGCTATACTATGTCAGAATGACAATGAAGTGGACGAGGGGGGATAGCATGGAACAGTTGACAAATGAATTCGTTGTCACAGACCTTGCTCGTCAAATCCAACAACGTATGAATCATCCCTATTTGACGAAACACGAGGTTGTACCAGCAGTCGACATGCTGTTGCTTCGTTGGATGGTCGAGATGATTGATTTGGAATCGATTGAGCATCGACAACTCGTGATGGCAACTTATTTCGCTCATCAGGCGCTCGAATTACATGATCAAGTGAACAGTAGTCCGAAAGGGTCGCTAGAGCGCCAATTAAAAGTGCTCGCGGGCGATTTTGCCTCGGCTCAGTTTTATAAAATCTTGACGGCTTTCCCAGCGTCGTATAGCGATCGATTCGGACAGTCTGTACAACGTGTCAATGCTGCAAAATGTACATTACTGCTCGATAAAAACGTCTCGATGAACATTTGGATCGAAGCGAACGTCGGATTGATTCAAACACTTTCCGAACTGATTGAACAACCTTATTTGACAACAAGTGGGAAACGAATGATTGATAAGAAAGCGACAGCGCTCAGACAGGACCAAAAGGAGCAGCTTAATACGTTGCTCGCGCACGCGGTCGCTTAGAACGGAAAGGATGTTACGCGTTGCAACCGATAGAAAAAGAGCAAAAAGTATACGAAGTATTTCAGTCCATTTCTCCGAGCTACGATACGATGAACTCGATTATCAGCTTCCGACTTCACAAATGGTGGCGTCGGACAACGATGAAGAAAATGAACGTCTTTCCGGGGGCTAAATGTCTAGACGTTTGTTGTGGCACAGCCGACTGGACGATTCAATTGGCTGAAGCTGCAGGGAATACGGGGGTCGTCAAAGGTCTCGACTTTTCAGAGAATATGTTGAAAGTGGGAGAGGAAAAAGTAAAATCAATGCCGACGATTGAATTACTACACGGAAATGCAATGGCGCTACCGTTTGGGGATCATTCGTTCGATTACGTCACAATCGGGTTTGGACTTCGGAACGTTCCGGATTACATGACGGTTTTGCGTGAAATGCATCGCGTCTTAAAACCGGGCGGAACGGTCGTCTGTCTTGAAACGAGTCAACCGACGGCACCCGTCTTTAAAGAATTGTATCGATTTTACTTTGGAACCGTCATGCCTTTGTTCGGCAAAGTGTTTGCCGGGTCATACGACCAATACAAATGGTTACAAGAATCGACCGATCAGTTTCCTGACCGTCTGACGCTCAAACGTATGTTTGAAGATGCCGGGTTCGAACAAGTCGAAGTGAAGACATTCTCCGGAGGTGCATGTGCCATGCATCTAGGAAAGAAGTGGTGAAACATGTCTTTGAAGCGACTTTACCGTCACATGAACCGAGAGATTGATCAAATCGATCAATTTTTATCAACTCGAGTCAGGACGGACCACCCTGTTATTGAATCGGCATCTCGCCAACTACTCGATGCTGGTGGTAAACGCATCCGACCAGCTTTCGTTTTATTGAGCGCGGGATTCGGTGAGACGAAAGATATCCGTTTGACGAAAGTTGCCTCAAGTCTTGAGTTGATTCATATGGCATCGCTCGTTCATGACGATGTCATCGATGATGCGATGCTGCGTAGGGGGAAACCGACCGTCATGGAGCGTTATGATGAGACCGTTGCGATGTATACCGGAAATACGCTATTCGGAGAGGCGATTCGTCTCGTATCCGAAATCGATTCTCCGGAAGTGATGCGAATCATGGCGGACACGATGGAACGGATTTGTGTCGGCGAAATCAATCAAATCCAAGATCAATATGACTGGGGTCAATCACCTAAACGATACTTAGATCGGATTGCACGAAAGACAGCCCTTTTGATTGAAACGAGTTGTGCGGCAGGCGCTGTTATTTCAGGAGCGTCACCTCAAGTCGTCAAACAACTAAGCTTATTCGGTTATGATATCGGGATGGCATTCCAAATGACCGATGATTTGCTCGATTTCACGGCAAAGAGTTTCCAACTCGGGAAACCCGTTGGAGAAGATTTGAAGCATGGTCATAAGACGTTGCCGTTGCTCTATTCATCAGAAGACCCGATTTTTTATGAGCGTCTCCGCCAGGTGAATGCATCGACAGACATGGAGATGACGAAATCACTCGTTCGTGAAGTGCAACGAAATGGGACATTAGAACGAAGCCAGCGCACGATTGACCGATACGTTGAACGCGCCATTCGAAGACTCGATGAGTTGCCGGATGTGCCTGACAAGCGATCTTTGATTGAAATCGCCCAATATATCGGGAAACGTAAATGGTAAATGCCCATGTAACCCCTTTCAAAAATGTTCAGGAGCGTGTACACTAAATACGTACAACGTACACATTTATTGACTTAGGGGGATTTGGGGAATGGAAAAGACATTTTTAATGGTTAAACCGGATGGGGTAAAACGTGGATTGATTGGGGAAATCATCTCACGTTTTGAAAACAAAGGATATACATTGAACCGTCTCGAAATGGTGACACCGTCAGTTGAGGTCGCAGAGGCACACTACGCAGAGCATAAGGAAAAGCCGTTCTTTGGTGAATTGGTAGAGTTTTTGACTTCTGGTCCGGTCGTCGCGATGGAATGGGAAGGGGAAGACATCGTAGCCGTCTCTCGTCTCATGATCGGGAAGACAAAGCCGCTCGATGCACAACCTGGAACGATTCGTGGTGATTTTGCATCGACGATGTCACAAAACGTAATTCATGGTTCTGATAGTGTGGACAGCGCGGAACGCGAATTGGCACTTTGGTTCGCAGGAGTTGCCTCACACGTTTCATGACTTTTCGAAGGGACGGGGAAACCTGTCCTTTTTTGATGCCCTTCTAAAAGCCTGTGGTCAGAAGAAAGAGGAAATGAGAAAGAATTGAGGTTGAAATTGGTGATGAATGATTATGCCATCTTCGTAAAAAAGTTTTATAACAAGTCCGGAATTGACTTGAATTTATATAAAGAGGCGCAAATGAAGCGCCGGATGGTCGCCTTACGCGAAAAGAAGGGATATGCGTCGTTCATTGAGTATTTAAAGGCGATGGAGACGGATCGTCAGCTCTATGAGGAATTCCTTGACCGAATGACGATTAACGTGAGTGAATTTTATCGCAATCCGATACGTTGGCAGCAGCTTGAAGAAGATATCCTGCCTCACTTGATCCGTTCGAGTCAAGGGAAGCTCCGCGTGTGGAGCGCAGCGTGCTCGACAGGAGAAGAACCTTACTCGCTCGCCATGCTATTGTCTAAACATCTGGCACCTTCTCAATTTTCCATTATGGCCACTGATTTAGACGATATTGTCATCGAAAAGGCGAAACAAGGGAAGTATCACGAGCGGGCACTCATCGATTTGCCAGATGAGTTTAAAAATCGATACTTTACACGTCGTGGAGACGACTATTTCATTTCGGATGAAATCAAACAACTTGTGACGTTTAAAAAACACAATTTACTAGCGGACGTGTATGAACGGAACTTTGATTTGATTGTCTGTCGAAACGTTTTGATTTACTTTACGGAAGAAGCGAAAGAAAAAGTATATACGTCATTTCAACGTGCCCTTCGACCAGGAGGAATCTTGTTTGTCGGAGGAACCGAACAAATCTTCCAGCCGAAGCGTTATGGATATGCGATGAAACAAAGCTTCTTTTACGAAAAAATAGATGGATGAGGTGAACAGATGCGCTATTTGACAGCTGGTGAATCACACGGTCCGGGCCTGACGGTCATCATTGAAGGTGCCCCTGCCGGTCTCGCTATAAATTTAGATCAAATTAACCTAGAATTGAAAAAACGTCAGTCGGGATATGGGCGAGGACGTCGCATGCAAATCGAGTCAGACCAAGTAGATGTTCGATCTGGCATACGTCACGGTAAAACGACAGGCGCACCAATCACATTTTGGATTGAGAATAAAGACCATACACATTGGAAACATGTCATGCAAGCCGAGCCAATCGAAGATGATGTCGAAATCAAGCGACGAGTCTCACGACCGAGACCGGGTCATGCCGATTTAGTAGGTGGGATGAAGTATGACCATCGAGATTTACGTGACGTCTTGGAACGCTCGAGTGCGAGGGAGACGGCGGCACGTGTCGCCGTCGGTGCTTTTTGTAAGCAATTGCTTCAACAAGTCGGGGTGTCGCTCTTCAGTTACGTCAAAGTGATCGGTGGAGAACAGGCGGAAATGCGTACGTTTGAATCGCTTCAAGAAGCAAAAGAAGTGATTGACGCCTCACCCGTTCGGACGCTTGACGAAGCAGCGGCTGAGCGTATGATGCGTCGCATCGATGAAGCCAAGGCGAATGGAGACTCGATTGGCGGTATCGTCTGCACGGAAGTACATGGTGTTGTTCCTGGTCTTGGTTCATATGTGCAGTATGATCGGAAATTGGATGCGAAAATCGCGCAGGCGGTCTTGAGTGTGAACGCATTTAAGGGCGTGGAGTTCGGAGATGGATTTGAAATGGCATATCGCCCCGGTTCTGAAGTGATGGACCCGATTGCATATGGAGATGAAGGATATACACGACTCAGTAATCACCTCGGTGGCTTTGAAGGCGGGATGACAACAGGTATGCCGATTGTCTGTTCAGCCGTGATGAAACCAATTCCGACACTCTATAAACCTCTTCAATCAGTTGATATCGATACAAAAGAGGCATTCCTCGCACAAATCGAACGGAGCGATTCTTGCGCTGTCCCTGCAGCATCACTCGTCGTCGAGGCGGTCATCGCGTTTGAAATTGCGAAGGAAGTATGTGAGACGTTCGGTCATGATACGATGGAACGAATAAAACACCGAATCGATGAGTATCGAGAGGAGTTACGAGTATGGTGACTATTCCAATCGCGGCATCGACCCCGTATCAGGTTATCGTCGACGATCAAGATTGCTGGATGGAAACAAGTGATTGGTCACGTTATTCGATGCTCTGGATCGTCACGGATGAACGGGTCGACGCACTTTACGGGGAATCGTTCCTTACAAAGTTAAAGCAAGTCCACCCGCACGTCGTCTCGTCTGTCGTCACGGCGGGTGACGCATCGAAATCATTATCACAACTCGAACAGCTCGTCACTGAAGGATTGAGACACGGATGTGACCGTCATACTCTGATTGTCGCTTTCGGTGGCGGGATGATTGGCGATTTAGCTGGTTTTTTAGCGAGTGTCTATATGCGTGGTGTTCCTTACATACAAGTTCCGACGACGATTTTGGCACACGATTCGGCTGTCGGTGGTAAAGTCGCCGTCAATCATCCACTTGCGAAAAATGCGATCGGTTCATTCTATCAACCGATCGGTGTCTATTACAATGTTTCTCGTCTTCATACCTTGCCGATCCAAGAAGTGCGGAGCGGTCTCGGTGAACTGTTAAAACATGCGTATTTATCTCGTTACGTCCTCGAATCCTCTTTCGAGGACGACTTGTTTTCCGCTCTTTCTGAACATCAGGAATTGGATTGGGTCACATGGCTCGCACGCGGCATTGAAGTGAAACGAGCAGTTGTCGAGAAAGATGAGCAAGAGCATGGTATTCGCGCTTGGCTGAACTTCGGGCATACGTTCGGTCATGCGCTTGAGTCCGTCGAAGCGTACCGTATCCCTCACGGAGAAGCGGTGTTACATGGGATGGTGTTTGCCTTTTTACTATCGGGAGACGAGACACGGGCGAAACGATTGTTTGATTGGATTCGTCTGAACGATGTCACACCGATTGACTGGAAACCGTTCGAGCAATATGTCGAAAAAATGGTTCGGGATAAAAAGAATCGTCATGGCGAAATTCGGTTCGTCTTGCTCCGTGACACGATTGTCGTTGAATCTGTGCCGCTCGAGCACCTTGAACATACATTTGAACAGATGAAAGGATGGTGGGAATGATGAGTTTAAACGGTTCAATCCGTGTGCCGAGTGATAAGTCGATCACTCATCGTGCGCTTTTATTCGGCATGATGGCGACTGGGACGACGCGCGTCGTGCATCCACTTCTCGGTGCCGATTGTCGCTCTACGCTTGACATCATTCGATCACTCGGAGCAGAAGTGATTGAAAAACAAGACGAACTCCTCATCACAGGGGTCGAGTCACCGCATTCGGCACGATTAGACTGCGGGAACTCAGGGACGACGATGCGCTTGTTGATTGGACTCTTATCGGGGTATGATGGGTCATTTGAACTCGTGGGAGATGAGTCGTTGTCAAAACGTCCGATGCGACGTGTCAACGCACCACTCCGTGAAATGGGAGCGGACGTGAAAGGTGATCTGGCGCCGATCGTGATTGAAGGGAAAACGCTACAATCCATCGACTACACGTTACCGGTAGCGAGCGCCCAAGTGAAATCGGCTGTCCTCCTTGCCGGGTTACGTGCGGAAGGGACGACGATTGTTCGTGAGCCGATATTGTCTAGAGACCATACTGAGCGAATGTTGCCGCTCTTTGGGGCGCAGCTCACTGTTGATGCGGAAAAAGGGGAACGAATCATTCGTGTCGAACCTTCTCGACTAAGCGGCGCGACGGTCGATGTACCGGCAGACCCTTCGTCGGCTGCCTTCTTCTGGGCAGGGGCGGCCATCGTGCCGAATAGCTCCGTCACGACGACGGACGTCTGTTTGAATGAGACGCGAATCGGATTTTTGCGGACGCTCGAACGGATGGGGGCAAATATCGTCATCTCCAATGAACGAACCATCGGGGAGGAATTGGTCGGTGACGTCACGGTGGCGACAAGTGAACTGTCTGGCACGGTCGTAGAAGGGGATATGATTCCGTCACAAATCGATGAGTTGCCGTTATTCGCACTCGTCGCTTCACAGGCAAATTCTCCGTCAATCGTGAACGACGCAGCGGAACTGAGAGTGAAGGAGACGGATCGGATTGACGTGGTCGTTTCAGAGTTACGAAAATTAGGGGTGGACATCGTCGGAAAAGAGGACGGGTTTATTGTAAAACCGAGTCGTCTTCACGGCGGACACGTCTCGGCACATGGTGACCATCGTCTGTCGATGATGTTACAAGTCGCTACACTCGTCACGGATGAAACGATCCAAATTGAAGACATTGATGCGTCCGATGTCAGCTATCCCGGATTCCGTCAAGATTTACAACAGATTCAACGTGAGATAGAATAACGACAAACCGAAGGCCAGGAGGACGAAACATGCTAGATGAAGCAGCATTAACACATATTATCGAGATGCTTGAATCAGGAGAGACTGAACATGCTCTTGCGCATATAGAAGAACTTGAGAAAGACGGGTCGGATGATGATCGCTTAGCGATTGCTGATTTGTATTTAGAACTTGGTCTTGCCGATCGAGCGACAGAAGTCCTTTCAAAATTGTACGTGGATTACGAAGGTGACCCAAACGTCGCCCTTTCACTTGCAGAGGCATATTTAGACAGTGACCGTGAAGAAGAAGCGATTGCGGTATTAGAAAAGGTCAAGTCAGATGACGCAGAGACGCAAGTAAGAAGTCTCGTCTTGTTAGCTGATTTGTATCAATCTCAGGGGCTCGATGAGGTAGCCGTGAAAAAATTGATGGAAGCTCTTGAAAAGAATCCAGACGAACCATTACTCATCTATGGATTGGCGGAATTGTACGCCTCGACTGGGTCGTTCGAGCAGGCCATCCCCCTCTATGCACGTTTGCCTAAAATGAACTTGCCGTCCGAAATCGATTACCAAGCTGACTATGCGGAAGCACTCACAATGGTTGGGTCGTTCGAAGAAGCGCTCGATGAGTATGAAAAAGCAACACATCGTAATTTAAATACCGTATTCGGACATGCGATGACAGCACATCGAATCGGTCGAGAGGAAGTTGCCATCAAGCAGTTTAAAGAGCTCCAGGCGATGGACCCGGACTTTACCTCGCTCTATCTTCCTTACACCGAAGCATTGGACGCGAATGGGCAGACGGAAGAAGCGCTTGAAATCGTCGATCAAGGAATCACACGCGACGACTATAATGACGAACTTCGTCACGTGAAAGCGAAATTGCTCCTCAAACTTGGCAATCGCGATGGAGCCGTTAAAGAGCTTCGAGAAGCACTCGTGTTGAATCCGGAATCGCTACAAGCGACAGAATTGATCTTATCGATTTTATTCGAAGCAGGAGAAATCGATGACGTCCTCGAAACAATAGATGCACTCGAAGATCATACGACATCCCCGCTGATGACTTGGTACAAGGCGAAGGCAAAATATGAGCTCGAGGAATATGACGAAGCTGTTAGTTTGTATGCCTCGATTGAGCCGATGATGAAAGAGGACGTGTCATTTGTTACAGAATGGGCTACACTGTTGATAGAGGAAGGTCGTAGACAAGACGCGAGACGTGTGGTCGAGCAATCGCTTGCATTGGTGGTCGACCTTGAAGATCGCCAAATGCTCGAAGACCAGCTCGAACAATTGTCTGATGACGTAGAATGATAAAGGGAAGGGAATGAGGTCAGATGGTCGAGCGGAAACGGAATTTTTTGAAGCGATTTGTCGCTCATCATACACTTCGGAAACGTGAAGCGAAATGGATTCTTGACTACTGGTTGAGACATCCGGATAAGCTTGGCAACGTTCATTTCGTAACAAACGCCTCGGTCTCGCCACGAAGTCTTGTGATGACGGCGTACGGATTTGACGGTGAACCGTTTCGATATCGACGGGGAGACCTTGTGACCATGAATCCTGAAAAGGCTTATCATGACATCCGTTTGCACGATGGGCCAATTTATGTGGAATTGAATTTTCAAGGCATGATGATTGATGAGAATTGGATTGACATCGTGGAGCAAAATCCGTTTGAACCGGTGGCGGAAGTGAAAGATGAAGTATCTTCTTCTGCTCAGACGGTCATTCAAGCTTCCGTTGCCCAATTTGAAGAAGAGCGATTATTGATTGAAATCGATAAAGCGCTCGATCGTCGGGATGAGAACTTATTCCGCAATTTGACGAGTCAACTTCACCAAGTACGGGAATCTAAATTATTTTGAAAAAAACAAGCGCTTCCGTTCCGGTTGACGCTTGTTTTTTGGTATATTAATAACGTAGGAATACACAATTATTTCACAGTTCGTTCATAAGTTTGAAACGTGAACGAAGTCATGTACGATACAATAGACATGATGAGATAAGTTGGAGAGGAGGGAAAAGATGAGGTTCGATAGTCAAGGGGCACTGCGCTCGATTGCCGAACGACAATACGTCGATACGCTCATCGTTCCGCTCGCAGAATTGGCGTTTGGTGAGGATATGGTTCGTAAAGCCGAAAGCTATGAAGTCATTCATGCCGTCACGGTTGAGACAGAACGTCAATTATCTGGTCGGACGATGCTCAGCCCAACGATCAGTTACACCGATGTGGAAGCTGGTGTGGAACTGGCGAAAGATGTGGTGGCAAAAGCGGAATCATCCGGTTTTTCTCACGTTTTATTTATTGCGTCAGACGTCCGTTACAAGCCATATGATTTGCCGATTTTGTTCGTACCACCGCTTGCGCTAGGAGCGATGTCGAGCGATCAGGCGCACACGATGGTTCAAAATTTTGCGACACAAGTTATCACGGAACTTTCGAGCCGTTGGATGGCGACATGAAGCGGTTGACGTAGAGGTTTTATTGATATACTATTTTGTTGAGTGAGAAATTTTTGTGAAGAATGCATAAAGAATTATGGGGTTATGCACACGAATGAGGGGGGAACGAAATGGCTCAAAATGGGTCAAAAGTCACGCGCCGTCAGTTCTTAACGTACACACTGACTGGAGTAGGTGGCTTTATGGCGGCAACATTGATCAGTCCGATGGTCAACTTTGCGATTGATCCGGTTTTGAAAAAATCTGGAGCAGGCGACAAAGTAAAAGTAATGAGTCTTGATGACATCACGACTGAGCCGCAACGTGTCGACTTTAAGAAACAAACACAAGATGCTTGGTACGAATTTGAAGAAACGCTCTCAGCATGGGTATACAAAACAGAAAGTGGCGAAATCATCGCACTCTCTCCGATTTGTACACACCTCGGCTGTCAGGTAGCTTTTGCGGGTGATCCGACTCGTCCACAAGAATTCTTCTGTCCGTGTCACTTAGGACGTTACGAAAAAGATGGAACGAACATCCCGGGTACACCACCAACAGCACCACTTGCACGTTATGAAAAAGAAGAAAAAGATGGCTTCCTATACCTAGGTAGCCCAATTTCACAGAAGTGAGAGGGGGACTAGTCGATGTTACAAAAAATTTATGATTGGGTCGATGAGCGCGTAGACATCACACCACTTTGGCGCGATATCGCAGACCACGAAGTACCAGAACACGTCAACCCTGCCCATCACTTCTCTGCATTTGTCTATTGTTTTGGTGGTTTGACGTTCTTTACAATCGTCATCCAAATCCTTTCAGGGATGTTCTTGACGATGTACTATGTACCAGATATCATCAACGCGCACGCGTCGGTATACTATTTACAAAATGAAATTGCACACGGACAAATCGTTCGTGGGATGCACCACTGGGGCGCATCCGTTGCCATCGTCATGTTATTCTTACATACGCTCCGCGTGTTCTTCACGGGATCGTATAAGAAGCCACGTGAGCTTAACTGGGTCGTCGGTGTTCTCTTGTTCTTCGTCGTCTTGGCGCTTGGACTCACAGGATACTTGCTTCCATGGGACATGAAAGCATTGTTCGCAACGAAAGTTACGCTTCAAATCGCTGAAAGTGTACCGGTCATCGGTGGTATTGCGAAGACACTTCTCGCCGGTGGTGAGATTGTCGGGGCGAGCACGCTCGCACGATTCTTCGCCATCCACGTCTTCTTCTTACCGGCGGCATTGTTCGGACTATTGGGAGCCCACTTCTTGATGATTCGTAAACAAGGGGTTTCTGGACCGCTATAAGCCGATTCGAGGAGAAAAAGGAGGAGAAACGATATGCATCGCGGTAAAGGGATGAAATTTGTAACCGACTCTCGAGTAGGAATCTCGAATCGGAAACAAAACATTGCAAAAGACTATTCAGAATACCCAGGACGCACAGAGGCGTTTTGGCCGAACTTCTTGCTTAAAGAGTGGATGGTAGGGTCGGTCTTCTTGATCGGCTTCATCGCTTTGACAATCGTCGAAGCACCACCGCTTCAAAATATCGCCGATCCAACGAACACGTCATACATTCCATTACCGGACTGGTATTTCTTGTTCTTGTATCAATTACTCAAATATCAATTCGCTGCAGGAGACTGGATCTTGCTTGGTACGGTCATCATTCCAGGTTTGGCGTTCACGGCACTTCTCATTGCGCCTTGGCTTGACCAAGGTCTCGAGCGTCGTCCGGCAAAACGTCCAGTCGCCATCAGTTTCATGTTGCTCGGTATTCTCTCGGTCTTCTACTTGACTTGGGAATCTGTTCAAACGACACACTGGGATCAAGTCCACGCTCAAGGTGAACTTCAAATTCCAGGTGAAGGTCCTGAAATTGATACGGCTGCACCAGGATATGAGATCTATTCGGCTCAATCTTGTGTGAACTGTCACGGTCAAAACCTTGAAGGTGGAGCAGCAGCTCCAGCACTCGTCGGAACACAGTATACAGCTGAAGAGATTGCGGATATCGCTGTAAACGGGATTGGGACGATGCCTGCTGGTCAGTGGGACGGCTCACCTGAAGATTTACAAGTACTATCTGAATTCATCGCTTCATATGGTGAAGGCGGCGAAAATAACGAGTAAGCCATAAAGTGTAGCCTGAGAAACCAGGCTACACTTTTTTACTTATGTATTCGTATTGCGATAAACTGAAGAAAAAAGGATTGAGAACATGAACCCGACGTTTTTAAACACTTTCTTAATGAACCGAATCGTACTGACGCTATTATTTGTCATCAACTTAGGCGGTACGATTTACGGCTATATTTGGTATGAACCTCAGCTGCGGGACACACCATACGTATATTGGCCGTTTGTCCCGGACAGCCCGACAGCATCCCTCTTCTTTACGATTGTTCTCGGATTATGGATAGCGAAAAAACGTTCCCCATTATTCGAGACGCTTGCATTCATTACCTTAATCAAATACGGCGTCTGGGCCGTCATCATGAATATCATGTTTTTAGGGACGTTACCGGTGGATGCACCGACCATCACCATTTTAATGGCGGTCATGTTGATGGTTTCTCATGGAGCGATGGCGCTTCAAGCACTCATCTACGCACCTTTTATGAAATGGACGATTACATCGTTTGTCTGTTCATTGATTTGGGTAATTCATAATGACGTAGTTGATTATGTGCTCGGTCAATGGCCGCGCTATCCGTCACTCGCGGAACATATTATGTGGATCGGCTACGGCTCGTTTTGGTTAACGGGATTATGTTTTTTTATGGGATATGCGTTCGTCCTGCGCCCTTCGCTTGAAAATAAGTTCATAAGAATGTAAAATCAAATTATCAAATACACGCAGAGGTGAAATAGAAAATGTCATTAGGTGGCTATATTTTCTATCTTGCACTGATTATGCTCATCCCCTTATGGGCCCAGATGCGAGTGAAAAGCACGTACAAACAGTTTTTAAAACAACCGCTTCAAAGCGGTGTCACAGGCGCACAAGTCGCTGATTTCATCATGAAACAGAACGGTGTCCACAACGTACGAATCGAGATGGTCGATGGACTCATGAGCGACCACTATGACCCGGTCAATAAGGTCGTCCGTCTCTCTCGTGAAGTGTATCAAGGATCGACGATTTCGTCGGCAGCCATCGCGGCCCACGAAATCGGTCACGTCATTCAAGATGCGACGGACTACAAGATGATGCGCGTTCGACATAGTCTCGTTCCAGTCGTAAACATCACGTCGAACTTGTCGTTCCCATTGTTACTCGGTGGTTTCTTGTTCGGTGCACTCGGATTGGCACAACTCGGTGTCATCATGATGCTCGGGGCGGTCGTCTTCCAATTGATCACGCTCCCGGTCGAGTTCGATGCGTCGAAACGAGCGATGGCTCAGTTGACGTCACACGGCATCGTGACGGCGACAGAAGAATCTGGCGCACGGAAAGTATTGAATGCCGCAGCATGGACGTATGTGGCTGCAACGCTCGTTGCGGTTGCCGAACTCATCCGTTTGGCGCTCATCGTCTTCATGCCTCGTGAGGAGTAGAAGGAAATCCCGTCGATTGGCGGGATTTTTTTATTTTTTTGATGAAAGGAAATGTTGTTGATGAAACCGCAACTGACAGAGTACGGTCATGAGCAATTGAAAAATAAACTAGCCGTGTTAAGACAGGCTCGGACGGATGCGCGTGAACGTATACGTACAGCGCGGAAATTTTGTGATTTTCGAGAAGATATCACCTATACTGAGGCGGTACGGGAATATGAGCGGGTAGAGGCGGATATTCAAGACCTTGAGCGCCTGCTTGCCGACGTGACAATCGTCGAATCCGAACAGTCGGAAGTCGTGATGTTCGGGAATCGGGTCGTGATTCGTGTAGGCGACGAGGAGACCGAGAGCTATCGAATCGTGAGTGAGGCAGAAGCAGACCTAGAACGAGGAAGTATTTCGATGACATCGCCACTCGGTCGTAGTTTGATGGGGACGACTGTCGGTCAAACGATTCAAATTGAAACGCCCGGAGGCACGATTCAAGTCGAGGTGCTCAACATCGAGCCATAAAAAATCGCCCGTTCATTACTATGAACGAGGCGATTTTTTGCTTATTTCAACGGCATTCGATTTTCATCGAACGTAAAGCCTTCTCCGCCCACTTCATAGACGTGATGGAACGTGACGAACGCATGAGGGTCGATCTGTTTGACGATCGTCTTCAAGCGATTCACTTCATTTCGCCCGACGACGACGTACAGCACTTCAAGTTCACGATTCGAATAGCCACCTTTGGCAAGTAGTCTTGTCGTGCCGCGGTTCATCGTCGCATGAATACCGTCTGCGATGGCAGTCCGGTGGTCACTGATGATCATCGCCGCCTTACCGGCATACGTTCCTTCTTGCATTGAGTCGATGACACGTGCCCCGATATAGACGGCAAGAAGCGTATACATCGCCTCGCGGATATCGAGATATGTCAAACTGAGAACGATGACAAAGAAGTCAAAGATGAGGAACGTCTTTCCGATTGACCAGCCGATATAGCGTTGTACGAGTCGCGCGATGATATCGACGCCACCAGTCGTTCCGCCATTGTTAAAGATGATTCCGAGTCCGACTCCGATAAAGAGACCGGCAAACAAACTTGCGAGCACCATGTCATCCGTCAGGTCGATGACGAGTGTAGAATATTTAGCGATGAGTGCATACCAAAGTGAAAATGAGAACGTCCCGATGAGTGTATAAACGAAAGTCGTTCGACCTAATAACTTATAACTCATGAAAAAGAGCGGGACGTTTAACGCCAAGTTCGTGATGGAAGGCGAGATATCAAAGAGACCACGAAGAATCAAGGTGATCCCGGTGAATCCACCCTCTGCCAAGTTGTTTTGGACGTTGAAGTGATAAACGCCGAATGCAAAAATAAAAGAACCTATTAAGATGAAAATAATATTTCGAACACGAATCGGTAATTGTACCGTCATCAGGTTCACCTCCCCTTAGATAGAGTACTCGAAAAACAGTTCGATTGACTACCCTGAACATATGACATTCAGAAACGAGTCGGCTATACTTTTCAAAGAAGAGGTGATGTAAATGAAAGTAGTAGCCATCGGGGCACATCCAGATGATATCGAGATCGGGATTGCAGGGATGACCGCCCAATGGACGAAAGAGAAGATTGAGGTCGTTTACGTCGATTTGACGAGAGCGGAACTTTCTTCAAATGGTGATGTAGAAACGAGACAACAAGAAGCCAGTGTGGCAGATGACGTGCTTGGTGTCCGCCGAATCAATCTCGGATTTAAAGATCGGGGAATTGACGGGGGAGAAGAACAGCTCAAGGCAATCGTCTCCTTGATTCGACGTGAGCGTCCAACGCACTTGTTGTATCCATATGAAGTCGATCGCCATCCCGACCATGCGGCATGCGCTTATCTCGTGACAGAGGCGTTGTTCAACGCGGGTATTCGAAAATATTTACCGGAGCTTCCGGCATATCGACCAGAAAGTGTGTATCAATATATGATCAATGCACATGTCGAGCCGGATGTATGCGTTGATATTAGTGACACGATTGAAGTGAAGACACGGGCACTCCAATGTTACGCAAGTCAGTTCACTCCAGTCGATGGGGTGAAAACACCGCTCACCGATGCATACGTGGAACGGGTCATTGCCCGTGAACGCCATTTCGGGAGCTTGATTGGCGTCGCTTATGCGGAAGGGTTGAAACGTGTGCGACCGTATGTCGTCAAACGGGCAGGTGAGCTCACATGACGTATCGAATCGGAATTCTTTGTTATCCATCTGTCGGTGGTTCGGGGATTTTAGCGACGGAACTCGGCATGAAGCTTGCGGACCGAGGACATGACGTTCATTTCATTACGAGCAGTATGCCGTTTCGTTTGAACGCCTATCATCCGAATATCACGTTCCACCAAGTCGAAATCAACCAATATTCGGTCTTTCGCTATCCGCCGTACGATATGACGCTCTCCGCGAAAATTGCGAGTGTCATCCAGTCATTCGGCCTTGATGTCATTCATGCACATTATGCCGTACCACATGCCGTGTGTGCCGCGCTCGGGCGTGAGATGGCCGGTGTGAAGACGCCGATTGTCTCGACGCTACACGGAACCGATATCACCGTTCTCGGTGAGGATGAGGAATTGAAACCGGCGATTTTATATGGGTTGCGCCAATCTAATGCGATTACGGCCGTCTCACACAGTTTGAAACGGGAGACAGAGGAGCGGATTGCTAGCAATTTGCCGATTCAAGTCATTCACAACTTTATTGATGAATCGGTGTACACCCCACAATTCGACCCAACCTTGCGGGAACGATACGGCTTAACGACAGACGACCGGGTCGTGATTCATATTTCAAACTTCCGTCCCGTCAAACGCGTCGATCTTGTCCTCGAGGCGTTCGACAAGATGGATGTCCCGAATAAAAAATTGTTACTCGTCGGAGACGGTCCGCTCATGGGTGCTATGCGCCGCCTCGTGACGGAGATGGGACTTGAAGATCAAGTCATCTTTGCCGGGAAACAAGAGCAAGTCGCTGCACTGCTCTCCATTAGTGATGTCCATGTCCTCTTATCAGATAAAGAGGCGTTCGGTCTTGTTGCACTCGAGGCGATGGCAACGGGAGTCCCGTCGGTCGTCAGTGACGCAGGAGGGCTACCCGAAGTGATCACGGACGGTGAGGACGGGTTCGTCGTTCCACGAGGCGATGCAACGAAAGCTGCTATGGCGATGCAACAGCTGTTGACAGACGCAACGTTACAGGAGCGTTTCAGACAAAACGGGTTGATGAAATCAAAACGATTCGCCTCACAAGACATCGTGACACAATATGAACGCTTGTATGAACAGGTGGTGACATCATGACAGAATGGGAGTATGCAAAACAGATCATCGAGACGATTGAACGACATGGCGGCGAGGCGTATATCGTTGGCGGAGCCGTTCGGGACTATGTCCTTGGAAATTTGCCCGACGATATCGATTTGGCCACGTCCCTCTTCCCGGAAGAAGTGATGGCGCTGTTCCCGAAATCGGTCCCGACCGGTATCGAACATGGAACGGTCACGGTCATCATCGACCATCATCCGTTCGAAGTGACGACATTCCGGTCTGAAGGATCTTATTCAGATTCAAGACGTCCGGACCATGTTGCACTCGGTGTATCGCTCGAAGAAGACATGTTACGTCGTGACTTCACGATGAACGCGATGGCGTTTCATGATGGACAAGTCGTCGATTTATTCGGAGGGCAACACGATTTAGATGAACGCATCATTCGCACAGTCGGGAGTCCTTTCGAGCGGTTTGGTGAAGATGCCCTACGCATCATGCGTGCGCTCCGTTTCATGTCTCAGCTCGACTTCACGTTACACGAAGAATTGCGTCACGCAGCGAGTTCGCTTAGTCACAAACTTGAACAAATCGCAATGGAACGCATTGCAATCGAGTTTGAGAAACTGTTGACGGGACCAGCCTATCGAAAGGCGTTAGCAGAGATGGTCGAGCTCGGCATCCATCGCTATCTACCGAACGTGACGACTGAACTGATGCAACGGGTGCAACAAGATGATCGCACTCCAGTGAATGCGGTCAGTGGATGGGCCATCTTCTTATATCACGCGAAAGATGAGGCATGGCTACTGCCATGGAAACGATCGAATGCAATCAAGCGGGAGGCTCGAGTGCTTGCGGAGCTCTGTGAGACCGGACTCGATGTGATGACGGTTTATACGACGGATGAGCGGACTCTCTCGACTTATTTTAAAATGAATGGTGAACCAGACCGCAGTCGTGAACTGAAGGAGTCACTCCCAATCCAGTCCCGCCAAGAACTGAAATTCAATGGACGGGATGCGCTTGAACTCGGTGCGACAGGCGAGGCGATCAAGCATCTATTGCTTGATCTCGAACGACGTGTCATTTCACAAGAGATTCCGAATCACGGGACCGTATTAAAAGAGGAGGCGAGACGATGGCTTCAACGCGCGGGCGTGTCTTGACGTTATTACAAAATGGGGAAGTGTGGAGCGGACAAGAATTGGCACGTCAATTGAATATTTCACGTACCGCTATTTGGAAACATATCGAAACCTTGAAGCAAGATGGGTACGCGATTCATACGATTCCCCGTAAAGGATATCAACTGATCGAACAGAGCGACCGTTTGGATGAACCAGCGTTTGTCTCATTCCGTAAAGGTCGATTCGGTCAGACGGTCCATGCGTATGAACAAGTCGATACGACACAACGAATCGCCCATGAATTGGCGCAACAGCATGTGTCGGAAGGGACGATTGTCATCAGTGAGGAACAGACTGCAGGACGGGGACAACTCGGTCGTCATTGGCATAATCCGAAACATGTCAATATTGCGGCGAGCATTATCCTAAGACCCGATTTGCCGATTCGAGACGCATCGAAACTGACGTTGATGGCAGCGAGTGCATTCGCACGGGCGCTCAACCATAGAAATCTTGATGTCATGATCAAGTGGCCGAATGATTTATTATTGAATGGGAAGAAAATCGGTGGCATTTTGACAGAGATGCAGACGGAAGGCGACCGGATCCAGGCCGTCATCCTAGGGTTTGGGATGAACGTCAATGGTGAGGAGATTCCAGACGAGTTAGCTCATCGGGCCACTTCTCTTTATCTAGAAACTGAAAAGCGATTCCGTCGAAGTGAACTGTTGGCTGAATTACTGGCTGAACTTGAAGTCGAATACGACCGATTCCTCGAAAGTGGTTTTGATCCGATTCGGGTCAATTGGATGCAACATGCCGCCTACTTGAATGAAAGAATCACGTTGAACGCTTCTCGTACTTCTCGTACAGGGGTCATGCGAGGGATATCCGAAGAGGGCGCATTGCTTCTTGAAGAAGAAGGGAAGGTTGAACCCGTCTACTCAGCTGAGATTGCAGTGTGGAATGATTGATGAAAGCGAGACCATCGACTATACTTAATGTGTCGGACGCTATCAGTTTTTGAAGTGTACCGCGCTTGCAGACTGTCACAATCAGTTGTCTGCCTTGATCATTTTGACAGGGACAGAAGGACACTACTCATGAAAACCATGAAATTGTTTTTCGTGCGCCTTCTTGCCAACCGTGGAAGAGGGCGTTTATTCTTTCCTGTCTCCACGTTTAGGAGGAGAAACAGATGCACACGATGACTTCATTATTGAAAAAGATGAACGAGCAAGAAAAGCTCGTCATGTTGACGGCGTATGATTACCCGTCAGCCAAACTTGCCGAAGCGGCAGGGGTCGATTTGATTTTGGTTGGCGATTCTCTTGGGATGGTCGTCCTTGGTTATGACTCAACGATCCCGGTGACGACAGAAGACATGCTTCACCATTCGAAGGCTGTTCGCCGTGGGGCGAAAAACACATTTGTCGTGGTGGATATGCCATTTGCGACATACCATGGTGATTTTGACCGAACGCTTCAGGCTGCGTCCCGTCTATTCCAAGAAGGACATGCGGATGCGATCAAACTAGAAGGTGCGGGTGAAGTCCTTCAGACGATTGAACGACTCACTCAAGTAGGAATGCCTTGTGTTGCCCATCTAGGGTTGACTCCGCAATCGGTCGGTGTGCTAGAAGGGTATAAAGTGCAAGGGAAATCCCTTGAGGCGGCAGAGACACTGCTTCAAGATAGCTTGGCTGCCGAACGTGCCGGTGCGAAAATGCTCGTCCTTGAGTGTGTGCCGCATCAGTTGGCGAAACGAATCGCAGAAGAGTTGACGATTCCAGTTATCGGAATCGGTGCCGGGGCAGAGGTAGACGGACAAGTACTCGTCTATCATGACGTGTTGAAATATGGCGTGGACCGCTTACCGAAATTCGTTCAGGCATATGCCGACGTGAATGAAGTGGCGACTGATGCCATCCGCTCTTATGTGGAAGAGACGAAAGCTGGACAATTCCCGCTTGAACGTCACACGTTCACAATGGATGAGTCATTGCTCGACTCGCTGTATGGAGGAAAATGATGAAAATCGTATCAACAGTTGAAGAGTTACGTCACACGTTGCCAACGGATCAAACGATTGGTTTTGTGCCAACGATGGGATATTTGCATGAAGGACACATGAGTCTGGTTGAGAACGCACGACGTGAGAATGACGTCGTTGTCATGAGTATTTTCGTCAATCCGACTCAGTTCGGTCCGAACGAAGACCTCGACCGATATCCTCGTGACTTCGAACGAGATGAAAAATTGGCACGAGAAGCCGGTGTCGATCTTCTCTTCTATCCGACGACGGAGACGATGTACCCGCTTGATATGGCGCGCGTCACTGTTCGCCAAGGGGCAGATGTATTATGTGGGGCGAGTCGTCCCGGCCATTTTGATGGTGTGTTGACAATCGTCTCGAAATTATTTAACCTTGTTCAACCGACCCGTGCTTACTTCGGTCTGAAAGACGCCCAGCAAGTGGCGCTCATCGAAGGGTACGTCCGAGACTATTTTGTCCCGGTCGAGATTCGACGTTGCCCGATTATTCGTGAGGAGACAGGACTAGCCAAGTCTTCTCGAAACGTATATTTGTCAGACACTGAAAAAGAAGATGCGAGTCAAATCTTTAAAGCATTGACGACAGCGCGAGAAACACTTGAAGCAGGTCATGATCTTGAAGAAGTGAAGCAACGACTGACCGAACGATTACACGAGATCCCGAACAGTCAGATCGACTATGTCGAACTCGTTGACTACCCGACGCTTGCTGACGCTTCAAGCGATTCGAATGAAATATTGATGGCGGTGGCCGTTCAGTTTGAGCGAGCCCGATTGATTGATAATGTGATTTGGAAGAAGGGATGAATCCAATGATTCGTACATTTATGCACGCAAAGCTTCATAAAGCAACGGTGACAGAAGCAAACTTACACTACGTCGGTTCGATTACAATCGATGAGGACTTGATGGATGCAGTAGGCATCATGGAAAATGAACATGTGCACATCACGAACAACCACAATGGCGCTCGTATCGAGACGTATGTCATCAAAGGCGAACGTGGTTCTGGTGTGATTTGTTTAAACGGTGCCGCAGCACGTCATTTCCAGGTTGGTGATGTTGTCATCATCATGGCTTATGGTCAAATGACTGCAGAAGAAGCGAAAACGCATCGTCCAAAAGTAGCCGTATTGAACGAGCAAAACGAGGTCGATCAACTTCTTTACGAAGAAATCGCTCACACGATTTTATAAAACATTCGGGGGTGTCGACAAAGGCATCCCCGTTTTTTCGTCGTTCGTTCTATGGTAAGATGAGACAGACAGAAAGCACGAGCGTGCCTAAGATGGGATGGATGTTATGGACACGTATGTGATTGTGGATATAGAGACAACGGGTCATTCCGTAAAGTCCGGTGATGAACTGATTGAGTTTGCGGCGGTCGTCGTACAAGATGGTGAAGTGATCGAGCGCTACAGCACCTTGATCCGACCGGGTCGACCAATCCCACCTTTTATTACGCAATTAACAACGATTAGCGATGATGACGTAAGTGATGCACCAACATTTGAAGAAGTGATCCCCGACATTTGGAAAATGCTAGATGGACGGGTATTTGTCGCGCATAACGTCGCATTTGATTTAACTTTTTTAAACGAGAGTCTTGAACAAGCAGGCTATCTATCGTTTCAGGGGAGAGCCATTGATACGGTTGAACTCGCTCGTATCCTCTACCCAACACTTGAGAGTCATGCCCTAGAAGCGTTATCTGAGACATTCAACCTCGTACATACAGACGCACACCGCGCACTCAGTGATGCGGAAGCAACGGCCGAGCTTTTTATCCGAATGCTCGAGCGCTTGCGCGATTTACCGGTCGTGACATTGAAACGACTTCGCGATTTATCGGAGTCGTGGACGAGTCACGTCGAGCCGTTGCTCGATGAAATCATCCTCGAGGTTGGGATTCGACCAGACGACGAAACGCGTTTTGATATTCATCGAAAGATTGCGTTACACCGTCCAAGCGATACGTTCGTTCCGGCAGAAGAACGAGAACCCTTTGAACCGTTTCTCCTTCGCACGATTGAAGAAACACTCCCGTCAATTTTTGATCAATTTGAGCCGAGACAAAGTCAATTTGAAATGATGCGTCACGTCTATAAAGCGTTAGACGACGAGGAAACGTTGTTAGTCGAAGCAGGAACGGGAACAGGGAAGACGTTGGCGTACTTAATCCCGAGTGCCCATCATGCACTTGAGACGAAACGTCCTGTCGTCATCAGTACGCATACGATTCAATTACAGGAGCAGCTTCTGAACCGAGATTTACCAGTACTTCGACAAATCTTTCCGGAAATTGAATTCACCTTGTTGAAAGGAAGACGGAACTATATCGATTTACGTAAATTCGAGATGGTGCTCGATGAATCGAATGATGGATTGTTGGTTTCCATGTGTAAGGCGATGGTACTCGTCTGGTTAACAGAGACAGAGACGGGGGATTTGGAAGAACTCTCATTCCCCGGATCTGCGACACAAGGTCCAGCTTCTTTTAAACGGTTGATTCAAGCCGATGCTTCAAGTGAATTCGGACGGTTCGACCCTTGGTATAGCCGAGACTTCTTCACAAAAGCAGTCCTCCGTTCGAAAGAAGCAGATTTGATTGTGACGAATCACGCGCTCTTGTTCTCTGATTTACAACATCAGGCAGGTATCTTACCGACCGATACACCGCTCGTCTTAGACGAGGCACATCAAGTCGAAGAAGTGGCCTCTCACCATTTCGGTGTGACGTTTGATGCCATCCAGTTTGATCGGTTGTTCAAATGGTTCGGATACGGTGCGGACGGGAAGTTTCATTCTCGGATCATTCAGCTAGCCGATTTGACGTCTGTGACAGAAGAGGCAGAAGCGTTCAGTCAACAGATTGATTCTGCGCTCGCACGGGTCGAGGAAGAGCTCGAAGACCTCTTGACGGCACTACAGTCGCTAGGAAAGAAAAAAGAACCCCGGCAAACCGTTCGATTCGAGCGAGAAGGCGCATCATTCAGACCGATTCGTGAAGTGGCGAATCGATTAGAGGACAAGTTACGTGCACTACGGACGTCACTCAGACATCTACATCGACTGCTCGATGAGCGTAAAGAACACATGACGTTCAAACAACGCGCACTTTTGAGTGATTTGAAAACATTGATTAGCGACGTCCGTGAGCTCGAAAGTGTCATTTATGAGACGATGTTGACACGCAATGATGATGCGGTCAGTTGGGTCGAGTTGAATTTAGGAAACCGTAAATTGACATCGGTCTACACGCAACCGGTTGAAATCGGTCCGTTGCTGCACGAACGATTATTTAAGAAGAGACCGACGATTTTGACGTCGGCGACGATGACGGTCTCGGGCAAGTTTAGTTTTATGGAACGACGACTCGGACTTGAAGGAGAACCGGTCAGACGAGTCGTATTACCTTCGCCGTTCAACTTTAAGGACCAGGCAAAATTGTTTGTTCCGTCAGACTTCCCGTTGATCAATGATGTACCGCTTCCTCAGTTCGTTGATCAGACCGCTCAATCGATTGTTCAAATTGCAAACGTGACAAAAGGGCGAATGCTCGTCCTCTTCACCTCGAATGAATTGTTACGTCTCACTTACGAACAAGTAAAAGATCATCTCGACCCTTCTTATACGCTACTTGCACAAGGAGTCAGTGGGGGATCGCGAAGCCGATTGACGAAACAGTTCAAGCGGATGGAACAATCGATTTTATTCGGAACGGCAAGCTTTTGGGAAGGTGTCGATATTCCGGGTGAGGCGTTGACGTGCCTGGTCATCGTGCGTCTGCCGTTCGCGCCGCCCGATCAACCAATCATGCAAGCACGTTCGGAAAAAATTGAATCGATGGGGAAATCTCCATTCTTCGAACTTTCGCTTCCTCAAGCAGTCATCCGTTTCAAACAAGGTGTCGGTCGATTAATTCGATCGAAATCGGACTACGGTGCGATTTTTGTGTTCGATCGTCGGGTCGAGACGACTCGTTACGGGAAACAGTTCATCAATAGCTTACCGAAGGTGGACCGGATTGAAGGGACGCTAGAGACATCTCTATCCGAGTTGGAATTGTTCTTAGATGAAAAGGAAAACTCTGTGGCAAGAAATGATAGATAACGCTAGGCATCATGATGTTATCGTTTTATAATGATACGTATAGGTTTTGGAGGAGGAGTCAACATGAATTCGAATATTGAGACGCTTGCGAGTGTACGCATCGAACCGACTGCGGACGTTTATAAGATTGTCGATTTATTGAATCGGACTTTAAAAAGTCAAGATTTGATGTTCGGCCTTTCGCTTGAGAAGAAAGTGAATGATCCGAAGAAGGAAGAGATGGTCTTCACCATCTATCGTACAGAATGACCAGAAAAACAAAATGGATCGTCTCGTTACTGGCGGCACTGCTCGGTGTCGTCCTTGTCTTTAGCGTGATGTATCGATTCACGATTGGACACACAGAAAATCAAAAAGAGCAACTCATCGAGGAAGCCTTGATTCGATTGAATGAGGAATCGCCAAACCTTCAAGTAGGGCAAGGAGAGCTGTTCAATGGGACAGAGGCATACGTCGTATTTCCGGAAGCGGACGGAGACTCCATTTGGTTCGTTCCACTCGATGACGAGTTCGAGATTGAACAACGTGAAATCGGTGAAGTGAATGCGAATGACGTCTGCGCTCGTTCTGTCGAAGATACAGGCGGACAACTCATCAGTTGTAAGTACGGATTCGACGAGAGAGCACTCGTTGAAGTGGTCACAAAGGCAGACGCATCTTATACGTATTCGTATTACACGTTACAGACTGGAGAGTTTATTCGACGCGTCCAATTGACCGATCAAATGTGACGAATTAGAGGGGGATAATGATGGAACATCTATTAGCGAAACGAGTGAAACAACTCACGCCGTCGACAACATTAGCGATTACGGCTAAAGCGAAGGCGCTTAAGGCTTCGGGCAAAGATGTCATTGGACTCGGCGCAGGTGAGCCTGATTTCAATACACCGGAACGAATCATCGATGCTGCTTGTCAAGCGGCTCGTGATGGCGATACGAAATATACACCATCAGGCGGTACTGTCGCGTTGAAGGACGCCATCATTGAAAAAACGAAGCGAGACAGCCAGTTGACGTTTGAGCGCAATGAAGTAATGGTCGCTTCAGGTGCAAAACATGCGCTCTACGCATTGTTCCAAGCGATTTTAGATGAAGGTGACGAAGTCATCGTCCCGACACCTTACTGGGTCAGTTATCCAGAGCAAATCAAACTCGCTGACGGTGTACCTGTATATGTCGATACAAATGAAGACACATCCTTCAAATTGACACCTGAACTGCTCGAATGTGCGATTACAGATCGTACGAAGGCAGTCATTTTGAACAGTCCTTCCAACCCGACAGGAATGATTTATACGAAAGAAGAGCTACAGGCACTCGCTGATGTCGTTCTTCGACATAATCTTCTCGTCGTGAGCGATGAAATTTATGAGAAGTTGATTTACGGTGACGCTGAATTCGTATCGATTGCGACATTACCGAATATGCGTGAACGTACGATCATCATCAACGGTGTCTCAAAGTCTCACGCGATGACAGGGTGGCGTATCGGATATGCCGTTGGTGACGCGACGATCATCAGCGCGATGACAAACTTAGCTTCCCACTCGACATCAAACCCGACATCTGTCGCTCAAGCAGCAGCGGTCGAGGCATACAATGGTCCACAAGATGATGTAGAGATGATGCGTCAGTCATTCGAAGAGCGACTCGACATCGTCTACAAACGTCTCGAACAAATTCCAGGAATCACTTGCCTGAAGCCACAAGGTGCATTTTACTTATATGCCAATGCGAAAGTTGCCGCGACTGAGAGTGGATACGACACAGTCGATGCTTGGTGCGAGGCAGTACTTGAAGAGGCAAACGTGGCACTTGTTCCAGGCTCTGGTTTTGGACAGGAAGACTACGTACGATTATCATATGCAACAGAATTAAAACGCGTATTAGAAGCGCTCGATCGAGTAGAAGACTTCATTACGAAGCGCACTCGATAAGCGAAAGGATGGAAATGAATATGACAACAATTTCGATTAACCAATTTAAAGACTACGAAGGACAGACGGTCCGCGTCGGAGCTTGGATTGCCAACAAACGTTCTAGCGGGAAAATTGCATTCCTTCAACTACGTGACGGTAGCGGATTTGCACAAGCGGTCGTCGTGAAGGCTGACGTCTCTGAAGAATTGTTCACTCTTGCTAAAGGTGTGACACAAGAGACTTCTGTCTGGGTGACAGGTAACGTCAAGTCGGATGGTGGACGTACACCACTCGGATTTGAATTAGAAGTGACAGATGTAGAGGTGATTGCAGAGTCAGTGGATTACCCAATCACACCGAAAGAACATGGAACAGAATTCTTGATGGATAACCGTCACTTATGGCTCCGTTCACGTCGCCAACACGCGATTATGAAAGTGCGTAACGAAATCATTCGTGCGACGTATGAATTCTTTAATAAAGAAGGATTCGTCAAAATCGATCCGCCAATCCTTACGAGCAGTGCACCTGAGGGCACGACAGAGTTGTTCGAGACAGACTATTTCGGTCAATCCGCTTACCTCTCACAGACGGGCCAATTGTATATGGAAGCCGCTGCAATGGCACTCGGTAAAGTATTCTCGTTCGGACCAACTTTCCGTGCAGAGAAATCAAAAACACGTCGTCACTTGATTGAGTTCTGGATGATCGAGCCAGAGATGGCGTTCTTCGATCACGACATGAACCTTGAGATTCAAGAGCAATACGTCTCATATATCGCACAATCAGCGCTTGAGAACTGTAAGGATGAACTTGAATTCCTTGGACGTGACCTTGAGAAGTTGGCACAAGTGAAGGCACCTTTCCCACGTGTCCGTTACGAAGATGCAATCAAATTCTTGAAATCAGAAGGATTTGACGATATCGAATACGGCGACGATTTCGGTGCACCGCATGAGACGGCGATTGCTAACGCACATGACCAGCCAGTTTTCATCACGCACTGGCCAAAAGAAATCAAACCGTTCTACATGAAAGTGGACCCTGAAAATCCTGAGCTCGTTCTTTGTGCAGACTTGATTGCACCAGAAGGATATGGAGAAATCATCGGGGGGTCTCAACGTGAAGACGATTACGACCGTCTAAAAGAAGAGATCATTAAAGAAGGTCTTGATGAAACAGATGCATACGACTGGTATCTCGAACTTCGTCAATACGGTTCGGTCCCACACTCTGGTTTCGGACTTGGACTCGAGCGTACGGTTGCATGGATTAGTGGAATCGAGCATATCCGTGAAGCTATTCCATTCCCACGTTTATTAAACCGAATCCACCCTTAACGATTAATCGGGGAAGACGTCATGTCCTCCCCGATTGATGTGTCTTAGAAAGGAAGTGCGACATGGATGCACATCAATTGATACAATTATTCGAGCAAAGTCCGGTCGTTATTCCGCGCAAACTGTTCACTGACGCTAGACGACTCGACTTATCGCCTGTCGAATTCAGTCTCATCGTCCATCTTCTTGAAATGACGGGGGAAGGCATCGTCATGCCACTCCCGAGCGAGTTAGGAAAACGGTTGAACGTCTCGGAGAATGAGGCGCGCTCTGTGTTACTCGGCTTGTTGCAAAAAGAATTGATTGCCATTGACGCCTCGGGGAATAGCGAGCGATATAGTCTATTACCGCTATTTGAGGCGTTACAAGGAGAAGAAAAAATCGCACCGCAACAGACGTTGAATGAAAATATCATCCATACGTTCGAACGAGAATTTGGCACAATTACACCGTTTGAAATTGAACAAATCGTCGGGTGGATGACGGAAGATAATTTCAGCGAAGAACTGATCATGGCCGCGTTACGCGAAGCGAAACTTCGGAATGTTCGAAACTTCAAATACATGGATAAAATCTTACGCGTCTGGCAGGACCATCAAGTTGAGACGCTTGAGGATGTCGTGGAATATCAACGGAGGAATAAATGATGTTGACGAAAGTCCAGTTACAGGAAGTGTCTGATACGATGAGGCAAATGTTCCCGGATGCGCATTGCGAACTGACGCATCAAAACCCATTCCAATTAGTGGTCGCTGTGGCGCTCTCCGCCCAAGCGACGGATGCCCTCGTCAACAAGGTGACACCGGGCTTGTTTGAAGCGTTTCCGACAGTCGAAGCGATGGCTGCGGCAGACGTTTCAGAGATTGAGGCGTTGATCAAACGCATTGGATTGTATCGGAACAAAGCGAAGAACGTGAAGGCACTCTCTGAAAAAATCGTGAACGAGCATGACGGCATTGTGCCGTCGGATCGGGCATCACTTGAGGCTCTCCCAGGTGTCGGTCGTAAAACGGCTAACGTCGTCTTGTCGGTCGCTTTTCATGAACCAGCATTTGCCGTGGATACCCACGTCGAACGGGTGTCAAAACGTCTTGGCATTTGTCGCTGGAAAGATAACGTCCGTCAAGTCGAGGATACGTTGATGAAGAAATTCCCACGCGATGAGTGGTCACAACTTCATCATCAATTTATTTTCTTTGGACGCTATCATTGTAAAGCCCAGCGACCTGCCTGTGAGACATGCCCGCTTCTTCATATGTGTCGGGAAGGAAAGAAACGGATGAAATCCGCGAAAGTCACGACATAAAAAATGCATCGACATATGTGTCGATGCATTTTTGTGTTAATGATTCCAAGGATGGTCGCTCCACTCACGACGCTTTTTCGTGATGGGTACCTTTTTGAAGCCCCAGTTGCGGAAATCTTGGTCCGGACTTTCTTTACGAATGTAAATTTTGTCCTTGATTGCTTTAAAGATTCGGTTCTCGTCCCCATAATGGACGAACCGTGGTTTTACCTCGATCACACCTCGACGGACACGTGAAAGTGGGAGACAGACGAGGTCGGCGATTTCTAAACCGGATTGATACATCGTGTTCTGCTTCTCAGAGAAGATGAATCCTTTGATTTTTTGACGACTCTTTTCGACATCGAGATGGACCGTGCCCGAGTTGAAAATATCGAAAAATGCTTTTTGAATGAGTAAGTTCTGGTAATCATCTCGTGATTCGAGAACGACGCGTGCACTGACCGCCTCTGTTTCCTCTAAGAACGCATAGAACGACTTCATCAAGTGGGCGAAGGCGACTACATACGGATCTTTTGGCGTCGAATAAAAGTCATGTAGTTTTTGTTTATCGACTTCAACACTGACGATTGTACAATCGATTCCTCGCAAAAAATCAGGTAACTTGTCCCAAAAATCACGCAACATGTCGATCGTGATGCCATCTTCTTTCCCATAAGGGTGCTCGGCCTTTAAAATTTCTTTTAAATGAAGCGGGATTTGCTCGGTTTTAAAAACATCTCGCTTGAACGCGTGAAGACGTCGCTTCAATTCACATGGCATTCCAGTTTCATCCGCATCGATTGAATATTTGTACTCCATCAGAACACCAGTCAAATTGAACTGTGTGTTTCCTTTCGGTGTACCTGTTTCGTCGACGAACATGACATACTTCTTTCCACTTTCCATCCAATCCCTCCAAAACGGCTTAACAGTAACGTCTTTAAGCATTCTATTTTATTTCCGAATGATGATTCGGTCAATCAATTGCACAGGTATTGCACACTTTTTCTTCAGAATGACATCAATTAGGTTTATCGATGTACAATCTTGGTTAAACAGAAGAGGTGCTATTATCATAGAAAAACAATCAAGTCTTACGTGACGAGAGCTTTTCAATTTGGATACACAATCGCTTACATACTAGTTTAACATACGGGAGTTTGGTACGATATGTGTTGCGGTAAATCCACACAAGTGTCGACCGACAGAAGTCGACAATCAGACCTGAGACGGAAGGAACGAGTGGACCGACCTGTTAATATGTATGTATGGGGTGACGACATTGTTCCATTATCCAAACGGTAAAAAAGCAAAAGTGACAAAGGCACCAAAGGAAGAAGGAATTTCGAAACAACCCTCGAATTCTCCAACCTATGCGAATCGCGGAATGAATTTGGAGACATTGTTGAATGAAACGAATGAATTTTATCGAATCCATCAACGAGCCGTCATTCATAAGAAACCGACACCGTTACAAATTGTCAAAGTCGACTATCCGAAGCGAAGTGCAGCCAAAGTGACGGAAGCCTATTTCAAACAGGCATCCACGACTGACTATAACGGGGTGTATCGCGGTAAGTACATTGACTTTGAAGCGAAAGAAACGAATAATAAGACGTCGTTTCCTCTAGGAAATTTCCATGAGCACCAGATTGAACACATGCGCGAGTGCGAACGCCATGGAGGGATTTGTTTTGTCATCATCCGCTTTAGTCGCTATAATACGCAATATGTATTGACCACGGAACAACTTGTTCAGTGGTGGGAACAACGATTGACGGGACGTAAGTCAATTCCACTTCGTTTTATCGAAGAGGAAGCGATTGAAGTTCCGACAAGAGCCTTACCGTCGATTGACTATTTGACGGTGCTCGATCAATGGCTCGATTGAATAGAAGGAGTGAACCATGAATGGAGCGAAGTAGGGTCGCACGTCGACAAGATTCGACGACAAATAAACGCAAAAAAACTGGAAAACAACCAAAGACGAAGAGTAAAAAACCGATGTGGAAACGCATCTTTTTATTAGGTTTCTTATTATTTATTGCAGCAGTCATCGCATTCGGGGCATATACCGTATATGCGATTGCGACGGCACCAGAGCTTGACGAAGAAAAACTCGTCGATACGTATCCGATTCAATTGATTTCGGCTGAAGGTGAACCGCTCGAAGGAGCCGGTCAAATTCGGGAATACGTCTCCATTGACGACATTTCAGAAGTGATGCAACAAGCGGTCGTCTCGATTGAGGACCGTCGTTTCTATGAGCACAACGGAATCGACTTACGTCGGATCGGTGGCGCAGTCGTGGCCAACTTGACTGACGGTTTCGGTGCAGAAGGTGGGTCAACTATCACGCAGCAGTTAGTGAAACAGTCGTTTCTTTCAACAGACAAGAAGTTGAAGCGTAAGCTTCAAGAGCAGTGGCTCGCGCTCAAACTTGAACGTGAGTATACAAAAGAACAGATTTTAGAGATGTATTTAAATAAAAACTACTATGGTAGCGGTGGATACGGTGTACAAACCGCATCGAAACGCTACTTCAACAAGCCGGTCTCTGAGGTCAACTATCAAGAAGCGGCAATCCTTGCAGGTCTTCCGCAACGTCCGAGTGCATACGATCCAATCAATGGTGACCAAGAGTTAACGCGTTATCGCCAAGAACAAGTATTGTCTGCGATGAAGCGAGACGGTCACATTTCGGAAGAACAGTATAACGAAGCGCTTGATGTTGCCATTGCTGACGTCATCTCACCTGGTGAAGAGACGGAAGAAGAGGCGTTCACACGTGCGATTTATTCACGCGTGCTTAAAGAGCTAGAAGATGACTTCGGACTTGAACAGTCAGACATCTACGGAACAGGTCTAAAAGTATATACGTCAATCAACAAAGAATTGCACACGAAAATCAATAGCGATATTAAGTCAAACAATGTCAATCTTCAAACTAATGGTTACCCAGAGGAATTAAGAATGGGTGCGACCGTACTGAATACGAAGACGGGCGAGATTGTCGCGATTGTTGATAGTCAGCAAGCAAAACAAGGTGATACGACGTACCGTGACTATTCGAATGAGAAGAAGCCAATCGGTTCGACAGCCAAACCGTTCTTCGACTACGGTCCGGGGATTGAGAACGGTCAATGGTCAACTGGTAAAGTGTTACTTGATGCTGAATTAGATGGCACATATAGTCCAAGTAACTACTATTCAGGCTTCCGTGGACCAAACACGATGCGTCAATATTTGAAGATTTCAGCGAACACGCCAGCAGTTCGTGCTTTCCAAGAAGTGCGGGATGAGTATGGACAAGATGCGATTGAATCGTTCGTCAAAAATGTTGGGATCGAACCTTCATATTCTGGCGATCAATTAAATGAATCGAATGCTCTTGGTACGGCTGAGGCAAGTACGACGCAGATGGCCGCAGCTTACGCAGCACTTGGTGCGAATGGTATGTATACGAAACCTCACTTGATTCAAAAAATTGAATTTAACGATGGTTCAAGTATTAACTCGCCAGTCAAAGCGAAACAGGCGATGGAAGACTATACAGCTTATATGTTAACCGATATGCTCCGTGACGTAGTGAGCGCTGAAGGTGGAACATATGTACCGGGTGCATTCCCATGGGATGTAGCTGGTAAAACGGGTACGACGAATGAAAAAGATGAAAATGGAAATGTCATTCCAAAAGATAAATGGTTCACAGGATATTCGACAGATTATTCTATTTCGGTTTGGACGGGAAAATCGAGTGAAGCCACATCTGATCAATTCGATCCTGACCATGCACAATATTTCTTTGAATATATCATGCAGGAAGCGACAAAGATTTCAGGTCAACCAGATCGCTTCCAACGTCCAGACTCTGTCTTATCACTCGGGAATGAACTATATGTCAAAGGAACGAAGCCAAAGGATCTTCAACCTGAGAAGCTTGCCGCTCCAACGGGTGCAAGCGTCAACTATGATGAAGATTCAAAAGCAGGCTCTGTCTCGTGGTCATACGATTTTGATGGCGCACAAGCAGATGGCTACTCAGACATCTCATTCACCGTGACGCAACAGTCAGCCGAAGGCGGAGAACAAGTCGTCGGTACGACGGGAGAGACGAGTATTGATATTTCGAACTTGGCTGAAGGGGATACAACGTTCACCATCGTCGCTAAGGCGACAAACCCATTGACGGGTGAACAGCAATCTGCCCCAGCACAAGCAAGTTACTCAATCGAACCAAAAGAAGAACCGAAGGATGATGAAGAGGAAAGTCCTTCTGATGAAGAGAATAACGAAGACAACTCATCGGACGAGAACAACGGTAACGGGAACAATAACGGTAATGGTAACGGAAACGGTGAAGATACCACTGACGAACAAAATCCTGATGAGCCAGCGACCGATGAAGGTACGGATGAAGGAACAGACCAACCGACAGATGGAGAAGATTCAGGTGCTCCGCTAGAAGGTCAATCGAATAATGAATCGCCAGCCACGGAACGTGGGAACGGCAATTCGAATAACGGAAATAACTAAGGAAGGCAGGGCGACATTGTGCGCCCTGTTTTTCGTATGACTTTGTTATAATGAAAAGAAAGGGAACAGGATGGTGACACATGGTTCAACTCTCTTTAAAGCGAAAGATGAAAGTGTTATTTGTTATGGATCGACTGCAAGACGACGATTTCGGCGTACCGCTAAGTGGACATCTCGGATTAAAGCTTTCCCATCTGCTATTAAAAGAGTCGATTCCACTCGGACGTCTCATCCAAGATCAGACCGTCGCTGAAGCGATTGGACATTCTTACTTAAAACGAATCGGAGTCGAAACGATGTTCACAGGTGAAGAGTCTTATTATCCAGACTTACTCCGTGGCAACCGTCAACTGTTATCGACAGACGAGGATTATTATAAAACGGTGCAACGCTACGCCAAACATCTATTAGCGGTTCATTCGAAATGTACGAAGCTACATACCATTGTCTTATTCGGTCGATCGACACAACGTCTATTTTCAGACGCGCTCATCCGTCTCGAAGAAGAGAATGCGCATGTGGCTGATACGTTTCAACACATGACCATTTTAAAAATGCCCGCTGTATCGAGAATGATACGAGATGAACGGATTCAATCAATCCGACAAACCGTAGTCGAACTTGCACCTTCGAACTCATAAAAAAAGAAGGTGAACTGATGCGAAAATCACGCTCCGTCGAAGAGATGATTCAAGAATTAAAAGAAGACCCGAGCTTTGCCAAAAACGTCCGTCATTGGCATACAGTCGATGCACGTCCGGCACAATATGCACCCATTCCAGAGCAAGTGCCGGAACAATTGACGAACGTATTGAAAAGTCGGGGAATTGAGCAACTATACACGCACCAAGCTGAAGCCGTGAAACAAACGGCTGCTGGTCATTCGACCGTCATTGTGACACCTACCGCATCAGGGAAAACACTGTGTTATAACTTACCGGTACTTTCAAAGATGATTGAAAAACCAACAGCGCGTGCGCTATATTTGTACCCGACAAAAGCGCTCGCCCAGGACCAAAATAGTGATTTGATGGAGATGGTCGAGGCACTCGAAGGGAATTTACGATGCTTCACGTATGATGGGGACACGTCTCCCGCTGCCCGAACGAAAGTCAGGGATGCGGGGAATATCGTCATCACCAATCCGGATATGTTACATTCCGGTATTTTACCGCACCATACGAAATGGATTCGTCTATTTGAAAACTTAGAATACATCGTCGTCGATGAGTTGCACACGTATCGTGGCGTGTTTGGCAGTCACGTGGCCAACGTATTTCGTCGCTTGAAACGAATTTGTGCCTATTATGGGAGTCACCCAAAATGGATTATGACTTCTGCGACGATTGCAAACCCGCGAGAACTCGCTGAATTATTGACGGAAGAAGAAGTCGTATTGATTGACCGAAACGGGGCGCCACAAGGGAAGAAACACCTCGTCTTCTACAATCCTCCCGTCGTCAATGAGGCGCTCGGAATTCGAAGAAGTGCAACGCTTGAGACGAAACGAATCGCGTCGAAGCTCGTTGAAGCGAACATCCAGACCATTGTCTTCGCGCGTTCACGTGTACGAGTCGAGGTGCTTCTGACGTATTTGCAAGAACTGACACGACGAGAACTCGGACCAAAGTCAATCGTCGGTTATCGAGGCGGTTATCTTCCGTCTGAACGACGCGAGATTGAACGGCGTTTACGAAATGGTGAAATCAAAGCGGTCGTATCAACGAACGCGTTAGAACTCGGTGTGGATATCGGTCAATTGCAAGCATGTGTCCTCAATGGCTATCCTGGAACCGTCGCCTCACTCTGGCAACAAGCGGGTCGTGCAGGTCGTCGTCATTCCGAATCACTCGTCGTATTTGTCGCATCGTCTTCCTCTCTTGATCAGCTCGTCGTCGAACAGCCGGACATGATTTTAGACCGTTCGCCGGAAGCGGCACGTCTTGACCCGAACAACTTGATCATTTTAGTCGACCACATGAAGTGTGCCGCATTTGAGCTACCGTTTCAAAAAGGAGAGCGCTTCGGAACGGTCGACACGGAAGATATTTTAGATTTCCTGACAGACGCACAAGTGCTACATGAACGGGCAAATAAATACTATTGGATGACTGATTCATTCCCGGCACACGATATCTCCCTTCGGACGAGCGACCAAGAGAATGTCGTCATCGTCGACCAAACCGCGAAGCATCAAGTAATCGGTGAAATGGATACGTTCAGCGCGATGACTTTGTTACACGATGAAGCCATTTATTTACACGGAGCTGAACAGTATCAAGTCGAGAAATTAGACTTTGAAGAGAAGAAGGCGTTCGTCCGTCGCGTCGATGTCGACTACTATACGGATGCGAATCTGGCAGTAGAATTAAAAGTGCTCGAAGAGAACAAAACGGATGGTGCAAAAACGTTTGGTGAAGTGTCGGTCATAGCGATGGCCACGCTCTTTAAAAAAATCAAATTCGGTACGCATGAGAATATTGGGTCAGGCCCGATTCATCTTCCGGAACGAGAACTGCATACGACGGCGACATGGTTCACATTAGATGAACGTTTTGCTTATTCAGAGGCAGATCTTGAAGACCAACTCGAAGCGGTCAGTGACTTATTCAGACGGCTTGCCCCACTCTATCTCATGTGTGATACGCTCGATTTATTTACAACCATTCAAATGAAGTCGACTCATACGAATAAACCGACCGTCTATTTATATGACCGTTATCCGGGTGGCATCGGTCTCAGTGAGGCGCTCTATAAAGATGCAGACATGGTGCTCGAGGCAGCAGAGCGGACGGTATCGGATTGTCCTTGTGAGAGTGGATGCCCTCGCTGTGTCGGTATGATTGGATATGGAGACTTCAAGCATCAAGTCATCCGTCAGTTACAAGCTTTGAAAGGATCGTTATGAAAGCAAAATTATCAAGATTGATTAAAACGAAAGAACCTGTCGAACGCCCGCGCGTCACCTCACCTGATGAAGTGGAACAACAGAAATGGACTGAACAAGGTGGGGAAATTTTAACGTTCGAAGGAGAATGGTGTGTACGAATCCGAAACACCTATCCGCTTGATGAGATTTATCACGACTATGCGTTCGGAGACGCCAGACGAATGATGCAGAAAACGGAACATCCGTTTTTCGCGGTCGACTTAAAACCGGATCAAGTCTTATTTATGGATACAGAGACGACCGGATTACGTGGGTCCGGGACGTCGATTTTCTTAATCGGATTTGCACGGATTCGTGCGGAACAGCTTGAAATGATTCAGTATGTCTTGCCTCATCCTGCCTTTGAGACTGCTTTTTACTATCATTTTCTACAGGACATCGGGGATGAGGTACGGTTCGTCACCTATAATGGAAAGTCTTTTGACTGGCCACAAATCAAAACGAGACATACGTTTGTCAAATCACGGGTAAAAGCATTGCCTTCCGTCGGTCATGTCGATCTATTGCATGCGGCAAGACGATTGTTGAAACCGAGGTTAGAATCGGTGTCGCTCAAAGCGGTCGAAACGTATTTCGGTCACGGACGGACGGACGATCTACCTGGATTTTTAGCTCCAATGCATTATTTTCAGTACGTCAAAGAGCGCAACCCAGAGATCCTTATGCCGGTCCTCAAGCACCATCATGCGGACTGTTTGAGTCTCGTCTCTCTTTACACGCGACTCAGTCAACTCGTCACGAGTCCCGAGACAGATTTCGGAGAAGAGCGAGCGCATTGGTTGCATGATTTAGGGGACCAGGAGCAGGCGCTTAAAGAATTTGAACAGCTGTCTGACCCTTCGAAGCGAGCCGTCATGCGGCAAGCGTTGTTATTGAAACGAACAGGTCGTATGGAGCAAGCAATCCCGCTCTTTGAATCGTTGCATACGATTGAAGGGTATGTGGAACTCGCCAAGTACGCAGAGCATAAACAGAAGGACGTGGTACTCGCAATCGATTACACGGAACGTGCCATCGAACTGCTCGAGCAAAAGCGCACCGTTTTGCGTCAAACCGTTAATCGCGAGAAGGCCGAGCTCGAACATCGGCTTGCCCGTCTAGAAAGGAAGCGATCATGAAAGTTGTAGCCGTCACAGGATATCGTCCCCATGAACTTGGGATTTTCAAAGCGGACCATCCGGGGATCGACATCATTCAAGAAGCTTACCGAAAAAAAATCCTAGAAGTCATTGAATTAGGTGCTGAATGGTTCATCTTTAGTGGAACGAACGGTTGTGAATTATGGGCCGGACAAGTATTGTTAGAGTTAAGAGAAACATATCCGATTAAAATTGCGGTATTTCCACCGTTCTTAAATATGGACGAACGCTATAAACCGTTCGAACAAGAATTGTTTGTTCAACTTCAACTCGAAGCAGATTTCTTTGAACCGTTGACGCAACGTCCATATGAGGATCCGAGTCAATTACGCGCAAAAACTGCATTCTTTTTAGATAAAGCAGAAGGATTGATTACCTTGTATGACGAAGAAACGGAGGGAAGTCCCCGTTTTCTAGTCGAAGGGGCTCGGCGAAAGCCGAATATGGAGGTCTTTCTCATCACACAGGAAGATTTACGTTTCATTGAGGAAGAAAAACAATGGGAACAACAATGGGAGTGATACAATGCAAACCGAATTAACGGCAGAGGCAATTTATAAACAAGAATTTAAAACGGCATTACGAGGCTATTCGCAAGAAGAAGTCGATCAATTTTTAGATGTGGTCATTCGCGATTATGAAAAGATGGCGAAAGAATTCGAACGGCTTCAGAAAGAAAATGATTCATTGCGTCGCGAATCGGCACCAGTGGCAGAACCTACAAAACCAGCGCAACCCGTTGCGTCGAACTATGATATGTTGCGTCGCATTTCAAATCTTGAAAAAGCAGTCTTCGGAAAGCAAGTGGGACCAAGCGAATAAGGAATAGGGGGTGGAGTGAATGTTGCAAGTGTTAACGGCTACGGAGAAACAACCCGTTAAACAACAAACAAGGAAGCTGTTTCGAACGAAAGAAGAAGTGATGAAAGCACCGACAAGCTATACAGATCGTCTCGTCGAAAACATTAGGCACACCTGTCGATTTGATTGGATGATGATTGAACAAGTCGAATTTGGCGAGGACCTCGTTCATTACGTGCTCGTCGGGCCGAAAGGTGTATTCTTAATTCAATTAAATCGAACTCCAGCCCCTGTCCATTTGACGAATCGCGAGTGTCGGACGGAGACGTCTATGGGATGGAAGCACATCTATCCACATCCTGTCACGGAGCTAGAGCGAATGACGAAACAAGTACGGACACGGTTGAAGAAAGAGTGTGGACAAGCGATTCCTGTCTATTCCTTCTTGATCTTCCCAGAGACGGAACAGTTGAAGCTCAAACGGGTCAAGGCCAATTGTGGGGATTCTTTCACACTCGTCAATCAGGTCATCAGCAAAACGAATCTTGAAACGTTGACGGAGCCACTTGTTAAACAAATCGCCTACTATTGTTCTGAACGACAAATACATAAATAATTAGAAGAAGGCCGAATAATCGAATTCGGCCTTTTTCTTATTTTAAGAGCTCTCTTGCCCTTGCCGCATCATCTCGATGAACGAACAGTGCGACACGGTCGTCTAAATTTTTCGCGAGCGGTTTTAACAACTTTCCGGTCGGAAGTCCTTGTTCGACGCGACAGGTGATTCCCTGTTCTGTCAGGTAATGATAGTCACCTAGAAGTTCTTCCCCTTGTTTGCCGAACGCTTCACCGAAGCGAATCCATTTTAAGTTCCGAATCGTCCGAATCGTCACTAAAATGACGAACAAGATGGCAAGCACAATGATGAATAATGTTTCCAACGCATTCAACCCCTTCTTTACACAAGTTTAATAGGGCGGCGAGTTGAAAGCAATATGAACTGAACGTTATACTAAAATGGAAAAGAGGGGATTACATGAAAAAACCGATTCAATCGAGACGAGAGGCCATCTCACTCCTTGAAGATCAACAAGTACTCTATATTCGCATTCACAACGGGCAAACAGGCATGATCAAGTCTACAGATGAAGGGATTATCGTTGCCATCCCGAATGAGGAGACGGACAAGATTGACTTTCGCAAGCTAGAAGATATCGAAGCGTTCGAAGCGTTTTACGATTTGACACTCTCAAAACCAGGTATTTTGTATGTAAATGTTGAAGAGTAATTGGCATGGAGAGCTTCACCAATTCGGTGAGGCTCTCCATTTATACACGCTTAAGATGGTGGAAGCCAGACAGCTAACTTATCTTGTAACGGCTTAAGACGGACGTGATGTTGCTTGTGCAACAAATAACCGTCCGGACGAATGACTAAAATACCACGTTTCATAAACAGGGACTTGGCGAGTTCATTCCCTTGGTCGAAAAATGGACGACTCGTCTTCGACAAGGTGATGGTCTGAAGAAACGGGTGATGCTGATTTAAGTATTCATAGATTGACGTCAAATCGCGTTTGCCATCGTCGAAAACGAGTACTTGGAAGCGCCCGTCGGCAATCTCTGAAATCTTCGTCCGGAATCCATCATCCGTTCGTAAAATTTCCGTCTCTGGGAATATCTTTCCTTCTGCGACGCGGCGAAACGGCATACGCAGTGTTTTGGGATAGGATAGGTGAAGCTGTGAGATGCGTTCCGTGATTTTTTGATTGACGAGATTGACGCGAGTGAAGACATCAGCTCCGATTGCTTGGAACGGTAATAGCATCGGCAACGTCGTCTGGAGCATCACAGTCGCGACATTTGTTGTCTGAAGTACATTTCTTGCGACATGTTCACGCTCATTTCGATACGTGGAGACGACTTGATGTGGTGCCCCCGTCTTCAAATGGAGCCATAGCTTCCAGCCTATGTTGAATGCATCCGCAATCCCAGTATTCATTCCTTGTCCCCCGACTGGTGAATTGATATGGGCGGCATCGCCCATTAGAATGACGCGATTATGAATGAATGTATCGACCATCCGGTTATGAACCCGAAAGAGCGAGAACCATTCGACATCATGTATGTGAACGGGCATATGACTACGTTGCTCCACGAATTGTTGAAGGTCCGCTTCGACGAACGATTCATCGGTCCGTAGATTCCCGGTGATTCGAATCGTTTCATCCGTGAGTGGAAATACTTCTAGCACCCCTTGGTCCGAGAAGAAAATGTGAACTTCTTCGCGAGAAATCGGCCAATCTGCTTTCAAATCTGCTAATACCCACGCCTCTTTGAACGACTTTCCACTGAATGGAAGGGCGAGCATTCGACGGATGGAACTATTGGCGCCATCAGCAGCAACGACATACTTCGCTTCGACCGAACGATGAGTTCCGCCTTCAGCAGTCAAATGAGCGATTGTACGCGATGGATATTGAGTGATGGAAGAGAGTGACTCTCCACGTTTCACTGTGTGTCCATGTTTTTTTAAGGCCCGTTCTAAAATTTCTTCTGTTTCATTTTGACGAAGTAATGTCACAAACGGATATGGGGTGACAAGTTTTGAAAACTCCAGCTTTGCTGTCCACTGACCTGAGAAGTAGAGATTCCCTCTTTCAATCGTCCGGGCCCGCTCGAGCACTTCTTGAGCGACATCTAAACGAGAGAACACTTCGATTGTCCGTGGTTGGATTCCGATGGCTCGAGAATTATCCGACGGGGTCGTTTTTCGATCGATGATTTGAAATGATACGCCATATCTAGCTAAGGTGAGGCCGAGTGTTAGGCCGGTCGGTCCGGCTCCAACGATTAGTACATCCACTTGTTCGTCCAAAGTGATCAACTCCTATCATTAATAATGATATTTCCGACATTGGCAGCGATTAAACGAAAAGTGGGGTATAGAACGGTATAGGATATTCGATGATGGAAGGTGAGTGAACAGTGTGCAGCCATGGATCAAGGAAAAGCAAATACGAGATAGCTTTACAATGGAAGAAGATTATGAACAGACAGCAGCGGTTTTGATTCCGCTCGTTGAAATAGAGAAAGAGTGGCACGTCGTCTTTGAAGTACGTGCCCATACGATGCGACAGCAGCCTGGAGAGATTTCATTTCCTGGTGGACGACTTGAAAAAGGGGAGACGCCTGTCGAAGCAGCGGTTCGAGAAACGTGTGAGGAGCTCGAGCTTGCCTCGAATCAAATCGAAGTCATCGGGAAATTGAGGCCACTCGCCACGCCACATCGACAATTGATTTATCCCTTTGTCGGGATGTTGTCGGAGTTGCCGACCGTAAGAGAGACAGATGAAGTCGATCATTTGTTTACGGTACCGGTATCGACGTTGCTCATGATTGACCCGTTTCATGGGGAGATGGAGTGGACAATGAACCCAGATCAAAATATTCCGTTAGATCGATTGGCGAATGCTAAAGCGTACAAAAAACGGGTAATTAAGATGAGAGAGCCTTTTTATGAACATGAGGACTACATCATTTGGGGACTTACTGGAAAATTTTTGACACAATTTATCCAACGTATAAAAGAAAACGTATTCAAACCGATATAATTTCGTTATAATGATAGAAACAAATTTAGATTGGAAGTGAATGGGTGTGTCTGAAGAATTCCTCGTAGGTGATATCGTTAAGTCGACTCGTGAAGGATGGGTCGCAGAAGTGACCGCCGTACTGACCAATACTGTAATCGGAGACGTATCGATTATGGAAGAGTTTCAACAGCTCGGACTCGAGTTTGAGAAACAAGTTTTACTAAAATCAGAATTAGAATTGATTGAACGCGCCAGCTGACGTTTTTCCGAAAGGGATGATTCAGGTGTCCATTGACAAAAAAGTACGTGAATGGCAAGAGGCGGGTTTGTTAGATGAAGCGACCGGTAAAAGACTAGTCGACTATGAACATAAACAACGGGCGGCTAGTGAGCAACATGGTCACAAGCCGCCTGTTTTAGTCATTGTCGGTTCAATTTTACTGGCACTCAGTCTATTCAGCTTCGTCGCAGCCAATTGGCAGGCGATTCCCGACCTTTTGAAGATAGGATTATTTCTCATTTTTATGGTTGGATTTTATGCGTTTGCTGAACGGGTCAGATTGAAAACCCCAAGGTACGTGACATTATTACGAGTACTAGGATTCGTCTTTTTTGTGGCGACCATGGCGGTCATCTTTACAACGTATAATCTTTCCGGGCAGTTGACGTTTCTATTTTGGATTCTTTTCACGATGGCAGTCCTTCACCGTATCATTTATGAGCACATCATTTTTTCGATAATCTCCGCTATCACCGCATTCATGAGCGTTACGAACAGTTTCGAAGGCGTCGGATTGACGTTGATTGGATTTGCACTCATCGTGACATGGGTATGGTTCCATTTTGTTGAGGAATCGTTAGACCGGACGTTCGCTTGGCTTACCTTCTACGGCATTCTTAATATCTTTGGACAATATGTCGACTATGAAGGTAGACTATGGCCACTTTGGTCTCTTGTTATTCTACACGTGCTGCTTCTCATTTATCGAAAACAAGCTGCGTGGCAATCTGTATATTTGTTTGTCGCAGCAATCCTCTCCATCGGTTATTTAGTGAACGTCACGGAAAGCTGGCTCTCTCAAAGACCGCCTTCGATTATAGAAGCGACACTTTTATCCATTGCGCTTGTTGCGATCTACTTGATTCATCGTCGGAGTGATTTGATGTGGGTAAGTTTGCTCGCAGTCATTCCGTTTGCGTTGTTTGAGGACTCTGGTGTCCTTTTGGCGGTTTTGATTGAAGTGATTGCATTGGCTTATCTCGTTCGTCAAGACATGACGAGACAACGAACCATCTTTGCCTTCATCTATTTCTTAGTCGTCCAGATGACGATTTATTTCATTTACGTTTGGGACCGTCTCGATATATCTCTCTTCTTCTTGATTGGTGCACTGATCGTCTTTGCGTTGTCACTCGGATTATGGTGGCGTAATCGTACGAGAAGGGATGTGACGACATGAAACGGTTGTCTACGTGGATCATTCCTGCTGTCCAAGTTATGATTGCGATTTTGTTTGTCATCCTTGTTTATGCCATCTCGTGGGTGGGAGAGACATACACGTTCAAGGGTACCTCGTTCGAACCGTATGATCCTTATTTTGGGGACTCGATTTATCTTGAATATGATGAATTCGAAGGTCGTCATAATGTGGAGACGGGCACCGTTTATGTCTCGTTCGAACAAGGGGATGATGGATTTGCTGTCATCGACCGAGTCGAGTCAAAACCGTTTTTCGGAGGAGTGCGCGCGAACTATTATGACCGTAACCTTTATATAGAAGAAATGGGGGCGTATCGTGTCCCTCTAGATGAAGTGGATAGGATCGAGGGTGAAAAATCGTTCACAGTGGAAGTTGATGTTGCACCGTGGGGGATGCTCAGATTGCATGATTTAAAGCCGATTGAATAAGTAAACCGCATGACAGGGAGATTACAGGTTTGTTACAAGACTTATTGTAACGAATCTGTAATTTTTTTGTGAAACCTAGTAATAGCAACGTTTTTTGCAATTGTTACAATCTGTAACCACTTTTGAAGTCATATGTCAGGAATATTTCACTTCGTTGAAATGGCTACTCGAATGTGACGGGTCGTGGTAAATTAACATCTGTTCGTTACATAACGAGAAAGGTGATGACCTTACTACGATGAAATTCATTAAATATATGATTCTATTTGGAACCGCGATGATGGGGATGTTCACATTTGTCGATCAAGCAGATGCTGCTCAGATCGGAATCGGGACAGAACAGAAGATCGTCCAAAATCCTCTTGAACTTGAACGACAAGCGATCGAAGAAGAACGACAAAAAGAAATCGCTCGTCAAAAGAAAATTGCTGAAGAAAAACGCATCGCTGAAGAAAAGCGTTTAGAAGCAGAACGTCTCGCTGCTGAAAAAGCGAAAGCAGAAGCGGAAGCAAAGAAAGCAAGACTTGCTAAACTCGAAGCAGAGCGTAAAGCGGAAGAAGCGCGTAAAGAAGCAGAACGTGCGGCAGCACAACAAGCAGCGGCTTCTTCGAGCAAGAAGACCACGGCAACACCGGTGTCTACTTCACCGAATAAGAAAGTCATTACAGTCGAATCGACAGCATACTCAAATGATGTGGCTGACAACAAAGCTTATGGCGGTCGTGTCTTAACAGCAACCGGACATGATGTCACAGATTCAATTTATTATAATGGGATGCGCATTATCGCTGTCGACCCGGCCATTATTCCATTAGGTTCTAAAGTGCACATTCAAGGTGTCGGTGATGCGATTGCCCTTGATACAGGCGGCAGGATCAAAGGATACATCGTCGATTTACTCGTCGATTCAAAACAGGATGCCATCCAGTGGGGGCGTCGACATATTCAAGTTACACTATATTAATGATGAGGTTCTCCAAAAGGAGAGCCTTTTTTTGTTTAGAGAAGCAGAAAATAGGGCAAAATAATATTTGAATTTCCATTTTGGAAATAGTCGAGGAGGGATCAGGTTGATTGAGTTTCGTGATGTGTCAAAACGTTATGAGGACGGGACGTTAGCCGTCAAAGAATTAAGCTTAACAGTAGAAAAGGGAGAAATCTTTGTATTGATCGGACCTTCCGGTTGTGGGAAGACCACTACAATGAAAATGGTGAACCGCCTAATTGATCATACGGATGGAAAGATTCTAATCGATGGAAAAGAAATCTACCAGTTCAATATTTTCGAATTGCGTCGTAACATCGGTTACGTGCTCCAACAAATTGCATTATTCCCCCATTTGACAGTGGAAGAAAATATTTCTGTCGTACCTGAACTATTGAAATGGAAAAAAGAACGAACAAAAGACCGGGTGACGGAATTGATGAAAATTGCCGGTCTCGATCAGAAACTCCGTTCGAAGAAGCCTTCTGAACTGTCTGGTGGTCAACAGCAACGCGTCGGTGTATTACGCGCCTTAGCGGCAGACCCGGACGTCATCCTTATGGATGAACCGTTCTCTGCACTTGACCCGATAAGCCGTGGCCAATTGCAAGATGACATCAAACGACTAAATGACGAACTCGGTAAGACAATTCTTTTTGTCACACACGACATGCAAGAAGCGATGAAGCTCGGGGATCGTATTGCGTTAATGCGTGATGGGGAACTCATGCTAGTCGGAACACCAGAAGAAATCTTGGCGAGTGAAGACCCGTTCGTCTTAGAATTTACACAACGTGGAAGAGGTGAGCTGGATGCTTGAGACGTTCCAAAATAGACAAGGACAGCTTGTCGAGGCACTGATTGAGCACTTACAGCTCTCTGTCGTATCGCTATTGATTGCCGTCTTAATTGCCGTACCTTTAGGGATTTGGCTGACGCGCCGAAAGAAGATTGCTGAAACCGCCATTGGCGTCACTGCGATTATTCAAACGATTCCTTCGCTTGCCTTACTCGGATTAATGATTCCGCTCGTCGGGATTGGGGCATTACCTGCCATTATTGCGCTCGTATTATACGCGCTATTGCCAATATTACGTAATACATTCACTGGTTTAAACGAAGTGGACAAATCGTTACTTGAAGCAGCTCGAGCTTGTGGGATGAAACCGAATCAAAGCTTGATGAAAGTCGAACTTCCGCTCGCCCTACCTGTTATCATGGCAGGTATCCGTACAGCGATGGTCCTCATCGTCGGTACGGCGACACTTGCCGCGCTAGTCGGTGCAGGCGGACTCGGTACGCTGATCTTGCTCGGAATTAACCGAAATGACAATTACTTAATTCTATTGGGTGCCATCCCAGCCGCCATTTTAGCCCTCCTGTTTGATTTCTTGTTACGTCAGATGGAAGGTGCGACAGCGACCCGTAATAAGACGAAATTGATTGCAGTCTCTACCGTACTCGCACTCATCATCATCACACCGCTCGCATTTGGTCGCTCGCAAGAGACAGACCTTGTCGTAGCTGGGAAACTTGGTCCAGAGCCAGAAATTCTTATGAATATGTACAAGTTGTTGATTGAAGAAGAAACGGATTTGACTGTATCGGTGAAGCCGAACTTTGGGGAGACGACATTTGTATGGGGCGCCCTCCAATCTGGTGATGTTGACATCTATCCGGAATTCACAGGGACAGCACTCGCGAGTCTCGTCAAGGAGACGCCAGAATCAAACGATGCCCGTGAAGTATATGAACAAGCTAGAGAGGCGCTCGCCGAAGACGGATACGTCATGCTCGAACCGATGCAGTTTAACAATACGTACGCGCTCGCGATTCCACGTGACTATGCCGAGGCAGAAGGTATTTCGGCCATCTCAGATTTACGAAATGTGCAGTCAGATATTAAAGCAGGCTTTACACTTGAATTCACCGACCGTGAAGACGGATATCCAGGACTTCAAAACGAGTACGGATTTGATTTCCCTTCTGTCGTCTCGATGGAGCAAAAATTACGCTATCGTGCCATCTCACGAGGAGATGTCAATTTAGTAGACGCTTACGCGACAGATCCTGATATTGCCGAGAACGACCTTGTCGTTCTAGAAGACGATCGACAGTTCTTCCCGCCATACCAAGGGGCACCGCTCCTGAAAGAAGAGACGCTTGAAGAGTATCCAGAAATTGAGGATGCACTCAATCAGCTCGCAGGTAAAATCACAGACGAACAAATGTCTGAATTGAACCGTCGTGTCGCGTACGGAAATGAACGAGCCTATGATGTAGCGAAAGACTTCTTAGAACAGGAAGGGTTATTATGAGAGCATTGATTATTTCGAATCCGAAGTCTGGTACGAGCGAAACGATGCTCGGGGAAGTCATCGGAACGATTGAATCGCTCTATGAAGAAATCATCATCAAGAAGACTCAAGAAATCGGGGACGCACTCCGATTTGCGAAAGAAAGTGGATCGTTCGACCACCTGATTGTCATCGGGGGAGACGGTACGCTCAATGAAGTGGTCAATGGGTTGATGACGTTAGAGCTTGAGGAGCGACCGACAGTAGGGATTATTCCTGCAGGAACATGTAATGATTTCGCACGAGCGCTCGAACTTCCCATTCAACCAACACAAGCCGCGAGCATCATCAAATCAAACCATGAGCAACATGTGGACGTGATTCAAGTAGATGAGATGTATGCCCTCAATTTCGTTGGAGTTGGATTGATTGCAGACACGTCCCGTCAAATCGACCCAAATGAGAAAGAATCATTAGGATCAATCGGCTACTTTTTGGCAACCATTCGTCAATTTCGTGAAGCTGACCCGTTTCAGATTCGATTACGACGAGGAGATGAACTTCTTTACGATGGAGACGTCAGTTTCTTATATGTAGGGAACGGGAGTTATCTCGGAACCGTACCGACGAAATTGGAGACGCAATCGTTTTCGGATGGCATGTTAGAAGTCGTTCACAGTTCGGCCATCGGATTTCCGATGATTCGACAATTGTTGGCCCAACAGCTCGGTCTCGATCAAAAATCGCCAGAGTGGAATCACTTTCAAACTCCACATGTAGAAGTCGAATTGAATGAGGCACAAATTATCGATATCGACGGTGAACATTTTGAAACAGATCACTTAGCAATCCAGATTCGAGAGCGGGCTCTCACGTTTTTAACGCCATAAAGCATCAACAGAGAAAAGTATTCAGACTTTTCTCTGTTTTTATGTTGTCCTGACCCTTGAACCGTGTTAGTATTTCACTATTATTATGAAAATGAAATGAAAAACAGGAAGTAGGGGTAATCATGGCGCAAAACTCATTCGCCTCAAAAATTGGATTCATTCTAGCTGCCGCAGGGTCGGCAATCGGTTTAGGTGCGATATGGAAATTTCCATATGTCACTGGAACTAGTGGGGGCGGTGCCTTTTTACTCATGTTTTTGGCGTTCACATTATTACTTGGTCTGCCATTATTGATTGGTGAATTCATCGTTGGACGTTCAACTCAAAAGACGGCACTTCTTGCCTTCAAAAAATTAGGGCATGGTCGTTGGAGCATTATTGGTTACCTAGGTGTCATCGCATGTTTCTTGTTGCTTTCCTTCTATAGTGTTATTGGAGGATGGGTCCTCATTTATATCGGACTCGGTTTAAGTGGGACATTAAGTGGGCGTACAGCTGACGAGTTCGGGGATGTGTTCGGAAATGTTGTGTCGACACCTGGCATCGCGGTACTCGGACAATTCTTATTCTTGTTAATCACGCTTTTGATTGTCTTACGCGGGGTCGAAGCTGGGATTGAACGGATGAGCAAGATTTTAATGCCACTCTTATTCATCAGCTTCATTGTACTCGTCGTCCGTTCATTGACACTCGACGGGGCGATGGAAGGGGTTCGCTTCTTCTTACAACCTGACTTCTCTGCACTAACGGGTGAATCGGTACTATTTGCACTAGGACAAGCCTTCTTCTCCTTATCGTTAGGGGTAGCGGCGATGTTGACATATGCGTCTTACATTAAGACGAAAGGTACGTTGAATCGTTCTGCGAACATGATTGTTCTATTGAACATCACGGTTTCACTCTTAGCTGGACTTGCCATTTTCCCGGCAGTCTTTGCATCAGGACTGGATCCGGCTGAAGGTCCGGCGTTACTGTTCGTCGTATTACCGGCTGTCTTTAATCAAGTACCACTAGGCGGCTTCTTCATGGTGTTGTTCTTCCTCTTATTCGCGTTCGCATCGATCACGTCGTCAATCGCGATGTTAGAAGTAGTTGTCGCGGGTGTTACAGATCGTTTGAACGAAAAGAAATCAACTTGGACGAAGAAGCAAGTAACCGTGATGGCAGCCATTCTCGTGTTCGTCGTAGGCGTTCCATCTGCATTGTCATTCGGACTATTGAGTGATTTACAGATTTGGAATGGTCGGACGTTCTTCGATACGATGGATTACCTCGTCAGCTATATTTTGATGCCGATCGGGGCACTCTTAACATCGATTTTTGTCGGATACGTCGTCGATCAACGCATTTTGAAAGATGAGATTCAAACGTCAGAACCGGGTAAGAAACTTTATCCGATCTGGCATGCGCTCATTCGCTACGTCATTCCTGTGACGGTAGCCATTGTTATGGTATCAACGTGGGTCACAACATAATAGACAAACCGTAGGCTTAAAGGTCTACGGTTTTTTTCATAGCACAACGGGAAAGAAGTCGATATAGGTACTTGTTTTTACACCTGTGGACGGAGGAAACAACGAATTTTATTATGCTAAAATGATAGGGATGACGAAACTTTTTTTGATAGGTTTCGTAATGTACAATAGAAGTAACATGAGATGAGGTGAAAAGAATGAAAACATGGATGAAATGGGCCCTGACAGGGGCAGTCATATACTTTGCCATCAACGTATTCGATTTCTCCTGGTTATTCATTATAGTAGGGGCGCTCGTCTTGAATGAAGTCTGGTCGACGAATAAGCGCAAAAACCGTCAACGAACACCGACAATGGTCGCGAAACGTGCCAAGAAAAAACTGTTGCTCGATGAGGACGAACCATTCTCAGGTTCAAGAATCCTTAAGCCGATTGAGGAACCCATGCCGGCGCGTCAATTCGAGGCAACGGACGATTTAGAACTTCAATTTTTGCAACGTACGATTGAACAAGGTTATGAGAAGCTACAACAGATTGACCGCGTCCTTCCTGAAATCAAAGATGTGGAAGTAAGGCGTGAGATGAAAGCTGTCTCTAAAGAAGCACACGAATTGTTTGAAGAACTTTTCGAAAATCCACAAGACGCAAAACATGTTCGAGACTTGTTCACATTCTACTTAGATTCCCTCGTCTCGGTCGTCTTGAAATTTAAAGAACTTGAAGGAAAACGAGTCGTCATTCAAGAAGAAACTCGAGAGCAATTAATCACGAACATGCGACTAATTGTCGATAAATTTAAAGAACAACGCGGACGTCTCCTTGAAGATGACGCCGTAGACTTTGAACGCGAACTGATCATGATGGAGAGAGTCTTATCTGATCAGCCGGAAGGGAGAAAGAAACATGACTTCATCGAATGAAACGAACTGGCAGTCATGGCCGGAAGAAGAGCTGACATCTGATACGAAAACGAAAACAGAAACAGAAACAGAGGGTTTTAGTGACCCATCTGTGGAATGGTCATCTGTTTCACAACCTCACGAAGTACCTGCCATCCAAGCAAAGCCAGACGTGCCTCAAGAGCACCGTGAGCGAATTACACGATTGGCGGAGTCGATTGATATTAAAAAGACAGATTCGGTCATGTTGTTTGGCTCGAACGTTCAACGTGAACTTTCACAATTCTCTGACCAAATTCTGACGGAAGTTCGAATGAAAGATGGTGGGGATGCGGGGAAACTCTTGTCTGACTTAATGCAGAACGTCCGAAAGATGGACCCGGACATGCTTCAACCTGAGAAAAAGAGTTTTATGGACAACATTCCACTCATCGGTCGTGCAAAGAAGAAAGCCGAAAACTATAAGCTTCAATTCGAAAAAATGAACGTTTATTTGGAAGAGGTCATCCATAACCTCGATCGTGCGAAGTTCGGTCTTATGAAAGACATTACGATGCTCGATCAAATGTATGATAAGAATAAGCGTTATTTCGAAGAGTTGAACGTCTATATCGCTGCGGGTGAGACGAAGCTTGATCATGTACGTGAACATGAAATCGCGCCACTTCGTCAAGAAGTCGAAATTTCAAAAGATCAGTCTAAACTTCAACAATTGAACGATATGATTCAATTGGCAGATCGTTTTGAGAAGAAGCTACATGATTTGAAATTGAGCCGTACCATCAGCCTGCAGATGGCGCCGCAAATCCGAGTCATCCAACAGAACAACCAAATCCTCGCTGAGAAAATCGAGTCTGCGGTCGTCAATACGATTCCGCTTTGGAAGAACCAAGTCGTTCTCGCGCTTAGTTTGACGCGTCAGAAGACAGCGCTTCGTATGCAACAGGACGTGACGAAGACGACCAATCAGTTGCTTGAGCAGAACTCGAAGATGCTCAAAGACTCTTCGATTGAAATCGCTCAAGAAAATGAAAAAGGGATTGTTTCTGTGGAATCCCTTAAAGTCGCCCACGAGAATTTACTCTCGACACTTGATGAAACGTTACGCATTCAACAAGAAGGTAAACAAAAGCGTCGTGACGCTGAACGTGAACTCGACCGGATGGAGCATGAACTCAAAGAGAAAGTCATTGAGATTGCCTCAAAAAATAAAGAACTGCCAAAAGATACAGGATATTAAGAAGGGAAGTCTGAGCAATCAGACTTTCCTTTTCTACGAGGAGGGGCTTATATGGAGAAACAACGATTGTGGGACGAGACGTGGCTATTGTTCGCCGATATGATGGCAGAACGACATTCGAAGTGTGCATCGAAAAGTGTTGCTTGTGTCATCGTAAAAGATGAAAAACCGATTTCAATTGGTCTGAATGGTACACCTTCTGGTCATACGAATTGTAATGAGATTTATATCAAGCAAGAAGACGGGTTCTATAAGCATGCGGACTATATTGCATCGTCGGATCTCGATATGATCAATGAGCCCGCCCGGCTCATTCGGGATGGTGTGACATATATCAAATGTACGGACCCGTATGATCATCATCACTGGTCGAAGCAACATGAGATTCATGCCGAAATCAATGCGATCGGAAAATTGGCTGCCGATTCGACGAATGCGTTCGGTGCAACGGCCTACGTCACTCATTCACCGTGTCATGCCTGCTCTCTTGCTCTGATTGCAGCGCGCGTCGCCCGCGTCGTCTATGCAGTAGGATATGAGCATGGTGATGGATTAGAATTAATGCGTGAGAGTGGGATCGAAGTGTTACATATGCCACTTGAAAAAATGTACAAAAATACATTGTAAACGTTTTCATTAGATGATATATTATTAATGTACTGCCAATGGTGTTTTACTCTTCCATTATTCGCCCCTCTACGGAGGGGCCTTTTTTGTTGTTCAAAATGAAGTGAGACAAACTTTACACATAATGTTCAATATTTCACAATATACTCTCTAAAATCTCTTATATAATAAAAGTAGATTCAGGAGAGGGGAATTTGTTCATGGAAAAACACGTTCGCTTTACAGATGGTGCATATGAAGTAGAAGCGTTAATCACACTTGAAGAAGTATGGGAAGATAAATTTGCAATTGGCATGCATCAGGAATTGGCGGTCAAATCGTTGACCATCAATGGAAATGAAGTTTCTGAGATTAAGCATGTCCGTGCACTTCTTCGTTACTATCCGACACTCGGGGTGTCAGGCATTTTGTTAGCACTAGATAAGGCGGCCGCTGAAATTGTCGCATTATCAAAAGATCAGGATCCTGCCCTTCAATATGTTGAACTTGTAGCCCTCCAAATGGATGAGGCAGCGACAAACGACTTGAAAACTTTATACGCAGCGATGTGATTTTAATTGGGTGAACCATTTCACCCAATTTTTTGTTGCATCTATTCTTCGTTATGGTATGATATTTACAGATGAAGAAATGGAACGCCATATCGTTGTCAACCATAAGCATGGGGATCTAGATGGCTAGATCGCTGTCAAAAAGCCACGTTCATAGGAACGTGGCTTTTTTTTGTGCAATCACATCGAATCCGGCAGCTACATCTTTAGCGAGATGAGCATCAGATCCTAACGTGAAAGGGATATTCAATTGGCTCGCATATTTGGCGAGTCCTGCGACGTATGGCTCACCACAATCAGGTTTTCTAAGTCCGGCGGTATTAAAATCGAGACCGAATCCTCTGCCGGCAATCGCTCGCAAGAGACGTTCTTCTTCTTGTCTGACTGCTGTACGATCCCAGTCATATTTTTTTTGATATTTGATCGGTAAGTCGATGTGTCCAATCCGAGCGACTTGAATCGTTTCCCATGGAAAGCTAAGACTACGTTCAATCGAGTCATAATAAGCTTTCATCACGTTTTCAAATGAACCGAGCGCTTGAACGAGGTCGTCAAACGTTTCAGCAGAATAATCTATCGGCATATATACACCATCTACCAATAAAAAGTGTTGGGACAAGATGACTTCATCAAGAAGGGAAGCATATGGTTTTAACAAAGCAATCGTCTCTTCTTCTAGACGTGGTAACAAGTCGACTTCTAGTCCTACTTTAATGTCAATGACCTCTTGATACTGACTTTTCATCTGATGCAACGTATTAAGGTAGTCAGGAAGGAGGTCAATCGACATCGCGGAGTCTTGATTCGGCACCGGATCGATAAATGCCTGTGGGAACGGTGCATGTTCTGTGAACGTCATTGCTTGCAGGTTTTTTTCAATCCCGACTTGAATATAGTGTTCAATCGGGTCTTTTGTACCGTGTGGACAATACGGGGTATGCACATGACCATCATGGGTAAAGTTAAACATCTGTTACACGTCCTTTTCAGTTCAATTGGTTGACAGGTGTTTCTCTGTTTGATAAATTTAACACACTACTTTAGTTTGGTAAAGTGATAATAAGATAAAGGGTGGTTATCATGATTTGGTCAAATTCGAAAGGTTCAATTCCAGAAGGATGGTATGAACTACAATCAGGAGATGTCATTCGACCAAAGCGGTGGATGCTGTCATTTTTAGAAAAGGCAGAGGCGAGCGGTTATGCCGTCATCGACCCGCCGTTACTCGAATACTATTCGCACTATCAAAATTTAGCGCTCTTTGATGAGTCGGCCTATTATCGTTTATTCGGGAATGACGGGGAACTCCTCGTCATGCGCCCTGACTATACATTACAAATCGCAAGAAAGTTAGCAGACGGTCATGAACCGATGCGTGTCGCGTACGCCGGAGCCGTCTACCGTCGGACGATCAAACATTCCGGTCAACCACATGAACGGCAACAGCTCGGACTCGAGTGGGTCGACGGGGAAATGAAGGACAGTCATCTTATCGAATCATTTCTCGATATGACGGAAGGAGTCCTGCCTACTGAGCGTTTGACAATCAAAATCGGATCAGCGGCTGTCATCTCGCTTATCGCGAAAGAGACAGGCATTCAAGAACGGACATTCCGAAAAATCTTAGCACTTCGAAATTTAGAGTCGTTACGTGAGTTAGCAGAGACGTATCGCTATCCATTGATTGCGAAGCTACCGTTTTTAATTGGGAATTCAGCGCTCGAAGAATTACGGGCTGAGGCACCAGAATCTCTAAACGATGCCATCGATGAAGTCGATGAGGCCGTACAACATTTGCGTGCGATCGGTCTAGACGTATCGTACGATTTCGGTCAAACGGGAGATTTCGATTACTATTCAGGTTTGACCGTGACGGGAAGTGTAGAAGGAAAGCGTGTCCTTTCAGGGGGACGATACGATTCACTATATGGTCATTTCGGACACTCAAGACGAGCGTTCGGTATGTCACTCGATTTAGAACAGTTAGATGAGGTGATTAAATGAAGGTAGCGGTCGCGAAAGGACGAATCGAAAAAGCAGCTCGTCAATTTTTTGTCGAACGTGATTTACCCGTTTGGCCAGAGAAGCGGGGACGTGAACTCACAGTAAAAGCAGGAGATCATGAATTTATTTTCGTCAAAGGGGACGACGTCTATAAATATGTAATGCACGGAGCGGCTGATGTCGGAATTGTTGGTGGAGATATTTTACGAGAGAAAACGCCAGGTGTACTTGAAGTCGTCGACTTACCGTTCGGACGCTGTCGGATGGCCGTATGTGGTCCGAAAGTTCGACGTAATGGCACAAAGAAATTAAAAGTGGCGAGTAAATATCCGAACATCGCCATCTCACACTTTGCGTCAAAGCGACAAAACGTAGAAGTCATCGCGTTGAATGGGTCTGTGGAGCTCGCTCCGTTAACAGGACTAGCGGATTGTATCGTCGACATCGTCGAGACAGGTGCAACGTTAGCAGCGAATGACTTAGAGGAATATGAAACGATTTTTTCAATCAATGCAAAATTCATCACGAGCGAAACGGCTTTGGCAGAGCAGCCTGACGAATTAAAGGCATGGATTCGAAAGCTGAGTCAGGAGGAGAATGCATGAGTACAGAAACGAATCGATCACGGCGAGAAGCTTGGGCGGAAGCCGTGAAACCAATCGTAGAAGCGGTTGAGGCACGCGGAGATGAAGCACTCCTTGAATGGACGCGTCAATTCGATGGGGTCGACCAAATCGAGTCTGTCGATTTGTCTCGCTTTACCCCGCCGGCAGCGTATGCTGAACTGACGGAAGCGTTGTCCTTAGCGGCAGAACGAATTCGCGCCTTCCACGCGCATCAAGTACGTCAAGATGATGTGTTCGAAGATACGATGTTCCGACTCGGCAGACGTTATATGCCGCTCGATTCGGTCGGTGTCTACGTACCAGGTGGGACAGCCGTCTATCCGTCGAGCGTCCTGATGAATATCATTCCGGCGAAAGTGGCCGGTGTCAAACGAGTCGTCATGGTCACCCCACCAAAAGCAGATGGGATCGACATTTCCCTCTTGATTGCAGCAAAAATCGCAGGGGCAGATGAGTGTTTTCTAGTCGGAGGTGCGCAAGCCGTTGCCGCACTCGCATATGGGACAGAAACGATTCGTCCGGTAGATAAGATTGTCGGACCCGGAAATGCGTATGTCGCGACGGCGAAGGCGCTCGTCTCGCACATCGTCGGCATCGACTCTGTCGCAGGACCGTCCGAAGTGTTGATCATTGCCGATGAATCGGCAAATCCGAAGTGGGTTGCCGCCGATCTTCTCGCACAAGCTGAACATGACGTAGAAGCGACGGCTATCGCACTCGTCACGACAGAAACGCTTCGTGATGAAGTCGAACAAGAACTTGAGCATCAACTTTCGCTCTTACCACGACAAGAGATCGCTAGGGAATCATTGAAACGTGGCGGAGTCATCGTTCGATCACTAGAAGATGCCATCGAGTACGCGAACACGATGGCTGCGGAGCACGTCCAGTTGGCCGTCAAAAATCCTGAAACGTTGATGGATGCGATACGTCACGGCGGGTCGTTCTTCCTCGGTCACGAGGCGGCGGAAGCGTTCGGGGATTATATCGCTGGACCGAACCATGTCCTTCCGACAAGTGGGACGGCGCGATTCTCGAGCGGATTGTCCGTCGATGACTTTTATCGCCGTCAGACGTTCCTTGAGATGACAGAGCTTGATGAGGCGATCACAAAGGCTGCGATTCGAATCGCAAAACAAGAACAATTAGAAGGACATGCCCGTGCCATGGCTGTTCGGATGGAGGACGTATGAGACGAAATTATCAGAACATCCCGCGATATGTGCCCCATGCCGTATCAGGGTACGCGCTCAATCAAAATGAAAGTCAATATCCGTTACCAGAGCGGCTTGAACGAGCTATTCGAGACGTTTCACTCGAGGCGCTCAGCCGTTATCCGGTCGAAGAATTGCTTGCTTTAAAAGCGAGTTATGCGAACTATGCGGGAGTCGAGACGACGCAACTGATGGTCGGAAGTGGAAGCGACGAGCTGTTAGCCATCTTAAGTCAGGCCATTTTAGATACGGAAGACCGTGTGGTCGCACCGGCTCCAGACTTTTCGATGTATGGCATATACACACAGATTGCGAGAGGGCACTTCATGCAACCGGATAAGCATGGATTGAGTTACGATGCGCTAACCGAACTTATTCAAACGAATGAGCCTAAGCTCGTTCTGATTTCGAATCCGAATAACCCGACCGGTAAGATGTGGACACTTGAAGAATTGTCGGACATTGCGACACGCGTCCCTTATCTCGTCGTAGATGAGGCGTATATCGATTTCACGATCGAGGATTCATTTGTATCTCGCTTGAACGAACATCCGAACGTCATCATCTTACGAACGTTATCAAAAGCGTTCGGTCTTGCGAACCTTCGAATTGGATTCATGATTGCGTCAGAAGAGATCATCGAACAGATTGACCGATTCCGTTCACCGTTCAATGTGAGTGGACTCAGTGCCGCAGTCGCCAACGTTGTATTGCGTGATGAGACGTATATCCAAGAGTCGATTCAGTTCCATACGGCGCAACGTGAGAAATTAACCGAGTTGTTACGACCAATCGGTGAAATTTTACCGAGTCGTGCCAACTTTATCTATGTCAAAACCGATGACAGTGAAGGGTGGGCATCCCGCTTCCTAGAAAAAGGCGTCCATGTACGTGCATTTCCGGATGGATTACGTATCAGTGCAGGGACAGATGAGGCGTATACCTATATCCGACAAACGATTGAAGAGGTGAATTCTGTTGAGAACAGCTGAACTAAAGCGTGAGACGAAAGAGACAAAAATTGAGATTCGAGTCAATCTAGATGGAACAGGAGAAAGCACCATCCAAACAGGAGTCGGCTTTTTTGACCACATGTTGACGTTACTTGCCTTTCACAGTCAGATGGACTTAGAGGTGAAAGTCGAAGGTGATACATGGGTCGATGCCCACCATACAGTGGAAGATGTGGGGATTGCACTCGGTCAACTCATTGCGAAGTCTCTCGGAGACAAAGTCGGGATTCGTCGCTATGGAACTAGTTATATGCCAATGGACGAAACGTTAGCGCGAGCGGTCGTCGATGTGTCAGGACGTCCCTTCCTTGTCTATCAGGCGGATATTCGCAATCCAAAGCTTGGCGATTTTGATACCGAGCTCGCTGAGGAATTCTTCCGGGCGGTTGCCATGAACGGTCGACTCACACTTCACCTCGCGGTCCTGTATGGATCGAACTCACACCACATGATTGAAGGGTTGTTCAAAGCGTTCGGACGAGCACTCGCTGAGGCGGTCTCGAGCGATGGAACCGATCGTCTCCCTTCTACGAAAGGATGGATTGAAGGATGAAAGTAGCGGTCATCGATTATGGAATGGGTAACGTATTCAACGTCGAACGTGCGTTGCAGGCCATCGGTTGCTACGTCGTGATTACGAATGATGCAAGCCAAATTGAAGAAGCGGACGCCATTTTACTTCCTGGGGTCGGTGCTTTCCCGCAAGCGATGCAATCACTCGAACAGACGGGGCTCATCCCGCTATTACAAAAGATGGCGACGGAAAAGCCGTTTTTAGGGATCTGTCTTGGGATGCAGCTCCTGTTTGATTCGAGCACGGAAGGCATGCCGACAAAAGGTCTCGGGTTGATTCCGGGCACGGTTGAGCGGATGCGCGCGAAGCGTCTTCCACACGTTGGATGGAACTCGATTCTTCGCGATGAGGACGTCTACTTTGTTCACTCTTATCACGCCGTGACGGACGATGCCAATATCGTGGCGGAAGCGGAATATATGGGAGAGCGTGTTCCCGCGATTGTTCAAAAAGGACTCGTCACAGGCATGCAGTTTCACCCGGAAAAAAGTGGGGCGTTCGGTCTAAGTTTACTTCAAGAATGGAAGGAGGCGGTCGAGCGTGAAATTACTACCCGCCATTGATTTAATTGGAGGCAAGATTGTCCGTTTGACGGAAGGCGATTTTTCGACGGAAGAACAATACGGTGACCCGTATGAATTATTAAAAGCGTGGCAAGGAAAAGTGCCGATGATTCACTTGATCGACTTAGAAGGGGCTAAGGCAGGCGAACCGCGTCACTTAGATGTCGTCCGTTATGCGAAGTCTCTTGGCTTTCTCGTACAGACGGGTGGTGGGATTCGTTCAGAAGCCTCACTCGATGCGGTCATGGAAACTGGTGCGGATCGTGTCCTCTTAGGGACAAAAGCATTTACGGATCCTGACTTTTTAGACAAGGCGATTGAAAAGTATGGCAAACGAGTTGCTGTGGCACTCGATGCATATGACGGAAAGGTCGCCATCAACGGATGGCAGGAAGCGACAAAGCTCGATGACATCTCGGTCGCTCAAGATCTCGTCAAACGAGGGATTGAGACGATTCTGTATACGGACATCGGATCTGACGGAAAACTGAATGGTCCGAACGTTGCGCGCATGAAGGCGCTACGCCAAATCGTCAACGTCACACTCATTGCCTCAGGCGGTGTGACGACCGAAGAGGACGTGAAGGAACTGAAGATGGCTAAGATTGATGAGGCCGTCGTTGGGAAAGCGCTCCTCTCCGGTAAAGTAAGTATCGATGAACTGATTGAATGGGAGGCGCGTTATGCTTAAACGCAGAATTATTCCATGTCTCGATGTGAAGGAAGGCCGTGTCGTCAAAGGGATTGAATTCGTTCAACTACGAGACATCGGTGACCCGGTCGAAATCGCGAAGTATTATGATGAGTCCGGAGCCGATGAACTCGTCTTTCTCGACATCACGGCAAGTACGGAACGCCGCCAGACGATGCTAGATGTCGTCAGTGCAGTGGCACGGAAAGTATTCATCCCGTTGACGGTAGGTGGAGGGATTCGTTCACTTGATGACATCTCGTCATTATTAAAAGCAGGAGCAGATAAAGTATCGTTGAACACGCTCGCTGTCGAATCCCCAAGTCTCATTCGAGAAGCGGCCGATCGTTTCGGGTCACAATGTATCGTCGTTGCGATCGACGTGAAATTTGAAGACGGGGAATACTATGTGTACACATATGGCGGTAAACAAAAGACAGAACTGTTAGCGGTCGAATGGGCGAAACAAGTGGCCGCACTCGGGGCGGGTGAACTTCTTGTCACGTCCATGAACCAAGACGGAAAGCAAAGCGGATATGACCTTGCGATTTTAGAACAACTTCGCGAAGTCGTCGACATACCGATTATTGCCTCAGGTGGGGCGGGGAATGCCGAGCACGTAGTCGAAGCGCTCGAGAAGGTCGATGCCGCACTACTTGCCTCCATCTTACATGACCGAAAAACGACAGTAGAAGAGGTGAAGCACGTATGCACGAGTCACAACTTGCCGATGCGGTTCGTTTCGACGAAAATGGATTGATTCCCGCCATCATCGTCTCAGAAGAAGACGAGGCCGTTCTCATGCTCGGATATATGAACGATGAGGCCATCCGTCAGACGCTACGTGAACGGGTCGTGACATTCTGGTCTCGTTCAAAAGGTCGGCTATGGATGAAAGGGGAGACGAGCGGCAACACACTTGACGTCGTCAGTATCCACGTCGACTGTGACCAGGATGCGCTTCTTGTTCGTGTCCATGCGAATGGTCCGACTTGTCATACCGGAAATCGAAGTTGTTTCTTTACGGAGGTGAACGTATGATTCATGAATTGGAGCAATTGATTCAATCAAGAAAGAATGAACCAAAAGAAGGTTCATATACGACATATTTGTTTGAACAAGGCGTTGAAAAAATTGCGAAGAAGTTCGGTGAAGAATCGTTCGAGGTCGTGATTGCCGCAATGACGGACGAAGATTTGGTCGAAGAATCGGCCGACCTTCTGTATCACCTGCTCGTCTTATTGGCAGCTAAAGGTGTGCGCTTAGAAGATGTAGAAGCGTTACTTGCCAAACGTCACGGCACGACGACGCCTGCGAAGCCTCGTCGAGACGTCACGGAATGGTAAAGCAAAAGGAAGGAGCGCGTCTCCTTCCTTTTTTGTGTCAACGATTGACCGAGGCAGCCATGCGAATGTATGTATGACGTCGCCCGCGAATGGCAATTGAAAGTGCCTGAATGTTCTCTGGTACGGCAATCCCAGACAATCCGGCGTCACCGATATGGACGATATCTGCGCCTCCACGCTTTGAAGAGAGTGCGATCTCACGAACAGTCGCCACATCAGCCCCTTCTTGAGATGTCCCGATTGCGGCTAACGTGAGTGCTCCGAGTGCTTGCAGTTCTTGTACGAGTTCGTGGAATGCCTCTTCACGGACACCCGGAACGGTTCCTGGAGCTGGCAGAAGAATAATGTCTGCCCCTGCTTCAACGAAGCGGATATATGCGTCGCGATCTAACACGCTGCCGACACCGGCCTGATGCATCTTTCCGGCAATGATGACGCCAGCGAATTCACGACGCCCTCGGATAATCGCTTGTTCGATTGCTTCATTCGTAACCCCGGTATTCGGGTTGCCTGTCAGACAAACGAAATCGATCCCGAGTTCAGACGCTTTTTGGAACGCTTCGACTGAAGCGAGTCTGCCTCGTTTCACTTCATTCATTTCAGACGATCTCTCTGAAAAGTCGACAGGCTCTAAATTGACTCCAATCGGCAATCCGATCAATCGCTTTAGTTCCAAAATCGGATGGTCACTCATCTCCTCACCTGGCATGTCGCCGAACAGCGCGTGACTTTCAAGTCCTTTAATGTAAGGATGGAACACATCTAACATGTTCAATAAAATCAAGTCGGCACCGAACGCTCTTGCCAGTTCTGCATTCGTGACTTCTGGGTAGAGCGGTTGAACCGTCGGGATGACCTCGGCCATGACCGTTCGTCCTTCTGCCTTCCGAATCGACCCGACTAAATCTTGACGATTAAACGTGATAAAATCACTTGCCCGACACTCTAAAATACGTTTCATCACATCTTCCTCCTTCTGCTCATCCTTGTCTCTATTCCCTAAATGATTTGAAAATCCTCTATACTGAGTGTAAGGAGGGATCATGATGACGGAAAAAGAGAAGATGATTCGTGGTGAACTGTATTTAGCTGGTGATGAGACGCTCGTTAAAGATCGGAAGCATGCCCGGCGATTGACCGAGCGATTCAATCGTTCCGGGATTGATGATTTGACTGAACGGAAAGAAATTCTTAGTGCGTTACTCGGTTCGACGAAAGAGTCGTATTACATCGAACCGAACTTCAAATGTGATTACGGGTACAATATTCACTTGGGTGAACGATTCTATGCGAATTTTGACTGTGTCTTTTTAGACATTTGTCCCATCACTTTCGGGGATGACTGTATGCTTGCACCAGGTGTACATATCTATACGGCGACACATCCGATTGATCCGATTGAGCGCATCTCTGGGTATGAGTTCGGGAAACCCGTGACGATTGGAGACCGGGTATGGATCGGTGGAGGGGCCATCATCAATCCGGGTGTGACGATTGGAGATGAGGCAGTCATCGCATCTGGTGCAGTCGTCACAAAAGATGTGCCACCACGGACGGTTGTCGGAGGAAATCCGGCGCGCGTGATCAAAACGATCGACTGACAAAAACTCCTGAACATGAGGTTCAGGAGTTTTTTACGTGACTTGTTTCCTTGTATTGCTGAATAGCTGTATGTGCGAGATGAAGTGCCGCTTCGTCACCGATGGTCACTCGAATGCCCGTCGGTTGTTTCGAAGTGTGTACGTTCAATGCGGTCAATTGTGCCCATACTGCTTCGGGTTGCTCGAGCTCGATATACAAAAAGTTTGTCGAGGCAGGGAGGACGTGACCAATTGATTCAAAAGCGGATACCCACTTTTGCCGCATCTCGTCATGCCATTCGATTGTTTCTTGAAGATAAGTTGCATCTTTTAAGAAGATGTTGCAAATCTTTGCACTCACCCCGCTAATGTTGAACGGTGGGATGAATTGACGGAAATAGTGAGCGAGTTCGTTGTTTGTCACCATGAATCCAATTCGTACGTTTGCCAATCCGAACGCTTTTGACATCGTGCGAAGGACGATGAGATTCGGATGGTTCGCAATGAACGGAATCATGCTGTCATCCGGTGTGAAATCCATATACGCCTCGTCCACCACAAGGTAAGGAACGAGTGAGGCGAGATGCGTCAACTCTTTCACGGTCCACAGCTTCCCGGTTGGATTGTTCGGGTTCGAGAGAAGAAGAAGCTTCGGATGATGCGTCTCGATTGCTTCTACAATTTCCTCATATGATAAATCATTGGCTTGAACATGTTGCCCGTGTGCGATGGTCGTAAAGATGGGATACATCGAAAAGTCAGGAGCCGGGGACAAGACGATGTCATTTGGTGCGAGTAATGCTTGCGTCACGACATGAATCATCTCATCACTTCCACAACCGACGAGCAGTTGCTCAGGTGTCACACCGACATACGCAGCGTAGCGTTCGAACAACTCATTGATCGGTTCGACCGGATATTCGTGTAAGTCATGATACGTCAACGAATCAAGCTGGCTCTTGATTCGGTCAGGTAAAGGGAACTGACTTTCATTTTGATTTAACCGATGTCCCGTCGGATAAACGACGGGATAGATCGGCAGCTCGACTTGTCTCATTCAGTCGGCTCCATCGAGAACCATTTTTTCACCAATTCATCGATTTCGCCAGACTCCATCATCTTGTTCAATTCTTCGTTGAACTGGTCGCGTAACTCATCATCTAATTTAAATGCAGCAGCTGATCCTTTTTCGCCATCCTCTTTTAAAGCGAATGTATAGAAGCTGTCGTCTTGATCTAGATACTTTTGTGCGACCGTGTCTTCGATGACCATTGCATCGATTCGACCTGTATTCAACTCTTGAACGATTTCAGGGATCTTGTTCAACGATACGAGTTCAGCGTCAGGCGCTTGTTCTTTTGCGATGTTTTCTTGAATCGAAGCCGTTTGGACACCGATTTTCTTACCAGACAAATCTTCGATTGCCTGAAGTGACTCATCTTTTGTCATGATCAAGTTTGTCGCGGAAAGATAGATGTCTGAGAAGTCCGCATTCTCTTTACGCTCTTCTGTTGGCGTCATTCCTGCCATGACGAAGTCGACACGCCCGCTGTTCAAGGCTCCGAGTAAGCTACCGAAGTCCATATCTTCAATCTTCAATTCGTAACCGAGACGTTCTGTAATCGTCTCCGCGATTTCAATATCAAATCCGACGATCGCATCTCCGTTTGCCGTATCGACAAATTCATATGGGAAGTAATCGGCGCTCGTCCCCATGACGAGCGTTTTTTGCTCTGTCGCTTCACCTTCTGTTTCTTGACTACATGCACCGAGTAAAGCCGCGCTTAACATAAGTGTACCTGCTAATAACCATTTTTTCATATGTGTATAATGCCTCCCTGTTGTAGATGAGACTAAGTGTATATGTATGATTATTAATTGTAAAGCATAAAAATACAAAAAATATTAAAAAGAGAAACGCTTTTGAAATGAAAGCGTTTTAAATTGATTTCAAGTAGTTTCTGACTGCTCGTGACGATTTCAAATGTATCAAATTAGGTTTTGTCGGATGTTGTTGAATTTGTCGTAACAGTTGTGGCCGTTGAACGTCAGGAAAATTCCAAACCCATTTCAGAAATGCGAAATCGAGCTTTTCCTCACAGGATGCGCCCATATCCGGTCGCGTCGTACCACGGTAACGGGCAAATCGTTTGAGGACGCGGTATACACAAATGATTCGCGGAAGGTCGATCAAAATGACGGTATCTGCTGCCTGTAAACGTAAATCAAGCGTGTTCCCGAAGTTTCCATCGATGATCCATTGATCTTTCTTCACGAGTTATTGTTGAATATCGATTCGTTCCTCTCTCGGCGCCATCACCCATCCCGGTCTCCACATGAGAGCATCCAAATGATAGACATCGAGGTTTGACACTCCCACAATTAAAACCGTGGGATTCTGAAGTGCTTGTGCGAGCGCAGTCCATTTCTGTTTTGCTCAAGCCTTCAGATGAGGGTGTGCCATCACCCCTCCTGAGACAGATCATATAGATTCTCAGGCTGGTGGACTGTTACCATCCACCACAGGTCGTTGCAGGTGTATCCATCTGATGTTTTAGCGTCTTTTGCATGACGACAGGCATCGTTTTACCGGTCATATGTTTTCATGACCGAACCGTATACGATTTTCAAGGGGCGATGGACGCAGGCGTTTTAGAGACTTGTTCTTGTCTATGGGATAAGTAGACCCGAACGTCGGATGTAAAAACATCCGAACTCACTCTCATCCCATGCCTAAAGGCGGGCTATGCCCGATATGGGCTTTCCCGTTCGTAAAATCTGTAATCGTTCACCGAGTTGACGGGCAAGTGTGGATTTCCCTGCACCGCCTGAACCGATGATCATGATTCGTTTCATGTTTGTATTGCGATTAAGTCATAAGTTGCTCATCTAATCTTGTTTATCCTCCAATACAATCCATTTCTTCAACTGCTCATCCTCTTCATAAATGACGCGGACATCCATCTGTCCGATGACGAGTCGTTGTTCCGAACTGAACATGACGATCGGATAGTTCGTTGACACGGGTTTGTCCGTCTCGAAAATAGGGCTATGCGCCTGCATCGCGTAATACCCATCCGATCTCGTGTTGGCAGCCCCTGCATCAATCTGTGTCACATGTTCAAATCCTCTCAGTCTGAGCACATAACTGTAAGACGTTCTTGCTCCTTGCTCGAGACGCCATTCTTCGATGATGGCTGATTTGTCGTCCACTGTTCGTTCTTCTAGCACTTTCTGTGCCGTATACTCTTTTTCGTAAGGAATCATCTCCTGGATGCTGACGACGGTCATCGTCGCGAGCTTGAGCGATTCCTCGGAAGGTGGGGTAATCAGTATACCAATAAAGATGAGGATGGGAATCAATAAATAAACCATGACACGACTACGCATTTTCATCACCTTACCTTTTCAGATGTAAACTATTTCTGCATAGGAGAATCAGTTCCCTTCAAAAGAACATTGGAATCTTAAAAACCGATTCATTTCTTCAAGTTTTTGAATGAGCAGGTATGATATAGAGAGGAGGGATGTACATGAAAATCGGGGTCATAGGTGGAGGTGTCGCGGGTTTAACGGCCGCTGCGCTCGCGCAACAAAAAGGACATGACGTAACCGTCTTTGAAGCATCGCGTGAATGGGGCGGATGTGCAGGTAAATTTCAACGGGGTGACTACTTGTTCCCGGCAGGCGCGACGCTCGGAATGGGATTTGAAAAAGGTGGAGTCCATCAGCGTGTCCTTGAGAAATTGGACGAATCGGTCGAGGTCACTTTGTTGGATGAGGTGATGGACATTCATCTGCCTGACGTCACCGTCACTTACTATCGCGACCGAGAACGTCTGCTTGATGAGCTCAGTCATGCGTTCCCAGAGAACCACGAGGCAATCCATGCGTTTTATCGTGAAGTGTGGGGTGACTTTGAGAAGATCCGACCGTTGTTTCAAGAGTTGCCGGCACTTCCGTTTCGCACGACATCGGATATGGTATACGCAATGAAGGGGTTCCGACCGAACCAACTTACGGCGCTCCTAAAACTCCAGCGGCCACTCGGTGTCACGTTAGCTCGTCATGGACTAAACGGTACGATGTTCGAGCGATTTATCGATGGAGTCCTGCTCGATAGTTTGCAGACCGGTGCGAAAGAAGCGAGTCATTTACTCGGTGCAGTGGCGCTGTCGGTCTATCACGAAGGAGCGTACTATGTGGAAGGTGGGCTGTATCAATTGGCTCATGCGTTAGAGCGCGCCGTCCGAACGTTTGGTGGCGAGACGAAATTAGGCAGAGACGTCCAGTCCATCGAACGAGTGACGGATGGATGGCTCATCACCGATCGAAGAGGACGACTTGAACTGGTCGATGTGATTGTTTCCGCCATCCCGATTGAGCGGACGAGCGAGATTTTACGGGGACAGGAACAGCGAAAGTTTAAACGGCAATATCGAAGACAGTTGAAACAGTCGCAATGGGGCACGTTCAGCCTTTACCTCGTCTTGCCTGAGGATGTCTGTCAACAGCAACCACTATTTCAACAAATCTATCACGAGCGATTACCGAGTGGGCATGCGTTCATATCCATGTCGGCGCCGGATGACGTGTTGCGCACAGAAAAACCAGAACGGACCATTACGGTATCCACACATATCGATTTATCAGAATGGCAACATTGGAAAGACCGAGCGGCATATGAGAAACTAAAACAAGATTGGACCAATCGTCTCGTCGATGTCGTCGCCACTGCGTTCCCTGCATGGGACCGTGAATCGTCACTTCTCCTTCCTGGTGGACCAGGTGCATGGGTGAAGTATACGAAGCGACCGCATGGGGCAGTCGGGGGATATGCCCAGACGCCAAGCCAGGCGTTGTTCCGTGCCGCGAGTTATCGCACAGACTTGCCGAACTTTTATGTATGCGGGGATACCGTATTTCCAGGGGCGGGGACGATTGGCGCAATGACGAGCGGGTTACATGTTGCCCGAGCAATCGGGGTGACGATTGATTAGGGGGGATATTGATGAAGAAAAAAGCATTTGATGAACTGACAACATTGGAATTGTATCGCTTACTGGCGCTACGGACTGAGATTTTCGTCGTCGAACAGAACTGTCCGTATCAAGAAATCGATGGAAAAGATGAACAAGCCGTCCATTATTGGATCGAAGATGATGGAGAGATTGTCTCTGCGCTTCGTGTTTTGACGGAAGCCTCTCCAGTCGCCATCGGACGTGTCGTCACGAAAGCGACGTATCGAGGGAAAGGGTATTCTCGCCTCTTGATGGATGCGGCAATCAAGGACTTCGGTCATGAGACATTGTATCTGCAAGCTCAGACGTATGTGGAACCTTTTTATGCCTCGTTTGGTTTCAAACGGACGAGTGATGTGTATCAAGAAGACCGTATTCCACACGTCGATATGTTACGAGAATCAACGAATCCCGCTAGTACCGTTTCCGAATCGTTCATGTTAGAATGAGAAAGAACATTCACGTGCCCTTGAGCACGATTACATCATAGACATAAAGGGGTTTACAATGGTGACCGATCAACAAGTAATTGCAAAAGCAAGAGAATTGGCAGACGTATTAGCACAAACACCAGAAGTGGCGCGTTTCAAAGAAGCGGAAGCGAAAGTGAACGGAAGTGACCGCGTACAGACGTTGATTAAACGAATCAAGTTCTTACAAAAAGAAGCCGTCAACTGTAAGCACTACGGCAAGACGGAAGCACTTGCGAAAGTCGAGCAGAAGATCGATAAGGCGATGGAAGAGCTCGACTCGATTCCGGTCGTTCAAGCATTCCAAGAGACTCAAGTTGAAGTGAACGATTTGCTTCAATACGTGACGGTCACGCTCGCGAACTCCGTGACGGACCGCATCATCGAATCGACGGACGGAGACGTCCTTGCAGGGAAGACAGGGAGCGGCATGGCGGCTGAACAAGCACGCGGCGGCTGCGGATACTAAAACGACACAGCTGGCCGATGGTCAGCTGTTGTACTTTCTAGAGGTGAATCAACATGCAAGAAGTCCATCAGACACCAATGATGAAACAATATTTCTCAATCAAGGCAGACTATCCGAACGCCTTTTTATTCTATCGACTCGGTGACTTTTACGAGTTGTTTTTTGAAGATGCACAAATTGTCGCCAAGGAATTAGAGCTCACGCTCACTTCTAAAAATGGGAAGCAGGCCGAGCATCCAATTCCGATGTGTGGTGTCCCACACCATTCGGCGGCAATCTACATCGAACAACTGATCGAAAAAGGATTCAACGTCGCCATCTGCGAACAGACAGAAGATCCGAAAGCGACAAAAGGACTTGTGAAGCGGGAAGTCATTCAAGTGATCACGCCAGGTACATATATGGCATCACTCAGCGAAAAAGAGAACCGTTATCTCGTCGCCATCTCGGACGTCGCGGGACGTTTTGGAATTGCTAGAGGTGACGTGACGACGGGGGAATCGTGGTTGACGACGCTCTCGTCAGAAGAGGCCGTCTTACGGGAAATCGAAGGATTGCTTCCGAACGAGGTCATCGTCGAAGACGAACGACTCGCTGACTTGTTACGACAGACTGGGATTCCTCTTTCGATTCAAGTGGACAAGCGGGATAGTCCACTCGCAAAAGGTGCGAAAGACGAGGCGCAGCGCTCGGCATTTGAGTTGTTGTTCGCCTATTTGACGAAAACACAGAAGCGTTCGCTCGATCACTTGCAACCGGCTGTCGCCTATGAGGTCGAACAGCATATGCAGCTCGACGCCAATACGGCCAGAAACCTTGAACTGTTTCGTTCCGCTCGTTCGGGAGAACGGAAAGGGTCACTCCTTTCACTCCTTGATGAGACGACGACGGCAATGGGTGGTCGTTTGTTGAAACGCTGGCTTGAACAGCCGCTCTATACCGAACAAGGCATCAAAGAGCGACAGGACGCCGTCGAGAACTTAGTGGACGACTTCATGTTGCGCGATCAACTACAGGAAGAGTTGAAGCGAGTCTATGATATCGAACGCCTTGTCGCGAAAGTTGGGTACGGGACAGCGAATGCGCGAGATCTCGTCCAACTTCGCGACACGCTCGAGCGGATGCCTTCTGTCCGGTCACTCTTACAAACAGTGAAAGCGGATCGCTTGCAGCAAATCGAACAGAATCTCGACTCGTTCGAGACGTTGAGTGAACAGCTCCGGACTGCCCTCGTCGACTCACCTCCGATCTCGACGAAAGAAGGCGGGATGATTCGTCACGGATATTCAGAAGAGCTCGATGAATTGCTAGAAGCGAAAGCGAACGGGAAATCGTGGATTGCCAACCTCGAACAACAGGAACGTATCGCAACCGGCATCAAGTCGTTGAAAGTCGGTTATAACCGCGTATTTGGTTACTACTTGGAAGTGACGAAGGCGAATGCGAAGTTGCTCGAAGAAGGGCGTTATGAGCGGAAGCAGACGTTGACGAATGCGGAACGATACATTACGCCTGAGCTAAAAGAGAAGGAAGCCCTCATCTTAGGAGCGGAAGAGAAGAGCTGTACGCTCGAATATGACTTGTTTGTTGCACTTCGTGAAGAAGTGAAGACGTACACGAAGGCCCTTCAACAATTGGCCCGTTCACTCAGTGAGTTGGATGTGCTACTCGCCCTTGCCGTTGTGGCGGAAAGACGAGAGTATGTACGCCCGAAAACCGCATCGCACGTTCAAATCGAACGCGGTCGTCACCCTGTCATTGAGACGGTCTTGCCGCGAGGTGAGTATGTCGCTAATGACTTGACGCTTGACGACACACGTCAAATGTTACTCATCACCGGACCGAACATGTCCGGTAAATCGACGTATATGCGTCAGTTTGCGTTGATTGCGATCCTTCATCAAATCGGTTCATTTGTCCCGGCAGAAGCAGCGGAACTCCCGCTCTTTGACCGCATCTTTACACGGATCGGTGCGGCGGACGATTTGGTGAGCGGACAGTCGACGTTCATGGTCGAGATGACCGAGACGCGACAAGCCGTCACCGAGGCGACGAACCATAGTCTGATTCTATTGGATGAGATTGGTCGCGGGACGTCGACGTATGATGGGATGGCCCTTGCGCAGGCAATTGTTGAGTATATTGCTTCGTCAATCGGGGCGAAGACACTCTTTTCGACGCACTATCATGAACTGACGGTGCTCGAGGACTCGATTCCGACACTTGAGAACGTCCATGTCCGGGCGATTGAGCGGGATGGGCGTGTCGTCTTCCTCCATGAAGTGCATCCAGGACGTGCGGATAAATCGTATGGGATTCACGTGGCGGAATTGGCCGAACTCCCAGATTCATTGATTGACCGGGCACGGACGATTCTGTCAGAACTCGAATCCGAAGCAACGAAATCTGTCTTAAACGAGCAAACTGCTTCACCTCAAGTGGAAGATGTCAGCCAGTTGTCATTGTTCGAGTCGAATGACGCTGTTCGAGAACAGCTGCTCAAACTCGATCTATTGGCAATGAATCCAATCGAAGCGATGCAGGCGCTCTACGAACTGCAACAGACCGCAAAGAAAGGGTGAGTCGATGGGAATCATTCGAGAGTTACCGGAACAACTCGCGAACCGAATCGCAGCCGGGGAGGTCGTCGAACGACCAGCTTCCGTCGTCAAAGAATTAGTCGAGAATGCGATCGATGCGGGAGCGACGAAAGTGGACGTCGACTTACAAGAAGCGGGTATCCGTCTCATCAAAGTGCGTGACAACGGACACGGGTTCCATGAAGAAGACGCAGCACGAGCCTTCTTACGACATGCGACGAGTAAAATCCGGGACGAGCATGACTTGTTTCGTATTCGGACACTCGGTTTCCGTGGTGAGGCACTCGCCTCGATTGCGTCGGTCAGTCACGTCTCGTTGAAGTCAAAGCGAGCGGATGAGGACGGTTTTGAGATGACGCTTGAAGGCGGTGTCGTCAAGGAGACGAATCCGGCGGCGACGAACGTCGGGACCGAAATCGCGGTCAGTCAGCTCTTCTTCAACACACCGGCAAGGCTGAAGTATTTGAAGACATCGGCGACGGAACTCGCGAGCATTACCGACACGTTGAACCGTTTGGCACTGTCTCATCCAGAGATTCGCTTCACCGTCTTTCATGAAGAGAAAGAACTGTTGCGAACGAACGGGAATGGAGACTTGAAGCAAGTCATGCTCGCCATCTATGGTCGCCAAGTCGCCGCACAAATCGTCACGGCCTCTAGTAAAACGAACGACTATACACTGAGCGCGCATCTCGTGCGCCCGGAAGTGACCCGTTCGAACAAACAATACGTGACTCTCATCTTAAATGGCCGCAGTATCAAGAACTTTGCACTGACACAAAGCGTGCTCGAAGGCTACCATACGCTCTTACCGATCGGTCGCTATCCGATTGCCGTGCTCGAAGTGAAGATGGACCCGATGTTGATTGACGTGAACGTCCATCCGACGAAGCGTGAAGTGCGCTTGTCGAAAGAAAAAGAATTGTGCCAGCTCATTCGAGAGACCGTTCAATTGACTCTCCGTGAGCAACGTCTTATTCCGTCTGTGAAACAAGAGCCAAAACCAAAGCGAGAGACACCGTCCGAACAGTCGAAACTCGACTTTTCGATGGAACCGCAACCTAAACAAGTAGACACGGTCGAGTGGAATTATCCGATTCCTCGGGAGCGAAAAGAATCGCTCACGTCTCCCTCCCAGTGGAACCCGGCACCGCTCGTTCATGAACCAGAGCCAGAGATGCTCCAGGTAGAACAGGTTGAGGAACCCGTTCGTCAGTCCGAACGTCTTCCGGCGCTAGACGTCATCGGACAACTGCATTCGAGTTATATCATCTGTGGAGCGGAAGACGGGATGTACGTGATGGACCAACATGCTGCCCAGGAACGCATCAAGTATGAGTTGTTTTATGAGCAGTTAGGACGTCCAGAAAAAGAGTATCAGCTCCTGTTGATTCCGTTGACGTTGGAGTTCACACAGGAAGAGACGCTTGCCATCGAAGAAGTGCTCCCCCTTCTAGCGGAAGCTGGTATCACGTTAGAACCGTTTGGGGGAAACACGTTCCTCGTGCGCGAGATTCCGACATGGTATCCACAACATGACTTAGAGGGTACAATTCGTGATCTAGTGGAGATGGCGATTCAACAACGCTCGATTGACATCGCGAAATATCGAGAGGAAGCATCAATCCTCATGGCGTGTAAACGATCGATTAAAGCGAATCATCCACTCAATATGGACATGATGCGACAATTGATTGATGATTTAGGTCGTACGACGTCTCCATTCACTTGTCCGCATGGTCGTCCGATTCTCGTGAAGTGGAGCACGTATGAACTCGAGAAGTTGTTCAAACGTGTCATGTAATCGTCTTGTTACCTTGTTTTAATACGATGTAACGTTTATTTACGAGTCCTCATGGGAAAACTATACACATGTCACTCAACGCATCGAGGTTGAGAGGTGGCTTTTTCACTGCCTCACCCTCAAGATGTCGACATGAAATGTATATCCATGTAGGAGGAAAAGAAAATGACGAACAAACTTCAAGTTTCAAAACGAGAATTACGCCCACGATCACTACGCACGAAGTTGCGTAACGAAGGAAAAGCGTTAGGAGTTGTTTATGGTTACAAAGTAGACAGCACACCAATCGTGTTTGACGAGATGGACCTTCGTAAAATTCTTCGAGACCATGGTGACAACGCTTTGATTGAACTCCATTTCGATGGAAACAAAATCAATACGCTCGTGCACGGTTCAGAAACAAATCCGTTCACAAACTTCTATCAGCACGTCGAATTCATGGCTGTGAAGATGGATGAAGAGACAGAAGTCGAAGCGGATATCGTCCTTGTCGGCGACGCGAAAGGTGTCAAAGAAGGCGGATATCTCGCTCAGTCGCTCTATAAAGTAACGGTTTCTGCGACACCTGCCAACATCCCTGAACGCATCGAACTCGACGTGTCAGACCTCGAAATCGGTGACTCGGTGACGGTAGCGGATCTTCCAGAAGACAAAGCATACACGATTGTCTCTGAACCAGATATGCACATCGCCTCTGTGAATGAGCCGGTTGCTGAGGAAGAGGAAGAAACTGAATCAGAGGAAGGTTCGACTGAAGAAGAAGCTTCAGAAACATCTTCTGAAGAAACAGAAGAATCGACTGAAGATAAAGAATAATTGTAAAGAAAGTGCTTCGAGAAATCGGAGCACTTTTTCTTTGTCACAAATCCGCCATATGTAAACGATTACGATGTGAACACTCTGTCAATTCCCTCAAGAGGTGATTGCCAACAGAGACTGTACAGTTTATATTGTTAATGATTTCACATATTAGAACTGATACTTTCCTATTTAATTATTCAGAAAGAAGGGTTTGTGACATGGCATCAATGGAAATCCATGCACTCGAATCATTACGGAAAAAAGCACAGGCTTCCTCGCAAATGATTCATTATCGTCCAATGGAATACTTTTTACGGGCAATGTTAGCCGGGATTTTTATCGGCTTTGCTTCAATCTTCACGCTGAAAGTCGTCAACGGTATGTATTTAGCGGAATCTCCGTTCACGACACTCATCGGGGGCTTCTCGTTCGGGATTGCGCTCGTTATGATCATCTATGGGGGAGCCGAGTTGTTTACGGGGAATACGATGTATTTCACGACGTCGACACTTCGCGGCTATACAACGCTCAGCGACACGATGCTCGTTTGGTTATTATGCTTCGTCGGGAACGCACTTGGGGGAATCCTATTTGCGTTACTACTTGCACCGACTGGCGTCATCCAAGAACTTGGCATGAACAACTGGTTGTTCTCAGTCGTCGAGGGGAAAATGCATCACACGACGGTCGAAATTTTCTTCCGCGCCATCTTCTGTAACTGGATGGTCTGTCTCGCCATTTTCTTACCGAAACAAATGAAAAATGAATTCGCTCAAATTTTCTCGATGATTTTCCTTGTTGCCGTCTTCTTCGCTTCAGGATTCGACCATGTTATCGCCAACTTCGTCTTGTTCGCCTTGACGCTCGTCGTTCCACATCCTGAAACGATCAGCATGGCAGGTGCAATCCACAACTTGATTCCTGCGACATTCGGTAATATTATCGGCGGCGCCCTCTTCATGGGAGCCATCTATACATGGCTCAACTCAAAAGGTCTCCGTGAGGCACAAGAATTAGAGGAAGAAGTCGAATTAAAAGTCGTCAAAGCTGCTAAATAAATGACGTTTGTCACAAATAACGCTGGGCCTTGTCTTACCGAAGACGAGGCTCTTTTTTGTCGTATGCTCACACGTAAACTGTCACAATATCGACTCGTGACCATCAAGAAAAATACGTGTCATAATCTATATATAGGATTTTAAAAACTTTTTTGAATGTTTTTAATCCATATATAGTGAGGTGATGGGTTTTGAAATTACTGCAGTTGTATGAGGATGTTTGCGTCTTACCAGACCAAGACTTAGTACAAGAAAATGCGAATGTGGACGGAAAGTCCCCACTTGGGAAACTAGCACGACTCTCTTCAGAAGTGTCGAAAGAATTGTCGCAGACATATTTGATGTCGGAGCGCTCAAAACAGGCCGTCACTGATAACTATTTATACGTGCACGACGCCGACTATTACATCACAGGATCGACGACATGTTGTCAAATTCCACTCGGTCAATTGTTGAATGACGGTTTCCATACCGGGCATGGGACGATTCGGTCGCCAAAGGACATTCGCTCCGCCATGGCGCTCGCGTCCATCATCCTTCAAGCGAATCAAAATATGCAGCATGGGGGTCAAGCGTTCCCGATGTTTGACGTCGATTTGGCACCGTACGTCGAGAAGACCTATGAGCGCCAATTGAGCAAACTCCAATCACTCCCTGTTGACTGGGACAAGACACAATTGGAACAACTCGCAGAAGAAGAGACGATTTCGGCGACATATCAGGCGTGTGAGGCGTTCATTCATAATGCGAACTCGATGCATTCACGAGGTGGCGGTCAAGTCCCGTTCGTCTCAATCAATTACGGGACGGATACCTCAAAGTGGGGACGCATCCTCATTCGGGAGTTACTTCGTGCCACAGAACGTGGGTTAGGGAATGGAGAGACCCCGATTTTTCCTATTCAAATCTTTAAAGTGAAAGAAGGCATCAACTTCAACGAGGACGACCCGAACGTTGATCTCTTTCGTGAAGCGTGTCGCGTCACAGGCAAACGGCTCTTCCCGAACTTCTCCTTCATCGATGCCCCGTTCAATGCCGCTTACTATGATGGATCGCATGAATCTGAAGTGGCGTACATGGGCTGCCGCACTCGGGTTATGGGAAATCGCCACGGTGAGGAGACGTCAGTCGGACGTGGCAACTTATCTTTCTCCACACTCAACTTGGTGAAGATGGCGCTTGTCTCTGAATCACTAACTGACTTTTACCGCATTCTTAACCGATATATCGATATCGGCATCGAACAGTTGATCGAGCGTTTCGAGTATCAATGTACACGTCGCGCTGAAGAATTTCGTTTTCTTTACACACAAGGTGTCTGGCGTGGAAGTGAGCAGTTACATATACATGATGAGGTCCGAGATGTGCTGAAACAAGGAACGCTTTCCCTCGGATTCATCGGACTCGCTGAAACGTTGAAGGTGTTGACGGGCAGTACACATGCCGAGTCGCGTGAAGCGGAACGACTCGGTCTCGATATCGTCACGAACTTATCTGATCGGATGCGAGCAGCGACCGAATCATACGATTTGAATTTCTCGTTACTAGCGACACCGGCGGAAGGATTGTCAGGGAAATTTGTGACGCGAGACCAGGAAGAGTTCGGCATGATCGACGGGGTGACGAATCGGGCGTTTTACACGAATTCCTTCCACGTACCGGTATATCAGTCCGTATCCATCCGCGAAAAAATCCGGATTGAGGCACCGTATCATGCGTTGTGTGACGCGGGACACATCTCCTATGTCGAAGTCGATGGCTCCCTTGCCCATAATGCGGAAGCGGTAGAATCGATTGTTCGCTTGATGCGTCAGCATGATATCGGCTACGGTTCCATCAACCATCCCGTCGACCGCTGCGGGAATTGCGGACTTGAAGGATTGATTGACGCGGCTTGTCCGACTTGTGGTGAAGATGAGAAAATCGAACGGATCCGCCGTATCACTGGCTATTTGGTTGGGACGATGGACCGCTGGAATACGGCGAAGCGAGAAGAAGAACGGGCGAGGGTGAAACACGATGCGCATTCTATCCGTCGTTGAAGAATCCGTCGTCGATGGACCGGGGATTCGAACGGTCATCTTTACTGCTGGCTGTCCTCACCATTGTAAAGGGTGTCACAATCCTTCCTCATGGAATCCAGCCGGCGGTGAGGAAATCGAGGTAGATGAGATTGTCCGTCGCATCAAACTCAGTGGTTGGGACGGTGTGACCATCTCAGGTGGCGAACCGTTTCTTCAATCTTCAGAGTTAGCAAAACTCGTCAAGGCATGTAAGTCGCTCGGTAAAAATGTATGGGTGTATACGGGCTATACGATGGAACAGTTGGTAGCGATGCAGGATGGAGCCGTTCAAACCGTTTTAGACTACGCCGATGTGCTCGTTGATGGTCGCTTTGAGCAGTCGCTACGAGATATGGGACTTCGCTTTCGGGGATCGCGTAATCAACGCATCATCTTTTTGAACAAAGTATAATCGAGGCAGAGATGTCTCGATTTTTTGTATAATGATGAAAAAGGGGGATTTTTGATGAAATGGTGTAGTTTTGACATGCAAGAAGAGCAACGAGTGGGGATTGTCGAAGGCGATTTCGTCTACGATGTCAGCAATCAAGTACATACGACTAACTTATTAGAAGTGATTGCGCGTGAGTTCGAACCGGATATCGATTTAGACGTGGCACCTTCATACCGAGTGACGGACGTGAAATTGCTCGCCCCGTATCGACCGTTGAAAAATGTGATTTGTATCGGGAAGAACTATGAAGAACACGTGAAAGAGATGGATACAGCGGGAGCGGGGAAACTCGTCATCTTCACGAAAGCACCAACTTCAGTCGTCGGACCAGACGCTGTCATCGAGCGCCATCCGGAATTGACGGAAAAACTCGACTATGAAGGCGAACTCGCGGTCATCATCGGAAAGTCGGGACGAGACATCGAATCAGTCGAAGAACACATTTTCGGATACACGATTCTAAACGATGTGACGGCACGAGACGTGCAAAAAGAACATGTCCAATTTTTCCGTGGTAAGTCACTCGATACGTTCTGTCCGATGGGACCGTTCATCGTGACGCCGGACGAGCTTCAGTTCCCTCTCCGAATCCAAACGAATGTCAACGGGGAGACGCGCCAAGACGGAACGACGGCCGATATGATTCGCCCGATTGACGAGCTCATTCGTACGTTATCGAAAGGCATGACGCTTGAAGCGGGTGACATTATCGCGACCGGAACGCCAGCGGGAGTCGGGCATGGGATGACACCACCGACCTATCTTCAAACGGGGGACACCGTCGAAGTGACGATTGAAGGTCTTGGCACGCTACGAAATGTGATTGTCTGAATGAAATGACGCAAAATGTGAAGAATCTTGTAATTCATTTATCATTTTATAAATGAGTGTTCCTCTTCGTTATAGTAAGGGTAGAAGATAACACAGAGGAGATGAATCATTATGGATCGTCACGATCAATCAAATGAACACGATCAATTACATGAATCAGAACAACAAAAAGATTGGTTAGATACAGAACTCGGTTCATCCAACCGAGAAGAGACAATGGTACGAACACAGACAAAACCTTCATTCGTCAGCCGCATGTTCCCAGGACTTGTCGGTGGGGTCATCGGGGCATTGTTGACGGGCGCAATCGCTTATCCGTTTATCGACCAACCCGCAACGAATGTGAGTGATACGAACGTGACCTCGCAAGGGACTCCGGTCCAAACGTCATCAAACGTGTCTGACTCTTCAGTCACGAATGCCGTCGCAACCGCTCAGCCTGCCGTCGTCACCGTGAACAACTTCGCCCAAACCGGCTTCTCGAGTGAAGCGGTTGAGGCTGGAGTCGGTTCAGGGGTCATCTACAAAAAAGAAGGTGACTCGGCATTTATCGCGACGAACCATCACGTTGTCAACGGGGCAGACAAGCTGACGGTCACGTTTAATGACGGAACGACAGCGGAAGCGACGCTCATGGGAAGTGACGCGACGTATGACTTGGCGGTCTTGAAAGTGGACGCTGACAAAGTACCGGCCGTCATCTCAATCGGAAAATCAAGCGAATTAAAACCTGGACAAACGGTCATCGCCATCGGGAATCCGCTTGGACAATTCGAGAACTCCGTGACACGCGGAGTCGTCTCATCGACGTCACGTCTAGTCCCGGTAGATACGGATGAGAACGGACAGGCTGACTTCAACGCTGAGGTCATTCAAACGGATGCGGCCATCAACCCAGGTAACTCGGGTGGTGCGTTAATCAACGAAGAAGGACAACTCGTCGGAATCAACTCGATGAAGATTGCGACGGCAGAAGTCGAGGGAGTCGGATTCTCGATTCCGGTCGACATCGCCCTTCCGCTGATCAATCAAATCGAACAGACGGGAGAAGTGAATCATCCTTCACTCGGCGTATCGCTACGTGACGTGTCAGAGTTCCCTCCAGGTTACTTGACGGAACAAATCAACTTACCTGAATCGGTAACGGCGGGAACGATAATCGTAGAAGTTCAACAAAATAGTTCAGCCGCAAAAGCGGGTCTTGAGGCGCGTGACGTCATCGTGAAAATCAATGACAAAGACGTCAGCTCGTTCATCGACCTCCGTAGTGAATTGATTCGAGATACGGACGGAACGGTCGACATCGAATATGTCCGCGACGGAAAAACGGAAACAGTTCAAGTCGAGATTCAAAACGCAAACGGTTCTGCATTGTAAAAGGTGGGCAACATGCCCGCCTTTTTTGCTATGCTTATACAAAAGGAGGATGAGATATGGTACGAAATTTATATGGGGTGTTATTATTCGGGGCAGGAATTTTACATTTTGTCAGAGAGAAGGCATTCATGTCGATTATTCCGAAGTCTTGGCCTTTCCGCCGCTTGATGGTGCAATTGAGCGGAGTCGTGGAAGTCGTCTTTGGGGCAATGCTCTTACTTAACAAGGGGACGACGTTCGTAAAGCGGACGTTACCGGCATTCTTTGTCGCCGTCTTCCCGGCCAATATTAACATGGCTGTCAAACCTTCTAGAATCGGTGGGAAAGTCATTCCGAAATGGATCACATGGGGACGACTCCCGCTTCAATGGGTTCTCATCAAAGGTGTCAAAAAAATATAAAGGTGTGGAGATACATATGACAAACGTATTGAAATGGTTTGAACATTTTCATGCACATCCAGAAATCAGTTGGAAAGAAGTCGAGACGACTCGAACAATCGCATCGATTTTATCGGACTGGTCGATACCACATCGGACGTTTGAAGATGTGACCGGGGTGATTGCTGAGATTGGATCGGGAGAAGACGTGATTGCAGTCCGCGCCGATATCGATGCGTTATGGCAACAAGTGGACGGTACGTTTCGTGCGAACCATTCATGCGGGCACGACGCGAACATCAGCATGGTACTCGGTGCACTCGAACTGTTGAAGGACGAGGCGTTACAGAAGCGGATCCGTTTCATCTTCCAACCTGCCGAAGAGCAAGGGAATGGTTCCCTCGCCATGATCGAACGTGGGGCGTTAGAAGACGTGACGCAACTCTTCGGGATTCATTTGCGTCCACAAGAAGAGTTGAAGAAAGGCCAATATGCGGCGGCGATTCAGCATGGTGCTGCCTTCTTCTTAAAGGGAGAGGTAATTGGGGATGACGCGCACGGCGCAAGACCGCATCAAGGGCAAAACGCACTCGATGTCATCTTCACGATTCAACACATGCTCAAAAGTATTTACTTATCACCGTTTGAGCCACACTCCGTCAAGTTGACGAAAGTACACGCCGGGAGTGACAATATGAACATCATTCCAGGAAATGCGACGTTCTCGATTGATGTCCGCGCTCAACAAAATGAGGAATTGCTCGAACTACGAAATCGTGTCGAAGACATGTTACTCCATGTCGGTCAGCTTCATCGTGTGACATTGGAGTGGGAGTGGCAAGACTTCACACCGGGAGCGGTCGTTGGGGAACAGTCGAGTCAGATTGCGAAGCAGGCGATCGAGCAACGCTTCGGCCAGTCGGCTCTCGTCGAGAGGATTGTCACGTCAGGTAGCGATGATTTTCATTTCTATACCGTCGAGAAACCGACGCTTGATGCGACGATGATTGGAATTGGTGCAGATTTAGGTCCAGGACTTCATCATCCGCATATGACGTTTGACCGTGATGCGTTAGAAGACGGGGCACGCCTGCTTGCGGATGCACTCCGAATTGCAGCAACATAATTCAGGATGAGTGTGATAGACAGATGTCTGTCCACTCATTTTTTTATTGCATCAGATGATTGTAAGCGCTATCATAACGTTATTAGCGACAATATAACGACAATTCTGAATTTTCGCTATAGGGGAGGAAGTTAGATGGAAACAACGGGGAACAAGCAAGACATGAAGCTAGGGTGGGCGCTCTTACCACTTGGTGTGATGATTGTTGTCATGCTCATCTCAATCGTCAAGCTCGGACAAGGACCACACATCCCGCTCATCGTCGGGACGGCGGTCGCTTCGCTCGTCGCCTGGCGTCATGGGTTCAAGTGGAAAGAGATTGAAGAGATGATGTATAAAGGGATTCGTCTTGCCTTACCGGCAGTCGTCATCATCATTTTGGTCGGATTGACAATCGGTGCTTGGATTGGTGGGGGAATCGTTGCCACGATGATCTATTTCGGACTGAAGATCATCTCGCCGGCATACTTTTTGTTAACGATTTGCCTCATCTGTGCGGTCGTCGCGCTCTCGATTGGGAGTTCGTGGTCGACGATGGGTACAATCGGTGTAGCAGGGATGGGAATCGGACTGAGTATGGGGATACCAGCTCCGATGGTTGCGGGGGCCGTCATCTCAGGTGCTTATTTCGGGGACAAGATGTCACCATTGTCAGATACGACAAACTTGGCGGCAGGACTGACTCATACGAATCTATTCGTACATATCCGACACATGTTATATACGACCATTCCAGGTCTCATCATCGCGCTAGGGGTATACGCATGGCTTGGAAGACGGTTTGCGGATTCGACGACGGACTCGTCAGAGATTACACAGACGCTTAACATTCTTGAAGACAGTTTTGTCATCTCGCCATGGTTACTTGTCGTTCCGCTCGCAGTCATTTTACTCGTCGCAAAAAAAGTACCAGCGATTCCAGCACTCGTTGTCGGGATTGCACTGGGCTTCTTGGCTCAAGTGTTCATCCAAGGCGGGTCACTTTCAGACAGCGTAGGTGCTCTTCAAAGTGGCTATGTCATTGATACAGGTAATGAATTGGTCGATAACCTCTTTAGCCGAGGCGGTCTCGATGCGATGATGTACACAGTCTCGATGACGATTGTCGCGATGACGTTCGGTGGAATTTTAGAATATTCAGGTATGCTTCAATCGATCATGAATCAAATCTTGAAGTTGGCGAAAACGGCAGGCTCGTTGATTGCTTCAACGATTTTGGCCGGGATTGCGACAAATGCGACCTGTTCGGAGCAATATATCTCGATTGTTGTTCCGTCACGTATGTTTGCAGGGGCTTATGAAAAAATGGGATTACAATCAAAAAACTTATCTCGCGCACTCGAGGACGGTGGAACATTGACATCGGTGTTCATCCCGTGGAATACGTGTGGGGTATTCATTCTTGGTACGCTCGGGGTTGGGGCATTCGAATACGCGCCTTACGCCGTCTTAAACTTTATCGTACCGGTCATTTCGATTCTGTATGCCTTTACGGGATTCACAATCGAGCGCATGGCCGTCATTCAGCAAGAAGAGTCAGTTGTGAAGCAAGCAGCACAATAAAACAATTCCCGGTCGTCAATCGACCGGGAATTGAAATTTATAGACGGTGCGCGGACGACCTTGACTGTAGCTCATCTCTTCGCCAATCGGATGAACGAGTTTTGCATCAACCAATTTTTTGATGAGTCGCTCTGTCGTGCGACGGGTGACTTGTAAGTAATCGGTCAACTCTTTAGCCGTGAACTCAAGTTGATTACGTGAGAAGTGGATGAGTTTTTCGATATTGGTCGGACTCATACCGGTCTGTTTCATCATGTCGTAGACTCGTGTTTGCGTGACGCGAAAATGAATGGGTGATGGTTGATCAGAGAACATTAGTCGCTTCGAATCATCGACGATGCGCATCTGTCGTTCACTTTCTGCATAAAGAGCGAGTCGTGCATGGTCGAGAGCGCGCTGATAGTCTGAGCCATATCCGATGCCAACATGAACAGACGAGGGATTCGGTAAAACAATACCGTTTGAAATAGCTGTCTCAATTTTGCCTTTATTCGATAAGATTGTGACTCCCTCTTCATTCGATTGTAGCAACTTGCCACCGAAGAATTGTTGGTCCGACACGTGTGCTAACGTCTCTTCACTCGAATTCGAATACTGAAGAATGGCAAACTGAGACTGATCTGATTTTTGCAATCGAATCTGTTGAAGAAAATCATTAAAATGGTGAAGAATCCTCTCTTTCGGTTCAATCATGAGTTGACTCCGATAGCCGTCGGTTCTTAACCGGCGATGGACTTGCTCGACACTCGTCAAAGCGAATCGTGTCGTCCCATTTTCTTGAAGTTGTTTATGAAAGGCAATCAAGTCCTCGAAATTCATGTCTGGATGAAGCTGTTTCACTTGCGATTGCGAGATACGAGTGGGAAATGGCTCTAACATCGATGCAAGTCGTGATGAGTCGACGAGGTCAATCGATAGATGTTCGAGCTCGACGTGTTGCGTCAACGTCATATATAAGAGTGAGGTCAATAAAACGACATCGTCTTGAACGACATGATGAGCATACGGGAGGTTCGCCTTCTCCATCGCGTACGTATACGGAAATGACCCGGAGAAGAAAACACCGTCAAAAAAGTGTAGTTGATGGGCGATGTCTCTCGCTTCGCGCGGGTCATCATAAGGAAACCCTTCAATCCGGACATCGGGTAAGGAAGAACCATTTACAATATGTTGAATAAACGCTGGTGAGCCGACGACAGCGATATGGATGGACATCACAAAATCCCCCTTGCAATTTAACGACTATATAACGACAATATAGAGGAAAGCGTAGACGAAGTAAAGGAGTGATGAACTTGAACATTCAAAGCATTGAAATTTTCTCAGTTCGATTCCCACTAAAAGTTCCATTTATCGTGAGTTATCATCGTTATGACGATATGCCATCTGTCATCGTCAAAATGACCACGTCTTGCGGACTGATTGGTTATGGGGAAGCGGTAGCGGATGAGCACGTGACGGGAGAGTCAGCTGAAAGTACGGTGAGTGTCCTCCGTCATCTATTGGCACCTTTATTGATCGGGAAAAATCCGATGCATTTGGAGAGGATTCATGACGAGATGGACCGTGCGATAAAAGGTGTTCCTGCAGCAAAAGCAGCACTCGATATCGCCTGTCACGATTTGATTGGAAAGAAACTGAATCAACCGATTTACGAATGGATTGGTGGTCGGTACCATGAATCGTTCCCGGTCACACACGTCTTGAGTATCGGAGAACCGGATCACATGGCACAAGAGGCTCTTGATCAAATCAATCAGGGCTATACGGCCGTGAAGATGAAAGTCGGGGTCGACGTACTAACGGACGTGGCACGTGTCAAAGCCGTGCGAGAAGCCGTAGGACCAAATGTCCCGATTCGGGTCGACGTCAATCAAGGGTGGGTCAATGCGGCCAACACGGTCCAAGCTATGCGTTTACTCGAATCGTACGGAATCGATTGGGTCGAACAACCGGTCAAAGCGGATGATTTTGAAGGCATGCTCGAAGTGAAACAAAAAATCTCGGTGCCACTCATGATCGATGAAGGTCTGAAAAACATTCACGATATGAGACGGTTGACGATGATGCAAGCAGCCCATAAAGCGAACATCAAGCTGATGAAATGTGGTGGCATTTATCCGGCGAAGAAGTTGGTCCATATGGCGGAGATGTCAGGGATTGAATGCCAAATCGGCTCGATGGTCGAATCTTCGATCGCATCGAGTGCGGGATTCCATGTCGCCTTTTCTAGTAAGATTGTAAAAACGGTGGAATTGACAGGGCCGCTCCGGTTCGGCATGGATGTCGGGAACTTAACATATGATTTGCCCATCATCTCGTTGAACGACCGTCCTGGTCTCGGCATTGAAGTCGATGAGGACATTTTGCGTGAATTGACGATCGATTCATACGTGATTGGAGAAGACTCACATGTGGCAAGGTAAGGTTAAAGATCTTCTGTTTCAAGTGCGTGTTCTGACTTTGTCAGACTTACCTGAGTTGTTGTCGATTCAAGAGGCAGTGATTCAAGCGTTGGCTGAACCGGAGCACTATCAATCATTATCAATTGAAGAATTCACAAAATTGTTGGCAGATCAGACGTTGATCGGGGCAACGGCTGAAGGGCGACTGATTGCATTCCGTGCCATGTTGATCCCCCCGATTGACGATGAACATTTAGGACGAGATATCGGCTGGCCGGAGGATTCGCTTGAACGTGTCCTTTATCAGGAAGTGACGAACGTCCATCCAGATTTCCGAGGATATGGGTTGCAGACGCACTTGGGCAAACTATTAATGTCACAAGTTGAATCGGACAACCGATTTGATGTCGTCTGTGCGACGGTCGCACCGTTTAATATTCCAAGTATGAAAGACAAATTCACGCTTGGACTCCGAATCGGTGCATTGAAAGAAAAGTATGGCGGGAAACTCCGCTATATCTTTTACAAGGAGCTTCATCGGTCATGGCAACCCGCATCAGAAGTGGTAGATGTTCCGATGGAAGATCGGGTGAGACAAGTTGAGCTCCTTCAAGCAGGTTGGTGCGGGACTGGTCTTATGAAACAAGGGGAACAATGGACTGTTCGATATGAGAAGTAAAAAAATCCTCGTCAAGCTGACGAGGATTTTGTTTATTCTAAGACGAAAAGTACATCATTCGCGAATTTTTCATACGTGCGGTCACTCGGATGGAATTGATCGGTCGCGAGATCACGTGATAAATCAGAAATATACGCGAACGGGTCAATCACATCGATATTTTGAGCATTCGCCAATTGTTTCGCAGAAGCGTTCCAATCGAGGATGAGCTGATTGAACGCTTGTCCATTCTCATCATTTTGAAACGGGTTGTATAGGCCGATGTAGACAATCGTAGCTGAGTCGTTCAGCGTGCGAATCTCTGAAAAAATCGTTTCAAGATTTGTCTTTGCATCCGTGACCACTTGTTGAATATCGACAGATTCAAAGTTGTCGACGTTCTCCCCGCGGTTGAACAAATCGTTTCCGCCGATGGTTAACGTGATATATCGTGCGTTTTCGATTGTTCGACGAACTTCGGGTTGCTCGAGTTGAGCAAGTAGATCTTCAGTACGTGCACCAGACACAGCTAAATTTTGTGTACGAACCCCATCTTCTTCTAGTACTGTACTAACAGGTTGGACATATCCTGCACCTGACGTCGAGCCGACACCGCGAGTCAACGAATCGCCGAGGGCGACATAGATGTCTCCTTCCGGTTCTGGACGTTCGTCTTCAGAGACAGAAAGTGTTCGTTCTGGCGGATTGACGATATCTTGATAACCAATCCAAAGACCATATATGGCGATTCCCGTCAAAAGTACGGCGCCACTTAAAAATGCATACCATTTCGACTGTTTCATGGGCTGACCTCGCTTTCTATACAGACATCATATCAAAAATGTAGTGATGTGCCCTATGTGAATGTTCGAATAGGACAGATTTGATTTTGTCCGATAGAATAAAGAAAGAGGTGAGACAATGGAACCGACTTTAAAGCTACATCAACTGACAAAAGTGATTGGAAAAAAGACGATCATCGATAATATTTCGTTAGAAGTCAACCCGGGTGAGGTGTTCGGATTTTTAGGACCGAACGGTGCCGGGAAAACGACGACGATTCGGATGATCGTCGGCTTGATTAAACCGACGAAAGGTAATGTATCCATTTGTGGCTATCGTGTCGATAAACAATTCGTTCAAGCGATGAATCAGATCGGAGCCATCGTCGAGAATCCGGAGCTGTATAAATTTTTGTCTGGACGTGAGAACTTAGAAGCCTTCGCTCGCATGTTGCCTGGCGTGGATGACAAACGGATTCAAGAAGTGATCGACCTCGTCGATCTGACGGCTCGCATCGATGATAAAGTGAAGACATACTCGCTCGGGATGCGTCAACGGCTCGGTATCGCACAGGCATTATTGAACAATCCACGCGTCCTTATTTTAGACGAACCGACGAACGGACTTGATCCGATGGGGATTCGAGATTTACGACTGTTCATTCGTCGACTTGTCGAAGAAACTGGGCTGAGTGTTCTCGTGTCGAGTCATATCTTGGCCGAGATTGAATTGTTAGCGGACCGCGTCGCGATCATGTCGCGCGGGAAGATTGTCAAAGTGGGGACGGTCGATGCTTTGATTGAAGAACTCGCATCGACGGTCGATTTGCACGTTGCTAATAGCTTTGAAGTGCTGCCGATCGTTCAAGGTTATGAAGGAATCGATCAAGCGGACGTGATCGATGAGCGAACGATTCGAATCTCGATGAACGTCGAGGAGACGGCAAAGTTGAATCGATACTTAATGGAACGAGATGTCGACGTGTTCGGACTCGAGCGTCGTGTGCAGACGTTAGAGGATCTCTTCATTACATTGACGGGCGGTGATCACATTGCCTAATCCATCTTTACTCGGACTCATACGTAATGAAGTATTAAAAATTCATCGGAAGCGTAGGTTGATGGTCGTCTCAATCATCCTGATTGTACTCGTTTCGATGTTCACATACGCGAACTATCGGCAAATCGAGAAGCAACGTGAAGAGCAAGGGACGATTGATTGGCGTGTCGATCTTCAGCAAGAAATCATCGATACACAAAACCGACTCGCTTCCGCCAACGTCCAAGACGAGTTTCGTCAGATTTTAGAGTTCCGTGTCCAACAGAACCAATACTATTTAGACAATGACATCAACCCGAACTATCCAGGCGCTCCGACGTTTATGCGTGTCTTCTTCTCGCAAGGGACGACGCTCGTACTGCCACTCTTTATCATCGTCTTGATGGCAGATATCGTCAGTGGGGAGCATAACGACGGGACAATCAAGACGCTACTGTCCCGACCCGTAAGGCGTTATAAAATTTTGCTTGCTAAATGGTTGACGACACTTTTGTATACGTCAATCTTAATATTTGTGACCGCCATCGTCAGTTACGCTATATCCGGGATCGTTCTCGGGTGGGACGGTTGGACAGCTCCAATCCTGACAGGTTTCCAAGCTTCACCGACTGGCACCTTCTCAACCGATTTTGTCCATACGTTGCCGATGTGGGAATACTTGCTCATGTCAATGGGGCTCTCATGGCTTGTCGTTGCTGCCGTTGGTACAATTTCACTTATGATCTCGGTGCTGGTGAAAAACACGGCGACCGGAATCGGGATCATGATGGCCGTCCTCATTTCAGGACCGCTTTTGACGTCGCTTGGATCAAATTGGGATAGCTCGAAGTACTTGGTGAACGTCAACTTCGGCCTTCATACCTATTTGGAAGGACAAGCCCCACCGATTGAAGGGATGACTCTACCGTTTTCTCTAGTCGTCATTCTCATTTGGTCAATGGCTGCTCTCGCGTACGCGTTTTATCACTTTACGCAAAAAGATGTATATTAATTGTTTATAGTGCTACCCTCCTGGGTGGCACTTTTTTTAGTGGCTAAATGATTATGAAAGAGAAATAATTAGTTCTAAATACTCAATATTTAGAATTGTCAAAATAATTAAAAAGTTGGATACATTGTTTGTGGGAAACTGTGTAAAGTAAGAGTCATCACAAAGGAGGCAAACACATGAAAAAAGTTGTATCTACATCATTAATCGCTGGTGTCCTACTCGTACCACAATTGGTCGGGGCGGCAGAATTGAAGTCAGGCACGTTGACGAAACCATCTGAAAGTGCTCCGACGACAATTGTCAAAGAGTTCGTGAAAGCAAAAGGTGAATTCAAAACGATCGAGTCGAAATCAGACAAACTTGGTAAAGTCGTCAAGTTACAGCAGACGGTAGACGGTGTCCCGGTATTCGGTGGTGTCGTTGTCGGTGTCGTTGATGAAGACGGACAATTGAAAACAGTCGTAGATGATGCAAAATCAGTAAAGAATCTACATAAGTCAATCAAATTGAGCGAGAAGAAAGCCATTGCAAGCTACAAAACGCTTGTCGGACATAAAGGTGCTTACGAACTCGAACCTGAAGCTGAATTAATCGTCTATCCAAATGGAGACAAGTCGGTCTACGCGTATCAAGTGACTGGAACGATTTTAGATGCTGAAGAGCCATCACGTTGGACGTACTTCATTGATGCTGGTACAGGAGAAGTTCTTAACAAATTCGATCAGTTGGCACACGCAAAACCGACGAACGGTGTGACGGGAACTACATATACAGGAACAGGGATTGATGTTCTTGGATATAGCCAGACGTTCAAGACAACGAAGAGTGGTTCATACTACTACTTACAAGATTCGACACGTGGAAAAGGGATCTATACGTACGATGCAGCAAACCGTACACGCCTTCCGGGTTCACTTTGGGCTGATGTCGATAACGTCTTGAACACGACATACGATCGTGCAGCAGTTTCGGCACACGTTAATGCAACGAAAACGTATGACTTCTATAAGAACACGTATGGACGTAACAGCTATGATAATGCTGGTGCTGCCCTCAACTCGACGGTTCACTATAGCCGTAGCTATAACAACGCGTTCTGGGATGGAAGCAAGATGGTATACGGTGATGGAGATGGTCAGACATTCACATACCTCTCTGGGGCACTTGATGTTGTTGCGCACGAATTGACGCACGCAGTCACGGAATACACAGCAGGATTGATCTATCAGAACGAGTCTGGGGCGATCAACGAAGCGGTATCGGATATCTTAGGTACAGTGGCCGAGTACAGTGTCGGAACAAACTTCGACTGGTTGGTAGGGGAAGACATCTACACACCTGGAGTTGCGGGTGATGGTCTTCGTTCGATGTCTAACCCGGCTGCCTATGGCGACCCGGACCACTACTCAAAACGTTACACAGGTACGCAAGATAACGGGGGTGTTCACATCAACTCTGGTATCGTCAACAAAGCGGCATACCTCTTAGGTAACGGCGGATCGCACTACGGTGTATCTGTCCAAGGAGTCGGTGTTATGGAGATGGGTGATATCTACTACCGTGCGCTCAATGTTTACTTGACGCCAACATCTAACTTCTCTAGCCTTCGTCAAGCTGTCGTTCAATCGGCGAAAGATCTTTACGGTGCGACTAGCCCACAAGCAGTATCGGCTGCGAAATCGTTTGACGCTGTCGGAATCTACTAAGAGTCTAATCAAGAAATCCCTTCCGAAATATTTCGGAAGGGATTTTTTGTGTCGATATGGGGTAAATCAGATTGGAGTGATGACTGAAAAGGAGAAATAACATGAATCTAAAAGAATATATGGCTACACCGAACAAGCAAATTCAGTTGAGTGATTTCTCTACCCATGTGAAAGATAAACCTGATGATTCGACTTTGACGGATGAACTGATTCCGGACAGTGTAGAACGGTTGAAAGACACGAAGAAGAATTGGGAGTTCTCGTTCAGCGATGTGGAAGAACGACAATATTGGGATGATTATCAAAAAATCTTTGAAGAGATGATCACACACACATCAACTGACGTTTCACCGTGGTATATTTTGCCGGCAGACGACGAGTGGTACAGTCGTTATATCATTTCATCCGTCATGATTGATGTCCTCGACCAAATCGACCCACAATATCCAACGTTTTCGGATGAAGAGCAAGAACGCATCGATGAGGCGATTCAAACACTTGAAAATGAATAACGGATGACGTTCTCGTGAACAATTAAAAATCCCCTTGCACTGAAAGCGAATTCAAGCTAAAGTGATACAGTAGAATAGAGGTCAGACATCTGTACAAAGGGGTAATGAGTGTGGGTAACGTAAGTTTATTATTTGGTGGCGTCGCGCTATTTTTAAATAGTCTTGTCCTTCTCGGGAAGGTCGATATGAAGAGTGCTGGTGTATTCAGTTTGTTCACCGGAATCCTGCAAACGTTTATCGCAACATGGTTACTGATTGGGGCAAGTCCTGAAGAGCAGTTCGGCCTCGCGAGCATTTACTTGTTCGCGTTCACATATTTATATGTCGGTGTGACGTTCATTTTGAATCTAGACGGACGTGGCGTCGGCTGGTTCTCGTTATTCGTCTCGATCGCAGCCGCTTTTTATGGGGTGATGGCGATTGCTGTAGCCGATCCGATGGGTGCGTTGACATGGTTCTTTTGGTCACTATTATGGGGACTCTTCTTTTTGGGTATGGGTCTTGGCAGACCGAATGAGGCCATCACAGCGCGTGTCGCTCTCGTATTATCATGGTTGACGCTGATTGTCCCGGCGATGGTTGGGATGGCCGGACTCATGAACGGATTGTATGACATGATTTGGTGGGCAGCGAGCGGGACAGCGATTCTGTACTTTATCGTCTCCGTCAAACGAACGAAACAGGCCGTAGAAGTAGCTTGAATATATAGAAACACATATGAGGTCATCTGGTGAAGTATTATCGCATCGGATGACTTTTTTGTATAACATGAAATGGTTTGGTATATACTACATTCAACAGAAAACGTTGTGTAGAAAGGGGACCGTGGATTGATTGCCTTAGAAGCATTGAAAAGTCGACTTGCAGACAATCAATTGAAAGTACAAAGAGAAGAAGGGGATGTGGACACGTTACGATTTTCCTTCAATCAGCCTGCAACAGAACTTGAAATCAAACGATTGCCAAAAAGAACACCCGAAGCCATGATTCACTTTTTGAACATGCATAACGGCGCACAGCTATTCGTCCATCCGACATACGGTGGAGGGATTCAACTCTTTAGTGTGGAAGAAATCAACGAGTATCGGGAAGTATGGGAATGTCCTGAGCAGTTTATCCCCGTCGGCGCTGGTATGGATGGAGAATGGATTGTTTGTGAGGTCGTCAACGAACATGAGAACTACATTTGGGTCGGAGAATTTTTGACTTATCAAGATGACATTGAAAAACTTCCAATGGATTATACACGTTGGTTCGACTATTTGATTGTCGCGCAAGGTGCCCACTTTTGGGATTGGTTCAGAAGATAAGGTTAAATTAGTAGGTTGCTTATTTATCTTAGTTAGCACACTCTTCACGAGTGTGCTTTTTTCTCATCTATTTTGTGTCTGAAATGTGAAAAGTGGGAATGAGGAAGCTAAAGGAGGCGAAAGCAGATGAGTGATGGACTCGTGTTATTACTCGGATTACTTTTATGTGGTTGGATGCTGTTTGCCGTCGTATTTGATGATAGAATAAAAAGAAGAATTTGATGGCCCGTCTCATGAAGAGACGGGTTTTTAATTGAGGAGTGAGAAGTATGAAAAAAACACCTGTCGTCGTCATCGTCGGACCAACTGCTGTTGGAAAAACAAAGACGGGTATTGAACTCGCGAAAGCGTTCGACGGCGAGATTGTCTCAGGTGACTCGGTTCAAGTATACCGGGGCATGGACATCGGTTCGGCAAAAGTAACGAAAGAAGAAGCCGAAGGAATCCCGCATCATTTGATTGATATTTGCGACCCGGATGATGCAATGAGTGTCGCAGCTTTTCAACAGTTGGCTCGTGCGGCCATTGATGATATTTATGCCCGTGGCAAACTACCGATTATTGTCGGAGGAACAGGTTTATACATTCGTTCGATTTTATATGACTATGAATTTGTGGAGCGACCTGTGGACGAGGCGTTGCGGGCTGACCTCGAACGGTTGGCAGAAGTTGAAGGACGTGAGGCGTTACATCAAAGGTTAGTTCAACTTGATCCGGAACGTGCGTCTACGATTCACCCGAATAACGTCCGTCGCGTCGTGCGAGCACTCGAAGTAGCGATGCAAGGTGATACGCAGACGACAGATAGCGCGCCGTCTGAACATTATGATTACCGATTATTCGTCCTCCATGCTGACCGGGAACTTCTATATGACCGAATCAATCAACGGGTCGATGCGATGATGGAAGCTGGACTTGTTGAGGAAGTAGAGAGCTTGATGGCGAAAGGATATCGAGATACTCAGGCGATGCGAGCCATCGGGTATAAGGAAATCATTCCGTATGTTGAGGGAAAAATTTCGAAAGACCGTGCGACAGACTTGTTGAAACAACATACGAGACAGTTCGCAAAGCGTCAATTGACGTGGTTCCGTCATCAATTTGATGGAATTTGGGTGGATATGGGGCGAAAATCATTTGAACTATCATATAAAAATATTTATGATGATGTAGAGGGGTTTTTTCGAAAATTCCGATTATTTTAAAGAGATAAAGACTAGGGGGAATCCAGCATGAAAGCGAGCTACAACATCCAAGACCATTTTTTGAATCAACTCCGAAAAGAAATGGTGCCAACGACCGTCTTTTTAGTGAGCGGGTTTCAAATTCGAGGTGTCATCAAATCATTTGATAACTTTACTGTCATCGTCGAATCAGAAGGTCGTCAACAGTTAATCTACAAGCATGCGATCTCAACATTCTCACCTGCACGTAACGTCACGTTATACGAGCCAGATGCAGTCGAAGTAACAGAAGGATAAGCATAAGAAAAGGAGCGGCCCGGGGACCGCTCCTTTTCTTATGCTGTTTTTGACGTACCGGGCTGTTTGATTGCCTCTAGGACGCGCTGGACGGCGCAGCCACCGAGGAGCGAATCCATTTGGCCACAAATTTGTGTCGGCGTCGAACGGTGTAACAATGTATATGTTCGTTTCCATGCGCGTTCTGCCGATTGGATCCGGACTAGAAGGTCGGCATGGCTCAGTTCTTTCAATTTATCAATGTTAAGACGGTTCGTCCGTGTGAAAGCAGATAGGATGACCGCTTTCGCGAGTGGTGTTTGAAGTGGGTAACCAGATAGCTCGAGAGCGGCCATGGCGCCTTTCATCTCGTGTTCGACGATTTTGTCGAGTGATTCATCTTTAGTATATGGATTACCAGAAAGGTGAGTGAGTGACTGTTCTAAATCCTTCATCTCTACCGGACAACTCGATGCTTGTAGAATATGTTCAATGGATTGTTGCTCTTGTGCATAACGTGTCGCTTCCCCCGAGGCGATAAAACGCTCATACGTATCGATTAATGAAATCATTATCGTTTCCCCCTTTGTAGAACTATCTTTATCGTACCAATAATCGTAAGCGCTTTCAATATAATGAATGTGAAATCATGACCCTACTAGAAAGTATGTTCGCCTAATGTGTAGAAACACGATACAATGTCAGAAGATGCGAGGAGGGAATGTTCATGAATTATTATCAACAGATTGATTCGGTCACAGGTTTATCGATGAACCGTGAAAGATTTCAGATACCACATATTGAAAAAACGAAAGAGCGGTTAGATCAGTTGCCAGACGGGGCTCCTGTTCAGACGAAAGCGCTCGTTAGTACGGTCGAAGTGAGAGAAGGGAAAAGCGGGGCGAAATGGCTACAGTTAAGTGTCACGACGGCGAGCGGGATGATGCGTGCGAAGCATTGGCTACGTGGAAATGAGAGTGAACTACTTCCAATCTATGAATCGGGTGTCATCGAATTGTCCGGGAAAATCGATGTCTATCCGAAACCGGACGGTGCTAAGTCGATTACAATCGATCGTGTCCAACCGATTTCAAAAGATGAGGCGATTTCTTTACTCCCAGGGTTACCGGGTGATGAGACGATGGAACAGTTTGCAGATGAGTTGTTCAGTTTAATCGATACGTTATCACCGACCTATCAACAGATTGCCTACGGACTCCTCGATTTCGTCTGGGATGACTTTGTACTTTCGCCTGCAGCTCTTTATCACCATCACAATTACGCAGGAGGATTGCTGAAGCATACCGCCTGCATGTTGCGTCTCGGATACCGGATTCAGGAGCAGGACGACTATTTGGCAATGGTGTTTCGTGTGATCAAAGAAGCCGAGCAGTTGCATAAAGTCGACCTTTGGAATACGATGAACGGTGTTAAAATCGAACAAGCCTATAAAGGTACGTTCGAATCATTATATGCGGCATGTGAAGCGATGGCAGAGCGGAAGGAACCACTCAATTGGGATGAGCTTGCGCTAGGAATCCTCTTCCATGACATCGGAAAAATATATGAATACAGTCACCTGTTATCGAGCCCGAACCGTTTTGAAAAACTGTCGCCTGTCGAAGGAACGAGTGAGACGACAGGGATCTCCATCAATCCGCTAGGAATGTTGATCGGGCATATGCCGTATGGTGGACTTCTATTCGAAGAAACGCTGCGTCGTGCAGACGTCCGTCTGCCGATTGATGTCCATCACCGTATTTGGCATATGATCTTATCGCATCATGGGAAACGTGAGTGGGGTTCGAGTGTATTACCGATGACGACAGAAGCGTGGATGCTTCACTTGATTGATTTATTAGACGCACGCTATGAGAAATGGGCTCGTGCGCACGAAGATTTGTAAGAAAAGGGTGGTACTATGATTCCCGTTCAGTTAGTGACCGGATTTTTAGGAGCAGGTAAGACGACGTATATGAATCGTCTACTCGCTGCGACAGATGAGAAGATTTGTTTGATTGTCAACGAACTAGGAGCGGTCAATATTGATGAACAGTTGATTGTAAAGATGGACCAGGAGCAAATTGAGCTCTCGAACGGATGTATTTGTTGTTCGATTCAAAATGACTTGAGTAAGACGTTTTATCAACTCGTGGCGAAGAAAGAGACGTTTGACCGAATCATCATCGAGACGACTGGTGTTGCAGACCCTGCCCCAATCATCCAGACGATTTATTACGACGAGTACTTACGTCAACATTTTAAAATGAACGCCATCTTGACTGTCGTGGATGCCAGTCAAATGGATCGCGACTTATTCAAAGAAGGCATTCATCAAATCGCGTATGCGGACATGATCTTATTAAACAAGACAGATTTAGTCTCGAGCGAGGAATTGAAACATGCCCGAGCACGTATCAATCAAATCAATCCGACCGTTCGTGTAGTGGAAACGGTCCAGACGGAAGGGGCATTTGACCTTCTTGAAAACACGTTCCAACTGTCGCGAGTCGATGAAGAACAATTGAGTCGTCTTACAGAAGCGACCGAATCTGTCTCTTCGCTTCGGGCCGTCACGTTGAATGCAGATCGTCCGCTCTCTCGTGAACGCGTGACGCGATATGTTCGTGAGGTACTGATGCATTATGAGGATTCAATCTATCGGATGAAGGCAATCGTTCGTCTAAAGGATGAGAATCGAAAATTCATCATTCAAGCAACGAATCAACTCATGGGCGCGACATTTGCGAATGAGGTACATGAAGGAAACCGTTCGGTATTCGTCTGGATTGGAAAAGAACTAGATGCCGATGCATTGGCACGAGGATTAAAAGCATGTGAGGTGGAGCAGGATGAAACTCATTCTCGTTGATGGATTTAACTTATTATCACGTTATTATTTTGCAACGGAGCGTAGAAGAGCACTCGACCCGGATGTGACGGTGAAAGGGTTGCTTCGAAAAGTCGATGCCTGGACGACGGACTTTTCACATATTGCTTTCTTTTGGGACGGGACGAGAGAAACAACGCATCGTTATGCCCTTTATCCTGAATATAAAGCGACGCGTAATGGTTTGCCAGAACCGCTTTTCGAAGACTATGTCAAATTGAGAGCGGCTTTGGACGAGCGAGGGATTTTACAGTCAGAATTGACCGGCTATGAGGCGGATGACTTGATGGGAGCTGTGGCGACAGCGTTCCCGGGAGAATCATATCTTTATTCCTCTGATCGTGATTTACTACAATTACTGTCACCAAACGTGTTTCAAATCATGCCGAAAAAAGGTGAAGAACAACTTGTCAATGAGAGTTCGTTTGAAGCGATGTATGGGGTGAAACCATATCAGTTTGTCGACGTGAAAGCATTACAAGGTGATTCTTCGGATAATATCCCTGGCGTTCGTGGCATCGGGCCAAAAACGGCAACCATCTTGATTCAACATTACGATACGGTCGAAACGCTCTACACGAACGTTCGAAATGCAACGCTCGAGGCACCGCATCAGAAGTTTGCAAAAAAATTAGACGGGCATGAAGAGATTGCGCTCTTATCTAAACGTCTGTCACAAATTGATATCCATGCGCCGATTAATACGGACTGGGAGGCGTATCGATTTGGTTCACATTTATTTTGACGCAGCAACAAATCAGACAACCGAAGAGAACGGGCTTGGTGTCTGGATTAAGTCATCAGACGGTACGGTCTCGACGTTCAAGCGTCAAATGCAAGGTTTGTCCAGTGTCCATGCAGAATTAGCGGCTTGTGCCTATGCACTTGAAATGGCGCATACGATGCAAGGAGAGACGTCATTCATGCTCTACTCCGATGCGGAAGTGATTGTTCGTGCGTTGGAGCAACGGTTCATGAAAGATTCCTCGGCCAAACCCCTCTTTCTCAAAGCGTTGATTGCGTACGATGATTTACCGAACGTCTTTATCAAATGGATTCCTCGTGCAGAAAATCGTGCAGATGTCATTGCACGTGAAGCATTAAACGGAACGAAGTAAGCGACTAAGATCATTCTTGGTCGCTTTTTGGATTGAGTCGTTTCTTTTTAGATGGTTTTTCGCTAAAATGAAAGCGTAGTCAACTATAGAGGGGGAATTTAGCATGAAGGATTATCGAATCGAACGGGACACGATGGGGGAAATCAAAGTCCCGGCTGATGCAAAATGGGGAGCACAAACGCAACGTAGTCTTGAGAACTTTAAAATCGGTGCAGAAAAGATGCCGCTTGAGATTATACGTGCCTTCGCAATCTTAAAAAAAGGGGCGGCTCTCGCCAACGCTGAACTTGGAGTACTGGAAGAAGAGAAAGCTGAAATCATTGCGGAAGTAGCCGATGAGATTTTAGAAGGAAAGTACGACGCTGAATTTCCACTCGTCGTCTGGCAAACGGGATCGGGTACCCAATCAAACATGAACGTCAACGAAGTAATCGCGAACATTGCGAATATCAAATTGCATGCGCGTGAGCAATCGATTTGGATTCATCCGAATGATGATGTCAACAAATCGCAGAGCTCGAATGACACGTATCCGACAGCGATGCACATTGCGGCCATCCTTTCCGTGCAAGATGACGTCTTGCCGGCAATCGATGCCCTTCACCAAACTCTTTCGCAAAAAGCGGAAGCGTATATGGATATCGTCAAAATCGGACGCACACATCTTCAAGATGCGACACCGGTCACGCTCGGTCAGGAAATTAGCGGCTGGGTGCGGATGCTCGAACTCTCAAAACAAATGATTGAACGGACGATTGAACCATTGACAGAGCTTGCTCTCGGTGGAACAGCTGTCGGTACTGGAATCAACGCTCATCCCGAATTTGGGGAAGTCGTGGCGAAAAAGATTTCTGAAGAGACAGGAAAACCGTTTGTCACGGCCGTAAACAAATTCCACGCACTTACAAGTCACGATCAACTCGTCTTTACACATGGTGCTTTAAAAGCGTTAGCGATGGATGCAATGAAGATTGCGAACGACGTGCGTTGGTTGGCATCGGGCCCACGTGCGGGGATCGGCGAAATTACGATTCCTGAGAATGAGCCAGGAAGTTCAATCATGCCAGGGAAAGTCAACCCGACACAAAGTGAGGCACTCACGATGGTTGCCGCTCAAGTTCTTGGTAACGACGCGACGATTGGTTTCGGGGCGAGCCAAGGGAACTTTGAACTGAACGTCTTCAAACCGGTCATCATGTATAACTTCTTACAGACTTGTCGTCTCTTGACGGACAGCCTACATTCATTCAACGATCATTGTGCGGTCGGGATTGAGCCGAATCATGAAGTGATTTCTCGTAACGTGGAACAGTCGCTCATGCTCGTCACAGCACTCAACCCACATATCGGATATGAAAATGCTGCGAAAATCGCAAAACTGGCACATAAAAACGGTACTTCTTTAAAAGAGGCGGCATTGGAAACGGGACTATTGACAGAAGAGCAATTTGATCAATGGATTCGTCCTGAAGAGATGACATCACCAAACCTAAAAGTGAAAAAATAACATGAAGCGGTCGCAAGACCGCTTTTTCTATGTCTATTTTAGGACGTAAGCACTAGGGATATGTAAAACAATAGAAAATAAATAAGGAAATAGTTGTATTTTATCTGTAGAAGTCGCATAATCGATACATAAGAGAATTCGGGGAGTACGAACATAGGGGGGACGAAGATGGAGCAAGGTCAACTCACTGAGCGTATACATATGATTTTAAAAAAGATATCAGAGTCTAGACAAATTCCAAAATCCGATATCGAGTTTCTACTTGATTGGGTGAAGAAGGAAGTTAGACAGCGACGCTTTATGCATCTGTTAGAAATATTTAGTCGTGTTGAGTCTGAGGCGAAGGAGTTGCCTAGCGTCCTTACCCAAGCAGAGGCAATGACCTTGATCTCACCGGTGAAACGATACATCCATACCGTTCTGGGAATCGAACAAGAAGATGAGGACCTCGTTTTGATTCTTTCTGCAAGTTTTTCGACATTTAGTCGGTATAAATCGCGTGTTGAGAAGCTTGGAGCACGTCCTGTATTCTTGCAAACACTTGAAGAAGCGGTCGAGTATGACTATGAGGACGTCCCAAAAGCAATCATCATGGACGTTGAACTATGGCCACAGTTTAAAGAACGTGACATCCAATCGTTTGTGAGCAAGATGAGAAAACTTTACGTCCCGCTCATCGTCATCGGAACGAATGAGCATTATCGTCTCGCTGCCTATTCCTACGGATTCGATGATTATTGGGAATCATGGGTACCGATGGAGGAGCGGTTAGTCCGTCTTGGTCTACATATTGAAAAGTCTCGTTTAGTTTCAAAGGCCTTACTTGTCGATGAGCTGACGGGTGCATTCAACAGAAAATATTTAAAAGCGACGTTTTCTCGCTTCATCTCAAGGTTAGAGCGCTCAGGTGAGAGCTTTGCTGTTGCCCTACTTGATATCGATCATTTTAAACAATTGAACGACACGTTCGGTCACTCTTATGGGGATGACGTTCTTCATCGGGTCTCGGAAGAAATCCGACACGCGATTCGATCGAGTGATGAACTCATCCGTTATGGAGGAGAAGAGTTTTTAATTCTCTTGAACGTATCTGACCGAGCGATTGTCGAATCGGTGTTAGAGCGCGTCCGTACCCGGATTGAAGAGATGGAATTCCCGTACGAGCATCACGTGACCGTATCAATCGGATATACCCGTGTCTGCCAGACAGGATATACGCTTGGGGAATGGTGTGCATACGCAGATGAGGCGCTTTATAAGGCAAAACGTGATGGTCGAAATCGGGTTGTCCGATACACGTCGGCGGTTCGTGAGGAAAAGCGGATTGCTTACGTGACGATGTCCGAGAACACGTACACTTCGCTTGCAAACCGCTTGCCAAAAGAGCATCGTCGCTATGAGGTCGTGTATCGTCCATACGAAGCATATTCTTGTAACGATAACATCGAAATGTTCGTCTTAGACGATACCCGAGTCCATGAAGCGAGAGGGACACTCTCTGCCGTGAAAGAACAGCGTGGTAAATATAGTCACATCCTCGCGGTTTCGAAGCGTACAGCCTCCGAACTAGAAGCGATTTATGACGACTACGCTGATGATAATCAAGATGAAGTCATCACGAAAAAAATTGAACAGTGGTTAGAAAAACTACCTGACTAAAAAAGCAGACATCGATTAATGATCGATGTCTGCTTTGTCATATTGTATGAACGAAAAGTCATATGCATGTCTTTCGTCTTGCGGATGATCTGTCTGACTTTGGATCGTCCATGAACCGCTCCGTTCAGGGTAATACGTGTCTGCCTCGAACGTGGATTTTACTTCGGTGGCATAAATTCGACTCGTCATCGACATGGTCTGTTCATATAGCGTCGCGCCGCCAATGACAAACCATTCCTCGTTTTGACTTTCTTCGACGAGACGTTCTAAATCATGCCACACTTCAATGTGTTCTGCTTTAAAAGTTGAATCGGACGTCACGACGATATTCCGTCGGTTCGGCAATGCCTTTCCAATCGATTCGAACGTTTTTCTTCCCATGACGACGGTGCCACCAGACGTGACAGATTTGAAGTGTTTCAAATCATCCGGCAATCGCCACAATAAATCATTGTCTTTCCCGATTTCCCGATTGAGTCCGTACGCGACCACGTGTGAAATCATACGCTCACTTCTCCTTTAATATGTGGATGCGGGTCATATCCGAGAATCTCAAAGTCCTCAAAACGGAATGATTCAATTGATGATACGTCTCGGACAATCTTGAGTTGTGGTAACGGACGAGGGTCACGCGACAGTTGAAGTTCCACTTGTTCGAGATGGTTATGATAAATATGAGCATCTCCGAGGGTGTGGACGAAATCGCCAACTTCTAGACCGGTCACATGAGCGACCATGTGCGTCAAAAGCGCATACGATGCGATGTTGAACGGAACGCCTAAGAAGGTGTCGGCACTTCGTTGATATAACTGGCAGGAGAGCTTCCCGTCAGCGACATAGAATTGGAAAAGTAAATGACACGGTGGAAGGGCCATCTCATCGAGTTGTCCAGGGTTCCATGCGGAAACAATCAATCGTCTTGAATCAGGATTCGTTTTGATTTGTTCAATCACTTGAGCCAGTTGATCGACGGACGAGCCGTCCGGGCGTGGGAAAGAGCGCCACTGTGAGCCGTATACCGGGCCGAGGTTTCCTTCTTCATCTGCCCATTCGTTCCAAATCCGCACTCCGTTCTCTTGTAGATAACGAATGTTCGTCTCCCCCGAGATGAACCAAAGAAGTTCATGGATAATCGAACGAGTATGTAACTTTTTCGTCGTGATGAGGGGGAAGCCTTCTTGTAAATTGAATCGCATTTGATAGCCGAAAACGCTGGTCGTCCCTGTGCCAGTACGGTCTTCTTTCACTACTCCGTTTTCGAGGATATGTCGACATAAATCATGATATTGCTTCATAAGGTGATGAACCTCCTTCTCAATCTCCATTGACTAAAGGTATCATAACATAACACAAGATATAGTATCTAGGAGCGTATTCCATCCATATAATGAAAAAACAACCTTGATTCTTCGTTTTCGCGAACCTCTGTTTCGGGTATAATGGGGAATGAACAAAAGGAGGGATTTGATGAAACTACAAGGAAAGAAAGTCCTTCAACTTGTCAGTAATGACTTCGAGGATTTAGAGCTTTGGTACCCTGTACACCGTCTTCGTGAAGAAGGAGCGCATGTCATTTTAGCCGGGGAAAAAGCAGACCATGCCTACATCGGGAAGTATGGTGTGCCAGCGAAGTCGGACGTATCATTCGATGATGTGGATATCACATCGTTTGATGCGATCCTCGTACCGGGAGGCTGGTCACCTGACTTGTTGCGCCGTTTTGATTCGGTGAAAGGCTTCGTTCGTTATATGGATGAACAAAAACGACCAATCGGTCAAATTTGCCATGCTGGATGGGTCTTGATTTCAGCGAATATTTTGGACGGGGTGAACGTCACGAGTACACCAGGAATCAAGGACGACATGGAAAACGCAGGTGCCATTTGGCATGACGAACCTGTTGTCGTCGATGGACATATCGTCTCAAGTCGTCGACCACCGGATCTACCAGACTACATGCGTGCGTTTATCGACGTGTTCGCAAAACAGTAATTGAATCATAAAGGAGCTATACAACGTTGAACTTAAAATCGAATCCACTACTTCGTAAATCAATGCAGTCTACAGCTTACAGTGCCGAGCCGATGACGAAAGCAGGAACATGGTCAAAAGTGTTCACCTTGCTTCTTCTCGTCACAGCGGCAGCCGGAACGACATGGCTCGTCGTTCCTACAATCGGGGAAGGGCTTTTGTTCCCGCTCATGATCGGGTCACTCATCCTCGGTTTCATCTTTGCATTACTCATCACGTTCAAGCCGAATACGGCACCAGTCGTTGCGCCGTTATACGGAATTATCGAGGGTGTCTTCGTCGGTTCAATTTCATACTTCTTTGAAGCGATGGTCCCTGGTATTGTCGGTCGTGCCGTCATGACGACGTTCGTCGTTGCTTTTGCGATGTGGTTTGTTTATACGACAGGTCTTGTCAAAGTGACGCAAAAATTCAGAGCAGGGGTCATGGCTGCGATGTTTACGGTCATGTTATTGTACCTTGTCCAACTCGTCATGAGCCTATTCGGTTCAGGATTGGCGTTTATGACAGGTTCTAGCCCGCTTGCCATCGGTGTTCAATTTGTCATTGTCATCGTCGCTTCACTCGCACTCGTCTTAGACTTTGATTTCATCGCACGTCAAGTCGAAGAGCGGGCACCAAAACAATTGGAATGGGTTGCGGCGTTTGGCTTAATCGTCACGCTCGTCTGGTTGTATATTGAATTGCTGGACTTATTATATCGTCTAGCGATGAGAGAATAACAATCAATCATCGATCCATTGGGTCGATGATTTTTTCACGAAAGGATGTGTTCATCTGTCTGAAAAGGCAGGTACATGATGAAGAAAATTGTGATTATTGGGTCGGGCATCGTTGGTGTCTCCACAGCCTATCATTTAGCAGGAAAAGCTGACGTGACGGTCATCGACCGTAAGGAAGAAGGACGGGCGACCGATGCGGCAGCGGGAATTGTCTGTCCTTGGATTGCCCAGCGGCGTAACAAAGCATGGTACGCACTCGCTAAAGGTGGTGCGCACTATTATCCGTATGTCGTGAACGAGTTGGAAGCTGAAGGCGAGACGGACACTGGATACAAACGTGTCGGGACACTTGCCCTCCATGAAGAGTCCAAACTTGATCAAATGATGGAGCGGACGATGGTTCGTCGCGAAGAAGCACCAGAAATCGGTGACTTAGAACGATTGACAGCAGAAGAGGCACAACGTCTTTTCCCTCCACTTTCAGATGAATATGATGCGCTTCTAGTCAAAGGTGGCGCACGTGTGGATGGTGGGAAATTCCGTGCAGCACTTGAACGAGTCGCTATGAAACGTGGTGTGAAATTTGTATACGGTTCGGCACGGTTGACCGATGGGGACGCGATTGGCGTCGAGTGTGACGGAGTTCGATATGAAGCGGATGAAATCATCCTTGCGACTGGGGCGTGGCTCCCGGAATTATTACAGCCTCTCGGATATACGGTTCGCGTCGACGGAGAAAAGGCACAACTCGTTCACGTCCAGTTAAAAGATACCGATGCCTCGAATTGGCCGGTTGTCATGCCGCCAAGGCGACGTTATCTACTTGGATTTGAAGATGGGAAGGTCGTCATCGGCTCGACCCATGAGAAAGGTAAAGCGTTCGATGTTCGCCCGACGGCGATTGGTGTCCACGAAGTGCTGACGAAAGGGCTTGAATCAGCACCAGGACTTTCGGAAGCAGAACTCATCGAGACGAAAGTCGGTTTCCGCCCGGTCACACCAAACTCCATTCCTATACTCGGGAGAGTAACGGGGGCGAATCAATTGCTTGTGGCAAACGGACTAGGGTCATCCGGTTTGACGGTCGGTCCGTTCATCGGAAAGGTGTTAAGTGACCTCGTGCTGACGGGCGAATGCGAAGTGGACCTTTCACTCTATCCGATTGATGACTTTATATTCAAAGCATAAGAAAAGGTGGCTGTCTCTTTATAGACAGTCACCTTTTTAGCGTTTGATGACCCCGTTCAGAAAGAAATGAAAATAGTCTTCCATTGTCTCTTTCATGTCGCCGATTGAAAAATGCGGGTCGGACAGGATGGCCTGTTGCATCAATTGCACATAGCGTAAATAGGATGTGGTCGATAATGTGGCGTCGATCGCCCCTTCTTGTTTCCCGTATTCGATCAAACGGGCGAAAGATGCATAACCACGGGACGCCAACTGCTCCCAGTTTGGATCCTGTTGAATCATCGTGGTGATGGTCTCATCAAAAAGAACGGCAGTTTTGATTTTTCGTTTCAATATATCGACGAGTAACGTCTCAAACGGAGCGTTCGACTCGATTTGTTCATCAATCCAGCTCATTTGTTCTTCCGTCATTTGTTGTAACACTTCAATGATGACTTGTTCTTTCGAGCCGAAGTAATTATAGATTGAGACGGGGGATACATGAGCTTGCTTGGCGAGTTCACTAACGGTAAACCGAGATTGTTTCTCCGTCATCAGGTCATATGCGGCACGTAAGATGGCCTGTCTTTTTTCTTCGGTGCGTTTTGCGAATCCGTCCATTGGTCGGAGCGCTCCTTTCTGTAGTTTTGTAATAAATATACCATTTCCATTTCAAAAAAGAACGTGATATACTAGTTTTGTAATCATATTAATCTTATATTTCAAAAAAGGAGGGTTTGTGATGATTCGGATTGAACGATTAACAAAACGATTCGATGCAACCCACGGTATTTTTGATGTGACACTCGATGTGTTACCCGGAACGATTTTTGGATTCATCGGACCGAACGGTGCTGGGAAATCGACGACGATTCGTCATCTAATGGGTCTGTTGAAACCGAGCGAAGGAAAGGCGACCATAAACGGGTTCGACTGCTGGAGCGAAACCGAGCAGGTCAAACGAAATGTCGGTTATTTGCCTGGGGAAATCAATTATCCACAACATATGACTGGAGAAGAAATCATTCGGTTAACGCGTCATTTGCATAAAACGGATCCTGCACGAGAGCGACGACTTCGCGAGCGATTCGCGTTCGATGAGTCGACGAAAGTTCGGAAGATGTCTAAAGGGATGAAACAAAAGCTCGCCATCATCACGTGCTTCATGAAAGAGGCACCCGTCTATATTCTGGATGAGCCTACGAGCGGACTCGATCCGCTCATGCAAGAACGTTTGATCGATTGGCTAATCGAAGAAAAAGAAGCAGGTAAGGCGATTTTGATGAGCTCTCACCATTTTCCTGAGATGGAGCGGACGTGTGATCGAGCCGCATTGATTAAAGACGGGCGCATCATCATTGAGGAAGACATGGAAGAACTTAGACAGCACAGTGTGAAACGATATCAGATTGAGTTTTCTTCCGAGGCAGAGGCAATCCGATTCATCAAAACTACTGGAACACGAGATGGAATACACGTAGAAGTCGCCATCACGTCGCCAGTAGAATTGAACAACTTGATTCGAACGCTTGCCGACTATGAGATTCTTTCATTGGAGAGTGGCGCTGACGAACTCGAACACTTGTTTATGCAGTATTACGGGGAGGCGACATAAATGTTAATACGCTCAATGTTTAAACAGAATCGCAGTTGGATTCTCGGTTATTCGGTCGGGACAAGTGTCTATCTCTTCTTTTTGGCCGCTATATTCCCATCCATTCAGGAAACGGGACTGATTGAGGCGAAATTAGAGTCACTTCCACCTGAGTTGCTCGAAGTGTTTCAAATCGATGCGACGATGGCGATGGATAATCTGCTCAATTTATTGTCGAGTAATTACTATGGATTAATTTTTTATGTACTTGCCGTGTTGTTTGCGTTGACGTTTGCCTCGAAACTTCTTGCTAAACCGATCGATTCAGGTGAAATCATGCTGTATATGGCAGCTCCGATTTCTCGTGTCAAATATGTATGGTCTACGTTCGTCATCCTGATCATTGCAGTTGGCTTGTTTGTCGGGTTAAATGGCTTCAGTCTCATGGCGGCAGATGTATTATTCGATTTACAAATCGACTATGCAGTTTTATGGATGCTTCAATTGAACGGAGCGCTCATGCTTCTCGTATTAGGGGTCGTTGCCTATATGCTGGCCAGTCTGTTTGATGACAGTAGTAAATCTTATATGGTGACCGGCGGAATCTTCACGTTCTTCTTGATGGTGAATATCATCAACGGAGTAAGCGAGCAGTTCGAATGGTTAGGGAACATCTCTTTCTTTTCTCTCTTCGATGCTCCGGCCATCATGCGTGAACAGTTCGGTGGTGTTCACTTTATTTGGTTAATCGGCCTGTTAATCGTCTTTTCAGCACTCTCATTCATCCGCTTTACCCGAAAAGATTTAACGATTTAGTTTTCCGAAATAAATTGTCGGGTATGATACAATCAGCTCGTTAGAAAGAAAAGGGGATGAATGAAATGCTATATGCTACGTTACGAAACAAAGTAGAGATTCCGATGATTGGGTTTGGGGTATGGCAAGTCGACAATGAGACGGAGGCACCTGCCGCTGTCGTCGAGGCACTCAAGACTGGCTATCGCCATATCGACACGGCTGCCATTTATAAAAATGAAGAAGGCGTCGCAAAAGGGATTAAAGTCTCGGGAGTCGACCGCTCAGACCTATTCATCACATCGAAAATTTGGAATGACGATATTCGTGAAGGGAAGACGAAAGAAGCGTTTGAAGACTCATTAAAACGCCTCGAGACAGACTATTTAGACCTTTGTCTGCTTCACTGGCCAGTTGATGGTTTCGTCGATGCTTGGAAAGATCTGATCGAACTATATGAAGCCGGAAAGATTAAAGCAATCGGTGTATCCAACTTCAAAGAACATCATCTTGAGACGTTAAAAGAAGAAGGACTGATGGCACCGCTCATCAATCAGGTAGAACTTCATCCACAGCTTCCACAACCGGATTTGTTGGACTATTGCCAGGATGAAGGCATTCAAATTGAGGCGTGGAGTCCTCTTATGCAAGGGAAGTTTTTAGAGATCGATGCCTTCTCAGAAATTGCGGAGAAGCATGGAAAAACGCCTGCACAAGTCGTGCTTCGTTGGCACCTCGAGTCAGGTCATGTCGCATTGCCGAAGTCGGTGACACCGCATCGCATCCGTGAAAACTTCGATGTATTCGATTTTTCACTCGACGTGGACGATTTGGCAAAAATCGACCAGGTGGCGACAGGTGAACGTCTTGGACCAGATCCGGACGAAATCGACTTTTAATAACAAGGGGCTCGCATTTGCGAGCCCCTTTCTACGTGTAGAGTCACATGTATGCGGGTAATGATTATTATGTTGCTAAAAGGAGGTGTTTGATCTTCATTCAGAAGATCGTGCTTATGGACTTATCAAAATGGCCAATTGTCAACTGGGTCGCTTTTCTAGCGACCGTCGTCATCAATTATTTTGCGAGCGGTGATAATGCCGCGGTTTCAGATCGAATTGACATCTACTTTAAACCGGCGGGTTACGCCTTCTCCATTTGGGGCGTCATCTATGTCGCATTACTTGTCTGGTTAGTCTTACAATTGAAAAAAGGGACGACGGCCAACCGACAGGCCGAACGTATGAAAGCAGGATTCCTGATTTCATGTGTGTTGAACGGATTGTGGCTTCTCGCATTTACGAATGAGTGGTTCGTACTCTCGCTCGTAATCATGGTGTCATTCTTAGCGTCTCTATGCTGGCTATACTATATTGCATTCCGCACATCTACAAGTTGGCTCGATCGTTTCCCGTTCTCAATCTATATCGGTTGGGTGTCGGTCGCAACGATTGTCAATACGTTCGTCGTGATGAAGACAGAACAGATCACTTCTTTATTAGGTCTTGATGAACTTGCATGGACATCGCTCATGCTGATGGTCGGTGTTGTATTAGCTCTACTCTTCATGTGGTGGCATCACGATTTCATCTATCCACTCGTATTCGTTTGGGCCTATATCGGTATTTTCGCAAGAATCGAAGAAGGGACACTGTATGTCGTCATCGTCAGTGCGCTCGCACTGCTCGCGATTGGATATATCGGTTTGATCTTGTGGAAGCGTCCGAAATCGTTTCTACATCATCCACGTAAAACAGTAGAACATTAAGTTAGAAAAGGATATCTTAACAGATATCCTTTTTGTGTTCTTAAGAACCTATAAATAAATAATATTCATGGATATTTATTCTTTATTTAACATAACTAAAACAGTAGAACCTATTGATATCAGCTATGTATACGCTTTCAATCGTAATAGATTCAATTCCTATTATGCAAAAATACATACAGTCCACTTGATTTTTCAGAATATTTAGAACAGAATGTTAATTATGAAACTGTGAGTGAAAGGGGTCGATGATATGAGTCGAGTTGGACTGTATGACTCAAGATTTGAGAAAGACGCGTGCGGGATTGGATTATACGTCAATTTAAACGGACTAAAAAAACATGAGATTGTCCGTAAATCACTCTCGATGCTATGTAAATTAGAGCACCGAGGAGGGCAAGGTGTCATCGATGCCGGTGATGGTGCGGGTATTATGACTGAAATCCCACATGAACTTTTCACGCAAACGATGAACCTTCCGTCACTTGGTCGTTACGCTGTCGGAATGGTTTTTTTTCAGCCATCAGACGATCGGCTAAAGGAAAAAATAAATTTGATGGAACGCATGGCAGATGAATTAGACTGTTCGACCATCGAGTGGCGAGAAGTACCCGTGGATGCAACGCAAATCGGGGAACATGCACGTGTGACGCAACCGGTCATTTATCAATGGTTCATCTCTTGTCCGTTTCTCGATGAAGATGCGAATGAACGTGTGTTCTATGAACTCCGACGAAAGATTGAAAAAGTTGAATCGCTAAACTTATATATTGCGAGCCTGTCGACGAGAACGATTGTATATAAAGGAATGCTGACGCCAGTTCAAATTGATGCCTTTTATTTGGACTTGCAATCACCGCATTATAAGAGCACGTTCGGAATCGTTCACTCTCGCTTCTCAACAAATACGTTTCCTTCATGGGAACGTGCACACCCAAACCGGATGATTGTCCATAATGGAGAAATCAACACGTTACGAGGCAATATCGATGCGATGCGAGCGCGCGAAGGAGTCACATCGACCGATTTGTTTGAGGATGTGAATCATTTGTTCCCAGTTCTCCAAGAGGACGGTAGTGACTCGTCGATGCTCGATAATGCCTTCGAGTTCTTCACACGCACCGGTCGATCGATTGCGCATACGGCGATGATGTTGATTCCCGAACCGTTTGTTGAAGGCAAGATGGAACCGTTCAAACGTGACTTCTATCAATATCATTCATCCATCATGGAGCCATGGGATGGTCCAACGGGCGTCGTCTTTACCGATGGGCGACAGATCGGTGCAATTTTAGACCGGAACGGGTTGCGCCCGATGCGTTACGTCGAGACATTAGACGGAGAATTGATCCTGTCATCAGAGACAGGCGTCATCCCTGTCGATGCCGAGAACGTCAAATCAAAACAGCGCCTACGACCTGGACAATTGCTCTTGATCGACTTGATTGAGAAACGTTTGATTCCCGATCAGGAAATCAAGGAGACGATTGCAAAATCGGAGCCGTATCATAAATGGCTCAAACAAATGATGAAAGTGGAAGATAAAGGTGTTCAGGAACAAGACGTCTCAGAACTCGATCGTGTGCAACGCGCGTTCGGGTATACAAAAGAGGATATCGAACAGTATATGATTCCATTGATCAACGACGAGAAAGATCCGATTGGGTCGATGGGGCATGATCAACCAATCGCAGTTCTCTCTACCCGTCCTCGGTCGCTCTTCCATTACTTTAAACAACATTTCGCGCAAGTGACGAACCCGCCAATTGATGCCTTACGGGAGAAAATTGTCACAGCGACGTTCACTTGGATTGGTCCGCAAGGTGATCCGGTCCATACCGGACGTGGTCATGCGAAACGTGTGTGGCTGGATCATCCAATCATCGATGGTTCGACACTCGATCAAATTGGTGAGCGACTCAAACTCGCTCGCGTCGATACGACGTTCACAAATGATTTAGAGGCTGCGCTTGAAGCTCTTTTGCAACACGTCAGCGAAATTGTACGAAATGGTTCGAACGTCATTGTCCTATCTGACCGTTATATGTCACGTGATCGGGCTGCGATGCCGGCGCTCCTCGTGCTCAGTGCCGTTCATCAACATTTGATTCGTGAGAACTTGCGATCGAACTGTAGCGTGATTTGTGAAAGTGGCGAAGTGCGAGAAGTGCATCAGGCTGCCACTTTGATCGGTTATGGAGCCGATGCGATATACCCTTACGTTGCCTATGCAACAATTCAACACTTGGTCGAACATGAACAAATCACTCATTCGTTTGAAGCGGCAATTCGTTCCTATCAAAAAGCTGTCGTTGAAGGCATCGTCAAAATCATGTCGAAAATGGGAATCTCGACGATTCAAAGTTATCGTGGGGCTCAAATCTTCGAAGCGGTCGGATTAGACCGTGATTTGATTGAAACACATTTCCGAGGAACGACGTCTCAGCTGTCAGGAATCGGATTCGTTGAATTAGAAGACGAGGCAAAAACACTCCACAAAGACGCATATGAGACAAACCGCCCGCTCGAAGCGGGAAGTGACTTCCAATGGCGTGCAGACGGAGAGGAGCATGCGTTCAATCCGAAGACGATTCACTTGTTGCAACGCGCCTGCCGTGAGAATGAGCGAAAATATTACGATGCCTACGTGAAGTTGCATGAGTCGTCGGGACAATTTATCCGTCAGTTGTTCGCGTTTAAGGAACAACGTCCGGTGGCGATTGATGAGGTGGAACCGATCACGTCGATTGTACGCCGCTTTAAGACGGGGGCGATGTCGTTCGGATCCTTGTCGAAAGAAGCACATGAGACGCTCGCTATTGCGATGAACCAAATTGGTGCGAAAAGTAACTCAGGTGAAGGTGGGGAAGACCGTGCTCGCTTTGTCCCGGATGAATTCGGGAACGAGCGCATCAGCCGCATCAAACAAGTGGCGAGTGGACGTTTCGGCGTGACGGCGGAATATCTATATCATGCCGATGAGATTCAAATCAAGATGGCACAAGGGGCAAAACCGGGGGAAGGTGGACAACTTCCAGGGAACAAGGTGTATCCATGGGTCGCCGAAGTCCGGGGATCGGTTCCTGGCGTCGGACTCATCTCGCCACCTCCGCATCACGATATTTATTCGATTGAGGATTTGGCACAACTTATTTTTGACTTAAAACATGTGAACCCGAACGCGAAAATCAGTGTCAAACTCGTTTCAAAATCAGGGGTTGGGACGATTGCAGCAGGCGTGGCGAAAGCGAATGCGGATACGATTGTCATTAGCGGATACGACGGTGGGACCGGTGCTTCTCCGAAGACATCAATTAAGCATACAGGTCTTCCGTGGGAACTCGGTCTCCTAGAGACACATCAAACGCTCGCATTGAACGGACTCCGGGGAAGAGTCACGCTCGAGACGGACGGGAAGCTTATGACGGGTCGCGATATCGTTATGGCAGCCATCTTCGGTGCAGAAGAGTTTGCGTTTGCGACAGCACCGCTCGTCGTTCTAGGATGTATCATGATGCGCGCTTGTCACTTAGATACTTGTCCGGTCGGTGTGGCGACACAAGACCCGGTACTTCGTCAGAAATTTATGGGGAAACCAGAGCATGTCGTCAACTTGATGACGTTCTTGGCTGAAGAAGTGCGGGAAATCTTGGCGTCACTCGGTGTCACATCACTCGACGAAGTGGTCGGTCGAACGGATCTACTCGAAGAAAGCGTGTGGAAGACGAATCATCTGAAAGCGCGACGTCTAGATTTGTCTCCAATGATTTCGATGCCGACACCGCTATCGGAACGAGAAGAACTCACTCATCCGGCATACCGTTCATACGATCATCGTAAACTCATCCCAGCTGTATCACGTTCCATCACTTCTGGCCAACCGACGTTCTTCGTAGGTCGCATCCGAAACACCGATCGAGCGGTCGGAACACAGTTAGGTTTTGAAGTGACGAAAGTTCATGGTCAGGTCGGTTTACCGGACGATACGATTTCGCTTCGCCTTAGTGGATCTGCCGGACAAAGTCTGGGGGCATTTTTACCGAACGGAATCACTATCTCTGTCATTGGCGATGCGAACGATTATATCGGCAAAGGCTTGAGCGGAGGGAAACTGGCATTGATTGCTGAAAAGCATGCGCCGTTTGATGAAAGTGAACAAATGATTGCCGGTAACGTCTGCTTGTACGGAGCGACGAGCGGTCAGGCGTTCTTCAACGGACATGTCGGTGAGCGATTCGCCGTTCGTAACTCTGGTGCGACGGCAGTCGTCGAAGGAGTCGGGGATCACGGGTGTGAATATATGACCGGTGGAACTGTACTTGTACTCGGACAGATTGGACGAAATTTTGCGGCCGGTATGTCCGGTGGTACAGCTTATATTTACGGAGCGCAAGCCTATGAACAACTCGTCAATGAGGAGCTTGTTTCCGTCGTACGGGAGTTGGACGATGAAGATATCGAACAAATTTATGCGCTTCTTGAAGCGCACCAATTCCACACAGATAGCGTCAAAGCACGGACAATTTTAGAGTCATTTGAACAAGTACGTTCACAGTTTGTGAAAGTCGTTCCTAGAGACTATGCGAACGTCTTAGACGTGATGCGTCAAATTGAGGCAAATCGTCCTGAATTGAGTGAGGCCGACCGAGCACTTGAATTGTTCCGTGTCGTGACAGAAGGAGGTACCGTATGAAACATAACTTTTTGAACATCGCGCGAACGACGCTTCCAGAACGTCACGTCGAAGAGCGGGTGAGGGATTATGATGAATATGCGTCTCGTATGGATGATCAATCCGTTCAACAACAAGCCGCGCGTTGTATGGACTGCGGCACACCGTTCTGTCATGTCGGTGATTTGATTGGTCAGGAGACGATTGGATGCCCGATTCACAACTATATTCCTGAATGGAACAAGCTCGTCACGAAAGCGGACTGGATGGGTGCATACCATCGATTGATGGAGACGAACAACTTCCCGGAGTTCACGGGAAGGGTTTGTCCGGCACCGTGTGAAGGATCGTGTACACTCGGGATCAGTGAAGATCCAGTCGCCATCAAATCCATCGAGCGAACAATCATCGACCGGGCATTTGAAGAAGGATGGGTGAAACCGAGACTAGTTCATCGAAGAACTGGGATGTCGGTCGCCATCATCGGAAGTGGTCCTGCTGGTCTGGCCGCCGCTGATCAATTGAATCAATTGGGTCATTCGGTCACCATCATCGAGAAGTCGGATGAAGCGGGAGGACTGCTCATGTATGGAATCCCAAACATGAAACTCGATAAAGATGTCGTAAGACGTCGCGTTCGGTTACTCGAACAAGAGGGTATTGTCATCCGGACGAACGTCGAGGTTGGTACAGATGTAACGGTCGAATCGCTTCGGAACGAATACGATGCGGTCATCTTGGCGACCGGAGCTCAAAAACAGCGCACGCTCGGGATTGACGGAGATGATGCCACTGGCGTTGAAATGGCGATGGATTATTTGACGGCATCTATGCATGAACGTAAAGGGGCTCCCCTTGCCTCTGGTTATGACGCCAAGGACAAAGATGTCATCGTCATTGGAGGAGGAGATACAGGAGCGGACTGCGTGGCGACGGCAATCCGTCAAGGTGCAAAATCAGTCGTTCAATTTGGGAAGCACCCGTCAAAACGGTTGCTCCGTGCACCAGAGAAACCTTGGCCACTTCAACCTGACACGCTTACGACCGATTATGCGTATGCGGAATCACTCGCGGTCTATGAGAAAGACCCGAGAACATATTTGATTCGCTCCAACCAAATCGTTACGAAAGAAGGACGTGTCACAGGGATTGAAACGGAACGGATGACGAAAGTCGTCAACCCGGATGGTCAAGCGACTTTCTTCGAAGAGGAAGATTCGATGGAGACGTACCCGGCGGACCTCATCCTCGTCGCCATTGGATTTGAACGCCCAGAGCACGAGTTGCGGAAAATCGGCGTCGAGAAGACGAAAGATTTCCATACGGAAACGGATAACGTCTTTGTCGCTGGGGATGCGAAGCGGGGGCAAAGCCTGATTGTATGGGCAATTCGAGAAGGACGAGAGGTGGCAGAAGTGGTCGATGCGTATCTCGATACTTGCAAGACCGTTTTAAAAACCTCATCATAAAAAGGAGCGACAACTGTCGCTCCTTATCTTTTGTTTAGGAGGAGTTTTATGTTCACCGAAATCCTCATGTATACGGGAATCTGGTTTATTCTCATCCTGATTTTATTAGGAACCATTTATTCACGACGGAAAAAATGATCAAAGCACCATCGCGGCAATCACCCCGAAGATGATGAGTGGAATGTTGTAGTGTAAGAACGTTGGCCAAACCGTTTCACGAAGGTGATCGTGTTGACCGTCAGCGTTCAATCCACTCGTAGGTCCGAGGGTCGAGTCACTCGCAGGACTCCCGGCGTCACCAAGAGCACCTGCAGTCCCGATGATGGCAATCGTCGCCTCGACAGAGAAGCCATACTGTACACAAAGCGGTACGAAGATGGCCGCAATGATTGGAACAGTTGAGAAGCTCGAGCCGATGCCAAGTGTAATGACGAGTCCGACAAGTAACATGACAAGAGCTGCAATCATTTTAGAATCACCCATCAAATCGCTCGCACCGTTGACGAGCGGATCGATGGCACCTGTTTCACGAATAACGGCTGCGAATCCACTAGCGGCAATCATGACGAAACCGATGAATGCCATCATGCGCATCCCGCTCGTGAAGATGTCATCGGCCTCTGACCAAGGGATGAGGCGGAAAATCGAGAGTAAGATTAGTCCTGTCACCGCTGAAGCAATCATCGACTCCGTCTGCAATTGGACGACGAGGACGATGAGAACGACGGCAAGCGTCATGATCATCTTGAAGCCACTCATTTGACGAACTTCATAGTCAGATGGTCCGAGTGCAATCGTTTCGTACGTTCGTGGTTTCCGGTAGTGAATGAACGCGGCAATCAATCCGACGACCATCCCTAATGCCGGAATTCCCATAATCGAGATGATATTGACGTCTCCGACAGCTAAGCCGTTCGCTTCAACGTTTGCAATCAAAATCTCATTCAAGTAAATGCCACCGAACCCGACTGGTAGCAACATATACGGTGTCACGAGACCAAACGTCAAGATTGTCGCAACAAGACGGCGGTCTAATTTCAATTCATTGAATAAGACGAGTAACGGTGGAATCACAATCGGGATAAAGGCGATGTGAATCGGGAGTACGTTTTGTGAGCTGATTGACAACAATAAGAGAAGCGACAACAAGAACGCTTTGACGTACATCACGCGCTTGCCTGACACGTCACGACCTGACATCGCAATTAACTTTTCAGCTAAGACGTCTGGGAGACCCGTCTTCGACAATCCGACGGCGAATGCCCCGAGAAGCGCATAGCTAAGGGCGATGCTTGCTCCGCCGCCAAGACCGTCGCTGAAGGCGGTCAACGTATCGTTAAATCCGAGCCCTCCAACAAGCCCTCCGACAAGCGCAGCTAATATTAAGGACAATACAATGTGCACACGACTGATGGCGAGTGCAAATAAGACGATGACTGCAAGTAATACTGCGTTCATATCCATCCAACACCTTTCACAATTTCTTTCTCTTGGTATCACTTTAATATGATAAAGACTTTTTGAAATTTAACATATGATGTGACCCTTGTCAAATCGATTATGAAAAAAAGCGATAACTCGTGAAAGTTATCGCTAACGTGTTACAGATCGACGTTGTGATAAACTTGGCGAACATCTTCCAAGTCTTCGAGCACATCGATTAATTTTTCAAACTGTGCTTTTGAATCGTCATCGAGCGACACTTCATTTTGTGGAAGCATCGTCAACTCCGCCACAGCAAACTCTTCAACCCCTGCAGACTTGAATGCAGTCTGGACGGCGTGGAACGCTTCTGGCTCGGCATAGACGATGACCGTCTCGTCTTCCTCGATGACGTCACGAACGTCGAGGTCATGTTCCATCATGAGTTCAAGGACATCTTCTGCCGACATTTGATTGACACCGATGACGGCGGTCGCATCAAACATGTAGGCGACCGAGCCGCTGACTCCCATGTTTCCTCCGTTTTTACCGAAAGCGGCACGTACTTCAGATGCTGTACGGTTCACGTTATTCGTCAACGTATCGACGATGACCATCGCGCCGTTCGGTCCGAAACCTTCATAACGAAGCTCATCGAAGTTTTCCTCGTCGCCACCTTTTGCTTTATCGATCGCGCGATCGATAATCGCACGAGGCACGTTATACGTCTTCGCACGCTCCACAACGAATTTTAATGACTGGTTCAACTCAGGATCAGGTTCCCCTTGACGGGCGGCTACATAAATCTCGCGACCGAACTTAGCATAGACGCGACTCGTGTTCGCGTCTTTTGATGCCTTCTTCTCTTTAATGTTGTTCCATTTACGACCCATTACATGTCATCTCTCTTTCCATTTGTACGTAGATTCATTACAGATTATATAAGAAGTTGCTTGAATTGACGAGAAAAGTTTTACTCGTCGCCTTTATCCATCTTCTCAACAATCTCGGTGAGCGTCTTCAAACTGTCAATGAGGCGGTCGGTTTCATCCTCATTTAAGAAGGCGAGACGCTCCTCAAAAAGCCTCCGGAACGAGTCTCTCCGTTCAAGTAAAATACGCTCACCTTTCTCCGTCAACTGGTTCCAAATGACACGACGGTCTCGTTCATCCGGTACGCGTGTAATATATCCTTCATTTAACAGCTTCGTGATGAGCGGGGTAACGTTTGGCGGCGCGATGGAGAGTGTTTCACTAATTCGTCCGTTTGTGACAGCTCCCTCGTCCTCAATCAACATCAACAGATGGAAATGAGAGAAGTTCAAGTTCGGAATTTGTGGGAAATCAGATCGACGTAGCAGTTTACGACGAATTAAAGGGATCAGTTTGACAAACTGGTCCGCAGCATCTTGTTTCGGCATAGTAGATTCACTTCCTAGTTAGGTTCTATTTTTATTATACACGAGTTAGGTGCAGTTGAACCTAAAAACGGGTTGATGTGATGATTCATACATCATAGTAGAAATAGATTCGACACAATTGATGTAAGCGTTTACATAAACAGAATTACTTATTTTCATGAAAACGTATTCGATTTTACTGAGGACACACTTAAAAATCAAGACCTATCAACAAATGACAAAAAAATATTGTGAAAGAGTTCACATTGTTGTCACCCACAAACTCTGAAAAACATTGTATTCTATGAATGTGAAGGAAAGCACAATCTCTTGAAAGCAGTCATCACATTGTGTCTTCCATCAAGTCAATATGTTCATTAAAAGCTCTCAATTATGAGGAGGAACCTAACATGGCAGTCAAAGAGAAAGCAAAAGTGGAAACTACGGCAGAACAAATGGTGGATGCGCTCGTAGCGGGTGCACATGCCGCACTCGATACGTTGATGACGTTCGACCAAGAGAAAATCGATGAAATCGTACAAGCGATGGCGCTCGCTGGTCTTGAGCAACACGTCGCACTTGCGAAACTAGCACATACAGAAACAGGTCGCGGTGTCTTTGAAGACAAGATGATCAAAAATATCTTCGCGACAGAATATATTTACAACTCACTCCGTGGAGAAAAAACAGTTGGCGTTCTTGAAGACGACGTTCAAAACGGAATCACATACATCGCAGAACCAGTCGGTGTCGTCGCTGGGGTCACACCGGTCACAAACCCAACATCGACAACGATGTTCAAAGCGATCATCGCCATCAAGACACGTAACCCAATCATCTTCGCGTTCCACCCATCCGCTCAACAATGTTCAAGTGAAGCTGCACGTGTCCTTCGTGACGCAGCGGTAGCGGCAGGTGCTCCTGAAAACTTGATTCAATGGGTTGAAGTTCCGTCACTCGATGCAACAAAAGCACTCATGAATCACCCAGGTGTGGCGATGGTTCTTGCGACTGGTGGGGCAGCGATGGTCAAATCGGCTTACTCGACTGGTAAACCAGCACTCGGTGTCGGACCTGGTAACGTACCGGCTTACATCGATAAGACTGCGAAAGTGAAACGTGCCATCTCAGACGTCATCCTCTCAAAAACGTTCGATAACGGTATGATTTGTGCGTCTGAACAAGCAATCATCGTCGACCAAGAAGTTTACGAAGAAGTGAAGGCAGAAATGACGGCACTCGGTTGCTACTTCTGTTCACCTGAAGAAAAAGCGAAACTCGAAACACTTGTCATTCGCACGGACACATGTGCGGTCAACCCAGAAATCGTCGGGAAGCCAGCAGCGTGGATCGCTGAAAAAGCAGGTCTCAAAGTACCGGCTGATACGAAAATCTTGATCGCTGAACTCGAAACGGTCGGCGCAACTGAACTTCTTTCTCATGAAAAGTTGAGCCCGGTTCTCGGCGCTTATAAAGTACAGTCACGTGAAGAAGGATTTGCGATCGCTGAAAAAATGCTCGAAATCGGTGGTCTCGGTCACACAGCGGTCATCCACTCAACAGATGACGATGCCATCCTTGACTTCGGTCTTCGCATGAAAGCTTGCCGTATCATCGTCAACTCACCTTCAGCACACGGTGGAATCGGTGACCTTTATAACGAAATGACACCATCCCTCACGCTCGGTTGTGGGTCATACGGTAAAAACTCCGTCTCAGAAAACGTGACGGCGAAACATCTACTCAACGTGAAAAAGGTGGCGAGACGTCGCGTGAATATGCAATGGTTCAAAGTACCTGAAAAAATCTACTTCGAGAAAAACTCGGTGCAATACCTTCAATCGCTCACAACGAAAAAACGGGCGATGATCGTCACGGATGAAATGATGGTCAAACTCGGATTTGCTGACAAAGTCATCAAAAACTTGCCTGCAGGCGTCGAGTATCGCATCTTTGACCAAGTCGAACCAGACCCATCTGTCGAAACGGTCATGAACGGTGCCGAAGCGATGCGTCACTTCCAACCAGACATGATTATCGCACTCGGTGGTGGATCACCGATGGATGCTGCGAAAGGAATGTGGCTCTTCTACGAACGTCCAGAAGAGAAGTTCTCAAACCTTCGTCAGAAATTCATGGATATTCGCAAACGGACGTACAAGTTCCCGACGCTCGGTAACAAATCAATGTTTATCGCCATCCCGACAACTTCTGGTACAGGTTCTGAAGTGACACCGTTCACCGTCATCACAGACAAAAAACGTAACGTAAAATATCCGATTGCCGACTATGCGATCACACCAGACGTTGCCATCGTCGACCCTGAGTTCGTCATGACCGTGCCAGCATCAATTACGGCTGACACAGGAATGGACGTCATGACGCACGCGATCGAAGCATACGTTTCAGTCATGGCGAATGATTACACGGACGGTCTTTGCCTCCGCGCCATCAAGATGATTTTCGACTACCTACCAAAAGCGTATGAAAACGGTAGCGATGCGGAAGCACGTCAGAAAGTGCACAACGCTTCAACGATGGCTGGTATGGCGTTCGCGAACGCGTTCCTTGGAATCAACCACTCGATCGCTCACAAAATCGGTGGAGAGTTCCACGTACCACACGGTCGTACGAACGCAATCCTTATGCCACACGTCATCCGTTACAACGCGACACGCCCATCAAAACTTGCGGCGTTCCCGAAATATGAGTCATTCATCGCAGACGAGCGTTACGCAGAAATCGCACGTTACCTCGGCCTCCCGGCAAGTACGACAGCCGAAGGTGTCGAGTCACTCGTCCAAGCGATCATCGAGCTCGGTCAACGTTTGAACATCAAACTCTCGTTCAAAGCACAAGGCATCAAGAAAGCAGAACTCGATGCGAAGATTGACAAAATGGCAGTCGACGCATTCGAAGACCAATGTACGACGGCAAACCCGAAAATGCCGCTCGTTGAAGAGTTGAAAGAAATCATGTACGCAGCATACGAAGGCGTATAAGAAATCAAATCAATCAAGGTGCCCGTTCGAGAGAGCGGGCACCTTTTTTGAGTAGATAAAAGGTTAGTTAAGAAACGGTACAGGCGACGACATATTTTTTTGGTCGTTCGTTTCGGGTATGATAGAAGTGGAGGCGATACGATGAAACAAGAGATGACGATTACGACAGCATATGGAACGATTGCAGGAACTTTTCTTTCGCATGAGGAGCCTCGGGCGACCATTGTCATGTTGAGTGGAAGCGGACCAAGTGACCGTGACGGGAATATGGGTGGCGTCGGCTTTAATACGTACGGAAAATTAGCTGAGGCGCTATACGATCATGGCTATAACGTCTTTCGGTATGACAAACAAGGAATCGGGAAGTCGGATGGTGACTTCAATAAGGTCGGGTTACATGATTTGATTAACGATGCGATTCTAGTCGTGCGGACGATTCGACAACTCGCAGATGTCAACCATCTCTATATACTCGGTCATAGTGAAGGGGCAGTTCTTGCGCCAGCTGTACAATTGGAGACGAAATCCGATGGACTCATTTTATTGTCAGGGTTCCATGAGTCATCGAAACAGATGTTTTTATATCAGGCAGACGCCTTAGCAAAGGACGTCGAACGTGTCAAAGGATTAAAAGGCATGTTTTACCGGGTGACAGGGGTGGCGAAAAAGGTAAGACAGCGGCAGGATGACTTGCTCGAGCGATCTTTACGCACGAACGTCTCCGCTTTTAAATATAGAGGACAAGTCGTGAACGCAAAATGGATTCGCGAACATGCCTCGTATGACGTACGGGAGCGGTTAGAACATGTCACTGTTCCGGTCCTTGCGATTACAGGAGGGCGTGACGTACAAGTCCCACCGGAGCACGTCCATATGATTCAGACGAAAGGGGAGGTTACGTCCTCGATCATCGATGACATGAATCACCTTCTCGTGAAGCGAGATTCACCGCATTCTCTTCTGACGCTTCATAAAGAATACCGTGAGGCGATTGATGAACCGATTCATCCAAAACTCGTCCAAGAAGTGGTGGAATGGTTAAGAAAACAGTCATAAACATAAAAAACGGTCATTATATGACCGTTTTTTATGTTATAATTGTGACAAATTGAATGTATCTGAATGTTTTTGAATGATTTTAGTTGTTTTTATAATGAAAACGCTTTATATTAGACATATGGAGGGAACAAGATGTTAACGAAACAACGACATCAGTTGATATTACAACGCTTATCTGAGCAGAAAGTCGTCAAATTGAAAGAGTTGGTTGATTTGACGGATTCATCCGAGTCGACGATTCGTCGTGATTTGACGGACCTCGAAGCGGAAGGATATCTGGCAAGGGTGCACGGGGGAGCGACACTCATCGCGACTCCTGACGAAGAACCGACATTTGAAGAGAAACGAGATCGTTTCGTCGATGAAAAAGTTGCGATTGCACGGAAGGCCGCAACATTCATTGAAGATGGGATGTCAATCTATTTAGATGCCGGGACAACGACTCAGGCGATGGTACCGTTTTTAGAAGGAAAGAAAATTGTAGTCGTCACAAACAGTCTACCGATAGCGAATGAATTATTTGATCTTGATATTAAGACGTTTGTGATCGGCGGAGAATTGAAACGGTCGACTCAAGCGCTCGTTGGATACAATGCCCGCGAGAGCATGATGAATTATCGAGTTGACCTCGCTTTCCTCGGAATGAACGGAATCGACCTTGACGCAGGCTACACGACACCGGACCCAGAAGAAGCGCTTGTCAAAAAGACGGCGATTGAATTGGCACAGACGTCATACGTGCTCGCGGACGCATCGAAAATCGGGAAACGAACGTTCAGCCGAGTCGCCACGTTGGACGCTGCGCAATTGATCACATCAAGCGATGCATCAATGAGTTCCATCCAAACAATAACAAAGGTGGTGAATGCGAAATGATTTACACGTTAACACTCAACCCTTCTATTGATTACTATGTGACATTACCAGAAGTAAATTTAGGAGAAGTGAACCGAATCGAAGAAACGACCGAACGTGCAGGTGGAAAAGGGATCAACGTTTCGATCGTGCTTCGAGAATATGAAAAAGAAACGAAAGCGCTTGGCTTTATCGGTGGAACGACAGGTGATTTCATCAAAAAGTCGCTCGTCGACCATGGTGTGCACACGGATTTTGTTGAAGTGAACGGAAATACTCGAATCAACGTCAAGATTCGTGCAAAAGAAGAGACCGAATTGAACGCGAGCGGACCGAACATCACGGATGGTGAACTCGAACAATTGAAAGCGAAGTTCGACCAAGTCGATGAAGGTGACATCGTCGTTCTTGCAGGAAGTATCCCAAGCAATTTACCGGACTCATTGTACCGGACGATCGCTGAATCGATTCGCGAAAAAGGTGCCGACTTCGTCGTCGATACGACGAAAGACGCCATGCTTGAAGTCCTTTCGCTCGAACCGTTGATGATTAAACCGAACCATCACGAGTTAGGCGAATTGTTCGACACAGAAATCGAGACGTTTGAGGACGCGCTTCCTTATGCGGAGCAGCTCGTCGAACGTGGCGCGAAAAACGTCATCATTTCGTTTGCAGGGGATGGAGCACTACTCGTCAACAAGGACGGCGCGGTCACGGCGAACACACCGGTCGGTAAACTCGTCAACTCAGTCGGTGCCGGAGATTCACTCGTTGCCGGATTTGTCGCAAACGTCAAAGAAAAAGGCGAACAGGAGGCGTTCCGCTACGCTGTCACAACAGGTAGTGCGTCCGCATATACGTTTGGTCTTTGTTCAAAAGAAGATATTGATCGATTGATTGATCAAGTACAACTCACACCACTCAAACGAATGGAGGAAACAACATGAAAATCACGGACTTGCTTCAACGCGATACGATTCAATTGAATCTTCGTGCTAGCTCTAAGCGTGAGGTCATCGAAGAACTCGTCGATGTCCTCGACCGTGCCGGCAAACTATCTGACCGCGACGGATATCGTGACGCCATCTTAAAACGTGAAAGCGAGAGCACGACTGGACTCGGAGAAGGGATTGCCATCCCTCACGCGAAAACAAGTGCTGTCCAAACACCAGCAATCGCCTTCGGACGTTCAGAAGGAGTCGATTACGAAGCGTTGGACGGTCAACCAAGCCGCCTTTTCTTCATGATTGCGGCAGGGGAGAACGCGAATAACGAACACCTTGAAACGCTCTCTAAATTATCGGTCTATTTGATGGACCCAGCATTCCAAGAGCGCCTCTATGCAGCAACTTCTGAAAGCGATGTCATCCGTGCCATCGAGGAGAAGGAAGCGGCTGAAGAGAAGCCGGAAGTCGTCAAACCGATGAATGAAGATGCACCGTTCATCTTAGCGGTCACGGCTTGTCCGACAGGAATCGCCCATACGTATATGGCGGCGGACAGCTTGAAACAAAAAGCGGAAGCGATGGGTGTCGATATTAAAGTCGAAACGAATGGTTCTACTGGAGTGAAGAACGAGCTTACACGGGCAGACATCGATCGTGCGACAGCTATCATCGTCGCAGCGGACAAAGCCGTAGAAATGGAGCGTTTCGCCGGAAAACGTGTCATCGAAGTACCGGTCGCACAAGGAATCCGGAAACCGGAAGAACTCATCAATCGTGCCGTCAATCAAGATGCGCCGGTATATGAAGCTTCCAAAACGTCTGGTGCACCGAAAGAACAACGTACAGGTGTCTATAAGCACTTGATGAGCGGTGTATCTGCGATGCTACCACTCGTCGTCGCAGGTGGTCTCTTGATCGCAATCAGTTTCTTCTGGGGCATCAACTCTGCTAACCCGGATGATCCATCTTACAATGAATTCGCAGCACAGTTGATGACAATCGGTGGAGCTGCATTCGGCTTCCTCGTTCCGATTCTTGCAGGTTTCATCGCGATGTCGATTGCCGATCGTCCAGGTCTCGCACCAGGTCTCGTCGCAGGGGTACTCGCAAACCAAGGGAACGCCGGATTCCTCGGTGGCCTCATTGCCGGTTTCTTGGCAGGTTATGTTGTCCTCTTCTTGAAAAAGGCACTCGCGAAATTGCCTGCTTCGCTTGAAGGGATCAAGCCAGTTCTTTTGTATCCGTTACTTGGATCGTTTATCTCAGGTATGATCATGTTGCTTGTCGTTAATGAACCGATCGCAGCACTTATGACATGGTTGATGGATACGTTGAACAGCATGAGTGGCGCGAATGCGATCCTTCTCGGTGTCATCGTCGGTGGTATGATGGCAGTCGATATGGGTGGTCCGATCAACAAGACAGCATACGTGTTCGGTACGGCAGCCCTCACAGCAGGAAACCAAGAAGTCATGGCAGCCGTCATGGCGGGTGGAATGGTACCACCAATCCTTGTCGCACTTGCATCAACCGTATTTGCTCGTCAGAAATTCTCGAAACAAGAGCGTGAAGCTGGTAAGACTGCGTACATCATGGGTGCTTCATTCATCACCGAAGCGGCCATTCCGTTCGCTGCTGCTGACCCGATTCGCGTCCTACCATCTGCCATCCTCGGTTCTGCAATCGCAGGCGGATTGTCAGCATTCTTCACGATTCAATTACCGGCCCCACACGGTGGAATCTTCGTCTTCCCACTTCTTGAAGGTGCTGGAAATGTCGCGATGAGCATGGGACTCTATGCCGTTGCCATCTTGACAGGTGCCCTCGTCGGTGCATTGCTCCTTTCATTCTTGAAGAAGCCGTTGACGACATCTGCACCAGTGCAATCAAAAGAAGTCGCATAAACCGAGAGAGTCGTTGCCTCAGTAGAGGTGGCGGCTCTTTTTTATGGCAGAAGAACGATGAAAATTCACATAATCTCGGATTGCAAGTTGGGGATTTGTGGTAAACTATTTGTAAAGCTTCGGGTTAGGAGGGGGTCACATTGGACATTCGAGTCGCCAAACCAGATGATGTGTATGGGATTGCGAGAGTGCGTGTGAACGGATGGCGTACTACCTATCGGGGGATCGTACCGACTGAGTATTTATTGAAAGTTTCGTCCGGTTCCATCGAATGGGCAGAACGATTGCGCACAGCGCTTCGTCGGCAGGAAGTCGCCGGCTTTGTGGCGATCGTGGATGATGAGATTGTGGGCTTCGTCCTTTACGGAGAAGAGCGTACGGGTGAGTATCCAGACCATACGAACGAAGTGTATGCCATTTATATTTTGGAAAATCATCAAGGGAACGGAATCGGGTCCGCTCTCCTTGAACATGCCGTCCAATCAATGTGCGAGGCGGGACTTTTGATTTGGGCGCTTGAGATGAACCCATTCCGCACATTTTATGAGCGGAAACAAGGGCAGGTCATCGACCAAAAGGATCGGGAGTTTGGTGAATTGTTACTCCGTGAAGTGGCGTATGGTTGGGAAACGACCCGTCATGATTCGATTATGGGTGCCTAAGCTTAGTGACTGTAGAATGTTCTACGGTCTTTTTTTGTTTTAGGACATTGGACATAATTCAAAATCCTAAATATATTCTTTCAAATCGTTGTCTATCCGCAATAACTTTTCTATACTGAATTGAACAAAAAATTCCAAATGAAGGGTTGGGGAATGATGGAACACCGAAAAATCTGTATCAAGTTAAGTGGAGCCGCTCTAGCTGGTGATGGACCGGATAATTTTGATGAAATGAGCCTCAGCCTGATTGCAGAGGAGATCTTGTCACTCGCAAATAGCGGGGTTGAAGTGTGTGTCATGGTCGGCGGGGGAAATCTCTTCCGAGGGAATCAAGCAGAAGCGTGGGGCATCAATCGAGTGGAAGCTGACAGCATCGGGACCCTCGGGACAGTCATGAACTCATTGATGCTGCGTGGCATCTTGAAACGTGATGCCAGTCGAGAAGTACGCGTCATGACGTCGATTCCAATGCCAAGTGTAGCCGAGCCATACATTCAGCTTCGGGCCGTCAATCATTTGAAAAAAGGGTATATCGTCATTTTCGCAGGCGGTAACGGTCAACCGTTCGTCTCTTCAGATTACCCGGCTGTTCAGCGTGCCATCGAAGTGGGATGCGACGCCTTGTTTGTGGCCAAGAACGGTGTCTCCGGCGTATTTGACCGAGACCCTCGGTTGGACTCGGAGGCGCGTCAATACGAAACCCTACACTATAACGACGTCATCGCTCATAACTTGAAAGTGATGGATCAATCGGCATTACTCCTCGCTAGAGACCACGGTTTGCCGATTCACTTGTTCGACTTCAAGGAACGGAACGCCATTCATCGGATTCTCCAAGGAGAGATCATTGGAACGATGATTCATCACCATGACACGCAACTTTTGCAGAAATGAGGGGACGATATGTATGAAGTAACAGATGGTCACGTCGTCGGGACAAACGGAATATCTATCTCGTATTCGTATATGAAGCCTGATTCGTCATCTGACACGCTCGTGATGTTGTTGCCCGGATACGGATATACGAATGATTCCCCGATGTTTCGATATACGACAGCACTTTGTTTAGAAAATGGGTTGAACGTTCTTGAAGTCAACTACAACTATCGGGATGAGCGGTATGATTCAGTCGATGTATCTAAGGCGATTGTTGACGACGTTCGTCTCGTCATCGATCAAGTGCTACAATCCCATTCTGTTAATGAATACATAATCATCGGAAAATCGCTCGGTACGATGGCGATGGCAAGTGAGCTTACCCGAAACGTGTTTCATGATGCCAAATTGGTTTGGTTGACACCGTTGTTGAAACAAGACGACATATACGAAGCAATCCTGTCTCATAAAGGTGAACAGCTCGTTCTCATGGGAACGGCGGACCAACATTATGTAGATGAGAGAATGAAGCATCTTGAACATCTGGCCATGACCGAACTCGAGATTGTCGAAGAGATGAATCATAGTCTCGAGTACACAGGAGATACATATCGGTCACTACGCTTACTTGAAATACTTCTCAAGCGCGTTGAGCAATTTATCATTGCACCATAAAGTTGTAAGGTGGTGAGTGTTCATAGGATATTCATCACCATCTACAAGGGGGAATCGATCTGGAATTTACCACTGAACGTCTAGAAATCAGACCATTCAAGAATAGCGATCTGCCTGCCACATTCAACATCTATAAAAATGCAGACGTGTGTAGATATCTTTTGCATGACCCTTGGACTTCTGAGAATATGAATGAAGCGTTTACTAAAAAACTAACGAATTCTACTCTTACCGAGACAGGTACGTTAAATTTAGCGGTCGTACATCAAGATGAAGTGATTGGAGATCTGACGGTCTGGTATACGGGAATGAAAGAAACGGTAGAAATCGGGTATTGTTTTTCTGATTCACATTCAGGAAAAGGGCTTGCGACTGAAGCAGTTAAAGGATTACTTGAAAAATTGTTCCAGGAGTTCAACTTACATCGAATACAAGCCAATCTTGACGCAAGAAATGTCGCTTCCCAAAAATTATGCGAGCGAATTGGAATGAGAAAAGAAGCTCATTTCTTGAAGGACTATTGGAATAAGAATGAATGGACCGATAGCATGGTGTATGGAATTCTACATGAGGAATTTTATAAATGAAGACGATTAATCGAATGGGTTACAGAAAAGGAGATGACACACGTCACCTCCTTTTTCATTTATAGTTTCTCAACGACCGTTTTCGGGTCTACTCGTTCTGTATAGTCAGCGGGCACATCACTGAATGAAATCGTACCATCCGGTTGGATGATGAACGTCGCTGGCTTCGGAAGTTGCCAGTCCTCATTGCCGTTATGTGCATCGACGTGAAGACCAGATGCCTCATAAATCTCAATCAAATAATCCGGCATATCAAAGACAAGGTCAAATTGGCGTGCGACTTGATTATCCACATCGCTCAACACGTAAAAATCGAGCTCATTCTTCTCTTTCGTAGATAGTGAGTAATCCGGAGTCTCCGGGCTGATTGCCACGAGCGTCGCACCCTTTTCCTCAATTTGTGCCAATTCTCGCTGATACGCTCGGAGTTCGAGGTTACAGTATGGGCACCATCCACCGCGATAAAACGTGACTATGACAGGTCCTTTTTCAAGAAGTGTTTTCAAACCGACTTCTGTCCCATCCGCATGAGGCAATTCAAACAGCGGAGCTTGATCCCCGACTGCTAAACCGGTAGCCACTCCTGATTCTTTCAATTCTTGTGTCGCCTGCGCCATCAAACGTTGTTTTTCGGCTGGTGCTTTTTGCTTGAATTGATCTTTATACGCTTTGATTTCTTCCAATAATGTGTTCATATTTTTACCCCCTTTTCCGATATGTTAACTGAATACATTTCAGATTACGAATATAATGATTTGTCATTATGTTACGAATAAAGTGAAACTCCATTTCAGTTTCCGAAAAATAATTTTCGAATAATTCAATCAATGATTAAAATCTATTTTTCGTAACCGATATTGTAAGTAACCCAAGGAGGATTCGGTACCCCATACCGATGCTTCTTGAACATTCTATTCGGGGTAAGGAGATGTTTTATGAGACAGAAACGTACCATCAGCATCAAACAAAAATTAATTGTCTTATCAGTTCTATTACTACTCATTCCAGCAACATTGATCGGGGTCGTCGCTTATACGCAGGCGAAACAAAAAATCGAGTCACAAATGATCCAGTCTGCCAATTCGGGGGTAGACCGGATGAATAATGAAGTGACGAATTTGATTGCTCCGATTCAGACGGACATTTCATTCTTCTCCAATCGGATTGATGCATCCATCTATGAAGAAGGTGAAGACAATCAAGCGTTAGCAGAAAAGCTCACGGAATACTTAGACACACACCCTAAAGTGACAAATATTTATTTTGCCTCAGCGGAAGGTACGATGACGATCTATCCTGAGCAAGAATTGCCGAAAGGGTACGATCCACGGACTCGTCCTTGGTATGAGGCGGCAGAAGCGAGTGGTCAAGACGTCGCCATCACGAATCCATACGTAGACGCCGCTTCTCAAAAAATGATGATCACGGTCTCTAAAAAGACGGCAGATGGTCGCGGGGTCGTTGCGGTTGATGTGGACGTGAATGATATTGCAGAAGTCGCAAAGAATATTCAAATCGGTGAAGAAGGATATGTGGCCATCTTCGATGAGGCCAGACAAGTCGTCATTCATCCATCGATTGCTGTCGGAGAGAAATCAGAAGAGTCATCGATGGAATCTGTTTTTGCAACAGATGAGGGAATCCTGTCCGCTGAAGAGAATGGGGAGGGTGTCGAAAAAGCGTTCGTGACGAACCCGCTCACAGGGTGGAAAATCACAGGGACCCTATACGATGGTGAAATTCAAGACGAGACTGTCGGCATCCTTTGGACGACCGTGCTCGTCATTATCGGTATGTTCGGTGTGGCTGCTATTCTTCTATACTTCGTTCTTCGGTCGATCTTGCGCCCTCTACGCTTATTAACCGAGGGAGCAGAACGGATCAAGTCCGGCGATTTGACTGAACCGATCTCCGTCTTATCGAACGATGAGATTGGTCGCGTTTCAGAGAGTTTCAATGAGATGAGTGCCTCACTGCGAATGGTATTACTTCGTCTAGACGATTCAATTAGTCAAGTAGCAGCATCTTCTCAGGAATTGATGGCAAACTCCGCACATAATACCGCTTCGTCTGAACAGATTGCTCGTGCGGTCGACCAGATGGCAGTCAGTGCCGATGGTTCAAAACGTCAACTTGATGACAACGCGACGTCACTCCAGGCCATCACATCCGGAATCATGCGTATCTCAGAGAGCTCGATGGACGTGTCTGAACTATCACGTGAGACGTCAAACGAAGCGGAAGATGGGTCAACGACCGTGCGAGAGAACGTTAAACAGATGCAGGCAATCGATGCATCGGTCGTCACGTTTGAGAGTGTCATCCAATCGTTGGCACATCGTTCAAGTGAGATTGGAGAAATCGTCTCGGTCATCAATGGGATTGCTGAACAGACGAACCTGCTCGCTTTGAACGCAGCGATTGAAGCGGCACGTGCTGGTGAAAACGGGAAAGGGTTCGCCGTCGTGGCGAGCGAGGTTCGAAAGCTGGCGGAACAATCCCAACAGTCGACTAAACAAATTGCGGCATTGATTGACCGCATCAAACAGGAGACGGAGCAATCCGTCCACCTGATGCAAGAAGTATCCACTCATACGAAAGCCGGTCTCATTTCTTCAGAAATGACGGCAGATCGATTTGAGAAAATCAAAGAGCGAACGGTCGCGATGACACCGCGAATCGAAGATGTGACGGCAACAGTCGAGGAGATTGCGGCAAACGTCCAAGAAGTAGCTGCGACCGCATCCCAAATTGCTGACATCGCCGACGAGAACTCAAGTGTCTCCAAACAAGTCGCAGCGACGACAGACGACCAGTTGAAATCGATTGAAGAAGTGTCACAATCGGCGAGGGCACTCGCGACGATGGCGGAAGAATTACAAGACCTCGTCTCAAGATTCAAACTATAAAATGAAAAAGAAGCAGAGCACCGAGCTCTGCTTCTTTCGTTATAAAATCGGGCTGAGGAGTCGTGAGACACCTTCCCGAGCACGTACTGTCCATTTCCGCTTTTCATAGTCTTCCATCGTATACGTTCGACTGACTGACGTGTCTGTCTCAAATAAGGAAACAAGTTCGAGGGCGACGCGTTCGTCGTAAATGACTGCGTTCACTTCAAAGTTGAGACGGAAACTTCGGGCATCCAAATTCGTCGTTCCGACAGTCGCAATCTCATCATCGACGACAAGTGTCTTCGCGTGGAGGAAGCCTTCATCATACAGATAGACGTTTGCCCCATAATCGAGCAATTCTCCGAGGAAGGAGAGCGACGCCCACATGACGAACGGGTGGTCCGGTTTTCCTGGGATCATGATGTCCATCTGAACGCCGGAGTTGAGTGCCATTTTACATGCATCCATAAAACTCGTGTCTGGTATAAAATAAGGGGTTTGGATGACGACCCGTCGTTTCGCTGACATAATCATTTTAATCATCATATTTTTTAGATGTTCGGTATCCGAGTTTGGACCGCTCGTTACGATTTGCATCGGCGAATTGTCTTTAATCTCATGTCTCGCAAAGCAAAACGTATTCTCCGGATCATGTTTACGGTGACCTGAGTAATTCCAGTCCAGGATGAATCGGTGTTGAAGATTGTAGACGACGTCTCCTTCGACACGTAAATGGGTATCGCGCCAATAACCGAACTTCTCAACAAGTCCAAGGTATTCGGTCCCGACATTAAATCCACCGACATATCCGATCTTCCCATCGATGATGACGACTTTTCGGTGATTGCGGTTGTTCAACTTGAAATTGATCATCCCAAGTGTCGGTGGGAAGAAGACACGTACTTCCCCATCGTTTGCAATTAATTCTTTGAAGTCAGAGTTCCGAAGACTGCGAGAACCGACCGCGTCGTAAAGAAGCCGAACTTTGACACCTGCTTTCGCTCGTTCAATCAATTCCTTTAAAAGAGCTTGTCCAAGAGCATCGCGTTGGATGATATAGTACTGGATGTTGATTTCGGTTTCGGCGGAGCGAATATCATCCATCAACGCTTTAAACTTTTGTTCGCCGTCATGTAAGATGAGGGAACGGTTATGTACACTAATCAAAGATTTTGAAGAGCGCAAATTCATTTGAAGCAGTTGGTCATACTTTTCGAACAGTGGTTGCGCAAGTTGCGTCTGACGTGTGTGAATCTGTTCGAGCTGTGCTTCCACTTGTAGCGAATGAAAAGAGCGTTCTTCCACACTCAAATTGTAGAAGTTATCCTTTTTGAGTTGTCGTCCGAGGAACAGGTAAATGATAAAACCGAGCACCGGCAAGAAAAATAGGACAAGCAACCAGGCCCAGGTCGCGCCAACGTCACGTCTTTCGGCAAAAATGACGGCGAGTGCGAACAATAAGTTTAACCCGAGGACGATATATAGCCCCCAACTGAAAATAATGGACCAATCCAACAACATACACCCCTTAAAAATCGATTTGTAGCTTAATCATACATCAAATGCGGGAATAGGTTGCTATCAAATGAAATAGGGGGAGAAGACAATGAACATGGAAGTCGTATGGAAGCAAGGTATGGCGTTTGAGACACATACGCCGTCGGGGCACACAGTGACACTTGACGCATCCGAGGACGTGGGCGGTCTCGACACTGGACCTCGTCCGACAGAGATGTTACTTCACGCTACCGCGTCATGCACAGGGATCGATATCGTCTCCATTTTGCATAAGATGCGTCAACCGCTAGAATCGTTCGAGATGAAAATCGACGGGGTTCGGGCAATCGATCATCCAAAACGCTTTACAGCCATTCACATCTTGTATATTCTGAAAGGCGACATGTCGGAAGAACGGGTGCGACGCGCGATTGAACTATCTGTTGAACGCTATTGTTCTGTTTCACACAGTCTCAACGCCACTTTAACTTACAGCTATCAATTGAACGATGGCGAAGTCACTGCGTTTGAACTTCAGCAGTGAGCAAGATGGTTGAAAGGCAATCAGTTCTCCGTTATATTTGTATTTCAAATACTGTATAACTAAAGGAGGACGTTATGATTCGACTCGCGACGAAGCGCGATGCCAACAACATCGCGAACCTAATCGAACAACGAGCCGTAGCGCTAAATGAACAAGGAAGCGACCAATGGACCGAATATTTGGAACAGGACCTCGTAGAGCGTGTGCGCACTGACATTGCAGAAGGCAGTGTTTATGTCTTTGAAGATGACCAACAAATTTTAGCTTCAATCGCCTTGTTGCCCCCGGACGACTGGGATGACAACTTATGGGACGACAGTGAGCGCGGACAATATATCCATCGAATCGTCGTCAGCGAAAAGCTGAAAGGTCGTGGCGTCGGTCAGCAGCTCATGGAGCACGTACTAGAGGAAGCCGATGAAGATGAACCAATTCGTCTAGATTGTGTCGCTGACAATGAATTTCTAAATAGTTATTATCCACGTTTCGGTTTCGTCTTTGTCGATTCACGAAACGGGTACAATACGTTCGAATACAGATTAGATGAGAGCATGAGTGCATAAGGGTCTTTGGACCCTTTTTTTGATACAATGATAAAAGCGAAAAGGAGGAGTTTTCATGATTAAAACCATTTTGGTAGGGTTCGGCTTTTCAGCGAATACATTCCATCTGCCATTTTTAAAGGCAATTGATTCATTCAATGTGAGTGGTGTTGTGTCATCACGTCCGGATGAAGTAAAGGCTGAATTACCGGATGCCACGGTGTATGCGACATTAGACGAGGCACTTCAAACGGATGCTTCTTTATATGTCATTACGACACCATCGCATTTACATAAAGAGATGATTGTTGCCTGTCTCAAAGCTGGGAAAGATGTGTTGGTTGAAAAACCCGCATTTCTGACCACGGCAGAAGGGTCTGAGTTGATGAGCATCGAAGCGGAGTCGGAGGGAATCGTCAACGTTTATCAAAACCGTCGTTATGACGGTGATTTCTTAACAATTCGGTCATTGCTCGACTCAAATGTGTTAGGGGAGTGGAAAGTGATTGAATCCCGATTTGATCGTTTCCGACCGAACGTACGGGACCGTTGGCGTGAAAATGCAGGTCCGGGATCAGGGATTTTGTTTGACTTAGGAAGTCATCTCATCGATCAGACGCTCGCCTTGTTCGGAAAACCTGACAAGATTCAAGCGGATGTGATGATTCAACGCGAGGGTGGACAGTCTGACGACGGATTCTATGTGACATTCTATTATGGAGAGAAGCGAGTGTATCTTCGCTCGAATCCATTCATCGCTGGCGAAACTCCGCGGTTCGAAGTCCATGGAACGAAAGGTAGTTTCGTGAAGTTCGGACTTGATCCTCAGGAAGAGGCACTGAAGCAAGGACAGTTTACGAGTGACGTGTTAGAGACTGGGATCTTATCGACGGATGAGGTTGAAACAATTCAAGTCGAGAAAGGTGACTATTTGATGTATTATCAACAATTAGCCGAAAGCTATCAGACACGGCAACCTGTCGTATCATTAAAAGATGCGGCACTCACGACGCAAATGATCGAACTCGCTCGACAATCGTCCGAGACGGGTCAAGTGATGTCAGTAGATTGATTTCCATAAGAATTCTATAAGAACGAATTCGCCTGAGTGCGAGTTCGTTCTTTTTTTAACCAAAAACGTAAAAAGAAATCACGATATTTATTTCGTAAATTACTTTAAACGGATATTGATTGTTAACAACAAAAAGTTAAATTCTTCACTGGTGTGCTCATCCTTTAATGGGAAAAGTGGTTATGGAAATCACTTACTGAAAAGGGGATGAGATGATGGAATTCAAAATCATCAAAGACCAAATGGAATGGGAAAAATGGTTGGATCTAACAACATGCGATGCGTATGATCATTTTGATTATGTCAACGTGAATTGTGAATCGAACGACTCACCAGAGCTGTTTCTCGCCATCACGTCAAAAGGGATGCTTGTATATCCATATATCCGTCGCCGAATCAATGAAAAATATGATGATCTTGTGACAGCTTATGGATATGGTGGTCCGTTTCGTGTTGGAACGTTCACAGATGATGAAGTGAAAGTCGCAAGGCAACATTTTATTAGACGTCAGGAGAATGAGAGAACGGTGACCGAAACGATTCGCTATCATCCATTAAGAATTGATGAGGTGATTATGGAAACATTCGGGAGAGCAGTTCCAGTACGACAGACTGTCCATGTCCAACTAGATGAACCGTATGAATACTTGACTGAGCGGTTCCATAAAATGACGAAGCGAAACGTGAAACGAGCCAACCGTGAACAGTTGACTGTCGTGCGTGGTGACGCTTCAGACATTCACACATTTATGCATCTTTATGAGGCGACCATGAATCGTCGGGATGCAATTGAAGACTATTATTATACCGATTCTTATTTCACTCAGTTACTGACGAGCGAATCCTTTGAAGCGGAATTTCTATTTGCTGTGTTTGAAAACACCGTGGTTGCAGGAGTTCTGGTATTGTACGGAGATGAGGGAGCCAATTATCACCTTGGAGGGTCTCTTAAGAAATACTTACCTCTCCGTCCCAACCATTTCCTCTTCAGTGAAATGATTCGCCGGGCGGGTGAAAAGGGTAAACTCCATCTTCATCTCGGAGGAGGGGCGACCGGGCAGGATGCACTCTATGACTTTAAAATGAGTTTTTCCGGAGATGAGCCGCTTCCTTACTACATTGGTCAATTTGTATTCAACGAACAGGTTTATCAGCAATTAAATGCAAAGCACATTCAATTGCATGGATTATCTAATTACTTTCCAATCTACCGGACACCTGTAAGGTTGGATACCCCACTCCCGAAAGCAAAATAAAAAAATCGATGCCGCTGAACAAACCGTTCGAGCGTGCATCGATTTTTTTATGCGGCATCTTCTTCTGTTGATTCAACTTTTTCCGTATGACGGACAATCGGGAAGTTTTTAAAGAGTCGACTTCCAATCAATCCGAATCCGATTCCAAGGATGAATAAAACAACAGCTGTCAGTGTGACGGTCTGCCAGTCGTTGAAGCCATACATGACGAGTAGACCAGGAATACCCGCAGCCGACCCGGGGGCATCATTGATCATACCGGTCATCGCTACAATCAATCCTGCGATTGCACCTCCTACAAAGTTCACACTATAGATTGGGATTGGATTCGCCGAGATGAGGTCGGCCTGTGTCAACGGTTCAATGGCTACAGAAAGCTGGTCTTTTTTCGTACCGATTTTCAGTTGACGGAACAACAGGTAGTTCATCGAAATGGATGCAGTCAACGCGAGAGCGGCAATCGCCATCGGCACACCTGTCAATCCGAGCATCGCCGTCAAAGCCATTGAGCTGAGAGGTGACGTCGAAACGACAGTAACGATTCCACCGAGAACGAGTCCCATGACGACAGGGTTTTGCGTCGCGGCGAGTTCGATGACTGCACCGATTTGTGCAAGTGTATTTGAAACCAGTGGGTCCACGCCAGTAGCGACGAGACGTGCGAGCGGTGCCATCACGATGACGTAGAAAATCATATCGACACCTGTCGGAAGATAGCGATTGATTCGTGTGCCAGCCAGAGCTAGGATATATCCTGCGAAAAATCCAGGAAGGATCCCGAAACCAGACACGGATAACCCGATCATTAAACTATAAACGGGATTGATTCTGAGTGCGATGGCAACGAGTGCTGCGGCAGCAGGACCAGATAATGAACCGGCTGCCTGCCCGACTTCTTCATATAAAGGGAGTGGCAGTAATCCGCCGATGGCATATGCGTTGAATGCTTCGACGAGAAAGCTTGCGATTGCCGCACCTGCCAATGCGCCCATCGCTTTCATTCCGTATGGCGCCTTGTAACTGAAAAGTGTGAACAAGGCGAGGATGAGCAGTAAAAGTGCAATTCCTTGAATAATGACCATAAACTCTTCCTTCTTTCTATCTATCTGTATTCATTCATAATTTCTTCTATATTCAATGATTGAAAGGCTTCTGTAAAGCCATTTTCATCAGAAAAATCAAAATTGATTCATGATACCGTTTACATGAAGAAACAAAAAATCATGGGAGCGTTTTCTTTGAAAAATGACATCAATTATACAAGTTTGGACGTGTCGAGCCGAATCAGATTGGGAACAGATAGGGGATAGATGTTTCATAAAGTATTGGTCGAGGAGGAAAGAACATGCAGAACGAGAACAGGGAATGGCATGCGCTCGAAGTAGACGAGGTTCAATCCCACGTGGAGACTGATGTGGAATCTGGTCTCTCGAAGCAAACGGTCACCAATCGACAGGAGGAGTTCGGAAAGAACGTTCTACCTGAAAAGGAGAAGACGCCAGAAATTATAAAATTTTTAAGACAGTTCAATGATATTCTCGTTTACGTCCTTTTAGGAGCGGCAATTGTCACCGGTTTTCTTGGCGAATATATCGATACGATTGTCATCGTCTTAGTTGTGACGGTCATCGGGGTTGTCGGTTATCTCCAAGAGAATAAAGCGGAAGAAGCACTTGAAGGAATCAAAAAGTTGTTAGAGACGAAAGCGACCATCATTCGCGATGGTAAACAATCCGAAATCGATTCAAGTGATCTCGTCGTCGGGGATATTCTCGTTCTCGCTGCAGGCGACAAAGTACCCGCCGACGCAAGGGTCATTCAAGCGGAAAAATTTAAAGTGGAAGAATCCGCATTGACCGGTGAGGCCACAACGGTCGAGAAAAAACCAGACGTCGTCAAAGAAGAAGCCGTGCTCGCAGATCGAAAAAACATGGTCTATTCAGGAACGAGTGTGGCGACGGGAAGTGCGAAAGCCATTGTGACGGCAATCGGAGAAGGTACGGAACTTGGTCAAATCAATGCGTCCATTTCAGAAGTACAAACCGTGAAGACGCCACTGATTCGTCAGACGACGAAGTTTGGACAGACGGTCTCCATCGCCATCCTAATTATCTCTGTCATTATTTATGCATTCGGTTATTTCTTACGAGATTATGAACCAGTCGAACTCATGTTAACGACGATTGGTCTAGCAGTCGCAGCCATTCCAGAAGGATTACCAGCTGTCATCTCCATTATCTTGGCGCTCGGGGTTCGGAATATGGCTGAGCAAAAAGCAATTGTTCGAAGTCTGCCATCTGTTGAAACGTTAGGCGCAGTCTCGGTCATCTGTACCGATAAGACCGGAACATTGACGAAAAACGAGATGACCGTCAAACAAATCGTGACGGCGAAACATGACATTGAGGTGTCAGGTAGCGGGTATGCACCGAACGGAGACTTAGAATTAAACGGTCAACCGTTTGACTTGGATGACGATGAGTCAATGATTGACCTATTGACTGTCGGAAAGACGTGTAACGATGCACAGTTGAACGAAGAAGATGGAGAATGGGTCATTAACGGAGATCCTACTGAAGCTTGTTTATTAACTGTCGCTGAGAAAGCGGAGCGCCCGATTGAGCGTCTTAAAGTCATCTCTAAAATCCCATTTGATTCAGAGTACAAATACATGGCGACGCTCGTTGAATATAAAGGCGAGCGTATGATCTTCGTCAAAGGGGCTCCGGATCGCTTGTTTGATATGGCGACAACAGACGGATTCAAACAAGAGTATTGGGATGAAAAACGAAAAGAGATTGCCGACCGCGGTCAACGCGTCCTCGGGGCCGGATTAAAACGTGTCGACAGTTCAAAACAATCGATTGATCATGAGGACGTTGAAGATGGTCTGACTTTCCTCGGTTTGTTTGGTATCGTCGATCCGCCACGTCAAGAGGCGATTGACGCAGTCGCCGCGTGTCGCGATGCTGGAATCCGAATTAAAATGATCACGGGTGACCATAAGGATACGGCTGTCGCCATCGCAAAAGAACTCGGTATGGAAGTGGAAGGTGCGCTCGAGGGTCGAGAGCTGACAGACATGTCTGATGAAGAAATCAAAGAAGCGTCGGTTCATAATGACGTATTCGCACGAACGAGTCCGAACGATAAACTTCGTCTCGTGAAAGGGTTACAAGAGAATGGATTGATCACCTCGATGACCGGAGACGGTGTGAACGATGCACCAGCCTTAAAACGTGCCGATATCGGGGTCGCAATGGGGATCAAAGGGACGGAAGTCGCAAAAGAAGCCTCTCAAATGGTTCTTGTCGATGATAACTTCAAAACCATCTATAACGCCGTCCGTGAAGGTCGACGTGTCTATGACAACTTGAAGAAAACGATTCTCTTCCTACTCCCTACGAACGGTGGACAGGCGTTACTCGTTGCGATGAGTATTTTACTCGGGGCAGCAGCTCCACTTAGCCCAGTTCAAATCTTATGGGTCAACATGGTCGTCGCGATTACGCTCTCATTGGCGATTGCCTTTGAACCACTTGAAGAGAGTACGATGAAGCGTCCTCCACGACCAGCGAACGTACCACTTCTCAGTCGCTATTACATTTTCCGTGTCACGTTCGTGTCGATATTAATCGGGGGAGGTAGTTTATGGATCAACTACATGCTCGGAGATTTCGATTACTCGACCGAGAAATTACAGACCATTACTTTAAATGCGATTGTCATGGCACAGTTGTTCCACTTATATAACTGTCGCACTGAGTTGGTTCCGGCGTTCAATCGTCGTTTCTTCGACAATAAAATCGCGTTCCTCGTATCTGGACTGCTCATCGCCCTACAATTGTTCATCACGTATGTTCCGTTCATGCATACGCTATTCGGGACCGCTCCACTTACGTGGGAAGATTGGATTTATCCAGTGGCATTTGGAGCCGTCGTATTTATCATCGTAGAGATTGAAAAAGCCATCTCAAGACGAGTGATTGGGAATCAAAATATACACTGATACGTTTCATCTATAAACAAAACGGATAAACAAATGGAGTAACGATGAAGGAGGGATACGATGAAACGAGACGAATCACAACCAGGGGTACATCCAGATCCAATTCCGGATGATGAATCAAACCCGGCACAAAAACCGGCTCCGACCCAACACCCTGATCCAGATCCCGATGAAGAATCGGATGAATAAAGGGATTAACTTGTAAGACAAAACCTCCTCGTCGATTAGACAAGGAGGTTTTTCGTGTCGAGGTTACTTTTTCGTTTTTGAGGAACGGCTGTTTTGTAGACGATTAAACTTCTTTTCATCCATATGTTCTGTGATGACGAAGTCACCGACAGGGCATTCCCACTTTCCTTTTGCGACAACACATTCACGCAACGTCACTTGATCATCATACAGATCAAGCTCTAGCGTCTCTTTTAAAAATTGATCTACTTTTTGATTCGGCACTTTTACATATTCATTCAACACGAGTTCTTCATTCTTAACAGTCACATAAGAGGTGACTTGAAAATAGCGCATGCGATAATCTCCTTTGATAATAAAAACTAATAACTAGTATAACGGTTCATGAGTCAAAAGGGGGTATCAATGTTTCATCTCGGCCCGCTCACGTTTTGGTGGTGCCTCGTTAAACGGTTTTTGATGCCGAATCATGAGCCAGAAGATCAAGCCGAAGAGCGGGATGTATGGAAGAGGCCAAAGGCTCATCTTATACCGTTTCGCATCACGATTCATTAACGTAATCTGAATAAATGCCAATAAAAAGAAATCGACGGTCATCGTTCGGACGAACTGGTTGTTCTCCACATACGACCAATATTCTGCTACATTCCCTGTATTTGCGGCGGCGATAAACAATCCGATTGTCACCAGCAACAATACGACGCCAAGGATGCGTGTCGGAAGCGGTTTAACGGGAGTTGGATAAGGAGATTGTCTCGCGAAAGCCAAATAGGGGGCGAGTAAGAAGCCTCCTACGAAGAAACTACTGATTGCCGCAAACAGCGGATTTGGCTTCAATTGGTTCACTTCTGACCAAAGCAGCGGGAACATGGCTAATGGAAATACACCTAGAATACTGAATAAGGAAAGAGAATAGCCTTCGTAAGCATCCGTATTATACGTCACGAAATCAAGTAAGAATCGCCCGTCAAACGGTACGTTCGGACCAAAAATAGCTAAAGCAATGGCCATACCCCATGGAATCAATAAAAATTTTCTCGTCATACGAACACCTCACCCAATGATAGTCATAATAGTAGTATACCCTCTTTTGGAAACACGAAAAAATGAGAAGATGCGATGGCGCATGTTCTCATTTATTTTCACGTGCATACATTTTAATCATCGTAACAAGTTGTTGCGTTTCTTCCATTTTGGCATCAAGTAAAATACCATAATCGTATAATGAACCTAATTGACTGCGATGTCTGACATGTCCAATCAACTCAATAGGTTGAAGAGTCGGAACGAGATCGAGGACGAAGTGGACCTGCAAATCATCGGATAGTGGGAAAAGATAATCGGATCGCAATTTCAGTCCGTGTGAGCTCACATTCAATAGAAGTCCTTCTCCATCATAAAGTTCCTTCTCTTCCCAAACGAGTCGATAAGGGATCGTGCGGGGATTCGGTAGAATATAGCGAAAAGTTTCCTGTCTGCGATAACGCATCAATTCACCCCATTTCTCTACTCCCTATATCGGACATTTACAATTCGAAATGAAGTGGAAATGAGTATAATTTTTAGATAAGCTCGCTTTACAAATGTGAAAACGCTTTCTATAATAGGTGTACGATTTAAATAGGGAGGAGATCAGATGAATGTACATGATTTACTCCGACGTTACTCGATTCAAACACCAGTCATCTATGAAAAAAAACGTAACGGGGAGTGGGTTAAACTCGAGCGTTTACCTGCCTATACCATTCTTGAAGTCGAAACGAACGATCAAACGATCGAAGCGGTCGCCATTGATGCGTTCAAGGCGATCACTGTCTGTCGAGAGTCGGCGTCGATTGAAGAAGCCCGTCCGTATGCTGTGCGTATCCAGATTGAACGACCATAAGAAAAGCCGTAACTTCGACAGTGAAGTTACGGCTTATTTTATGCAGCGTCTTGTTCGGTTTCATCTTGAGGATTCGTGCGTTTTGCATAGTACATGAACGGTGTTGCCATCCAAGCAATCACAAATTTCGCAACGTACGTCGTAATGAAGATGTTCCACCAGATGTCCCAATCCATTCCCCAGAAAGCGATGATACAGAAAGTGAACGTATCAATTAACTGTGAGAGCACGGTAGAACCTGTCGTTCTGAGCCAAAGTTTTTTCTCGCCCGTTTTGGCGCGAATCTTCGAGTAGACGAAGACGTCAAACAATTGAGAGACGAGGTAAGCAGCAAGGCTACCAAGTGTGATCAACGGAAGCATCGAGAAGAGTGCCTCAAAACTTTCGTGCATGAAGAGCGCTTCTTCGAACGGTTCATACAAGAGGGCATACTGCATGAGTACCGTCGAAACGATCAAAATGAAGAACCCGAGCCATACCCCTTTTCGAGCCGCGGCTCGTCCGTGTTTTTCGTTCAAAATATCAGTCGCTAAATAGAGCGAACCGTAGACGATGTTACCGAGCGTAAAAATGTATCCGCCAATTACAATCTGTTGTGTGACTTGAATATTTGCGACAACTGAAGCCATCGCAATCCAAGCATATAATCCGACCCGTCCGAACAATTTGTAACTGAGGACGAGAAGACCGAGTGTAAGGATGGCAGAAGGAATCCATAACCATTCGTTTAGCATGAATCATGCTCCTTCCTCTAACTATTCAATGATTTCAACTTTTCAAGTTTATAGAGGAACGGAAATGATGTCAAGGTGAGGTACACTCAGGCTGATCTATGATTCATGCGATACGAAAGCAGTTATACTCCGCTCAGTTCGATGTTCAAACCTTTTACAATACTAAATGCGCTCCCGAGCACGTCTGCTTGTTCTCTCCAAGTTAACTGATGCTTCGTTTCTTTGAAGTGATTGATCACGTCCTGCGAATAGGTTAATGACCGAAGAACGGAATCGATTTCAACATGTTGAATATGGTCGATATCAAATTCTTTTAAGTGTTCAAGACCCACTCGCAATTCTTCGATGTTAGTAAAGGTTTGATCCAAACGATTTTGTAGGTTAATGGATTCAGTCGAGTCAGGGTTCTCGCAAGTGTTTTGGCAAGCCCAAAGACTTTCCGATCCCTCGGCGAATGCAGCGAGCACATCGCTACTTTCAGATTGTAAATATCCCCAGAAAATATCAATTTCTTTTTGAGTTGGTTCGCCTTTGAAAAATAGAGTGAATTCTTCGACGGTTTCTTCTGATGTTTCTGTGGTGTTTTCTGTAACTGGTTCAGGTTTTGAGTCCTGATCAGAACTAGGCGAACAAGCTGCCAAAAAAATCACGACTGTGCCTATCCCAAGTGCTCGTTTCATCGAAACCCTCCTGTAAATGATATGGTAATCCAAATTGTACCATTGATTGTCGTCAGAATGTTCATTAAAAAGATATTAGATTGATAAGTATAAAAAAGCACCTCCTGTCATAAACAGGAAGTGCTCTGAACCGCTTCGTTGAGCGGTATTTTTGATGCCTCCGACGAGAATCGAACTCGTGCTGCAGCATTACCATTGCTGAGGTCTGCCACTAACCTACAGAGGCGTTACACCAACTATGTTACACACGTTCCTTTCATTTTTCAAGCTTTTTCAGAATAATAAGACCTCCAATCTTCTTTGTTAGAAGACTGGAGGTCAAATGGTTCATCCTTATTTTGTACGGATCCAAACAGCACCTGCAGAGTTGTCTTTCGCTTCACCGACAACGTCAATGACGAGTCCGTATTGCGGAAGTTTACGTCCTGCATCTGGGATGAGTGAGTTGATGTACGAATTCGCATCATTGAACTGTTTCACGCCAGCTTGTGCTTTGTAATCATACACACCACGACTTGGTGAATCGATGTACCAAGCGAGTGTCTTATCGAGACTGAATGCAGCATCAGCGATTTGGTAACGCGTGCTACCTGCAACTGTCTCTTTCCCGTTCAAGTTTCCGATGAGCGCCTCTGGGTGAGAGTCGACGACACCGAGGAAGCCTTCACCAGGGTGGACACCGACCCAGTTGTCTGTGTACGAGTCATCACCGTACCACACGACAAGACCAGTGTTGTATTTCACGCCACGGCCGTTGAGAAGCCCCATATCCGACCCGGCATGGTTACGCCATTCGAGGTAGTAGTAATGCGGTTTTGAATCGTATCCGTCTGAGTTGACAAATCCATCAAGTGTGACGGCTTCAGCACCTTCCGCATCGTCTGCGAAGAGTGTTGCTGATTCTGATTGGATTGACAAGTTGTCGACTGCGAAGCCTTTCATTGCGACGCCGCCATCTGTCACGTATTCGAATACGATCTGGACATCTTGGCCAGCGAATTGTGAAAGGTCATAAGATTTGTTGACCCATGCACCGTTCGTCGTCTCAGCAGGGTATCCAGCTTCGTTTGCACCGTTGACGTCATCACCGAACACATCGAGGACAACTTCTTTACCGCCGCTGACGGCTTTCACATACAAGTAGTCGTAATCTGATTCGACTTCATAGAATGAATCGAATGTGAGGACACCGTCCGCACCAAGTTTTACGCTAGGTGTAGCCATTTCCGTATGGATGTCGTCACCTTTTGTCGAGTAGTAGTAGCGCTCGCCATAAGCTGGTTCGATTCCTTTAATCTTCTTATCAGGAAGGTTGACTTTGATAATTCCTGGGTTGTTTGACTTCGTCACAGATTGGTCGAGTTGTGAGACAAAACCTTGTGAGTTGATATCTTCAAGGTCGACTTCTGTGATGTTCGCCCAGTTTCCACCCATGATTTTTTGGAAGTACTCTTTGTTTTGTGGTGAGAAGCTTGTTGGCTCTGTACCAGCGACTTTACCAGCCCAGCTACCGCCACTCATGATTGACCATGATTGTACTGGCTCACCTTGACCTGTGTACTGCGTATCGTACTCATCTGGAAGACCGAGGTCATGTCCAAATTCGTGTGCGAAGACGCCAACTGCGCCGTCTTCTGGTTGAATCGTGTAATCGTACGCCGCCATTTTACCGCCCCAGTAAGGAACTGCAGCTTCTGTGTTGGCTACCGGATAAACGCCGTTAAGGACCCAACGGTGTGACCATACTGCATCGTCACCGAGTGCACCACCACCAGCTTCTTGACCAGTACCAGCGTGGATGATCATCAAGTGGTCGACGAGGCCGTCTGGCTCATTGAAGTCACCGTCGCCATCCAAGTCGTAAAGATCGTATTGATCGTGCTCGGCAAGATCGATTCCTGATGCGACAGCAGCGTTCAATGCATCTTTAACAAGTTGTCGCGGACCAGGACCGACGTTATCATGACCACCATCGCCTTTGTCTGCACCATAGTCTTTAGCAGTTCCAGGTACGGTTAACCATTCAGAAACCTCTCCGTCGACCGTGTAACTGCCACCTGATTGTTCTTCATAGTATTGTTTAAACGTTTGTACTTTCTCACCGTTAAAGAGTTCGAACGATTCATCACCGAACATGTATTTTTCATAATGCTCTTTGCTGAAGTTATCGCTATACATATAGCCTGGATCTTGTTCGACGTTATTGTGTTTGAAGTCGCTATACTCGACGAGAAGGACGAGGACCTTATCTTCACGCACTGCACCGTTATAAGATGATTGTTGTGCCGGAGAAACCTTCACTTGACCGTTCGGCTTTCCTTTACGGTAGTTCGCTTGACCTTTTTTCGCTTTGTCGAGAATTCGTTCAGTTTCTTTTTCGAATTGAGTATGTATCTTCTCTTTTGCTTTTGAAGCCTTCTCATTCAATTCGTCGTCGTGCTTATGTGGATCTTTCGCTTCACCTTGTTTTTTCGCGATATACGCGTCGACCGCTTTCATGCGCTCCGATGCTGACAATCCTTTTTTGATGACGCCACGCTTCTCGAGTGCTTTTGCGAGACGATCTTCATCGATGATGTTGTGGTCGAACGGAGCAAGCTCGCTCGTTGTCGGCACAGATGGTGCAACCGAAAGCGGTGCAGCACCAGCGGCCGGAACGATACTGACTGTCATGGCAGATGTCATGAGAGCCGCGAGTGTCGTTCGACGGATGGAACGTTTTTTCATTTGTATGAACCTCCTGTAAAAAATAATGGGAAAATGTGTGAGCTTGTTGTAAATGTACCGTTTGTGTCTGATTAATGTCAATATTCAGAAAATAATAACCGGAAAAAGAGTCTAAAGACCTATTTAGTCAATATGAACTAAATAGTCTTAGACTCCAGGTCGATATATCCATAATGGAACTTCGATGTTTTTCGCTTTATGTGAGTAAAATCATAGCGTTTGAAGGCATCGCTCTCAAAATGCGCCTTTAAGACAATTCGTTTTTTAGCTACACGTTTTGCTTCAATCATCAACTCTTCTGAGAGTGGGGAGGTGTCTGCGATTGAACGAAGTGGGTTCAGATGAACCGATTCTGAAATCGTCTTTTCGAACATCGGATCAAAGTAAATACAGTCGAACGAATTTTCCACACATGTTTTCAAATATTCGAGAGAATTCGTATGAACGACCTCAATGCGGCGCATCGCCTCATTGATTTGCTCATCTTTTTCGACCCATACGGACATACCTTCCCGGACGAGTTGTGCCGTTATGAATTGGCTCTCAAGACCGATTACTTTACCGGATGAACCGACGGCATGGCTCATGACGATACTGTCCGATCCGAGGCCGAGCGTACAGTCTAAAATACGATCACCTGGCGTTGCTTGTAATGCGTCAATGAGTGGATCTGTTCCACCACGACTGAGTTGCTTTACGCGAAAGACCGAGCTAGAAGGGTGAAAAAAGAATGGCTCTTTACTTTGCAATGGTGTGAACTCGACGCGTCGCTTGTCAAAGACAAGCACATCTTGGTGATGCCGCTTTTTCAATTCTTCAATTGAATGCTTGCGTCGCTCGACAAATCTCATATTGTATGTGGTGGCATGCGTTTGCGCCCGAGACATTACTTCATCTGTCGGACGTAAACAAGTGGTTACGATATACATGGGACGGGCTCCTTCATAAAAAATGAGACGCGGTCGCGTCTCATTTTTTCTTACTGAGTAAATCTGACAGTTCGTCGATCAGTGCTTTGTGAGAAGCGAGTTCTTTCTTCTTCTCGTCGTTCACGTTCACCGGACGTTTTGAACGGCTTTGAAGTGCTTCGAGTGTCTCGTCGATTGACGATTTCAACGTATCACGTTCTTCAGGTTTCAAAGATACTTCATGCGGATTTTCTCCAGAGGCATCTAACTCGCGAAGGCGCGCCATCAATTGTTTCGCCTCACGATTCAAATCCACTAGTAATCTGTCAATTTGTTCCAATCGTAATTTGATTCCATCTCGTTCTGTAAACATCTGTTTCACCTCTTTTGCGGTTTAACCCTAAGGTCTCTTCCTGTTTACTTTACCATAAAATTTGTTAAACGAAACTACCGGGAATATATTCCATTTATTTTGACTGTAAGAAACATTGTTTCTCTATCCCCACACGAAGTTCACCTGCTATACTAACTGAGCTAATAAGGAGGTGGGCGGATGGAGACTACAAATCATCCACCAAAAGCGCTCAAGGGAGCGATTGTGTCGATCACGGCATATTTGATCTTATCTATATTAAAAGTGTTCTTCGGATACTTATATGAGTCTGAGGCAGTTTTAGCCGATGGATTCAACAATACGACGGATATTATCGCGTCGGTCGCCGTCTACATCGGTATTCGGGTTGCGGCGTTACCACGGGATGCTGAGCATAAATATGGTCACGCGAAGATGGAGACAATCTCTGCACTCATCGCTTCATTGATCATGATTGCGGTCGGTATTTTCGTCTTCTTTAATAGTCTGTCGAATTTAATCGGGGGAGAATATGCAGAACCGAACCCGTTAGCTGCGGTCGTCGCGTTCGCCAGTGCGCTCGTCATGTTCGGGGTGTATCGCTTCAACTTGAACCTCGCGAAGAAAACAAAGTCATTGGCACTTAAAGCTGCGGCGAAAGACAACTTGGCCGATGCGATGATTTCAGTTGGAGCCACACTTGGTGTGCTATTCGCTTATTTCCAACTGCCTTGGATGGACACGGTCTTGGCAGTTGTTATTGCCGGCATGATTATCCGGACAGCGGTTCAAATCTTTTTAGATGCAACCCATCAGCTTTCTGACGGATTCCCTCCACACCTCGTCGAGTCTTATGAGGAAACGATTGAACAATTTGAACGTGTGAAAGAAGTTCGGGAAATTAAGGGGCGTCATCTAGGAAATCACGTGATGCTCGATGTGACGATTGCAGTTGATGGAGATTTGACCGTGGACGCGGCCCATGAATTATGTGACGAAATCGAACGAAAACTGGATGAACAGCATGCGGTCGATTCAGTGCATATTCATATTGAGCCGATTTGACGTTCGGTTATCTTTTGCGCTTCATGAACGGATTCGTTTATAATAAGCGCAGACAGATATTGAACTACTAGTTAAGGAGGGCACGGGATGAACATCGTGCGTCAACCTATTCGCCAGATTGATGAGATCGAATATGAACACTTTCAGAAATATGGAGAAAACTCATATGGCGTTTCTGCTGAAGAGTTGAAAGGAATTCTCGAAGAAATGGGGACGGAGCAACTTTATCATGCAGAAGAGCATAGTTACGGAGAAGACTTTTATTACGACTTGATAGTCGATGACAAACTTGTCGGTAAAGTTTTGTTACTCAAGCTTGCCCGAGTTTACCAACTTGACCTGATGGTGTTCGATGCATACAAAAATAAGGGATATGCGACGGAAGGTTTACGTCTCGCCTTATTGGACTCAAAATTGATGGATGGACAAACAGTTCGCGCCGGCATTCCACCGACAAGCCCACATCAACAAGAGATGCATCAAGTGCTCGTTCAAAACGGATTTGAAAAGCGAAACGGTCTATATTATTTAAATTTCAAGAAACGATATGTAGTAAACCATTAAGCTGACGGCGTCTCGCACGTCAGCTTTTTTCATATGGAGGGGTAAGGATGAAACAGGTCACCATTAAAGATATCGCTGAGCTCGCAGGAGTCGCAAAGAGTACAGTCTCCCGCTATTTGAACGGTGGGTCGGTAGGGAAGGCGACGAGAGAAAAGCTCGATCGGGTCATCCGGGAAACCAATTATGAACCGAATCAATTCGCCCAAAGTCTTAAGTCAAAGCAGACGAAAATGATTGGGGTCATCGTTCCGCGACTCGATTCTTACGCTGCCTCGCGTACAATGATGGGAATTGATGAACGATTGACAGAACAAGGCTATCAGATGCTAGTCGTCAACACAGCGCAACAGACCGAACGAGAGATTGAACAATTATACAACCTCGCCAAACAAAAAGTCGCAGGCATCATTTGGCTCGGGACGACTGTCACCGACCGTCACCTCGAAGCAATAGAGACGATTCAAATTCCGGTGTTGCTGATTGGTCAACAGCATGACATCGTGCACAGTCTCGTCTACCCGGACTATGAAGCCGCATATGCCCTCGGTAGTGAGTTCACGAAATGGGGTCATCGGGACGTCGTCTACGTCGGTGTTTCAGAGACAGATATCGCAGTCGGACAAGATCGACGTGATGGATTTTTGAAGGCGCTTCATGAGGCGGATGCACGTGTCACAGTCGTTCAGACAACGTTTAAAATCGAGGATGCCATTCCAATCGGAGAACAATTGGCGAAACAGATTGGATCGACCTCACTCATTATTTGTGCAACAGACAATATTGCCCTTGGTGTATTGAAGGGACTGGCGAATCAGGGGATTTCTGTTCCAAATGACATCTCTGTCAGTGGCTTTGGTGGCTATGATTTTACGGAAGTCTTACATCCATCAATCACTACTGTTCATCTTCCGTATCGGCGAACTGGGGCCAAGTCGGCAGATATGATGCTTCAACTTTTACAAGGAAATGACGTCCCGATGAAAACGTTCACAATTTTTGAATTAAAAGTGCGCGAAAGCGTTGACAAGCTGAATTAAATCGTTTACATTTGTGTTGCGGAACCGGTTCCGCAACATTTTTTATTCTAAATTGGAACCGGTACCAATCGTATATAGAACTTATAAGATTTTTGGAGGTGGACGATATGAACACCGTACATTGTATCGGCGAATTGTTGATTGACTGGGTATGCGAGGATGCTTCGAGCGACCTCGTCAACGGAACGACGTTCGTCAAAAAAGCAGGTGGCGCACCTGCGAATGTTGCGGCAGTCGTCAGTAAGCATGGTGGACAGTCGAGTTTTCTCGGACAAGTCGGGAATGACCCATTTGGTCTTTTCTTGAAACAGACGTTGTCCGAGAATGGAGTCAGCACAGACAACCTTGTTGAAGCGGGTGATACGACATTCGCTTTTGTGTCGATTCAAGAGGACGGAGAGCGGGACTTCACGTTCCGTCGCGGAAGTGATGGAGATTATGGGTTTGAATCCATCGATTTATCATTGATTCAAAAAGGTGATCTCATTCATTTCGGTTCTGCGACAGCATTACTAGATGGAAAACTAAAAGATGCGTACTTCAAATTATTGCAATTTGCAAAACGGGATGGCTTGTTCATCTCATTTGACCCGAACTATCGAGATGCGTTGATCACTGACCTCGAGCAGTTCAAACAAGATGCGAGACATTTCATCGCAGAATCGGACTTCATTAAATTGAGCGAAGAAGAAGCGCACTTGTTGACCGGCGAAGAGCAACTTGAAGATGCTGTTCAAGCACTTCTAGAATTAGGCGCAAAGCAGATTGCCATCACATTAGGGTCTCGTGGTACGTTGATTGCAACAAGCGCACATCATGAAATCGTTCCTTCAATCTCGATCGATAGTGTCGATTCTACTGGAGCGGGAGATGCGTTCGTCGGTGCTTATCTGTATCGTTTGGCGTCACTCGGATTTGACCCGGAGCGCTTACGTTCCGACATTGAATATGCGAACGTAACGGGTGCATTAACATGTACAGCTTATGGCGCTATTCCAGCAATTCCATCACGACAACTTGTGAATGAAACGTTAGGAGGGAAATGAAAATGGATTACAAAAAAGAAGCAGCATCGATATTAGAAGCGATTGGTGGGAAAGAAAACGTGGCGGCAGCTGCTCACTGTGCGACGCGTCTTCGTCTCGTATTGAACGATGAGTCGAAGGTTGATGAGAAAGCTCTCGAACAACTCGATGTTGTCAAAGGAACGTTCTCAACGGGAGGACAATACCAAATCATCATCGGACAAGGTACGGTCAACAAGGTATATACAGAGTTCTCGTTATTAACAGGACTTGGTGATATGTCGACGACAGATGTGAAATCAGCCGGAGCGAAAAAGATGAACCCGCTCCAACAGTTCGTCAAAATGTTATCGGATATCTTCGTTCCAATCATTCCGGCGATTGTCGCCGGCGGTCTCTTGATGGGGATCAACAACTTATTGACGGCACCGGATTTGTTCTTTGAAGGACGTTCATTGATTGACCAGTATCCAGGCATGGCAGACCTCGCAGCAATGATTAATACGTTCGCGAATGCCGCCTTCGTCTTCTTACCTGTACTCATAGGTTTCTCCGCAGCCAAGCGATTCGGGGGTAACCCATATCTTGGTGCAGCGCTCGGGATGATCATGGTTCACCCGGACTTGATCAACGCATATGCACAGGCAACTGTTGAAGAAATTCCGGTTTGGAACATCTTTGGTCTTGAGATTGAGAAGTTAGGATACCAAGGACAAGTCTTACCAGTCCTCGTCTCGACGTATATTTTATCGAAGCTTGAAATCAACATCCGGAAGTTCATGCCGGCGTCACTTGATATCTTGCTTACGCCATTACTCTCTCTCCTCTTCACAGCGTTCATCACGTTCGCTTTCGTCGGTCCGATCACTCGTGAAGCAGGGAACTTGATCATTGATGGGTTGGTATGGACGTATGATTCACTCGGATTCGTCGGTGGTTTGATCATGGGTCTTCTCTACGCCCCAATCGTTATTACAGGTATGCACCATAGCTTCATCGCGATTGAAACACAGCTTCTTGCGGATATCGCCGAAACTGGCGGATCGTTCATCTTCCCAATCGCTGCGATGTCGAACGTCGCGCAAGGGGCGGCTACACTCGCTGTCTTCTTCTTGACTGCTGATAAAAAGATGAAAGGTGTTGCATCAGCATCAGGAATCTCAGCATTACTTGGGATCACAGAGCCTGCCATGTTCGGGGTTAACTTAAAGCTTCGTTATCCGTTCATCGCTGCCATCGTCGGTTCAGCTATCGCCTCTGCATTCATCGTCGGAAACGACGTATTGGCAGTAGCGCTCGGTGCTGCTGGGTTACCGGGAATTATCTCAATCGCACCTGGTTCAATCATCTCATATATCATCGGTATGGCTATCGCATTCGCCGTGACATTTGGATTGACATTCATCCTCGCGAAGCGACAAGCAAAAAAAGAAGCGGTCAAACAAGCCGCATAATGAAAAAGGAAGTGACACTATGAATTGGACGAAGGCCGAACGTTATCGTTCACTCCGTGACGTGAGCGCCCTCGAGATGGAGGTCCTCCGTACTAAGACGGCCGCATCCCCGTGGCGGTTTGGATACCATATCCAGCCGCCTACGGGCCTCCTCAATGATCCGAACGGCTTCGCATATTACGATGGAGAGTACCATCTATTCTATCAGTGGTTCCCGCTCGGGCCAGTTCACGGTCTCAAACATTGGTACCATGTCAGTTCAACTGATCTCGTCCATTGGACGGACCGCGGGGTGGCGTTAGTCCCTGAAACGAAGGAAGATTCTCATGGTGCATATTCTGGAAGTGGATTCGTCGTTGATGATACCCTTCATGTGATGTACACCGGGAATCATCGTACCGACGATTGGACGCGTCACGCCTCGCAAATTATCGGTGTCTTACGTGACGGGGTAATTGAGCGTCGTAATGTGGCAATCCCGGATATTCCAGCAGGCTACACGGAACATTTCCGTGATCCGAAAGTATGGGAAGAAGATGAATCGTATTATGCGATTGTCGGTGCACAGCGAACGGATGAGACAGGATGTGTCGTCTTATATCGTTCGACCGACTTGAATGAATGGACGTTTTTAGGTGAAGTGAAGACCGAGCTTGAGCGGTTCGGTTACATGTGGGAATGTCCTGACGTGTTTGAACTGAATGGAAGACATGTCCTCATTTTTTCTCCGCAAGGGATTGAGCCTGAGGGTCATCGCTACCACAACATCTATCAATCCGGATATGTCACAGGTACTCTTGATTTAGAGACGCTCGTCTTCACGCACGAGTCGTTTGAAGAGCTCGACTTCGGTTTCGACTTTTACGCTCCGCAAACGACGGAGCATGATGGTCGTCGTATTCTAGTCGGCTGGATGGGCTTACCGGAGATTGAATATCCGACAGACCGCTACGGTTGGGCCCATGCGTTGACGCTTCCTCGAGAACTCTCGGTTGAGGATGGCGTATTAAAACAACGACCAGTCCCTGAAATGAAGCAACTCCGAACTAATCAGTTCGCAGACGAATCAGGTACGCATATCGAAATGATTTCGCCCGAACGTTATGAATTGAAATTGTCGACGTCCGGAGAAGACTTCGAGCTTGAACTATTGAAGACAGAAGAAGAGTCGCTTGTGATTCGGTACGAGAAAGATACACGCGAATTGACCATCGATCGGACAAACGCGGGTGAACCGTTCGCGACCGAGTTCGGGACGACCCGGACAAAAGTGAACGAGGTCAAGTCCCTTCATCTGTTCGTCGATTCCTCAAGTGTTGAATGTTTCGTCAATGACGGTGACGCCGTGGCAACGCTTCGCGTCTTCCCAAGTGACGACGAGAAACGGATTCGCTACGTCGGAGCGGATGCGACATTAGTTGGTTGGAAGTATGAATGAGTGTAAAAGCTGAGCGTTTGCTCGGCTTTTTTATTTTCAAAATGTTGAAACCGTTTCACAAAAACAAACGTATATAAAACGAGACGGGAGGTTAGAGTGATGGATAAATGGATTCGTTTAGCAGGTGAGATTCGTAAAATGACGATCTCTTATAAAATCGATACAGAAGAACTCGAGAGAGAAGAAATGGAACGAGTGATGGTGGCGGAGTCATCAGAGCGCGGAACATTCAATCCAGAAGTAGCGTTAGAGTTTCATGAATTGAGCCAGGTTCGGGTGTTCGCGGAAATGCTCCGAAGTTCAGAAGAAATCGAAGGCATTGAGATTGAAGTGGCTCCTGATTTCGACCTCACAGTACAGTACAAAGGTGGGGAGTATGAACGTTATCAACTTTGGCTCGGTCAACCGAACCGTCCGAGTGTGATTACGAAACTCGAACGGACGGACGTTATTTGGAAGTTACCAGAACATACGACGAATCGCTTGATTGATATCCTCGGAGTGAACTACTCGCCACTTATTTGCTTCGCAAATTGAAGGGGGAGCTTCTTGGGAAGACCGTGCTCTTACCAGCCACGGTTGTTTACCAAGCTCGTCGGGTGGTTCCCACCCTGAAGGAATTCGTTTTAGTTTGCCAACATCAACAGGTTGATGCTCGCGTTGATGTCACGGTCATGATGCGCGCCACAGGCACACGTCCATTCACGGACATCCATCGCCTTCTTCTCGCCCTTTACGCCGCAAGTGGAGCAGATTTGAGTGGATGCGTACCAAGGGTCTGCCTTGATGAGTGTCCGTCCGTAGAAGTTTGATTTGTATTCGAGTTGACGGACGAACTCGTACCAACTGACATCGCCAACCGATTTGGCTAAGCGTCGGTTCTTCATTATGTTGCTCGATTTCAATGTCTCCACGACGATGACTTGGTTCTCGTCAACGATCCGTCTCGACAGTTTGTGAAGGAAGTCCTTGCGTTGGTTGGCAATCTTTTCGTGTTTCTTCGCCAAAAGTAATTTGGCTTTTTCACGATTCTTGCTCCCGATCTTCTTTCGCGACAGCGC
>NZ_JACSKO010000003.1:0-333739 GCF_018617635.1 Exiguobacterium sp. CH10
GTTCGTCCTGAGCCAGGATCAAACTCTCCAAAGAATTTGATATAGCTCTTAAATTGACGAAGCTTGCGCTTCATTCAAAAATTGTAAAACTTATTTTTGCCTCATCGTTCAGTTTTCAAAGTTCGTCTGCCGCTCTTAGCGACTCATTTATAATAGCATCTGACTTTATGTTCGTCAACTATAAAAATAAAGTTTTTTAAAAAAGAATAAATAAAGACGATTCCTATCATTTTTGCTGAGAGGAATCGCCAGTCTCTTCTTATTGAAACGATACAATTTTCACTTCAGTCAAACGCGATAAATCATATTCAGTCTCATCCGTATCTTCTATAACAATAGGTCGCTCAATACGATTCGTATATGCGTGAATCTTCCCACGCACTCCGCTACTCAATAAAACGGTTCGACCGATTTCATAAAACCCGAGCAACGTAGCGAGAAGCGACAAGGCCTCCTCATCATAGGCTTTATTCTGCCACATATAAAAATATGCTTCTTCTGGCGAAAGTGGTTTTCGAAACGTTCGTGGTGCGGTTAACTGACAGAATCGATCAGCGACAATAAATAAAGGAGACGCGGGATTCAACTCCCGCTCGGTTAGACGTTTAGGAAAACCGGATCCATCTAGACGTTCGTGATGCTCTGTGATCAATTGATAGATACGCCCTCGTAGCGTTTGATTACTTGGGAGCATCGCTGCCGAGACAAGTGGGTGTTGGTATAGTAGCTCTCGTTCCATTTTTGTGAAATAACGCATATGAGACCATTTTCGAATTTTAGCGTAACTCGCATCAGCGAAATAAGAAGCAATTCCGTAATCAAATTGAAGTTGGTGCTCATCCCCTCGATATTTCGATAAGGCGCGCGCGACGAGTGCTCGATAGATCGCATGGTAAATGACATGGTTTTTTCGCAACGGTTGATGCGTAAAAAAATGAACGACTGCTGAAAGCGGGAGTTCCTGACTAAATAGTTGATGAATAAATTCTAAACCTTCGTAAGGATTCGGAGCGATTCGCTCTTCCCACTGATTATAGTGTTTCTCATATTGTAGAACCTGTTCGCAAAGAAGCTTTTCTTCTATAGAAGTGAAGATTAATTGTTCAACAGGTGCAACATCAATTGCTTCAATCTTTAAGAAACGGAGCAAACGTAAATGTTCATTCGTTAAATGAATTCCTGCCTCTAAGGAAGAAACGGGTGACAATAACGTCATACCAACATGTACAGCGGATAAGTTCAAACGCACGCGAATCCCTCCTATATATGAAAAAGGTCGAACGGAAACACCGTTCGACCTCTCGTCTTACTCATTCACATCAGACGATTCGTCGGTTTCAGGTGCTTCTACCTCAAACCCATTCTCCAAATCGACTGCTGATTCCTCTTCTAACTCATCTTTTTTCAATTTTGCGATAGTCGCTAGACGATCGCCATCTTCAATGTTCATCACTTTCACACCACGTGTGCTTCGACCCATCTGAGAGATGGTTTGCGAATCGATTCGAATCGCAACGCCGTGCTCAGTCATCAACATGATGTCATCATCTTCATCAACGACACGCATACCAACGACTGTTCCACGATCTGTCTTAATTCCAATGATTCCGGAACCGCCACGACCTTGTGTACGGAACTGTTCCATAGCTGTACGTTTCCCGAATCCTTTTTCAGTGATAATCAAGACGTCTTGCGTTGTGCGAACGATTTCCATTGAAACGACCAAATCATCGTCTTTCTTCAAACGAATTGCACGAACACCACGTGCCGTACGTCCCATCGATCGAACTTCTCCTTCGAGAGGGAAACGAATCGACATTCCTTGGCGAGTGACAATCAACATTTCATCATCGCTCTTCGCAAGGCGGACGGTGACGAGCTCATCTGTTTCATTCAAGCTGATGGCACGAAGACCGTTCTTGTTGATTCGAGCGTATGCCGAAAGTGGTGAACGCTTAATCAAACCTTCTTTTGTAATGAAGACAAGAGACAATTGCTCATCTGCCACTTCTTCTTCCGATTCATTTTGCGCATCCTCTGCCACCGTTTGGTTTGCCAGGTAACTGTTGAAATCGACAGGAATCATTGTTTCAACTTTTTCACCTTTATCGATTTGAAGCAAGTTAATGATTGGCATTCCTTTTGCGGTACGACTCATCTCAGGAATTTCATATCCTTTTAGACGGAAGACACGACCGAAGTTCGTAAAGAAGAGAATCGTATCGTGTGTCGATGCTGACAGCAAACGAAGTACGAAGTCTTCATCGTTCGTTCCCATACCTTGTTTCCCACGTCCACCCCGACGCTGTGCGCGATATGAATCGGATGGAATTGACTTGATGTAACCTTCGCTCGTTAACGTGATCATCATGTCACGAACCGGGATTAAATCTTCGTCCTCAAGTTCAACTATGTCTGTACGAATCACCGTACGACGTGCATCACCATACCGCTCTTTGATTTCAAGCAACTCGTTACGAATGATGTCGAGAAGCAACTCCTCATCACCAAGAATCGCACGAAGTTCCTCGATCAACGCTTTCACTTCACGGTATTCGCCTTCGATTTTCTCGCGCTCCAAACCAGTCAATCGTTGGAGACGCATATCTAAAATCGCTTGCGTTTGCTCAGTAGAAAGTCCAAAGCGAGCAATCAACTTCTCACGCGCCTCGTCACCAGTACGTGTACTACGAATGATGGCGATGACTTCATCCAAGTGATCAAGCGCAACACGAAGTCCCTCTAAGATGTGGGCACGTGCTTCCGCTTTATCCAAATCGAATTGCGTACGACGACGTACGACTTCTTTTTGGTGTTCGATGTAGTAATAGATGGCTTGTTTGATGTTCAACGTTTTCGGGCGACCGCCTACGAGGGCAAGCATGTTCACTCCGAACGTCGTCTGCATCGGCGTTTGCTTATACAAGTTGTTCAAGATGACACTCGCATTTGCATCGCGACGAACTTCGATGACAATCCGCATCCCGTTACGGTCGGATTCATCACGCAAGTCTGTGATTCCTTCGATTTTTTTATCACGTACCAAATCGGCAATTTTCTCAACGAGACGTGCCTTGTTGACTTGATATGGGATTTCATGAACGAGGATTCGTTCACGACCGTTTTTCAACGTCTCGATTTCGGCTTTCGCACGCATCGTAATTGACCCACGTCCGGTCTCATAGGCACGACGAATCCCGCTGCGTCCCAAAATCTCTCCCGCTGTCGGGAAGTCAGGGCCTGGGATGTGTTGCATCAATTCAGCAATCGTGATGTCCGGGTTATGAGTAAGAGCCAAAACCCCATCGATGACTTCATTCAAGTTATGCGGTGGAACGTTCGTTGCCATCCCGACCGCAATCCCGCTCGTTCCGTTGACAAGGAAGTTCGGGAAACGCGCCGGAAGAACGACCGGCTCCTTCTCTTCACCATCGAAGTTTGGTTGGTAATCGATTGTGTTTTTGCCAATGTCTCGTACGAGTTCCATCGCAATCTTAGACATACGTGCCTCGGTATAACGCATCGCAGCGGCCGAGTCGCCATCGACTGAACCGAAGTTCCCGTGACCGTCGACTAGTTCGTAACGATAACTGAAATCTTGAGCCATACGAACCATCGTTTCGTAAACGGCAGAGTCACCGTGTGGGTGATACTTACCGATCACGTCCCCGACGACACGCGCCGATTTCTTATGTGGCTTGTCCGCACGAATTCCGAGCTCGTTCATCGCATACAAAATACGACGGTGAACCGGCTTCAAACCATCTCGCACGTCCGGAAGGGCACGTGATACGATGACGCTCATCGCATAGTCCATGAACGACGTTCGCATCTCTTGGCTAATATTTATATCCTTGATATTTTCTTGTTCTGCCATTCGTTATTGCCTACCCTTCTTATTAAATATCGAGGTTCTTCACGTAATGGGCGTGAGATTGAATAAAGTCACGGCGTGGTTCGACGTTGTCACCCATGAGCGTTTCAAAAATCTCATCTGCTTCAATCGCATCTTGAAGATCAACGCGAAGCATCGAACGCGTTTCCGGGTTCATCGTCGTATTCCACAACTGTTCAGGATCCATCTCTCCAAGACCCTTGTAACGTTGAACGCTATAACGTGCGTTTTCAGGAAGTTGTGCAAGTGTAGCTTGTAACTCTCGCTCGTTTTGAACATAGATTGTTTCTTTACCGTGCTTCACACCATAGAGCGGTGGTTGCGCAATATAGACGTATCCACTCTCCACGAGTGGTCGCATGTAACGATAGAAGAACGTCAATAACAGCGTACGAATGTGCGCTCCATCGACATCGGCATCGGTCATGATGATCAGTTTATGGTAACGTGCTTTTGATAAATCGAACTCATCCGCAATCCCTGTTCCGAGAGCCGTGATAATGGTCCGGACTTCTTGGTTGGCCAAAATCTTGTCAAGACGTGCTTTCTCGACGTTGATGATTTTCCCTCGAATCGGCAAGATTGCTTGGAAGTGACGGTCACGACCAGATTTTGCCGAACCACCCGCTGAGTCACCCTCAACGATGTATAGTTCAGATTTCGAAGCGTCTTTCGACGAACAGTCAGCCAATTTCCCTGGTAATGAACTGACTTCGAGAATACCTTTACGACGTGTCATCTCGCGTGCGCGTTTCGCAGCAAGACGTGCGCGTGCTGCCATCAATCCTTTGTCGACAATAAGACGACCGACTGATGGATTCTCGAGCAAGAATTGTTCGAACGTGTCACTGAATAACGTATCTGTCGCCGTACGAGCATCGGCATTTCCAAGTTTCGTCTTCGTCTGTCCTTCAAACTGAGGTGCCGGGTGTTTGACGGAAACGATCGCCGTCAATCCTTCACGGACATCATCCCCAGAGAGACTACCGTCGGCCTCTTTCATCAATCCGAATCGCTTCGCATAATCATTGATTGAACGTGTGAGTGCTGTTTTAAATCCAGTCTCGTGCGTCCCACCTTCATGTGTCGGGATGTTGTTCGTGAATGAGTAGATGTTACTTGCGAAACCTTCGTTGTACTGAAGGGCAATCTCTACCTCAATTCCATCTTTCGTTCCGTGCACATATACAGGCTCTTCATGAATCGATGCTTTCGAACGGTTCAAGTGCTCGACGTAAGACTTAATTCCGCCCTCGTAGTGATAATTGCGTTCAATCGTCTCATCGCTACGATCATCTTTTGCGACAATCCGTAACCCTTTATTTAAGAAAGCAAGCTCACGAAGACGTGTTGCTAGCAAATCAAAGTCGTACTCGAGCGTTTCTTGGAAGATATCGCCGTCCGGGAAGAAGCGGACAGTCGTTCCTGTCGTATCTGTCGTTCCGACGATTTCAAGTTCACCTTGTGGCACGCCACGTTTGAACGATTGATAATACACGTTGCCGTCGCGACGGACGAACACTTCAAGTTTTGTCGATAGTGCGTTAACAACCGACGCCCCTACACCGTGCAAACCACCTGAAACTTTGTATCCGCCACCGCCGAATTTACCGCCGGCGTGCAATACCGTGAAAATAACTTCAACGGCAGGTCGACCTGTTTTCTTTTGAACGTCTACTGGAATCCCACGTCCGTTATCTTCGACAACGATGGAGTTTCCTGGCTCAACCGTCACTGTGATCGTGTCACAATAACCTGCAAGCGCCTCATCGATTGAGTTATCGACAATCTCCCATACTAAGTGGTGGAGACCGCGAGAGCTTGTGGAACCGATATACATCCCTGGACGTTTACGAACAGCCTCTAAGCCTTCAAGAACTTGAATCTGATCGGCGCCATACGCTTGCAATTCTTTTTCGTTTTCATTACTCATCGGTTATTTTCACCTACTATACATGATTTGGTGTTCCTTCTTACCACGATTACACGGATTCTGTTTCGACTTCTCCTTGTTTCACGTGAAACACTTTGGCTTGTTGAATGGTTTCATGTGCGATTCCATCAATGTTTGTTGTCGTCAAAATCGTTTGTACTTTTCGTCCCATCGTATCGAGTAGATGGGTTTGGCGATGATCGTCAAGTTCAGATAACACATCGTCTAATAACAAAAGAGGATATTCGCCCACTTCTTCATGAATCAATTCAATTTCAGCTAGCTTCAATGACAAGGCCGCCGTTCGTTGCTGACCTTGTGAACCGAACGTTTGAACGTTTCGATCGTTTACGTACAATTCAAAATCGTCACGATGCGGACCAAATAAGGTCACACCTCTTCTTCGTTCGTTCTCTCTTATTTTATCAAACTTTTGACGATACGTTTCAAACATCTGTTCTTTTGAGAAACGTTCTTTTTGGAACGTGTCAGAAACGTATTGAATCGTCAGTGTCTCTAACTCACGTGTGATCCCAGAATGAATCGGATTGGCCCATTTTTCGAGTTGATCGATGAAATGATAGCGTCTCATCACAATCTTCACGGCGAGTTCAATCAATTGGTCCGTCAATACTTCGAGTAACGTCTCGTCCCCACCCTTTGTGGATAACTGCTTCAACAAGGCGTTTCTCTGTTTTAACGTCTTCAAATATTGATTGAGCTCATGTAAGTACACGGGACTGACCTGACCGATTTCCATATCTAAAAATCGCCGTCTCCCTTGTGGACTGCCTTTGACGATGGCTAAGTCTTCAGGGGCGAACAAGACGACGTTAAATGCGCCGACATAGTCACTGAGACGACGTTGTTCTAAATGATTGAGCTTTGCTTTTTTTCCTTTAGGAGAAAATGAAAGACTCTGCACGGATTCGCCGGTACGTTTATGAATCCGTCCTTCGATACTTGCGGCATCAGCTTCCCAACCGATCAATTCTCGGTCTTGTGTCGTCCGATGCGATTTTGCGAGCGCAAGTACGTAAATCGATTCGAGAAGATTCGTTTTTCCTTGGGCATTCTCACCAATTAGAACATTCGTCTGTTCTGAGAAATCTAGCTCGAGGGTTTCGTAGTTGCGATAATTTTGCAATCGGATCGACTTTAAATGCACGTCAGTTTCCCTCGATTTGATATTCCCCGAAGCCTTCGACCTCGATTGTATCTCCATCTCTCAATTTGCGACCACGGCGTTGGTCCTGCTCACCGTTCACTTTGATCATGACATCTTCTAAAAAGAACTTTGCTTGTCCCCCACTTGAGATGATATCTGCTAATTTTAAAAATTGTCCGAGCGTTACATACTCGGTTGTAATCGACACTTTTTCCATGTCGTCACTTCCTTTCTCACATGCTGATCTGAAAAAATCGCCATACATATTAGTTTATCGAAAATCGTCGAATAAGGCAAAAAGAGGGATGACAAGGTCAGACACCTCATCATCCCTATCCGCTGCTTACGATGTGCGGACTGGTAAAATCAGTTGAAGAACGCTATCTTGCTCAACCGGTCGTAGAATGAACGGTCGCATCGAACCCGTGAACTGGATTTCGATTTCAGATGCATCGAGCGCACGAAGCGCATCCATTACAAATTTAGAGTTGAAGGATATTTTCAATTCTTCCCCTTCAAGCGATAAGATGCTGACACGCTCAGACACTTTACCGACTTCAGGTGAATGTGAAGATACTTCGACTGCTGTCGTATCTTCCGCGACAAATTTAATGACGTTGTTCCGATCAGCACGTGCTAAGAGTGATGCACGGTCGATGGCTTGTAAGAATTCTTTCGCATTCATGCGCACCGCTGTACGATATTCTTCCGGAATGAGGCGTGACGTGTCTGGGTACGCCCCGTCTAACAAACGCGAGAAGAATGAGATATTTTTCATGCGGAACAAGATCTGCTGGTCCGTCAGCACGATTTCAATCGGCAACTCTTCACGATCGAGCAATTTAGCGAGCTCGTTGAGCGAACGACCAGGGACGACGACATTTTGGAACGTCAAGTCGTTATCTGTCTCAAAACGAGCACGACGAAGCGCCAAGCGGTGGCTGTCTGTCGCTACACATGTGAGGAAGCCTTTCTCAGCAGAGAAGTTGACCCCTGTTAGAACGGGGCGTGTCTCTTGTGAAGAAACAGCGAAACTTGTCTGACGGATGATGGTCTTCAAGAGATCCGCTGGTAGATAGAAACGACGGTCACTCGCAAGTTCTGGGAGGCGAGGATATTCGTCCGGGTCGAGACCGTTCAAATGGAATTCTGCCTGGCCAGACTCAATTCGTGTCATGAAGTTTGGTGACACTTCGAGTGTGACTTCGTTTGTCGGCAACTTCTTCACGATTTCTCCTAAAAAGCGTGCATTCAATACGACACTTCCGGCACGTTGAATTTGAATGAGTTCAATTCCACCTTCTTCGATTGGGATCAAACGTTCAATCGAAATTTCAGTGTCACTTCCTGTCAATGTTAAACCGTCCGCATGAGCTTCCAGCTTTAAGCCTGTCAAAATTGGAATAGTTGTTCGTGAAGCCACAGCTTTTGATACATCTTGTACGGCTTGCATGAATACATCTCGTTGAATCGTTAAATGCATGTGGATAATTCCTCCTAAGGTGAAATGAGTCATTTACTAATGATAATAATAGTATTAATTAAGTCATAATAGTAATAAGGGCTGTGGATACTGGGGATAAGTCCCCTTAAGCATACGTATAAAGCCATTTCGCCTGTGAATAACTTGTGGATAACCAAGGTGGTTTATCCACAGGATATCCACAGAGAATCCGTCATCAGTTAGACAGTGCTTTTTTCAACGTTTGAATCGTCTCTTGCATTTCCACATCGTTTTTCAGGAGCGTGCTAATTTTCTCATGTGCATGAATCACAGTCGTATGATCACGCCCTCCAAACTCTTCCCCGATTTTCGGCAACGAACTCTCCGTCATCTCACGAGATAGGTACATCGCGATTTGACGTGGGAATGCCAACGTTTTTGTGCGTTTTTTCGAGTTCAACTCTTCTACTTGAATGTTGAAGTGTTGACCGACTATTTCTTGAATGTCACGAATGACGATCTTCTTCGCTTCCTGGACCGGCATGATGTTATGAAGCGCTTCTGCTGCTACGTCTGGGTCAATCGGTCGCCCAACTAGTTTTGCGTAAGCGACAACGCGTGTCAACGCCCCTTCTAGTTCACGAATGTTCGTATCGATTTGATTCGCAATATAAAGCATGACCTCGTTTGAGATATCGAGACCTTCAGCAGTCGCCTTTTTACGGAGAATCGCAATTCGTGTCTCGAGGTCAGGTGGTGTGATGTCCGTAATGAGTCCCCATTCGAAACGCGAACGTAGGCGATCTTCTAACGTCGGAATTTCTTTTGGTGGTCGGTCGCTTGAAATGACGATTTGTTTCTGATCATTGTGTAGCGCATTGAAAGTGTGGAAAAACTCTTCCTGCGTTTGTTCTTTTCCTGCCAAGAACTGAATATCATCAATCAGCAACACATCAATGTTCCGATAGCGATTACGGAACTCGCCTGTTTTATTGTCTCGAATAGAGTTGATGAATTCATTCGTAAACTTTTCAGAAGAGACATACGCAATCCGAGCTCCTGGTTTTTGTCCTTTTACATAATGACCAATCGCATGCATCAAATGCGTTTTCCCAAGTCCGACTCCCCCGTAAATAAATAGTGGGTTATATGCACGTGCTGGCGCTTCAGCAACAGCGAGTGATGCGGCGTGGGCAAATCGGTTCCCTGATCCGATGACAAACGTCTCGAAGATGTATTTGTCATTCAGCTGGCCGAGATCCCCTTCCTCTTTTGAAGGTAATGGTAAAGGCTGTTCCCTTGTTTCTGTCACGGCAATGGATTCTTGTGACGATCCATCCGCTGGAGCATACTTGTGTGCTTGAGATTCTTCAATAAAATGAATTTCGAGCTTATTGTTTGTGATCTCTTCGACCGTATCTTGTAAAAGTGACAAGTACTGTCGCTCTAACCACGTAACGATAAAACTGGCCGGCGCCGACACAACGAGTGTCGTCCCCATCAGTGATATCCCTTCGGTTGATTTCAACCACATGTCAAAACTAGCTTTTGGAGTTCGTTCCTCTTCTTCAATCACAGATAAAACGTTTCTCCAAATCTCGCGAGCATTCTTCAATGAAAGACCTCCTTTACTCACATGTTTGGTAAAACTTATTCACACGATATACACATACACTATTCTATAGTAGAAACTAGGGTTATCCCCAGAGAACAAAAACTGTGGATAAAGTTATCCACATGGTGTTCATTATGGGGATAACACTTATCCACAGCCTGTGTATATCTCGGAATCACGAATTGTTCATCCACAAGTTTGTGCACATTCAGTTTAGCAAAATAAAATAGACGTGGCAATGCTTTTCGGTATTTATCCACAGATAAAGAAAAGTATCCACACCCACTTATCCACATGCTGTGTGTTTTGTGGATAAACTGTGGATATGTTGTGGATAAAGGTGTTTGAAGAGAATGGCAATTGAAAAAGTTATGCACAAAAGAGGAGGAAGTGAATCGAAAGAAAGTTTTTGTAAAAGAAGAAAATGAAAAAATAAAGAATTCGGATATGAAAAAAGAAGAGTTATTCACATATAAATGTGGATAACTTCGTGAATATGTGGATAAAATGGCTCAACATCGCTATTTATAAAGACCGTTTAAGAAATACGTAAAGGTTTCGTATCAATCTGGTTCCATACAAGCCGTTCTAGACAAAGTTAAACAATCTCCAATGACACCTCTCGATCACGTAATCTCGCCGATTCGAAAACCGTTCGAAAATACATTGACAATTGTTGATTCGATTTATATAATCTTAAAGACTGCCTTAAATGAAACTATAACTTGCTAATAGAGCGTTAATCTTGAGGAGGTGCTGTAACCATGAAACCAACTTTCAACCCTAACAACCGTAAGCGTAAGAAAGTTCACGGATTCCGTGCACGCATGGCGACTAAAAACGGTCGCAACATTCTTGCTGCTCGTCGTCGTAAAGGCCGTAAAGCCTTGACTGTATAATTTCGAATGAAGATTGCCCGGGGATCCTTTCCTCGGGCAATTTTTTAGTTTGTCACAGAAACGTAGCATTTCATGGATTCTCCCTCGTTCAAATGATGCGGATATGATATGATGTTAGTTGACGATTTTTGAAGCGAAGGATGGAGTGAGAATTTTGAAAAAAGAATACCGCCTGCAAAAGAATGAAGAGTTCCAAGCGGTGTTTCGCGAAGGACGCTCCGTGGCCAATCGTCAGTTTGTCGTCTACACGCTCAAAGCGGATCAAACGCATTTCAGAGTGGGTCTTTCTGTCAGCAAAAAGCTTGGAAATGCTGTAGAACGAAACCGCATGAAACGATTGATGCGTGAGTCGCTTCGCTTGCTTGAACCGAACGTTGCGCCGAATGATTATGTGATCATCGCCCGGAAGCCTGCGACCGCATTGACGCAGTCGGAAGTGACCGAGAGTTTGAAACACGTATTCAAACGAGCGAAGGTTTGGCAAAAACAAAGCCGGTGACCATGACAATCTGAATTTGTTCTCTCATATAATCAGAGTCTTATAAGATTGCCCGATCGACGTGTGCGTTAAAAAAGAATTGATAAAGAAAGCGTAGGAGGAACTATGAGCAAAAAGCTAAAATTAGGATTACTCGCTGCCATGACTGCGGTCATCATGCTAATGGCAGGCTGTGTGGATCCGTCTACCATCCAAGCCGAACCAATCACGGCTGACACAGAAGGTTTCTGGGCGAAGTACTTTGTATGGCCGCTCGCATGGCTCTTGAAGGAAGTTGCTTACTTAGTCGGTGGCCCATGGCAATACGGGATTTCAATCATCATCGCGACAATCATTGTTCGTTTGTTGATTCTCCCGCTCATGATCAAGCAGACGAAGAGTATGGGTGCGATGCAAGTCTTGCAACCGGAAATGTTGAAGCTTCGTGAGAAGTACAGCTCAAAAGACCAAGAAACACAACGTAAACTCCAAGAAGAGATGATGAAACTTTATCAGGAATACCAAATCAACCCGCTCGCAGGTTGTTTGCCAATCTTGATTCAAATGCCGATTCTCTTCGCGTTCTATGATGCGATTCGTCGTACTCCTGAAATTTTCGAAGCGGACTTCTTATGGTTCGACCTCGGTGCTCCGGACCCGACGTTCATCTTGCCAATTTTGGCGGCAGTCTTGACGTTCGTTCAACAAAAAATCTCAATGGCGGGTCAAGAACAGAACCCACAATTGAAGATGATGCTTTACATCTTCCCAGTCATGATTTTCATCATGTCGATCAACCTTCCAGCCGCACTCTCATTGTACTGGGTAGTCGGTTATATCATCTCAATCATCGTCACGATGGCAATCATGCTTCCGATGCGTGAGAAGATGAAGGTTGCAGCAGAAGCGAAAATCGCTGCGAAAGAAGCAGAGCGTGCAGCGCTTGCTGAAGAAGAAAAGAAAAACAAAAAGAAAAAACGTAAATAATCGTTAAGCTGGGTGTCATCTGACACTCAGCTTTTTTTATGGGATTGTATGTCGAGAAGACGGGAATAATGAAAGAAACGGGTAAATGGAGGTGTGGAAACATGGAGGCATTTATTCATCGTGTAGAACGTTCGACGTTATGGCAAGCAATCATTTACTTTGTGCTCGGTGTTCTTATTCTACTGTACCCTCGATTTTTCTTTGATGTCATGGTGTACGTGATTGCCGGATACTTGGCTGTCCTGGGTATATGGATGATTTTTCAAGGGGTTCGTAGACGACAGGGTGGTTTACCGTCGGCTTTCTTTATGGGTCTCATCTATTTGATTTTGGCAGCGGTCGTCTTTTTCTTCGCCGAGACGCTGGCTAGTCTACTCCCGATTTTAATCGGGGCGCTGTTTTTATTTGGAGGAATCATTCGCCTCATTCAGGCGCTCGGTTACCGTCAATCGATGGCAGGACGATGGCTCTGGTTTTTGATTGGCAGTCTATTGTGGATTGGTGTCGGGATTCTCATGTTGACGAATCCGTTCAGTAGCCTACTTGTCTTATTCCAGCTTTTCGGTGGAATCCTCATCGCCATTGCAATTCTAGAATTGTTCCTCTATTTCACGATTCGTTCGACGAAACGACAAGCACGTTACTAAAAAACAAACCGTCCTCTTTCAAGGGCGGTTTGTTTCTCGTTGAAGCAACTGTTCCATAAACGATCCGAACACATTGTAGCCGGATAAGGATTGGAAGAAAGGGTGTTCTTCTTTGAGTCGCTCGATGTAGAGTCGGGCGGCTTTTTCATGATTCGCTGGGGTCAATTGATTATAAAATGGATGTAGGTCGATTTTTTGTCGCTGCGTCATATCCTTTAAACCAAGAGAAGCCCGATCCGGTGTATGGTGAGCGGCTAACACATATGCAAAATGGACCATTCCTTGACGAAGCATTTCGGCTGCCCAAATGTCGTTACCACGATTTCTTGATTTCGTATATTGGAAAAAGAACCAAACGGTGTCGAAGGCATGGTCACTGATTGCTGCTTCGTCTAACTGCAAGGAAGTGGCGTGTCTAGCAAGTCGCTGTTGTGGGTCGTAGATCACATGAATCGAGTCTTGATGGTTCAACGTATCTTGCGTGACCGTGAACAGGTCGAGGTGAAGAAAATCGTCGAATACGACGATGAGTTGTGGCGCAACGATGTGAATCTCGTCTTTTAACAGAATCGGACGGTAAGCGTTTAAATGCTCGAGGCGTCTAGATAGAAAGGAGGCCTCCTCATCGGGGTGCACCATGACATAAAGGTCGATATCTGAATGCTCATCGGCTTCTCCCCTGCCGAAAGAGCCTTTCAAAAAAATTGCTTGAACTGCCTCATCCTGTTTTAATCGTTCCGTAATGAGTTGAATCGCTTCCTGTTGCTTCATGTTCATCCCTCTCGTCTCTGTAAATATATTCCTTTATTGTACGAAAATAATGATAGGAACTGCAATGACTTCATCGGCGGGTGAACTCTTTCGTTCAAGTCGAATATCGTGTATAGTAGGTTCGTTATGCATATGATAGAGGAAGATGGTTTAGGTTTGGAGGGAGAAAGATGCTAGAGTTTGACACGATTACAGCGATTTCGACGCCGATGGGTGAAGGTGCCATTGGAATCGTCCGATTATCAGGCGATTTGGCGGTCGAAACGGTGAACAATGTGTTTTCTGGAAAAGACTTAACAACGGTCGATTCACATACCATTCATTATGGAACATTAAAACGTCCTGATACGGGCGAAGTCGTAGATGAAGTCATGGTCAGTATCATGCGAGCACCAAAGACGTTTACACGAGAAGACGTCGTCGAAATCAATTGTCACGGAGGTGTCGTGGCGGTCAATCGTGTGCTAGAACTCATTCTCGACCAACCCGACATCCGCTTAGCAGAACCGGGCGAGTTCACGAAACGCGCCTTTTTAAATGGCCGCATCGATTTATCACAAGCCGAAGCGGTCATGGACTTGATTCGTGCGAAAACGGATCGGGCGATGAACGTGGCCATGTCTCAAATGGAAGGACGTTTGTCACGACTCGTTCGCGAATTGCGTCAACAACTGCTTGAGACGATTGCGGCAGTCGAGGTCAATATTGACTATCCGGAGTATGACGCCGAAGAGATGACACAAGCGATCGTCGAAGAGAAGGCGGGCGAAGTCAAACGAATCTTGGAGCAATTGCTCGAGACGGCGCGACAAGGGAAAATCTTGCGCGAAGGTTTGGCGACGGCGATCATCGGGCGACCGAACGTCGGAAAATCCTCACTCATGAATACGCTCGTGCAGGAGACGAAAGCGATTGTCACTGAGATTGCGGGGACGACACGTGACACGATTGAAGAATATGTCAACGTGAAAGGTGTTCCGCTAAAGTTGGTGGACACCGCCGGTATTCGCGAGACAGAAGATATCGTTGAACGCATCGGCGTAGAAAAATCGAGGAAGGCGTTAGAAGCGGCAGACTTGGTCCTTCTCGTCTTAAACGGACATGAGGGGCTGACTGTCGAAGATGAGGCGTTGTTTGAGGCCGTCAAAGGGATGAATGCCATCATCATCATCAACAAGACAGACTTGCCACAAAACATGGATTCTTCTAAGCTAGAGAAACTAGCGGCAGGCCGTCCAATCGTGGCGACGTCGCTCTTACTAGATGAGGGAATCGATGCACTTGAAGCGGCGATTGCGAACCTCTTCTTTGCAAAAGGCGTTGAGTCGCAAGATATGACATATATCTCAAACGCTCGACACATTCAATTAATCAAACGAACGATTGGTCAAATTGATGAGGCGCTCGGTAGTGCCGTCATGAATATGCCAATCGATATGGTCCAAATCGATTTACGTCGGGCGTGGGATACGCTCGGTGAAATCAATGGAGATACCGTTCAAGAGAGCTTGATCGATCAGCTCTTTTCACAGTTTTGTCTTGGGAAATAATAAGGAGGAACAAATATGGCTTATACGGCAGGCGAATATGACGTAATCGTCATCGGGGCCGGACACGCAGGGATTGAAGCGGCACTCGCATCGGCTCGGATGGGTGCCAAAACAGCGATGCTGACGATGAACCCTGATATGGTCGGGTTCATGTATTGTAACCCGTCAATCGGGGGACCGGCGAAAGGGATCGTCGTACGTGAAATCGACGCACTCGGCGGAGAAATGGGTCGTGCGATTGATGCGACGTACATCCAAATGAAGATGCTCAACACGTCGAAAGGTCCAGCGGTACGTGCGCTACGTGCACAGGCGGACAAATTCCAATATCAAAATCATATGAAGAAAGTGCTAGAAGACGAGCCGAATCTATTGCTCCGTCAGGCACTTGTTGAACGATTGCTCATCGAAGACGGAGAAGTGCGTGGCGTGGTAACGAACACGGGTTCAGAATATCGCGCGAAAGCAGTCATCGTCACGACGGGAACGTTCATGCGTGGTCAAATCATCATCGGTGAATTGGCATACGAAAGTGGTCCAAACAACCAAATGCCATCGGTCGAGCTTTCAAAACATTTAGAAGAACTCGGCCTCGATTTAGTTCGATTCAAAACAGGGACACCGCCACGAATTGATGGGAAAACGATCGATTACTCGAAGACTGAGATTCAGCCGGGAGACGAGAATCCATCATTCTTCTCGTACACGTCGACTGACTTGAATCCAATTGAACAAATCCCTTGCTGGCTCACGTATACGAGTGAACGTACGCATCAATTGATTGATGAGAACTTACACCGTTCACCAATGTATTCGGGTGCAATCAAAGGAACAGGACCACGTTACTGTCCATCGATTGAAGATAAAGTCGTCCGTTTTAATGACAAGCCGCGTCACCAGATCTTCTTAGAACCAGAAGGTCGCGACACGGAAGAAGTATACGTTCAAGGTTTCTCGACGAGTATGCCAGAAGACGTTCAACATCAGATGCTTCGGACGATTCCAGGTCTTGAAAAGTCAGAAATGATGCGTCCAGGTTATGCGATTGAGTACGATGCGGTCGTACCGACGCAACTTTGGCCGACTCTTGAAACAAAGGCAGTTCCAGGACTCTTTACAGCGGGACAAATCAACGGGACGAGCGGCTACGAAGAAGCAGCCGGACAAGGAATCATGGCGGGAATCAACGCCGCATGCAAAGTGCTCGGCAAAGACCCTGTCATCCTTGATCGCTCTCAAGCATATATCGGTGTCTTAATCGATGACTTGGTGACGAAAGGAACGAACGAACCATATCGTCTCCTCACATCGCGTGCTGAGTATCGCCTCTTGTTGCGTCATGACAATGCGGATTTACGCCTCAGCGACATCGGGCACGAGATCGGCTTACTTTCAGAAGAACGCCATGCACATCTCAATGAGAAGCGTGAAGCGATTGAAAAAGAAGTGAATCGACTCGCATCACTTGTTGTCAAACCGACGCCTGAAGTGAATGCGATGCTTGAATCGGTCGGTGCACAACCGCTGAAAGAAGCGACACATGCCAACATTTTGTTGAAACGTCCAGAAGTGACGTATGAGGCGCTCATGACAGTCGTCCCATCTACAGACGAGTTGTCGTTCGAAGTGAAAGAACAAGTCGAGATTCAAGTGAAGTATGAAGGCTATATCTCAAAACAACTCGAACAAGTTGAAAAGATGCGTCGCATGGAAGCAAAACGAATCCCAGAAAACTTGGATTACGATGCAATCGGCGGTCTTGCGACAGAAGCGAAACAAAAATTAAAACAAGTTCGTCCACTTTCGATCGGACAAGCATCACGAATCTCGGGTGTAAACCCTGCAGACGTGTCAATCTTGCTTGTCTATATCGAACAAGGACAATATGCGACGGTGGAGTGAAACGATGAACGAATCTCAATTTATTGAAGCGTTACGGGCGAAAGGGTTTGAACTGAACGAGACACAACTCGCTCAGTTCAAGCGCTATTTCGAGATGCTTGTTGAATGGAACGAAAAAATGAACTTGACGGCCATCACGGACAAAGAGGAAGTGTATTTGAAGCACTTTTACGATTCGCTCAGCGCAGCGTTCCATTTCGATTTCACGAAAGTCGAAACGGTATGTGATGTCGGAGCGGGTGCCGGATTCCCGAGTCTCCCTCTCAAGATTTTATTCCCGCACTTACATGTCACGATCATCGATTCATTGAATAAACGCATCACGTTCTTGAATGAGTTGGCGCTTGCACTTGGACTTGAAGGAGTCGCGTTCCATCATGGGCGTGCCGAAGAATTCGGGAAGAATAAAAAATTCCGTGAACAGTTTGATGTCGTCACAGCACGTGCGGTAGCCCGCATGACGGTGTTGGCTGAGTACTGCCTACCACTCGCAAAAGTAGGCGGAAGCTTTGTCGCGCTTAAGGCGGCGAAAGTATCTGATGAGATGAAAGACGCCCAAAATGCGTTGGCTGTCCTTGGCGGGAAAGAAAAAGCGACACACCAGTTCCTATTGCCAGGAGAGATGAGTGAGCGTAATATCGTAGTTGTAGATAAACTACGAAAAACGCCCGGGAAATATCCGCGTAAGGCGGGAACACCGGCGAAAGAGCCACTTATCTGATGATGTCGTTTCACGTGAAACAAAAGCAGATTCCAGTGGTGGAGTCTGCTTATTTTTTTACATAAAAGGGGTGCCCGACGTTGAAGAATAGATTTGCGAAATTGTTCGGTGTGAATCGAAAAGACGAAGTTGCCGTGACGCAGATTGCAGAAGTTCGAGCGGACGACACGGTACAGGAGCTCTCGTTGTCACGATTGCGTCCGAACCGATACCAACCGCGTAAAGTATTCGAACCGGCTAAAATTGAAGAGTTGGCAACGACGATTTCGGAACACGGACTGCTTCAACCGATCGTGGTTCGTAAGGCAGACGGGGACTGCTATGAAATCATCGCCGGGGAGCGTCGTTTCCGAGCCGTGAAATCGCTCGGCTGGTCAGCGATTCCAGCAATCGTTCGCGATATGGATGACGATACGACGGCTGCGCTCGCCTTGATTGAAAACTTGCAACGGGAGCAGTTGAGTCCGATTGAAGAGGCGGAAGCATACGACCGTTTACTCGCCTTGAACGGTTTGACGCAGGATGCATTAGCGAAGAGTCTGGGGAAGAGCCAGTCTACGATTGCGAATAAGTTGCGACTGTTGAAGTTGCCTGAAGACGTGAAACAATCACTTCGCGATCGTCGCATCAACGAACGACACGCCCGTGCGTTGTTACCGTTAAAAGAAGAGGGGTTACAGCTCCAAGTGCTCGTTGAAGTGTTGGAACAGGATTATAATGTTAAAGAGACAGAAGAACGAGTCGCCTTTTTGACAACGCCGATCGAAGAAGAAAAGCGTAAACCGAAAAAACAACGTCGCCGGACGAAAAGTTTTGCGCGCGATACGCGAATCGCCATCAATACGATTCGTGACTCAATCGATTTGATTGGGAAAACAGGGATTGATGTCCAAACTGAAGAAGTAGACGAAGAGGAATTTGTTGAAATTCGAATTCGCATCCCGAAAGCGCGGCCTCAAAAATGAGTCCGTGCTTTTTCATACGATGAAGGAGGTTTGTAGATGGAACGATTAGCGTTAAAATTCATTCGCCCAAACCCGAACCAACCCCGGAAACAATTTGAGGTGGAGAAACTAGAAGAGTTACGCCAGTCGATTGAAAGGTATGGCGTGTTGCAACCAATCGTCGTACGAAAAGCGACCGGCTACTATGAGATCATCGCTGGGGAAAGACGATTCCAAGCAGCAAAACTTGCCGGGAAAGAAGACATTCCCGCTCTAGTCGTCACGGCGGACTCGGATCGCGTCATGGAGTTGGCCTTGATTGAAAACATTCAGCGTGCCGACTTGAACGCCATCGAAGAAGCCGTCGCCTATGAACAATTGATGCAGACACTCGGCCTGACACAACAACAGTTGGCAGACCGGGTCGGGAAAAGCAGAAGTCATGTGACGAACAGTTTGCGTCTGCTTCGTTTGCCGAGCGCGGTTCAGCACGCGGTCATGGTCGGTGATTTGACGATGGGTCATGCACGGGCGATTACAGGCATGAAATCAGAACAAGCGATGGAACAGATTGCAAAAAGAGTGATTGCCGAACATTGGACGGTAAGGCGGCTCGAGCGTTACTTACAAAAAGAGCGCACAGCAAAAAAGACGCTGAAGCAATCGAACGCAGATATCGAAGCGGTCGAAGCAGTGCTTGCAGAGCGTCTTCAAATGGATGTGTCGATTCGTCCTCGTCGAAAGGGAGGAGTTTTAGAACTAAAATACTTCTCACAAGACGATTTAGAACAACTCCTTACATTGTTGTCGCCTCAAGACTTTGACTCGTCTCGTGACTGACGAAGTCTAGTGATCGCAGCCTCTTCGTGATGAAGGCGTCCGATGCGTGAATCGAAATCGACGAATCCTTCCGTGATGAAGCGTGCGAGTTCATAGACGAGATGGAGTCGTGTATTTTGAAGAATCATCATTTCCATAAAGCCACTGACGTTCACGACGGCTTTGATATTATAAGCACCGACGGCAGGGAGTTCTTTTTGGACGCCTGCACCCGGGGCGAGTGGTCCTTCTGAAAAGAAGACGTAGCCGACGCTCGACAAACGTCCGAGACAGGCATCGATGGCAATGATGAGCGGTTGATGGAAGCGGGTTTGAATCTCATGTAACGTCTCCACTAAATTGAGCGCGTGTACGGGTTTCGTTAACGTACCGTATACGTGTAGGTTGCGGATGCGACGTTCTTCTAAAAACGTTCCGACGAGGGGGCCGAGTGAATCACCGGTCGAACGATCTGAACCGATGCAAACAAGGACGATGGGGCGATGTGTTTCATTGACCAACTGTTCATGAAGCTGGTCCGCAAGTAATCTGGATCCACTCCGCTCAGTGTGTTCAATGAAGAAAGAGTATGGTTTATGAGGTTTTAAGCGAAACGGCATGAATCTCATCCTCTCTTCTGAGCTGCCTATTCCTAGTTGCAGTTAGGGGATTGATCTCGTATTAACCCATTCCCAAAAGTGGAAAACTTCTAAACTTCCGAATGCGGCGTTTGAGAAAAGTCGCGAAATATGTTTTGATGATTTAGAATCTACGACTTTTGAGGTGAAAAGATGGCTTCGCAAAATACAGAAAAAGATTTAAGCACGGTGGCAGACGAAACATTGGATAGCGTGAACCAATTCGTGGAGTACTTTAAAGATACAGACATGTGGATTGGTTTAGGAATCAAGCTCACTGGTGTGGCGCTCATCATCCTTGGTTTATATATCGCAACAAGAATTTTGACGACGATGGTGGAGCGCGTATTTACGATTCGAAAAATAAAAGAACACGATATTGTCGCTCAGCGTCAAAATGAGACACTTTTGAAACTCGCACAAAACACGATTCGTTATGTGATCGGGTTGATTATGGTCCTGACAGTGCTCGGACAATTCGGCGTCAATATCGCCGGTTTAATCGCATCAGCCGGGGTAGCAGGTCTTGCCATCTCGTTCGGTGCGCAAAGTTTAGTGAAGGACGTCATTACAGGCGCGTTCATCATCTTTGAAAACCAATATAAAAATGGGGATTATGTCAGTTTGAATCAACAGGTCGAAGGAGTCGTCATCGAGGTCGGCATTCGCACCACGAAACTAAAAGGATTGAACGGACAAGTTTCTATCATTCCGAACGGACAGATTATGCAAGTGACGAACTACTCACTAGAAAATAGTGTGGCGGTTGTCGATGTCGGTGTCGCCTACGAAGAGGACATGGAACATGTCGAGTCGGCGATTAAAGAGATTGCGAAAGAAGTCGAGGCGAAGTATCACGACCTCTTCATCGAACCAATCACACTCGCAGGAGTACAGTCACTCGGGGCTTCGGAAGTCGTCTATCGCTTGATGGCAGAAGTACCACCGACTCAACATTTCGCAGCTGGACGAATTTTGCATAAAGAATTGAAGGCAGGATTCGACCAACGTGGTATTGAAATTCCATACCCACGCACGGTCATGTTGCCACCGAACCCAACTCCTAAAGGAGGAGAAGCAGAAAATGCACAGTAAAACTTATGCGTTGAACGATGTTGTGGAAATGAAAAAACCACATGCCTGCAAAACGAACCGCTGGCAAATCACACGTGTAGGGATGGACATTCGCATCAAATGTCAAGGCTGCGGAGCAAGTGTACTCATGCAACGCCGTGACTTTGATAAGCGATTCAAGAAAGTGCTTGAGCAAGGGAACGCCGCAGAATAAGCGGCGTTTTTCTTTAGGTTATGAACGTGAGTTGCGGTTTAATCGTGGACTATCTATAATTGTGAAGGATGTGACGGTGTGGTGTACTGAAGGTACCCACTCCACAGACGGCTTAACATTTCCCGGGAAACACCGGATGAGGAGGAACTACTAGTGGGATTAACAGCAGGAATTGTCGGATTACCAAACGTCGGGAAATCGACTTTGTTTAATGCGATTACACAAGCAGGAGTCGAAGCGGCTAACTATCCGTTCGCGACAATCGACCCGAACGTCGGAGTCGTTGAAGTACCAGATGCACGTCTTGATCGATTGACGGAACTCGTCAAACCGAAAAAGACGGTGCCAACAGCGTTTGAATTTACAGATATCGCTGGAATCGTCAAAGGTGCATCAAAAGGTGAAGGACTCGGAAACAAGTTCTTGGCGAACATCCGCGAAGTCGATGCAATTTGCCAAGTCGTTCGTTGCTTTGAAGATGAGAACATCACGCACGTCGCGGGACGCGTCTCACCGATTGACGACATTACGACGATCAACCTTGAATTGATCTTAGCCGACCTTGAACAAGTCGATAAACGAATCGCTCGCGTTCAAAAAATGGTAAAAGCAAAAGATAAAGGAGCGGTACAAGAGCTTGAAGCACTTGAAATCGTACGTGACGTTCTTGAGTCGGAGCGCCCGGCACGTGTCGCTGAATTAACGGACGACCAACTCGCCATCGTGAAACACTTCCAATTGTTGACGATGAAGCCGATGCTTTATGTGGCGAACGTGAGTGAAGACGAAGTGGCGGACGCGGACTCAAACGAGTACGTACAAGCGGTCCGTGACCATGCGGCAACAGAAGGGGCAAAAGTCATCGTCATCTGTGCACGTATCGAAGAAGAAATTTCAGAGCTCGAACCGGAAGAGCGCCTCGAATTCTTGCAAGATCTCGGTATCGAAGAGTCAGGACTCGATCAATTGATTCGTGCTGCGTATTCGACACTTGGTCTTGCGACATACTTCACGGCAGGTGAAAAAGAAGTTCGCGCTTGGACGTTCAAACAAGGGATGAAAGCCCCACAATGTGCCGGTGTCATTCACTCTGATTTCGAACGTGGATTCATTCGTGCTGAAGTTGTCGCGTATGAAGATCTTTCGGCAGCTGGCAACATGACGACAGTGAAAGAACAAGGGAAACTTCGCTCGGAAGGTAAAGAATATGTCTTCCAAGACGGCGACGTTGTCACATTCCGCTTCAACGTATAAGTTGATTTGCTGAAACGTGTTGTAAAAGTCAAGGAAGTTTGATAGTATATTATGACGTGAGTAAAACAATTGTTTGCTCCTTGCTCCTACAAACCGGTAGGAGCCGTTAGTCCAAGAGGAGGTGAAAGATAATGCGTAAATACGAACTTCTTTACATTATCCGTCCATCAGTTGATGAGGAAGCGAAGAAAGCTTTGATCGAGCGCTTCAACAACGTCATCACTGAAAACGGTGGTACTGTTGAAAAAACAACAGACATGGGTAAACGTCGTTTCGCTTATGAAATCAACAAGATGCGCGAAGGACACTACGTTCTTCTTAACATCGTTGCTGAACCTAAAGCGATCCAAGAAACAGAGCGTCTCATGAAGATCTCTGACGACGTTGTCCGTCAAATGACAACAAAAGACGAGCGTTAATCCTTAACGCCTCGTATCGTGAAAGGGGAGCTTGGAGATGATTAACCGAGTTGTGTTAGTTGGTCGATTGACTCGCGATCCGGAAATGCGTTACACGCAGAGCGGAATCGCCGTAACACGCCTTACTCTCGCTTGCGATCGTCCATTCGCTGGACAAGATGGGAAGCGCGAGACGGACTTTATTGATTGTGTCGTTTGGCGCAAACAAGCAGAGAACGTAGCACAATACTTGAAAAAGGGCAGCATGGCCGGCGTTGACGGTCGCCTTCAAATCAGTAGTTACGAAGGACAAGATGGCCAACGTCGTTACCGGGCAGAAGTAGTCGCCGACAGCGTACGCTTCCTTGAACCACGCGGAGCCGCAGGGCAACGTGAGCAAGCACCATCTGGAGATGTCTTCGGTGGTGGTGAATCAAGTGGATCAGGATGGGGCGCAGGAGCTGCTTCGACTTCATCTCAGTCCTCGAATTCGAATAAAGGTTTTGACGCAGATCCGTTCTCGGGTGGCGGCAAAATCGACTTGTCAGATGATGATTTGCCATTCTAATCATTGTTGACAATAAAAACTAACTTATAAAGGAGGTCTTCACATGGCACGTCGTCCAGGAGGTCGTCGTCGTCGTAAAGTATGTTTCTTTACGTCGAACAACATCACTCATATCGATTATAAAGACGTAGAATTGCTCAAACGCTTCGTTTCGGAGCGTGGTAAAATTCTTCCACGTCGTGTGACTGGTACTTCAGCGAAATACCAACGTCCACTTACTGTCGCTATCAAGCGCTCACGTCAAATGGCTTTGCTTCCATACGTTGCAGAGTAATGTTTGACGAACGGCTTATCCTTTTGGATAAGTCGTTTTTTTGTATTTTACCTCGTTTGTAAGTGTGTAAGTGAAACCGACGAATATGGTATGATAGAGCAGAAACCTTTACGATTCCATGGGTGAACATTACTCATTTTAGGAGGCATACATGCACAGTGGTGAAGCAATAACATCCGTGAAGAACCAATACGCGCGGCACATGATTCCATATGTGGTTGGATTTCTTGTCTCGTTAGGATTGGCGTTCTACAGCATTGTGGCGGCAATCACCCTGTTTATGGGCACGCTGATCTTTTTCATCTATCAGCAAGTGACGATGCGACGGGAACGTAAAAATTGGGAACAGTATGTCCTTTCACTCTCTCATCAAATCGAAGAGGTCGGAAAAGAAGCGTTGACGACGATGCCGATTGGGATCTTAGTCTTCGATCAAGACCGACGAATCAGTTGGTATAACGAACAATCGCGATTGATCTTTGAACTTGATATGGCGATTGGTGTACCGCTTGATGCGCTCCATTCTGCATTCGATGAATTGATTGAAGAGGAAGAGGATGAAGCCACGATTGAAGTGGGCGACCGCGTCTACCGTGTCTATTACAACCAAACACATCAAACCCTTTATTTGTTTGACATGACCGAAGAAGCAGAGATTGAGCAAAAATATGCTCAAACGCAGACGGTTATTGGTATTTTGTATCTCGATAACTATGATGAGATGTCGACTGCGGTGGATGAGCAAGTGCGAAGTGAAGTGAACCGTCGTGTGACGGTGCTTCTCAACCAATGGGCACAGCGACATCACGTCTATATGCGCCGTACGGCAGCAGATCGCTTTTTCCTCGTGATGAATGAGCGAACGTTATCTGAACTTGAGAACAATCGCTTTTCCATTTTGGATGAAGTACGAGATGCGACAAAGGAACAAAAAATTCCGTTAACGTTATCGATTGGAATCGGATGTGGAGAAACGACATTGACAGAGCTCGGCAACCTATCGCAGTCAAGTCTAGACCTTGGACTTGGTCGCGGTGGTGACCAGGCTGTCGTCAAGCGTCATAACGGAAAGGTTCGTTTCTTTGGAGGGAAGACAAACCCGACGGAAAAACGAACGCGGGTCCGGGCACGTGTCATTTCGAACTCGATGCGTGATTTGATTCGGGAATCGAGCCGCGTCCTCATTATGGGACATAAAAATCCAGATATGGACTCGCTCGGTGCTTCGATCGGGATTATGAAGTTGGCCGAGTTTGTCGGACGTGAGGCGTACGTGGTGGTGCCGTCAGGTGAGACGAGCATCGGTATTCAACGTCTCGTTCAAGAAGTGGAGAACGATGACTCGTTATACAGCCAATTCTTAACCGAATATGAAGCACAACCGCTCATCGATGAACAGACGCTTCTCGTCGTCGTCGACACGCATCGTCCTTCACTTGTCATTTCAAAAGACATCCTGTATCGGGCGGAGCGTGTTGTCGTGATTGACCATCACCGACGTGGTGAAGAATTTATCGAGGATCCGGTTCTTGTGTACATGGAACCTTATGCATCGTCGACGTGTGAGCTCGTCACGGAGTTGATTGAGTATCAGGCAGGAAGTCGCAAGCTCTCGATTTTAGAAGCGACGTCACTTCTTGCAGGGATTATGGTCGACACGAAAGGTTTTACGCTCCGTACAGGTTCACGTACGTTTGATGCGGCGTCCTACTTACGTATTCAAGGGGCTGACACGGTACTCGTGCAACACTTTATGCGTCAAGACCTTGATGCCTATATCGAACAGTCACAAATTTTGAAAAACACCGAGATTTACGCAGATGGCATGGCGATTGCGGTCGCTTCTGACGATGAGGCCCATCACCAGGTATTGATTGCCCAGTCTGCAGACCAGTTGCTGAACATGGAGGGCGTCAAAGCCTCGTTCGTCATCGCGATTTTACCGGATGGACGAACCGGGATCAGTGCGAGGTCACTCGGTGACGTCAACGTTCAAGTCATCATGGAAATGCTCGATGGCGGCGGACATTTGACGAATGCAGCGACACAACTCGAAATGAGTCGCGAACAAGCAAACGTCTTGTTAAAAGAAGCGATTGATCATTATATGACAGATGATACTGAAGGAGAGGAATTAGAATGAAAGTCATTTTGAAAGTAGATGTAAAAGGGCAAGGAAAAGCTGGAGAAGTGAAGAACGTGGCAGACGCTTACGCCAAAAACGTCTTGTTCAAGAAAAACTTGGCGGTTGAAGCGACACCTGGAAACTTAAAAGCGTTCGCGGCGAAAGAACGTCGTGCTGAAGAGGCTGCAGAAGAAGAGTTGAAAGAAGCGCAGCAACTTAAGGCAAAACTTGAAAAAGAGACGATTGCCGTCACGACAAAAGCCGGTGAAGGTGGTCGCGTGTTCGGATCGGTCACAAGCAAGCAAATCGCGGATGCCCTCAAATCAATGGGCTACAAGATTGATAAGCGTAAAATTGAACTCGAGCACCCAATCAAGGCGCTCGGTTTCACGAAAGTGCCAGTGAAGTTGCACCATGACGTCGTTGCGACGTTGAACGTACATGTACAAGAAGCTTGAAGGTGAGGTAGAGACGGATGAGTGATGCGATTCAAGTCAATACACCACCACATAGCGTGGAAGCGGAGCAAGCCGTCTTAGGGGCGATCATCCTCGATTCGGACCGGTTGATCACGGCCTCAGAGCGGGTCGACCCGGACGACTTTTATCGCGTCAGCCACCAGCGTATCTTTGAAGCGATGTTAAAAATCAATGACCGGGGCGAACTTGTCGACTTGGTCACGCTCAGTTCAGAGCTCCAGGCGCAAGGTATTTTAGACGAAATCGGCGGTCTCAACTATTTAGCGGAGGTTGCTGAATCCGTCCCGGCTATCGGGAACATCGGCTATTACTTGAATGTCGTCGATCAAAAAGCGGCACTTCGTCGTCTGATTCGAACGGCAACGAACATCGTTTCAGATGGTTATGAGCGTCAGGACGAGGTCGATTCTGTCCTCTCGGACGCGGAGCGGAACATTCTAAAAGTATCGCAACGGAAAGGGCAGTCCAGTTTCCACCCGATTGGTTCCGTTCTATCGGATGCCTATTCGACGATTGAAAAACTGCATCAGTCGAGCGGTGAGATTACCGGGATTGCCACAGGGTTCACGGATTTAGATAAGATGACGGCCGGTTTCCAACGAAACGATTTGATTATCGTGGCCGCTCGTCCATCTGTCGGGAAGACCGCGTTCGCCTTGAATATCTCGCAAAACGTTGCCGTCCGTACGGGCGAGAACGTCGCCATCTTCAGTTTAGAGATGGGGGCGGAACAGCTCGTCATGCGTATGTTGTGTGCGGAAGGAAATATCGATGCCCAGCGCCTCCGGACCGGACGCCTTGAAGCGGAAGATTGGGGTCGCTTATCACTTGCGATGTCTTCACTCTCACAAGCAGGCATCTACATCGACGATACGCCGGGTCTTCGTGTCAACGAGATTCGGGCGAAGTGTCGTCGCTTGAAGCAAGAGCACGGTCTTGGGATGATTATGATTGACTACTTGCAGCTCATCGTCGGGAACGGCAAACCGGGCGAGAACCGACAACAGGAAGTATCGGAAATTTCACGTACGCTCAAAGCGATTGCGCGTGAACTTCAAGTACCTGTTATCGCCTTGTCACAGCTCTCTCGTGGGGTAGAGAGTCGTCAAGACAAGCGACCGATGATGTCGGATATCCGTGAATCGGGAGCAATTGAGCAGGATGCCGATATTGTTGCCTTCCTCTATCGTGATGACTATTACGATAAAGAGAGTGAAGACGCCAATACGATTGAAATCATCATTGCGAAACAACGTAACGGTCCGACCGGTACGGTCAAGCTCTCCTTCCGGAAAGAGTACAACAAGTTCGTCAATATGGAGACACAAGCCTTCGCACCACCGATGTAACGTCGGTGGTGTCTTTTTTTATATAGGTGATTTGTAAAATAACGAACGAATAGTTATATGTTATATAAAACGTTCGGTATTGGATTGACTTTCTCGCTTTTCAAGTGTACACTTACGGATGGTTTGAACAGAACGTTGATCAATAAGGAGGATTCATTATGTCATCAGTAGTCGTAGTGGGAACGCAGTGGGGCGATGAAGGGAAAGGGAAAATTACCGATTTCTTATCGAAACAAGCCGAAGTCGTCGCGCGTTATCAAGGGGGAGACAACGCTGGTCACACGATCGTCTTCAATGATACGAAATATAAACTTCACCTCATTCCGTCTGGTATCTTCTATTCGGATAAGACGTGTGTCATCGGGAACGGAATGGTCGTCAACCCGAAATCACTCGTGACAGAACTCGCTTACTTACATGAGCGCGGTGTGAGCACAGATAACCTTCGTATCTCGAACCGGGCGCACATCATTTTACCGTATCACCAGCTTCAGGATCGTTTAGAAGAAGATGCGAAAGGTGATGCGAAAGTCGGGACAACACTTAAAGGGATTGGTCCAGCATACATGGACAAAGCGGCGCGTATCGGGATTCGTATCGCAGATCTTCTCGACAAAGAAGTGTTCGCAGAAAAATTAAAGACCGTTCTCGAGTTGAAAAACCGCATGTTCGTGAAAATGTACGAGGTCGATCCAGTTGAATTTGATGACATCTTCGAAGAGTACTACGCGTATGGCCAACAGTTTGCGAAATACGTATGCGATACATCTGTCGTCTTGAACGATTCACTCGACGAAGAGAAGAAGGTTCTCTTTGAAGGAGCACAAGGTGTCCTTCTCGATATCGACCACGGAACGTACCCGTTCGTCACATCGTCGAACGCAGCGTCAGGTGGCGTATCAAGTGGTGCCGGAATCGGTCCATCAAAAATCCATCACGTTGTCGGTGTTTGTAAAGCATATACGTCACGCGTCGGTGACGGTCCATTCCCAACACAACTCGATGACGAGATCGGTCATACAATCCGTGAAGTCGGGAAAGAATACGGAACGACAACAGGTCGTCCACGTCGTGTCGGCTGGTTCGACTCGGTCGTCGTCCGTCACTCACGTCGTGTCAGCGGGATCACAGATCTTTGCCTCAACTCAATCGATGTATTGACAGGTCTTGAGACGCTCAAGATTTGTACATCGTATGAGTACGAAGGAAAGCATCTTGACGAATATCCGCCGAACTTCCGCGTCCTTGAGAAGTGTGTACCAGTATACGAAGAACTTCCTGGTTGGACAGAAGACATTACGGGCGTCCGTAACTTCGACGACCTTCCAGAAAACGCGAAACGTTACGTGCGTCGCATCGAAGAATTGACGGGTATTGAGTTATTGACCTTCTCGGTCGGACCGGCCCGTGAGCAGACGGTCATCTTGCGTGACATTTATGAAGCATAAGAAAGGGAGCCTTTGCGGCTCTCTTTTTCATTTCCACGGAAATGGACCACGCTTTCTAAGCTGTATAAAAAGAGTTACAATGTAGGCATGTACGTTTAATGATAAGAGGAGGACTCACTGAATGGATCGTACGATTTTAGTGGTAGATGACGAACAACCAATCGCAGATATATTGAAGTTTAAACTTGAAAAAGAAGGTTACCAAGTGCATGTCGCATATGACGGCGAAGAAGCGCTCGTGAAAGTAGAAGAGATTCAACCGGATCTCATCTTACTCGACATCATGCTTCCACTCAAAGACGGCATGGAAGTATGCCGCGAGGTACGGAAGAAGTATGACATGCCAATCATCATGTTGACGGCAAAAGACTCAGAGATTGATAAAGTGCTCGGACTAGAGCTCGGTGCAGACGATTACGTCACGAAACCGTTTAGCTCTCGTGAGTTATTGGCTCGCGTCAAAGCGAACATGCGACGTCATGCGACGGCGCCTGCGCCTGAAGCAAAAGGGGCGAACGCGAACGATATCGTGATCGGCGACTTGACGATTCACCCGGATTCGTACATGGTGACGAAGCGGGAAGAGAAGATCGAGCTGACGCATCGCGAGTTCGAATTGATTCATTACCTCGCGCAAAACATCGGACAAGTGATGACGCGTGAGCATTTACTTCAAACGGTTTGGGGCTATGATTACTTCGGGGACGTTCGTACTGTGGATGTTACCGTGCGTCGTCTTCGTGAAAAAGTGGAGGACAACCCATCGACACCGACGTATATCATTACGCGTCGCGGGGTCGGGTATTATTTGAAGGCAGGAGAAGAAGATTAAACGATGAAACGGACGAACTTCTTTAAATCAATCCAGTGGAAGCTCGTCGTCATCTATGCGCTGCTCATTCTCGTTGCGATGCAAGTCATCGGCGTGTACTTTGTGCGTTCTTTGGAACGGCAATACATCAACAACTTCTCGCAGTCACTCGTCGACCGGGCGAACCTACTGAGCTATAACGTCAGTGAGGGGATCGCCGCGAACGAGAGTGACTCGACCACGGACCAGCAGTTGAACCAGTTACTGGATCAGCTGCTGTCTGACTTTACCGAGAGCACGACGCTAGCTGACGACATTCGAGAAGTCCAAATCATTGATACGAACAGTGTCGTACGGGCGACCTCGAACCAGAACAATCAAAGTCTCGTCGGACAACGGACGGCAAGTACGTTTATCCAGAAGTCATTCGCGACAGGCGGCGCCCAAGAGACGCTCGTCTATGAAGATTCGAATGACCGGATGCGCGTCGTCGCCGTTCCCGTCAAGTCAGAAGTAGACGGGACCACAATCGGCATGATCTATATCGAGGCATCGATGCAGTCTATCTATAACCAGATGGAACAAGTCATCCGAATCCTCGCAACCGGGACGGTCATTGCCTTGATCATCACATCCTTCCTCGGTATCTTGTTATCTCGAACGATCACACGACCGATTGCCGATATGCGTCGGCAAGCCGTCGAGATGCGAAAAGGGAACTTCTCGCGGAAAGTTAAAGTGTATTCGGATGATGAGGTCGGTCAACTCGCCTACGCGTTTAATGAATTGACGGACGAGTTGATGGAAGCGAATGCGACGACAGAAGCAGAGCGCCGTCGATTGACGAGTGTCCTCGAGAACATGTCTGACGGTGTGGTTGCAACCGATCGTTCGTTACGGGTCATCTTAATGAACGACCAGGCACGTGACATGATCGGGGTCGATGAAGAAGAGGCGATGGGCATGAACTTGCAGAGTCTTCTCGCGTTCGAAGAGGAAATCGTCATCCCTGAGGATGGGACGATGCCGGCGAAACTGATTGACCTCAGTACAGATGAGGAACTGTTCCTTGTTCGAGCTTATTTTTCACCGATTCAAAAACATAGTGGACCAATCACAGGTCTTATCGTCGTCTTGCATGACGTCACTGAACAAGAGCAAGTCGAACAAGATCGCCGTGAATTCGTCGCAAACGTTAGTCACGAGTTGCGCACGCCGCTCACGACGATGCGTAGTTATTTGGAGGTCCTTGCGGAAGGGGCTTATCAGGATGATGAGTTGGCGCCGCGCTTCTTAGAGACGACGCAAAACGAGACAGAGCGAATGATTCGCCTCGTCAATGACTTGTTGCAACTCTCGAAGATGGACAGTAAAGAATATAAGATGCAGAAAGTGAAGTTTGACTTTGTGCAGTTCTTTAACGACATCATTGATCGTCATGAGATGACGAAAGGGGACGCGATTCAATTCCGTCGGAAGCTGATGAAACGTCGTGTGTACGTGCATGCCGACCAGGATAAGATGACACAAGTGATCGATAACATCATCACGAACGCCATCAAGTTCTCACCAGAAGGCGGTACGATCACGTTCCGAACGATGCTTCGGGCGAAACGCCTCGTCATCGGCATCAAGGATGAAGGGGTCGGGATTCCGAAGTCGAACTTGAAGAAAATTTTCGAACGCTTCTATCGTGTCGATAAGGCGCGGGCGCGTAATATCGGTGGGACCGGACTCGGTCTATCGATTGCCAAAGAAGTCGTATCCGCTCACGGTGGCGACATCTGGGCAGAGAGTGAATTTGGCCGCGGCACGACGATTTACTTCACGATTCCGTTCGATACGATTGTGGAGGTGAATGATTGATGAAACGGTTTACGATTGCAAAGCCAGAACTGTGGAAATCGTTGCTTTTGCTCACGTTAATCGTCACGTCGATTGTTCAAACCATCATTTTGTGGGATTATCATCCCACCTATCAGGCAGTCCAATCGGAGACGCAATTGACGACGGTGGACGAGTCACTACAACGCCGGGCGAATCAAGTCGTCATCCCGGTTCAAGCGGTCGTTCATGATAACAACGCCGTCTTCGCTTCGAAGAACACCCCGAAGCAGTTGATGCGGGTCATTCGGGATACGTTTGAAGCGAGTGAATTCAAACCCCTCGCCGCAAAAAATATCCCGAGCTTTTACACGGATATCAACGAAGGACTCGAATTGATTTTACCGGAAGCCTATTATGCGGATACGCTCAGCTATATGCTGCCGGGCACGTACAGTCTGTCTGGAAAGATTCCGCAACGTGTGCTCATCTACATGGAAGACAATGCGTTTACCATCCGAACGATCATGAGTGACCAATCGATTTGGGAAGGGAAGTTGACGAAGGTCGGAAACGGCGACGTGAACAGTCTATTCCTAAAAAACTCGAGTCGAACGATGAAACGAGTGACGTATACGGATGAACGTGTGAACTATATCCCGGTCGTCGGACCGGAGATGAATGAGTTGTTCGCATATGACGTATCGTCGATTCAAATCGATGCGCGCCTCGACTGGATGCGGGACACATTCTTCCCAGGCGACCCGAACGTCCAAGAAGTCGACCCGGCGAGTTCGGTCGGTGCATTGACGAACGGTGTCAGTGTGGCGGAATATGACGCGAAGCTGAACGCGAGTCGCTATCGGAACTTGTCTCGAAACAGCACTGAGCGGGAAACGGCACTCGGATTGGATTCGATTGTCGAATTCGTGAATTTCCATGGTGGATGGGTCGACGAGTCTTCGGAGAATCAAGGACTCTCGCTTCGTTTCGATGCCATCACACCGGCGAACAAAGGCTTTGAAACGACCGTATTCCGTTTTCATGTGAAAGGATTCCCGGTCTTTAGCCAACGCGAGGCGTTTATCAACAATGACGCCATCGACTTATCCACAATGCGTGTGGAAAACGACGGGGCGCAAGTCCGGTCCATCACACGACATCACTTAGAGATTGACCGCTTGATCACAGTCGGCACGACACAGCTGGCTGACGCAGAAGAAGTACTCGGGACACTCATCAACTCTGGACGGTTTGAGAACGTGACCGAGATTCGAATCGGTTATGAAATTGAGTATAACGAGGATACGAGCCGATATGTGACGTTCTCACCGAATTGGTTCGTACGTGAAGCGGGACGTTGGGTCCCGTACAACCAGTCAGAAGATTGGACAGAAAGGATGATGTATCGTGGATTGGAGTAAAGCGAAAACCATTTTAATCTTCGCCTTCCTCGCCTTGAACATCTATCTGTTGTTCCAATTGGTGACTGAGACATGGGCGACCGAAGTCGTGACGAACGATAACACGTCGATTGCACAAATTTTGGACCAACGAAACGTCGACCCGGCAAAACTGCCACGAATGGGTCGGGATATCGGCTATTTGACAGGTTCGTCTGAAGAGATGTCGGCCGCGATGATTACGAAAAATCGAGAGGCACAACTGGCAACGACGCTCGACAATATGCAACTCGAAGTCGAGCTGAAACAGCCGGTACCGCTCGATGCAAAAGAATTGAGAACAACGGCTTCAACGTTTGTTGCGGAATATGTCCCGTTCGGAGAAGAATATGCCTACTGGCGATATGATGAAAAGACGAGACAAATCGCTTTCGTCCAAACGTTTGAAGATAATAAGATTTTCTCGGCACCTGAAGTTGAGGGAGATTCGGAGATGTATATCGGACCGTCCCTCATCTTGATTCAATTGAATGAGGCGTTTGAAGTGACGGATTATAAGCAACGTCACTTGAAAGATATTTCATCAAAACCGCAAGACGATCTCGTGTTAACGGCCAGCGAAGCCATCTCTCAACTTGCGTCACGGAAGTATTTCCAACCGAACCAGGAGATGCGGGCCATCAACACCGGTTTTTATAGCTTACCCCTCGACAGCTCTGGCGGTTTGATTATCATGCCACCGCTCTGGTCGGTCGCGATTGACGATCATGTATATTTCGTCAATGCCATCGACGGAACGGTAGAGCGCGTCGAGTTTGAAACGAAAGAATGAAAGGAGTGATGGTGTGAGTTTACAGTATAGTGTGTTAGCGAGCGGGTCGACCGGGAACGCCCTCTATATCGAGACGGAACGGACAAAGCTGCTCGTCGATGCCGGATTGACCGGGAAAGCGATGCAACAACGCATCGAAGCGATCGGTCGGTCGTTTGATGGGATCGATGCACTGCTCGTCACCCATGAGCACTCCGACCATATTAAAGGAGTAGGGATATTAGCACGAAAGTATAACTTACCGATTTATGCGAATGCGAAGACGTGGGCGGCGATGGAATCACTCATCGGAAAGATTGACCCGGCTTTGAAGTTTCACATCGAGGTCGGGGACATAAAGCAGTTCGGTGATATTGAGATTGAAACGTTCAATGTCAGTCACGATGCGGCGGACCCGATGTTTTATCAGTTTGCCCACGATGGGAAACGTTTGGCCCATATCACGGATACCGGCTACGTCTCAGACCGGATGAAAGGGGTCATTCGAGGGGCTGACGACTTTATCTTCGAGTCAAACCATGACGTCTCGATGCTGCAGATGGGACGTTACCCGTGGAGCGTCAAACGACGTATCCTTGGGGACTATGGTCACGTCTCGAATGAGGATGCGGCGATTGCGATGAGTGAGGTCATCGGTGACCGGACGAAACGGATCTACTTGGCGCACTTAAGCAAAGACAACAACATGAAAGAGCTCGCACAAATGAGCGTCTCGCAAACACTCGGCATGCGAGACGTCGACTTAGGTCGAATCAAATTGTGCGATACGGACCCGACAATCCCCACTTCGCTCGTTTCTTTATAAGGAAACTTGGGAAAAGACAGTTATCACACTGTCTTGAAGGGGGGACGCGTCGTGAACGAAGAGAGACACCATGAGTATGAACCTCAAGACGTCGAACCTGAAGTACACGAAGCAACAGAAGAAAAACCGACGTATCCGTCTCGGAGCGAATGGCGTCCGAAGCAAGAGGAGCACGTACGCCACAAGCCGAGACCGAATATAAAACCGTTGTTACTCGGAGGGGTTGGCGGATTCTTAGGAGCGGCTTTGTTTTTTGTCACAGTGATGCTCTGGGATTCGCCGACCTCTCGTTTTGTGACGAACGAACTGACGCGGACCGAGCAAGCCGTGACCGTCACCGAATCCGACGTCACGACCGCTGTCCTTGGAGCGAAGACGTCCGTTGTCAGTATTACGAACATTCAGCGGGCCTTCACTTCGGACTCGCAATGGGAAGCGGGCGCTGGTTCTGGCGTCATTTATAAAGTGGAAGGGAATACGGCATACATCGTCACAAATTTCCACGTCATCGAAGAGGCGGACGAAATCAACATCGCCTTTTCCGACGGTCAGATCGCGTCGGCAAAGATTCTCGGTGAAGACCCGCTCAATGATTTGGCGGTCGCAGAAGTTGAGCTGCCAGATAATATCGATGCGAAACCGATCGTGCTTGGTGATTCGACCGTGCTACAAGCCGGTGAGACCGTCATGGCCATCGGAAATCCGCTCGGTGTCTTCTCAAACTCGGTCACCCGTGGTATCGTCAGTGGTGTCGAGCGGACGGTGCCGGTCGATACGAATAGCGACGGCTTGATGGATTACAACGCAGAAGTCATCCAGACCGATGCGGCCATCAACCCAGGGAACTCGGGCGGTGCCCTCATCAATATTCGTGGGGAGCTCGTCGGGATCAATTCGATGAAAATCGCCGAAGCGAGCGTAGAAGGGGTCGGTTTCTCGATTCCAGTGAACGTGGCGCTACCGGTCATTGACATGTTAGAACGCGATGGGAAAGTGACACGGGCACAGCTCGGGGTCACGATTCAAGAAGTCATTGCGGTACCCGGTAACGTTCGGGAAGAGTACGGCATCTCATTCGATCAAGAAGACGGTGTCTTCGTCGAAGAAGTGACACCAGGTAGTCCGGCTGAAGACGCAGGACTTCGCGTCGGCGATATCATCACGCAAATCGGAGATCGCGAGATTAAACGATACGTCGATTTACGCGATGCACTCTATCGAGACGCAACGGTCGGTGATACGATTACGATTGAGTATTTACGTCGTGGTGAAGCAAGTGAAACCGAGGCGACGTTAACTGAAGCAACATAAAGAAGCGGCGACGCTTCTTTTTTAAGGAGGAAAAACTGTGGAAAAAAAAGTATGCAAGGAACATGTTGAAATCGCTTTAGACATCATTGTGGATGAAACAGGGGAGTACCCGTTGTTAGAGGAATTATCCACAAGTGAACAAGTGACATGTGAGTTCTGTGAAGCCGACGCAACATATGTTGTGTCAAGCAAAAACTAATTATCAACATGTGGATTTGTGGATAACTCTGTGGATAACCCTATGGATAACTCCAAAAAAACTGTGGAAAAAGGAAGAATTGGATGAATATTTCAATTATCACGGTAGGCAAACTAAAAGAAAAATATTTAAAACAAGGAATTGCCGAGTATACAAAGCGGCTCTCCGCCTACGCAAAAGTGCAGGAAATCGAGGTCTCAGACGAAAAAGCACCCGAGCATTTAAGTGAAGCAGATATGTTATTAGTAAAACAAAAAGAAGGCGAGCGGATTTTAGCGAAGATATCCCCAGACACGCACGTCATCGCGTTGGCGATTCAAGGGAAGCAGCGGACGAGTGAAGAGTTCGCTCGTGAACTCGATCAACTCGCGACGTATGGAAAGAGTAAAATCGCCTTCGTCATCGGAGGGTCGCTCGGTCTGTCGGACGATGTGATGAAGCGAGCGGATGATACGATTTCGTTCTCGAAGATGACGTTCCCGCATCAACTCATGAAGCTCGTATTGTGTGAACAGATTTATCGAGCGTATCGGATCAATCGGAATGAACCGTACCATAAATAAATGAGGTTTATTCATAAAAAGTGTCTTTACCATGTTTTAAATTGTTTTTTATAGGACATTTTTATAAAGAACACTGAGACTCTTAAACAGTGAGTCTAAAAATATAAAAGATTTTGATAAACTTTCTAATACAACAAACATTAAGGTAGGAACTATTACAAGGAAATAACTAACGATTAGAACTAGTATTGTGGGGAAAATATATGAGTACAAACTTCAAACAAAGTTTATTAAACCTTAGTGGCGATTTTGATGATTTTTTCAGAACACTACAAAAAAGTTATAATGATGAAAAGTTAGCTCCTTGGGGTAAAACATTATTAATAGCTCCTTTTACCAAGTCAACTTTTTGGGGGATTATAAAATCTCTATTTCCATTAATTATTTGGCTGCTAATTAGTTTAGGAATTGTATCCACCGAAGTTACTTTTTTAACAAAAGTGATAAGTGGTTTAATAACATTTTTGTTAGCTTTGTTGTTCACTTATACACTTCATTTTCTCAGAATGATTAATTTGAAAGATACAGAAAACTTCCATATAGGTGCTTATAGAATTGCAAAAAAGCAGGAGTATGAGCTCTTTGTGAAGTATTTACCTTACGATTTCTCTTTTTTTGGACTATATGATGAGGTTGTTACTCATAATCCTAGTAGGCAAGAGTTATTAATAAAAGAAGAGCAAATTAATTCCCAAAAAAAACAACATGAAGAATATGTTAAGCAAGCAAATGATAATTACTTGGCTCTTCAACAAGAATTCAAAGATTTACAAGAGCAAAGTTCTTTGGTTGTGGAACTTATTAAAGAAATAGTTACTGTGTTCTATCAATTTGTAAATAATCGCTTTGAGATTTATTCTTTAAAGTTCTTTGCTGGTTTTACTATTTACGAAATGGATGATAGTAATAGAAATCACCTTGATAAAATTGCAGATATTGGTACTACCGGGCACTCACCCGAGCAGATTATAGTTCCACAAGATATTAGTGATGGAGAATTTGCTGTATTAAGAGCTTTACGCCCAAGAGAAGATAGGTATGAGCCTGAATTTGATACACCATATAAAAATCGATTTATTGTATCATTCAGTATGAAGATGAATAATAATAATACATGGGTATTTAATTTTCATGCTGATGAAGATAACTCAAAGGCTTTGTTTTTCCTTCTTAGTGACAGTATAATGGAGACAAGAGAAGTTTATCGTTTAATTCATTCCCTTTGTTTAAATCTAGAGCAAAGAAAGGGGCAAAGAGAATGTGGAGAGATATTGCATTAGATAAGCTTAAAACTAAAAGTGGAAAGCTTTCTTTTAAAACACAAAGCGAGATTAATATAGAACAGCAAAGGAAACTTGAGGAATTTAATCACAAGTTATCAAAGCTTAACGAACTAAATATAAAATTCCATGAAGTATCAGTTTATGAAACAGATACAACTAAAGAAGAGGCTAGAGTAGACCAATAGTTTACTCTTTATTCTTTAGAAAAATCTCATTTAGATCTATTATGGTGAACCATATCATAAGAAAATGAGATTTTAGAGTTTATCCCAAATTGAACTGAGCCTTGTTTTACGAAAAGTTTAATAAAAAGTGCCTCGAACTCTATGCGGCGATTAGATGACCCCGGTATTGCTCCGGGGTCATCTTTTTTTAGATTCCATGGCTTGCGTTCGCTGTTGTAGTAGTCGACCATCGAACGAACTACGCTGAGGTCCAGTACCGATTGATGGTCGATATGATTTTTCAGGTGTCCAAGGTAGGACTCGATTGGTGTGTTGTTGAGACAGTTCCCACGATGTGACATGAAATGGACCAATCTCAGTCCGCGAATCCGGTATTGATAGACCGGATGGGTATAGTGGAACCCTTTGGTCCGAATGAATTATCGCCTCGGGAGGCTAAAGGTGCTCTTCGAGCTTCCTCGTTGTCTGAAAGAGGAGGCCCATGTGAAGGCTCGTCGACAGATAATGCGCCACAATCTCATGTGTCGCCACGTCCTTCACACAAGAGAGATAAACGTTCTGACCCTTTTAAGTCGGGAGATAGGCGATGTCTGTCACGAAAAACTTTTCCGGCTCATTTTGCTTGAACTGACGGTTCAGATGATTCCGCAACGTTTTGTGCTCCTGCGTCGCCTGGGCGAGTCGTTGCTCGAGCGAATGTCGCCCGCCCACTTTCGGTTTCCCGTGACGACCGGTCAACAGTTCCTCCGTGTTATAGATTTGATAGGTCTTGCGCCAGCATTCCAAGGTAGACTTCACCTCCATACGCCCAATCACCATCATGTTGAAACCGGTCTCCTCGAGATTTGGGAAGGACCCTTTCCTTCTTGATTTTTAAGAGCGACCCGAGCCTGTATACTGGATCGACTGACTCCATGTTCGGATTTAACTCAAGCTGCCTAATCTGATATTCGTGGAAGATGAGTTTACTCATGGATGCTTTCCCAGTTTGAATGAATAGGTTCATCCTCTCAAAATATTTAGGAAGATAACATACAGTTACATTTTTAAAACTTGATGAATATGAAACCTTAATCAAATGAAAATCCAAAAATGCTTTCTCCAGTACAGTAAAATCACTATATAAAATGTATTTTTTTGTAATTGTATGTTACAATTTACACATTAGAATTATTGTGAAGGAAGGTGTAATTGTGAGTACCTCTATTGCAAGTTTTGAAAAAGCAATTTTGAAAGAACTTCGAAATAATAATTTAGCAATTTTTGCTGGTGCTGGGCTTTCAAGAGGTTCAGGTTTTGTAGATTGGCGAGGTCTGTTAAAAGATATAGCAATGGAATTAAATTTGGATATTAATAAAGAACTGGATTTAGTTTCTGTCGCACAATATCATTTAAATGCAAATGGGAGACAGACAATCAACGAAGCGATTATAGACGAATTCCAGCAAACGGCTGAAAAAAATGAGAATATGAATATATTGTCTAATTTACCAATTGATACATATTGGTCAACAAACTATGATTCTATAATCGAAGATACATTGAACGAAACTGGCAAGATAGTAGATGTGAAAATTAAGCAAAGTCAAATGAAGAATTTTAAACCTAATAGAGATGTTGTAGTTTACAAAATGCATGGTGATAAAGAATTTCCGGATGACGCAGTCATAACGAGAGATGATTATGAAAAATATGGGACTGATAGAGCGCTATTTACTACTCAGCTTAAAGGTGAACTAATATCAAAAACATTTGTTTTTATTGGTTTTAGTTTTGAAGATCCTAATTTAGAGCAAATTCTAAGTAAAATTCGAATTGATTTGCTGGGCGCAAGTCCAAAAAATCATTACTGTTTCTTTAGGAATATAAATAAGTCAGATGAACGTTACAATAACACTGGGAAATTTAATGAAGAAGAGTACAACTACGATAAGGTAAAGTTGGATTTAAAAGTCAAAGACCTCAAGCGATTTGGTATTAATTCAGTTTTAATTGAAGAGTACTCAGACATTACTAGTATTCTTAAGAACATTGAAAAAAAGTTTAAAGTCAATAAAGTATTCATATCTGGAAGCGCTGAAGAATATGGTGATTTTTCAGAAGAGGAAGCCAAAGACTTATTACATAATCTTTCTAAAACATTAGTGATTAATAATCATCATATAATATCTGGGTTTGGATTAGGGGTAGGGAGTTTTGTTATCAACGGTGCTTTAGAAGAAATATTTGCAAATAAGGGAAAAAAAATAAATGATTATCTAACGCTAAGACCTTTCCCTCAGGCTGAATCGGGTGGAAAGACATTAAGAGAACTTTGGACTGAATACCGTAAAGATATGATAAGTGAATCAGGCGTAATGATATTTGTTTTTGGAAATAAACTTGTTGATGGAAAAGTGGTTGAAGCTGATGGAATGCTAGAGGAATATCACATAGCAAGGGAAAAAGGCAAATTTATCATCCCTATTGGTTCCACCGGATATGCGGCTGAGATTATTTTCAAAGAAATAAGGGATGATATAGAACAGTTTTGGTATTTGGAGAACTCTATAGCTGTTTTAGAAAATGAGAAAGAACAACAAAAAATAATATCAGAGGTTGGTAAAATAATAGATAATATTAGGAGGAGAGTGTGATGGCTAAAAAGGTATTTTTTAGTTTTCATTATGAAAGAGATGCTTGGAGAGCAGCGCAAGTTAGAAATTCAAATATAACTCAATTAATTAAGGGTTATGTTGATAAGGCAGAATGGGAAGAGATAAAGAGAAAAGGTGACAAGGCAATTAAAGATTGGATTGAAGGGCAGATGAAAGGAACATCAGTTACCGTAGTTCTAATCGGTAACGAAACAGCAGATAGAAAATGGATAAAATACGAAATTGAAAAGAGCGTAGAAAAGGGAAATGGATTGCTTGGAATTTACATTCACCGTCTAAAAAATAAGGATGGTGAGAAGGATGAAAGAGGACAAAACCCTTTAGATAACGTTTATATAACTGTTGATGGGAAGATAAAGAAAGCTTCGAGTTATTTCAAGACATATTTCTGGGATTTAAATGATGGTTATCATAATTTTTCTAGGTGGATAGAAGAGGCTTCTGCTTTAGCAGGTAAATAAAATACTATTTACTCAATGGTATTTTTTAATGAAATCACTTTATGTTAGAAAAACGCAATCAGATTTACCACGGAAAGTCGTATCATAAATAAATATTTGTTGAAAAGTCATCTAGAACATTGTTTTACACTTGTTCTAAATGACTTTTTTAGGAGTTGAATCATATGCGTGTTTGGGGAGTGACGATTTTATCGAATGATCTTGCCGAAGGTATTCGATTTAGCTACAAAGATTTACTAGGGGATGGCTATTCGAATGAACAAGCGAGTGAACGAATCATTCAAGAGTGCGTAGATGAATTAGATGCTGAAGAAATGACACTTTTTTGGCTTTCCTTTGCACTTATTCAATGGAAGCATGGAAGCTAGGACGATTACACGATCACGTAAAACAAAATGCTGTAGAGATTATTGACAGGAGAATCGAGCTAGAAAATTGGAACGATGATTTAAAGCTAAAGAAGATATGATGACGATGAGGACATGCCTCGAAAAATTGCCGTGTATCAGTCTGGCAAAAGGGATCCATTCGTCAAACGGGCTAGTCTCATTGCTGAAGGTTTTCCTATAACGAGTGATACGGAACCACCTTACACCTTGTTATCTTGGAAGAGCCTCAATGCATTCATAGATGAGATGAATCTAAGTAAAAATTAGATTGGACAATAGGATTCATCAAATCGATGGATTTTGCATCGAACTGTAATATTTTCAATCAAGGAAATGGAGCTGCAGCCAAACATGATCTACACCATCAAACTCCTAACAGAACGAATCGCTCCCGATTTTCTAACAACCTTTGAACGTTTTCAGGAAACGCATCGCATTTATGCCGTGGATTCAAATGGTGAGCTTTATCAAAAAGACGAGCATTACATCGATGAATGGGATGACGCGAAAAAACAACAGATCATTGAGATTCTCAACTACTACATCGACCGTGGCGGCGTTGTTGTGGCAATCCAAAAAAGTGAAACTTTACTTGGCTTTGCCGGACTGGATGGACACCTGCTCGGAACGGAAGGCCAGTATTTAAATCTGGGCTTCATGCATGTGAGTCGTCCTTGTCGCGGTCAGGGAATCGGGAAGGTGTTATTTGAACGTGTCTGTCAGGCAGCAATCGAACGAGGCGCGAAAAAGCTATACATCGGAGCGAACCCGTCCGTCGATACATATCATTTCTATGAAGCGATGGGATGCATAGTAGCCGAAGAAATCGTGCCAGAAATCTATAAAGAAGAACCACTCGATTTGCAACTCGAATATGTTTTATCGTCTCCTGAGACCGCATCGTAACGATGTGGTCTTTTTCATGTGTAAAATCGCTCAACTCCAAGCTTTTTCTCCTATGAAGAATTGACCGATTTCAAAAAATTGTGATAGAATCACAAGGCAAATGATTATCATTATCAGTCGATAATAATAGATGAAATCGAACCGTTGGAGTGAACGTGAAAGGATGAATACAATGAGCACGCTTGAAGCATATAACATGGCATTTAAAAACGGATTGGAATTAGAGGACGATGTGGTTCTCGAGGACATGAAGCTCGGAGAATCAACGGAATGGGATTCGATTGGACACATGACCCTCATCGCAGAAATCGAAGATGCGTTTGACGTCTATATCGACTCGGAAGAAATGACAGAGTTTCATTCATATCAGTCTGGCATCGCATTACTGCAGCGCCTCGGTGTGGACATCCAGTCATGACGCTTTTTCAAACACTCGAGCAGTACACGAATCGTGAGGCGGTCTATGCGGACCGTTCTTACACATACGGCGAGATGTTGGAGGTCGGCGACTCGATTTGTCAGGAAGTCGAAGAACGGTCGCTTGTCTTCTGTCTATGTGCCAACCGGGTCGAGTCGCTCTTCGGCTATGTCGGTTTTATTCGAGGACATGTCGTACCCGTCTTGTTAGACGCGGATATTCCAGCCGAGCAATTACAGAAGTTGATGGAACGCTATGAACCGACACACGTATGGGCACCGGAATCGAGAGACGATTTGGCGAACGCGTTGGATGCTTACTATGGTTACGGTGGTTACGCCTTGTTTGAAACAGGAGCAACAGTTCACCATGAACTTCATAAAGAGTTGGCCCTTCTGTTGACGACTTCAGGGAGTACCGGAAGTCCGAAATTTGTCCGTCTCACGTATAACAACCTATCAGCGAACGCCACATCGATCATCGACTATCTCGACATCGATCAAACAGATAAACCGATCACGACGCTACCGATGAACTATTCGTATGGGCTCTCGATTATCAACAGTCATCTGTTGAAAGGAGCGACCATCATCCTAACAGACCGCTCGATCGTTCAAAAAGAGTTTTGGGAGTTGTGTCGTGCCGAGCAGGCGACAACGTTTGGTGGGGTACCGTTTCATTACGAAATGTTAAAGCGTTTGAAGTTTGAGACGTATGATCTGCCAAGTTTAAAGAAGTTGACGCAAGCAGGTGGGAAGTTGGACCCAACGCTCGCGCATCACTTTGCGACGGTATGTGAAGAAAAAGGGATTCAATTTTTTATCATGTATGGTCAAACAGAGGCAACGGCCCGGATGTCGTATTTACCGAATCGGATGCATGCGGTAAAAGCAGGGAGTATCGGCATCGCCATCCCTGGTGGAACGCTTTCGTTACGAGATGAAGTCGGAAACGATATCAAAGATGCGAACGTGACAGGCGAGTTAGTATATCAAGGCGACAACGTGTCGTTTGGGTATGCGACCTCGTTAGCGGACCTTTCAAAAGGTGACGACAATCACGGTGTCTTGCGTACAGGTGACATGGCGTATCGTGACGAGGATGGGTATTTCTTCATCGTCGGCCGCATGAAGCGCATGATTAAACTATATGGAAGTCGAATCAGCCTGGACGAAGTCGAGGCCCTCCTTCGAGAGCACGGACATGACTGTGTCTGTGCCGGGGAAGACGACCAACTATATGTGTATACGTTGCAAGATGACGTCGCACGCATTCAAAAAATCATCAAAGAACAAATCAAGGTGAAAGGTGTTCGGGTGATGCAGATTGACGAGATTCCACGTAATTCGTTTGGAAAGATTCGTTATGCCGCATTGCCGAAGCGAGAACTTGTGACCACCTGATTGTCAGGAATCGGTACATCGTCAAGTTTCATAACATCAGGTGGTAAATATGACTTTTATTTCGATTGAATTTCTCTTATTTTTAACAATCATCGTTGGAACGTATTACGTGGTCCCGCATCGATTCCGATGGGTGCTCCTCCTCTTAGCGAGTTATGTCTTCTACGCTACGTTGAGCGTTCAATTCATTCCGCTATTGTTGATCAGTACCGCCTTCACCTATGTGATTGGGATTCTGATTGAAAAGCAAGAAAAGAAAGAACAGAAGAAACGGCTCATGTGGGTCGGTGTCTCGGTTCTTGTCTTCTTCCTCGGATGGTTTAAGTATTTTAATTTCGTCAACGATTCGCTCCGTTCGTTCGCCGCATGGAGCGGATTTGATTATGATGTGCCGTATAAAGAGATCGTGTTGCCGTTGGCCATCTCGTTCTATACGTTCCAAGCCATCAGTTATGTCGTGGACGTCTCGCGAGGGAAGCAAAAAGCAGAGCGTCATTACGGCTATTTCTCGGTCTATTTCGCCTTCTTCCCGCAACTCGTGGCGGGTCCGATTGAGCGGGCGAAAAAACTGCTTCCCCAGCTGAAGACAGAGCAGCATCTCGACTACGACAATATCAGCTATGGGATTCAGCGCATCATTTGGGGATTCTTCAAGAAGACGTTGATCGCTGACCGATTGGCTCCGATTGTCGCAAGTGTATTCAATAGTCCAGATCCGACTGGTTCAGAGATTGTGCTCGCGACGATGTTGTTCTCGATTCAACTGTTCGCCGATTTCTCGGCGTGTAGTGATATTGCCATCGGCTGTGCACGATTGCTCGGAATTCGATTATCGGAGAACTTCAAACAGCCACACTTTGCCGTATCGATTGCCGACTTTTGGAACCGCTGGCACATCACACTTTCGATGTGGTTGCGAGATTATATTTTTATGCCGCTCGCGAAAGGGAAGAAGAAGCGCGAACAGATTTATGGTGCCATCCTCGCAACATTCTTAGTGAGTGGAATTTGGCATGGTGCCGCGTGGAATTTCGTCTTATGGGGACTTATTCATGGAATCTATCGTGTGTTCGGAGACCATACGAAACAGCAGCGCGAAAAAATGGCGTCATGGGTCGGATTTGACCGCGTGCCGACACTGCATCGTTGGTGGAAAATCGCCATCACGTTCCAGCTCGTCTGCTTCTCGCGCGTCTTCTTTCAATCGCATTCGATGGCAGAAGCGTTCTCGCATGCCAAATTGTACGTGACGCCCTCTTCGTGGGCACCGTCAGGCATGATGCAGGCGATTCAAATGTTCTCGTTACTCGATTTAATCATATTCCTCGTCGTCTTTGTCGTCGTTCACCTGTTCCAACATATTGAACGAACGAAAGGTTCAGCTTGGGATTGGATGGCACGTCAATCTGCGGTGACGAGCGTGGCCATCAACCTGTTCTTGATTGTCTCGGCTTTCTTGTTTGGTGTGTCGAGCCAAGGATTTGTATACGGTGGGTTTTAAAATGCACGGAAAGGAATTAGCATGAAGCGTTTAGGAATTAAAATCGTCGTTGTGTTACTCGTGATGATCGCTATCTTTATTCCTGTCAACGAGTTCGTGAAGGACTCGTGGGAATATAATAATAACCGAGCTGTCCTTGCCTTCAAGGAAGACCCTCATCCTGTCGATATCATCAATTTGGGGACGTCCCATGCGATGTACGGGTATTATTTTAAACCGACCGGATTGTCGCATCTCGACTTGGCGTTACCGAGTCAACCGATTGAATATGATTTGAAGATGCTAAAAGAATACGATGAGCACCTGAAGCCAGGCGGGGTCGTGATCGTGTCCTTATCTCAAATCACATTCAGCAATTCGGACGTTGGTCGGAAGGCGAATTACTATCGCGTCTTGGACCGTAAAGATATCGAGCCGGTCAGCCTGTTTCAGTATTATACGCATGAACAGTTCCCGGCATTGAACAGCGGAAGTGCCTATGCCGCCATTTCCCGGGAAATCCGAGATTTTCGCTTTGATGCGCATAAGCCATGGGAGAATGGTGGGCTGAACTACTCAGAGCGTAAGTATGAGGAAGTGGCCGCTCAATATGAGAATGCCGTGAACCATCATGAGATTGAAGAGAACATGTCGCATTTACAAGACATCATCGATTACTGTAAACGACAAGGGTATCGTGTCGTCTTGGCGATGGAGCCGGTCCATGCGTCGTATCATACGTATTTTGATGAGGAAGTCATGGAGCACCTCGTGTTTCAGCATTTAGAGAAGTTGGATTTAGATGTCCCGTTCCTCAATTATATGGGGGATGAACGATTCATTCATGAGCAGTCATTCTTCCATAACCCGGACCATTTGAACGGTGATGGGCGGACGCTGTTGTCTTCACTCGTTTATGAAGATTTGAAGCGGTTGGGGTATGTTCAAGAAAAGTGACATCGTATTCAATCAAAAAGAATGCCTGCGAACGTCCATAATATCACTAGCATCGACAGGAATGAGACGAATACCGTCTGATTCGATACCCGCTCCTCCGCAAAGCGTCGAAATAGTCGTTCGAGGATTGTTTGGCCGATGACGACCGCTAGAAAGATGATCGACATTTCAGCGAATAGAGAATAGTCGTTACGAAAAATAAAGATCATGGCAACAAAGAGGATGATGGAGCTGGTCAATGTGGTGAGAAAACGTTGTTTATTCAATCAAATCTCTCCCTTCTCTCATCATTACGTGTATGCTTTAGAAAAGATTCAAATAGACGGGGAGTGATTCACATCGAAACAATCTATTTAGCGGGCGGATGTCTATGGGGTGTTCAAGAATTTGTGAGGACGTTACCTGGTGTCCTTTCAACTGAAGCAGGACGCGCGAACGGGACGACCGGTACGTTAGATGGAGAGTATGACGGTTACGCAGAGTGTGTCAAAACTACGTTCGATCCGGACGTAGTGACGGTCGAAGATTTGATGCATTACTTGTTCGAAATCATTGATCCATATAGCGTTAACAAACAAGGAATCGATGTCGGGGAGAAGTATCGAACGGGCGTATACAGTGAAGAATCACGACATTTGATGGAGGCACAAGAATTCATTGAGCGACGCCCTGATGCAGAACGGATTGCTGTTGAAGTCAAACCGCTCACGAACTATGTGCGGAGTGCGGACGAACACCAGGATCGCCTGACGCGTTGCCCGGACGATTATTGTCACATACCGAAAGAGTTGTTAACGAAATATCGGAAAGACGAAACATCGCCAACCCCTTAATCTGGAGTTGGCGATGTTTTTACGTCCGCTCGAGAATGTTCACGAGTATTTGATGAACGACGTCATGGTCGTTTGTGTCATGCAGCTGATATGGACTCCCCGGGAGCGTGTACACATCTTTCGCTCCGACGTACGTGATGTGGAGTGTCAAGGAACCATCTTCCTGACACGCCGTCGTCAATTCCAAATCGCCACTGATGACACCGACTTCTTCTGTCATGACACCGTGGGTTGCCTTAAAGGTAGAAGTAAGTTTGTTCATGAATGACTCCTTTTCTGTCTCAATAAATACAAGCGTTGATGGCTGTCGTGAGTGCTGACTTCTCTGACGATTGAAGGCTCAAGCCCCAACGACTCTTCGTCTCGACCCACATCTTCGCATATGCACAACGCGCGCCGGTGCGAGGTGGTTGCCATGTCGATGGATCTTGGTCTCCTTTTGAGCGGTTCGATGAAGCGGATACCGCGATCAACTGAGGACCGTTCAAGTCGTTCGCAAAGCTCTGACGTTTGGTTGTCGTCCAGCTGCTTGCGCCAGAGCGCCATGCTTCAGCGAGCGGAACAACGTGGTCGATATCGATGTCAGATGCCGACGTAAACGTCAAACCGTCATAGTAACTGTACCATGAGCCCGTCGTTACCGGACATTGGTCGACGACCGAGTCAGCGTCCCGTTTCAAGACGATATGACGCGTGTTACAACCACTTCCTTGACTCGACCAGTGCGGGAAGAGGTCCCGACTGTATCCTGTCATCGACCCTTCATTTTTGACAGTGAGCGCATTCAGTTTCGTGAGCGCATCCGCTTTCGAAGGGATATTCGGTGGGAATGCAGAGACCGGTGTCGCGTCAAATGACGCGGAAATCCAGACAAGCAATGTGACGAGTGCGACAGACATGAGTTTCTTCAACATAAAAAGCCTCCTACTATGTATTTGGAATGAACACTTGTCGAGCAAGTGGGCAACCTTTCGTGAGACAAACATCACGCAATAAATTCAACTTGATCATACACAGGACGATTTTGAAAAAGTGTGAAAATCTGCAAAATGATTAGAAAGACTATCGCAAATCCTTCTCTAGCATTAGCGAGCGATCTCGTGTTATTTCTTTGGAACTAGTGAGCGATCAGGACTGGTATAATGAATGACATGGATTGAGAGAAAAGAAGAGGTGGATGGAATGAACAAGAAAGAGATTGCGGCGATTCGCCGACAGTTTAAAGTGAATGCGACGAAGCTGAAGATTGCTGACTTATATACGATTTACATCCGGCAGGAAACGAATGAGATTTACTACGAAGAGTTGCGCCCGTTCCCGTTCCTTGAAGAAGAACAGCAGGAATTGTTTTTGACAAACTTCAAAAAAGTGCTCGGTGGGAAACTCGATGAAAAACTATTCGAAGTGAAGTTCCAATATCCGGAGGAAGGCCAAGTCGACCATACGCAAGGATTGCTGTATGAAGGACTTCGTACGGAAGAAACAGACGTGTGGACGGACTATATGCAACGCATCGCCTTGAAGATGGTGAAAGACACGCCATTTGAAAAAGACATGGTCGTGACGTTCATCCGGGGTAATTACAATAAGCCGACGAACCGGTATTCGGAAGAGTCTGAGATTCACGCGAACGATGAAGTGTATACTACGAAGTTCATCCTCGGCAGTATCAGCCCGACAGAACTTCCGAAAAAGTCACTCGTCTTTGACTTCGTCGAGCGGGAATTCAAAGCGAGCTTGATTGTAAATCCAATCATCAAACTCGAGGTGCCAATTGGTGGATTCTTATTCCCGTGTTTCACGGATAATGCGGCCGATGTGAACCATGTCCTCTATTCGGCACATAAAGCGCATCAACCGGATATGACGTTCATTGAGAACGTGCTGAACGGTTCAGAAATCGTTACGGCAGTGGAAGAGAAGGCGGTCTTCGAAGAAGTCGTTAAAGCGGTCATCGGGGAAGAAGTCAATTCACGGACGCTCGCGACCGTTTACGATGAGATCAATCAAATCATTGTCGCCGAAGAAGAGAACGAACAGGAAGAAGAGCGGGTAGCGATGCTCGACTCTCGTGCGGTCGAGGTCGTCCTTCGGGCGAGCGGTGTGGAAGATGTGACGACAGAAAAAGTCGAGCAGGCGTTCAAACAAGTCGTGGATGACACGAAATATGAGATGAAAGCGACGAGTGTCGTTCCGAAATATACGTCAAAATCGATTAAAATCAATACAAAAGTCGCCAATATTTCTGTCAGTCCACAAGATTTGAAATACGTGAAGCAAGTGAACTATAAAGGAAAACCATGTCTGTTGATTGAAGTGGAAGAAGAGACGGAGATTGAAGGCTTCAAACTCATCTCTGAAGAGTCGCTAGACTGACTGGAGGAAAATTGATGCATCCGCTTGAGTTGATTGATCTGTTGATTGTGTTCGCCATCGTGGTTGTATTGGTTTTGCTGTCGTTTCAATTTCATGGGAAATGGCGCAGGCGTATACGGGTCGCGACGGTGTGTTGTATATTAGCGTACGGAATATTCTATGCAGTTCGTCCTTATTGGGTGAATCAACAGGTACAGGAAGAAAAAATAGTGCTCGAAGCGTATCTCAAGGACCGATATCCGACCGAAATCATCACCGTCCGCTCTATTCCTTATGGGGAGAACGGATTTGAGAGTATGAATCCTCATACATTGTTCGTGAAATTTTCGACAGAACCGGATGCTGAGTACACATATCTCGTGAGTCGTGACGAATCGATTCATCAAACGAGCCACAGTTCAACCATCGACTCAAAATTTGATTTTCTTCACTTGGAAAACTGAGCCCAAACGACAGATTGGGCTCTTTTTTGACAATCGAGTGAGGAAGGTTGAATTTGAGATTTGATACAGGTATGATGCAGGTGAAAACGTTTTCCAAAATCCATATTTTTTTAATGTTTATCGAAAGCGCTTTCGATTGTTGTGAGGTAATAAAAAACCTCAAAGACGAATATCATCTTTGAGGCTGAATCTGCATTATTTACGTGCTTTGCTCACTTTAAGTTTCTTCCCTTTGACAGGCGTCGTCTCCATCGCTTGAAGGACGATCGAGCCTTTTCCGTTAAGAATATCGACGTACGTCATCTGGTCATTGATTGTGATGATCCCGATGTCGTCAGCAGATACGCCAGGAATTTTGGCAATCGTTCCAACGAAGTCGACAGCGCGAAGTTTTTTCTTCTTCCCGCCACTGAAGTGGAGCTTCATGATGTCCTGGTTGATGCGAGCTGTCTTGTTGTTGCGAACGACGCGTCGTCCGCTCAACTTTTGCTCGAAGGCATCTTGGTTAGCCGCTACTTCCGCTTCCGTCGGCGCATCGATCATCGGAATTTCGAATTGAACGTATGATTCGATAGCTCCGATGAGACGTTCTTCCTGACGGGTCATGAGCGTGATTGCTGTTCCTTGTTTGCCGGCACGTCCAGTACGACCGGTCCGGTGCACGTAACTCTCCTTTTCGACAGGAACGTCATAATTGATGACGAGTTCGACGTTGTCGACATCGATTCCACGTGCTGCGACGTCTGTCGCCACGAGGTAGCGGAAGTTGCCCATCTTGAAGCCGTTCATGACGGCGAAACGGTCTTCTTGCTCAAGTCCGCCATGGAGGCGTTCAGCTGAATAGCCGGCTTTGTCGAGCTCGGCGTACACCGTGTCGACGTTCTCTTTCGTCCGACAGAAAATCATACAGCTATCCGGGTTCTCGACGACCGTGATGTCTTGAAGGACAGCAAGTTTCTCGTTCCGATGAACGGGAAGTAAACGGTGTTCGATTGTCGAAGCCGTCATACCTGTCGATTCGATGGCGACACGTGCCGGAGCATTCATATGCTTCTGACAGAGACGTTCGATATCTTGTGGGAATGTTGCTGAGAAGACCATTGTGACGCGATTTTTCGGCAACTGTTGAAGGATTTTCTCTACGTCGGCGAGGAAGCCGCGGTTGAGCATCTCGTCCGCTTCATCGATGATCAAGTATTCGATGCGGTCGAGTGAGAGCGTCTCGCGCTCGATGTGGTCCATGACGCGTCCAGGTGTACCGACGACGATATGCGTCTTTTGTTTCAATTCTTCACGCTGTTTCGAGAACGGTTCTTTCCCGTAGACGGCAGTCGCTTTGATTCGTTTGAAACGTCCGATGTTCGTCATGTCTTCCCGTACTTGAACGGCGAGTTCGCGTGTCGGTGTCAAGACGAGGACTTGTGGTTTGTTTTCGGCCCAATCGATGAGCTCGATGACCGGAATCCCGAAAGCAGCTGTCTTTCCGCTTCCCGTCTGTGCTTTGACAATCAAGTCTTCGCATTCGAGCGCACGGGGGATGACGTGTTGTTGTACTTCAGTCGGTGATTCGTATTTCATAATGCCTAATGCGCGAGTAATCTCATCGCTCAGGCGATAATCAGTAAATTGCTGTTTGTTCATGGGTAACCTCATTCTTTCGTGAAAACTTCTGCTTCAGAAAATTTCAATGTCTATTTGCAATACAGTCCATTATAGACCGAAAGACGGTAGGAAAGCGAATGAGAATCCATTATCCGAAGTCAGGCAACGTCGGGTCGGGTTGAATCACATAAAAAATAAACTGGTCATGAACATCTTCTAACTGTTCGATCAGCTCTTCATTTTGTTGTTGATACGCTTCTAGCAATTGAGGACATATGTAATGAACTGTTCCATCTTCACGAGCCAGGCTAGCGGTTTCTTCCTGATCAAATTGTAAAACTAACGGTTGTTGGCATGCTGTGCAGCAACCAATCTCCATCTTGTGAAAACCGATTTTTGCTCCCTCAATGAAGCAAGCATCGCAATAATGCTTGATTGGATCACCGAAATGACCGAGTTCATCTGTATGGATGACTTCATGTTCGTTCAATGATTTATTACAGCTGACGCAGTTATACATCAATAACACTCCTTTAGTGATCTGTTCCAACAACGTATCATGCGATGAGCCGATGTACAACTTTATCCAATAACAATATTTTATCAGGTTCAGAAATGTTGAAAGAAAGGGGCTTACATAATGGAATCCGATTATAAATATCTCGTCCAACACCTTCAACAAAGCCAATATCGAACGCACGCGAACCATCTCGAAACTATCATCAAACCAATTCCAGATTTAGATCGTACCGGTGACCTCGATCCACGCGTCTTTGCGACGCTGCCTTCGAATCATCCTTCAGATGATGAACCGGATGGCGAATTCAATCTCGAAGCGGCACGTGCCGGCATGGGGTGGCCGAATCAGGATCAGACGACAATCGACATCAAAACCGAATATGTAAAGATTCCAAGTGAGGACGGTGACATTCCGGTTCGCCTGTATCGTCCGCATCACACTGAAGCCATCCCAGCGATTCTCTTTTTCCACGGGGGCGGCTTCTTCGGAGGGACGCTCGAGACGGTCGAGAATCCATGTAAGTTTCTGGCGGAACGGGCGAACGCAGTCGTCATCTCCGTCGATTATCGTCTCGCCCCGGAGCATCCGTTCCCGGCCGGATTGAACGATTGTTACCGAGCCTTTGAATGGGTGTATGACCATGCGAGTGAGTTGAACATTCTCCAAGACCGAATCGCGGTCGCCGGTGACAGTGCCGGAGGGAATTTGGCGACCGCTTGTTGTCTGATGGAGAAAGAACGAGGGGAGGGGCGCATTTGTTATCAAGCACTCGTCTATCCCGTCGTCAATCTGGGATCGATTCCGACAGATGATTTTGAATGGACACTCGATGCGTACGATATCTCACACCATCACGACCTGATTCGAGGTGTCGTACTCGCTCTTGCAGATCCAGATTCGCTATTAAATGACCTCTACCTTCAAGGGAAGACGGATGTCACGCATCCACTCGTCTCACCACTTTTGGCAGAGGACGTCACGACTTTACCGCCAGCCTTGATTGTGACAGCCGAGTACGATTACTTACGACTTGAAGGGGAGGAATATGCCCGAAAACTTTCAGAAGCTGGTATTCCGACTCGACTGATTCAATATCGGGGTATGGATCATGCCTTTATGGACAAATTAGGAGACTACCCACAGGCAGAAGATTGTATGAATGAAATCGCAAAAGGACTTAAGGAGCTGACGAAATGAAACAGTATACATTGGATTGGAAACGTTATGAAGAATTGGCACGTCAAGCGGTCGCGGAAGGGGTCGTGTTAGTCAAAAACGAACAGAAAACCCTCCCGTTGCAGTCTGAAACGAAGCTTGCCGTATTTGGGCGTAGTCAATTCCATTACTATAAGAGCGGTACCGGTTCAGGTGGGATGGTGAACGTCGGACATGTTACGACACCGCTCGAGGCACTACGTGAACGTACAGACATTCACATCAATGAATCGCTTTATGCGACGTATGAGGAGTGGGTGAAAGAGAACCCGTTCGACCAAGGTGTCGGCTGGGCCGGAGAACCGTGGTCACAACAGGAGATGGACGTATCGGATGAACTCGTCGATCAAGCCGCGCAGGAGTCGGATGTCGCGCTCATCATGATCGGACGTACGGCTGGGGAAGACCGTGACAACACGGCCGACCCGGGCAGTTACTTATTGACGGATATCGAACACGCGATGATCGAGCGCGTGACGAAGCGCTTCAACAAGACGGTCGTCGTGTTGAACGTCGGAAACATCATCGACATGAAGTGGGCGAATGAGCCGAGTGCAATCCTCTATGCATGGCAAGGTGGGATGGAAGGCGGAAAAGGACTCGTCGACGTGCTTGTCGGAGACGTAAGTCCTTCCGGGAAACTGACAGATACGATTGCCCGATCCATCGAGGATTATCCGTCGACAAAGAACTTTGGTCATGCGGATAAAGGGATTTATCAGGAAGACATCTATGTCGGTTACCGCTACTTTGAAACGTTCGCGAAAGACGACGTCTTGTACCCGTTCGGATTCGGACTGTCTTATACGACATTCCATACTGAAGTGAAGCGTACGACAGAAGTCGATGGCGTTTTAACGGTTGAGGTGGAAGTGACGAACACGGGTGAGTGTGACGGGAAAGAAGTCGTCCAACTCTACGTCGAGAAACCGCAAGGAAAACTCGGAAATCCGCTCCGGTCTTTAGTAGCGTTTGAGAAAACATTGCTTCTTGAACCGGGTGAGCGACAAACCCTTTCGTTTAACGTCCGCATGACTGATTTTGCGAGCTACGACGACTCTGGCGTGACGGGTCATGAATCGAGCTTCGTTCTCGAATCAGGAACATATCGCTTATATGTTGGAACGGATGTGCGTTCGGCTTCACTTGCTTTCGAAGTCGAGCAGCAGGAGCAACGCGTCCTCGAGACGTTAAGCGAAAATATGGCGCCTGTCCTCCCGTTCGAACGGATGAAACCGATTCAAGGCGAACAGGGATTTGAAGTGGGCTACGAGTCGACACCGCTTCGCGCCGTTGACGTCGAGACACGTTATTTGGAAGAACGCCCTGAGACGCGAGTGTTCACGGGTGACCAAGGTATCAAATTGAGCGATGTATATCACGAGAAGGCATCACTCGACACATTCTTAGATCAATTGACGGATGAGGATTTGGCGACAATCGTCCGCGGACAAGGGATGAACTCGCCGCGTGTCACGCCGGGTACGGCAGCTGCGTTCGGTGGCGTGTCCGATCGATTGAACGCGCTTGAGATTCCAGCTGCGTGTTGTGCCGATGGTCCATCAGGCATTCGCATGGATATCGGGACGAAGGCGTTTGCGCTTCCGAACGGGACTCTCTTGGCTTCTACGTTCAACGTCGACCTCGTCGAAGACTTGTTCGAGATGACAGGGCTTGAGATGCGGAAAAACCGTGTCGATACGTTGCTCGGACCAGGGATGAACATTCATCGCAACCCGTTGAACGGTCGGAACTTTGAGTACTTCTCGGAAGACCCGCATTTGACAGGGAAGATGGCAGTTGCTCAATTAAATGGGATGCATCGTGTCGGTGTGACAGGAACGCTCAAGCACTTCAGCGCCAACAACCAGGAGGCGCATCGTCACGATATCGATTCGGTCGTCTCGGAGCGGGCGTTACGCGAGATTTATTTGAAAGGGTTCGAGATGGCCGTGAAAGAAGGTCGGGCTTCATCCATTATGACAACATATGGTGCGGTCAACGGGATTTGGACGGCCGGATTATACGATCAAAACACGCGCATCTTACGTGACGAGTGGGGTTTTGAAGGGATTGTCATGACGGACTGGTGGGCAAAAGTGAACTTCCGTGAGGATGAGTCGGCCAACCGTCAAAATACGGCAGCGATGGTCCGCTCGCAAAACGATTTGTATATGGTCGTCGACCGTCCGGACCTCAACTCATTCGAGGATAATACGATGGCATCGCTCGAAGAAGGGGTGGTCACACGGGGTGAGTTGTTGCGGAGCGCGCGCAACATTTGTTCATTTATCTTGAAATCACCGGCGATGGAGCGTCTTCTCGGAATTCATGATGGTTCGGTCGAGGTGCTCGGCTTTGAAGATGAGACGAATCAACAGGACGCATTCGAGTTGGACTATCAACATCTCGAAAACGGGGAGCATGTCGATTTGTCAGGAATCGACACCTCGACAGGGAACACGCACGTCTTCGCCATCTCGGTCGACCAGACCGGGACGTATGACATCACGTTGACGGCCCGTTCGAACGCTGGGGAGTTGGCGCAGATGCCGGTGACGTTGTTTGCAAACAATATCCCGGGTGCGACGTTCACGTTTAACGGGACGGACGGGGAATGGGTGACACAGACGAAGCAGGTCTTCTTCCTGAACCAGCATAACTATCTCCAACTCTATTTCGCATTGAGCGGTCTAGAAGTGAAGGACGTGTCTTTCACACTTGCGGATGAATTCAGTATGAAGAACGGATAATGGATGCAAGGACGTCTCAATGAGGCGTCCTTTTTCTATTTACAAAAAGCATACACATCTGTATTCATTCTGAAAATGTATCTTTACAAAAGTCCGTTAGGCTACAGAAGTAGCAAACATTCGGGAGGGTTTACAGATGAAAAAGACAATGAAAAAGTTCGTTCCACTCGCAGTCGTTTCGACGCTTGCACTCGGGGGCATCGTTGGCGTTCAGCAACAAAACGAAGCAGAAGCAGCAAAGGATTCAAAGAATCATAAAGCGAAAAACGTCATCTTTATGATCGGGGACGGGATGGGCGTGCCTTATACGACAGCACTTCGTTACATGAACGATAATGAAGAGACGGTAGAAATGGAACCGACTGCGTTCGATTCACATTTGGTGGGCATGCAATCGACATACCCTGAGGACGAAGAAGAAAACGTAACAGACTCGGCCGCAGCGGCGACAGCGATGAGTTCTGGCGTAAAGACATACAACAATGCGATCGCTGTGGATAACGACAAAACAGACGTGAAAACGGTACTTGAACAAGCAAAAGAGAACGGCATGTCGACAGGACTTGTCGCGACGTCAGAGATCACGCATGCGACACCGGCTTCTTACGGCGCGCACGAGGAGCAACGTAAGAGTGAGAATGCCATCGCCAACGATTACTACGATGATTTGATTAATGGTGAACATAAAGTCGACGTCATGCTCGGGGGCGGAACGAAATTCTTCGAACGCTCGGATCGAAATATTGCGAAGCAGTTCCAAGAAGACGGCTACAGCTATGTCACGTCTGCTGAGGAAATGAAGCAAGACAACAACGAGCAAGTGCTTGGTCTCTTCGCGGAAGTGGGCATGGATAAGATGATTGACCGTGACGAGGAGCAACCGAGTCTTGCGGACATGACGACCTCGGCGCTTGATCGCCTAAAAGGGAACGATGATGGATTCTTCCTCATGGTAGAAGGAAGTCAAATCGACTGGGCCGGACATGATAATGATGTCGTCGGTGCGATGAGTGAGATGAAAGACTTTGAGCAAGCGTTCGAGGTCGTTCGTGATTTCGCCAAAGAGAATGGGGAGACGTTGGTCGTCGTGACAGCGGATCACTCGACAGGCGGTATTTCAATCGGAGCGGACGGAAATTACAACTGGGATCCGACACCGATTCAAGCAGCGAAACGCACACCGGACTTCATGGCGAAAGAAATCGAAGGTGGAGCGGACGTGGAAGCCGTCTTACGTGAGAACATCGATTTGGAATTGACGTCTGAAGAGATTGCTTCTGTGAAGAAAGCGGCTGAAACGAATGACGTGACAGAAATCGATAACGCCATCGAAAAAATCTTTGATCAACGTTCGGGAACAGGCTGGACGACGGACGGTCACACAGGTGACGACGTACCAGTATATGCGTTCGGACCACAACAAGAGAAATTCGTTGGCATGAGCGACAACACGGATCAGGCGAAACGGATCTTCAACTTGTTGAAGAATAAAGGGAAAATCAAATAAGTAAGGATATACCTTAAGACTACGTGGGAATTCCCGCGTAGTTTTTTTTGAAGGTATCATCTTTCATATACTTCTAGTGATTTGATTGCATGTCGCAATACATCGACCTCTTCGTTTTCCCACCCTAATCGGTCTACTGCATTGATGAACTGTCGTGTTGCTTTAATAAGAGCAACTTTCAATTCTTCAATTGAAACGATACCGATTTCTGTATCCATTTGACCATCTTTCATAAATGATAATTCGAGTTCAGACAAAGATATTTTTTTGGCTGATATCGAAAGGGGACCATCCATAAATGGAAACGTATGAACAGATTTAAGTGGAGCGTGTAAAATTGCGCGACAGCTATCAATCCACCATTTTAATAGGACAGCAACGAAATCAGACCAACCGACTCCCGGGAAATAATCATATGTATCAATGACAAAGTTGATTTCACCAATAATTTGATTAGAGTATGTTAATGAATCAAAATCAATCTCAATGTAAATTTGATGACACATCATTGCTCACCTCATCAATTTTGAAAGATTACTACTAAGAACATCTTACTCGAGCGATAAGAAGTATGAAAGAATGAGCTGAGCTTACAGAAAGAATCGTATGATAGACAGACAAGTAATGATTCAACCAACGAGGGGGAAACGAATGAAACACGCAGTCATTTTTGATATGGACGGAACATTATTTCGAACAGATTTGATTTTAGAGTTGGCACTCAATGAAACGTTTGATTACTTACGACAAAATGGAGAATGGACAGGATCGACACCGATTGACGAATACCGGAACATCATGGGAGTACCATTACCTGTCGTATGGGAGACGTTGCTGTCGAAACAAACGGTAGAGATTCGGGAAGCGGCAGATGCCTATTTCTTAAGACGACTCATCAAAAACATTCAAAACGGGAATGGTGCATTATATACCGGGGTACTCGAGTTGTTTGAACAATTGAATCATAGGGGTTATCCAGTCTTCATTGCGAGCAATGGCTTGGTTGCCTATTTACAAGCGATTGTAACGCACTATGAATTGGACCATTGGATTACCGAAACATACAGTATTCAGCAAATCGATACGTTGGATAAAGGGGATTTAGTGGCTGAAATCGTGAATAAGTATGAACTACAGGATGGCTTCGTAGTCGGAGACAGATTATCGGATATCATGGCTGCACGAGCGAACGGACTTACTTCAATCGGCTGTCGTTTTGACTTTGCGCAAGAAGCAGAATTGAAAGAAGCGGATTACGTCGTGAATCACTTGTCGGAAGTGCTAGACATCGTTCTACAGGAGACGGTTTCGCTATAAGTGAATCGATTTCGAGTTTGGGTTCGTACGTAAAGTACTACAACAAATCGGAGGGATCATTATGCACACGCTCTACATGAAACAAAAAGTGTTCAGTCTACGCGGCCGCTTCACCATTAAAGATGCGGGCGGACATGATCAATATTTCATCGAAGGTAGCTTTATGAAGTTTCCGAAGTCGTTTGAAATTAAAGACGTGAATGGTCAAACGGTCACAACCATAACGAAAAAGACATTCAGTTTTTTACCGAAGTTTTGTGTAGAAGTGGATGGTACGGATATGATGACCATCTCAAAAGAGTTTTCATTCTTTAAACCGAAGTATTCGATCGATGCGGCCGGAATCGATGTCCAAGGGGACTGGTGGGACATGGATTTTGACGTGACGAAAAATGGACAATCGATTGGAAGTGTTCAAAAGAAGTGGTTCTCATGGGGCGACAGTTATGAGATTCGTGTCGAAGAACCAGAGATGGAGCACCTTCTCATCTCAATCGTCGTAGCCATCGATTGTGCGAAAGCAGATCAAGCAGCGGCATCAAGTGCAGCAACATAAAGGGGAGTATCTAATGGAATTTTGGGACGTCTATAACGTGGACCGAGAAAAGACCGGTCGCACGTGGCAACGGGGAAGTCGATTGCCAGAAGGGGGATATCATCTCGTCATCCACGTATGTATCTTTAACGAGAAGGGTGAGATGTTGATTCAACAGCGCCAACCGTTCAAGAATGGATGGGCCAATATGTGGGATATCACAGTCGGTGGAAGTGCCACGGTAGGAGATACGAGCCAACAAGCCGCGATGCGGGAGCTCGAAGAAGAGATTGGGCTCAAGCTTGATCTATCTCAGACACGACCGCATCTGACAGTCAATTTTGACGAAGGATTTGACGATATCTATTTGGTCGAAATGGAAGTGGATTTGAATGAGCTGACGCTTCAAGAATCTGAAGTGCAAGCCGTGAAGTGGGCGGACGAGGCGACGATTCTTCAAATGATTCGACAGCACGAGTTCATTCCATACCATGAACCGATGATTCCGCTGCTGTTTGCGATGCGAGGACAATGGGGAGGAATCAATCACAAGGCCGCAGTGAAAGTGGATTCTTAAATGTGGGAAGCATCGACATGAGTCGGTGCTTTTTTATGTCATTTTGATTTCACTTCCGAAAAGTGGTTGAAGTTGGGATGGATAAAATTTTATAATAGCATTAACGAAAGCGCTTTCGGAAATCGCTTTCAAAAGAACGGACTGATATATTGCCATCACTTATCCTGAAGGAGGACACATGATGAAGAAATGGGTTGCACTCGCACTTGGAACAGGTCTCGTCTTGTCATTGCCACAAGAAGTACCTGCTGAAAAGAGCTCAAAAGCCGACGACGCCAAGTGGAAACTTGTCTGGTCAGATGAGTTTAGTCAGGCGGAAATCGATCATTCGAAATGGAACTTTGAAACGGGGAACTGGATTGTCGACAAAGACGGAAATCCGGTCGCTGCCGGTTGGGGAAACAACGAGAAGCAATTTTATACGGACAAAAACGAAAACGCTTTCGTAAAAGACGGGAAACTCGTCATCCGTGCAAAAAAAGAGCAAGCATCCGATCAATTCGGCACATATGATTACACGTCGGCGAAGTTGACGACGAAGGGCACGTTCAGTAAGACATACGGTCGTTACGAGATGCGAGCGAAACTTCCAACAGGAAAAGGGCTCTGGCCAGCATTTTGGATGCTACCTGAAGAGGACCGTTACGGTGGTTGGGCAGCATCTGGTGAAATCGACATCATGGAGTCATGGGGCAGTCAGCCGGACAAAGTCGCCGGAACCATTCATTACGGGGAAACATGGCCGAACAACAAGTATACGGGGAAAGACTATCACTTCGCAGAAGGTGACGGCATCGACAAATGGCATACATATGCGGTCGAGTGGGAACCAGGTGAGATTCGTTGGTATGTAGACGGTCAGCTCTATCAAACACAAAACGACTGGTATGCGAAAGAAGCAAACAAAGCATCGAAATATAGCTATCCTGCGCCATTCGACCAAGATTTTTATTTGATCATGAACTTGGCAGTCGGTGGATGGTTTGATGGGGACGTCGATGAGACGACACCATTCCCGGCGGAGATGGAAGTCGATTACGTCCGTGTCTTTGACTTGAAGAACGGGAAGTATCGCGATGCTGTCGAGCCGACATATTCGGATGAAGAAGTCGTATTGCCAGAAGGGGCGAAGCAACCTTTAGAAGACGGGAACCTCGTCTATGATGAAGACTATACAGAACCGATCACGACGGTGACGAACGGTGCACAGGCGCTCAACCCGACGTATTGGAACTATGTGGCGCTTCCTGACTTTGGTGGTGTCGGTTCAGTCGATGTAATCGATTTGGCAGGATCACGTTTTGCCGACATTTCGATTGATCAGGCAGGAAGTCAGCCGTACTCGCATCAATTGATTCAAAACGTATCGCTCGGACAAGGCGGACATTATAAAGTGACGTTTGACGCCAAAGCGGACGCGGCGCGTTCGATCGCCGTTAAAGTCGGTGGTGGTCCAGACCGAGGCTATGCGAAATATTCAGATGAAGGGTCATTTGATTTGACGACAGACGTCCAAACGTACTCCATGACATTCGATATGACAGAAGAGACTGACCTTGCGGCACGTCTTGAGTTCAACGTTGGACTCAGTACGTCTGGTGTCCAAATCGGGAACGTCCGTGTCGAGCAGACACCTCGTGAGGCGTTCGATCCGAATGCGACAAAACCGAAGCTTGGAGACGGGAACCATGTGTATAACGGTACGTTCGACCAAGGTGCGATGGATCGCATGACGTATTGGACGTTCGACCCAGGCATCACGAAAGGGACAGGAACGGTCGACCCGGTAGAGCGTCTCTTCCGTTTTGAAACGAACAAGAAAAAAGGAGCACCGGCAACATTGGTGCAGCAAGGCATTCAATTACAAGAAGGACATGAATACGTTCTCCGCTTCAAAGCACGGGCAGAACGTGTAGATGGTCTTCAAATAGGATTGAACGGAGCGAATGGAGATGCCTATCTCCCACTCCAGCGTGTCGCTCTATCTGAAGCGTTCGATACGTATGAAATTCCGTTCACGATGGAAGCCGGAACTGACCTCATGAGTCAGCTTCAGTTCATTCTCGGTTCTGAAAAAGGTGTGATTGAAATCGATGACGTCGAATTGCGCGATGTCACACCAGTTTATATCGATCCGTCTCCACTTAAAAATGGAGCATTCACAGAAGGTCTCACAAACTGGGGCTCCTATGTACACTTTGACGCACAGGCTGCTGTCGAAGCGGTGAATGAGGCAGCACGTATCTCGATTACTCAAGAAGGGAACGAGGCGTGGAGTGTCCTCATGGAGCAAGGCGGTCTTGAGTTACAACAAGACCAAACGTACGTCGTACAATTCGATGCATCTTCTACAGTCGCTCGTTCATTCGAAGTGACGTTAGAGAATGCCGGGTACTATCGCTATTTAAGCGAAGTCGTTTCAGTCACACCGGAAACGAACACGTATACGTTTGAAGTGACTATGCCAGTAACGGATATGACAGGATTGAAGTTCTTGATGGGACGTACAGAAGGATCACCACTCGGTGCCCATAACATCACGATTGATAATGTGAGTGTGACGTTGAAATAAGATTATACGTAAAACAGGAATTTCTCACGATGAGAAATTCCTGTTTTTTAACGTTTGCGACTAATCAATCGCGCTGTCCGTAAGATTGATGGCAGTAGTTTACGACGTTGTCGGAACGCGAGATAACGCCCTTCCCATGACGGTTTGAACTTTTGTTTAAACTGCCTTAATCCGCTGAACGGATAAATGTAACTGATGTTTTCGAAAATATCGGCGGCGACGCGCTCTGGCCAATGGGAGAATGTCTGCTCACCGACGGCGGCAAGGGGTGCCACGCCGAGTCCGACATGTTCATAGCTTTCCGCACGTGCCCATTCGATGATGTGAAGAATCAGCACTTCAATTGCTCCGGACGGCGCATCATTTTTCGAACGCATCAAATCGATTGAAAGGGTTCCATTCCCTCGGAGCAACGAAATGAAGGCGACGACGACACCATCCGCATCTCGTAACAGAGCGATTGGATAACGTGTCAGCGTTTCGTAGTCGAAGAAACCGAGAGAGAACCCTTTCTCGTTCCGATTTCCAATCCACTCGTCTGAGATCTCTTTTAACTCCTCTAATAACAGGAGGCTCGGCTCACAGACGATCTCGAACGTGATTCCCTTCTTTTCGAATTGATTGTAAAGGGAGCGCATATTCGCACGCTTCTTACCCGACAACGAGAAGGTCGACACGTCAATCGTCGCCTCTTCCCCTAGCTTGAAGAACGTGAAGCCGGCATCATGAAGGCGTGGCATCCAATTCGGTGTGATTTGATAAAATAAAGGAATATATCCAATTCGGTCCGCATCTTCAATGAAACGCGTTAACAGTTCAGTCGCGGCCTGTCGTTCACCTTGGATATCTCCAAGGACAATCGCATGGTTTCGTGCTGTCGCAAATAAGAGGCATGCGTTTCCATTCTCATTCATATAGAAGCGTTTATCTGCCATATGGGCTAAGTCATAACCACTCGATGTGTGCTGTGTTGCTTGAAACTGTCTGATTCGATCTTCATCGTATGCCTCGCCGAGCGCCGGACGCTTCCAACGGTCGAACAGAAGCAGAAGCGCACTTGCTACGAGCGACGTGAAGAGGAGAAGGAACACCGTCAACCAACCAGCCTGATGCGATGTGAAGAACAAGTCGTCGGTACCTGCGAAAGATTGCAACAAGAGGGCGTGAGAGCCTACATACAGCAAAACGTAGAACAGGTTTCGAATGAGACGACCAGTCGTTAAAATGGAGCGGTATCGGACATGGCGTTTTCGTGTCAACCAGACGAAAGCAGCGAAACCGATGACGACGAATGTTTCGAATAAGTTCAAGCCTCGAGCGATGACCCCGATGGTCGCCCAGATGAACGCCGTATTGAGTAACCAGAGCGTTCGCTTTGTCCGCACATACATGCCATATACGGACAGGAACATGAGAAGTCCGGCACTCAATAAGAAGAGCGTTCCAATCCACTCAAACCAACGATTCACTTCATAGAGTGGTGTCACACTCGGGAGAAGTGTCTGGAACCAAATCAATAGACTGCTCATCAAGGCAATAAGACTCCCGGTCAAGCGCCCAATCTTCGCGAGTGTCCGGGAAACGATGCGCCATACGACGGTCCCAATCTCATAAGAAGATCCGATGATTGGTCGATATTCGATTTGTTTGACGACCTGGTCTCCGAACGCGATGGCCGCGAGAAACAGTCCAATCAAAAAAGGAACGACGAAATAGACGAATCGGTAGATGATCAAAGATGAGAGGACAATGTCTTGATGAATCCCCAATTGTGTCATTCCGACAAGATATAATAAGTCGAACGTTCCGGCGCCCCCTGGGACGAGGGAGACGACACCGACGACCGTCGCGACGATGAATACACCAAAGAGTTGCACGAACGAGGCCGACCCGTCGAGTAACGATAACGCGTAGATGGCGACGAGCCCTGCGGTGACCCATTCCGCAAGTGAAGTTATCGTGTATCCGATCAACGTGGACCAACCGATGTTTGATCGGCGTGAGGTGACGAACAGGTAAAACGGGAGCATCGCACTCACCGCAAGCAACACCGGCCAAATCCAAGGTTTCGTCCCGACGAGTGCACCTGCCGGGAAAATTCCGAGAAGCACACCGATGGAGAGGATCGAAAGACCGCTGATGAGTGTCGGTGTCATCCAACCGATGGCACGGAGTAGGCGTTTCGTATCCGTGTAAGGACGATACAGGGAAGTACGAAGGGCGATTCCAATCACCCCGCCGAATCCGAGCATCCCGTTCATCGAGTTCGTGATCCATGCCGTTTGCACGACTTTTCGCTTCGGCAACTCAATATGTAAAGAACGAAGCAGGAAGTAATCGTATCCTGTCATCGTCAGGACGGCGAATCCACCGAGTAGAATGAGCGTGAACTGTTCCCACCCGGTCAGTTGTTTCAATGTCGTGAAGGCGGTCGCGAGCGAGAGGTCTTTTAACTCCTGTCCGCTCTGGATTAAAATCAATCCGATTAACGCTATAGGGATGAGCCATTTTAATTGTTTCCATGAAAAACGAGTGCGCATGAGATTTTCTCCTTATCTGTCATATGGCTGACAGCGTCTTCTAACTAAATCGTACTATAGGATACGACTGAAATCTGTAAAACGTTTCAAAAGAGGGGATTGTAAGCGCAAGAAAGAGGACGAAATGTTGATTTTATATTTGCTACAGTGAGAGTAAGGAAGGGGTGTGGACATGCTGACATTTGAGGAAAAGTGGGCGAAAGTGCTCGCTTGTGACGCAACGTATGATGGGTTATTTTATACGGCCGTGAAGACGACAGGAATCTATTGCCGACCATCGTGCCGTTCCCGCAAACCGAAAAAAGAGAATGTTGATTTTTACATCACAAGACAAGAGGCAGAAACGAACGGCTTCCGACCGTGCAAGCGATGCCAGCCGGAAGTCGAGCATGCCCCACACCGAGCGCTCGTACAACAAGTGACTGTGTATTTGATGGAACATTATAAACAGCCGATTCGCCTCGAACAGATTGCCGAACATGTCCAATTGAGCCCGTTCCATTTGGAGCGGACATTTACCCAAGCGACAGGAGAGACGCCAAGGCAGCTATTGGAACGACTTCGCATCGACAAGGCGGCGTATTTATTACGAACGACCACGATGAGCAACCTGACAGTCTGCTATGAGGTCGGGTTTCAAACGCCATCGAATTTTTACCGTGTCTTCCGTCAAGTGAAAGGGTGCACACCGAATATGTATCGAAAAGGAGGGGACATATGAACGATTTGCTACTAGACGTTCCACAACCGTTTGATTTTCATGAGTGTCTCGTCTTTTTAAGTCGGTCCGAACAAGAGGTACTCCATGTCACGACGGACAAAGTAGTTCAAAAGCTGATGCGAATCGGGGAACGCCTGATCCTCGTCGAACTTCAAGGAGAGCAAGACCACATTCGTATCCTGTTCCCGGTCGATGACGTCTCGGATACGGAAACAGAAAGCATTGAACGTGAGGTTCGTGACTGGCTAGACCTTGATCGTGACCTCACACCGTTTGAGGCGATGGGGGCAGAGGATGAATTGCTGGCTCCTTTGGTTGAAGCACATCGTGGGTTACGAATGATTGGTTTCCCAAATTTGTTCGAGGCGCTTACATGGGCCATCATCGGGCAACAAATCACGCTCTCCTTCGCCTATACAATCAAGCGGCGGTTCGTGGAACGATATGGCGAACAGCGAGTCATCGAGGGAAGAACGTACTGGACGTTCCCACGTGCGGAACGAGTCGCCCTGCTTGAGCCGGAAGCGTTACGTGAGCTTCAGTTTAGTCGAAGGAAAGCGGAGTATGTTATTGATATTGCACGGGAAATAACAGGTGGGACGTTATCAAAATCGGCTCTACAGTCGCAATCTTCATCCGATATTCGTCAACGCTTGCTTTCCATACGAGGTGTCGGGGCTTGGACGGCGGACTATGTGTTGATGAAATGTTTTCAAGACGCATCAGCCTTTCCAGTCGCGGATGTCGGATTGCATCAAGCGATTCAACATCAATTAGGTACGCCTAAAAAGCCGACGATTGAAGAAGTGAAACGATACGGGGAGCGATGGCAAGGTTGGGAAGCATACGCGACATTTTATCTATGGAGGTCATTATATGGAAACGTATAAATTAGACATGGAGACGCCGGTTGGCGTGATTGAAATCGTTGGGACCGAGAAAATCATCCAGTCGATCTTATTCGTTGAACGCGAAGTGGCGCAATTACCTGAACCGAATGTACCTGATGTGTTGCGACAGTGTAAGGATGAGCTCGATGCTTATTTTCGAGGGGATAGGATGACGTTCACCTTTCCCATTGAACAAGTAGGCACGCCGTTCCAGCGGGATGTGTGGAGTACGTTACAAACAATTCCTTTTGCGGAGACGACATCATATCGTGAACTCGCCCGTCGTGTGAAGCGACCTACGGCTGTTCGGGCAGTCGGGGCGACGAATGGACGCAACAAACTGAGTATCGTCGTGCCTTGTCATCGTGTCATCGGATCGAACGGGAAATTGACAGGGTATGCCGGTGGATTATGGCGAAAAGAATGGCTCTTACACCACGAGAAACAAGTCGCACATCAAACCCAGTAAAAAAACATTTTCCCCTCCAAATCTGCTACACTAAAGGAGGTCCTATCGTGACGTCTGAATCGACGAAGTTGTAGGATGATTCCCGTCACTTATGGAGAAGGTTTTTGGAGGAATGTATGATTAAATTACTAGCAGATTCAACGTGTGACTTATCAGATGCAGTGCTTGAACAGTACAACATCGGGGTCGCGCCGTTGATCATTACGATGAACAATATGTCTTACCAGGACCGGGTGGATATCCAGCCGGATGATTTTTACGGAATGTTGGAAGCGCTCCCGGAATTCCCGACCACGGCGATGCCGAGTCCGGCGACGTTCTTAGCATTGATGGAAGATGCGGTCGCTGCCGGGCATGAAGAGATTCTATGTATCTGCATGTCGAGTGGCACGAGCGGCTCGTATCAGTCAGCGGTCATCGGGAAAGAGTACTTCGAAGAGGCGCATCCCGAATCAACAGTGAAAATCCATGTCGTCGATTCCCGATCAATGAGTCACGGCAGCGGCTGGTTGCTGCTAAAGAGTGCGCAAATGCGTGAAGCCGGTGCGACGTTCGAACAGCTCGTCGATTTTAACGAGACGTATAAGACGAGAGTGAAGCACTTCTTGTCCGTGGATGACTTGGACCATTTGATCAAGAGTGGACGCATCTCGAACGCGAGTGCCATCATCGGAAAACTACTCATGGTGAAACCGATTATGAGCATGAAGAACGGGAAAGGTGCCATTGTTGCCAAAGAGCGAGGCACACGTAAAGTGTTGAAGCATTATACGGACGAGTTCGTGAAGCGCGTGAATCCGGACATCACGAATTTCGTAATCATCGGGTACACATCCGATCAGCGGATTGCCGAGAACTTAAAAGCGAAGCTTGAAACCGAAACAGATTTCACAGGTGAGATTTACCTCATGCAGATGGGGGTCTCGGTCGGGACACACGTTGGTCTCGGAGCCATTTCGATGTTCTTCGTGGAGAAATAATAAAAGCCGTCTCATGTCGAGGCGGCTTATTTATGTGGCCATATGCATTTGATGACGGGCTCTTCGTTACTTAAATCGAGACGATAGACGTCTGGATTACGCATCGTACGCCATGTTTCAAAGTCATATTTAGGATCAAGCCGTTGTAAGAGGAGCGCAAGCAGATTACCGTGAGTCACGAGTAGTATCGAGCCATGTTGAGACTGGACACGCTCGATCACTTGCATGATTCGCTGAGTCGCTTCCTCACCAGATTCAGCACCAGGCAACTTGAACGTCGGGTCGATGAACGACTGGCGTAGCGGTGTCAGCCAGTCTTCGAGGGTCCATCAGACAGAATACGCTCTCGTAACAACGGTTCACGTTCGATTGGAAGTTGGTGGGCTTCGGCAAGAGGTGTGACCGAAGCGACCGCTCGGGTGTAGTCGCTTGAGAGTATCCGGTCAATCGGGATTTCACGAAAGAAATCAAGGAGCAGGTGTGCTTGTTCGTGACCCGCTTCCGTGAGTGGTGCGTCAGGTTCTTGACCGGAGGCCGAGCAGTGACGAATCAGATAGAGTGTGGACATGTGGATTCTCCTTTTTGAAATGCTCAATTACCAGCAAGATAAGCGTGTCATCGAGTCATTATGACTTGTGATGTATGCAATCTCTTCGAATTCATGCAAAAAAGCATTTTCGTAGAGGGAGTTGAGCATCTCTTGGTCTTTACAGTATATCGTCACGTACTGACTGTCCGTTACAAGTAGCACAAACTCGCACGTGCTATGTAGAAAATCTTCATACGTTACGATTTCCGAGGACATATTAGAGTGGAACGCTTTTATATCAACAAAAATCAAATAGTGTTGTTGAGTGATCCGTTCATTGAGTTGTCGACCATTGATAATGGTCGACTTCGGAAACAACAAACAGTCAAGTTGTTCATCTTTCACAACATAGGATTCCTCATCAATTACCTTCCATTGATATTGGTCGAGAGGGATAGGAGTCAAAATATCTTGTAAAAAATGACGGTATTGATTAGGGATTGTAAAACTTAGACCGCGTCTCACAAGAACACCTCCTTCGTTTCAAGGAATCATGACAATTTCATAAAAAGTTTCAGCACAAAAAATCATACATAACCCTTATCATTCATCACAAAAGAGTTATAATCGGTATAACGATTATAAAATATATGATTGAGGAATGGGGATTCTTCGGTTGTATGACAAAAAATTCAGGGGATAAGGATGGGGTTTTCATGAGCAGTACGCAAACGAGAACAGACGTCATTTTAATTGGGGCAGGCATTATGAGCGCAACGCTCGGTTCACTCTTTAAAGAGCTCGTACCGGAGTGGAACATCAAAGTGTTCGAAAAGCTCGATGCAGCAGGGGAAGAAAGTTCAAACGAATGGAATAACGCAGGTACGGGACATGCCGCACTTTGCGAATTAAACTATACAACGGAGAACGCGGATGGGACGATTGATATTTCCAAAGCGGTCAACGTCAACGAGCAATTCCAAATCTCACGCCAGTTTTGGGCACATCTCGTCAAGCAAGGATTGATTGAAAATCCGGGTGCCTTCATTCGTTCGATTCCACATATGAGCATGGTCCAAGGGGAAAAGAATGTCGATTTCTTGAAACGCCGTTTGGAAGCGCTCACAACGAATCCGTTATTTGAAGGCATGGTCTTATCGGACGATCCGAATCAGCTACGGGAATGGTTCCCGCTCATCATGGACGGACGGACATCGGACGAACCGATTGCCGCGACGAAAATCGATTCAGGGACGGACGTGAACTTCGGCGCGTTGACACGGATGTTGTTTGACCATCTCACATCAAACGGAGTCGAGGTCAACTACGGCCATAGCGTCGAGGACGTGAAGCGTCTCGATAACGGTCTTTGGGAAGTGAAAGTGAAAGACTTGGCTGCGAACAAGATTGAGACGCATACGGCACCGTTCCTCTTCATCGGAGGCGGTGGCGGAAGTTTACCACTCTTACAAAAGACAGGGATTCCGGAGTCGAAACAAATCGGCGGGTTCCCTGTCAGTGGACTCTTCCTCGTCTGTAAAAATCGTGAGGTCATCGAGCAACACCACGCTAAAGTGTATGGGAAGGCGAAGGTCGGGGCACCACCAATGTCGGTACCGCACCTCGACACACGCTTTATCGATGGACGAAAAGAGTTGTTATTCGGACCGTTCGCCGGCTTCACGCCGAAGTTCTTGAAAACAGGATCGAACTTGGATTTGATTCGTTCGGTCAAACCAAACAACCTCATCACGATGCTTGCGGCAGGGGCAAAAGAGATGCCGCTCACGAAATACTTGATCGAACAGGTGCTCTTGTCACACGACAAGCGCATGGATGAACTTCGTGAATTCATCCCGAACGCCAAGAACGAAGATTGGGAAATCGTTGTGGCCGGGCAACGGGTTCAGGTCATCAAAGATACACTGCAAGGAAAAGGGACACTTCAGTTCGGAACAGAAGTCGTCAGCGCGGAAGATGGTTCCGTTGCGGCACTTCTTGGTGCTTCTCCAGGCGCATCGACAGCTGTTCATGTCATGTTGAAAGTGCTCGAGCAGTGCTTCCCACAACAGTTACCGGAGTGGGAAGAGAAAATCAAAGAGATGGTTCCGTCATATGGCTTGAAACTTTCGGAACATCCGGACCTGTTCAAGACGATTCACGAATCGACAGCGGTCACGCTCGGTTTGGAAGAAAAGGACATGGTCCACAACTGAAGAGAATGAGGCGAGTATACAATCGTATGCTCGCTTTTTTCAGTACCTAGCGTAATCTATATATCGCTTGGGTAAATAATAAATACTAAAAACATTACAACTGAGGGAGGATTGGAATGAAACTTACAAAAATCCAAATCACAACGATTATATTGTTTATTGCGTGGGGTGTTTGGGAGTTTTTTGTTTATGACTGGGCAAAGACCGAAGAAGGTCCTATTATTCGCGCAGATTTAGTGTTCATTTTACCGATACTTGCGATCATGTTAATTCTTTCAATTGTACAATTGTTAAGACGTAAAAAGAGCGTTTGAATAACAACATCGTTCCATCGGAGCAAGGCAAGAAGCCTTAGCTTATGTTGAACGGTTTTTGTATGCAGTTATCTCTGCACTATCTTTAAGAACGTTTTACATCGTTGTTCGAGCATGGCAACACAAAAAAGACCTCTTCCACGTGGAAGGGTCAAGGTGTGAGTGTCGCCATGCTTTCATGTAAGTATTCACCGATTTGACGTTCGAGGTCACTCTCTGAACGTTCAAGAGCGAGCGAGAGTTCTTTCACCAAAATGGTTTTGGCGTTCTCTAAAATTTTACGATCTTGTTCGTACAGCTTTTTGTTTGCCTGTAGCGACTCGATTTGACGACGGCTCAACGTATTCACGACTTGAGCGATCTCGTGACGGTTTCCTGAATGGACAACATTTAAAAATTCACGATTGCGATTGTTCGAATGTGGATTCCATTCAACGCCAGGCGAGCGGAACGACTCTAAAATCTCTAATGCTTCGTCTGCTTCGAGCAACGTCAACATCATCACATTCTCATTATCGACCGGGATGCTAATCTGCAACTTCTGTGAGTTGTTGATGGGGTGAAGCGTATAGTACGATTTCGTTTCTCCTGCGACCGTTTTGTCCGAAATGTCGTCGATCCGACATACGCCATGGGTCGAGTAGATGATTAAGTCTCCAGCTTTAAACAAGTCGATCACCTCTTCCTTACCTATAAGCATAGTCATTCAGAAGGTGAAATGTCAACTCGGTTGACGTTTAGTGCAAGGTGTGCATATAAAAATCGTGACGAGTGAACCCGACACGATTACAGTTTCCAGTCCATACGTAGAATGGTTTTCAGCTGATTGAACGCCTCTTGTCCGATGCCTTCTTGGATCCGTTGCTCGAGTTGCGCTTTGAGCGCCTCATTCTGTTCATAACAAGTGTGACCGAGAGAGGTCAGCTCGATGCATTTGTCCTTTCGATTTTGCGGATGGTCCGTCACGAGGACGAGCGCCTTACCTTCTAGATTCTTAATCAGTTTATGAATCGCTTGCCGTGAGATATGAACGTCTCGCGTGACCTCGGCAATGGTCGTTTTAGCTTGATAAAGTGTAGCAAGAATGTACCATTCAGAGTTTGAGATGTGGATGTCACTCTGTTCATTCCAGGATTGTTCACTTATGCGTCGCACTTGATCGTTTCGTTCTGTCAGTAAATCAAGTAGACGGGTTGACGTTGATGGAGTCAAATCAAGTCACTCCTCTTTCGTTTCCAGGTTTTAGACGTTCCTAACTATACAAAAGCAACTATACCCCGTCAACGTCAATCTAGAACAAAACGAGGCACAAGGCCCCGTTTTTTACTGGCAATCTTTATTTTTAAAATCGATGACCATCCGTCCCTGAATTTTCCCTTGTTCCATCTCTTCAAACACGTCTTGTACTTCGTGAAGGCAACGCTTATGAACGACCGGAACGACGAGTCCCTCAGCCCCGAACTGGAAAGCTTCTTCTAAGTCTTTACGTGTTCCGACGAGCGAACCGACGACTTCAATCCCATCGAGAACGAGACGGGGGATGTTCAAATCCATCGTTTCAGAAGGAAGACCGACGGCTACGACTTTCCCGCAGGCTCGAACGGCATTGACCGCTGAATTGAAGGCAACTTTTGAGACGGCCGTGACGACTGCGGCGTGCGCTCCGCCGAACTTCTCTTGAACGATGTCCGCCGCATCCCCCTCGTTCGAAGGGTTGATCGTCAAATCGGCTCCACTTTCTTTGGCGAGTTCGAGCTTGTCGTCGTTCAAATCGACAGCGATGACGTGCGCGTTGAAGACGTGTTTCGCATATTGAATGGCTAGGTTCCCGAGTCCGCCACAACCATAGATGACGACCGTCTCCCCAGGCTTCACGTCCGCGACTTTGATGGCCTTATACGTCGTGACGCCCGCACATGTGATGCTTGAAGCTTGTGCAGGATCCAAGCCTTCTGGCACTTTGACGGCATAATCTGCCACGACGATACTTTGCTCGGCCATGCCTCCGTCAACGCTATAACCGGCATTTTGAACGTTTCGGCAGAACGTCTCACGTCCCGTCGTACAATATTCGCAGCGACCACATGCATGATACATCCAGGCGATACTGACGCGGTCTCCGACTTTTAGACTCGTGACATCGTCCGCGATTTTTGACACGATTCCAATCCCTTCATGACCGAGCACACGTCCTTGAACATCACCGAAATCTCCGGCCGCGACGTGAAGGTCCGTATGACAAACGCCACAGTACTCGACATCAACGAGCGCTTCCCCAGATTGTAATGGACGAATTTCCTTTTCCACGACTTCAATGTTGGCTTTGCTTGCTGAATTGACAACGACTGCTTTCATGTTTGAACACACTCCTTGTGAGAAATTAGCGAATCTGCCTAAACAACATTCTGAATCACACCGTCAGAATATCACAAAAAATGGAATGAGAGCGCTTTATTTTTGGATAGCAATTGTCTGAAACATGAACTTTTGTCACATGAAGATTTAGGGAAGTAAAGATGAATGAAGCAAATGAAAGGAGTGTCAGTTACATGACGCGGACAGAGTTATTTCACACATACAAATCGAAAATTTTGCAGTTAACAGATTTAGAGGAAGAGACGTTAAAAAGCGAAGAGTTTTTATTGGACCGTGACGAAAAGAAACAACTCGATATCTATTACGCACCATTCGAATACATTAATCCAAATGCGAAAGTCGTCATCGCGGGAATCACACCTGGTTTGTATCAAATGCGTCAGTCGTTCGAGGCGATTCGTGACTTGAGGGACGCGCCAGACGAAGAGGCGCTTCGAGCCGTCAAACAACGTGGCAGTTTTTCCGGTCCGATTCGGAAGAACTTGGTGACAATGCTGGATGATTTAGCGTTACATCATCACTTAGGAATCGATTCCTCCCTCGATTTGTTTGAATCAGCGAACCATCTCGTGCAAAACACGGCGGTCCTCCCTTATCCGGTCTTTTATAAGGGCAAAAACTATAACGGGTCGAGCCCAGATATGATTCGAACGGATTTGTTTCGACCGTACGTGGAAGGAACTTTCGCTGAAGAGATGACACATCTTCAAGATGCACTCATCTTACCGATGGGCGTCAATGTGAAGCGAGCTGTGGAATTATTGGTTGAGCGAGGGCTTTTGGATCAGGATCGCGTAGTGAGCGGGTTCCCACACCCGTCTGGTGGGAACGGTCATCGCCATCGCATCTTCGCCGAAAATCGAGACGCCATGAAGCGACACATTGCCGAACATTTCAAACGACATCCACTCTGAACCGCACTGCGGTTCTTTTCATGTGAGCACATGACCTGACATCGACTCTTTACTTCGCTAAAATGGTAAACGGTTGACTCACTCACGAGATGTAGAAAGGATGTCCGCCATGATCACATTGTCGTCCGTCCATAAGCATTATGGACAAGAGATGGCCGTTCGTGATGTATCGCTTCACATTCGAAAAGGAGAGATTTACGGCATCATCGGCGCAAGTGGTGCCGGGAAGTCGACGCTTCTTCGATTGATGAATGTGTTGGAGCGACCCGATAGTGGAAGTGTCATAGTCGATGGCGACCAGTTGACCGAACTCTCCAGTCGGGAACTCCGCAAGAAGCGACATCGGATCGGTATGATTTTTCAACAATTTAATCTTGTCGCGAATAAGACCGTCTTTGATAATGTCCTCGATTCACTGAAGCTTGCCAAGCGCCCGAAAGCGTCGTGGGAAGCACGCGTGATGGAATGTCTCCAGTTCGTCGGACTCGAAGCGTATCGCGATAAATATCCTTCCCAGTTGAGTGGGGGGCAGAAGCAACGCGTCGCCATCGCTCGGGCACTCGCAAGCGAACCGAGCGTGCTCTTATGCGATGAACCGACCTCTTCCCTTGACCCGAACACGACGGCAGAAGTGCTGCGTGTCCTTCAGTCGGTCAATGAACAACTTGGCGTCACCGTCGTCCTCGTCACGCATGAGATGGATGTCATTCGTCAAATCTGTCATCGCGTCACCGTCATGGCAGAAGGAGCAGTACATGAGACGATTGAACAAGAGCCGACGGGTGTAGTCGCCATCGATCAGAATCCGAGTTGGTTCGTTGAACAGCTACGGAAGGAGGGCGCACCGAATGCCTGACATCTTGTTGCGCTATCAATCGGAGATTTGGCAGTCCATCGCCGAGACGTTCATCATGGTCGGGGTATCGATTCTCGCTGCGATTCTAGTTGGACTTCCGTTAGGCACATGGCTTTATCTTTCGCGTAAAGGACAGCTGTTAGAGAACCAAGTCGTCTTCTCTGTCCTCAACTTAGTCGTGAACATCGTCCGGTCATTCCCGTTCTTGTTACTCGTCGTGTTTTTGATTCCATTTACACGACTCATCATCGGGACGGCCATTGGAACAGCGGCGGCGACGGTGCCACTTTCCATCATTGCCATCGCGCATTATGCGCGCCTCGTCGAACAATCATTGATTGATGTTCCGCGCGGGGTTGTCGAAGCGGCGCTTTCGATGGGGGCGTCGGTGAAAGATATCATCTTCAAGTTTCTTTACGTCGAAGCCAGATCCGGTCTCGTACTCGGATTGACGACATCCATCATCAGCTTTATCTCATACTCGACAATCATGGGGGTCGTCGGGGGCGGTGGCATCGGTGACTTTGCCATCCGTTATGGGTATCAGCAATTTCAGACAGAACTCATGCTCTATATGATTCTCATCATGCTCGTCTTCGTACAGCTGATCCAGTTCGCGGGCACGACCGTGGCACGAATTATCGACAAACGCTAAACAGAAAGTAGGAAATGAATATGAAAAAATTGATGGCATTTCTTGCCTCGCTCACACTCGTCCTCGCCGCATGTGGGAACGACACAGAAACACAAACAGAACAATCGAACGAACCACAGACATTGAAAGTCGCGTCACTCATCCCACCGATGACAGATATGCTTGAAATCGCAAAAGAACAGCTCGCAGAAGAGAACATCGAACTCGAAATCGTAGTCCTCGGAGACAATGTCCAACCGAACTCGGCACTTGCGGCGAAAGAAGTCGATGCGAACTTCTTCCAACACGTCCCGTACATGGAAGAGTTCAACCGCAGCAACGATGCAAATCTCGTTCCGATCGAACCGATTTATTTCGCAAACTACGGTGTATACGCGAAAAACTATGATGGTATGGAAGACATTCCGGAAGGCGCGACAATCGCCATCGCTAACGATGTATCGAACATCGACCGTTCGCTCTCCCTTCTCGCACAACATAACGTGATCGAGCTCGGAGAGAAAGAAGGCACGTACTATACACAAGCCGATATCACATCGAATCCGAAAAACTTCAAGTTTGAAGAAGTCGATTTGTTGATGCTCGCTCGTGCATACGATGATGTCGATGCGGTCTTGATGACACCAGCTTACGCGGCACCTCTCGGTTTGACACCGAAAAGTGATGCACTCCTGACAGAAGGTGTCGAGAACGACTTCGCGATCACGCTCGTCGCACGTGAAGACAACCAGGACGACGAAGCAATCCAAAAACTCGGTGAGGCGCTCACGAGTGATGAAGTCCGTGCATTCTTAGAAGAAAACTATGCAGAAACGGCGATTCCGGCCTTTGAATAAAAAAGATTGAGCCTCGTCGGCTCAATCTTTTTTAGTACTCTTCGTATTCTCTTGGATCTTGGTCATCGATGCGACCGTCCGGCTTCGTCAACGCATTGAGCGTCTCCATCTCTTCGTCGGTCAATTCAAAGTTGAAGACATCGAGGTTCTCTTTCTGATGCAACTCGCTAGATGAACGGGCGAGCGGAATCACACCGAGCTGGATATGCCAGCGCAAGATAACTTGAGAGACGCTCTTGCCTTTTTGTTTGGCGAGTTCGGTGATCTTCTCGTCGTGGATGACCGTACGGGCGCGACTGAGCGGGCTCCATGCCTCTGTGATGATGCCACGCTCCTTATCGGCTTGACGCTGCTCGACTTGCGAGAAGTACGGATGTAGCTCGATTTGGTTGATGACCGGTGTTTCTCCCGTCTCTTCAATCAAGCGGTCAAGGTGCTCCGGCATGAAGTTCGAGACCCCGATAGAGCGGATCCATCCGTTTTTCTTCGCCTGAATCAAGGCACGCCATGCCTCGACGTACTTGTTTTGTTTCGGATTTGGCCAATGCAAAAGGAACAAATCCCAATAGTCGAGGTTTGCCCGATACAAGGACTCCCGAATCATCTCGAGTGCCTGGTCGTAGTCATAATATTGCGCGCGCAATTTTGATGTTAAGAAAAGTTGTTCGCGCGGGATGCCAGATTGGCGAACCGCCTCACCGACCGCACCTTCATTATCATAACGAATCGCCGAATCGATGAGTCGATATCCGTTTCGGATGGCGCACGTAATGGCGTCGACCCCTGCTTCACCTTTCAAATAAACTGTTCCGAGTCCAATGGCCGGAATCTCATAACCATCATGTAACTTCATTGTTGGAATACCCATCAAATGCCTCCCCATTCAAAATCCGTTCTCTTCTCCGCTATTCCACTTTCCTCGGAAACGAAACGTTTGAATGTGAGGTCAACGACGAAAGGCTTTGATCAACCCTTCGGCCAGGTCGAGGATACACACGACGATGATCGTGAACAAAATACTCCATACACCCCAGCGACTGATTGTTTCGATGTCGATATTCGTTTGTTCAGCAATCAAAGAGAGGGCTTCGGTCGAAATTAGATCAGGTTGCAGTAAAATGAGTGCCGTGACGACGATCCATACGATATTGAAGAGGGCGTTCCACAAGGCGAGCGGCTTCGTCCAGTGTCGAACGATGCATTTGTAAATGGCAATCGCAATGCCGAAAACGGCCAAAGCAATGACAAATGGGAAGAATTGATTCAAGACAGACGAATTGAATAGCGGATAGGATTCGCCATCCGTGACGACCCGAATCAACTGCTCGGCGTTGACGTATAATACGACCATCAAAACAGTGGCGACAACATCAAACAAGATTGAACCAAGAGAGATTGAGGTCGAACGAGGTTTCACCTTTTTCAGTTGCTCAGGTTTCCAACTCGAGAAGGGGACTTCGCCCTCAGGTACGGACCGTTCGATGATGAAGAACGTGAGGGTAATCCAGAATAGCGTCTGGACGACAACGTTGAAGATGGCAGCCCCGGTTTGAAGGAATGCTTGAATCAAGAATTGACTCCAAGACGTGTCGTCAATCGGGTTGGTCAAATAACCGATGATGGAGAGAATTGTGACAACCGTGACGGCAATCGGTAAGACGATCTTGATGATGTTCACGTACTGGGTGAAGAAAGCTGGTCCGATGAGATGGAGGGGACGATTCGCATAACGAGCAGCGAGAACATGAGGGTCGCCGAGTTCGCGCAACGCTTCAAACAAGGCAGTTTCAGACGGGTCATTTCCAGTCATGTCATCAATTGTCGACTCCAATTCCAGGGCGACATCTTGCCGCATCGATTCAGGGATTCGAGAGGTGACTTCATCGATATATACATCACGAAGATTCATGATCATTTCCTCCTTCAATTAGACGGGTCAACGTTTTCGACATCTTCATCCATTCTTCGTACAACTCATTCAAAATAGCCATTCCATCGGGGCTGAGCACATAGTACTTTCGAGGTCGACTTTCCGTCGTATCCCAGGAGCTTGTGACGAGTCCTTGTTTTTCCAGTCGACGTAAGAGCGGATAGAGCGTACTTTGATCAATGTTGATCTCGGCATCAAGTAATGCCTGGACGAGCGAGTAACCATACTGTGGTGTCTTCAACTGACTGAGCACCGCAATCGTCAACGTACCACGACGCAACTCTGTCACCAACGAGGCTTTGACATCGGACATTTTTTCGCCTCCTTCATTCGTTCATCTTTATACTGTATATCATACACTATAAGTCATCATACATCAATGTAGTTAATTATCTAAAAAAGAAATTGAGTCTTTTCCTGATTTTGGGATAATGAAGGGGAGGTGATGTTCATGAAGTGGTGGTGGATAGTTGGCGGTATCGTAATTGTCGTGTTGATGGAAGTGAACGTTCGGATATATGGTGGAGCCGCAACGTTCGATGTGCCGATTGGATGGATGATCACGCTATTGGTCATGACCCATTTTCGAAAGCCCATATCGACTCGATGGATTGTGGCGTTTGGGGTGATTAGCGTCAGTATTGGAATCGTGTTATCCGTACCGAGTTATTCAGTAGCGGAAGCACAAGAGACGCTGAATAAAACGTACAATGACGTGACGTACATGGAAAGCGTACCGACGACCGGGGGGGAGTGGAACCCATTCACGCCTCGAGTGGGCTACCGATTTGAGACGGGGAGCGGAGAATCGGTCTTGTTCATCCCGGACTCCGGGAAAACATTTGAACTGTAAAAAAAGACTCGCTCTCATGATAGAGGGCGAGTCTTTGTGTTAGTTGCGAATCATGTAGTCGAAGGCGCCGAGTGCGGCTGTCGCACCAGAACCCATCGAGATGATGATTTGTTTGTAGGCACTGTTCGTGCAGTCTCCTGCTGCGAACACGCCTGGGACGTTCGTCGCACCATGACGGTCGACAACGATTTCCCCGAAGTTATTGCGTTCGACCGAGTCGAGCCAGTCCGTGTTCGGGACGAGGCCGATTTGGACGAAGACGCCTTCGAGTTCGACATGATGTGACTCATTCGTTTCACGAGACACATACGAGATGCCGTTCACTTTGTCCGTACCCGTGATTTCTGTCGTCTGAGCGTTCGTGATGACAGTCACGTTCGGGAGGCTGTGGAGACGGTCTTGAAGCACTTGGTCGGCCTTGAGTTCAGGAGCGAACTCGAGGACTGTTACGTGTTTGACAATCCCTGCGAGATCGATAGCCGCTTCGATCCCAGAGTTACCGCCACCGATGACCGCGACACGTTTCCCTTCGAAGAGAGGGCCGTCACAGTGCGGGCAGTAAGCGACCCCTTTGTTTTTGAACTCCGCCTCACCTGGGACATTGACGTTACGCCAGCGTGCACCGGTTGAGAGGATGACGCTCTTACTCTTCAAGACTGCGCCGTTCTCGAGTTCGATTTCGACGAGGTCATTTTTCTCAAGACGCTTCGCGCGTTGGAGGTTCATGACGTCAATCCCGTACTCTTTGACGTGCTCTTCTAGACTTGCGACAAGCTTTGGACCTTCTGTATAAGCGGTACCGATGAAGTTCTCGATGCCCATCGTGTCCATCACTTGGCCGCCGAAGCGCTCTGCGATGATTCCGGTACGGATTCCTTTACGAGCCGCGTATACGGCTGCGCTCGCACCCGCTGGACCGCCACCTACGACGAGGACGTCATACGGGTCTTTGTCCGAAAACGCAGAAGCGTCAGGACCTGTACCGAGTTTCGCTAAGATCTCTTCGAGTGACATCCGACCGTTACCGAACGATTCTCCGTTCAAGAAGACCGTCGGGACAGCCATGATTTCTTTTGCTTCAACTTCATCCTTGAACGCGGCTCCATCGATCATCGTGTGCGTGATGTTCGGGTTGAGGACGCTCATGACGTTTAGCGCTTGCACGACGTCAGGACAGTTGTGGCAGCTGAGGCTGATGTATGACTCGAAGTGATACGTGCCTTCGATATTTTGGATCTGTTTGATCGTGTCCGCATCGACTTTCGGTGCACGCCCACTCACTTGGAGGAGGGCGAGGACGAGTGATGTGAACTCATGTCCGAGTGGAATCCCCGCGAAGACGATTCCTGTTTCTTCAGACGGACGATTCACGCTGAAGCTCGGTGTACGCTCGAGTGTCGCGCGTTCGACCGAGATGCGTGATGACATGCTGGCGAGTTCGTTGACGAGCTCGAGCATCTCGTTTGAGACTTTGTCTTCCCCAGCACTCACACGGAGGACGACATCGCCCTCCATGAGCTGGAGATATTGGTCGAGCTGTTGTTTAATCGCTGCTTCTAACATGCAATCGCTCCTTACAATTTACCGACGAGGTCAAGGCTTGGGCGGAGTGTTTCAGAACCCTCTTCCCATTTCGCTGGGCAGACTTCGCCTGGGTTGTTGCGTACGTATTGTGCTGCTTTGACTTTGTTGACGAGCGTGCTCGCGTCACGGCCGATGCCGCCAGCGTTGATCTCGACAGTTTGGATGACGCCGTCTGGGTCGATGATGAACGTACCACGGTCTGCGAGGCCGTCTTCTTCGTTCAAGACGTCGAAGTTGCGTGAGATGACGTGTGATGGGTCACCGATCATGATGTACTCGATTTTTCCGATTTTCTCAGATGTTTCGTGCCAAGCTTTATGTGTGAAGTGTGTGTCTGTTGAGACAGAGTATACTTCTACACCGAGGTTTTTAAGTGTAGCGTACTCGTTTTGAAGGTCTTCGAGTTCAGTTGGGCAGACGAATGTGAAGTCAGCTGGGTAGAAGCAGACAACGCTCCATTTGCCTTTGAGGTCGTTCTCTGTAACTTCGAGGAATTCACCTGTTTGGAATGCTTGTGCTTTGAATGGTAGTACTTCTTTGCCGATTAATGACATGGGTTATGTCCTCCTTGTTTTTTTACTCTAGCGTTTCTATCTCGACTAGAATAATTATAATGTAATACTAACTTCATATAACGAGCTGGAATTGTCAAGGCGTTTGCATGCTTTGAAATGTGTTGAAATAACTCATAATTATTTATGATTAGCTTAATATCAATGAAGAAAACGATTACAATAATGATGTATTTTCTTTCTTTAAGTAGTATCTTTACAAAATATTAAATGAGTCACAAACTCGATTGAAAGATGGAAAGTGTATCGTTATTCTCGTCTTTCTGTTCGTGATTATCATTTACAGACGGGAGATTTATTATGAATTATCGAGTTCATTCCCACCGATTCGGTGAGACGATATTGAAGAATGATGAAGAGTTCAAGGAAATCTGGTCAGAGATTCATGACATCATTCAGTCAATTAGCGACGATGACATCATCAAATTATTTAATGGAAAATACGCTAAAAAGAACAAGAGTCTATCAAAGGCTTTGAACGAACTATTCAGACTGGAATTTTTGAGAAGAGGATGGATGAGCGAGAGTCCGATTTTTCAGGACCGTGACTATTCAGAGAATGTGTGGCGTCTTGATTTCGCCAAAGATAATATCTCGCTCGAGGTCGGATTCAACCATGCGGGTACCATCGCTTGGAACTTATTGAAACCAGTCATCGCAAGCGAACTGAACCACGTCGAAAAGGCGATTCAAACAAGAATCGGAGTAATCATTTGTGCGACTCAACGATTACAGCGTGCTGGTAATTTTGATGGCGCCATTGGGACCTATGAGAAATATGTCCACCATTTGAAGCCGCTGAACACGCAACTCACCGTACCGATTGTCATTATCGGACTTGAAGCACCTGATACGTTCAAAATCGTTGAATATTTAAACGAGAAAGGCGAAAAAAGAGGCCGCGTAGAGGAATTCTACGCGAACCTGCTTGTCGATGAAACGACCGAGACCTATGATGAACCGATGTTCGATGAAGACTTGGACTGACGCACTTTTAATCTCAGCCACTTCGTATGTGTCGGTTTTGCTTGGCCATATCAACGAAATGAGTGATGGTATAGATGACATGATCAAAATCATCATTGACCTGGTGTTCCCAAAATCGAAGAATGATCCAACCTTCCTCTACATAATGTTGTGTGACGTCGGCATCACGCTCGATGTTACGTCCAATCTTTTGACGCCAAAAATCGGCATTCGTCTTCGGCAATTTGAAGTGGAGGGGACAGCCGTGCCAATAGCAAGAGTCCAGAAATACGACGACGCGTAATCCAGGAAACGAGATGTCGGGCGTCCCGTAAAGTTTGCGATTGTTCTTGCGATACCGATATCCGGCCGCCCACAGCGCTTTTCTGACTTTGACTTCCATCTTCGTATCTTTCCCACGGTTTCCGCTCATCGTCTTGAACACGGCTGGACTCGATGCTTTCGGTACGTTTCTGGCCATATCCCCAACCTCCCTAAAGAACTTATTCCCGAATGCAAAATGGATAAGCTCTTCAGGATGTTGTTCAGCCTATTTCAAGGTGAGGCCTTCATTAAACTTTTTATAAATAAATTCTTTATTAAACATAAAACATACTTTTTTCTCACCATTCATAAACTGTTGGTAACATTTATCTCCTCCTGAACCCTTTGTGGATATTACAAGGTATCTTTCAGGAAATTTTGTGGCAGTAGGAAGTAAGTCTATGTCATTTGAATTTACAGCATTTTTAATATCATTATATGTTTTACTAAACTCTTCTACTTCTTCAGGTGTAAAGGTGACTTTGAATAAACAGTGTAATTTTCTGAAACCATTGCCTCTATGTGTGGATTTTTCTAAATAGCCTATATAAAAAAAAGTACTTTCTTCAAAGAAAATTTTCCAATCAGAAATTTCCCAATCATCTAAAAACTCATCTTTTTGGAGAGGTTTAAATGTAGGCTTCTCAATAGGGAAATAAGATTCAGTTATTGGAGTGGTCTTGATTTCATAAGTGAGCTTACTAAACAACTCGTTTTTTTCTAACTCAGAATTCTTACCGATGATACGTCTTTGAATCATATTTCCTATGTTGTATTGAGGTTTAATTTTGAAGGATTGAGGATCTAAGTGCTTCAATAATTCCATTTGAGTCATACCTTTGTACTTTTTAAATTTATTCCATAACCACTCTTCTGGGGTCAACTCTGATGGCAAAGAAACACTGTAGTTTAGTTGATGTTCTTTAAGCACACCTTTTATGAATGAATTTTTGATTGAGAATGCGCGAGTTTTTGCGCGGATTTCAGAAAAAGGTTGAGTTTGCGTTTGACCGGCGCCACCTTTAGTTGCGGCACCTAAGATAACGCTATCCCCTTCAGATAATTTATGGGCCAACCCATTTTTAACTGTTTCTTGGATTATTTTATAGTCTTTTTCTATCACGGGTTCAATCCCGGTCATGTCATATAATTGATAATCTTTTATGATAAAATCTCTAGGATCTCCGTCTTTGATAAATTCATACCAAATAAACAAAATCTTTCTGTTTTTCGAAATCAATGAACTAAATTTGAAATCTTCACTTACTATTTTATGAAAGTTTATTTGCGAGAGTGAAATTCGCTCCTTTGCAGACCAAACTCCCTTTTTTGTAGTTACGAAGCCAGAAACCTTCAGCTCTACGCCTAACTCGCTAAAGTCTGCTTCCGCCTTATTATTGTTAGGGTATCCGTAAAATCCAGTTTCAACTATTTTTCCAAGAATGCCCTTATCGTTAGATTTTTTTTCGAAATACCCCTCTTTGTCTAACTCGCCAAATGTTTTACCCACTATTCCGGCTGTTTTGAGTAATAGTTCATCTATAGAATTGAATTTTAACAAAATGATACCTCCATTATTGGTTATGATTAACATTCTACTATAAAATGTTTTAGGTTCTAATGATGAAATAAAAAAGAGAAGGGTTGATCATTTTTTTCATAGGTGATAAACTGTTTTCATTGAGAGAAATGTGTAAATGAAGTAAATTAAAGATAGAAAATACGAAAGGGTGTTCCCATTGATTAAAGTAGTTGAGTTATTTGCCGGTGTAGGAGGTTTCCGCATCGCGCTTGAAGGAATTGAAGATGTGAATGCCGAGCCTACATCCGACAAATTCGATGTGGTTTGGGGCAATCAGTGGGAGCCGGCGACGAAGGTACAACCGGCCTTTGATTGCTATGCTGAACGTTTTAAAGGACGTGGTCAACACGTGAATGAGGATATCGCGCTGTCGTGGATGGAAGCAGGACCACACCATTTGCTTGTGGGTGGCTTCCCGTGCCAAGACTACAGCGTGTCACGTAGCTTGAAGAATGAGCAAGGGATTCAAGGGAAGAAGGGTGTCTTGTTCTGGGAAATCATGAACATCATCGAACAGGAAAAGCCGCCATACGTCTTACTCGAGAATGTCGATCGCCTAATGAAGTCACCTGCGAAACAAAGAGGACGTGATTTCAGTGTCATGCTTCGTGCATTTGCCGATCAAGGATATACGGTCGAGTGGAGAGTCATCAATGCTGCTGATTACGGATTTGCCCAACGCCGCCGCCGTATCTTCATCTTTGCGACACGAGCGGATTTGAAGCATTCAACCCGAGCGGGCAAAGCAAATCCTGAGCAGTGGTTGTTGAAAGACGGATTCTTTGCACCGACTTTCCCGGTCATGGAGATGACGAGCGAGAAGCATCCAGGTTCGACGTTCGAGTTGCCGAAAGACATCGTTGAAATATCGGACACATTCTCTGCGACTTATCGAAATGCGGGTGTCATGACGGGAAATCAAGTGACGACGCTTGAGACACTCCCGGTTCGAGAAACGCCTAAGACGCTCGGAGAGATTGTCCAAGAGGTGTATGAACAGTTTGGTCCTGCCCCAGAACATTACTATCTAGATACGGAAAAAGTTAAAAAATCTGGGCGTACGGAAAAAGAGGAATTGGCTTATATGAAAGGGCCGAAAAAAATCGAACGTACTTCTGCGAGCGGGCACGTCTATGTCTATGCTGAAGGAGGCATGTCCTATCCGGATTCGTTAGACCTTCCAGGTAGAACGATGTTGACAAGCGAAGGGACGTGCAACCGTTCAAGCCATGTCATCGAAGACCCGCATACGAAAAAATTGCGCTATTTACGTCCGGAAGAATGTGAAGGGTTGAATGGCTTCCCATACGGATGGACTGCGACTATGACAGACCGCAAGCGATACTTCACGATGGGGAATGCTCTCGTCGTCGGTTTGATTGAGCGGATGGGCCATCGAATTGCGGAGATTCATGAGCAAGAAGATGAAAAGAGCTTGTTGCATGAAGTGAAACAGATGCAGCTTTTGGGGACGTACAATAACTTCAAATGACAAAAAACTCCCATTATAAAAAATGGGAGTTTTTTGTTTTGTATTTAGAAAGTATCCCCATGTTTGTTATTATGTAATTAAGAAAAATATGTGAAGGTGGTAGTTTAAGATAGAGCGTTCAGTACTTACCATTCTAAATTCCTCACAACAAGTTGAAGAGTTTTTAGATAATACTTATTCAAAATATAATGAAATTCCAGAAGTTATTCCGGTAGAGACACATCCGGCAACGACATTTGGACTCCCTAGTTTTTTGTCAAAATTAAGAAAGCAAATTTTTTTATTAGACAGATTACCCACTGTAAAGGAGTTTGCGGAATATTTCACCGAATCTGTATTATCAAACGTTAACCAGTTAGAGTTAGTAAAATACCATATTCAAAGTAAGGCACAAACAGCATATTTAGGACTGGTTCGAGATTTCCATTTCGCACTCCTTCTTAGAGAATCAGGATATTTCGATGAGGTAATCAATCATGAAGAAGCGGATCTTCAGATGAAGCTAGATATCATTATAAAAAAAGACGATATCTTTATGGGGATTCAGCTGTTTGCTGGAGATGAAGATGAAAAAACATCAAAAATGTCGAACGCCCTTAAAACGCGATCCATTCAGTCAGGGATAAAAGAATACTACTTTCCATTGGGTGGGAAATTTGCTAGACCGCAACGGAGAAAAACTAAAAATGGAAATACGACATATGAATTGTATAGTCGTGCCGATGTCGAACACATCGCTGAAATCTTCATAAAAGAGTCTCCGAATAAAGTCGATTCTTCTGCAGTTCCAAATCAATTTATATCATTGTCACCTCATCTGACCAAAGAGGCTTACCGTAATGGTGAAAAGACTCCTTATTCAATCTTATTGATTGAAAATGAGCTTTCAAATTGTCGAATAGAAGAGCTAAAAAAATGGGCAACGCAGGGGACGAAGGTTGACGTCATTACAAGAAATATAAGTAGCATAGAAGAGCAAAAGAACCTTGCGGTATATGAGCTTTCTCAAAAAGTTGATGAGACGCTTTTGATTAATGATGGCCGGATGTCTTCGAAGCATGAACGTTACATAGAGAACAACCATTTGAGTTCCCGGTTCAACTGGGGTCAATATCGTGTTGAACACGCTCCATCAACTGCAGACATTATAGTGAACGCTGGTGCCGGTAGCGGGAAGACAACCACGATGATTTCGCGCATCATGTATTTAATTCATACAAGTGACGTCAAACTAGACTCTATAGTGATGATTACATTCACTAGAGAGTCTGCGGCGCATATGCGAAAAAAAATTAAAGAACGTCTCCAATCTTATTATCAGACTACAAATCTAATTAAATATTTAGATTTGATGGAGCAAGTCAATAGTATGAGAATTATGACGATAGATGCCTTCTCCAAATATTTGTTTGAGCAATTAGGTGTGGTCGAAGGCTGGGGGAATACTGTCAGTGTTGCATCATATAAATATCGAACAGAAACAATCATTCGAGAAGAGTTTGCAAGGTACCTTACTGAAGAGATTGACGAAGAAGAGGTTTCTTATTTTTCTGATGTTAAAGAGTATGAAATGATTAAATTTTTCATGCACGTCCAAAGCGAACTAGATAAAAAAGGATTAAGCGGTGACAGCGAGTCTCTCACTTGGGATCTTGCAGAAGACAGCCAGAGAGACATGAAGTATCAGCAAGCGACCCAATATGTAATTGAGCGCATGGCGAATCGAATCAAGCAAGAAAAATTGAGAGATAATGCCCTGACGTTGTCGGACATAAAACGCGATTTATTAAAAGTTGTTAAAGGTAATCGACAACTGTCGATAGAGCCTAACATCGATTATATCTTTGTTGATGAATTTCAAGATACGGATGATCCTCAAATCGAATTACTCGTATCTTTATCGAACTCACTGAAAGCCAGGTTGTTCGTAGTGGGAGATATCAAACAAGCGATTTATCGTTTTCGTGGGGCGAGTCATACAGCCTTTGAGAGTTTAAAACGACTAAAAAATGACTTTCTCTCTTATGAATTGACAATTAATTACCGAAGTTCGAAAGCGTTGCTAGTAGAAATGGAAAGACTGTTCAAAGCATGGAAGCAGAAAGGTCGATTACCAAATGAAATGAAAAATGGTATTGATACGGGTAGATTAATTTCTCATCTATCCTCGTCAGTTGATAAAAAAGAAACTTTAAATATCTCGACAACTAAAAATCCTAAACTCGACGATATCATTCTTCACATGTATGATACATTGCCATCAGATGATAAAAAACAATCAGTACTTGGTATTTTAGTAAGAAAGAACAAAGAGGCACAAAAAATAAAGGAGTTATTAAGAGGTATAAGGAAAAATGGTCGAAATGATTTAATATTTGAAGTTTCCGTAGGTGGAGGTCTCTTTAAATCGTCAGCGGCCAAAGACCTCCTTCTGCTGATTCGTGTATTAAAAAATGAGGGTTGTCCGGAAAGCTTTTTTGCTCTTCGTCAATCATCTTTCGTTGAGGACGTGTTTGATGTTAATCATCTTGTGCAGTACGAAGGGGATATTGCTCGACTGACTTTAGAGATGAATCGAAACCTAGATGACGAAAGATGGCAGTGGATACGCAAGGCGCGAGAAGATTTACGAATCAAACCTTTTTATAAAGTGCTTCAAAACGCCGTGATGGAACTTCCGTATAAGAGAATCATGGGAGAACAAGGGTACCAACCACACGAACTCATTCAGTATGAAAGAAATCTGTATAAAATACTAGATATTGCAGTCAAACGTTTGAAGGGCGAGGTCAACGATCCAGTCTCTATATATGATTGGTTGAAAATTCAAGTGGCAACGAATCGAGACGAAGATGAAGCCGATATCGATTCCAAAGATATTAACGAAGATAGAGTCATTCGAGTTATGACTGTTCACAAGGCGAAAGGACTTGAATTCCACTCTGTATTCCTTCCGTTTACCGATTCAAGTCTGATACAAGGTCATCAACATAAAGTACTACTCACTTCTAAAGGTCTGAGCAATCATGAAAAAGTATTAGCTTTTCACTTTAAAGAAGGTGATGAAGTTGTGACTACAGCTTCATTCAAAACGATAAAAGCTGAGGATATCGCCGAAACGTTAAATGAAGAAACGAGACTGCTCTATGTTGCGATGACCCGAGCCGAACAACGTCTATGGATTAATGCGGCTCGACCTCATACTCAAAAGGGATTAAGGGATAAGGACACGTGGGAAAAATTAATACGAACTGCTGCACGAAAGGAAACATCAAATGAATAGACAGGTACTTACTTACCGGGTGCCGAGTGACTTAACATGGAAAGACTCAAAGTTTCAAAAAGAATATAATGATGTCCTCCATATCGCAGCGACACCTACGTTACATGAATCAATTAATGAGAATCTGAGGATATATCAATGGTTAAAATCACCGCTTCTAACGATTAATCCATTGTTAGAAGAGGTGCAAGGCAAGGCGTGGAGTGGTCAAAAGAATCAAATGCGTCAATACTTAGAGATTTCACAAATTCTTAGAAATAGATGGGAGTCTTCGTCGCAAGCTGACGTTCGAATGAGGAAACATATTCTGTCATTCGAAAAAAATAGAAAAGAACTGATTTATACTATCCGATTATTAAAAGAGTTGCGGTTAGACAATGTGTTTTCGACTCTTGTCGACAAAAGTGATGAAGAGTTATTGCTCCATGACATTATGAGTGAGATGCGTGATGATATTCGACCGGTCGAATGGGAAAAACAACTACTGTCAAACCCCGCGTATTTTTCTCGAATTGTAAAAGAGTTCTTGCAGCAGAATTCGAAAACCAAGAATAATCTGCATCAGTTTAATGTTGGTGAAGAAGAGCAGATTAATGATCGGGTTGAGGCTTCTTTAAGTAAAAGAAAGATAGTCTTACATGGCTTTTACTTCATTACCCCGTTGCAGGAGTATTTTTTCAAGCATTTAGAACAACAGTTTGAATTGATATTCGTGAATTATTATGATGAACTTTTGCCTCATACTTATGAAACGGTAGAACGATTCCTATGGAAAGATGAGGTGCCGTGGTCAGCCTCATTCAACGAACCAGCTGTCCAACATCCATACTCGGTACAGTTGTTAGAGGGGATTGAAGGTCGTCAATTCCATTCTTTCAAAGAAGAAGAACTAGGAAAAGTGACTGTGTATTCGAACATGCTAGAGTTTCTTTCGAAGGAACGGGAAGTTCGAGAGCGTGAAAAAGATGAAAAATATGAACATTTCGTTTCTTGTCGAGGTGGAGAAATACGGGAACAGTTATACTATGCTGGGTTGATTGAAAAAAAAGCGCCATCATTAATTGATTATCCTATTGGTCGTTTTCTATTCGAACTGCATAACTTGTACACAGAGCAAAAAACACCGCACAATAATTCTTCGGTTATTGAAAAGGTATTGAAACCAGATGTATTACAAAGATTATTTAACAGTGGACATCTTTATGTCGATGGAAAAGATGGTTCCAAAATCAACATGTCCATGTACACAAAACAGTTAGACCAGCTCCTTCCTTATTTTTACCTTGGTGAAGGATTTCTTGATGGACGAGAGGCTCAATTTCTGACAATAGAAGAATGGCTTGAAAAGATAAATTTTTTGATAGAAGAAAAAATGAGATGGGAATCATTCCGTCCATTGCCTGCGGGACGTGTCCATCGCCTCCACGGGAGGCCTCTTGAGCAGCTTTCTTATTTCAAAGTAAGCATCGAAGATATGAAAGTGATACAACAGGGTCTCCTTATGATTGGTCGAATGGTTCATCAACTTTTCGAAGTGGAAACTGACGTGAGAATTGGAGAACATCTTGAAAAACTCAAGACCTATGTCAGTGTCTCTGCCGAAGAGAAACGTCATGAGGAAGAAGTAGTCTTGTTGAAAGACTTGATGATGAAACTTGGAGAATTGAAAGATGAGACTTTGAAATTCTCACTATTAGACATCATGGATGGTTTACGTTTTTATCTCCAATCTGGACTACAAAGTTATGACGATGAAGAAGAGATGATAGACAAGGTGGGAGCGCTATTCGTCGCAGATGGGATGGCGTTTAAGCAAAAACGAAACATCCACCTGGGCTTCACTGATGCGGACGCGTTACCGATGAGTACCAAATATAAAATCTGGCCACTTTCAAGTAAAACTATCGATGAATTGAGCGTCTTCAGATCAGAGCTACACCTTTTCAAAGAGTTGAAGGATCTCTCTGGGGCCATAACTAGATATTTGTTATATACGTTGTTAATTGGCGCAGATGATGTAAGGATTTCGTACGTAAGAAATTTAGAAACGGGTTACGATTTAGACATGGCTTACTATTTCAAAGTGGCTAATTTCATCGAAGAACCTTTGAACCTAAAAAATGAAGAGATTGATTCAACAGAAAAGAAAGACGATATTTCCTTACCAGATTTTAAAGATAGACTCTTAATAGATGAGGCCAATCAATGTCCACAACGTGCTACATTCTCATATATCTTGAATGATTTTGGCACTTATTCGTCTCGGTTCCATCAACAACTTTTATATAAGAAAATGTTGAGAAGCGTTTATCATACCTTCAAAAATTGGGAAAAAACTGAGATGTATCTTTCTTGCCTCTATCCGCAGTTGAGCGGGGCATACAAGAAGTTAATTTTGCAGGAGGTTAAAAATGAAGTTGCCCAATATCCTCGTCAAGATGATCGATATAAAATCGAAAACGTTAGTTATAACGGTTCTTTGAAGAAATTTAGATTATTTTATAATTCACCTAATCTGACAACTGACAGTCTAGCTAACCCAGGAAACCATTGTCGATTTTGTGAGTTTCTAGAGATATGTCGAGAGGGGCATTACGCGATTGATGATGAAAAATAGGAATCGAGAAAAGTTCGAAACCTTGAGTCAAGAGTTTATATCGGCATGGATAATACCTCTTGTGAAAAGAGAGCCGCAAGGGATTCGGCAGGAAATTACCGATTTAAGTGTTTTGAAAAAGCAGGATCAAGAATTAGAGGAACAAAGACGGAAGAGTTTTTTTGAAGACGACTTTTTTTAAAGATGGAGTGATCACATGGTTAAAATCACCGTTACAAAACAGCAAAACGACGCCATCAACTTTCAGGCAGAGCACGTGTTAATCAAGGGAGCTCCGGGTAGTGGGAAAACGACTGTCCTCTTAATGAAAATTGAAAAGATTTTACAAACAAATCCAAGTGCTAAAATTTTGTTGATTACATACAATAAGACATTGGCCGCCTATGCGCAGAAGTATTTAGCAGACAGAGGATACAGTCAGAGAAACCTAGAGGTGCGCACGTTTCATTCTTGGGCGTATAAGTACTTGAAACCGATTAAGGGAAGGTTTTCTTCCTCATCTTATCAAGAGGCTACGCTTTTTGATAACTGTTATGAGGATCGAAGAACGACAAATCATCGCTTCTATAGCGATGAGAAATTCAAATCATTCTTGAAAGACGAGATTAAATGGATTAAAGGGAAAGGCATCATTTCTGAGGAAGAGTATTTGAACGTGCGACGGAGTGGACGTGTAGTCAGTCTTCAGCAACCTGATCGTAAAGAAGTGTTCGCATTCATGAAGCACCTGGATAAGGGCTTGGCTATGAAATCTCTTGTTCCTTTCGATGATTACGGCATCCAACTATACAAAAATCTTGATGTGGTTAAAGCGAGAGAGACATATGATTACGTAATGATTGATGAGGCTCAGGATTTAACACAAGTTCAGCTCATCGTATTGAGAGAGTTGAACCCAAAGAGCCTAATTGTCTCTGCGGATATTGGTCAACGTATTTACAAGACAGATTTCACTTGGAGAAGTGTTGGAATTAATATTGTCGGAGGACGCACAAAACATTTGGAAGAGATGCATCGATCATGCCGAGAAATTGTCACCATGGCACTTCCGCTCTATAACAAAGATTTGAACAGCAATTCCTCAAAAAACAGTGAAGAAGCTCGAGAAGAGCTTGTTATACCTAAAAAGAGTAGCGGGTTCACCCCAGAAATCTATCAGTATGATACTTACCAAGATGAGTATGAGGGTCTCGTAGAATTGATTAAAGAGCAGTGGGATAAAACTACGAATAAAGACATTACAATTGGTGTTCTATTCCGACACAACAAACAACTCAAAGGATTTATAAAGATGCTGCCTTACAATATCCCGAATGAGCATATCGAAAAGGAGAACGGGAGTTGTTTAACACCCGGAGTTAAACTCGTGACGATGCACTCCGCAAAAGGGCTCGAATTCGATATTGTCATTATTCCGAGATTTACCGACAAAAATCTTCCGAATCTAAAAAATGTAGATGAAGAAGAAGTTGAGGACGCTATTCAAGTGGAAAGAAGATTGCTATATGTGTCGATGACAAGGGCAAGGAGCAGGCTTTTCTTAACTGGATACGGCAAGAAAATGAGTCGCTTTATGGACGAATTTGATAAAGCGACATATAACCTCATCTCATATATCTAGGTTTTTGGAGAAAAAAATAAAGTTAAGCAAAACCTCTTTTAAGAGCGATTTCGTGAAGAATTTATCACTTGAATTCTAACCGTTTCAATCAATCTAAAAAGAGGTTTTTTATAATGGATTTATGAAATTTGTAAAAATAGGAGGATGTTTATGTATTTACCACCGTTGCAACCTAGTGGTAGGGACCGAGAATTTAAACAATATAGTGAATTACAAAGATATCAAGTGATTATCGGACATTTGATGGATGGATTGACACATAGAGAGATGGATGAGAGATTCTTAGGTTTAGATTCAGAAGAATCAAAGGGTTACCAATCCATGGGGATTCTTCATTATCTGGGTTTGAAGAAGGCATTCAAGTCAGTGTTTAAAGGTTTTACATTAGAACAGATGTTTGAAGAACTTAAGAGTCAAAAGGGTTATGAAAATATCGTTGCAGTTCTATCGGAAGTTGATGTAGGCGAATATAACGCAATGGAAGATATCAGAGCGGAAGAAGCAGAAGATGGTAATTTTGTTTATGAAGGTAAAGAGAGATACTACTACGGTAAAAAGTATGAACGAGATGCTTCGAACCGGAGAAAAGCCATAGAATTTCAAGGGGTCAACTGTATCGTGTGCGGCTTCAATTTTGAGTCTGTGTACGGTGAGAGAGGTAAAGATTTTATTGAAGTACACCATTTAAAACCATTGAGTACTCTAGATGAACCTGTAATAGTAAATCCTAAAACTGACTTGATTCCCGTCTGTTCTAATTGTCATAGGATGATTCACCGGAGAACTGAACAAGTACTGTCACCAAATCAGCTACGGAAGCTGATGAACAACAGATAAATGAAAAGACAGAGGTCGCCCTCTGTCTTCACCGTCACTCCGCCATCAACGCACAAACCGCATTCGAATATGCTACCGGATCTTCAATCGGTAACCCTTCAATGAGGAGGGCTTGTTGATACAAGAGGTCTGTATATTGTTTTGCTTTCGCTTCATCTTCCTTATACACACGTTGGAGTGTCTGGAAAATGACGTGGTCGGCGTTCACTTCGAGCACTTTCTCCGCTTTCATGTCGCCACCGTTTGGCATCGCGTTCAAAATCTTCTCCATCTCAATCGAGACGTCACCCGCGACCGTCAGACAGACTGGATGTGACTTGAGGCGTGTCGAGGCACGCACTTCTTTGACGCGGTCTCCGAGCTCTTCTTTCATGAAGGCGAACAAGTCTTGGTTGTCCTCGTTGAGAGACTTCGCTTCCGCGTCATCGAGACCGAGGTCGCCGCTCGCAATCGATTTGAACTCTTTGTCTTCATACGACTGAAGCATCTTGATTGCGAACTCGTCGATTTCTTCTGTGAAGTAGAGGATTTCATATCCTTCCTCTTTTAAGCGCTCTGCTTGTGGTAAGAGGTCGATACGATGAATCGATTCGCCAGTCGCATAGTAGATATACTTCTGATCTTCTTTCATCCGCTCGACGTACTCTTTGAGCGAGACGAGTTTCTTCTCGTGAGAAGAATAGAAGAGAATCAAGTCTTTCAATTCGTCTTTGGCTGCGCCGAACTGGTCATACACGCCGAACTTCAATTGACGACCGAACGACTCGTAGAACTTCTCGTAGTCCTCACGTTCGTTTTGGAGCATCTTCTCGAGCATCCCTTTGATTTTGGACTTCACGTTCTTCGCAATCACGCGAAGCTGACGGTCTTGCTGCAACATTTCACGGGAAATGTTGAGTGAGAGGTCTTCAGAGTCGACCATCCCTTTGACGAAGCCGAAATAGTCCGGCAAGAGGTCTGGTGACTTCTCCATGATCAACACGCCGTTCGAGTAGAGCTCGAGCCCTTTCTCAAATTCTTTCGTGTAATAGTCGAACGGAACCGTTGACGGGATGTAGAGGATCGATTGATAACGAATCGTCCCGTCGACGTTCAAGTGAAGGTGCTTGAGCGGCTCATCAAAACCGTAGCGCTTCTCGTGATAGAACGCTTTATAATCCTCGTCTTTGAGTTCGCTCTTCCGCTTCCGCCAAATCGGCACCATGCTGTTGACGGTCTCTTCTTCCTTGTAGTCCTCATACTCTTCTGAGTCCTCTTTTTGACGATGTTTCGTCACATCAAGTTTGATTGGGTAACGGATGAAGTCCGAATGTTTCTTAATGAGCGAACGAATTTCATACTCTTCAAGGAACGACGAATATGCGTCATCTTCTGTGTCTGCTTTCAAGTGGAGCGTGATTTCTGTACCGATGTCCGCCTTGTCTGTCGGTTCGATTGAATAGCCGTCTGTGCCTTCTGACTCCCATACGTATCCTTGATCACTGTCAATCGAGCGAGTCCGTACCGTCACACGGTCAGCGACCATGAACGCAGAATAGAATCCGACCCCGAATTGACCAATGAGGCTATGGTCTTCTTCCATCTTCGTTGCCTGTTTCATGGCGAGTGAACCGCTCTTTGCAATAATTCCGAGGTTCGTTTCAAGTTCTTCTTCTGTCATCCCGATGCCCGTGTCGCGAATCGTAATCGTCCGTGCCTCTTTATCGAGTTCGATTTTGACGAAGTAATCGTCTTTGTTGAACTCGATGCTCTCGTCGGAGAGGGCGCGATAATACATCTTATCGATCGCGTCACTTGCGTTCGAGATGAGCTCGCGCAAGAAGATGTCCTTATGTGTATAAATTGAGTGGACCATCAACTCTAAAATTCGTTTCGATTCCGTTTGAAACTGTTTCTTTGTCATGATCGTTCTCCCTTTTTTGTCTGTATTTTGGCACTCTCGTATAAAGAGTGCTAACACTATTGATTATCCTAAAAATTAGGAAGATGTCAACCGGATTTGAAGAAAAGATTGACGAGGACGTAGGTTTCGCATATAGTTGAGTACATGCGATGAGCTGGTCTATGTAAGACGGCGGACATTCCCTTGAGGAGCACGTTGTGGAGCGTGGTCCGTCGCGGTAGACTTTCGAGAGCACCTCTAGTGAGAGGTGCTCATTTTTTGTATACGGGGGTAGAATGATGAACTTACATACGATTCACCACGTCGCAATCATTGCGTCGGATTACGATAAAGCCAAGCAGTTTTATGTCGAGGCACTCGGATTCGAAGTGATTCGAGAACACCACCGCCCGGAGAAACAGGATCACAAAATCGACTTACGTCTTGGTACATATGAGCTCGAGCTGTTCATCAAACCGAATAGTCCCGAGCGTCCAAATTTCCCAGAGGCGCGCGGTCTTCGACACTTGGCGTTTAAAGTCCACGACATCGAGTCCGTCGTTGCCGAATTAAACGAACGTGGGATTGGGACAGAACCGATTCGTCGTGATGATTTTACAGGAGAGAAGATGACTTTCTTCTTCGATCCCGATGGACTACCGTTAGAACTGCACGAATGAATCCCATCTTCATTCTTTAAACGTTATACTAGATATAGATAAAGAAGTTTGGGGGTATAGGATATGCCGACCATGAAAGATGTTGCGCTTCGGGCAAATGTTGGTGTGGGGACTGTTTCTCGATACATCAATCAGCCAGATTCTTTGAAAGAAAGTACGCGATTAAAAGTCGAACGAGCAATTCAAGAATTGCGGTATGAACCGAACGAAGCGGCACGAAATTTTAAAAAGCGACAGTCTCAATCGATTGCATTAATCATTCCAACAGTATGGCATCCGTTCTATTCTGAATTTGCTTATCATGTAGAGCGAGAATTATTTCGTCGTCAATTTAAATTAATTTTATGTAACTCTCGTAATGAAGCCGAGCGAGAAATCGAGTACATTGATATGCTGAAGAAAAATCAAATCGATGGCATCATTGCAATCACATACAGTGAAGAAATTGATTCTTACGTGACGAGCAGTTTGCCAATTGTCAGTATCGACCGACATTTCCGTGAAGACGTCGTATATGTATCGAGTGATCACTTGCAGGGCGGCCGGATTGCAGGCGAACAACTGGTCAAACGCGGATGTCGATCGATTGCATATGTTGGAAGTAAATCGAAAATCGAAAACGAATCGATGTTGAGAAAAGTCGGATTCGAACAATACGCATCTGAACATGCGATTTCATATGAAATTGTGGAAATGAATGAGCCGATTACAGACAAACATCATGTCATAAGAGACTTTCTTCAAAAGAACGATTCAATCGATGGGCTGTTTTGCATGAATGATGCATGGGCCATCGCTGCGCTTGAAGTCTGTAACGAGTTGAAAAAAGAGGTACCACGTGATTTACAGATTATCGGTTTTGACGGAACTCGTAAGAGTATGGAAGATCGTCTAACACATTCTACAATTAGGCAATCGATTGAAACGTTGGCTTTGACCGCGGTCGATGCGTTGTTGATGCAAGTGAATCAAATGGAAACGAATAGAAAATATATCATTCCTGTTGAATTCTTCGAAGGGAATACAACAAAGCTATTGACATCTGAATGAAAGCGGTTTATTTTTGATGTAACGGATCCGCTTTCTTTTTTTAGAACGAAAATGGAAACGTTTCAATTTTAATTAATTTTGGAAACGTTTCAATTCAAAAAATAGCTTTCTGACAGGAGGATATTCACATGAGTAAGAATGTCGAAATGGTGTCATCGAAAGTATTAGATGCCTTAGGGGGCAGAGATAACATTCAGTCAATGACACATTGTGCTACGAGATTGCGAGTGGTTGTAAAAGATCAGAATCTAGTCGACCAGAAAAAATTAGAAGATATTGATGGTGTGAGTGGCTACTTTTATCAATCCGGTCAACATCAAGTTATTTTAGGGACAGGGTTCGTTAATAAGGTATATCAACATCTGTTAGAGAGTGGTGTCGATGAAGGAAATCATAAAGAGGCGGCGAACGAAAAGCTGTCGAAGCCTCAGCGTCTTGTAAAGTCGCTAGCAGATATTTTTATTCCAATCATTCCAGTCCTTATTGCTACAGGACTATTGATGGGGTTACGGGGACTCATCGTAGATGGATTTGGAGTTGAATTGTCTCCAGAATTGTTAACGCTTTCTCAAGTGTTGACGGATACGGCATTCATCTTTATTCCTGTCCTCGTCACTTGGTCAGCCATGAAGAACTTTGGTGGTACTCCAGTCATTGGGGTCGTACTCGGTTTAATGTTGGTAGCACCACAATTACCAGATAAATGGGCTGTCGCTTTCGGCGAGGCACAGCCGTTAGTAGTTTCTATATTTGGTCTTGATTTATCAATTACAGGCATGCAAAGCTCCATTCTGCCAGCCGTGTTTATCGGATGGTTAGCCGCTCGCTTGGAGCGAACATTTAGAAAGATTGTTCCAAACGTGCTGGATCTCATTTTAACGCCTTTCTTAACATTATTGACATCGTTAGTGCTAGGACTCGTCTTAGTTGGTCCATTTATTTTGTTAATCGAGAACATGCTAACGGACGCTATCATGTATTTCTTTGAATTACCGTTTGGAATTGGTGGTGTCATTTATGGAGGGTTGATTCAATTCTTGGCAGTCACAGGCATGCACCATACTATCGTACCTGTAACGGTTAAAATGGTAGCTGAAACGGGTTATGACATCATTAATCCGATTGGAACTGCTGCCATTGCTGGACAAGCTGGCGCAGCTTTGGCAATCGTGATGTCCATCAAAGACAAAGTGAAACGATCAACGATGTTCAGTTCTGTCATCCCAGCTTTCTTCGGTATCACAGAACCCGTTATGTTCGCCATTAACTTACCAAAAGGTTCTCCATTTTTGTTCGGTTGCATCGGTGGTGCAGTCGGTGGTGGACTCGCATCAGTTTTAGGGTTAGCAGCGGCAGGGACAGGATCGACCATGATTCCGGGTATGCTTCTTTACATCGGAGACGGTCTCTTACTCTATGTTCTTGTGATCATGGTCGCATTACTCACTTCGTTCACGATTACAAAATTGGCATATAGAGAGAAAGAATCGAAAACAGAAAAACAGGTCGCGTAAGTGATTGATGAGAGAGGGAGGAAACTCCTTCTTTCACATTGTACGAAAAGGAGAGTTTACCCATGGTTATTGATTTTTCAGATAGAGCAAATCGTTTCATCGCGTTAGATGAAATCGAGGACACATATATTTCGGATATTCAGCAGAAAGCGCAGTTAGATCCTTACTATCCATCCTTTCATATTGCGCCGCCACATGGATTATTGAATGATCCAAATGGACTGGTATATCACAATGGAAAACATCATATTTTCTATCAATGGTTTCCGTTAGGCCCCGTCCATGGATTAAAACATTGGTATCATGTGTCTACTGAGGATTTCGTAAATTATCTGGACCATGGAGTAGCGTTGACACCTGACATGCCATACGATCAACATGGGTGTTTTTCAGGCGGTGCCATTTCTAAAAATGATGAGCTTCATCTGTATTACACGGGCAACGTTAAAAATAGTGAAGGTGAATTTGTACAATCTCAGTGTTTAGCAAAACAAGATACGAATGGCATCATTTATAAAAAAGGACCATTGATTGAACCTGATTTGACACTAACGACCTATAATTTTAGAGATCCTGTTCCGTATCAAAAAAATGGGGAAACTTATCTACTGGTAGGTGCGGAAAGTGTGAATCACGAGGGAATGATTCTGTTGTATAGGCAGGAAGATGAAAAAGCGTCTTTTGTTGGTCCTATACAACTTAACGTACAAAAGTTCGGATATATGTGGGAATGTCCATCTTATTTTGAACTTGATGAGAAAGGTGTCTTCATTTTTTCACCACAGGGAGCATACTCCGAAGATCCTTACGAGTTTCAAAATGTGTTTTCCGTTGTTTATCTGATTGGGGAGCCGCTAACATTTGAATCCGGCCAATTCAAACATCAACCTTATATCGAAATGGATAAAGGTTTTGATTTCTATGCACCGCAAGTCTATCAAGATGGTTTAGGGAGACAAATTATGTTTGGATGGCTGGGAAACTCTAAAAGTACGTACCCGACTGATCGAAACATGTGGGCGCACATGCTAACAATTCCTCGTGAATTGACAGTGCGTGGAAATCGATTGCTACAGACACCACTTCCTGAATTAAAAGCACTTCGACAGCGATCATACTCATTCATGCCATCAATGGATATGGTCCAAAAGTCATTTGAATTAGAGGGTACGTTACAACAGACATTTCGCTTCATGATTGCGAATCAGCAAGGAGAGGCGATTGAATTCTATTCTGATGGAGAAACCTATACGTTAAATCGATCGGGTATGTCTGAGTTGTATGCCACAGACTACGGAACAGTGCGCAAAGCGACACGCCTTACAGAGATGAAGCAAACGTTCAGAGTGTTTGTGGATGCCTCAAGTATCGAAATTTTTGTGGATGAGGGAGCGACGGTATTTACGAGTAGGTTCTTTTTAACTGGGGATTGGAAAATGGAAGTCGACGGAATCATAGGGAGGGTTCATGAGCTCTCTCCAATTCAGAAATCAAAGTAAATGAGTGACCCCTTCACGAGGAAGGGGTTTTCTTATGCCCGAATGGATGCGAGCAACACCTCTTTTAATACGTTGATTTGCACAGCCGGTTCGATATCGTCCTCTAAATAACTGATGTGCGACTTTAACATGATATTGTTGCCGAACGTCCCGAATGCATTGATGATCGTAACAATTGTCACTTTCACATCGATATCTGGTCGGAACGAGCCATCACGCTTTCCGTCTTCGATCAACGGTTCAAGCGTCTGCATGATTCGTCGTTGTACGTCAATGTATGTCTCGATGCCAGGAAGGGGTGTGGCGACGAACGATGCATAGCTCTCGAACGCCTCACGAAAACGGGCGTGGTCCGTCCGCTCCAACTGCATCTCAAAAAAGTGGTTCAAGATGATCTCGAGCCGTTCATAGGCGTTGCCTTCCTCATTCACAAACTGTTCAAATCGCTCGAGTGTCGGCTGTAGATTTTTGACGGCCGCTGCGACGATCAATTGGTCTTTCTTCGGAAAATAGCGAAACAGTGTCGCTACCCCAATCCCTGCCGCATCCGCAATGTCCTGCATTTGAACTTTCTCAAAGCCATTCTCTAAAAATAAGTGTTCGGCCTCTTGGATAATCAGCTGGATTCGTTCTTCTTTGTTTTGTTGTCGTTTACTCAATTCCATCACCTCATTGTCTGTCATAAGTATATCGTCTTCGAGCAGTTTCGTTGAGATTAATGTCACATCCAATTATTATTATGATAGTTAGACTATCATAATTTAACGAATGGAGCTGGAACAATGCGTTTAGAGGGGAAAGTAGCGGTCATCACAGGGGCAGGAAGCGGTATGGGAGAGTCGACGGCACGTCTATTCGCCAAAGAAGGAGCGACGGTCGTCGCGACAGATATCAATGAACAAGGGGTGCAAAGCGTAGTCGAGTCGATTCGTGCACAAGGTGGGGAAGCCGTCGCGGTGAAGCATGACGTGACCTCACGTTCAAGCTGGGAAGACGTGTTTGCAGAAGTGGAAGCGACGTGTGGCAAATTGGATATCCTCATCAATAATGCCGGAATCGCACTCGCGAAACCGTTCTTGGAACAGACAGAAGAGGACTGGGCGCGCACGTATCGCATCAACATCGATGGGGTCATGTTAGGGACACAGTATGCGATTCCGCTCATGACGGAAAATGGCGGAGGATCGATCGTCAACATCTCTTCCATCTCTGCATTGACCGGTATGGCAGGGGCGGGTGCATACACGGCCTCAAAAGGTGCGGTCCGTTCTCTCACAAAAGCAGCGGCCGTCGATTACGGGAAGCAAAACATTCGGGTCAACTCGGTGCATCCAGGGTACATCGTGACACCGATGAGTGCGCCACACATGGAACATCCAGACTATAAGCAACACTTTTTGAATCAAATCGCTTTGCCGAATCTCGGACAAGCGGATGAAGTGGCAGCAGCCGTCCTATTCCTCGCGTCAGACGAGGCGAATCATATTAGCGGGATCGAACTTCCGGTAGACGGTGGCGTGACAGCGAAATAATCGAGAGAGCATCCTGATGTGATGACACCTCGTGTTATATTAAGAAAAAGAGGTGAAGTCATGATTCAGTTTGAGATGGAACGAGTATGGATGGATGAAACGGAGCTGTTTTATCAAGTTCAGCTTCAACTTCGGTCTTCTGCCTGCACCAGTAATCAGTTGATTTATTTAGATGATGCGAGTCTTGAGGATCTTCATCAAAAGATCGATCAATTCAATCAAGCGTGGGGCAAAGAACTAATCACATGGAGACTGCTCGATGAAGAAGAGGATTCGGATGATTTGCAAGTCAATCTAACCTTCACGTTGATTGACCGCATCGGGACCATCCAAGTCGATATTTTCATTCATGATGAATGGCAGTTTGACTCATTTGACCACATTCATATGAAATGTAGAATGAGAACGACAATGGACCAGCTCGACGACTTGAGCGCTCAACTCAAACGTTTCATTCGCCGTGAGACCGACCATGTCGCATCGCTTCGACCAGAATAAAAAAACAAGCCTAGACGCGCGTCTAGGCTTGTTTTAGTACCATTCTTTCGGTTCGTAATTCAATTCACGGAACAACTGCTCGCGCTCTTTTTTCGAAAGGTCGCGCCATTGTCCAGGTGGGAGTTTCCCGAGCGTGATGTTCATGACACGCACACGTTGAAGACGGAACACTTCGTAGCCGAGCGCCTCACACATCCGACGGATTTGGCGGTTGAGTCCTTGCGTGAGGGTGATGTTGAAGTCGAACTTCGAGAGCGGACGAACTTTACACGGAAGCGTCTTCTGCCCGAGGATTTTGACGCCGGCTTCCATCTGTTCGACGAACTCCGGTGTGATCGGCTTATCGACCGAGACGATGTATTCTTTCTCGTGCTCGCCTTCTGCGCGGAGGATTTCGTTGACGATATCGCCATCGTTCGTCATGAGGATGAGACCTTCTGAGTCCTTATCGAGACGACCAATGTTGAAGATGCGGAGCGGGTGGTTGACCATGTCGACCAAGTTTCCTTTTACTTTCTTCTCTGTCGTACTCGTGATCCCGACCGGTTTATGTACGGCGATATACACGTTGTTTCGTGCGACACGTGCGACCGAACCGTTGACGAGGACTTCATCCCCCGGTTTGACCTGGTCGCCGATTTTTGCTTTTTTCCCGTTGATGGTGACGCGTCCCTCTTCGACGAGACGATCGGCTTGGCGACGGGACGCCTTGCCTGATTCACTGATGAATTTATTGATGCGCATTTGTACACGTCCTTTATTTGGCTTCGTCCTATCACTATAACGCATTTTATGAACTCTCGAAAGCGGGAAACGAACGGGAGAGGAGGGATGACATGGAGGCAGTACAATTGTTACAAGATGCAATCCGATTTCAAGCAACGTTATGTGAGACATCGTTTGGTCAAGAACTGATTTCGGAGGCATCGCCTGTCCTTTGGTACGGTCGTCCTCGTGCGAATCAATGGCTGACTATTGGGACGAACCCGTCACGCGGCGAGTTTTTACATCGAGACGGGACACCGAGAATGGGGCAACACCAAAAGTTCTATTGGCGGAACGCGCTCTCGTTTGAAGATTACCTCGGAAATGAAGAGGCGCTGCAAGAAACGATTGAACGAGCATCGTCTTATTTCGAATCGGGTCGCGCGACAACGAGCTGGTTCGGGAAACCAGGTGGGGCCAAACTTGAGGCGATGTTGAATGGAATGGGGCGGTCGTTCTATGACGCTTCGCCCTCTGTCATCCACGTCGATTTTTTTAAACTTGCCACGTATGAACAAATGGGAAAGATGAAGGCCGGACGCGGTTGGATGGAGCACCCGACCTCAATCGAGTTATTAGAGCGCACAATTACAACCATCAACCCGACCCGATTGATAGTGCTCGGGCGAGAGAATTGTCGTGCCTTCACAGGTTTCTCGACGACGGGGAGACTGGTAGCTTATCCTGCCATCACCTATGAAATCGGACGCCATGAATCGGGCATCCCGATGATTGGACTTCATATGAAGCCGTCTGAAGTGTTCGTCGGGCTCGGGAATGGTCGGGATTCAAACGGGCTGCATTACGGGTCATATGCCAAGCGCGAGCATCTGTTACGAATCGGGCAAGCGCTTGAAGTGATTATGGACGAGTGGCTGGAGGGTGGACGCGCGTGATGCTTCCCCAGAAATTGAATTCGTTAAAGTCGATGTAGCGCACGTCTTTTGAACGGTTGTCGAGCACGGCTAACAAGATGACGTCTGGGAACCCTCGTTTTTCAAACTGTAAATAACCGATTCCCGTGACGGAATGGTTTTTATAAAAGCCGTTCGCCATATTCAATACAAATGGGCGACTCGCTTTCAGCTCACGCTCAAACGTCGACCATTTCCATAGATAGCGGGAACTCCCTCGACCTTCATACCCGTATCGCTTCCATAATTTCGTGATGATGGTGGCGATTTGAGTCGGGGGCGTCCCTTTCTCGTCTTTGAAATGATGTATGAAGGCGATCTCGCGTACATCCTCTTGAATCTGTGTCACATCATCTGGGATATTCGTATACCCATGGTCTCGGTAAAAGCGGAAAATGGCGGTAATGGACGTTAACGTACAGTTGTTCTTTCCGTTCTCGAACTGGCGTTGGAGCAAGACGGGCACGCCTTCAATCTGTACGGAGCGCTTTAATGTCCAGCGTCCGTGATACCGATCGTTCACGTAAAGCTCTGGATTGATGATTCCAGCATAGCCGTTGTTCGCGACCTCGAGTTGTCCTGCAAATGGGTGCTCCATCTTGATCTCCCTCCTTTTCTTTTAGTATACAAAGGACGCCCCGTCTCATAAAAGAGAAAGGGCGTCGTTTTCGCTAAAAGACAAGATGCGCGATTCCGACGATGATCGGCAGCGTGATGAAGGTGCGTAACAAGAAGATTAAGACGAGGTCGAGGAATGAGATCGGTAGTTTTGAACCGAGCAACAAGCCCCCGACTTCAGACATGTAGATAAGCTGAGTGACAGACAGTGTGGCGATGACGAAACGTGTCAATTCGCTCTCGATGCCGCTTCCGAGGACGGCCGGCAAGAACATATCAGCGAAGCCGACGACCATCGTCTGAGCGGCCTCCGATGCCTCAGGTACTTGCAAGAGCATCAGGATTGGTTCGAACGGCTTCCCGATAATGGTAAAGAACGGCGTATATTCTGCGATGACGACCGCGATCGTTCCGACCGCCATGACGACAGGGAGAACACCGATCCACATATCGAGGACGTTTTTGAAGCCGTCTTTGAGTGTCTCTAGGAAACTTTTACTCGAACGTGACTTTTGTAGCGCTTGTATCAACGCCCACTTCCCGAGTGAAACGTCTGACGGCACCTCTTCTTCCGGTTTAAGCTCGGTCTTCTCATAAGCCGTATCTGCTTTTTTAGATAGTGGATAAATCCGTGGCATGATGAGCGCTGCGACCAAGCCAGATAAGACAATCGCTCCGTAGTATGGCAAGAAATATTGGTCGAGTTCGACATATTGTAAGACGACGATGGTGAACGTGATCGAGACGACGGAGAAGGTCGTCGCAATGATCGATGCTTCCCGTTTCGTGTAATAGCCTTCCTCATACTGTTTTGTCGTCAGTAGAATCCCAATCGTTGCATCCCCGACCCATGAAGCGAGCGAGTCGAGTGAGGCGCGCCCTGGCAAGCGGAAGAGTGGGCGCATGATTTTCATCAAGAACGTCCCGACGAACTCGAGAAGTCCAAAGTTCAAGAGGAGCGGTAACAACATACCTGCAAAAAAGAATGTCGCAAACAAGATTGGAATCAAATCAAAGAGCAACAAGCCTCCAGTAAATTCTGACGTAATCATCTCTGGTCCGAGTGTGAGTAGCGTCATGACACCGGCGACAAAACCGATGATGCGCATGACGAACCAAAACGGTGTCACGCTAAAGAGTGCGTTGATGGACGGGCGTTCCACCATAAAAGCAGGACGTGCCGTAAATAACAATAAGGACCCGACAATTGAAACACCCATCATGATGACAGCGAGTGTCGGGACGAACTCGCCAATCCACTCAATCAATTGATTGGACAAGAAGGCAACCGGAATCGTAAAGCCTTCTTCTGATGAGATTGGTACGATGAAAAACATGATGCCGATGAGCGATGGAATCAAGAACTTAAAAAAGTCTCGACTCGAAAAAGAAGTTCTCTTTCCGTCTGGTGTTGATGAACCATTCATGATGCATTCCCCATTTCCCCGAAGTGTTTGTGCTGTCTATGTATCCCCATTACACATCCAGCCCTAATTAAAACGTATTTCTTTATTAGTATAAAAAATATGACCAGGTGCTATCAACCGAATGCGTAAATTTTCTGAAAAATATAAAGTGGACACTAGGCAAAACATTCGTATTCCATAGAGGCATTTAGTATGATGACGGCGAGTCCAACAAATTCAAGATATTTAGTAACTTCATTATAGAGATAGGAGAATGCATCATGAGATTGAGTGTGTTAGACCAGGCACCAGTCACGTCGGGTCATACAGGTGAGCATGCGCTGAAGAGTGCGGTCGAGCTCGCGCAAGTCGCAGAGGAGTTGGGATATTACCGGATGTGGATGGCTGAGCACCATGGCGGCATGTCATTCGCGAGTTCGGCTCCAGAGGTGATTGCGGCCTATCTGGCGGCGAAAACGAACAAGATTCGTCTCGGATCAGGCGGCATCATGATGATGCACTATTCGCCACTGAAGATGGCGGAAGTGTTCAAGACGCTCAGCGCCCTAGCACCAGGACGCATCGACTTTGGTGTTGGACGCGCACCAGGCGGGGACGCGAACGCCATCTATGCGATGTCACAAGGGCAGAAGCCAATGATGGACGGTCTTTACGAGAAGCTTGATACGACGCTTCAATTAATCAAAGATGAAGCACCGGAAGAGCGGTGGTATAAGAACACGCCGGCAGCCCCGACAGGCGTCACGCTACCAGAAGCGTGGTTACTCGGATCGAGCGGGAACAGTGCCGTGCAAGCCGGTCGAATGGGACTGGGTTATTCGTTTGCTCAATTTTTCAATGGCGAACTGAGTGCCGAAACACTCGATACGTATCGCCACCACTTCACTCCCTCTGATTTTATGGAGAAACCGGACATCAGCGTCACGTATTTGGTCACGACTGCAGAGACGGAAGAAGAGGCGGAATATTTGGCTCGGCCGTCTGATTTGTCGCGACTCTTCTTGATGCGCGGACAGTTGAGACAATTATTGAGTCCAGAAGCAGCCCACGACTATCCGCTTACAGAAGTCGATAAAATTCATATCGCCAACAACCGAGCGATCCACCTCGTGGGGACGCCAAAACAAATCGCGGAACAGTTGCGAGATGAATCGGAACGCTATGGTTTCGATGAAGCGATGATTTGTAGCATCCAGCATAAGCAAGAAGATCGCTTGAACGTCTATCGCCTACTCGCGAACGAGTTGCTTTGATTCGACGAACACCTTCTCAGATTGAGGAGGTGTTTTTGTATGAATGAAAAACGTTTTCCCATTTTTTCAAAGGTTTTCTCCCTAGTCGGAGCGAAACCAACTACACTATAAGAAAAAGGAACAGGTGGAGGTATACGATGCAACGGATGAAAGGCGACCCATATTATCTATTCGAGCTGTTCACACGCTTGTATCGAATGGTATTTCTAATGGAAGTGACGGATGAAGGCTATCGTTATGTTCATGTGAGCGATCAAGGGAAAGTCGCTTCCTCGCTTCCTGATGATGTGGAAGGTCAGTATTTACATGAGATGTATCGCTCAGAAGTGGCAGATGAATTGATTGGACATTATGATGCGGTCGTCGAGACGGGGGAACCGGTCTATTTTATGTCAAAAATGAATGTCGAATCCAATACGGCCCGATTCGCCTCCTCTATGCTTGTGCCGATCGAAGATGAATCGGGTGTCGTGCGCTATGTGCTCAGTTTGACGACGGATTTGTCAGAAGAAGCGGAAATCAAGTTGTTGCGTAGTATCGAACATATGGACTATTTGACGGGAATGCCGAATTTGATGAAAGTCAAATTGGATCTTGATCAACTGTTTGAGCGCCAGAGCACGGAAGAAACGAGTGTGATGCGCCTACATATCAATCGTTTCAAGATGATGATGTCGCTCCAAGGGGTGGAGCGCTCGAATGAATTGATTAAAGACATCACGCGTCAATTGGCGAATACACTCCCGCAAGGTTCCATTATCGGTCGGGTCGATGGGGAAGATTTTATCGCGGTCTTGCCCCACGTCCCGATGAAGACGGCCTATATGTATGCGGAACATTTACTTGATGTCATCGCGAGTCATTCTTACAAAGTGGCCGATGCAGAATTCCCATTATCAAGTTGTATCGGCATCGGTTCGGGAACTGCTGACGCCGATCGCGTCATCATGAACGCCTCAACGGCTTTACTCGAGGCACGTCAGAACGGTAACCAAACAATTCATCTATATGAACATGATGAGTATGTACAACGTTACATTGACGAGATTATGATTGAAACGGAATTAGTGAAAGCTCTCAAACAAGATGAACTATATATGGTGTATCAACCAAAAGTGTCGATGGACGGGTCGATTCATTTCGAGGCGCTCATTCGTTGGGATAGTCCGGTGCTGGGGTTCGTCTCTCCTGAAACGTTCATTCGTGTGGCGGAACAGTCACTGCTTATTGAAGACGTGACACAGTTCGTCATGAATCGAGTCTGTCAGGACGTATCTGCACATGCAGAGCAATTCGAAGGTCGTCGTGTCGCCGTGAATGTGTCACCGAATTTGTTTCATGAGCATCACATGAATGAATTGGTGACCATCATTTCGTCATATGACCTGAAGCCGGAGCAGTTTGAGTTCGAAGTGACGGAGCACACACTTATGCATGAACCGGTCGCAGCCATCAAAACGGTTGAATCGTTGAAGCAGCAAGGATTCCGATTGGTGATTGATGATTTTGGGGTGAGTTATTCTTCTTTAAATTACTTGAAGCTATTTGAAATCGATGGCATCAAGATTGACCGATCATTCGTTGCACAACTCGATCAAGAGAATGGGATGAAAGAATACGAAATCGTCAAACTGATTGTGTCACTCGCTAAAAAGTTAGAACTTGAAGTGACAGCTGAGGGCGTTGAAACGGAAGAACAGTATCGTATTTTACGTCAGCTCGGCTGTGATGAAATTCAAGGTTATTTCTTTAGCCGCCCGATGGCGCTCGAAAACCTAGATGAGGCACTCGAAATCTTGTATTCTCACCAGGCGGTCTTATCAAAAATTGAACAGCCGTCGCAGTTACTTCATCCTTCACTCGATGAACGCGAGATAAAGCGAATAAAGGCCATCTTACGATTGGAGATTTTAAACACGCCACACGAAGAACGGTTTGATCGGATTTCCCGTTTGGTCGCACAAACGTTTCAGATGCCGATTGCCTTCATCTCCATCATGACGACGGACCAGCAATGGTTCAAATCGTGTGTCGGGATCGAACTCGAATCTTCTCATCTTAAGCGGGAGTGGACGCTATGTACGCGAGTTGTCACGTCGGAACGTCCGATTGTGATTGAAGATGTGGCAGCTGAAGCATTTGAGAGTGACAGTCCGTGGCTCGAACAAGTCGGGTTCTATGCCGGGGTGCCGCTCCGGACGAAACAAGGTCACGTCATCGGTACGCTTTGTGTGGTAGATGCTCAGGCGAGAACATTCACTGAAGAGAATCTACATGCGCTCGAGTCGTTCACACACTGGGTCATGGCAGAGATTGAACATACAGAAATGTCACGGCGACAAATCAAACGCCAACAAGTCGTAGAGGCGTTGTATGAAGCGACGGCACTTCGTATGCCGTTTCAAGACCAGTTGGCACGAGTTCAAGAAATCTTATTGGAATGGGTCGGTTACTCGCATGCCGTGATCTTCTCAAGTGAATCCTCACATCGTCTCTTGGTCGAGAACGGGGTGTCTCGTCTGATGTGGGAGGAAGAAGAGCTACGCACCCTCCATCAACTGACGACGGTCGGTTCACAAACTCTTCAAGAAGGAGAACTGATTGTAGATGGAATTGAGTTCACAACGATTGTCAGCTTCCCTTTGACACATAAACACCAAGTGTTCGGGTGGATTGTCTTATTGGCGGAGCAAGGGAATTTAAATGATCAACTCGACGAAGAAACCCTGCAAGAGTTGGCAGACACGATTCGGTTGCTTGCAAGATGGTTAGAGAACGGCATTCGGAAAGAGCGGAAACAACGCGAAATGATTCGGATTGCGACACAAGATCAACTAACAAAACTCTGTAATCGATATACACTGATGACCGATTTATATAGACAGATTCAGCGTTCACAAACAGTCACATTGTTGTTGATCGATATAGACGACTTCAAACGGATTAATGATCAATATGGTTACCTGATCGGAGATGAGTTATTGATTGAAATCGCACAACGATTGAGCGGGTTCGTGGAAACGTTCGGAGGTCAGGTATATCGATTTTCAGCTGATGAATTCGTTGTCGTTCAAGAGGAAGGACCTGTTGGCTTAAAGGAGATGAACAACGTTATTTCCCAGGGAATAAGCGCGTCAAATGGTGAAACCATACGTCTTACAGTAAGTATCGGGGTCGCCACAATCCAATCTACCTCAACGATTGATTCGATTCTTCAGCAAGCGGATGCGGCTATGTATATTGCGAAGAATAATGGTGGCAACCAATGGTTTCAATACGATGGATATTCAAATGATGAGGAGTTTTAAGTATGGGGAAATTGTGGTTGATTGAGGGGTTGCCGGGAAGTGGAAAATCCACATTTGCTGAAAAGATATGTGCGTTGAAAGGAGGTGTCTTCTATTCGGAAGTGGACGCTGCTCACCCCGTCGATCTGCATGAAATCTACTGGGTAACGGAACCACCTTCACATGGTACGATTCTTGATAAAATTGAAGGCGGATGGCTCGTTCGTTACGATGAAGGGGAAGAGCGCGTAGGAACGGATGTCTATGAATTGCCCTTTGCACTCCACACACGAATCATGTGCGAACGATGGCGACGTTATGTAACGAAATTCGAGCAGGAAGAACGTGACGTCATCTTTGAATGTGCGTTGCTTCAAAATCCGTTCACGATTGGGATGGTCGCCCAAGACGTTTCGTTAGAGGCGATTGAAACATACGTTCAAGAGGTTTCATCGATTCTAAAACCAATCGAACCGACCATCGTTTATTTAGAGTTGAACGACGTCGCCCGTATATTTCCAGTCGTCTATAATGAACGGCCGATTGAATGGCAACAGGGGTTTGTCGAGTATTACACGACAGGGTCCTATGCATCGAAACGTAACCTTGTCGGTGTACCGGGACGATTGCGGTATTGGCAGACAGACAGCGACGTGAGCTTACATTGCTTGATCGGATCCCGTTTCGTCATGTCCGAATCCAAAATGATGAGCGTTCTTCATTTGAAGAACTAACCAAATTGATAGAAGAGGAGTCGAGTCGTTCATGCAAACCTTGATCAAACATTCGGAACGTTTTTGGTATATGACGCCGGTTGCGCATACGGACCGTCCGATTCTTGGTGCCGTTATTGGTGACACCCATACGTTACTCATTGACGCGGGCAACTCCGTGGCGCATGTCTTAACCTTTTTAGGACAGCTTCAAGAGCGTGGCCTCCGTACGCCTTCGATGGTCGCATTGACACATTGGCACTGGGATCACATCTTCGGTCTTCCTGCCTTAGAAGGAGTGGTCTCGATCGCAAGCGAGGCGACGAAACACGAGATGGAAAAACTCGTCCCTTACGCTTGGGATGATGCATCATTGAATCAACGAGTCGCTGAAGGGATTGAAATCGAATTTTGTGCCCAGGCAATCCGCGAAGAGTATGGTGATTCGCGAGACATTCAAATCGTTCTGCCAACATTGACGTTTCAGGAGTCGTTGACGCTCGATCTTGGTGGGATCCATGTCATATTGAGGCATGTCGGTGGCGACCATGCGAAAGATTCGGTCGTTATCTATCTCGTGGAAGAACGCATCTTATTTTTAGGAGACGCGCTGTATGCAAATTTGTATGCCCCGACATGGCGAATGACACCAGAAGAGACACTTCGGTTATTACATGTACTAGAGACATTTGATGCACAACAGATCGTCTGGTCACACGGTGAGATGGTAAGTCGTGAAGCGTTCGCAGAAGATTGCCTTGCATTGAGAAGAATCGCCACCATTTCACGTGATTTCCCGGGAAATGGTGATAATATCACTCAATTATACGCTTCACTCGTCAATCGTGAGATCAACGAGGAAGAGGAGGAATTGATTTCGTTTTTTGTGAATGGGACAAAGGAGACATGAAGCAACTCAATTTTAGCTATACACAAAGTCCCTCTTCTCAAATTGAAAAGAGGGACTTTGTGTTGACTCGTTTTTACTCATTTCATCCTGCATAATTGAACAATGGGCCACGTAACTTGAATTCATACGTCTCTCCATCGACGATGCCGACGATTTCGTCACTTTCAATCAACTGATGTAAGAAGCCTGCCATTTCAGCAGCCGTATGGTATTTCTTGACGTTTTTACTGTAGTCGAATCCAGATTCGCCACGGGAACGATCAGCGAATTCCGTCTCTGTCGCAGCCGGTGCGAGAACTTTTGCGCGTAGTTTCGCGCCACTGTTTTGCAGTTCCTGTGCAAGACCTTCCGTGTACGCACTGACATAAAACTTAGTTGCACAGTATGTGACGGCGGTTGGAACGATGCGGTATCCACCACCAGACGAGATATTGACGAGTGTCGTTCCTTCGACATCATGATAATCGCGGACAAATAAACTAGATAGGAGTGTCAACGCTTCGATGTTTAAGCGAAGCATCTTTTCAATTTTTCCGAGGTCGATGTCTTGGACAAGGTCAAAATCACCAAACCCTGCATTGTTAATCCACGTTTCGATTTCAAGATCCTTCAGGTCTGAGTATAAATCGTGGACATTTTGGTTGTCGGTGAGATCGACCGATTTGAGGATGACATCGCTCTCTGGAGAAAGATGTTTGACCTCATCTCGAAGTTTTTCAAGTTCTGATGTCCGGCGGGCGACAAGAACGAGTGATTTTCCTTTTTCTGCGAGTAATTTGGCAGTCTCATATCCAATTCCTGAACTAGCTCCTGTAATTACGGTGTATTTCATGTAGCATGCTCCTTTGCAATTTGGTATAGTGAAAGTCTAATTCTTAGAGTGAACTCTAAGTCAAGCAGAAAGGTGAGTTACATGTATACAATTTCTGAATTCAGTCGATTGACCGCGACGAGTGCCCATACCATTCGCTATTACGAAAAAGAAGGACTTCTGTTTCCGAAACGAAAAAATGGTCACCGGCGATACAATGACCAGGATGTGACATGGTTTCGGTTCGTACTTCGATTGCGTGAGACGCATATGCCGATTGATCAAATTCGATCGTACGTTTCATTGTTTCTTGCTCAGGAAGAACAAGATACGACACAGGAGCGCCTTGCCTTGCTTGAAGCGCATCATGCGAATGTGGTGGCGCAATTAGAGGCTCTCCAGGAAACAGAGCGGATGATTTCAGAAAAAATCGACACGTATCGCCGCCTTTATCCTACGATTCCCAATCAGGACAGTCTTGAAGCGTCTTCGATCCATGCAATAACCAACAGCACATCCAGTAGCGAAAAAAAACCTGAGTTTGGTTGAACACCAAACTCAGGTTTTACGATTGCCATTCTTAATATACTTTATCCCCATTGAAGATTGAGTTTTTCACCATGACATAGTCTACGGTGCGCAATGCCTCGAGACTGTCGCCACCCGCGTAAGAAATCGCCGACTGGAGGTCTTGCTCCATCTCGGTCAATGTATCTTGCAATGCCCCTTTGTGTTCGACAAACATCTTTTTCCCCTCGACGTTTTTCCGCTCACCCTTTTGGAACTCGGATGCTGAGCCGAAATACTCTTTCAGTTGCTTTCCGTCTTGCTCAAACGTTTCCCCTGGAGATTCGTCATGGCCAGCGAACAATGAACCGATCATGACCATCGAAGCGCCAAAACGAATCGATTTGGCGATGTCCCCATGTGTACGGATTCCCCCATCCGCAATGATTGGCTTCGTCGCCGCCTTGGCACACCAGCGTAGTGCTGCCAATTGCCAGCCGCCCGTGCCGAATCCCGTTTTGATTTTCGTGATACATACTTTTCCTGGTCCGATTCCGACTTTCGTTGCATCCGCACCGGCATGCTCCAATTCACGAACGGCCTCTGGTGTCCCGACGTTCCCCGCGATGACGAATGAACCAGGAAGGTGGTGCTTGATATGTTGAATCATTCGGATGACCGCGTTCGAGTGTCCATGTGCGATATCGATCGTAATGAATTCTGGTGTATGACCGGTCGACTGTAGCATCTCGATAAATGCATACTCCTCTTCTTTCACCCCGACGCTGATTGAGGCATAGAGACCTTTCTCATGCATGTCTTGAATAAACGCGAGACGCGTCTCAGGATTGAAGCGATGCATGATGTAAAAATAACCGTTCTCGGCCAACATGAGCGCCACTTTCTCATCAATAATCGTTTGCATATTCGCCGGGACGACCGGTAAACGGAACGTGAAGCCCCCGAGCTCGACGGTCGGGTCACATTCCGAACGACTGTCGACAATACATTTTGCAGGAATTAATTGAATATCTTCATAATCAAATACTTTATCCATAAGTTGCACCCCTATTCACGAACATTAACATCTTGAACCATAAAAAAACTTCGCCCATTCGGTAATATAACGTGAACAGCTCTCAAAGTCAAAGATAAACTTCATGAAAATGGTCTAAAAATGAATATATTTTAATTTTTAAGTATTTAATGTTCGGTTTTAAGGGATGATTAGATGTTTCACGTGAAAAAAGGACCACTATTCGTGGTCCTTTGCGAGTACGTATTGGTTTCGACCGTCTGCTTTCGCCTCATATAAAGCGAGGTCGGCGCGTTTCAGAAGCTGTTTAGTCGACAATCCTTTTGTATAACGAGCACCACCGACGCTCGAAGTCGTGATGAACGTATGATGATCGATTTCCCAAGGGCGTTGTAATGCTTGGATAATCTTTTCGGCGACACGATGAAGAGAAGAAGGATCGGTGAATCGGATGAGGACGGCGAATTCATCTCCACCCAGTCTTGCCACCATATCTTGTTTTCGGAGTACCGACGTCAATCGGCGTGCCAATTGACGCAAGAGCTCATCCCCGACATCATGGCCGAACGTGTCGTTGATTTGTTTGAAACGGTCGACATCGAGCGCGAGAACGCCTAATTGCTCTTTCTCATATCTCGTCTCTTCGATGGCTTCTTCAAGATAGGCGAGGAAGTAGCGTCGGTTCGGCAAATCAGTCAGCGTGTCGTGATATGCCAAGTGCTTTAAGCGTTTCTCAAGTGCTTTTCGCTGCATGATTTCTCGGCTGACCGTCAAGTAGTGCAGAAGATGTCCTGATTCGTCATAGATGGCTTGAATTTTTGTCTCGAGCCAGATCCAACGTTGGTCCGCGTGAAAATGTCGGAATTCAAGAGTCAGCGAGACGTCTTGCTCTTTCAAGTCCTTCAATTGTGAACGGACGATTTGAATGTCATCTGGATGGATATAGTCGAGCGTATTCTTCCCTTCATAGGATCCAGCCGCAAAGCCGAGAACCGTACGATGAGAAGGGGAGGCGTAACGAACCGTTCCGTCCCGTTCTAATATGCAAACGAGATCACTCATGTTTTCTGTGATCAGTCTGTATTGTAACTCGCTTTGTCTCAAGGCCTGTTCCATTTCACGCTTTTCCGTAACGTCACGTAAAATCGTCAATACGGCCGTCTGCCCTTCATAGTCGATGAGGAGACTGCTGATGTCCATATGGAGACGGTCTCCGTTCGACGTTAAAACCACCATCTCCGTATCTTGAACAGGTCCACCTAGTTCAAGGGAAGCGAGACGTGTTCGAGTGGATTGGTGATATTCTTCTGCAATAAAAGAGAAGATGGACTCACTTTCGAGATAAGTCTCGCCAATCGTTTCGAGCGCCATTGCGTTCGCATATAAAATCTTCCCCTCTTGGTGGACGATGATGCCTTCCGGAATCGTCTCGATCAGTTGGCGATAGCGACGCTCACTTTCGATTGTAGCCCGTTCAGCGTTCTTCTCAGGCGTCAAATCGATGATGATGGCAAACAATCCGGTGATGTTACCACCGACTTCAATCGGGATGTTCAATACGGACAAATCGAGCCGTTCACCAGACTCATGAGTGGCGTAAACTGAATATTTATGAGGAATACCGGACAGGGTGAACTGCAGTCCTTTCCGTACACGAGAGCGTTCGTCCTTGGGAAGCCAGTGAAGGAACGGTTGATGAAGCATCTCCTGCTCAGCATATCCGGTGATGCTTGTGACGGCCGGGTTGACCGATTTGATATTCAGATGATGATCAAGTACAAAAATGCCATGGGGCGAGTAACGTCTTAATGACTCATGATGATCTTTCAAAATGGATAATTCCAGTTCGCGACGCTTTCGTTCCGTCACTTCGCGGACGACCGAGACGATGTGTGTACATTGTCCCTCGTCATTAAAAATAGGAGTCACCTCTGACTCGAAGTAATGAAGGGGAAGCGTCAATACATCATTTGCTTCTACCGTATCGGTGTAGAACGAGTCAGCAAGACGATAGTCTTCATAGACGACACTTTTTTTCGTTCGAATCGCTTCATCGTAATATGTTGTGATGAGCGCGGCCGTTTCAGCGGGGACGAGTTCGTCAATCTGTTTTCCGACATCTGCGTCCGACCAGTTGATCGCGCGTTTTGCGGGTTCATTCACGAAGACGTATCGATAAGCTGAACCATCGACTTCCATAAAGAACACATAGTCTGAAATTTTATCGAACGTCCGTAATAAAATCGATGCGTTGTATTGAAGTGTTTGGTCAGCTTTCATCTCGTCTCCCTCATTTCGTACATTCTATTTTTTACACGTCATTTTTATCTTAACGTATCCTTCGATAAAATGTGTGAACTTTCAAAAAAAGACAGGATGTAAGAACATCCTGTCAGGCAGCTTCTTTTAGTTGTTTCTGTTCGCTTCGGCCGTTCATGAGGTAATACAAGAAAATGGTAAAGAGAACGACACCGGAAAGCATCAAGTACAACGTCGAAAATCCAGTCAACGGAATGAGTAGACCGATGAAATACGGACCAAACCCGAGACCTGCATCGAGTGCGATGAAGAACGTCGAAGTAGCCATACCCATCCGGTGGGGTGGGGATGCTTTGACGGCAATCGCTTGTGTACCCGACTGGATATTCCCAAACCCGAGTCCGATCAGAGCACCTGCGAGCAACAGCATCCAGCCGCTATTCGCTTGACTGAGCACGAGAAGACCGACGGCGAAGATTGCGATTGCTGGATACATGACGACATTCGCCCCACGCGCGTCCATCAACTTCCCTGTGATCGGACGAGACAACAGGACGGCGACGGAGTAGACGAGGAAGAAGATACTCGCCGCTTCAATCAAATCGAGTTCACTTGCGTAAAAGTTAATATAGGACAAGACGCTCGAGTAGCTGAGCGCGGCCGTCCCGATGATGAGTGCAATCGGTAACGCCTTCGGTTCAACGAATGATTTCAATGAGAAACCACGAACGACTTCAGGTGCGTCTACTTCTGGTACGTTCACGAAAAACGTACTCGCCAAACTGATCAGTCCGATCACGAAACAAAGTCCGAAAATGACGGTGAAGCTCGTATATTGGCTAAGGAGCAACCCAACGAATGGCCCGATGGCTGTCGCCAAGGTAGAGCTCATACTGTAGTAGCCAATCCCTTCGCCTTTTCGTGTCGCGGGAATGACCTGTGCCACGATTGTTCCGGTTGCGGTACTCGATAATCCCATCCCGAGACCGTGTACGAAACGAGTGAGCAATAAGAACCCGACGCCCCAATGGACGAAGTACAACAAGATGGTGGCGGTGAAAAAGACGAGCCCGATATAAAGCGTCTTTTTCCGGCCAATCGAATCGATGAGTCGACCGATGAACAATCGTCCGGTCAACGTCCCGATGATAAAGATGCCGGTGACGAGCCCTGCTTGACTCGTCGTCGCCCCGTACGACTCGACGGCATGTACCCCGATGGTGACCATCAATAAGAAAAAGATGAGCGTCAGGAAGAAGTTGATGAGCGAGATAATCAAAAAGTCTCTCGTCCACAGTTTTTGGATAGGTTGTTGCATCGAAAACGACGCCTCCTTTTCTTCAAATTCGAATAGTTAATAAACATAACTAAAAGAGTATACCAAATCAAAACAGGATTGTCTGAGATGATGCATTCCACGAGTTCATGGAGCAAATAAAAAAACTCGACTCGTGAATCGAGTCGAGTGGTATCGTTAAGCGCGGTCCCAGAAGCGGGCGGTTGCGATTCCGTCGATGAACGTATCGAACCCATCGAGGTTATGCGTATCAAACGTGAAGACCCCAGGCTGGTCTGTCTTCACGCGACATGTTGCGAGCGCTTCTTTATGATGCACGTGCAGGGCGAGCGGTTTATAGTGCTTATACGTGTTCTCGATGAACTCGAGGACGTCATCTTCGACCGAGGTTGCGGCACTCACCAAGAAGGCGGCGTCGAAGAGGCTCGAGTCGACCGTGTCATACGTCTCTTTTACTTTCAAATCACCGAGCATATAGGCTTTCTTACCGACGAGACTATAGTTGACGTTGTGGTCGGCGAGTTGCTTCACCCATTGCTTCACTTGATTCGCATCCACGTCACCGGCGAGGAGAAGGGCGACGCTCTTCGTATCTGGTTTTTTGATCGTGTTCGCCATCGAGAGGGCAGGGGACGTCTTGTCTGACTGGACTTCATTGTTTTCTTCAGGTACTTGCACACCTAAATTATCCGCGACGACCTCTGCGAGATGGCGGTCAATCCGGTTTAATAAATCGACGGCGTTCTCTTTCACCATATCCGACTCACATTTCCCGAGCTCGAAACTGCAGGCGTCTTGAATGTGCTGCTTTTCGACATCGGTCATGCTGTTATAGAAGAGTTTCGCCTGTGAATAGAAGTCTAGGAAGCTGTCGCTGCGTCCTCGAATCTTATGTCCATCGACTTTCTCTTGATAATGCTCAAATCCGCCTTGGTCAGCTGGTACGGGCTCGGGTTGGTTGTTATTGAGCGCATTTTTATGATAGCTCGTCTGTCCTTTGTGAACAGCCATTTGATGCATGCCGTCACGCTGATTGTTGTGGAACGGACAAACCGGCTTATTGATCGGAATTTGGTGGAAGTTTGGTCCACCGAGACGCGAGAGTTGTGTATCTGTATAAGAGAATAAGCGCCCTTGTAAGAGCGGGTCGTTCGAAAAATCGATTCCTGGAACGAGGTGTCCCGGATGGAAGGCGACTTGTTCGGTTTCGGCGAAGAAGTTATCGACGTTTCGGTTGAGTGTCATCTTCCCGACGAGTTTCACAGGGATTTCTTCCTCTGGCCACAGTTTAGTCGGATCCAAAATGTCGAAGTCATAGTTGAACTCATCTTCTTCAGGGATGAGCTGGAGTCCGAGCTCCCATTCCGGATAATCGCCTTTGTTGATGGCCTCATACAAATCGACACGGTGGAAGTCCGCATTTTTCCCGACTGCTTTTTGAGCTTCGTCCCATACTTGTGAATGGACGCCGAGCTTCGGTTTCCAATGGAACTTGACGAAATGTGCCTTTCCTTCCGCATTCACGAGACGGAACGTATGGACCCCGAAACCTTCCATCATGCGTAGACTACGTGGAATCCCCCGATCACTCATCGCCCACATGACCATATGAGCGGTCTCGTGGTTTTGTCCGACGAAGTCCCAGAATGTATCGTGCGCGCTTCCCCCTTGCGGCACTTCCGTATGCGGTTCAGGTTTTACGGCGTGAACAAGGTCTGGGAATTTGATGGCATCCTGAATAAAGAAGACAGGGATGTTGTTTCCGACTAGGTCGTAGTTCCCTTCGTCTGTATAAAACTTCGTTGCAAAACCGCGTACATCACGGACCGTATCCGCGGACCCACGTGAGCCTTGGACGGTCGAGAAACGGACGAATACCGGTGTCGTCTTTGAAGGGTCGTTCAAGAAATCAGCCTTTGTGATATCGGCGAGTGGTTCATATACGTGAAACTCTCCGTGTGCACCAACGCCGCGAGCGTGGACGATCCGTTCTGGAATCCGCTCGTGGTCAAAGTGGGTCATCTTCTCCCGAAAATGAAAGTCTTCAATCAAGGTCGGACCGCGACGCCCCGCCTTCAGTGAAAATTCATCTTCCGCCATCTTCAATCCTTGGTTCGTCGTCAAGCCTGCTTGTTGTTCGTTATCAATCGTATGTTGTTTTAACTGTTCTTCTTTCTTGTTCCCCATGTGATTGCCTCCCTTAAGTATGACTGACCGTTGTAAGTCACGTTTTGACCTACTGTATCGGTGTTCCCTAACCAAAATAAAAAAATCCCTCTTTTTCAAAAAAAGAGAGATTTCACACAAACGGGCAATCGACTTATAGTGCAGCCCATACATGCTGTTTCAAGACGATTTGTTGCACCATTTTTGGGTCAAGATCATATTCATTGGAGACGATTCGCGTCACTTTTGATTTCACGTCTGGGTCGTCTGGATCCTGTTTCGTATATTGTTCCTGCCATAACGCCCAGATTTGAATCTCTTTTTCCGCCAGTTTCGTCGACCACTCTTTCTCGCGAAGCTGCCAGCCGAACGTCATTTCGTCCGTTTGACCAGGGTCGACCCAGTCCGCAAGTGCATAGTCGCCTTCAGGAGCGAATACGGCTTCACCGAGTGGTGGTTCTGTCCCGATATAGGCGGCGTCATCATAAAATCGTAACAAGGCGGCTTGGAATTGGTCGGACTGTTGCACGTCCTCGACGACGTCATAGCTAATGGATTGAAGTTCATCCGTACTTGGTTCACCATGCACGACGACATCATATTCATATCGAGTGACATCGTCTTCTACAACGGGTGAACGCTTTTCAATTGTGTATATTTCCTCGGAAATAGAGACTTGTTCCGACTTTAATTGCGTAGTGGGCGTCGACTCGTTTGGCCAAAACCAGATGGCACAGCCAAGTGGAACGAGAAACACGAGCAGTCGGCGAAACGCGTATACCCATCTTGCTTTTCTTTTTTTCTTCAATCCAAAAACACTCCTTCAATATGTAACAACCCCCAAGAATAGGGGTTATGTTCGGTCTAGACGAACGAGATCAGCGTCTGGATGATTCTGACCACGAACGAGGGCACTCAGGATGTGAGAGCCGAGCATACTGTACACCGTCCCATTTCCCCCATATCCGAGCAAGTAAAACAAATTCGGTCGATTTGGGTGCTCTCCAATGAACGGGAGTTGGTCCACCGATTCTCCAAACAAGGCGACCCAGGCATAATCGACTTCAAGGTCATACATCGGGAAGAGTTCTGCAATTTTCTCCTTCACTCGTTCAGCCCGGTCGTTCATGAGTGCCTCATCGTGAGGCGTCTCTGCCTTGTCTTCGTCGAGACCACCAGCGATAATCCGACCGTCCGGAGTCGTACGTAAATATAGGTATGGTCGTTTCGTCTCCCAAATGAGTGCGCGTCCTTCCCATTCGCTGAACTCTGCAATCGGATTCGTTGCGATGGCGTATGAACGGTTCAAATCGATCCGATGAGAATCAAGTAGGGGAGCAGGACCGTAACCTGTCGCAAAAATGACTTTGTTTGCTTTGAATGTACCGTTTGAAGTGAGGACAATCCATCCTTCGCCGTCTGAAACGACTTCATCTACCGATGTTTCTTCAAAAATCGGGACGTTTTGTTTCGATAAGTGACGAATGATTTGACGACTGAGCGTGAGCGGATTGACTTCGGCATCACCTTTTGTGATCAAGGCCGCCGGTTTGTCGAATGGGAAACGTTCACGCAATGCATCGCGATCGAGCCATTCCACTTCAAAACCATGCTTCGAAAGCATCTCATACTCAAGTTTCAATTTGGCAACATCAGCATCTTCACTCGCAAAGCAGAGGCTATCCCGTCGAATATAAATATCGGCTGCCCCGACATCTTCCGCTACTTGATCAAGTGATTCGACGGCATCGAGACAGAGACGATAGAAGCGTACTGCCGCGTCTTCTCCGATTTTTTCGGCGAGTTCATGTAACATAATGTCATTTGAATATTGAATAAGACCGGTGTTGGCTGACGTGCTGCCTGTTCCGACTTTTCGTCCGTCGAGCACCGCGAAATCCACACCATCCTGTTGCAACGTGTAAGCTGTCAGCGTTCCAGACATTCCGGCTCCGATGACGAGCACGTCATACTGCTCTTTTTTCTCAGGTTGTTGCAACACCACGTCATCTGATTCGGTCGTTGGCCAATATAAATCTCCGTTATACAATTCCATCGGTTTCATCCTCCATGATTCAGCATCTTCCTTTTTATCCCCGCTTTAAGGGAGCTGAAACCAAAAAAACGCAGACGATGTGTCTGCGTTTCAACATGTTATTTCTTGATGATGATCGATGAAGGGGAAGCACCTTTCGCATACGTGATGCGCTGGACATTTTTCGCCCCGCGAATCTCGGCAAGGTTTTTTCCGTCAACGATCACTTCTTTCACTGTTGCGCCTTTGAAGTCGATGATGGCACCGGCTTCTTTCGGTTTCACTTGAACGACGACATTTTTCAACGCATCACCCGTCAATTCCGTGTACGCGCCACGGACAAAGATTCCGTTTTTAAAGTTTGTTCCTTTTCCAATCGTCACACCGATAAAGTCCTCTTGAAGGACGAGGCGAGCGGCTGGATGATTTTCTACCGTGTAACGCGTCAATTCCACTTCAGGTTCTGGAGTGAAGTCGATTTGTGCGAGAACCGGATCATGGTCACTCGCGCGACCTGACATCTCGGTGAAGTCCGCATTGACGTGAATCATGTCAATCTTCGTAGAAGCGGCCAAGCGGTTCGACACGAGGATGTGGTCGAGTACTTGTGAGTTTCCTTGATAGACATATGAGTAGCGGTCAACAGCAGGGACTTTCTCGACCATGTTCGTCATCAAGTCACCTTTAAAGATCTGAAGCGCATCCGAGAATTCGAAATCGTTAAAGTCTCCGAGTGCGACAACGTTCGCTTCCGGGTTTTTCGTCTTCACGTCCGCCACGAAGTTGTGGACGACTTGTGCAATCTTCTTACGTTGTACTTCACTTCCGAGTACGACCGGCTGTTGTGAACCGAAGAATCCAGTGTCGCCGCCTTTTGAGTTCCAGTGGTTCGCGATGACAATCACGTTCTCACCTTGGAAATCAAATTGAGCTGCCAACGGTTTACGTGAGCGATTGAACGCTTCGTTCGTCGGGTCGATGCGTCCCGGGTTGTGCGTCAACTTCCCGTCAACGTATCCGACTGCCGTCGTCGCGTCACCAGCAGGCATTCCATCCGTCAACGATACACGCGCAGGGTCATACAAGAAACCGACACGGATGTTGGCATCCGGTGCACCACCGTCTTGGTTGTTCTCAGGGTCGATGTTGACGTACTTATACGTTTTCCCGCCGACAGCGACGATGTTGTCGATCAAGCGTTGATAGCTTTGATCAGCGGCAGAACCCGCACCTTTGTCTTGTCCATCGTTATCCTGTACTTCTGTTACGCCGATGATGTCAGGGCTGTTCAATTCATTGACGAATGCTTTTGCCAATTTGAGCGCCTTCTCATCTGATGTTTCTTTAATGTTGTTCGAGAAGTTTTCTAAGTTGTAAGACGCAATCGTCAATTGATCTTCTTCTGCTTCGATGAACGTCTTCTCACGCTGCGCATCCCCTTTGACGAAGGCAGCTTTCATGTCTTCGAGTGACGCTTGAATCTTGTAGTTTCCGAATGAGTAACCGACGACACCGACAATTGGCCCGTTGAAACGGTCGCCTGTCGCCACATCGAAGTCACGCGCTTCTGCGTTCGGTTCGAGACGGAATTGAATGCGTTCCGGGTTTGCGTCGTTCTTTTTCAATAAGACACCACCATTGTAAGTCTCCGTTGGTGTATCTTCGAGCACGGTCACGAGGTCACCGTACTCTTGTGGTCCGACCGATTTCAAGTTGTTCGTTTGAACGCGCATGCCTTCGAGGCTTTCCCAGAAGTCAATCGCGTCCTTCTCCGGGTTGAAGACGGCGAGGTTATCACTATCGATAAACTCTGTCGGTAGATTTGAAGCATCGATTGTAATCGGAGTCGGGAGTGTCACACCGCTCGCGACGACTTCGACTTTTCCGTTACGTGTATCGATTTGCGTCATCTTCATGTCCGTCTGTTGGCGATCGCTATATCCTTCAATCGCGTATTCGCTCACTTTCCCGTTCACCTTGACGAGGTCACCGACTTGAATACCAACGATTGAACGTCCGCCGTAAAGGACGATCCCTTCAGATGTGCGTGCATCGTTGTCGGCTTCAGCATCCGGTGTCTGGATGAAGTAATACGTCGTCCCGCTCGAGACGAACGTAGACGTGACGATTCCTTCGACGCCCTCAACCGTCTGTCCGTTCATCGGAGCCGTATGGTTTGCTCCTTGGATGTCGTGAATGCGAATCTTATCTGTGATCTTATATGAGAACGTCGAGACCGCACTGAACGTGTCGCCTGTTTTGACGACCGTCTTCAGCGTCGTCGAGTTTTCGATTCGAATCGAACCTTCGTAACGATTCCCGTTCTCTTTCGGATCAGATTCATCGAGTGTATAGAAAATTTCGGCGTCTGCCGTCGACGTTGAGAGCGTGACGTCTTGCGGTCCGACAAACGTGCCGGCACCTGGTTTTGCGACGGCCGGGCGAAGGACTGACGTATCGATGACCGTGTCCGATGGGTCACGCGGGATGATTTGATAAGCATCGTCAAACTGTTGAACGATTCCTGTGATAGATGAATAGTTCACGTCCGTCTGCAAATCGAGGATGCCCCGCTCGTCACGGACGATGAACTCTTTCGTTCCGTCCGTTGCCGTCAAGTTTTGACCGCTCCCTGTGAGCGTGACATTGTTGACGGTTACGAGTTCTGATTCGACGTCTTCATTGACTTGTTCTCCCGTTACTACTTGTGCAGTAGGAAGCGTCGCTGCTTGTTTCGAGACGACGACCGCGCTGTTCAATTGAAGGAGTTCACGATACGAACCGACGACGCCTGTGACGACGACTTCATCTCCAACGTTGACCGCAAGGGACGTCGGACGGATGGAAAGACCACCTGTCGCATCTTGAATCGAGATCGTGTTCGCGAGTTTTCCAGTGACGACTCCTTTTACAGTGACCGTCTCATTTTCTGCTTTTGTCCGTGCGTCTGCGATTGAAATCGGTGTGACCGGTGCAGGTGGTTCTGTCGTACCGCCATCGCCGTACTCGACGCCTTGGAACGTATGCACCCCGAGGTTATCGAATGAGTCTTGTGGTGTCGATGTCCATTCGACGGCAGGATCGAAAGCATCGCTTCCGTCACTGTCGCCACGCGTGACCGTATCTTTTCGGATGAGTGACTGGTCGGCAGTCGCGACGGTCGTTCCCCATTTCGTACCTGGGTCGACACCGAGTTGACCGAAGACGTCGAGAACAGTGTCTCCTTTTTTCAAGACAATCGTGTCATCTCCGTTGAAATTCGTCACAGCGCTCGTCGTATTCGATTTCGCTTTCAATGCGTCCGACGCACTACCGTTCACGATGACATATGTAGCTCCTGGTGCGAGCGTTCCCGTCAAATTCAATGTGTTTCCAGCAGTCGTGCCACCGTTTGAATAGAGTTCAATCTTGTAGGCAGAAAGGTCGATTGTCGCGTTCGTTCCGTTAAACAACTCGATGGCTTTATTATTGCTTGACCCTTCTACATACTCTGATATGAAGAGGTCTGAAGCATTCAACGTCTCAGCATGTACATTTGCCGCGATCGGCGTCATGCTACTGACGATGAGTCCTGCCGATAAAGCGAGGCCAGTGACTGCCTTAAATGATTGTGTTGGTTTCCCCATGTGTAAGTCTCCCTTGGATGTAATTGTGTGATTCGATTTCCCCATTGTGCACCATCATAAATTGAGTATAAATACCCCTCCTTTTTATCAAAAAACAAAATGATAACGCTTACATTACTTTCCTTTTAACGAATCACTTGAAAAATTATTCGTGTATTGTCAAAAATGACAAACACATTTCCCAAGTTTTTAACTACATGTTAAACATAACCAAGCAGACGTCAGAACTCAATCCACTAAATACGAAGTTATGATTACAGTTTGATGACAAGGTAAACGAAACATGAAGAACTTGACGGTTGGGTCGATAACTTTTACACTCTTCTAATACGAATTAATTGTATCGGTTAAGTGTGAATTAAAAAGGAGGCAGTAATGAGAGCGATCAACTATCCAGTCATTCCTGGAGCAGGCGCATTTTATTATGAAGGAAACGAAATTGGTATTTTGCTTTGTCACGGATTCAATGGAACGCCTCAGAGTGTGCAAGACGTCGGAATCGAACTGATGAAACAAGGCTTTACGGTGTATGCTCCGCGTTTAAAAGGACACGGGACAGACCCGGAAGATTTTCGATGTTCGACTCATCGATGTTGGTATAAGAGTGTGGTTGAAGGTATCGACCGATTACGTGAATCGTGTCGGACGGTCATCGTCGTCGGTCAATCAATGGGCGGGACGCTAGCGCTCAAAGCTGCGCTGGAAGAAAAGGCAGATGCCATCGTCACAATCAATGCAGCCTTGTCCGTACCTGGGTATGCGTGTCATGCGTCAGATACCGAGTGTCGATTCATCGATGAAGACGCGCCCGACATTCTAGCAGAGGATGTATACGAGATTGTCTACGACCGCGTGCCAACAAAGGCGATTCGGGAATTGCTGGCGTTAATTGACGAGGTACGCCCGCACGTCGGGTCGGTTGATGTGCCGACATATGTCATCCATTCGGCAGTCGACAACGTCGTGCCACCGACCGATTCGATTTGGTTGTTCGATCAATTGCAAGGTACAAAAGAATATGCGGTGCTCCCGAACTCGTATCACGTCGCGACGATGGACAATGATTGGAAACACTTATCGAAGCTCATCGCTACTTTTTGTGAACAAGTTGGGACGCTTCATTCAAATGCAGTGTAAACTGCATTTTTTTATGAGTTGATTATTTGCAAACGCTTGCACTAGTGCTATGGTAGATGTGAATCATACCTTATTGTAGGAGGCACGTGCCGTATGGAGACGTTGTTCAGCCAAACGAAACAGACAGAGATGAGTCGTGTATGGTGGAAAGAGGCGATTGCCTATCAAATCTATCCACGAAGTTTTAAAGATTCGAACGGGGATGGAATCGGAGATTTACGTGGAATCATCGAAAAACTCGATTACTTAGAAGACCTTGGCATTGATGTGATTTGGATTTGTCCGATGTATAAATCGCCAAACGATGACAACGGATACGATATTAGTGACTATCAAGACATTATGGAAGAGTTCGGGACGATGGAAGATTTCGATGCGCTATTAGAGGCCGTACATGCACGTGGCATGAAACTGTTGCTCGACCTCGTCGTCAATCATACATCGGATGAACATCCGTGGTTCCTCGAGTCGAAAAGCTCTAAAGATAATCCGAAACGGGATTGGTACATTTGGCGAGACGGAAAAGATGGTGCGCCACCGAGCAACTGGGCGAGTATCTTTGGCGGCTCTGCTTGGGAATACGATCAACAGACCGATCAATATTACTTACACGTCTTCTCGAAGAAGCAACCAGATCTGAACTGGGAGAACCGTGAAGTTCGGACGGCTATCTATGACATGATCAACTGGTGGCTCGATAAAGGGGTGGACGGATTCCGTGTCGATGCGATCAGTCACATTAAAAAGATGCCAACGGAAACGATGCTCCCATCGCCGGACGGCAAACCGGTCGTCACGGCGTTCTCGATGTACTCGAACATCGACGGCATTCATGACTATCTTCAAGAGATGAAACGGGAAACATTCTCGAAATACGATATTATGACGGTTGGTGAAACGAACGGGATAGAGCCGGAAGCAGCGGATCTTTGGATGGGTCCAGAAAACGGTGCAATGAATATGGCGTTTCATTTTGACCATGTCGATATTATGCGGCGGTCACGTCTGGCCCCACTCGATGTTGTCGAGTTGAAACGAATCTTCGATAAGTGGCAACAAGGTTTACGTGAAACGGGTTGGAACGCGCTATATATTGAAAACCATGACATGGTGCGTGCGGTCTCGCTCGTTGGGGATGAGCATCATTATTGGCGGGAGAGTGCGACCGCGCTCGCGATGATGTACTTCTTTATGCACGGGACACCGTTTATTTACCAGGGACAAGAGATTGGGATGAAGAACGTACCGCTTCCATCCATCCATGATTACGATGACGTCGCGACGAAGAATGAATACTTCGAACGGATTGCGAACGGGATGAGTGAAGTCGACTCGATGCAGCAAGTATGGGGCACATCCCGTGATAACGTGCGAACGCCGATTCAATGGGATGCGTCACCGCATGCCGGCTTCTCGACGACAACCCCATGGATGCCGATTCACGAAGAGTATGAGACACTCAACGTCGAGGCACAGCAAAACGATCAGCACTCGATTCTCTCGTTCTACAAGGAAATGATTCGTCTTCGCCGGGCCGAAGATACGTTTACGTACGGTCGTTATCGTGATGTCTTGCCAGAGCATAAGCAGGCTTTCGTCTATGAACGTACATTTGAGAACAATCGATTCTTCGTGGTCGTCAACTTGACCGCGAATCCGGCAGAAGTAACCATCCCGGAGATTGCGGGTGCGACGCTTGTCATGACGAATGAAATCGATCCGGAGACGATTGATACCGAGACATTCATGCTACGACCATTTGCAGCGCGATTATATCGTTTATGATAGAGGGGTACCTTCCTAGGGAGGTACCTCTTTTGAATGAGGGGTGAGGTGAGGATGCATACGATTGAATTTTCGAATGGGAATGATTCTGTATACGTCGTGATCGAAAGTGCCACTCGTGAACGATTAACCTTAAAAATTGAGGAAAGCTGGATTGTAACATCCGTGACAGCATATCTCAGTTTTGCGGAAGCGTTCTCGGAAGCTTTTCATGCTCTTCAAGGAACAGCGACACTTCGCGATATAGACGGAAACGAGGTTATTGATGTCATCTTCTCACATCGGGGAGTCCGTATTGTGCTCCATGATCCGCTTCCGGAGAAGACGCTGCAAACCGATCAAAGTTATATGACGGAACCGATGCGACAAATCGGGATCTGGAATAGGCTGTGACAAATAAGGGAAAAGAGCATATGATAGAGATTGACTAAATGGAAAGGGGTGTCGGGTATGGATGGAACGAAACGTGCTGACATTCGCCCAGGGCTCCATGTCCAAATCGTTTTGAAACAAGATCAACGAAGCGGGAAGCTGACGAAAGGCGTCGTTCAAGATATATTGACGAACTCGCCACGTCATCCGCACGGAATCAAAGTGCGTTTGAGCGATGGACAGGTCGGTCGTGTGAAAGTGATCGAAGCTGGAGGTGAGTAAGATGAGTGAGAAAAAACTATCTTTTCAAGAAGCGATGAAACAAAAGCTGGCAGAAAAGAAACAGAACCAGACAAAGGTTCCGACGGGTTTACATGGTACAAAACAAAAACCGTTGACGAGCCAATTGACGAAAAAACCAAATAACCAGAAGAAACGTACTGGTATTTAAAAAGCAGTCGCTTGAAGGAGCGACTGCTTTTTTTGATTCATTAATCGTGTAACGTATTTTCGAAATAACCGTTGTTGAATTGATCGAGAAGTTGTTGGTAATACTTCATTTGGTCTACGTTCTTATTAACTAAAGCTGTTTCTGCGCCGGAAAGTAATTCGCCAACTGTCAAACCAGTGGATATTCCGCTGTCTTTGTAAACAAGCTCGAGACCAAGAAGAGATGGATCATTCAATAACACGTTGATTTTCGCTGCTGTTAATTGCATAATCAATCGTTTTTCTTCAGTCATTGATTTTGGAGAACTTGTCATCAATGCAGCTAAGGCTTGTTGTCCTTCAAGTGTGCTGACGTCATAAGCAATTCCTTGAATATAGACGATTGAGCCGTACTCGAACGTTACTTTCTTGTAATTGAAGATGTTTTTCCAGAAACCGATTGTATAGACTCCATAATCGAACTCTGGTGGGGGTGGCGTACATTCTTCAACGGTTAATGTCACATAGCGTACCCAAGGGTTACCCGTACCTGGGTCACCAGGGTAAGCAGTCTCTGTATCTCCATTGACGATTGTATCTAGGTGAAGAAAAACGTTAAATTGGAAACCGTTTGATTTTAATACACTTTCGTCTACACCAAGATAACTTGCTAATGAAGCATAAGGTATTAGTAGATGTGTCGGATCGACAAGCGATGATGTTTTAAATTCGTATGCACCGGGACTTCCGCGTTCAAGTGATTCGCTTGTCAATCGAAAATCAATTTTGATGTTTTCAGGCACATCAGCTAATGTCACACCGTCATTTAGATCGATGACAATTTTTAGACCGTCTGCGACAAATTCAAAATCGACGACTCCGATTGGGATGTTCTGTCCTGCATAGATGGTTGAATCAGAGGTCGTAGATACACACCATTGTGTCTCCGTTCCTACGGTCGCTTCTGCTACGTTTCCTTTCATAGGCAACAATGACAACACGAAGGCCAATACAACGAACCAGGACAACCACTTCCGATGCCTTTTCATGATGGATTCCTTCTTTCCTCTAGATGACTTTTCATGGTGAACAGAAGGTGACAGCTATAGTTAGTTAATACCCGTTAATCAAAAGATTTATAGATTAAATGCGGAAAAACAGGTTGATAAAAGGGTAGAAGTGATTGATTTAATCCTCAAAAATAATGAAATTTAATTTTGAAATGTGTCTAATTAATCATGATTTAATATTTCTAAACATTTTTATGTAAGCGCTTTAAGTGCTTATAAATAAGGAATCTTGCTTAAAACATGTGAAAAAATAGTGAAATCACCTATAAAAAAATTATTGATAATTGTCAGAATCTTTGTATAATTCAGAACTAAGACATCATAAAAATTCTCAACTTCAGATTCACACAACAGGGAGGAACTTATTCATGGAAGCGATTCAAGGTTTGTTACAGGGAAGCGTCGACTTTTTGAACAACATTTTATGGTCGTACGTATTGATCGCCGTGCTCGTCGGAGCCGGGATCTACTTCACGGTCAGAACACGATTTATGCAGTTCCGTTACTTAAAAGAAATGTTCCGGACGATTACAGATAAATCGGACGTGACGCCAGCAAAAGATGGAAAGAGTATCACACCAATGAAATCATTCTTCATCGGTGCTGCGACTCGTATCGGTACAGGTAACCTTGCAGGGGTTACGGTAGCCGTCACACTCGGTGGACCGGGAGCGGTCTTCTGGATGTGGATCGTTGCCCTTCTCGGTGGAGCAACAGCCATGATTGAAAGTACATTGGCTCAAGTATACAAAGTGAAAGACGATGTTGCGTACCGTGGTGGTCCGGCTTACTACATCGAAAAAGGATTGAACAACCGTGCACTCGGAATCGTATTCGCGGTTCTCATCGCCGTCACATTTGGTCTCATCTTCAACTCAGTTCAATCGAACACAATCGCTGCAGCATTCGATAACGCGTTCGGCGTCGATGCAGTCATCGGTGGAGCAGTCTTAGTCGTCCTTACTGGTCTCGTCATCTTTGGTGGTGTACAACGTGTCGCGAACTTCTCGGCAATCGTCGTACCTGTCATGGCTGTCTTGTACCTTGCAATCGCACTCTACGTTGTTGTTGTAAACTTCGCTGAACTTCCAGCTGTGTTCGCGATGATCTTCCAAAGCGCATTCGGTTTAGACGAAGCGGTCGGTGGTTCAATCGGTGCTGCAATCTCAATGGGTGTCCGTCGTGGACTCTTCTCGAACGAAGCTGGTATGGGTTCTGCACCAAACGCAGCAGCTGCTGCTGAAGTATCGCACCCAGCGAAACAAGGTTTCCTTCAAGCTCTCGGTGTATTCTTGGATACGTTGATTGTTTGTACGGCAACTGCAGCAATCATCCTTCTCTCAGACAGCTATGCTTCAGGGAACGGTGAAGGGATCGTCCTTCTTCAAAACGCTTTGACAGAACAAATCGGTGCACTTGCTCCAGCATTCATTGCTATCAGCGTCTTCTTGTTCGCATTCAGCTCAATCGCAGGAAGCTACTACTACGGTGAAACGAACATCGAATTCATCAAGAAGAGCAAAGGTGCAGTCCTCGGATTCCGTCTCGCAACAATGGCATTCGTCTTCATCGGAGCGGTCGCAAGCCTCGGATTCGTATGGAGCCTCGCTGACCTCTTCATGGCAGGAATGACATTGATCAACATCGCGGCCATCACATTGCTCGGTGGCGTTGCCTTCAAAGTTCTTAAAGACTACGAAGAGCAACGTGCTCAAGGTCTCAACCCACGCTTCTCTGCTCGTAAACTCGGCATCGAGAACACAGAGTGCTGGGACGTGGAAGAAGACGAAGTGGCACAAGGTTCTGTTCAAGCAGCCGCTGCGGACTCTTCAAAATCATAATTCGTAAAATGCAACAAACAGGGACCCTGCTAATCGGGGTCCCTGTCTTTTTATGCGCGTTGACGCATCGGTTTGACGGCTTGATCCGTCTCCGATTTATTCAAATATAAGTAACTTCCGGCAATGAACAACGCACCACCGACAATATTACCGAGTGTAGCGAAGAACAGATTGTAAAGGGCACCACTGAAGTTAATAAAGTCCGACGGTACATAGTGAAGCGCAAGCGCGAAAACGCCCATGTTCGCAATCGAGTGCTCGAACCCGGCAGCAAAGAATACGACGACTGGAATCATCGTCAGCATAATCTTCGCGACGTCGTTATTTGTTTTGAGCGGCATGAAGATGGCCAAACAGACGAGCACGTTGCATAGGATGCCTTTCAGGAAAATCGCGAGGGCATCTCCACCGATTTTTTTCGCGGCGACGACGGAGAGTAAATGATCACCTGTCACTTCGCCCATACTGTGAGCGCCGATGACGAGTAAGGACAGGATGAGGGCACCAATCAAGTTACCGAACCAACTGAGTCCCCATATTTTTGCTAAGTCTAACCAGGCGACACGACCTCGTTTTGCCCCGGTGTAGAGATACATCGTGTTACTCGTAAACAGTTCTCCCCCCATCCAGACGATGAAAACGAGCGCGACCGAGAAGCTGGCACCGGCGATGAGCATCGTTCCTGGCACGTCGATAAACATGTTTCCGACCGTGAACGAGAAGACGACCCCGATCCCAATCAAAAAACCAGCGATAATCGAACGTAACATGTATTGCGAAAATGATTGCTGAAGCAATGACGATTTTTTAAATGCGGCTTCTTCCATATAGTCGATGACTTGTTTTTCCATAAGAAGACCTCCTTTAGACATTTTCAGTCTAGGAGGTTGCCATAAAGTTTGCAATTGTTTTCACAAACTTTCAAGAAGTTCTCACGAAACCGTTCACATCGTTGCCACGAGTTCAACTTTGATGCGGTCTGGGTCTTCAAAAAACAGTGCTGTATAGTTCGGACCCCCTGCGTGAGGGAAGCGGTTACCATACAATTCACGAAAACCGTGTGACGTGAGTTGCTGTCGGATTTCTTCTAGTTGTGCGAGCGATGAGGCATGAAACGCCAAGTGATTGAGTCCGGTCTTTTTTCGATGGTAGGACGGAGTGAGGTGGTCTTCCTCTGTCTGAACGAACACGAGATATGTATCGCCGTAACGATAGCTTCGACCTTCTGGCCACGATTGGTAGAGCGTGTACGCTAGCTGGTCACAGAGAAGCCATTCCCAAGCGCGTATACTGTCATCTAGGTTGGATACGTATAGTTCGACATGGTGAAGCATGAGAATCATCCTTTCGATGGACGTTTGAAATTGCTCCATTCGGTATAATTGAACTATACAACGAATGGGGGAGGAAGCATATGGATCGGACAGGGCTCGTCTCGAATATTTTGATTGCCGGGAAAACTGGCGTCGGAAAGAGTGCGTTCATCAATTATATATATGGACATGACGTCGCCGAATCGCGTGCCGGAAGTCCGGTCACTGCAGAAGGGCTTCATGAGTACGAGTATTACGATTTAGAACGGGGGATCTTGTTTCGGTTCTTTGATACGTGGGGGCTCGAGGCAGACCGTTCCGAAGAGTGGCATCAAGCCATCCTATCCATCGTTCATCAGCGCGAAGGGGCGCTCGATATCGCAGAATGGTTTCACACCATCTATTACTTGTTGTCCGTGCAGTCAGGACGTGTCGAGGCATACGAGCTTGAGGCGATTTTAAAGCCGTTATATGAACGGGGGAGCAACGTCACCCTCATTCTGACCAACTTCAATGAAGAAGACCCGATGAGTGTGCAGAAGGCAGAAGCGATGGAACGGGTATTGTTACGTGAACTGCCAATCGATGAAGGGGACATCATTCGTGTCAACAGTGTCGAGAAGAAGTTACTGACCGGGAAACGTGTTCCGGTAAGAGGCTACGAAGACGTATGGAAACGGAATCGGACGAACCTTTGGAAAGACATCGAACGAAAACTTCCCATCAATCTGACGAATCATCTTTTAGAAGAGTTGGAAGATTGGAGGATTCGAAGTATCGATTCGGCAGAAAAAATCCGTATGCTCACCCCACAGGCGATGATCAGTTGGAAAGCCCGTCACATTGAAAAGGATCTAGAGAAAACACTCGAGCAGGCGGCCGTGACGACAGAAGATGCGATGGCAGAAGGGGTACGTCACTATATCCAACTCATGCAACGGTACCCATTAGTCGGTGAACAAGCAGACCATCTATTTAGAACGAGACGAGTCGAACTCGGATTTGACTATTCGTTCGGAAAAACGGTCCGAAAGATGGTTCTCGGCATGATTCCTGGGGTGCATTTCATTTACTGGGCATTCAAGCGCCGAACAGCAGAACGAGGCATCAAAAAGGCCATCGATCAACAATACACATCTGTGAAACAAACGATTGAAGAAGAGATTCGACGTGGCTTTGAGCGCGAGATGCGTCAACTTGGACAGACGCTCAACTCATAAAGGGGGAAACGAGAATGGAATCGACAAAGCGGTTTGATTTTAAAGACTATGATTTGAAAGCAGAACTTGAGCGACTTCGTGGAAATGTAAAAAAACCAAACATCCTCATCGCAGGGGCGACGGGCGCGGGGAAAAGTTCGGTCGTGAACCATGTGTTCGGTCGGGATTTGACAAAGGTGGCGGCAGGGGAGCCCGTCACTCGGGGAATCCATCAATATAAGAGTGACGATATCGCGGTCACGTTGTTTGATAGCGAAGGGTACGAGATCGGGAGTGCACGCCAACAACATTACGAGGAAGAAGTCATCGGGTTTGTGGAGAACGCAAAGCAACAAGAAGCATCCGAACGAATCCATCTCGTTTGGTACACAATCAACGCCGCGACAAAACGTGTCACGCCACTCGACAAGGCGCTCATTCGTCGTCTTCGTGAATCGACTGCTGTCGCTGTCTTATTTACACAAATCGATCAGGTCGATTTAGATGAACTGACAGCATTGCGAAATGAACTGGATGGGGTCGTATCGGAGGAATCCGTGTTTCAGGTCAGTATCGCCTCGGAAATACTGAACGATGAAACGTTACGACAGGTTGTCGATTGGGAACGATTGATTGTATGGTCGGTTGAACAGCTAGACGCTTCTTTGCAGGAAGGACTCCTGATGGAGATTCAAGCAGAGAGTGAGACGATGCTCAAGTTGAAACGGAAGAAGGCCAATCGAATCATTTCAGGGTATGTGGCGAGCGCAGGAACGGCCGCTGCAGTCCCGCTTCCGTTTGCAGATGCCGTGGCCTTGACACCGATTCAAGTGACGATGAGCGTCCATCTGTTTCGCTATTGGGGCGTGAAGGCGAGTGATGATTTACTGAAGACGCTCATTGGAAGCACGATTATCCCACAAATCGGACGTACGTTATCGAAAACGATTCTATTGAATGTCATGAAGTTCTTCCCGGGAGCGAATGCGGCAGCCGGTGTCATCAATGCGACAGTTGCCTCAGGGATCACGTGGGCGATCGGACTCGCCATCAACGAAATTGCCTATCGAAATGCGATGGACTCCTCAAAAACAATCGAGCAGTTGTTGAATCAAGAGTTCGGTTCGTTGTTTGAACAGTTCTTGAAACAAAATCCGAAGTCGAATCAACCATCCTGACGACTCCCTTTTGTTAGACTACAAGTAATCGTAGAGAGGGGGAGAAAGATGAAAAAACGAATCTATATTACGCGACGCTTGCCGGAAGAAGCGGTCGCGCCGCTTCGTGAACACTATGACGTGCGTATGTGGGAACATGAAGGGCAGAGTGTTCCTCGTGAGGTGCTTCTAGAAGAAGTCTCATCTGCGCATGCGCTCTGGACGATGCTTAGTGACACGATTGACCATGAAGTGCTTGAGCGTGCACCGCATTTAGAGGTCGTTTCCAACTTGGCTGTCGGCTATAACAACATCGACTTGAAGGCAGCGAAAGAGAAGGGTGTCATCGTGACCAATACACCGGACGTCTTGACGGAAACGACAGCGGACTTGACGTTTGGACTCATGATGATGACGGCGCGACGTCTCGGTGAAGCCGAGCGTGATTTACGTGCCGGTGAGTGGAAGTCGTGGCTTCCGATGGGGTATGTCGGCATGGATCTCTATCAAGCAAAGCTTGGCATCATCGGGATGGGACGAATCGGTGAAGCGGTCGCACGACGAGCGCGAGGGTTTGACATGGACGTCCTATATCATAATCGGACGCGTCGTCACGAGTCGGAGTCGATGTATGGCTTCACCTATGCGGAGCTCGATGAACTGTTGACGCAATCTGATTTCGTCGTCGTTCTCGCGCCGCTCACGGACGAGACGCGTGGAATGCTTGGGGCCGAGGAGTTTGCCAAGATGAAAGAAACGGCGATTTTCATCAACGTGGCTCGTGGAGAAATCATCGATGAACAGGCGTTGTATGAGGCGCTCAAGGCGAAAAAGATTTGGGGTGCTGGGCTCGACGTGTTCACGAAAGAACCGGTCGACCTAGATCATCCGCTATTGACGCTTCCGAACGTGACGACACTACCGCATATCGGGAGTGCCTCAATTCGGACACGTCTGGCGATGATGGCGTTGAATCGAGACGCCATCGTGAACGTGCTTGAAGGAAAAGAACCGAAGAATCGTTTGACATAACAAAGAGCCTGACGCGCGCGTCAGGCTCTTCTTACAATTAAAAGCGTCGGATGTTATCTGGGTCTTCGACGTCATTTCGATACGCACGATCATCGAGACCACGTAGTTTTTCTTCTCGGTCAGGTTTCTTCGTTTCTTCATCTAGTTTATCTTGCTCCGGATCTACCGGATGACTTGGATCGACGGTCTGGGCCTCGTGATATGGTTTCGAGTCGATTTCCAAACCATCGTCCGTGTGATTCCCGAGATGGGTAGATGATGCGTCTTGATACGGTTTCGCGTCGACCGTCACCCCATCTTGATGGCGACGCTCAAAGTCTTCATCGACATAGACAAGAATCTTACCGGCTTCAACGTCGTCATAGTGACGTTTTACTTCCTCTTCGCTGAGTCCCATGTTTCGTAAGCCGGCATGAACATCTTCATGACCACTCAAGAAGGCGCGAACTTTATCGAACCAACTTGCATGGTGTGCAGCTTCTGTATGAACATCCGTGTCCCGTCTCAAAATCGATACGTTGTCTTCATGTTTTGTGACGACATAAATGTGTGAGTCTTCGTACCCTTTTGCCCGCAACTCTTCGATTTTTCCAAGCGCCGCGTCTTGTGTATCGTGCATACTGATGAATCGTTTCTCGTTCATAGTAGTTCCTCCTTATAGTCGTCGATGGTCTTCTAAGCCAGAATGTCCACGAACGATCGGGTCATCCTTTGTCCCTTTTGGTTCCTCGTCATGATCATTGAACGGCTTTGCATCAAACGCGATCCCATCTGCCGTTTCCCCTTTGTCATGATCGAGTTCACTATCTTTTTTGTACATGTTCGGATAGCGATCATAAGAATGACGATCGACATAGAGTAAGATTTGACCTTCGTCGATGGCATCATAATACTCCTCTGCCTCGGCGTCGCTGAGCCCCATGTTGCGAAGTTCATCGCGGATACGGTCACTTCCATGTAGGAATGCTTTCACGCGATCGAGCAAATTTACGTCTCGAACTCCAGCCTCGGCGTTTACATCCGTATGGTCACGCAATGCGGAGATTTCCCCATCTCGCTTGGCAACGACATGCATATTCTTTTCGGCTTCCCCTGCAGCCCTCAACTCGTCTACTTTATGCATGACTTCCTGTTCCGTTTGAAACAGACCAATCATTTTACGTTCTGACATCGAATACCCCCTTAAATTTGGCCAACCTTCAATTAGCGTCACAATAGGAGTAATTTCCGTTCTATCCGCAATTGAAACAAAAAACGCCATCTCCTGATAGGAGCGGCGCAGATTAATAATAAAGCATGAGCGTGTCGTCACCGAGTGAACAACGTGTACTCTTCCAGACGAACTCAATCAACGTCCAAATGGCCATAAAGCCACTGATCGCCAACAAAATGAGCGCATAAAGTGGAGTCAATTGAATGATGAACGACCAACCAAGTGTCATGAGGAGCGGTTGAATCAAAAAGATGGACGTGACATAGACGACCACGATGAGTAAAGCGAAGGCGATCCGTCGTCCGAGTGTATGAATGTGGTGCCGAAAACGGGTCAATATACCAAAGATCGCACCGGTCACGAGGACAGGTAACAGGAAGGCTAGATAGTCGATTGGATATGTCGAAATCGGTGCAGTGAACAACCGTCCGCTGAACACATCGTCGATGACGAGCAGTAAGTTGGCGTATGAAAATGCCAAAATCATACCGAGCAACCAGCCGAATCGGTTCCAAATTGTACGTGATGATTTGAGTGCCTCGATTTTTGTATAGGCGAGGAAAGCAAGATCTCGAACTTCAATCTCTTTCAATGAGAGTTTGGCTTCGTCTAGTTGATTGACCGCCCAATCGAAATCTCGATTCGCTTGAGCTTTTTCATGAGGTTTTAATTCATCCGAGGCATCGATCAAGACGTGGTAGCGACGGCGATATTCTTCATTTGTTTCTGGTTGTTCGATGAGGAAACGAGCGTACTCATGCGGATCTTGGTTTAAGAGACTGTCTAACGACTGTCCACTTTTCTCCGCATGGCGGATATAGCCGGCGAGAGCCAGCAAGAGACGGTCTGCTTCCGCCTCATTTCCAAGTAGTTCAATCAGGCGCTTGCGCACCTCGTTGAAAAACTGTTGGACGTTCGGGTCATGAATCATATTCGGTTCCAGGGAGATTCCTCTCCTTTCTTGATTTGTCATGGTCACGCAGGTGGTTCGTCATTATGAGAAAGTTTAAGCGACTCGAAATCACCTTGTTCGATGCTTCGAATCAAAATCTCGCTTCCTCCCATATTTGTCGAAAGCGGGATGGAATAAACGTCACAAAGACGCATCAATGCGCTCACGTCTGGTTCGTGAGGTTGGGCAGTCAGTGGGTCTCGGAAGAAGATGATCATATCCATCTCACCACGTGCGACGGCAGCTCCAATTTCTTGGTCTCCTCCAAGCGGTCCTGAGCGGAAACAATGCACCGGTAAACCGGTCGCTTCCGCAATCCGTTTACCGGTTGTACCAGTTGCGAACAATTGATGTTTTTCTAGAATATGTGCATACGTTTTAATAAGAACAATCAAATCGTCTTTCTTTTTGTCGTGAGCCACTAAAGCGATGTTCATTTTAATTCCTCCTAAAATGACTTCTCATGTTATTCGTATCATATCTCGCGGGATTTGACACGATTTCTCTCTTAACTTACGTACCCATTTCCATTGAATCGTAATAGTGATGCGAAAGAGTTGTCATGTGCATGAGGTTTGATGATTTTGAAATATAGGTATTTAATAAGTAGCACTGTTAAGGAAAAGCAATCATTTCATAAAAAAAGGAGGAGGATTCGATGAACAATACAACGTATAACTTCAATTCGTTCATGTCATGGCTACCAGAGCTTTTGCTGGCAATTGTTATTCTCGTAGTCGGTTATATCTTGGCGAAAGTATTGGAAAACGTGACACGAAAAGCATTGAAGAAGGCACGACTCGATGAGCGGGCCGGTATCAAAAAAGAGGGGGAAAAAGGAGATAAGTGGACACCTGAACGCATTATTGCAAAAGTGGTGTTCTTTGGGGTGTTACTTCTCGCATTCCTAATTATCTTTGAATTCATGAATGTCCCTGCAATCACAGAGCCATTCAGTCAGATTTATGAAGGATTCTCTGGATTGATTATCGGTGTCATTAAAGCAGGTCTGATTTTACTCGTTGCGTGGGTCATCGCTACCCTTTTGAAAAAAGGGATTCAAATGGCGGGACATCGCTTGAACTTAAGCAAGTTGATGGAAAAGACGGGACAAGAATCGACAAGTGTCAACCAAACGAAATGGGTCGATACGGTCGCGAATATCGTCTTCTATCTCGTTCTCTTATTGGCGTTACCGGCTGTACTTGACGCACTTGGACTTCGTGGGGTCAGCGGACCATTCGAAGACTTGTTGAACAGTTTCCTTGGATTCATTCCGAAACTTGTCGCAGCGGCGCTCATCTTCGCAATCGGTTATGTCGTCGCGAAGATTGTACGTGATATTTTGACGAAGTTCCTTGAAGCAGCAGGATTAGATCGATTGGCAGAGCGATTCCACCTTTCTGATTATGTGAAGGGATCGAGTCTTGCGAAAGCGATCGGTACAATTGTCTTCATCTTCATCATGATTCCGGTCACGATTTCGGCACTTGAAGCGCTTGATATTCGAGGCATCTCGGAACCAGCGATTGCGATGCTTAATGATGTCCTTGTCATGATTCCAGACATCCTTGTCGCAATCGTCCTCGTCCTCGTTGGTGTATTCGTGGCAAGATGGTTAAAAGGTGTCGTTGTATCGCTCCTTGAAAACCTTGGCGTCAATTCATTGGCTCATAAAATGGGCTTCGGGGAACGAGCATCTTCGATGTCGATCGCCCAAGTGGTCGGTGTCGTTGTACAAGTGATCGTCATCTTACTCTTCGTATCTGAAGCACTTCAGGTGGCGAATCTCGAGTTCATGGCGTCTCTCGCCACTGCGATTTTCGCTTACTTGCCAATGGTGATTGCGGCACTCATCATCTTGGCAGTTGGCTTCTGGTTAGCTAATATGGCAGAACGTTTGGTCGGAAGTGTTCTTGTCGATGGAGCAGGACAACCGAGCGCGCTTCGCTACGTAGCGAAATATGCGATTCTCGGACTCGTCTTCTTCATGGCCATCAGTCAGCTCGGCATCGCACCGATGATTGTCAATACGGCCTTCCTCCTCATTCTTGGAGCCGTTGCTCTTGCCTTCGGTCTTGCTTTCGGTCTTGGCGGTCGCGAGACGGCAGCACGCTACTTGAAAAAAGCGGAGCACCGTATTGATGAGACGGAAGTTTCAAAAGAAGGACTTGAGAAAGAAAAGGAACAGATGAGTCGCGAAGCGGAAGCTGCGAAACAACAAGCTAAACAAGGTGTTGAGCAGTCGAAGCAGGAAGCGGAACAATCGAAGAACGAAGTGAAGCGAGATGTTCATGATTCAACAGGCGATCACGTAGACGGACCAGAACCAAATCCGTTCCACGAAAACATCACTCCGGATCAAGACAATCGTTCACTAGACGACAACGATGGCCCGTTACGCCCTTAAATGATTCTTTTACGGATCTCCCATGTGGAGATCCGTTTTTTGTGTTCAACGAAAGCATTCATTTGGTCGATAGTAAAAGAAAAGAGTCTAGGAGTGAAGGAATGTTTGAACGATTTCAACGAACGCTCGTAATCAACTATGTCATCGGCTCAGGATTGGCCGTTTTTGGAGTAGGCGGAGTCTTCATTTTTCAGACGCTTGAGTTATCAGTTCGTGAAATCGGACTGCTTCTGACCATTATGTTCGGTTCGGGAATGATCATGATTACGTCAGAACTTCTATTGTATCGTAAACATATTCGACCGATCCGGCGATTTTTTGCAACTGAGTCTCCGACGATACAAGAACTGACGGCGGCGTTCGAACAAGCGAGTCGCTTCCCAACTTTAACAGTACAGCGAATTTTGGGTCCTCATTTATTTGGACTATCCATTCCGTCAATCACTTTGACGACACTCTGTATTTATCAAGGTTGGATTGATTTACCGTATCGTTTGATTGGTCTCGCCGCCATCGGTGCCGTCATGATTGCCGTGTTACATGCGTTGATTGAGTACTTTTTGACGGTGCGGTCGGTGGAACCGCTACTCGTGTATATGAAAGAAAGGCACCTTGAACTGTATCATCAGCCTATCCATGCAACATATCGGTCATTCAGTGTCCGAACTAAATTATTGATCAGCATGCTCATTACGGGTGTCTTTCCCATCATGCTGTTTATGTTGGCCTCGAGCGTTCAATTGTCGACCTCGACTCGGACGGATACATATTGGAATTGGGCGTTCGTGATTCTTGTCATTATCGTTGGGATTGCAGTGTTATGTAGTTTCTTACTCTATGACAATATCAAACGTCCGATTGGGCTCTTGACGTCAGGCATCGAGCAGATGGAATCAGGACGACTCCAAAAAATCGAAAACCCCTATTTAGATGAGTTCGCTCAATTGATTGGGGGCTTCAACCAAATGGTCGAGACGGTGAACGCTCGGGAACAAGAGAATGCGCAACTGCTGGACAGCCTCTTCATCTTATTCGCGGCAACCCTCGATGCACGTGACCCTTATACTGCCGGTCATTCAGAACGTGTGGCGATGTACTCGGTAGAACTTGCCCGTGCGCTTCATTTGCCAAAGGAACAAATCGATTTACTCAATAAATCTGCACTTCTTCACGACATCGGAAAAATCGGGATTCGTGATGATGTCTTGCTGAAGGAAGGGAAGTTGACAGACGAAGAGTTTTCAAAGATTCAGGAACATCCGACGATTGGCATTCATATATTGAGTCAAATTCATTTACCGGCATCCCTTCAACCGATTTTGGCTGGGGTTCGGTCGCACCATGAACGAATCGATGGAAAAGGGTATCCGGACCGCTTGAGTGAGGTCGACATTCCGTTGTTCGGAAGAATCATGGCGATTGCCGATGCTTATGACGCCATGACGTCTGATCGGCCTTATCGCTCTGGGATGCCTGTGGAAAAGGCACTCTCTATTTTAGAGAGCGGTCGTGGCACGCAATGGGACGCCGAATTTGTAGACGTATTCGTAAGGCTTCGTCGACAAGCGATATCTGCATAAAAAAGGAGCGCACCTTGTGTGCGGCTCCTTTTAGGATAGGCTTTGGAATGCGTACACACCGAATACGGCTCCGATGACGACAACGACGAGATTGACCCGAAGTAGCGCAAGCGTCGTAGCAACCACTCCTCCGAACAAGGCGGACGTCGTAGTGGTCGTCGAAGACAAGACTCCCGGAAAAATCAGACTAGCCAAGACCGCATACGGGATGAAGGAAAGAAATCGTTTCATATATGCCGGTAACGCCAATTCCTTTAACCAGAGTAACGGGACGAGGCGAGGGAGGTACGTGACAAGCGCCAACCCTAGGACGAGCAAAAATAAGGACATCATGAGATCTCATCCTCCTTAAATAGAAAAGCACCGATTCCGGCTGCGACAACAGTCGCGATGATGATTCGGATTCCGTCCGAGATTGGAAAGAGCGGCGTGATGATCCAATGAAGCATCGCTTGCATGACGATGGCGAAACTCGCAACAACGAAGACAGGTCGAGTCGTCAAGGACGGGACGAGTAACCCGATGAACATCGCATATAGCGCAATGCCCATGCTCGCCTGTAACGTGCCGGGAAGACCGAAAGCGAGAAAGACACCAATCCAAGTACCGATGTTCCAAGCGAGAAAGGCAATCGTATTCAATCCGAGAACGAACAGACCAGAACGTGCCTCTTTTCGGGTGGATGCGATACTGAACGTTTCATCGGTCACACCGAACGCAATGGCAGCCAGTAGTTTTCTAGATGTACTCTCAATCCGTTGGGATAGCGAGGCGGACATTAAAAAATGACGAGAGTTTAGAATGAACGTCGTCAGAATGATTTCCCAATACATCGAACCGGTCATCAGCAATTGTACGGTGATGAACTGACTAGCCCCTGCAAAGATAAAAAACGACATGGATAACGTGATTGCGTTTGGCAAATCAAACGATTTTGCCAAAAGACCGAAGGCGATGGCAATCGGAATATATCCAATGGCAACAGGAATACCTGCTCGAAGTCCCGCACGGAATGTCGACTGTTGTGAAGACGGGGATGTGGATTGAACTGAAGTCGCCATGACAGCCCTCCTTGATGATCAAGATGATTTCTATGTCATTCGGGATGAATGGACGGTTTCCTGCTGAAACGATGAAAAAGAGGGTATACATGTATCGTTAAGGAGGGTGGTCACATGAGTCGTGCTGAAGAATTTTTGGCATCCTATCATCGAATCGAGGACTACTTGAGTCGAGAGATGGGAGATGGCCAGCATTTCAGTTTTAGCAACATGGTGAACCGGTTAGCGAAACAAAATCCAATCATCGATCGGTATAAAGAAGATTTACATCAGATGAGCCAACTGCGAAATGCCATCGTTCATGAGCGGCGTGAACCCGATTTCATTATCGCGGAGCCACACGAGTCGCTCGTCGAATTGATTTTAGAGGTTGAACGGGAACTGCTTCATCCACGTCTCGTCATCCCATTGTTTGCGAAATCAGTGGTGACGTTTCAGTCCGAAGATTTTTTGACAGAAGTGCTCCGAGAGATTCGCGATAAAAACTACTCACAGTTTCCCGTATATCACGACAATGGATCTTGGCGTGGTCTTCTGACGAAAAAAGGAGTGACCAGTTGGCTGGCCGAGACGATCGACGGAACCAACTTGTCACTCAAAGGAGTTCGCGTGAAGCATGTACTTCATCATGACCCACATATGCATCGGTATCGATTCATTCGAAAAGATGCGACAGTGATCGAGGCACAACACTGCTTCACGCAAATGAAAGAGGGCGCACGATACGACGCCCTCCTGATTACGGAGACAGGTAGTCCTAATGAACCGCTACTCGGAATCATCCGTCCTCAAGATTTATTACACGCGCTCCGTTGAGGCGAGGTGTTCAATCGCGACCTCATATTGGGTAACGGTGTTGCCGAGGACAATCGGTTTTACTTCCGACGTCCCGTCATCCCGTTTCTTATGGGCGTGCTTGTAGGCATTGCTGTCGCGCCAATTTTCAAAGCTTGCCGCATCACGCCATGTGGTCATGATGACCACATGGTCCATTGCTGCATCGGACGTATCCGTCAACACTTGCATGCGAACAAAGCCATCCATCGCTTCGATTCCTTTTGTCGTCTCGAAACGTGCCTTGACCGCATCGACCTTTCCTTTTTCAACGTCTAGTTTATTCATGACAATCCACATCCCGCATGTCCCCCTATATGAATAAGATGATTCCATTATACCGTGAACAGGGAAATGCCTGAAAAAGGATGCTCACTCAACGTTTGCTCCACCATTCTTCAAACGCCCAGTTCTTCTGCTTCATCATCGTCGCTTCGGTTACCCCGACATAGCGCAAGTGCCATGGTTCATAATTATATCCAGTGATTTTTTCTTTTCCTTTCGGATAACGGACGATAAAGCCGTAACGATGGGCATTTTGAATCATCCACTTTCCTTCGGGTGATTGGTCAAAAGATGCATATAACCCTAGACGCATACGTTGACTCGTCATATCCACCGCTAGACCGGTTTGATGTTCACTGTATCCGGGACGGGCGACATATTTTGAAGCGTATGCGACTCCGCGTGTATTGACCCAGTAGGTATATAGCGATTTTTGAGTTGAATAGGAGCGATAGGCGCTGAGTGCGTATAACGTATGACCTTGCTTTCGACCTGAGTAATACAGTTTCGCTAGCGCATAAGCGGCTTCCGCTGTCATCAGTGTACGTTCACTGCCTTTTTGATAAACAGTTGGGACGGTTAAGGTCACAAGTTGTGGGGAACGATAAGTGGACGGGAGTCCATTTGTTTTATTGACGAGTCGTAACCGATCAGCCGTCGGCATCTTCGGGATACCGGCTTTCAAATTCGCGGTCGGAGTGAAGTACTTTGTACGCCCGATATAGACATTGGACCAACTTCGGTTATACGTGGTGTAACGGACAGGGACATTCGTTCGTAACGTCTTCAATACAGCAGAAGATTGCATCGCACGACCGTATAGGTAGGTTGTTTTGATGGTATAGCCTGGTTGTGGGGACGATGATGCCGCCGTCACCGGCGAGGTTTGCAACAAGAGCAGACAAATGATCAAGATACGCAGGGACTTCATGACAAAACGCCTCCTCGTAGGTTAGATGATGTTCCTTTTCCCGTTTTCTTGACGGAGTGAGCATCTTTTATCCACCCTTAGGTCAGATAAGGATACAGCTTGGGCCCGATGAAGCGGGGAGTCAAATCCGATACAATAAACATAACGAATGAGATCGTAGAAAGGAGTGAGCGAATGGAAGTCTTATTTGGATTACCACTGTTGTTGCTCGTCCTGTTCTTTGCCTTTTTATACTTTAATATTAAAGGGCTATCGAATATGTGGAAGGACTACAATCGAACGAAATCGATGATTCCGCTCGGATTCTTCATCGTCGGGATTATTGGAATTTTCACAGGAGTGTGGACGTGGCTCGTCATTTTGATTTACTACGTCGTCCGCCCGAAAGACTAAACACTGTATGCAGACGCATACGGTGTTTTTGCTATACTAAGGACGAGGTGTTGAGATGGAGAAGTTAATAAAAGCATGGTTTATCGTGACGTTGATCGCGTTTGTAATTTTTAAGCTTGGTGAAGTGATGACGACCCCGTATTCGGAAACGCCGAGTGAAGGGAATGTATACTGGATTGTACTCTTGATTGGGTGGCCGTTTCTGTTATTATTTGTTTGGATTACAGTCCGTATGACACGTCGGGTCACAGCATCCGTGCGACCGATCGGGAGAGTCGTATTAGGTTTGGGTAGTCTCATCATGGCCGGGATTGCCTGGGTGACCAATCAATCGCAAGCGAGGTCTCTTCGGGAAGGAATTCGTTTATCTACGAATGAGTCTTTCGCAGAAGGATGGAACCAGTTCACGAATATCATCTATATGAACCAGTTGACTTTCTTTTTCTTGACAGTCAGTTGTATGGGGATTGGGATTGTCCTTTCGTTCATCCCGACCAAAAAACAGCGAGAAGAAGCCGTCTGAGCTTCCTCTCGCTATTTTTATAACCGCTCTTGATAAAGACGGGCATATCGATCGGCTGCGATGATCGCGTCTGCAACTTCTTCAGGCGTGACATCAAAACCACTATGAATCGTTTCGCCTTCTGCCGTGGCGGCTTTTCCGACTTTCAAGATATCTTCTCGAGATGCATCTTTCAATTTGATATCTTCGAGTGTGACCGGCAAGTCGAGTGCCATATAAAAGGCAACGTACTGCTCGAATTCTTCTTGAGGACGTCCTTCGAGTGCGAGTTGCACAAGTGTTCCAAATGCAACTTTTTCACCGTGCGTCAAATGGTGGATGTCCCCTTCTAACGCGGTAAATCCATTGTGAATGGCATGGGCTGCAGCCAAACCACCACTTTCAAAGCCGAGACCGCTCAATAGGGTGTTGGCTTCAACGACCGCTTCGAGCGCAGGTGTGACGACTTTTGCTTTGACGGCTTCATATGCTTGAATACCATACGTGAACAATACTTCTTCACAACGTTCAGCAATCGCTTCCGCTGCAAGCGTTGGGACACCACCGGCCATCGTCTTTCCTCCGAATGAAAGGACACTTCGCACTTCGACCCACGTCGCCAAAGCATCGGCAATGCCTGAAGCAAGGAAGCGTGGCGGTGCCTGTGCAATCAATTCGGTGTCCACGAGAACGAGATCTGGATTCTTTTTATAAAAACGATAACTTTCGAAATTACCTTCATCTGTGTAAATGACTGACAGTGCACTAGTTGGTGCATCCGTCGATGCAATCGTCGGTACAATGACGATACGCGCATCCAATTCATCTGCGACTGCTTTTGCTGTATCAAGCGTCTTACCACCACCGAGACCGATCACGAACGCTGTGCCACTCTCTTTGGCATCTGTGGCGATTCGAGTGATCTCATGCTTCGATGCCTCACCGATAAAATCTGCTTTCGTCGCCTCAATAGTGCTCGCCTGCAGTGAATTTGTCACACGCGAACCGACCAATTCCCAGACGACGTCATCCGCGATGAGTAAAGCGTTTGAACCGAAGTGAGCGACATACTCTCCGATGCGATCAATCGTTTGTTTCCCTTGCACATACTTAGCCGGACTGATGAAAATACGTTCTAACATAGTGAACTTCATCCTTTCATATCGGGTTTAGTGTAAGTGCTTACAACGCCATCATACTAAAGTTTGTGAAGGAATGTCCGTGAAGATTACATGAAGATTGGCAACTGACCGAGCACAAGTAACAAGATGATGATGGCGACAACAATGAGAAACCCCCAGTCGTTCATTCGTTTTGTCATACGAGATATCCCCTTCATAGGTCGGAATGTCGATTCATTTACAGTATAAAAGGATGTTGAAATAAAGGTAGGATGAAAAAATCACCAGGTCAAAAATAGACATACCTTATGACATCGAGACAGCTCATCAGGTTTAACGGATGATGAATCGGGAACAATAGTGTCGTATGTTCATTATTGAAGGAGGAATTGAGTATGTCGAAACATGTACTGATTGTCACGACGTCAGCGAATCAATTATCAAATGGTCACGCAACGGGACTTTGGCTTGAAGAGTTTGCCGTGCCTTACTTGTTATTTGAAAAAGAAGGATACAAAGTGACGGTCGCGAGTATCGAAGGTGGAGACGTGCCAATCGATGCGAATAGTTTAGAAGATGGTTTGTCAGAAGACATTCTAAATACGCGCGAGTTGCTCAAAGACACAGCGCGACTTGATCAAGTCGCAGACGAGTCGTATGACGCAATTTATTTGCCAGGTGGTCATGGGACAGTCGTCGATTTCCCAGAAAATGAAACGCTACAACGCGTTATTCGTAACGTCTATGAGAGTGGAAATATTGTCGGTGCGGTTTGCCACGGACCAGTTGGATTGGTCAATGTGAAACTGAGCAACGATGAACCGCTCGTCAAAGATAAACAAGTGACAGGGTTCACCGATGCAGAAGAAAAAGAAATGCAACTCGATTCTGCTGTACCGTTCTTACTTGAGACGGGACTACGCAATCAAGGTGGACAGTTCAAAGGAGCCGACAACTGGGCAGTGAATGTGGCAGTCGACGAGCGACTCGTCACAGGTCAAAACCCGCAGTCTTCTGAAGCGGTCGGGAAAGAACTTGTCAAATTGCTAGGATAAATAGATGAAGCAACTTCGGTTATTCGAAGTTGCTTTTTATTTTTGGACATATGTCCTATTCAAGCGGTCATTCTTTTTGTACAGTCAGACGAAGAGAGAGGGGAATGACATGGGAATTATATTTGCCATACTATCTGGCACGTTTATTGCTTTACAAGGAATCTTTAACGCCAAACTAGGAGATGCGGTAGGGGCATGGATGTCCGTCACAATCGTCCATTTTGTCGGACTTCTGTTAGCGCTCGTCATTTACTTTTTCAAACGAGATGCAGACATGACGGCTTTCAAACGCGTCCCTTGGTATTATAGTCTAGGTGGACTATTCGGTGTATTCGTCGTGTTCGGTGAACTGACAGCGATTCAACAACTGGGAGTGACATGGGCAATCTGTGTCCTGCTTGTGGCACAATTACTAGGCGCCTTTATCATCGATTTGAACGGTTGGTTTGGTGTCAAACGGAAGCCGATGAATACGGGACAGGTCATGGGACTCGTCTTGATGGTCGTCGGGATTGGAATCTATACATTCGCGTAAGGAGTTCAACTTTCATGATCAATATTATGGATGCACTAACAAGATTGCAGTGGAATCATCTTTTTTCTAACGCAACGCTTGAAGCTTCTTCTTTAGTCACTTATGAATCAGGTACAATGCTTTGTTCGAATAATCAGCATATTGAATCCTTGTTTGTCGTGCTCGAAGGACGCGTCAAAATCTATACACTCAGTGAAGAAGGGAAGTTGCGCTTGCTTCGTTTGAAAGCTGCGCCGACGCTCATTGGGGACATCGAATATGCGAGTGGTCGGAACGTATTGCATACTGTCGAGGCGGTTGGTTCGGTAACCTGCTTAAGGATTCCATTCGAGGCACTTCGTCGTCATAATCGTACGGTCGAATTCACGGAACATCTATTGCGTGGGGTGTCCGAAAAACTGTTCATCGAGGCGAACGCCTCATCCAATCATCTCATGTCGACACTTGAAGAACGGTTGGCGGGCTATTTGATTTCCCTTAGTGAATCGGGTAACGAGCTGTTTCAAGCTGAGATGAGTCAACTGAAGCGTAAAGAAGTCGCCGAATGGCTTGGGACGAGTTATCGTCATTTGAATCGGACGTTGCAGGCGTTCGTCGATGAAGGATTGGTCACGCGAACGAGAAAAGAAGTTGTCATATTAAATAGTGAACGATTGAAGGAACGTGCGAACGGTATGTTCTATGAGTAAGGAGAGATTATATGATTTTTGGGATCATCTGTTCAGCAGTGGCCGGAGCATTCATTAGTGTACAGGCAGCGGTCAATGCAAAAATGAATACAAATTTAGGAGCATGGGCGACGACAGTGTTGGTCTTCATCGTCGGATTGGTCGGATCCATCATTCCGTTACTGTTATTCGGAGGGAATCTTTCGGGATTACGTGATGTGTCACCCATCTATTGGCTTGGTGGGTTACTTGGGGTCGGTGTTGTGTATTGTGTTATGCGGAGCATCCAGCTACTTGGACCGACTTTGTCCGTGTCACTCATCCTCGTGTCACAACTCATTTGGGCGTTACTCGTCGATTTATATGGCGCTTTCGGGATGCCTCAAATCACGTTATCGGCTGGACAAGTCGTTGGGCTTACGGTCCTGCTCGTCGGAGTTATTCTCTTTAAACAGTCTCAGACCGCGGCTATCGCCAAACAAGCTGTCAACGAAGCCACTTCATAAGGAGTGGCTATTTTTCTGAGCAAAACGGGTACAGGTTGGTAACGATTTTTTGATAAAATGAAGCAGTATGGTTTTAAAAATAGCTGAGGTGATGAAAAAAGTGGATTCTTCCATAGTGATTGATTTGTTGATTGTTTTGTTTTTGATTGTGTTGAACGGGATTTTTGCGATGACAGAAATTGCGCTCATCTCATCGAAGCCTGCAAAACTTGAGGTTGAAGCAAATCGAGGGAAACGAAGTGCCAAGATTGCGCTTCATTATTCGAAAGACCCGACAGATTTGTTGTCGACCGTTCAAGTCGGAATCACATTGATTGGGATTATTAACGGGGCCTACGGGGGCGCACGCTTCTCGGCACCGCTCGCATCGGCATTTGAACAAGCCGGAATGAGTACGCAGTATGCCGGAACCGTTGCTTATGTGGCCGTTGTTACAATTATTACGTATCTGTCGCTCATCATTGGTGAATTGGTCCCGAAACGGATTGCGCTCGTCTCGCCTGAAAAAGTCACGATGGCAATCATTCCGTCGCTCGATCTATTCAGCAAGTTGATGCGCCCATTCATTTGGATTTTATCGAAATCAACGCTCTTCTTATTCAAGCTCCTTGGATTAAAGGCAGAACAAACGAGTGGAGAGACTGAGCTTGAGATTAAACAGCTTCTCTTTGAGGGGGCTCAGCAAGGTCAGTTCGCCCATGAAGAAGTGCAACAAGTTGAACGCGTCTTTGCGTTTCACGATCAATTGATTTATGAGCTCATGCAACCTCGGACGACGCTTGAATGGGTCGACTTAGAGGATGACATGGATGACATGAAAAAATCGATTTACGAGAGTAAGCATAACAAGTTACCAGTCGGTCGCGACTCACTCGACGACTTTGTCGGATATATCGATGTGCGTGACATTTTGACGTTACCGACATTGCGTGAACCGTCACAAATTTTAAAACGTATCAAGCAACCATTGATCGTGCCAAAGCAACGTGAAGCGAGCCAAGTGCTTCAGATGATGCAGAAAAATGGTGTCGAGATCGCATTCGTCTTAGATGAATACGGCGGATTCCTTGGGATGGTCACATTGTTCGACATTTTAGAAGAAATCGTCGGAGAAGTGATGATTGAAGAAGATACACCGGAAGTGGTTCGTCGTGAGGACGGATCGTATTTAGCGGACGGGTTACTCGGGATTGAGGATTTGAAGCGAACGTTCGAGATTCGGGATGACCGATTCGATGAAGGGCGCAATTCGTATCATACGCTCGCCGGACTTGTCATTTACGCATTAGGTGATTTTCCGAAGCGGGGGGACGTGGTCGAAGCGTACGGTCTTCGTTTCGAAGTCGTGGATATGGACGGCAAACGAGTTGACCAAGTGCTCGTTTCTGAATTAACAGAACCAGTCAAAGAAGAGGATTGATGCGAATTGCATCAATCCTCTTCTTCATGTGTCATCCAAGTACGCTGTAAAGCGCCTAGCAAAATGTGAGCCGTGTGGAGCATCGCTCGTTCATCCACATCGAAACGAGGATGGTGGTGAGGGAAAATCGCTGAGAGTTCAGGGTTTCCAGCGCCTGTGAAAAAGAAGCTGCCTGGTACTTGTTCTAAATAGTAAGCGAAGTCTTCTCCGACCATGAGTGGTGCCATCTCGATGACACCGTCTTCGCCGACGGTTTCTTTCGCACTTTGGCGGACGAATTCTGTTTCTCTTACATGATTGACGACGGCTGGATAACCTTTTATATAGTCAAGCGCGTACTCGGCATCGCTCGCAGCGCAGACAGAACGGATCATACGTTCCATATCCGTGATGATTTTTTCTTGCGTCTCTGAAGTGAATGTACGCACGGTTCCAGACAACTTGGCCTCTTCGGCAATCACATTGAACGCTTGACCGGAATGGAGAGTCCCGATGGTGAGAACGGCTGGTTCCAGCGGATCGATGCGTCGACTGACCACTTGTTGGAGATGATTCGCCACGTTCACGGCAACCATGAGGGCATCGACTGTATGTTGCGGAATCGCACCATGTCCACCTTTTCCTGTGATGGTCAATTCAAAGCGATCGGCTGCCGCCATGACGGGACCTGTTTTGACGCCGATCGTTCCGAATGGGAGAGGTGTCCAGATGTGCGCACCGTAGATATAATCCACGTTGTCGAGACAGCCGTCCTCAATCATCGGCTTAGCGCCACCAGGAGCCAATTCTTCGGCGAACTGGTGAATCAGCACAACATCTCCCGGGAGGTCCATCTCGGTCAATACTTTCGCGAGGACGAGAAGCGTCGCTGTATGGGCATCGTGTCCGCAAGCATGCATGACCCCATTTACTTTTGAACGATACGGGACGTCTTTCACATCTTGGATGGGAAGCGCGTCAAAATCGGCCCGTAACGCGATGGTCGGACCATCACCGCCTTTGATTCGACCGACGACCCCATTACCGCCAACGTGTTCACGTACTTCAATCCCAAGTTCGCGGAGATAAGAGGCGATCATCTTCGGCGTTTCGACTTCTTGAAAAGATAGCTCTGGATATTGGTGAAAATGGCGTCGTAAAGACACCATCTCTTCGAACAACTCGGTCAAACGTACTTCGGCATTCGTGACAACCATTGCGTACACTCCTTTGTGATCAACGCATTAAGAATTGCAACCATTTGCTAATTTTTATGAAAGTTAAGCTTATCTTATACGAGTAAAGGGAATTAATACAGGAGAAAATGAAGAAATGAGGTGCCAACATGGGGTGGATTATTGCGATTGTAGCGGTTGTCGTGCTCGTACTCATCTATTTTTCGATGTACAACGGGCTCGTCAAATATCGAAACTGGGTCGACGAGGCATGGGCTCAAATCGATGTTCAGTTGAAGCGGCGATATGATTTGATTCCGAATTTGGTCGAGACGGTGAAAGGCTATGCGAAACACGAGCAGGAGACGCTCGCGAAGGTCGTCGAACTGAGAAATCAGCTTGGTGAGAAGTCGAATCGCCAAGATCAGATGGCGGTGAACGATCAACTGAGCGGGGCGCTGAAAAATCTATTCGCGCTTCGTGAAGCGTATCCGGATTTGAAGGCGAACGAGAACTTCAAGATGTTGCAGGAAGAATTGACGCAGACGGAAAACAAGGTCGCATACTCGCGTCAGCTCTATAACAACACGGTCATGAAGTACAATACAAAAATCGAATCGGTACCGACGAACATCATTGCCTCTGTGCATCATTTTGAAAAGCGCGATATGCTTGAGGCGCGTGCCGAAGAGCGCGAGAACGTTCGCGTCTCGTTTTGATGAATCGAGGTGGCAAGTATGCTCCTCTATGAACAGATTCGAAAGAATAAAGTAAAGACGGTCTTCATCGTCACAGGGTTTGTCTTATTTGTCCTTCTCGTCGGAGCGGCCATTTCCTATGTGAACTATGGAGACGCAATCCCAGGTTTGATTTTCACACCAGTGTTCTCCTTGTTTTATGTCGGCATCGTCATCATGTCGAGCACGAATATCGTCATGAAGATGAATCGGGCGCAAGAGGTGACATCGGTGGAAGAACACCGCTTTTTATGGCATACGGTCGAAAATATGGCGATGGTCGCGCGAGTACCGATGCCCCGCATCTTTATCATCAACGATTCGTCACCGAACGCATTTGCGACCGGACTGAAACCAGAAAAGGCGGCCGTCGCCGTCACGACGGGGCTACTAGAGCGATTGTCTCGTGAAGAAGTGGAAGGTGTGATTGCGCATGAGATCGCACACATTAAAAATTATGACGTGCGACTCTCGACGGTCACACTCGCACTCGTGTCAGTCATCGCCATCATGAGTGATATCGGTTCACGGATGTTATTTTTCCGAAGCATCAGTGGGGGACGACGTGACCAAAATCAGAATCCCATCTTCCTCATCATCGGACTTGTTCTATTAGTGTTGGCTCCGCTCATCGCGATGCTGATCAATATGGCGATCTCACGTAATCGCGAGTTTCTAGCAGATGCGAGTGGAGCGGAACTGACCCGAAACCCGGATGCTCTCGCCTCAGCGCTTGAGAAGATTGCCAACGTCGAGACACCGGTCGAGCAAGCGTCGAGTGCCTCTGCACCACTTTACTTCTCTGATCCACTTAAGAAGAAAGTGAGCGGTCTGTTCTCGACGCACCCTGATCCAGTCGAGCGAATTTCCCGACTTCGTCAAATGTGAGAAGAGCCTGTCCGGTTGGGGCAGGCTCTTTGTGTTACACTGAATTGGGAAAATAAGGGGGTGGATGAGTTGGATAAAAAGATATACATAGGTTTAGGAGTTTCTTTACTAGTCGTATTGTTTTTATTAGGATTAGGACCATATATTGTACATACAGTACTCAAGATTTTCATGTGGCTTACGCAATACCTTTTGCCATGGATTTTTCTCTACTACTTCATTCAATTCTATAAACACTATGCACAAAAACAAGAAAAGCCACCTGAATGAGGTGGCTTTCGACGTTTATCCGGCACGGTGGCTACGAATTTTTTCAATCTCATCGAGGACGAACTGAACGTTTGTACCGACGATGACTTGAATATGATTCGGGCTGACCACTTTAATTCCCGGAATACCAGCTTTTTTGATTTGATCTTGGTTGACGGTATCCATGTCTTTGACATCGACGCGTAGGCGTGTGATGCAAGACTCGATTCCTGTGACGTTGCTGTCACCGCCGAGACCGTCATAAATCATGTTCGCCATAGCTGAGAATTCGTTACCTGAAGCAGAAGCCACCGGTGCGACTTTCGTTTCGCCGTCTGTCGTTTCACTTGCGACTGCATCCACGACTTCATCCGGTTCACGACCTGGTGTTGCCAAGTTGAGCTTCACAATCATGAAGCGGAAGATTGCGTAGTAGATGACTGCAAACACGAGACCTTGAACGAGTAGCATATACGGTTGGTTTGCGAGCGGCAAGCGTGAGCTTAACACGAAGTCAACGAGTCCTGCGCTGAATCCGAAACCGGCTGTCCATTGGAACGTTGCCGCGATAAAGAGCGAGATTCCTGTAAGGACTGCGTGTACAAGGTAAAGAACTGGTGCGAGGAACATGAACGAGAACTCGAGTGGTTCAGTTACCCCTGTAAAGAATGAAGCGAATGCAGCTGCGAGAAGAAGTGAGGCTGCTTGTTTTTTACGTTTTGTCTTCGCTGTATGGTACATCGCAAGTGCTGCGGCCGGGAGACCGAACATCATGATTGGGAAGTAACCCGCTTGGTACATTCCCGTTACACCTTTCTCACCTTCACCAGACCAGAAGTTTCCGATGTCGTTAATCCCTGCAACGTCGAACCAGAAGACCGAGTTGAGGGCGTGGTGAAGTCCGGTTGGGATCAAGAGACGGTTGAAGAATCCGTAAAGTCCGGCACCAAATGCGCCAAGTTTAGAAATCGATTCCCCGAATCCAACGAGGCCTGTGTAAACGACCGGCCAGATGAAGTAGAGCGCGACCGATACGAGAATCATCGAGAATGCCGTCATGATTGGAACGAGACGCTTCCCACTAAAGAACGCGAGGGCATCCGGTAATTTGACGTGACTAAAGCGGTTGTACATCGAAGCAGCGACGAGACCAGAAAGAATCCCGACGAATGCGTTGGCAATCTTGCCGAATGCTGGGTTGACGGCTTCGACATCCACACCTTGGAATAAGGCGACCGTGCCAGCAGAGAGAAGTGTTGTGACGGTCAAGAAGGCGACGAGTCCACTGAGTGCTGCAGAACCATCGCGGTTTTTAGCCATTCCGAGAGCGACCCCGACTGCGAAAAGAATTGGAATGTTATCGATAATCGCCGCACCCGCTTTAATTAAGAATGCAGCTGCAATGTTTTCAGATCCCCAGCCGACTGGGTCAATCCAGTAACCGATCCCCATGAGAATCGCGGCAGCTGGAAGTACGGCAACCGGTAACATGAGGGAACGTCCGAGACGTTGGAAAAAGTTCATCATTTTTGATTTCCTCCTTTTTGGTGGTGTTGATCTTGTAGGCGTTGAATGTGGAGCGTAATATAGCCAAGTTCTGACTCGGGCAAGACGATGCCATATGTCTCTTCCATTTCTTTTGCGACATCAGATGCGCACGCATAGGCAGACGTGAATTTCGTCTGAATCATGCGGAGCATGTCTTCATCAATCGTGTGATGATCGTAATGGTTGACCCGATCCATGACGAACCGTAAATGGGTTAATAATCGTTGATAGGATAAGTCATCTTCTTCAATGGATACATCGAGTCGTCGTGAAATCGATTGAATCATGTCGCGGACAATCGTTGTCTGTTTGACCGTCTTGCGTAAATCACCTCCTTTCACTTTCATCGTATGGATATGAAGCGCGATGAACGCGGCTTCGTCTTTCGGCATTTGGACGTTCAATTTTTCTGCGATGTGTTCAATCGCCCATAATCCAATCTCGTACTCATTCCGATAAAGGATTTTAATCTCGTTCAACAGTTTGTTCCGAAGTGAGATGCCTTCCATCTCTCGCTCAATGGCAAATGAGATGTGATCGGTTAAAACGATGTGGATGTGTTCATTGAACGATGTCTCAAGCCGTTTTTCTGCGTACGAAATAATGTCTTCGGAAACGGTAAAATGTTCAACTGGGATTCGACTCAACAACTGTTGAAACTTGTCGTTTTCCGGCATGATGAACAATTTTTCAATTTTATGGGGATTCACGATGTCATTCTTCGCTTTTTTAAAGGCGACGCCAGGTCCAATCGCAATCTTTTCTTCCCCATCGTCCGAGACGATGACCGCATTGTTGTTTAGAATCTTTTTAATCTTAATCATGTGTCCTCCTTGTTTCGGAGTCACGCTTCCACTCGGGCGATAATTGTCTTACCCGGAACGGCTTCCTTCGTGAATGTGAAGGCGTAATGATGGGCAAGGGCGCCACCATTCGTCACGACCATTGGCGTGACCGTGTCTTTACCAGCTTGATGGATTTGAGCCAAGTCTGCTGTCATTAACAGCTGTCCTGTTTTCACGTGGTCACCTACATCTACACGGAGATCGAACGGTCGACCTTCGAGTTCGACGGTGTCGAGTCCGACGTGAATTAAAATCTCAGCCCCATCCTCGGTCCGAATACCGATAGCGTGCTTGGTCGGAGCGATTTGTACGATTTCTCCGTCAGCTGGTGAGACGACTGCTCCGTCTGTCGGGGTGATGGCAATGCCATCACCCATCATCTTTTCACTGAAGACCGGGTCCGCTACTTGATCGAGTGGAATAACGTCTCCTTCCATTGGCGAGTGCAGTGTCGGTTTGTGTCGATTCATGAACTTATTCCATAGCATATCTTCTACATCCTTTCTTAACGCAAAACGAGGAAAAACAAAACAGGCATGGAGTATAGACGGGTGGCATGCACCGTACGTCTTACCCCATGCCTGATCGAATCAGTCACATGTGATCGCTATTCGTTTCTTCACGTTCAACATAACATGTGTGGATTTGAGACACAAGTCTTTTTTTGAAAGCGTTCTCTAAAATTTTACAAGGTACTGAATCTATTGTATAGTAAGGGCGAATCTATTGAAGAAAGGTGTTGCATGTTGATGAGTGAGGTTGTATCTGCCTAACGAACTGAAAAATGTCGGATGACACGTCTTTTTGTCATGCCGTCATGTTCCGTTACAGATACCGCCCATCAAAAACTGCCAGACATCGGTCTGTCTTTTTGCGTTGGTCGTCATCGACCGACGCTTTTTTGTTTGCGCGGTATCTCGATTCTACAATTTGAGGAGAGAGACACATGAACGAACAAACATTTGAAAAATTACAATACAATGAATTGATGACAAAAGTAGAGCGTTACTGCATCAGCGGATTCGGAAGACGACTACTCAGACAGCAACGTCCGACGAGCCATATTGCGACGGTGAAGAAACGTCTGCAGGAAACGTCTGAAGCACGAGCGATTTTAGATGCGACGTCACATGTCCCATTCATCGGGGTATCTGATATGGAGACGATCATCGGGAAACTACAGCGAGGGATTCAACTCGAAGCAAACGAGCTCGAAGCGGTCGCCGAGTTTTTACGTGGCGCTCGCAAGCTGAAGCGATTCATGCTCGAACATGAATTTTTCGCACCACTCTTATCCGCATATGCTGCCGGAATGGGCGAATGGCGAACGCTCGAAGAAGACATCACGCAAGCGATTCGAGCCGGTCAGGTCGTCGATGAGGCGTCAAAAGAGTTGAAACGAATCCGAAAACAAGTCGATATTTTGGAAGGACGCATCGAGGAGCGGTTAGCCAAATTTTTGAAGAGCGCCGCGAATCGTGAGATGATTCAAGACGGATTCGTCACGAAAAAACAGGACCGCTTCACCATTCCAATCAAAGCTTCATATAAGCATAAAGTAGCAGGTACGATTGTGGACACATCGAATCGCGGCACGACGGTCTTTATCGAACCGGAAGCCATTTCAAAATTGAACGCCGAACTCGTCGTCAAACGTACGGAAGAAGCGGTAGAAGTGTATCAAGTACTAGCGACGTTGACAGGAGCGGTGGCAGAAGTCCTTCCTGACATCGAGGCGACGCTCGACGTCATCGCCCAGTACGATATGGTCTTCGCCAAAGGGAAGTACAGTCAGTCGATTGATGGCGTGACACCACATGTGAATGCGACCGGGCGCATCCAATTGAAACGAGTACGCCATCCGCTCTTAGAAAGCGCTGTGCCACTCGATTTTGCCATCGGTACGGACTATCGCGGCTTGATTATCACGGGACCGAACGCCGGCGGAAAGACGGTCGTATTGAAAACGATTGGACTCCTCAGTCTCATGACGATGACGGGTCTGCATATTCCTGCCCATCCCGATACGGTTATCTCGACATTCAATGAGGTGTTCGTCGATATTGGAGACAATCAGAATTTGGAGTCGGCGCTCAGTACGTTCTCGGCACACATGCACAATGTCGCGAAAATCATGCAAACTGCAGGAAAACGGTCGCTCTTGTTATTCGACGAAATCGGAAGTGGGACGGAACCGAATGAGGGGGCCGCTCTTGCGATTGCCATTTTAGAAGCGGCATATAAACGGGGCGCAATCGTTGTGGCGTCGACGCATTATGGAGAAATCAAATCGTATTCTGAAGCGCATCCAGATTTCATGAACGCTGCGATGCAGTTTGACCCGGAAACGCTCGAACCGAAATACAGACTTCTCATGGGGCAGTCTGGCGACAGCAACGCCTTATTTATCGCTCGTAAGATGAAGTTGCCGGAAGCGATTCTCAAACAGGCATCTCGTTACATGAACGAGAAAACGTATGACACTACGAAAGTCGATGAATCTAAAATAACGCGAGAAGTGGAAGTGGTACCACTTGAAGAAGCAGAGCGTTTTGAAAAAGGTGACCGTGTTCGTCTACTCGAGACGAATCAAGTCGGTCTTGTCTATTCGTTTGATGCATCGCGTCGGCATGTACGAGTGTTTGTGGATGCAGAGTACGTAGAGTTGCCGAGTCGCCGTGTGCGGTTAGAAGCACGGGCAACAGAACTTTATCCGGCTGATTATGATTTGGATACGTTGTTTACGACGTATCAAGAACGAAAGGAAGCGCACGACTTTGCACGAGGATCGAAAAAAGCGTTGCGACGAGTGGAGAAAGAGATTCGAGAAAGAAAGAAACAAGAGCAATCTAACCGAAAATGAATGTAGCATACGATGAAAGGGTAAGAGCACATAAAGAGAAGTCTTAATCTGGGAGGGGCTTATGTGTTCGAGTTAAGTTTTTGGTTTGCACTCGGTTTTGCCGTGATTCACTTTTTTTCAGGAAAGCTCATTCACGTGCGTGAAGTGCCGAGGAGCCGTTTTTTGTCAGTGGCTGGCGGGATTGCCGTTGCTTATGTATTTCTTCATCTCTTACCAGAGTTAAATGAATATCAACGCGAATTTGAAGGCGAGATTGGGAATAACGTCTTCGCTTCCCTTGAAAACCATATCTTGATTATCAGTATGTTAGGACTAGCTGTCTTCTATGGACTCGAACGTTTCGCGACGGCGAATAAACGCAAACAAAAACCGTATGTATTTTGGATTCACATCGGTTCGTTCACGCTTTATACGTTTAGCATCGGGTATGTACTCGCAGAAAGTGAGTTTCAATCGAATGGCACGATGTTCCTTTACTTTGTGGCGCTCGGCATACACTTTATCACGGTCGATCAAGGATTGCGTCAGCATCATCAGCAACTTTACGATCGACAAGGGCGCATCTTCTTAGCGCTTGCCGTGCTTATAGGATGGGGAGTCGGTACATTTGCAGAAGTAAATGAACTCGGCTTGTCCATCGTTGTCGCTTTTTTAGCAGGAGGGGTGATTTTGAACGTCATGAAAGAAGAGTTGCCTGCTGAACGTGAAAGTAGTTTTGGTGCGTTTTTAATCGGATTGTTGGGTTATGCGTTGTTATTACTCGTCATATGAAAAGGCAGCCACTTGCGGTGGCTGCCTTTTGACTTATAAGCTGTTGCTTTGATTTTCTACGTTGCTGTCGCTCTCTGTTGAAGCATCGTCATCTGAAGAGGATGAATCGTCATGATGTGGACCGTGCCCATGCCCATGGCGACCACCTTCACGTCCGCCACGCATGCCGCGAGCATCTTCTAAATCATCGTAACTCGTCACATCGGCAAAACGTTCTTCGTGGTCCGCAAGGATTTGATCGGCTTCTTCTTGCGTCAAGTTTCCTTCTTCCACAGCGGTTGCGAGTTTTTCTTCATGCGACGACATGATCGCATCGATGAATGCTTCGATTGAGATGCCTTTCTCTTCTGCAAGCTCAGGAAGTGATTGTCCGTTTTCGCGAGCCGCATCCACTTCTTCTTCCGTTAAACCGAGCGCTTCAATGAGAGCGGCATGTCCCGCTTCTCGGTCACCGAACATACCAGGACCCCGTTCACCACGTTCGCATTGTGTGGATGCTGTCGTTGTCGATTCATCAGTCGTCGTGTCATTCGTCGCGGCATATACGCCTGTGCCCGAGACGGCTAAAAGACCCGCTAAGGCGATTGCAAGTTTTGTTGATTTCATGTGTATCTCCTCCTTTGTTACTTCAAGTGTAGAACTGAAGGCGTTAGAAGTTGTGAGGGAGTTGCAAGATTTCTGCAAATTGTCTTTGGGAAACGGTGGGACGTTCGATGTGTGCGATATAATGGATGTGGAGGCGATAGGAGATGAACGTACTCGTTGTGGAAGATGAACAAAAACTGGCGGACGGCATGTCCCGTTTTTTAACCTATGCCGGGTTTGAGGTGACTGTGGCGATGACCTTGAGTGAGGCGAAACAACAGCTGCATCAACGATTTGATGCAGTCTTATTGGATGTCCGCTTACCGGATGGGGAAGGGTGGACCTTGATTCCGACATTGAAAGCGCAACAGCCCGCACCTGCCATCATCTTGACGACGGCACGAGGCGAGGCAGATGATCGCGTATTCGGATTGGAGCTCGGGGCAGACGATTACTTGGTCAAACCGATTGTCTTGAAAGAGCTGGAGATTCGACTGAAACGTCTCGTCAAACAGACCGATGTGATTCAATTCGGAGCGCTCACTATCGATATCAAATCGAGAATGGTACAGGAGAACGGATATCCGCTTCGACTGACGAACAAGGAGTATGAACTACTTTTGTATCTATGGAAGCACGTCGGAGAGGCGTTGGACCGGAATCGCCTGCTTGACGACGTATGGGATTACGCGTTCGTCGGAGATACACGTACGGTCGACACTCATATTAAACAACTACGTGATAAATCACCCACACTGAAAGAACAGTTGAAGACCGTTCACCGGGTCGGTTATCGCTTAGAGGGACTGTCATGAATCGGTTGATGAAGAAATTACTGTGGACGGCTGTTCTACCACTTGCTGTGATGGCACTCTTAACTTTCGGACTCACGTCATTATTGATTGGACGTTTCGCAGAAGACGAAACATATGCACAATTGGAGCGCGAGGCGGCGATTGTGTATGAGGCCGTTCAAGAGGGACGTGGGATTCCAGGTCAACTAGACGTGCTCCTATTTCAGGACGGACAACGGGTCGAGCTCGAACGTGGTGGACGGATGCATCGCATGATGCCGATCAGCCTTGACCCGAATGACTTAGCGGTTCAGGACGAAGTGAGTGTGAACGGCACCCGCTTCTTGACGTATTTACAAGAAGATGGGGATATTCAAATCGTGACGTACAGCCCCGTACCGTTCTCGAATCCACAGTTTCAGCAAATCTATCTTATCCTAGCAGGTGGGTTTATCCTGGCACTGTTGGTTGCCATCGGCGTCACATTTTGGATGAGTCGTCGGCTCACGCAGCCGCTCGTGGAGTTGAAGCAAGCGACCGCATCGATCATGGAGGGACGACACGACATCACTCTACCGAATGTGACGAATGACGAGATTGGAGATTTGACTGTCACGGTTGGTCGTATGAATGAATCGCTTCAAGAAAAAGAGGCTCTTCAAAAATCATTTATATCCGGGGTGACGCATGATGTGCGTACACCACTCGCCATCGTTCGGAACGAGGCGGAGATGCTGGAGCTAGGTGTTGTGGAGACATCGGATATTTCGATGACCGGGAAAAGTATTACCGAGGAAGTGGACCGGATTGACCGACTCGTCAACCAGATGCTCGAATATTCAAAGTTGTCGTCCGGTACGATTCCGCTTGAAATAGAGTCGCTTCAACTAGATGACTTGATTCGTCGACTGACTTCACGCATGTCCGAGTGGTTCCGACAAAAAGACGTGACGCTCGATTTACAATTGGAGTCTGTAATGATTCAAGCTGATCGTCTAGCGATGGAACGGGTTCTCTCGAACTTCTTGAGAAATGCGTATGAAGCGAGTCCTCTTGGGGGATGCATCACCATCAGACTGACGCCAAATCGATTAGAAGTGACAGATGAAGGGAAGGGAATTGACCCTACCATCCAGCATTCCATTTGGGATATGTATGTGAAAGGAGACCGCTCGAACGGACATGGCCTAGGTCTCGCCATCACGAAATTACTTCTTGAAGCACAAGGACTTTCTTACGGGGTTGATTCAGAGAAGGGGGCGACATTTTGGATCGAATGGACATGACTTTGTTTTTGCGTGGGGTACGGTTAGAGAGGAAACGAATCCGTTCGACAGGCTATCCGTATACGTTAACGATTTTTCAGACACTCGATGAACTATCGTTTCATCATCCTGTCACGTTTCTTGTCGGAGAGAATGGGAGTGGGAAATCGACATTGATTGAGGGGATGGCCGTGGCGGCCGGATTCAATCCAGAAGGCGGAGCACCTTCCTTCCAATTTGAAACAGAGTCGACGCATAGTTCTTTGTTTGAAGCGCTTCGTCCGATTCGAGGCCCGTATCGTCCGAAAGATGGCTTTTTCTTACGTGCTGAAACGGCATATCAGCTATCGAGTTATGTGGACGAAATGGCGAAATCTGGTCCCGATCTTGAACGATTTTATGAGTCGTATGGCGGGCGTTCCCTTCATGAACAATCACACGGGGAAGCGTTTCTCTCCCTCATGCTACATCGTTTTCGTGGAGACGGTCTCTACATTTTGGATGAGCCAGAGGCTGCATTGTCACCGATGCGCCAGCTAACGATGCTCGCGCGCATGCATGAACTCGTACAATCGGGAAGTCAATTCATCATTGCGAGTCACTCACCCATTTTGATGTCGTATCCAGGTGCGATGATTTTGCATGTGGAGACGGGGCTTACCCCGACAGCGTTTGATGATCTGGAACATGTAAAGGTCATGCGCGACTATTTGGATGCGCCAGAGCGGATGCAGCGGGTCTTGTTCGATGAATAAAACGGTCACGATGTAAGCGTTTTAATTTTATGTTGACGTCAAGATGTCTAGGGAGTATGCTTATATCGAAAAGAAGAAAATCCACTTTGGGATTGTTACTGGTGATGCAGGCAAAACCTAAATTGATGCCATGACTCCATATTGGACTCTGGTGTGAATTTAGGTTTTTTTCTTTTCAGTTCAGTTGAATGAGAGCGAGGTGAGGAGACCATGCATATTTCAAAAGTGTTCAACAACAATGTCGTAGCCATCGATGCGAACGGTCAAGAGCAGGTTGTGATGGGGCGCGGGATTGCGTTTCAAAAGCGACCAGGCGATCCAATTGACCAGACACGAATCGAAAAAATCTTTACGCTCGAGAGTAAAGAAAGCTATGAGCGTTTCGTTCACTTTTTAAATGAAATGCCGACAGATGAGATGGAAACGGTGAAGCAGATTGTCAGGTTGGCTGAACAACGATTGGATCAACCCATCCATGATTCGTTATATGTGACGCTAGCAGACCACCTTCATTTTGCACTCAGTCGGTATCAGGATGGAATCCAAATTCGAAATCCTCTCGTTTGGGAAGTGAAACGATTTTATGCTCCGGAGTTCGCTATCGGAAAAGAAGCGGTTAAACTGATCAATGAGCGGCACAAGGTCAAACTTGATGAAGACGAGGCAGTTGCGATTGCCTTACATCTCGTCAATGCGACGATGTCTGGTGTCAAAGGTGAAAACCTGCATCTTGTCACCGAGATGACGCGAGCTACGCAAGCGATTCTGACGATCATTACGTACCATTTTCAAATCGAATTGGACGAAGAGTCATACGCGTATGCACGCTTTTTGACACATTTAAAATATTTTGTGCAGCGCCTTGCATCTGGAGAGAAGGTCAAGTCAACGGGTGACGAAACCTTGTTCCTGATGGTGAAGCAACGATACCCGGAAGCGTTTGAGTGTGTCGAAAAAATCGCCGGGTTGATTGCGACGAAATATCATTACGACGTATCAATGGACGAACGGCTGTATATGATGATTCATATCGAAAACTTAATGAAAGAACGCCGACCCTAAGGATGGTTACTGATGATGCAGGCCAAACCTAAATGACTACACAATTTGTTGTGTGGTGATTTAGGTTTTTCTTTTTACCTAAAATGATAAGGAGTGAACAAGATGGACCAATACAAACAACTGGCAGAAACGATTGTGCAACATGTCGGTGGTAAAGAAAACGTCAAAAGCGTCTTTCACTGTGCAACGCGGTTGCGCTTCAAACTAAAAGATGAATCAAAAGCGAGTGCGGCGACATTAAAACAACAAAATGGTATCATCACCGTCGTTCAAAGCGGCGGACAGTTTCAAGTCGTCATCGGAAACAATGTACCTTACGTCTACAAAGAGGTGGTTGACGTTGGTGGTTTCCAGACATCTTCAACCGAGGATGAAGAAAAATCAGGTGTATTCAACCGATTGATCGATGTGATTGCCGGAATCTTTACGCCGATCCTCGGACCGATGGCAGGTAGTGGTCTGTTGAAAGGATTACTTGCGATTCTCGTCGCGCTCGGATTATTAACGCAAGAGATGGGGACGTATGTCGTCTTAAATGCCGCGGCAGACGCACTATTTTACTTCCTACCAGTGATTTTAGGACATTCGGCTGCGAAGAAATTTGGGGGGAACCCGTATATTGGGATGATTATCGGGGGAGCGCTCGTTTATCCTTCGATTGTCGCCATTCAAGGAGCCGGTGAGTCGTTAACGTTCCTCAATGTACCAGTCGTCTTGATGAGTTATGCGTCTTCGGTCATCCCGATTATCTTGGCGACATATGTGTCTTCAAAGGTAGAAACATTCTTCAACCGCCATACACATGAGGCCGTCCGAAACTTCACAACGCCGATGATGGCATTGTTACTCGTTGTTCCGCTAACGTTTTTAGCAATCGGACCGGTCGCGACGTATGCGAGTCAAGGGTTGGCGAACGGATACTCATTCTTATATGACTTGAGTCCGACCATCGCCATCGCATTCATCGGTGCGTTCTGGCAAGTGCTCGTCATGTTCGGGCTTCACTGGGGACTTGTGCCGATCATCATCAACAACTTATCGGTTGTCGGCATGGATACGATTGTTGTCGGTGTATTGATGGCCACATTTGGTCAAGTAGGTGCGGTTCTCGCGATTACCTTAAAAGCCAAAAACCCGAAAGTGAAAGGGTTAGGAACATCTTCCACAATCGCAGGTGTGTTTGGAATTACGGAGCCGGCTATCTATGGCTTGACGCTTCCGCGTAAAAAACCATTTGTGTTTGGAGTAGTTGGTGGAGCGGCTGGTGGTGTAGTAGGAGGTTTGTTCGGTACAGCAGCTTATGCGATGGGAGGACTCGGAATCTTTAGCATTCCGGTCATGATTCCTCCAACGGGTGTCGATTTAGCATTTTACGGAGCATTTATCGGAATGGCGGTAGCAACGGTGGTCGCTCTCGTGTTGACAATGGTCTTCCACAAAGAAGAAGCGACGGTCGAGTCGCAAGAACAAGAGGTCGCCCAGTCTGTATCTGAGCAGGTAGGCTTTCCGGTCTCAGCTCCATTGAAAGGAGAAGTCGTGTCGCTTGAAACGGTTCGAGATGAAGTATTCTCAAGTGGGGCGATGGGGAAAGGGATTGCCATCATGCCTTCAGAAGGTACCGTGTATGCTCCGTTTGACGGCGAAATCGTCACGGTTTACCCATCAAAACATGCGATTGGCCTCCGATCTGACACGGGAGTGGAAGTATTGATTCACATTGGTTTAGACACGGTTAAATTAAACGGGAAGTACTTTGAAACACTTGTGACGGATGGACAGAAAGTGAAAGAAGGAGATTCGCTCGTCCGGTTTGATATGGATGCCATCGCTCGTGAAGGATATGACACGATCACACCAATCATTGTGACGAATACCGATCATTATTTAGACGTATTACCAACTTACACAGGAGCGGTAGAAGCGAATCATGGCGTATTGCGCGTCATTGTATAACAAAGGAGGAGACAATATGAAACAAGTATCGAGTGAATTTTTATGGGGCGGGGCCACTGCGGCCAATCAACTAGAGGGCGGTTATCAGGAAGGTGGTAAAGGACTTTCGATCGCTGACGTGATGCCTGGTGGGAAGCACCGAATGAAGATCATTCATGACCCAACGTTTGATTTTGAATTACATGATGAATATTCGTATCCGAACCATGAAGGGATCGACTTCTATCATCGCTACAAAGAAGATATCGCCCTCTTTAAAGAAATGGGATTCAAGACGTTCCGTATGTCGATTGCTTGGTCACGAATTTTCCCGAATGGAGATGAAGTTGAACCGAACGAGGAAGGTCTTCAATTCTACGATCGCGTCATCGATGAGTTGGTCGCACAAGGCATTGAACCACTCGTCACGATTTCTCACTATGAGATGCCGTTGCATCTTGCAAAACATTATGGAGGTTGGCGTGATCGCCGTCTCGTGGAATATTTTGAACGGTATAGTCGCGTCTTATTCGAACGTTATCAAGGTAAGGTCAAATATTGGTTGACGTTCAATGAAATCAACGGAGCACAATTTATGCCAATGCTCAGTCTAGGAATTGCGGTTCGCGAAGAGGAAAATACATTACAACTCACATATCAGGGACTTCATCACCAACTGGTAGCAAGTGCACTCGCAACGAAAGCGGCACGCGAGATTGACCCAACGATGCAAATTGGATGTATGCTCATTGCAGCTCCAGTCTATCCATACAGCTCAAACCCGGACGATGTGTGGTTTGCACACGATGCTGAGCGGATGATGAACTTCTTCTGCGGGGATGTCCATGTACGTGGGAAATATCCAAGTTTTGCGAAGCGCTTCTTCCGGGAGAACGGCATTGAACTCGAAATGGAAGATGGTGATCTTGAAATTCTAAAAGAAAATACAGTTGATTTCTTTTCGCTCAGTTACTATATGTCGCGTACTGAAAAGGCAGAAAAAGACCAAGATGAAGCGGAAGGAAATATCATGAGCGGGGTCAAGAATCCATATTTACAGGCGAGCGATTGGGGATGGGAGATTGACCCGACCGGACTTCGCGTCATCTTAAACAAGTTATATGAGCGTTATGAGCTCCCGTTGTTCATCGTCGAGAACGGATTAGGTGCATATGATCAAATCGAGTCGGATGGAACAATTCATGATCACTATCGGATTGATTACTTACGCGACCATTTAAAAGGGATGATGGATGCAATCGAAGACGGGGTTGAAGTGATGGGGTACACGAGTTGGGGCTGTATCGACTTGGTGAGTGCCTCGACAGGTGAGTATAGCAAACGGTACGGTTTCATTTACGTAGACCGACATGACGACGGTACCGGGACGTTAGAACGAAAACGGAAAGAATCGTTCTTCTGGTACCAAGATGTGATTCGTTCACAAGGCGCGAGCTTATATGAAGAAGAATCAGTCAAATGAAAAAAGCGGCCTCGGCCGCTTTTTTCATGCTTTCGTAATCTTTCGCAATAAGATGATCGCGAGGCTAACGCCCCCGGCAACCAACATGTATAAGACAATCTCCATCCATGCGCTCATTCGTCGTCTCCGTCAGCAAACACAGCAAGCTCACCTTGCGGCATCGCGACCAACAGATAGGCGTCTCCGCCGAGCGGTCGCGCGTCACCTGCTTGCCAACATTCAAATTGTTCTTGAAATCCATTGATGAATAGGAGAGAACCTGATTCAAATTCGAGTTCGAGATGGGGATGTTCGTGACCGAGTCGTACGTGATGGATGCGCTCTCGACGAAGTCGCATGAGTTGTTCGAGTTGTTCTCCTTCGTCGAACGTACTTTGCGTCGCATGGACATGCCATGGTCCCTCAATGGAAATCCAAGATTCCAATCCTTGGCGACTGAAATAGAGGAGATGATGGTTCGGACCCGATCCGAAGTCGATTCCGACAAATGATGAGGCGGTAAAGAGGTGATGCAAAATAGATGTCGCTTGTTCGTGCTCTGTGTTAGACACACCGTCACCTCACTTTAAAGAGTTGGTATCATTATCATTTCACGTTACCACGCTAAAGTAAACGAATCTAACTCAATCTAGAAAAGAAATCGCAAATGATTCGTAAAGTATAATGTTGATTTATTTTTCATTTCTGTATACGGAAAAACGGACATTCACGATGAACGTCCGTTTTTCAAATTTCATTATGCTTCGACAAAGGCAGCGCCAATCACGCCCGCATCTCCTGACAATTGAGTGAGGCATAGACACGTTTTTCCACTAGCATGTGGATACATTTTATTCGAAACTGCTTGTTGTAATTCGTTCCAAAATAATGAGGCCGACATCATGACGCCGCCCCCTAATACAATCACATCAGGATCGACGGTATGAATGATATTAGCTAGTCCGCTGGCCAGTTCCTCGACGAAGTGATGGCGGTACTCATCATCTAATAATAGCGAAGGGACGTTTGTATACCCCTTTTCGCTTGCGCGATTCATGAGCGCCGTACCACTAGCGAGTGATTCGAGAGAGCCTCGATTCAGTACAGGGTGAGCTGGTCCGTTCGAACGGATAATCATATTTCCGATTTCACCGGTACTGCCGTTCGCCCCTCGAATGACTTGATGTTTATAGACATATCCGCCACCAATCCCTGTGCTGACTGTTACATAAAAAACAGAATCGAATCCTTTCCCTGCCCCAAATTTGGCTTCTGCGAGAGCTGCCGCATTCGCATCGTTTTCAAGGGTGACAGAATAGCCGAGACTCTGTGTTAAAGGCTCAACGATTTTTTGATTGTGCCAATTCGGAAGATTTGGAGGAGTTAAAAACATTCCCTGTTTCAAATCGAGTGGACCGGGTGCCACAAGCCCGACATGCTGGATATCGAATTCAACATTGAATTGATGAATCGCAGTCTCGATAGATTGTAATGCTTCTTCAAAAGGAAGGTGAGGCTGCGTGTTAAACGTAAGTTGTTTTAGTACTTCACCTTTGAGTGAAACAGCCGCAATCCGAGTGTTCGTCCCTCCTAAATCGATCCCGATTCGGACGACTTGCTTCTCATCGGAAGGAACACCAGTCACTAAACAAGTCGCTTCTCCCTCAATCAAGAACGACTCATTGGCCGGGAGAAGGAGTGTACCTCCCGTAGGTACTTCCATCTCATCAATGATTAATGTTCCTTGCACGACAGATAGTAACCGAAACGTGTCGGTCGAAATCTTTTCTTTCGCTGTAACGTGCCATTTTTCCACGAAGAAGAATGGATTCTTCGTCAAACGTGTTCGAAAGTGATCGAGTTGACGGATTGGTTCGCTATAGCCAAGGTGAGGGACGAAAGAAGCGAGGACTCCCTTCTCTACATGAAGCTCACGAGGACGACCGGTCGTCACATCTACTCGCTCGTAATCGTATAGACGATAGGTTGTGTCCGAACTTTGTTGAATTTCCAGTACGCATACCCCTTTTGTCAACGCATGCACCGTTCCAGCTGGGACATAGAAAAAATCACCGGCATGAATCGGTTTTCGTATTAAGCCGTTTTCCAAATCGCCTGTTTCAAGCGCTTTGTTGAAATTTTCCAAGGTGGTATAGGAGTGACCGTAAATGAGTGTCGCATCTGCCGGAGCATCGAGAATGTACCAACATTCATTTTTTCCATATGGTTCATTTTCGAGTCGGTTTGCCAACAAATCATTCGGATGAACTTGAATAGACAAATCATCGTTTGCATCAATCCATTTAATTAATAGCGGAAACACATCCGAGCTAATTTGAAACAACTCTGGATGTTGTTGATAGAGTTCATGCAAAGAAAGACCAATGTAAGGTCCAGAAGCAACGGCTGAACTGCCTTTTTCTAATGCAGAAGCCGTCCAGGCTTCACCAATTGAAGGGTCATTGAATTCGAAACCAAATCGCTTCAGACGCTCCCCTCCCCAAAGTCGGTGTTGATAGTGTGGTTGTAAAAGAATAGCGCTCATATTCCATCCTCCTATTATTTAATATACACTTATGAATTTAAAAACTAAACAAAGTTTAAATCAAGTATAGACATGAAATAAATCATGTGTATAATAAAATATGTAAACGATTTCAAATAAGGAGTGAGGACACATGAAGAAAATCTTATTAGCGTGTAGTTCAGGGATGTCGACGAGTTTACTCGTGACGAAGATGAAGGATCACGCCACATCAATTGGGGATGAGGCGAAGATTTGGGCAGTTGGTCAAGACCAGGTTGTAACCGAGATGGACGAGGCAGATGTGATTTTGATTGGTCCACAAATGCGATTCCTATTGGATAAATTGAAAGCACAAACATCAACGCCGATTGAAGTAATCGATATGATGGCGTACGGCACGGCGAACGGAAAAGCTGCATACGAGCAAGCCATGAAATTAATGGGGTGAACAACGTGGAACAGGTAGATGAGTTAACTTTGGAACAAATGGCGTTCATGATGATTTTGCACAGTGGCAATGCGAGAAGTACGATTCAGGAAGCGATTCAACTGTATAAAACGAGTTCTTATGAAACGTTCGAAGAAAAGATTGGCGAGGCACGCGAACAATTAAAAGAAGCACATCAAACACACTTTTCACAAATTCAGAGAGAAGCGAATGGAGAAAAAACAGACGTATCGTTATTGCTTCTTCATGCAGAGGACCATTTGATGTCTACGCAAACGATGCTTGATTTGACAGCGGGTTTGGTCGAAATGGTCGAACAAAAGATTGTAAATCCTAATCAAGAAGGGTGAATCATATGTCACAGGACAATAAAATGTTCAACATGATCAGTAAACTGCTCATGCCGATGGCGACCTATTTAAACAACAGTCGCTATTTACAAGTATTGCGAGATGCATTCATGCTCGCTTTCCCAATTACCATGTTTGGGTCAATCATCGTCGTCATTGCAAACCTGCCGTTCCTCGACCGTTTCATGTCCGAAAGTACACTCAGTGTATTTAAAACATCACTCGGAAACGCACCATCTGCAACGATGGGGATTATGTCTATCTTTGTCGTCTTCGGTATCGGGTATTATCTATCGAAAAGTTATCAAGTCGAGGCTGTGTTCGGGGGAGCGATTTCGCTCGTGTCATTCCTTCTCTTAACGCCGTTCTTGATTGAAGTGGACGGCATGTCAGAGGCAGTCGGGAATGTCCTTCCATTGGATCGTCTTGGAGCAAAAGGGATGTTCCTTGCGATGATTACAGGATTCCTGTCCGGTGAGATTTATCGATTTGTCGTTCAAAAGAACTGGACGATCAAGATGCCGGATGGAGTACCGCCAGCTGTTGCGAAATCATTCTCAGCACTTGTTCCTGCATTGTTAACCCTGACTGTATTTTTAACATTCAACATCATCGTAACGAACTTATTCAATACGAATCTTCATGACGTCATTTTCAACGTCGTTCAGCAACCGCTTGTGACATTAGGAAATGGTCTCATTCCAACGTTGATTGCAATCTTCTTCGTTCAGCTATTTTGGTTCTTCGGACTCCACGGTCAGGTCATCGTCAACTCGGTGATGGACCCGATTTGGAACACATTATCTGTGGAAAACTTGACGGCTTATACCTCGACTGGAGATGTTCCGAACATTATCAGTAAACAGTTCATTGAAATTTACACGGTAGGGCTTGGTGGTTCCGGATCTACACTGGCTGTCGTCGTGGCCATCTTGTTGTTCTTGAAATCGAAACAGTTGAAACAAATCGGGAAACTATCCCTCGGACCTGGACTATTCAATGTAAACGAGCCGGTCATCTTCGGACTTCCGATCGTCATGAACCCGCTCATCATGATTCCTTGGATTGTCGCACCGCTCGTGACGGTGACGGTCACATACTTCGCGATGTCAACAGGCTTAGTCCCACCACCAACTGGTGTCGCGGTTCCATGGACTGTCCCGATGTTCTTGAGTGGTGTCATGGCGACGAACTCGCTTGCAGGAGGTCTTCTTCAAATCGTGAACTTCTTCATTATTTTGGCGATTTGGTTCCCGTTCTTGAAATTTATCGACCGAATGAATTTGAAAAAAGAATTAGAAGAATCAACAGATAAACAAGAAGCAGTGTAAACACATAGAGAAAATACAAATAAGGGAGAGATAAATAATGACGAACCCGACACAAACACGTATGAGAGAGCAAAAGACCTATCAATTTCCGACAGACTTTTGGTGGGGAACGGCTTCTTCAGCTACACAGATGGAAGGTGCTGCTTTTGAAGGTGGAAAAGGATTGAACATCTGGGATTACTGGTACATGCAAGAGCCGAACCGCTTCTTCAATGGCGTGAGTGCAACAGAAGCCTCAAACTTCTATCATTTGTATGAAGCAGATATCGCATTGATGAAAGAACTCGGGCATAACACGTTCCGTTTCTCCATTTCATGGTCACGTCTTTTTCCACAAGGTGTCGGGGAAGTAAATGAAGAGGCAATCACATTTTATAACAATGTCATCAATTGCTTAATCGATCATGGTATCGAACCGTTCATCAATCTGTATCACTTTGATATGCCGATGGCGCTTCAAGAACAAGGTGGTTGGGAGTCACGGGAAGTCGTGAAGGCATATGTCACCTTTGCGAAGACATGCTTTGAGTTGTTTGGTGACCGCGTCGAGAAGTGGTTCACGCATAATGAACCGATTGTACCGGTAGAGGGTGGATATTTATATGATTTTCATTATCCAAACGTTGTTGATTTCAAGCGAGCTGTCCAAGTAGCGTACCACTCGATCTTATCGAGTGCGATGGCAATCGAAGCGTATCGTGACATGGGACAATCAGGGCAAATCGGAATCATCTTAAATCTGACACCCTCATATCCGAGAAGTCAGCACCCAGCTGATTTGAGCGCAGCGCGCATTGCTGATGCGATGTTCAATCGCTCGTTCCTCGATCCATCTGTTTTAGGTACGTTCCCTCAAGAATTAGTAGATGTGCTGAAGTCGGAAGATGCGATGCCACAGATGAAAGCAGGCGATCTTGAACTCATTCGCGAACATACAGTCGACCTGCTTGGCATCAATTATTACCAGCCACGTCGCGTGAAAGCAAAAGCATCGCTTCCGAATCCGGACGCACCATTCTTACCGGAAAACTTATTTGATTTCTATGAGATGCCTGGACGTAAAATGAATCCGTATCGTGGATGGGAAATTTACGAAAAAGGAATCTATGATATTTTAATCAATCTAAAAGAAAACTATGGTAATATTCCGTGCTTCATTTCAGAGAATGGAATGGGTGTCGAGGGTGAAGAGCGTTATCGTGACGAAAACGGAAGTGTCCAAGACGATTATCGGATTGATTTCATTCGTGAACATCTGAAATGGATGCATCAAGCGATTGAAGAGGGTTCGAACGTGAAAGGCTATCATCTTTGGACATTCATGGACAATTGGTCATGGAGCAATGCTTATAAAAATCGCTATGGATTTGTAGGCATTGATTTAGATACGCAACAGCGTACTGTAAAAAAATCAGGACACTGGTTTAAACAATTGATTGAAGCGAAAGGTTTCACAGAATAATGAAGCGAGCTGACAAAGGCTACTCTTTGTCAGCTTTTTTTGATATATTGTACATATATGTCTATACATGAGGTGCTATATGTCTACTAAGAAAAAACCGAAATATGAAACCATTGCTGATGAAATTCGTAAAAGAATTATTGAACACGTTTATCCGCTAGAACGTGCATTACCTGATGAAATCCATTTGGCCCAAGAGTTTGAAGTGAGCCGAATGACGATGAAACGTGCGCTTGAGATTCTCGTCATGGAAGGGCTGATCTATCGTAAACGTGGTAAAGGAACATTCATTTTACAGTCGAGCTTCCAAAAAGATCGTATCAACGTGATTAGCAAAGAAACGAGAGGGCTGACTCAAGTTATCGGAGATCGCTCGTTACGAAGTGAAGTCCTCAATTTTGAGGTGAAGTTTCCGAGTCAGGAAGTCGCCAATCATCTTATGATTGAGCTGACAGAACCAGTCTATGAAATACGTCGTGTGCGTTACGTAGACGATGAGCCATATGTCATCGAATTGACGTACATGGTTGCTAACCTCATTACAGGAATCACACGTGAAATTTTAGAAAAGTCCGTGTACGCGTATATTCAAGAAGATCTAGGTTATACGATTACAAGCTCGCATAAAGTGATTCGAGCAGATAAACCGGATGAGTACGATCAAGCTTACTTGAAGAATGATATCACTGAACCGATTATCGAAGTCGAGCAAGTCGTCTATTTGAGTAACGGGAAACCGTTCGAGTATTCGTTTGCCCGTCACCGATACGATAAATTTGTGTTTTCATCGGTCAATATTGTGAAGTAAAAGTCGCCGCGATGGCGACTTTTTCGTAAGGAGGACCCATCGTGGATGTGAGAATTGAACAAGCAGGATATGAGGTAAACGAGCCCGTCATTCAAGGCATTTCGTTTGATGTGCGGTCGGGCGAGATTTTAGGGATAATCGGGTCGAACGGTGCAGGAAAAACGACTACAATCGCCTGTCTGACAGGAACGATTCCATGGATGAAAGGAACCGTCGAGATGGAACGCTATGCGTACATCCCGGAGCAACCGGTTTACTACGATTATTTGACACTATCGGAACATATTGCGCTCGTCCATGAATTGACGGGTGTCGAGTCGAAGGAAAAGACGAAGGAGTTGCTGCAGCTTTTCCGACTTGATCATGTGACAGACCGGTATCTCTCCTCTTTTTCAAAAGGGATGAAACAAAAAGCGATGATTTTATTAACGCTCATTCAAGAAGCGCATGTATTGATTGTCGATGAACCGTTTATCGGATTAGATGCAACGACCACCATCCAATTACTTCGATTGTTAGAAGCGGAGCGCACGAGGGGAGCCGCTGTTTTACTAGTCACACACGTTCTTGATACGGCCGAGCGGTTGTGTGACCGGTTCGTATGGATTGATGACGGGGAACTCTTGACGAGTGGGACGAAAGCAGAGATTCGTGAAGCACTCGATACAGAGGGGATGACCTTATTTGACATGATGGAAGATGTGGCGCTCCGATGATTGCGAAACGATTGTTTTGGATGCGTGTCTCCCGTTATATGAAACAACAGTGGAAGACGGTCCGATTGATTGTCGACTGGACGATTTTCTTATACGGCGTCATTCCTCTTCTCATATGGGCAGGCTATTCCTACTGGCTCGTATGGGAAGGGAATATCGATTGGTTGCGTGATGTGCCTTACCTGTTATGGGCAATCCTGTTCGGATGGGTGATGTGGCAGGACCGCATGTTTGTATGGATAGAGCGCGCCGACCTCATCCTCGTAGCTGATCGTCATCTCATTCGACAGTTGAAATGGTACTCCGTCGTATATCAGATGACTCAACACCTGATTCAATACGGATTCTATCTTCTATTGATCGCACCGATTCTACATGTGAAGGGAAGAACCACTGTCGAGATCCTCGCATTCGGAGCCGCGCTTTTCTTACTCTCCTGGTGCCATGCATGGATTCAGTATCAACTTCGCCTCCGACACGTCCATCTCATGAAACGATTATTGATCGTGTTGATTGCTTTTGTAGGCGTGTATGCGCTATTGATTGAGTCGGTGTTACTCGGTGTGTTGATCGGAAGCATGATGGTCACATTTGCGTTATACGTAGGGGAAGGATGGGTGTCGAAACATCCGAATATCGGTCGCGAGATTGAAATCGGGGAACGTGAGCGTGCCTCATTCGACCGAGTCCTGCTGACAACCTCAGGTGCCATCGAGAAGACGAGTGAGCGGACACGTCCACTATATCGACCGAGACCGAATCGCTTTGGCACCGTCAGACGGACGATGGCAATCCTAATCTATTTCAGGACGCCGAGCCACCGAAATTTGTGGTTTCGACTCATTCCACTTGGCGTGACAAGCTTCATTTTACTTCCAAGCTGGTTTAAAGTGTTGGTTCCGATTTATGTCATGTATGTCGCCTATCAGGAACAGACGTCATTTACGAGAGAAATGGAGCGGCATCCATTCTTCCAATCCATTCAAGAAAGAGGTTCATCATGAACGAACAGCAATATGAACAACTCCTACAGATTGAGACGGTCAAACCACAGCAGGGATTTCCGTCCTCGGCCGAATATCATCGTTATGAGCCGACTCCTTACGAGGCACTCGATTTGCTTCGGGACGCTTATCCGTTAGAGTCCACAGATACGATTGTTGATTTCGGTTCGGGCAAAGGACGTCTCCCGTTTTATTTGGCGTATGCGTTTCGCGTGCGGGCGATCGGTGTCGAGATGGACGGTGGATTTCACGAGGAGGCACTCCAGAATTGGGTGCGCTATACGAAGAAACATCGTAATCGGGGAAGCGTTCAATTGGAACAAGGACTCGCGGAGGAATTCACGATTCCATCGGATGCGAATCGATTCTACTTCTTTAATCCGTTCTCCGTGAACGTCTTCCGCCAAGTGATTGCCAACATCATCGAATCTGTTGAAATAGATCCTCGCCCGGTCGATGTGATTTTATATTATCCGGCGGATGAGTACCTTCATTATTTAAACGACGAGACACCTTTTCAGTACGTACAAACGGTGCGATTGCCGCTGAAGAATCTTCATGAGCGATTTTTGATTTATCGGTTTGATATGATGGAGTCATCTTGGTAATGGAGGAGTGAGCACGATGAAAAAGAAAGACATTTTAGAAGCGTATCGTTGGCGTCAAGCGACGAAAGCATTCGATGCGGATCGTAAAATCAAAGAAGAGGACATGGAGTTCATTTTAGAGACGGGACGTCTTTCGCCGAGTTCATTCGGATTCGAGCCATGGCAATTCGTCGTGGTGCGTCGGGAAGATTTGCTCCAAAAAATTAAAGATCACGCATGGGGAGCGCAAGGTCAGGCTTTGACTGCGAGCCACTTCGTGTTGATTCTCGCAAGAACACCGAAAGCGATGCGTTACGATGCGGACTATATTCGTCATATCGTGACGGGTGTACAGGGCCGGACGGAAGAAGAATACGCGCAACGCGTGAAACGGGTACAGGAGTTCCAGGAGAACGACTATCGTCTCTTGGATGATGAACGTGTCTTCCAGGAATGGATCAAGCGTCAGACATACATTCCACTCGGGAATATGATGACGGCCGCTGCACAAATCGAAATTGATTCATGCCCGATTGAAGGGTTCAATCAAGAGGAAATCGATGAGTTGCTCATCTCAGAAGGTGTGATGGAACGAGGCGAATGGTCACTTTCGGTCATGGTCGCATTTGGGTATCGGGCGCGTGATTTCGCACCGAAAACACGTCGTGACTTCAACGAAGTCGTCAAATATATCGGATGAAAAAAAGGTTCAATCGCTGAGGCGATTGAACCTTTTGAATTATTTCCAGTCTGTGATGCGGTCGACTGGGAAGCGTACTGATGGGTACCCTTCTTCTGCTGCTTTCCCGATTGAGAGAAGCATGACTGGAAGGTAACGTTCTTTGTCGAGACCGAACGCTTCAGCGATGTTCGCTTTGTCGTATCCGCCGATTGGGTTTGTGTCATATCCGTGCGCACGTGCGACGAGCATGAGTTGCATCGCAACAAGACCTGAATCGAGCATGATGCTGTCTTTGACCATTTCTTTCGGTGCGTCTTTGAAGATGCCTTTGATCATGTCGACTTGACGGTCGCGGACCTCAGCCGGCATCATACCGCGCTCTACTGCTGTATCAAAAATCTCTTCTGTGTAATCTGCCATTTGATAGTCAGCGAAGAGTGCGATGACAGCTGAAGATGTTTCCACTTGGCGTTTGTTGAAGCTTGCGAGTGGAAGGAGCGTTTCTTTTCCTTCTGCGCTATCGATGACGACGAAGCGCCATGGCTGTAAGTTAAGTGATGAAGGAGCTGTTGTCGCTTCTTCAAGGATTTGGGTCATTTCTTCTTTTGAGATTTTGACGTTCTCATCGTACACACGAATCGAGCGGCGTCCTTTGACAATCTCCATAAAGTCTTTTTGTGTAGCAGTGTTCATATTGTTGTCTTCCTTTCATGGTCAATTGTATCTTGTAACATCGTTAGGGATGCTAATAACTGTTGTTGATCCTCTACCTTCATGTTGACAAAAAGTCGGTCCGTTAAGCACTCTTTTTGCTCAGTCCAATGTGCAATTTGCTCACGACCATCGTCTGTCAACTCGACATAGATGACACGGTTGTCTTGTTCACAGCGTCTCCGCGTAATCAGTCCTTGTGTCTCCAATTGTTTCAGATGTCGGGTGATGGCGGCATGGTCGACATCGACGCGCTGTTGCAATTCACGTTGTCGCAATGGACCGACGTGATACAGGTTGCTTAAAATGTCGTAGCGACTCAAGCTGAGCCCGTCCATTTCAGAGTCGAATAATTGCCCCAATTCTTTTTGTACGGTGATGATGTGATAGAGAATTTGATCACGGAGCGAGCAAGAATCTCGCATACACATCGCCTCCTCAAATCATTGATGACTCAATCATTGATGGGTCACACAACGTATAGTAAACCCATCCTGACAAGATTTCAAATAAAAAGTTTTAAGAAATGGGTTGTCAAACTGTTATATAATAGTCTATATTGTAATCAACTGATATATAACAATGATTAAAGGAGGATGTGAACGCTTGGAACACTATGAACGACTAAATACGTATCATGTTCATGAAAAGCTGGTTGAATTTGTGAATAAGAACGTACTCGAACCCCAGGAAATCAACGTTTTTTGGGAAGGCGTTGAATCGCTTCTAGAGCGTTTCATTCCAGTAAATCAGACACTTCTGGAGCAGCGCATGACATATGAGCGATTGTTACAGGAGTGGTACAGTCGCCAAGAAGAAGTCGATCCAATCGAATATGAGACATTTTTAACGTCAATCGGCTATATCGAACCGATTGTCGAAGATTTTAACATCGATGTTTCGGGTGTCGATCGTGAAATCGCGCATCAAGCGGGGCCGCAACTCGTCGTACCGTTAGACAATGCCAGATATGCACTTAACGCCGCCAATGCCAGATGGGGAAGTCTCTACGACGCCCTTTATGGAACAGATATGATTGAAGAGGCGGACGGTATGGAAAAGGGACGGGGATATAATCCCGTTCGCGGTAATGAAGTTATTCGGTTGGCGAAACAGTTTCTAGATGACACGTTCCCGCTACCGTCAGGGTCGCACAAGGAAGTGACACGATACGTCGTTCGTGACGATGTCGTCTATGCGGCAATCGGGGACGACGAGTATTCGTTCGCAGATGATTCTTTCGTCGGTTACACCGGGGAACCGAACGAGTTGAAGACGTTGATGCTCAGACACCATGCCTTGCACGTTGAACTGCAATTTGACCGTGAACATCCGGTCGGAAAAGTCGATCCTGCTGGACTGATGGACATCGAGCTCGAATCAGCCCTATCCGCAATCGTGGATTGTGAAGACTCGGTCGCAGCCGTTTGTGCGGAAGACAAAGTTCATCTGTATCGTAATTGGCTAGGCTTGATGGATGGGACGCTTGAAGCCTCGTTCCAAAAGAACGGGAAGCGACTCTCTCGACGTTTAAACGAAGATAAGCGTTTGATTGGAAAAGGTGGAGTGGAAGTTGTGCTCCCAGGACGCGCACTCTTATTCATTCGAAATGTCGGACACTTGATGACGACGGACTTGATCCTTGATGCAGAAGGTCGTGAGGTACCAGAGGGGATCGTTGATGCCATCTTCACTTCATTGATCGCGAGTCGCCATCTACATCGCCGCCTCAACTCTCGGGAAGGATCGATCTATATCGTCAAACCGAAAATGCACGGGTCTAAAGAAGTAGCATTCACCAATGACTTGTTTGACGCTGTAGAAGATCTATTGAACCTTCCGCGCCATACGTTAAAAGTCGGCGTGATGGATGAAGAGAGACGAACGTCACTCAACTTGAAAAATTGTATCGCTCAAGTGAAAGAGCGGGTCGTCTTCATCAACACGGGCTTCCTCGACCGGACGGGGGACGAGATTCATTCCTCGATGACACTCGGACCGATGCGTCGAAAGGGAGAAATGAAGACGTCACCTTGGCTCGCTGCATATGAACGGTTGAATGTATCAACCGGTCTCGAGAGCGGGTTCCATCATCAAGCACAAATCGGAAAAGGGATGTGGGCGATGCCTGATCGGATGCGGGACATGATGCGTGAAAAAATTGCACATGTACGCTCCGGGGCGACGACGGCATGGGTGCCTTCACCGACAGCGGCGACGCTCCATGCGATGCACTATCATCAACTCGATGCTTTTGATGTACAGCGAGAATTGATCAAGCAACCTCATTCGAAACATGAGCGACAACAGCTCCTCGACATTCCGCTCGCGACACGCATCTATTCGCAAGACGAGATCAAAGAAGAGCTCGAGAACAATTTACAAGGATTGCTCGGATACGTCGTTCGTTGGGTCGAACAAGGTGTAGGTTGTTCGAAAGTACCGGATATTCACCATATCGGACTGATGGAAGACCGAGCGACACTCCGGATTTCGAGTCAACACGTGGCCAACTGGCTGCATCACGGCATCTGTTCAGCAGATCAAGTGGAGGTCACACTTTATCGGATGGCGCAAGTCGTCGATGAGCAAAACGAGTCAGATCCGAATTACCGACCGATGACACCGAACGTCGATCAATCGATCGCTTATCAAGCTGCCCATGAACTCGTGTTTCATGGGTTGAAACAACCGAACGGATACACAGAACCGATCTTACATCGCCGTCGCCGTGAATTTATGAAACGACAAACTATGGAGTTAAACCTTAAAGGAGGAACCTCATCATGACTACGAAAAAAATGGAAAGCGAACAGTTGATTGAACGTTGGGTCGTCCGCCGCATCGTATCTGGAGAATCGACAGCATCACTTGCGAATACAGCATTCGTATACGGGAACGACTTGATGCGTCTCGTCTTGGACCGGGCAGATGGATCACTTCAAATCATGAAGGAACCGATTGAGGAAGTCGTCGTCTTCCGCAAACCGGAAGATCGGGACGAAGAGAACGTCTGTCGTTGCTGTGGGATGGAGCATTCGACGTTCAAAGCAGCGTTGGAGTGCTGTGCTTACCTCGACTAAAGTGTTTAATTTGCATCATCTGTTATATAACAAATTGAATAAATTAAAATTAATATAATACAGGAGGATTTGTTAATGAAACAACGCGAAGAATTAGTGAACAGCTGGAAGTCAGAACGATTTGAAGGGGTAGAACGTCCATACTCTGTAGAAGACGTGATGAAATTACGAGGGTCCATCGTGATTGAACAAACGCTTGCGACAAAAGGAGCGGAACGTCTGTGGCAATTGATGCATGAGCGTGATTATGTTCATGCACTCGGCGCATTGACAGGTAACCAGGCCATTCAGCAAGTGAAGGCAGGACTTGAAGCCATTTACTTAAGCGGTTGGCAAGTAGCGGCAGACGCTAACCTGTCAGGTCACATGTACCCGGACCAAAGTTTATATCCGGCCAACTCGGTTCCGAGTGTCGTCAAACGAATCAATCAGGCGCTTCAACGTGCCGATCAAATTCAAACGGCAGAAGGAAAAGGCGATACGCATTGGTTCGCACCGATTGTCGCGGATATGGAAGCCGGGTTCGGTGGTGTCCTCAACGTATTCGAATTAACGAAGGCGATGATTGAAGCGGGTGCTGCCGGTGTTCACCTCGAAGACCAGCTCTCGTCTGAGAAGAAATGTGGTCACCTCGGTGGGAAGGTGTTACTCCCAACCCAGACGGCTGTGAAAAACTTGATTTCGGCTCGACTCGCGGCAGACGTCATGGGCGTCCCGACAATCATCGTAGCGCGGACAGACGCACACGCGGCAAACTTGATCACGAGCGACATCGATCCAATCGATCATCCATTCATCATTGGAGAGCGTACACCGGAAGGCTTCTATCGTACAGAAGCTGGTATCGAGCAAGCCATCGCTCGTGGTCTCGCTTATGCACCATATGCAGACCTCGTCTGGTGTGAGACGTCTGAACCAGATTTGGCAGAGGCACGTCAATTTGCCGAAGCGATTCATGCGAAGTATCCAGGAAAACTTCTCGCTTACAACTGCTCGCCATCATTTAACTGGAAGAAGAAGTTGTCAGACGAAGAAATTGCGACGTTCCAACAGGAAATCGGCGCAATGGGATACAAGTTCCAGTTCGTCACACTCGCTGGATTCCACGCGCTCAACTTCGGTATGTTCGAGCTCGCACGCGGATACAAAGACCGTGGCATGGCAGCCTACTCGGAATTGCAACAAGCAGAATTTGCGGCTGAAGTACATGGTTACACGGCGACACGTCATCAACGTGAAGTCGGGACGGGTTACTTCGATGAAGTCTCACTCGTTATCTCAGGTGGGCAATCGTCAACGACTGCACTTGCCGGTTCGACAGAAGCAGAGCAGTTCACAAATTAATCACACTCTGGAGACGCCAATTTGTTGGCGTCTCTTTGTTTATGTGAAAATGTGTGGAGTAAGACCTGGAATATGTGAAAAAAAGATGAATTAAAGTTCATTTTGACTTCTCTATATCGACGAATAGTTGTCACAAATAGCAAGAATAAAACGTTTCCATTCCTTGTATACTCAATCTGTTCACAAGTTGGACACAAAAATAAGGGGGAATCGTTATGCAAGGGGAACGATTGAACAAACGTAACGCTTGGTATCAAGCGATTTGGCGTTGGCACTTTTATGCAGGTCTTATATTTGCACCGATTTTCATTATCTTGGCTGTGACAGGAAGCATTTATTTGTTTGAACCACAAGTCACGAAGATGCAATACAATGACATGATGACGGCATCTTTCACGGAAGAACAGCCGATAGAAATCCAAAAGGAATCATTCATGACAGAATATCCGGATGCGATAATCACATCGATTCGATTGCCGAATGAAGGTGAATCGACTCGAGTCGGTTGGATGAACAATGATGAGATGATGTATACATATATTCATCCAGAAACTGCCGAAGTTTTAGGGACACGAACTGCTGAAAGTAGTATGGATTTGTTGGTTGTGATTCATGGCACACTATTAGGCGGACAAATCGGGAACTGGATTGTCGAGCTTGCGGCATCATGGGCCATTATTCTTCTCATTACGGGAACGTTCTTATTCTGGCCACGTGGGAAAAATCCGGTTCGGATGCTCATGCCGAAGCTCGGGAAGGGTCGGCAATGGTGGAAACAAATGCACGGTAGCGTCGCTTTATGGTCATCGCTAGGTCTCGTCATCATCATTAGTTCAGGTCTTGCCTGGTCCTCCGTGTCGGGGGCGATGTTGCAGTGGGTCTCCTCGTCGACAAATACGGGAGCACCGCTGTATGCCTATGCATTTGGCGCTAAACCGGAATCAACTGTAACCACAAAAGATGTGGCAGAAGACGTACCTTGGGCAACACAAACAGATCTTGTACCGGCATCTTCACCAAGTACACTGTTGCCAATTGACTTGAATCAGGTCGTGAACAATACGTCGATCAATCGACCGTACACGATCTCGCTTCCAGAAGGCGAAACAGGCGTCTATACCGTCACATCGGCAGCAGGACACCCGTTCAAAGAAGCAACGGTGAACTTAGATCAATATAGCGGTGAGACACTTAGTTCTGTAACGTATGCGGATTATGGGATTCTCGGAAAACTGATTACGGTCGGCATCGCCTTCCACGAAGGTCGTTTGTTTGGACTACTGAATCAATTGGTCGGGGTCGCGCTTTGTATAGGTCTCATTTTTGTGGTCATCAGCTCGTTCGTGATGTGGCGCAAACGAAAAGTCGGGTCCATCGAACAGATGAAGCGGTTCGAAGACGAACGGATCAAACGAATCGTTGGTATCTCGATTTTACTTCTCGGTGTGACATTACCGCTCGCGGGAATCAGCATCCTCGTCGTACTTGTATTCGATTGGGTCATCGGTCGACGGAAGTTGAAAGCGGAGGTGGCGGCATGAGACGATTCAAAGCAGTTCTTCCTGTCATCATGGCGACAATCTGGTTAGGGGCATGTCAACTTCAACCGATCGAACGTACGATTGATCCGATTGGCATTCAATTGATTGTACCTGAACGCGTGGAAGTCGGATCGACGACACTTGCGATGAAAGTAGCGAATGACGAACGCGTGACAGAAAGCCATATTCAAGTCACACCTTATGCTACCGAAGACACACGGACATACGAAGTGACGGAAAGGGATGGCTACCTCGTGACGAGCGTGAAGCTCGATCAAGGAATCTATCAAGTGAACGGCATGGTGCATGAAGGGCAGAAAGTATATACCCCAACTGCATGGATGATTGTCGGCGATGTACCGCAAGACCAAATCGACCAGATTGAACAATCGACAGTTCAGTCACATGATCACGATGGTGGACATCATCACTAAAAATAACCGCTGCACGCGCAGCGGTTATTTTTGTTTGAGGCGTGCCCCAATTTCTCCGACGAGAATAGCGATTCCCATAAAACCTGCACCAAGTATGGCCATCTGATTCTGATTGGCGACCCCGACCTCGTTTTCGAATTGATAAATGTCACGAGTCAAGAATTGGATTGGCTCACCGGATGTGAGTGCTTGTTCATAACCGAGCCAAATCAAAATCGAGAATGTGGCAATGGAGACACCAAGTCCGATGAGTGCAGCGATACTAACGCGGATTGCGATTCGAGTCATAGCGATTCCTCTTTTCCTGTTTGCATACGATACGTCACAAGTAGAGGAAAAGATTCACGGTTCACTCATTTCGGAATGGTTAACACTTGTCCGACAGTGATAAGGTTAACGTTCGTGATGTTGTTGGCGGTTGCGATTTTCGCGACGGTCGTATTGTACATCGTCGCAATCTTATACAGTGTGTCGCCCGACTTCACGGTATACTTTACGGTCGTTGTAGGTGGAGGTGTGACGGTTGTTCCTGGAATGATGAGCACCTGTCCGACACTGATGAGATTGACGTTTGTGATATTGTTAGCGGCTGCAATTTTCGCGACGGTCGTATTGTACATCGTCGCAATCTTGTAGAGCGTGTCGCCCGACTTTACGGTGTATTTCACGGTCGTTGTAGGTGGAGGTGTGACGGTTGTTCCTGGAATGATGAGCACCTGTCCGACACTGATGGAGTTGACGTTGGTGATGTTGTTAGCTGCCGCTAAAGCGGATACGGTGACGCCATACGTCCGTGCAATGCTGTACAACGTGTCACCGGATTTCACAGTATACGTTTTGTTCGTTGACGTGTTTTGATAGGCGAGTAATTGCGAGACCGTGACGAATTGATATCCTTTTGCTTTGAGTTGCGAAATCATCGTCGGTAATGCGAGTGGAGTACCCGGTGCACCTGCACCTGTATGCATCAAGACGATTGAACCCGGTTTGATATTGGTTTGTACTTTTGTGTTGATTTGACTCGCGGTCAATCCTTTCCAGTCAATCGTATCGATGTTCCATTGAATCGTGTATCCATAGCCTGCAGCACCGACGCCGTTCAACACAGTACTATTGACGGCTCCGAACGGTGCTCTGAAAATCGGTTTTGTCGTTTTTCCGGTCAATGATTTAATCAAGGCTTCCGTGCGGTCGAGTTCGGATTTCATTTGAGTAGCAGTTAGTTTGGTGAAGTCTGGGTGTGTATATGAGTGATTACCGAGCTGATGCCCTTTTGCGGCGATATTTTTAATGTATTGGGGATGATTGTTTGCACCGGATCCTGTCAAAAAGAAAGTAGCTTTGACGTTGTTCTTTGCCAAAATGTCTAAAATCTTGTTCGTGTTCGCCCCGTCTGCCCCATCATCGAACGTCAGCGCCACAACTTTGCTCGTCGTATTCACGCTCGTGATAAATTTTGAAGCGGCAGCACTGACGGAAATCGGTTGCGTGATCACCATTGCCAATAAGATGAACAGTGCCATCGCCCCACGAATGACCCTACGTTTCATCTGAATTCGCCTCCATTCATGATGTCATCCTCTTGATGTTAAGACTTTCCAAATGCACACCCTGTATAGTTTTTATATACCCCTTTTTAGAAATGATGGACTAATATTCGGAAATAGATGAAACGAATTTTGATTCAACTATATGTGTGAAATTTGTGAGAAGGTATCGTGGGTTATCTCACAGAATGCTCACACTCTTTCTGGAAAAGGGTGGTATCATGAAAAATGTGTGAAAGATGTAAGCGATTTATAAGGAGGACTTATGATGAAAAAGATGATGACACGGTTTGGGGTCGTGTTTGGACTCATCGGCCTATTCGTACTCGGTGCGTGCGGCACGGAGAAAGAAGCGGAAAGCGCAGCTGTTCCACAATCGATGGAGCCAGTAGAGGCAGAGTTGACGGTTTCTGCGACGGCAGAAAAAGAAGAAACAGTACCTTTATCTGTAAAAGTTACGCAAGATGGTCAACCTGTGGACGATGCGGATGAAATCAAGTTCGAAGTGTGGAAGAACGGTGCGAAAGAAGAAAGTGACATGATCAAGGCGTCGCTCACAAAAGATGGCGTCTACGAAGCGGAGACGACGTTCGCGGAAGAAGCGGTGTACACGGTCCAAGTTCACGTGACAGCGCGTTCGATGCATACGATGCCAACGACGAACGTTACGGTCGGACATCCTGAAACGGCTGCCGAAGCGGAAGAGGATAGTGACCACCATCACCATGCAGGAGCGGACATCACGCTCGAACCGAAAGAGGCGACAGCAGGTGAGGAACAGCCGTTCATGGTTCACGTTATGATTGAAGAGGAGATGTTAGCGGGGGCAGACGTACAACTCGAAATCTTCCAAGACGGGGCAGAGAAGCATGAGTGGGTGAAGTTAGAGGAAGCAGATGCTGGTATGTACAAAGGGATGCACACCTTTACTGAATCTGGCGCATACAACGTTCAAGTCCACGTCACGAAAGGTCATGACATTCATGAGCATGTGATGGAGACGGTAAACGTCAAATAAAAATGATCGGCTCACGCGAGCCGATCATTTTTATTATGCATTTTGGTAAAGTGATTCAACTTGTTGTTGGAGCGCTTCGTTCTCCAAGTACTCATCGTACGTTGCTTCTTTATCCACGATGCCATTCGGTGTCACTTCGATGATGCGTGTCGCAATCGTCGAGATGAGCTGATGGTCATGTGAGCTGAAGAGGAGTACGCCTTTGAATGACTCGAGACCGTTGTTGAGTGCTGTGATCGATTCGAGGTCCAAGTGGTTCGTCGGATCGTCGAGGACGAGCACATTCGAGTTTGAGAGCATCATCTTCGAGAGCATGCAGCGTACTTTTTCTCCCCCTGAGAGGACAGACGCCTTCTTCATGACTTCTTCGCCTGAGAAGAGCATGCGGCCAAGGAATCCACGAAGGAACGTATCTGACTCATCGGCTGGTGAGAACTGACGCAACCAGTCGAGGATGCTCTTTTCCGAGCCCTCGAAGTATTCCGAGTTGTCTTTCGGGAAGTACGACTGAGTCGTCGTCACGCCCCATTTGACCGAACCTGTATCTGGTTCCATCTCACCCATGAGAATTTTGAAGAGTGTCGTGATCGCAACGTCAGAACGACCAACGAATGCGACTTTGTCCGTCTTGTTAAGTGAGAACGTGACGTTGTCGAGCACTTTTACGCCATCAATCGTTTTCGAAACGTTGTCGACATAGAGAACATCGTTCCCGATTTCGCGTTCCATCGTGAATCCGACGAATGGATAACGACGTGATGACGGACGAATGTCGTCGAGTGTGATCTTATCGAGCAACTTCTTACGTGACGTCGCTTGACGCGCTTTCGATGCGTTCGAGCTGAAACGTGCGATGAAGTTTTGAAGCTCTTTGATCTTCTCTTCTTTCTTCTTGTTCTGGTCTGCCGCCATACGTGTAGCAAGTTGGCTTGACTCATACCAGAAGTCGTAGTTCCCGACATACAATTGGATTTTTCCAAAGTCGAGGTCTGCCATGTGTGTACAGACTTTGTTCAAGAAGTGACGGTCGTGGGAAACGACGATGACTGTGTTTTCAAAGTTGATTAAGAACTCTTCCAACCATTGAATTGCTTTGAGGTCAAGTCCGTTGGTCGGCTCGTCCAAAAGCAAGATGTCTGGCTTACCGAAGAGTGCTTGGGCAAGAAGGACTTTGACTTTCTCGCCACCTGTGAGTTCGCTCATTTGTTTCTGGTGAAGCGCTTCTGTGATCCCAAGACCTTGAAGAACCATCGACGCTTCTGACTCTGCTTCCCAACCGTTCAACTCAGCGAACTCACCTTCGAGTTCAGCTGCGCGCATTCCATCTTCGTCTGAGAAATCTTCTTTCATATAGATGGCGTCTTTTTCTTTCATGACGCTATAAAGACGCTCGTGACCCATGATGACGGTCTCGAGAACAGCACTGTCTTCATACGCGTAGTGGTCCTGTTTGAGGACCGCGAGACGCTCACCCGGTGTGATGCTGACATCACCCGTCGTCGTATCTTGCTCACCTGATAAAATCTTTAAGAATGTCGATTTACCGGCACCGTTCGCACCGATCAATCCGTAACAGTTGCCTGGTGTGAACTTGATGTTCACGTCTTCGAACAACTTGCGACCGCCGAACTGTAGGCTGACGTTATTTACTGTAATCATGTATGGTATCCCTCGTTTTTCTGATTAGTTTACGACGTGTATTGTATCACGTTTTTAAAAATCGCGCAGTGTCACGTCATGATTCACAAACGTTAAAGATAAACTTGTGCATCATGATAAAGGATTCTACACCGTAAGATGGAAATATTATGTAGTACAGAAATGCACATGAATCAAATGAGGGGTACTATGAAACAATTTAGACTCTGGCTGATCATCATATTCATTGTGGTCAGTTCAAGTATCGTGAATTCGCTATTGAGGAATGAACTTCAAGCGTTTGAGGTGGGGAAATTTGAGTTTGGGAAATATGATGATTTTGACGAGGCATTGGCTAAAGGTCTTACTTATGACATGAATAAATTGATTTATACAACACGTCACGATGGGGTGACCATCGTCATGTACACGACGATTCCGGATCCTACAGAATTTCAAGATGATAGTGAGTTTCAAAATAAGATGGAGGCATTGGTCGTCCAGTTCTTTGAGGGGAATGATGAAGAAGGATGGGAGCTTCTTGGACCAAGAGGGTGGACGCACTATGAAAACGACAATTTCACCTCATATAGCACATTTTTACGAGAATACGATGACGCCGGAAACGCCGAACATTCTTTCAATGTGGGATTTGGAGAAGTGAACAATCCAGAAATCGATACGATTGAAACGACATCCCATCACGAAAATACATTCACCGAGGCAACGATGATTCAAAAAGGCCCGTACCGATATTATTTTCAAATTGGAGAAGACGCGGTTGTACGAGGAATTTCTGTGAACGGTGAGATTGTCGATCAACAAGGTAGCTGATACTTCGATGCACAGAAAAAGCCATCATCACGATGGCTTTAGTCGACTCGTACAACAGTCGTATTCAATTCGAACGCCACATTTCCTGCGAGTGCGCGTGAAATCATACATTGATCTTTCGCTTTTTTCGCAATGCGCTCGACTAGCGTAATCTCTCGGTCGGTCATCTCTGCAGGTACTTGAATCGTTGTCGCATAGCGAATCGTCTCGTAGGTGAAGATGCCGTTCGTCACATCGACGATTCCTTCTGCGTCAATCGTGATGCCACGGTGAGTCAGGTCGCTTCGCCCGAGTACGGCTGCGAGTGTGATGATATAACACGTGGCCGCTGCCCCGAGTAACATTTCATCCGGATTCGTGCCGACTCCGGGACCGTCCATTTCGGGTGGAATCGAAATCTGTGTCTTTAATCGCTCAGCCTCGAGGGTACCGACGTCATTTCGTCCGCCATCCCAGCCGAGGTTCATGCTAAATGTATGTTTCATCAAAAATCGCCTCCAATGTCTCTAGTGTAAAAGAGAACGATTGGAGGCGCATGTGTTATGCTTGTGCACGCTTCGCGAATGTGCGAAGTGTTTCGATAATGACGGTTGTTGCTTTTTCCATGTTGTTCACAGAGATATATTCGAACTTCCCGTGATAGTTCTCGCCACCCGTGAAGATGTTCGGTGTCGGAAGGCCCATGTAAGAAAGTTGCGATCCATCTGTCCCACCACGAATCGGTTCAATCTTCGGTTCGATGCCAAGGCCGCGCATGACGTCAGCGACGGTATCGACGATGTGTTTCACCGGTTCGATTTTCTCGGCCATGTTGTAATACTGGTCTTCCATTTTGAGCTCAATCCGCTCTTCCCCGTATTTTTGTTTCCATTCGAGGACAAGTTTCTCCATCAACGCTTTACGCGCTTCGAACTTCTGTTTGTCGTGATCGCGGATGATGTATTGAAGTGTCGTCTTCTCCACATCCCCATTAAAACCGTTCAAATGGAAGAATCCTTCGTAGTTGCTCGTACGTTCCGGTGCCTCATCAGCCGGTAAACGGTTTTGGAACGCCATCGCGAGCTTCATCGAGTTGACCATCTTGTTCTTGGCGCTACCCGGGTGAACGTTCGTCCCGTGGAAGGTGACGGTCGCACCGGCTGCGTTGAAACTTTCATATTGTAACTCCCCGAGCGGGCCACCATCCATCGTATAAGCGAAGTCCGCGTTAAAACGGGCGACATCGAATTTATGTGGTCCACGCCCGATTTCTTCATCCGGTGTGAAAGCAATGCGGACCGGTCCGTGCGGAATCTCAGGGTGAGCCAATAAGTATTCGACGGCTGTGACGATTTCGGCGATTCCTGCTTTATCGTCCGCACCGAGGAGTGTCGTTCCGTCCGTTGTCATGAGCGTATGTCCGACATACCCGTCAAGTTCTGGGAAGTCTTTTGGTGACAAGACGACATTTAAGGACTCGTTCAAGACGATATCGCCACCTTCATAATGGTCAACGAGTTGAGGGGAAACGTTCGTACCCGTGAAATCGGTCGCCGTATCCACGTGAGCGAGGAAGCCGATTGTCGGGACGTCATGGTCGACGTTACTCGGAAGTGTGGCGAAGAGATAGCCGTATTCGTCCGTCTCGACGTCTGTCAGCCCGAGTTCTTTCAGTTCTTTCTCCAAATGACGAATCAAATCCCATTGTTTGGCCGTCGATGGTGTTGTCGTACTCGTGAAGTCAGACTGTGTATCAATCTTCGCATAAGTCATTAAGCGTTCAATTAATTTCTCTTGCATGGATTGCCCTCCTCTAAAAAGTTTCATCTTCATTAGTTTATCACGCGCGCTCGAAGTCGAAACAAAAAAGTCACGCCCATCGATGAAATGAGCGTGACCTGTTCAAAAGAGAAACGGGTATAAAATGGGCAAGATGAACGAAGTGAAGATGGCGGTCAATCCCATCGCGGCACCACCTGTTGCACCAGACAACGGATGTTCCGTCGCTGCTTGTGCGGTCCCGATTCCGTGACTGATGGTGCCGAGCGTGAGCCCACGCGTGAACGGGTCGTCCATACGAATCCATGTCAAGAGCACCGGACCTAGCATCGCACCTAAAATACCGCAGGCGACGGCAATCGAGGCGGCAAGTGTCGCATCCCCCTCTAACTGTCGAGCCAATTCGAGGGCAATCGGAGACGTGGCCGACTTGACCGATAGCGCAATCAACACGTTTTCGGTAAACGAAAACAACTTCCCGAAGAACACAGCGACAAAAATCGTGGAAAGAGACCCAATGACAATCGCACTCAATGCTCGCTTTGCCCGGGCGAGTAACACGGGTAAGTTGCGATAGAGCGGTAACCCGAGGGCGACTGTCGCCGGACCGAGTAAGATGGTGATGAGATCGGTAGCCGGTTTATACGTATCATAGGACTGTCCTGTCACGAGTAACAGGAGAATCAGAATCGCTGTACTTAAGAAGACGACATTAGTGAACGGAGATGCCCATTTTTTCGAAAGTTGACGACTGAGCGAATACACGAGAATCGTCAATCCGATCCAAACGTATGTCATGACGCCTCACCTTCTTTCCCGGAAACGAGAGCCGTCACGATCATACCGACCGCCATGCTGACGAGTAGTGTGACGAGAAGAGGGATGCCAGCGGCTTTTAACAACGTACCGTACGCCATGAGACCGACGGCAATCGGGATGAAGAAGAAGGCGAGGTGCTTCGTCAAAAATCCAGCGCTGTCTTCAATCCATTCCACGCGGATGACTTTTGTTATTAAGAGGACGAGCAACAGCACCATGCCGATGACGCTGCCCGGTACTTTCCACGAGAACGTCTCAACCATCCAGTTGCCGAGCGTGCTCAATCCAAACAAGAGTGAGAGCCCAATCATCCATTTCAATAATTTCATATATATGACTTCCTTTCGCGTCGTTCAAAACGTATGCATCTTCTCAAATTCATCTTCATCGGTCAAGAAAAGGGTATGACAAAAAAGATAAGGGGTACATACGTTCGACATGCTATACTACATCTATCATAAACAAGCAGGGTGTCGAGATGGAACTAAAAACGATTGAGCAATTTATTGAAGAGCATGGATTACAAAACGGGGAAGACATTTTACGTGCGTTCACGAAGCGGGTCAATTTGACGCTTGTACCACGAACCACACGAGAAGAAGTTCAAATAGGTCATTCAAAATTCGGTGGGCATCCCGATTTGCCAAATGCTGACTTGCACCCTGGGGAGAATATGACGTTTTTAGCTCAGTTCCGTTTAAGTGATTTAGCTGGGTTTGAATCCGTGGATGCACTCCCGAAAGAAGGTTTGTTGTCTTTCTTCTATGACTTGGAAGAACAACCTTGGGGAGATGAGGACGAGCGTCATCTTTGGCGTGTCTTGTATACGGAAGAAACGCAATTTGAGCGAGTGCGGGTTGGAGAAGCTTTGAATGAGCGTGCCGTTTCTTTCAAAGAGGGCTATGCGGAGAATGGATATGATTTGTACGATTTGCTCGGTGACGACCTGTACGAAACGCTTGTCGAACAATTCGAACAAGAAGAACTCCACGCAATCGGTGGACATCCGAATGAAGTGCAGAATGACGTGTTTGAAGAAGTAGAAGAAACATATGGGGAACGATTCAATCATCCTTTCCTGCTCTTTCAAATGGATTCTACTGAAGAATTAGATGTCATATTTGGGGATGTTGGAATTCTTTATTTTCTTATTCCAGAAGATGCCCTCCGCGCCAAACGGTTTGAAGAAACCGAAATCATCATGCAGTGTTATTGAGTGTAAAAAAAGAGAGCCGACTTGTTAAAGTCAACTCTCTTTTGTTTACGCTTGTTTTTTCTTACGGAATCGTGCGAAGAACTCATAGACGATCGGTACGATGAGCAACGTGAGAAGCGTCGAACTTGTAAGTCCGCCGATTACGGTGACACCGAGACCTTTCGAGATGAGTGCTCCACCCTCGAGACCGAGTGCGAGCGGTGCGAGTGCGCCGATTGTCGCGAGTGCGGTCATCAAGATTGGGCGAAGGCGTGTGCCTGCTGCCTCAAGTAACGCTTCACGTGTTGATAAACCAGCTTCTTCTTTATGAATGACGCGGTCAATCAAGACGATGGCGTTCGTGACGACAATCCCGATCAACATGAGTGCCCCAATCAAGGCAGAAACCGAAATCGTTTCACCAGTGATGAGGAGTGCGACAAGTCCCCCGATAATCGCATACGGGAGTGAGAACAACACGACGAATGGTGTGAGTGCCCCTCCGAATGTGACAACGAGAACCAAGTAGACGATGGCGATTGCGGCGAGCATCGCAAGACCAAGCTGTGTGAACGATTCTTGAATCTGTTCCGTTACACCGCCGACATCATACGATACGCCAGACGGGAGCTCGATCTCTGATACGCGCTCTTCGATCGCAGCAGACGCTTCTGTCGCTTTATCCGTGCTGAGTTCGACACTCACTTGTGCGAGCAGTTTTCCGTCGCGCTCGACGAGTGTATCCGGCGTTGTGCCTTCTTCGATTTCAATGAAGTCTGAGATTGGGCGTGGTCCGAACGGTGTCGTGATTTCTTGTGCTTGTAAGTCATCGACACTATCATACGTTACTTGCTCGTTCGGGATGACGACGTCTAACTGTTTGTCATCCACTGTCACGCTCGCAAGTGGGCTTTCTGGTGCCTGGAATTGGCTGATGACTTGTGCGATTTGACCTGCAGACACACCGGCTTCTGCAGCGGCTTGTTGGTCGACGTTGAACGTGTATTGTACGTACGACTCACGTAAGTCTGACGTTGCCTGACGGACGTAATCCGTTTCTTCTTCAATCGTTTCGATGAAGGTCGGCACGATCGCTTCTAAATCTTCAAGCGAGTTGGCGTAGACGTTATACGTGACACCGCTCGTTGCGCCGCCACCTGAGAAGTCTTGTTCTTTCCACTCCCCGTTTGAGGCGAGTTCGTTCAACTTCTCAATATCAGCCAACTTCACATCTGCGAAATCTTCTGTGTCCGGGTCATACTGGACGATAAAGATTCCTTGTTTATTGTTTCCTGGGTTCAGCGGATTCTCTCCACCGACTGTAAATTGAACGTCCGTTGCGTTCGGTTGTTCTTCCATGAAGTATTCTTCTGCCACTTCAGCCGCGGCAATCGAATCTTCAAGCGTTTGACCAGGTTCTGGGTCGAACGTGACGAACAACGTCTTCTCCGAATCTTGGTTCAAGAAGTTGACCCCAATCGCTGGGACGAGGGCAAAACTACCAATCAATAGGGCAGTCGCGAGTCCGAAGACGACGAGTTTATGGTTCAGTGACCAGTTCAAGACGCCGCGATACCATTCTGCGAGCTTTCCTGGACCTTCTTCTGGCTTCAACTTATCGCGGTTTTTAAAGAACGAGTCGGCCATCATTGGTACGACCGTAATCGCAACAAGTAATGAAGCGAGTAGGGCGAAGACGACAGTCAATGCGAACGGCAAGAACAATTCACCGACAAATCCTGTGACAAATCCGAGCGGTAAGAATACCGCGATTGTGACGATTGTTGACGAGGCGATCGGGATGAATACTTCTTTTGTCGCCGCGATGATCAATTCTTTACCGCGAAGTGGTTCGTTCGACCGTGTGAGGCGACGGTAAATGTTCTCGATGACGACGATGGAGTCATCGACGACGCGTCCAATCGCAACGGTCATCGCACCGAGTGTCATGATGTTCAATGTGATATCCAATTGCTTCAACACGATAAGTGCCATGAGAAGCGATAACGGGATCGAGATTACAGCGATGATTGTCGATCGGAAGTTACGCAAGAACACTAAGATGATGAGGATGGCGAATAAGCCACCGAGCAATGCTTTCGATAACATCGTCTCGACCGACTCTTCAATCGGTTGTCCTTGGTCGAGTGTGATCGATACATTCGCCGTGTCATACTCTGCTTCGAAGTCATTCAATACTTCTTTGACGGCATTGACGACATCGACCGTGTTCGCATCTTGTGTCTTCGTCACCTGTACGCCGATTGAACGTTCACCGTTCGAGCGAGAAATCGATTCTTCAATTCCTTTGTCCTCGATTGTCGCGAGTTCGCTCAACGCGACAGTCGGAACCGTCGTCGGAACGTTTGGTGGTAATGCCGATGGTGTTTCCGTCGGGACCTCTGTCGGCACGTCTGGTGTTTGACCAGGTGGCAATTCAGTCGGAGCAGACGGTGTCGTCGGCGTTGATTGTGCTGGTGAGTAAGGGATTTGGATGTCACGGAACGCTTCGAGCGTCTCAGATTTTCCATCGATGACGACCGCTTGTTCCGTGTCACCTAATTCATATAATCCGAGCGCGATACGGGCATCATTCGCCTGAATCAATTGTTTGACCGTGTCTTCTGTCAAATTGTATTCAGCGAGCGCTTCTTGATCGAATTGAAGTTCGACGCGGCGAATCTCTTGTCCAGCAATTTGGACGGTTTGTGCGCCTTCGACTCCTTCAAGAGCGGGTTGGACTTCTTCCTCGACGAGTTTCGTCAATTCAGCCAAGTCCAGGCTCTCATCCGAGATGGCGGCCCCGATGACCGGGAAAGCGTCGAAGCTGAGGCGTGACACTTGAGGTTCTTGTGCCGATTCAGGTAGTTCGACGTTACTTAACGCGTCTTTGACTTGCTGTTCCGCTTCATCCATATCCGTACTGAAGTCGTAATCGATTTGGATGTTTGAAGCGTTTTGGAACGATGAAGAACGAACTTGTTCCACGCCATTTAGACTTTGCAGGCGTTCTTCGAGAACGGTACTGACTTCTTCGAGTACTTGCTCAGGGGATGCTCCTGGATAAATGGTTGTGACCGAGACGGTCGGCGTCGTGATATCCGGTAGCGTCTCGAGCTTCATCGTCAGACCTGCGAAAAGACCTGCGGCCGTCAAGATGATCGTCATCAACCAAACCGCAAACTTGTTGTTAACGGAAAAAGACGTGATTTTCTGCATGGGTTTTTAATCTCCTCTATATGTTGTTTTTATGATTGACTGTCGATGGCGTGTGCCCGTTCAATCAAGCGTGCGATGATCGCTTGTTTGAGCTCGGCAGGGGGAACACCGACCCCAAAATGTTCTGACATCATCATGCCTTCGAGTGCATAACGAATGATCATTGTTTCAACCGGGTCGGCTGTTTTTTGAAACTGTGCGAAGAACGTATCTAAATCTTGCTTCCATCGATCGGCATACTCTTGGTCGACGGCGAACAGCGTGAGAAATGCAATCATTTTCTCAACGTCGATATGAATGGCAGCGCGTTCGGGATGCAAATTCGTTTCATCGAACAGACGAACGAATGCTTCGACTGGACCGTGACCTTCCTGTTGCAGTGAGGCATACAACTCATTTTGTTCTTGTTGTAACCGTTCGACAATTGCGGTCATCAATGCTTCTTTTGAAGCGTAGTGATAGAGAAGCCCACCTTTTGAAACGCCAGCTGTTTTGGCGACTTCATCTAATGTAAGTTGATGGACACCTTGACTCATGATGATATCCGTTGCCGCATCTAACAGCTTTTGTTTTGTGATATTCGATCGGTTTGTCATATCTTCACCCCTTTCTGTACCGACCAGACGGTTTGTTTGATTTCACTATAGCGTTAGAAATCTTTTGAAGTCAAGAATTAATGACTTCAAAACTGTCACAAATCACACATTTCAACTGATAGCGATTGCAGAAAATCCTTGACGTGAGAATGATTATCAGTGATGATAGGTACTGAGAGTAATTATCATTACCATAGAGAAAAAACATTGAACGTGGGGGAATGACAGATGAACAAAAAATATGCAGCTTTAGGAATTTCAGCAGCGTTAACGACATCACTCCTTGCCGCTTGTGCAAGCACAGATGAGACAACTTCAAATGAAGGCTCGGACGATTCGAACGTCGTCAATGTTTACTCGAGTCGCCACTACGATGTCGATCAACAATTATATAAGCAGTTTGAAGAAGAAACGGGCATCAAGGTAAACGTCGTTGAAGGTAAGAGTGACGAACTTCTTGAGCGTTTGAACACTGAAGGAGAGAGCACTGAGGCTGATCTCTTTATCACGGCAGATGCTGGGAACTTGTATCAAGCGAAAGAAGCAGGACATCTCCAAGCGGTCGATAGCGACGAGCTTGAGTCAAACATCCCTGCAAAATATCGTGACACGGACAACGAATGGTTCGGTTTGACAAAACGTGCGCGTGTCATCGTTTACTCAAAAGATCGTGTGAAACCAGAAGATTTGTCGACGTATGAAGCGTTGACAGAAGAACAGTGGAACGGAAAAGTACTCGTCCGTCCATCTGAAAACATGTACAACATTTCACTTCTCGCGTCATTCATCGAAGTGAACGGAGTCGACGAGGCGAAAGAGTGGGCGAAAGGCTTAGTGAACAATATGGCACGTGATCCACAAGGGAACGACCGTGACCAAGCGAAAGCAGTCGTCGCTGGTGAAGGGGACGTCGCCATCATGAACACGTACTACATGGGGCTCATGTTGAATTCTGAAGACGAAGAAGAGAAGAAAGTCGCCGAGCAACTCGGTGTCTTCTTCCCGAACCAAGATACAACAGGTACACATGTGAACATTTCTGGTATCGCAATGACGAAAGCATCGAAGAATACAGAAAATGCTCAAAAATTGATGGAGTTCATGTCAGAGCCGTCAGCTCAAGAGAAATTTGCGAGTGTGAACTACGAATACCCAGTCAACGAGTCGGTTGAGCCGAATGAGCTTCTTCAATCATGGGGCGAGTTCAAAGAGCAAGATATCAACCTCTCTGCACTTGGAGAAAACCAACAAGAAGCAATCCGCATCTTTAACGAAGTAGGTTGGAAGTAAGATGACTTCGGCTTGAACGAGAGTTCAGGCCGGAGGTTTTTGCGTTTCATACACCCTAAGCGCTACACGGGACGCGTAGAAACTGATATGATGGGACAGGAATTGATTGTTTACAGAACGGGAGCGGTACGACATGAACTGGCACGCGGTAAAACGACAACTGAATGGATGGGCGATCCTAAGCTTTCTCGCGATTTTATTGATCGTCTTGCCGGGGATTGTCGTGCTCGTGGAATTATTTGCACCAGTCAATGACAACTGGCAGCATATTCAAGAGTATTTGTTGCCCCGTTATGTGCGGAACACGTTGTTCATCATGGTGGCTACTGGTCTCCTAACGACTGTGATTGGAACGAGTCTTGCCTGGTTCGTGACCGTCTATGATTTTCCATTCCGTCGCTTCTTTAAATGGGCACTCATCTTGCCGCTCGCGATTCCGCCTTATATCGGGGCGTATACGTATCACGGCATTTTAAATTACACGGGAGTGATCCAAACAACGCTACGGAACCAGTTCGGGATCACCGTCGATCAGTCGTACTTCAATATCATGTCGATTCAAGGGACAGTGTTTATTTTCACCTTGTTCCTCTATCCATACATTTATACGATCACACGAGCGTTCCTGCATAACCAATCGTCCTCGATGATTGAAAACGCACGGATCCTCGGTCGTGGCTCGTGGGATATTTTCTTCACCGTCGTCATTCCGATTTCCCGAGTCGCCATCATTGGCGGTGTCAGTCTCGTCTTGATGGAAGTACTCAACGACTATGGCGTCGTGAAATATTTCGGGATTCAGACGTTCAGTACCGCTATTTTTAGCACATGGTTTGGGATGAAGGATACGTCGTCGGCGCTGAAGCTGGCGGGTACTCTCATGATTCTCGTCATCGCCATCTTGACGATGGAGCGACTCGTGCGAGGACGGAAGCAATTCAGTTACGCTTCAACGAAAGTGAAACCGCTCAAACCGAGACCGCTTCAAGGCTGGCATCGCTACGCGGTATTCGCTTATGTCTCCATCATCTTTGCCATCGCATTCGTCATTCCGTTCACGCAGTTGACGGCCTGGACGTTCCTGACGTTCGATACGGTCTTCACAGAGGAATTTTGGCAACTCGTTTGGAATACGGTGCGTGTCGCCTTTATCGCGACAGTGATCATCCTGTTGTTTGCACTCATCATTGCGAATTACACGCGGCTCTTCCCGTCGAACATGACACGCGTCATTTCAAAAGTGACGACGCTTGGGTATTCGATTCCGGGAGCAGCGATCGCCATTGCGGTCATCACGCTCTTCTTATGGCTCGATGGCAAAGTGCTCGATATGGCTAAGGCGCTCGACTTGAGTCAGACGTTTGTGTTTCGGACGACGCTCATCATGCTCATCTTCGCCTACGTCATCCGCTTCCTCGCCATCGGATACAACTCGATTGAGAGCGGGTTCGAGAAGGTCGGGAAATCGTTCACGGAAGCATCCCGCATGCTCGGATGGAACACGGTTCAAACGTTCTTCCGCGTGGATATCCCGATGATCAAAGGCGCCATCATGAGCGCATTTATCCTCGTCTTTATTGATATTATGAAAGAGTTGCCGTTGACGCTCTTTTTACAACCATTTAACTTTTCGACGCTTGCGACACAAGCGTTCAAATACGTGAGTGATGAGAAGATTCACGAAGCGGCACTCGCTTCCATCGTCATCGTCCTCATGAGTGGACTGTTGATATTCGTTTCCCACAAGGTGCTTGATAAGGAGGCCGACTAATGTTCGTTCAAATCAACGATTTACATTTTAGCTATAAAGGTGCACATGAAGAAACCATCAAAGGGTTCTCGATTTCGATCACAAAAGGCGAAATCGTCTCGCTTCTTGGGGACAGCGGTTCTGGGAAAAGTACGATTCTCCGATTGATCGCAGGGCTCGAGATGCCGAACCAGGGCGTCGTCGTCGTGAATGACTGCGTCTGTTGCGACGATTGTCAGTTCATGCCGCCAGAAGATCGTGGCGTCGGGATGGTCTTCCAAGACTACGCACTCTTCCCACACATGACCGTTGAAAAGAACATTCGGTTCGGTCTTCATAAACTAAGCCGGAAAGAACGAAATGCACGTGTCGAAGAGATGCTCGCGCTCGTCAACTTGACGGAGTTCCGCCACCGCTACCCGTACGAACTCAGTGGGGGACAACAACAGCGTGTCGCGCTCGCGCGTGCACTCGCACCGAAACCAGCACTGTTGATTCTAGACGAACCGTTCAGTAACCTCGACACGTCACTTCAACATCGGATTCGCGACGACCTTCGCCGTCTCTTGAAGCAGACAGGTACGACGACGATTTTCGTGACACACGACGAGGAAGATGCAGAGGCGCTTGCTGACCGCATCGTCTACCTCGGAGAAGGCAAAATTAAAAAGCAAGTCATGACGGAGAACAACAAGACGTTCAACCCGCAGATTCCTTGCTTCGTATAATAGAGAAGACCCCTTATTCACACGTTAAAAGTGAGTAAGGGGTCTTTTATCATTTGGTCATCTCGGAAGGTTTCGACTCATTTCCAAGTTGGTCAATCGCAGTCACATAATAAGAAACACCTGTCTCACTTGCGACTTCGATACTCTTTCTTGCATGGGATGGGACGCTTTCGATATGAGTCGCTTTTCCGTCGACGACTTCATAGATGCGATATCCGATCACGCTCTCTTGACGCACGGCGTGCCAGGTTAACAAGTTTCCTTGTCGCTCGACTGCCGTTGGAATCTCGAGATCGACAGTTTCGTTCAGCTCGGTATCCACTAGCTCTGTATATACGACGAATCGTTCATCGTAGCCCCCGTCCCCGAACGTACCAGAACAGGTGATCAAATTTAAATTGCGATTTGATGTGGCACCGAAAATCTCTTCGATTGGCGCAGTTTTCGTATCATAGCGTTCTGTTTTTGTGACGCGGAACCGAAGTGTGTTTCCGGCTTCGTCTAGAATCAGAACGTCATCGCCTTCTTTAAGTTGATTGAGTTGATAAAAGACGGCCGGGCCGGTCTTGCTGTCGACGTGACCGGCGATCACGGCATTTCCTTTACTTCCTGGTGTGACACCAGGTTCGAACCACCCGACCTGATTTTCATCTTCTGGAACACCCATCTGTCCGTTTTCTAGTACCCCGACTTGTTCGATGGCGGTGTCGACATCGATTTTCGGAATTTGGATTTGAACAGGGGTGACGGCCTTAGCATTTTCTTCTTCCTCCGCTAATCGTAACTTCTTCACCTCTTCCTGTAGAAGTGAGAATTCAGCCGTTAAATCCGGGCTCTCCTCTATTTGTTTTTCTTCTACAGGTGGTGACGACGATTCTTGGGCGCTCGTCCACGTCCAGAAGCTAAAACAAAAGAGAGAGAGCGCCAGAAACAAATGGCGCTTGTTCATGGGGCTCCCTCCTTATTGATTATTGTTCAGACACTTTACGTTTGCGAAGCGTTACGAAGGCGAGTAAGATTCCGCCAAGTACAGCTAATCCAGCGTAGAGCGTGTTCATTGATTGTTCTTGTGCACCACCGAGACCTGTTTCAGGCATCTCTTCAGGCATCATTGTTTCTTCAAACTTGTCAGGCATTTGTGTCACGATCGCGTTACCGAGTGTTTCACCAACACCGAACATGAACGCATATCCTTCACGGAATGACATCCAAGCCGCTTCTGCATCGCCTGCGACATATTGATCGAATGTGTCGAGTACGAGCGCTTCGTGCTGTTTGATGGCTTCTTCACCAGCAGCTTGTGGCAAGTTACCTTCTGTTGCTGCATCGAGGAATGTGCTGAAGTCGACAGCGAATTGGTCGAGGCGCATACGTGCTTCTTCGATTTTCGCTTCGTCCCCTTCAAGTGTAGCAGCTACGATATCACCTTGTGCTGTGATGTGATCTGAGTTCCAAACTTTTTCGAACTGTGCAGCACCTTCGTCACCGTATACAGATGCGATGGCCGCTTTGAAGTCGAGTGTGTTCTGATCTTCTGCCCATGTGACGTAGTCATAGTCCTCTGCTTGGTCATATCCTTTTTGCATACCGATTGCAGCGAGGGCGAAGTGCTCACCTGCAAGACTGTTCAATGTTGAGCGGAGTTCAACAGCTGGTGTATCTGCTCCAGTCGTGAATTTGTCAGGCATTTGTGTGACGATTGCACCTGAGAGGGCTTTACTGATGTTGAACATGTGCTTGTAGCCTTCACGGAACGTCATGTAAGCTTCTTCGTAATCTCCTTCGACATAGTTATCGAATACAGAGAGGACTTGGTCTTCATGAAGTTCAAGTACATCCGCTGCTGCTTCTTTCGGTAAGTTACCTTCCGTTGCTGCGTCGAGGAATGTTGAGAATTCTTCTACGAACTCATCGACTTCAGCTTCAGCTTCCATGCGTAGTTCTTGGTTGTCTGATTTTGCAGCTTCTACGAAATCATCTGAATAGTCGTTATGACCACGGAAGATGTCTTCAAATTGTGCAGCGCCTTCTTCACCGTAGATGGAAGCGATAGCTGGCGTCATGTCGAGCGCGTTTTGATCGAGTGCTTGATCCGCGACCTCAGCATCTGCAGCCTCGTCGTATCCTTTCATCATCGATGTGACGGCTAATACGTAGTGCTCAGATAAGAGTTGATCGAGTGTGGCGCGAAGGTCACCTGCTGGTGTACTTGCTGTCGGTGTGTGATCCGCTGCCTGTGCGTTGACCGGTACGAGTAGTCCTAAGGCTAGTGCCGGTGCTACGATTTTGTTTAACGTCTTCTTCTTCATGTGTAATCGCTCCTTTTCGTAAGTGAGTGTTGTTGTCGTTATTTACACCCATCTAACGGAGCGGTTCAAAAAATGGATCACTCTTTTTTTATTTTTTTTTCGTTTTTTTGTTGAAGAGTGCGATAAACCCCTGGTGCTACGCCATATTTTCGTTTAAAAATTCTGTGGAAATATGGATAACTTCGAAATCCAGACAGTTCCGCAATCGTTTCTAACGAATGTTTTGTATAGCGCATTTGCTCTTCGGCAAGCTGTAAACGAATCGATTGTGCATATTCGATGATCGTCATCCCGGTCTCTTCTTTAAAGAGATGAACGGTCCGTGAAACACTGAGTCCGACCGCTGCGGAGACGTCGACCACTTTGAAGTCACTCGTGACGTGCGATTCGATAAAGCGCATCATACGAGAGACGACTGGAGGTCGCGCCTGGGAATGCACATCTTGAATTGAACGATCAAGCATGAGTAGAAGCGCTTTGACGAGAGTTTCAATTAGTACCGCACTTTGTTCAGATGGTGGACGGCGCACTTCCTCTGTAATGTGTTGCCATAGCGAAAGTAGGCGGGAATCGATGGTGATGGCATACATTCGCTCCCGTGGAGTCGCATGCCACCATGTATCCATCGCATGTCCGGAGCAAAAGATATGATAGTCTCCGCTCGCAGGTGTATCGACGTGCATTTCATAGAAGTCACCTGGACGGACAATCAATACGTCACCAGGTCGTGTGATCATCATTTCCCCATTGACCACGATCCGAGCCGTCCCCTCTGTCTGTAAGCGAATCAGATACGTATCGAGTAAGTTAGCGAATGGAAAAGTGTAGGTCGTTGTATGATACGAATAGCCACAAAAGCCGATTTCCATAATAGTCTCCTCATTTTATAGCAAAATTGTACATATTCTAATCATATCATGGATGGTCATGAATCCTTGAAGGCAGTACGATGAAAGCGTTGAAACGGAAATGAACTTCAAGGAGGACGTAACATGAAACAATGGTGGAAAGAAGCAGTCGTGTATCAAATTTATCCACGGAGCTTCAATGACTCGAATGGTGATGGGATTGGTGACATCCAAGGGATCACGGAGAAGATGTCTTACTTGGCAGAACTCGGGATCGATGTCATCTGGCTCTCGCCGGTATACGATTCGCCGAACGATGACAACGGATACGACATTCGTGATTATCGTGCCATCATGGACGAGTTCGGAACGATGGACGACTTTGATGCGATGCTTGAGGAAGCACACCGTCACGGGATTAAAATCATGATGGACCTTGTCGTTAACCACTCTTCTGACGAACACCAGTGGTTCATGGAGTCACGTTCTTCAAAAGAGAGTCCATATCGTGACTACTATATTTGGAAAAAAGGAAAAGACGGTCAGCCACCGACGAACTGGGGAGCTTTCTTCGGCGGCAGCGCTTGGCAGTATGACGAGGCGAGCGATGAGTACTACCTTCACCTATTCAGTAAGAAACAACCGGATTTGAACTGGGAAAGCGAGACGCTTCGTCGTGAAGTGTACGATCTTATGACGTATTGGCTCGATAAAGGGGTCGACGGGTTCCGGATGGACGTGATTAATATGATCTCGAAAGACCCGAGCTATCCGGATGGTCAAACGCAAGGAACAGGTTACGGTGACGGCACGCCATTCTTCTTTAACGGGCCACGTATCCATGAATTCATGCAAGAGATGAATCAAGAAGTCTTATCGAAATACGACACGATCACGGTCGGTGAGATGCCAGGGGTCAGTGTGGAAGAGGCGAAATTGTATACAGGGGAAGACCGAAACGAACTGAACATGGTCTTTCATTTTGAGCACGTAGACGTCGGAAACGGCAGCTTCGGGAAATGGAATCCGACGGACTGGAAACTCACAGAGTTGAAGACAATCTTCTCGCGTTGGCAAGAAGGACTGGAAGAAGAAGGATGGAACAGCCTGTATTGGAGTAATCATGATCAGCCCCGTGCTATCTCGCGCTTCGGGAACGACTCTCCGGAATATCGCGTCCGTTCCGGGAAGATGCTTGCGACACTTCTTCATCTATTGAAAGGCACACCTTACATTTATCAAGGGGAAGAGTTCGGGATGACAAACGTCGCGTTTGATTCGATTGATCAGTACCGAGATATCGAAACGTTAAACGCCTACCGTGACTACACATCAAAAGGGTTGTTGACGCACGACGAGATTTTCCGGGGAATCCATGAGCGAGGACGTGACAATTCACGCACACCAGTACAATGGTCGGACGAAGCACATGGTGGCTTCACGACAGGGACACCATGGATTGGGGTCAACCCGAACTATGTCGACATCAATGCGGAAGCGGCACGGAAAGACCCGAGCTCGCTCTTTCATTACTACCGTCAATTGATTGCGCTCCGTAAAGCCAATCCAATCGTTGTCTATGGAAAGTATGAGCTGTTGTTACCGGAAGATGAGGCAGTCTATGCGTTCACGCGTTCGTTCGAAGGAGAGACATGGCTCGTGCTCTGTAACTTCTCAGGTGACACACAACAACGTGACTTACCATATGACGTAAAAGAACGCGTCATCGGAAACATGGAACCGATTGAACCGTTCACCCTTCGTCCTTACGAAGCACAAGTGTATAAACTGTGACGAAAAGCTCGCCAGACGGCGAGCTTTTTTGAGTGGTCGCGTATCTTCTTCTCACGATTCGGGAATAGTGTAAGTAACGTCTGACATGAAAAGAGGGAACGACATGGGTACTTTAATCGCGTACTCTTCCAGATATGGAACGAGTGAACAAGTGGCGTCTTTACTCGCTGAACGGTTATCGGGAGACGTTCATGTCCAAAATATCGTAGAAGAGCCGAACGTCATGTGGGAGACGGTGGATCACGTCATCGTCGGCAGTTCGATTCGGATGGGTACCATCCAGGACGAGATGAAAGAATGGTTGACGCTTCATGAAGCACACTTGCTGGAGCATCCTCTCGCTCTATATTTGTGTGCCGGGACACCGACGGAATCGGAGAGGATTCGCGAGCTAGAAGAAGCCTATCGTGCTACGCTGCGCGAACATGCCTATTTCGTCGAAGTCGTCGGAAGTGGGTATGACTTTGAACGAATGGGCTTTTTAGACAAAGCGATCGTCCGCATGATGGCCAAACAGAAAGAAAGCTCGCTTGAACTCGATGAGGACAAACTGGATCGGCTTGTCGAGGCGGCTCAAACGTCCGAACGCACTCGGTCCGAGAATCCGTAAGCGAGTATACCTTGCACATCGATCGGACTTTTCGTGGAGATGAGTACATCTCCGCTTTTTTTCTGTCCTTCGATGTGATAAAGTGCGATCCTCTCCAGCTGGCGTCCTATTCTTAACGCGATTGGCGCAGATTCGTGGCATCGTAAGTTTTCGATGGTCACTTCATCGGTCCGGTTATCCCCTCCGAACAGTTCGAGATCAGCTCTCGAGGTTGTAAATCCGCGCACGGAGATGCGATGTAATTGAACGCGTCGAGACTTGTATTGAATCGCCAGTGCCGGATGTTTTTCATAATCGTAAGTTGGGTCACCAATCGCGGTAAATCCATGAATCAAGACGTCCTGATAGGCCGAGACGACTAAACTTCTTGGAGAGGATTTCGCATATAGCGAGCTTCTAACCGGTTCGACGGATACTAAATTCGTACCAGATAGAAAGCGTGCTGTCTTCGAATCGGGATCGTCTGCTAAATGATGACCAATGTGACGGAAGTTAAATGAACGATTGTCATGCACCGAAAGATGGCCGAAGATATGAACGTCATGAGCTGCGGATGAGGTTCCATGTGCCTTTACTTCGATTCCGCCAAAACATCCTTCACTTTTATTGTTTACGAGTGTGACGTGCCGCGATCCATCGTCGATCTCAATGCCATTCGAATTTGAGAATCCAACAGCATGTGTTCGACCATGAGGATGATGACAATAACAGTTAGTGATATAAATGGCATCGCTATGGTGTGTCGTGATTCCGTCATCCCCATAGTTCGTCGCCTCAAGGTGATCAAGATGAATATACCGACTGCCGTTTGCGGCACGGAGGCCGTCCCCTAAGTAATGATAGTGTGGAGACGTGATGTCGAACGCATGAAGACCGGCATTTTTAGCCGTCACATGATGCACCCAGCCATACGTCACATGCGCAAACGTCAAGGCACTCGATGTCGTGTCACCGCTCGTCGTCCGTTTCGCATCGCCTAATCGTGCGACGTTCCAATCGAGCGTCAGGTGACATACCTCAATATGATGGTTTCCCGCAAATAGGGTGGCGTTTCGTAACAGTCTTCGATGCTTTGGGGCACGATCCGATAGTTTTAGAATGGTGACGTCCTGTCCGGCACCTTCTAACACGCAGTTCGAAGGAAGGCGAATGCCCCGAACGATATATACACCTGCCGGGACAAAGACGCGGCGGTTAGAGCGGAGGGCGAGACGAAAAGCGAGCGTGCAATCCGTTTGTCCGTCCCCGACGGCGCCATAGTCTGTCACATCAACACGTTGTTTTGTGACCTGCATCAGATTCAAATATTCCGCATCGAGTCGGCGCATCCAAACAGGACGAACCATTCCGTCCATTTGTTCGAGCGGGAGTGACGTTTGAACAGGCGTAATGCGTTCTGTCATTGGAATTCGGCAAGGGATGGATTGTTGCTGCTCTGAGTAAGCTGTCTCGCGCGTGGCGCGGTGCCATTCGAGTGTTCGCTGGATGAGGTCTTCTTCCGACCAATCAGAATAAGAGGCAATCATCGAAGCGATTGATTGCGGGTCGCTTGTGTTTTTCATCATAAGATCCTCCTCGCATCATCTTCTCTAGCATGTACCCGTTTCACCCCGTTTTTTAGCAATCAGAAGTATTTACTAGACAGAAGCATCTAGTCGTGTTATATTCAATATGTGCTTAATTAAGAATAGCTGGAATCATAATTCACAAGTGCTTGGGATTATTTTTCATTAGATAATCCAGAGGCTTGTATTTTTTTTGGTCAAGTTTTTTCTAGTAAGGCACTACTATAACGCATAGCGTTTATTTCAGGAGGGTTCATTCATGAACACAGGTAAAGTAAAATGGTTTAACTCAGAAAAAGGTTACGGCTTCATCGAAATGGAAGGCGGAGACGACGTATTCGTACACTTCTCAGCAATCCAAGGCGACGGCTTCAAAACACTTGAAGAAGGCCAAGAAGTAACTTTCGAAATCACAGACGGAGCTCGTGGACCACAAGCTTCTAACGTTGAAAAAATCTAATCTTCCTTTCTAAGGAATATGATACCTGCTCGCATCGGCGAGCAGGTTTTTTTGTGTTTAATCGTGTAGTTTGAGGGAACAGTATACGAGCGACAAATCATGAAGGAGGAATTCGGAATGAGTGCAAAAGAAACAGCTTTAAAAATCCTAGATTCAAGTGATGTAGGGACGATGGCGACCGTGTATAAGGTGAAGCCACATAGTCGTTACATGACATTTTTCCATGATGATTTTACACTCTACACAGCAACCTCGAACGATACAGATAAGGTGGAGGAATTAGAGAAGAATCCATATACGCATATTTTGATTGGTTATGATGGCGATGGGGTCGGCGACACGTACTTAGAAATCTTAGGGAAAGCGACTGTGTCAGATGATGAATCGATGAAAGAAAAAGTGTGGAACGACAAACTCGAAGGCTGGTTTGATGGACCAGACGATCCGAAGCTGGTCATCCTCAAAATCGAGCCGGAATCGATGCGTGTGATGAACAAGAAAGGTCAGCCACCTCAAGAAGTGACCTTGTAAAATCCTCAAAGACGCCTCAAGTAGGCGTCTTTTTGATGGATATGAATAGAGTGTGACGTACATATGGACGAATCATGAACAAACAAAAATTCATATGTGAAATAGTGAACATAGATGGTATATTGTGAATGTAATCACATTATTCATTTATTCAATTTCTTGAAAAGGAGGAATCATCATGTTCACGAAATTTTGGCAAAATCATAACATCGCTACGGCAATCTTGACGGTGTTACGTGTATGGCTCGGTTATCATTGGTTAACAGCAGGTTGGGGTAAAATCACAGGTGGCTTTGGAACGGAGGGATTCTTAAACAACGCGGTGACACTCGCGACTGGAGAACATCCAGCTGTCGCAGGATGGTGGGCTGCATTCTTAGAAAACGTTGCGATTCCAAACGCTGGATTGTTCGATATCCTCATTCCTTATGGTGAATTTTTGGTCGGGTTAGGGTTATTGCTCGGTGCACTCACACGTAGCGCGGCGTTCTTCGGGCTTGTCATGAACATGGCTTTCTTGCTCTCTGGAACGGTCAGTACGAACCCAACGATGTTGATCGTATCTGTATTGATTTTGGTTGCTGGACATAACGCAGGGAAAATCGGAGTCGATGGTTTGTTCCTTCGCAACTTCGTCGAAACGAAAGTATTGCATCGTTCACCAAATCGTCAAATAGCTTCGTAACTTTTATGCACTCTCCTGTGACAAACCTCTCATGTTTCGGCTACGATAGATATAGCCTACAGAGATAAAGGAGAACGCATATGACTACGACTCATTTTAAATGGCTTGGCTACACAGAAGGTGTGTCCTTCTTGTTGTTACTGTTTATCGCGATGCCATTGAAGTATATGGCGGGTATTCCACTCGCGGTCAGTATTGTCGGCGCAGCGCACGGTTTCTTGTTTGTGGCCTACGTACTTGCGGCCATGTACATGGCGTGGCGCTTCCGTTGGGGCTTCAAAGTGCTGACGCTTGCCGTCATGGCATCCGTCATCCCATTCGGACCATTTTTATTAGAGAAACGGGTACTCCCGTCAACAGAGAAGACATCGAACTGATTCGTTCGATGTCTTTTTTTGTTAAGATGCTTGTTCAATTGACTGAGCTGCTGCTCGTTCCGCTTGGATGTCATGGCGAATCCGATATGTGAGCGTGAAGGTACATAGGAGTAGGCCAATCATACATGCAGTGTATAGATGTGCGACTGGTACAAGATCACTCAATACCCCGAATAGAATAAAACCGATTGGCGTGATACCCATCGCAAGTGACTCGAGTACCCCGATCACGCGACCTAAATAATTCGGATCCGTATTCGTTTGTAAAAGCAATTGAATCGGAACGTTGACACGTACGATAAAGAAACCACTCAATAAGGCGAACATTGCGAAAAAGAAAATCGAAGTGAGGATGTTGAAGTTCAAATATAATGGAATGGCAGGGCCGACAAATAGAACACTGAGTATGGTCAGTGCAGATCGCATGGTCGACAGGCGATGTTTGATTTTGAATAGTGGCAAGGCGTGAAGTAAAGAAGCGATTAAGAATCCAATGGCAACCATGCTTTCAAGTAGTCCAAACTGAAACGGAGACACGCCGACCTCTTGTAAAGCGGCTATCGGGAACAACACTTCTGTCGCGACGAAAAAGAAGTTCAAGAAGGCAGCTAGAACGGCGACAGTCCATAAAACTCGTTGCTGCTTCAAATAAGAGAGACCAGACCGTACATCTTCCCAGGTGGATTGTTCGGTTGGAGCAATCTCTTTCTGATGAAATGTGAGTCGAGAAGCAAGCAAGGCGGCAATCATGAAGAATAGGGCTGAACTGAATAAAAAAGCTGAAATCGGTATGAGTTTAAACAGTGCTCCGGCAAGAAGCGGAGTGCCGATACTTGAGATGGAGATGATGCTCTGAATGAGGGAGTTGGCACGTTGAAGCTCTTCCTCTTCGAATAGAAGTGGGATCGAACTCGATAGCGTGACCGATAAGAAGGTAGAGACGATGGATAGGAAGAATGTGATGACATAAAAGGCAGGTGCTTCGAACGTCCAAAGCAAACTTGCGATCCCTGCGAGTAAAAATAATCCTCCATTCAAAGACTCCATCTTGATGATGACTCGTTTTCGGTCAAGTTTGTCCGCATAAGCGCCGGCAAATGGTGACAAAAGAACGCGTGGCAATGTGCCTGCCAGTAAGACAAATGCGAATTGTAATCCAGATCCAGTCGTCGTCAACACCGTTAATCCCGCTACGAACGTAAATAAGTTGGATGCGAAAAGTGACATGAATTTACCGAGTAATAAAATCGATAAATTGGAAGATAAGAATTTCATAGAGAACACTCCTTTACAAAATAGTTAAATGTGATTTAACATTATCATAAAGGTAATCGAGTGAAATGTAAACATAAAGTTCAATATAATTTAACTTATAGAGGTGGCATATGATTGGTGAACGAATTAAAGTGTTACGAAAACAGAAAAAAATGACCCAAACGCAGTTGGCGGAAGGAATCGTCACGAAGTCGATGCTCAGTATGATTGAAAATGGGAAAGCGGAGGCATCGATGCGTAGTTTACGAGAACTCGCAAGTCGGTTAGATGTCTCGATGCAACAGTTATTGACTGACCCGAAAGAAGCTGAACTACAAACGATGGTCGAACAGTTAGAATATGAAGAAATGACACTCGTTTCGCGTCCAGATCAAGAAATACGACAGATGCTTTCCCCATACTTAAAAGAAGAAATGAACTCCGTATGGCAAGGTAAAGCATACATGTTGTATGGGGATACGTACTTTCAAGAAGGGGAAAATGAGAAGGTATTGACCTATTACGACCGTGCCATTGAAATTTTTGAGAAGCTAGGTGAATCTGATGAATTGGCAATGGGACGAATCAGCCAGGCTTATTATTTATTGATGTGGAATCGATTTGAGGAATCGCTTGAACGGATTGACGCGATCGAACTTCTTGATGCGAAATATATGAAAACGAAAACGAGAACTGAGTATGTCATGTTGATCGTATTTAAAAACCTTCTTTGTGATGAGGATTTGGAAGATTCGATTCGACAGCTTGAAGACGTGCTCGAGTATATGAAACGGACAAGAATCTACTACCGTGCGGACGACGTGTATCGCACCATTTCGATTTGTGCGCTCTATTTGAACGATGAAAAGCAAGTTCGTGAGTCTCTACAAAAGGCGAAGCAATACATTCAATTCACGGAAGACCGCTTGGCAGAAATCAAAGTGGCACTTTCTGAAGCACTCTATGCGATGGAATATCGACATATCGATCAATTAGGGGAAAACGTCAAATTGATGGAATCACTCACGACAGAGATCGAGCCGTTCATTGCGGCGATTTCGATGGCGAAAGGTGTGTACTATGCTTTTCGAGGGGAATCGGAAAAAGGAAGAGAGTGTTTATTGGCATTATGGGAAAACAGAGACGAGTGGAAAGCACATAGTTTAGTCGATATCGCGATTTACTACGAAGGGTTATTAAGGGGAACACTGAACGGATGTGGAGACGACTGGGTATCGGTCATCGAAGAACAAGTAGCCGAATTCCCGCAAGGACTGTTTCGCAAACGTTTAGAAACGTTGCTACAACAAATCAAGGGCTGACGAATCAGCCCTTGAACGTTTGAATCAATGTCCCTTGACCATGCTCGACTTGCACAGAGGCGTGGGCCCCGTTGATGAGCGTCATCTGCGGGGGAACGTGTCCGCAATCGATATCAAAAAAGATAGGGACTCCTAACATGTGGTGGAGCTCCTCATACACCATCTCGGCCGTATAGTCTTGATGCACAGATGGGGCATCACTTCGTCCGAATAGAATACCAGACGTATGATCGAACCAACCGGCCCATTTCATTTGAAGGAGGGTCCTTTTTAATGCCGGAACGTTCATCTCTGCGTTCTCAAAATACCAAAGAATCGGTTCATCATTCAGGTGCTCGTGTTGGAACGTCTTAACGTCTCCATACGGTGTCCCGATTGTATGTAAGAGCACGTCAAGACATCCGCCGAGCAATCGACCTGTTGCGTGTTGACCACCGATTGCTTTCCATTCAGTCGCTTCCGTCAAATGAAACAGATGTGGCGTCGGATTGTCAAACTGCCATTCTTTTTGGAACTTCTCGGACGAGCGTTGGATGACCGTCTCGTCGATCCGCGTCGACAAAACATCTAGCCAGCGCGAACTCGTCTCGTCCCATACATCTGCACGCAAATCGACTAAGTTCGGACCATGGGCCGAGGCGATTCCAGTTTTTAATGTATAGACGAAGAGTAACAAACTCGTATCCGAATAACCGAGCATCCATTTCGCGGGTAAGGATTGCCAATCAATTTGATCGAGGATTTCCATTAAGAGCTCCCCACCCCAGGGCGGGATGATCAAGTCGACATTGTCATCTTGAAGTAGGGATGTCAGTTCATGTGCACGGACCCGAGCCGGAGCAGACTTCCCAAATCGTTGTTTCCACGCATTCGGGGTGAATTGTAACGTGAACCCTCGATTGGAAAACTTATGTTCCGCTTGATGCAATAAATGGTGTAATTCTGTTGGTATACCTGATGAGGGAGCGGTGACACCGATTTGATGACCGGATAACTGTGGATAACGAATCATGATGACCTCCTGTGGATAAGTGATAAATGAAATCGGTTAAAACGGTTATCCACATGTGGACAACTAGTTGGAGCGCATCCGTTCGGCGTGACGCATTCCCCATTCATTCATCGCTTCAAGAATCGGGATCAGTGTTTTCCCATACTCACTTAAACGATAATCGACACGGGGAGGGACTTCTGGATAGACGGTTCGGATGACGATCTCTTGTTCTTCTAAGTCACGGAGTTGTGCGGTCAGTATCTTTTGACTGATTTTTGGTAACGCTCGTTTCAACTCACTGAAGCGTAGCGTATCACCATTGATTAAGGCGAGGAGGATGGAGTGTTTCCATTTTCCTGTAATCAGTTCGAGTGCCGTATCGACTTCGCAGCTTGTTATCTTGGTCACATCGCTCTTCCTTTCCATTAGTATCGTTGAAGTAACTATACCACCTTTTTGTGCCTACTTCTGCAATGTGAACCGAGCGGGTATAGTGAAGGTGAGGTGATTGTATATGAAAATCGAACAAATTGAACTAGGACCGGTGACGTTACGCGTCCGTGACATCGAACAGGTGAAACAATTTTATGTAGACGTGATTGGGATGAGTGTCCTAGAAGAAACCGAAGAGCTTGCCACGCTCGGTACGAAAGAGCGTCCGCTCGTCATCTTGCACCATGTTCCACAGGCGAAGACGAATCCGCGGGCGGCAGGGTTGTTTCATTTAGCGATTTTATTGCCAGATCGTGTAGAGTTAGGAAGCATCTTGGCGCACCTCATCGAACAACGCATCGAAGTCGGACAAGGCGACCATTTAGTGAGTGAAGCGTTCTACTTGAGTGACCCAGAAGGGAACGGGATCGAGCTATATGCCGATCGTCCGAAAGAACAATGGAGCTATGAAGCGAACGGGCATGTGAAGATGGCGACTGAACCGGTCGATTATGAATCGATGCTTCAAGCTGCAGTGAATCGACCATTCGCAGGGTTACCGGACGGCACGACGATGGGACATGTGCACTTTAAAGTCCGGTCGATTGAAGCGGCGAAACGCTTCTACCATGACCGACTCGGATTTTCCGTTACGACGGATTCTTATCCGGGGGCACTGTTCTTAGCGGCAGACGGGTATCATCATCACATCGGCACGAACGTGTGGGCACGTCCGAGTGAAGCTCTAGGGGTCGAAGCCGGACTCGAAGCGTGGACACTTCTTGTCAACGAAGAGACAAACCAGGCGTTAGGTGGAACATCGTCTGAATGGACGTTGACGGATGAAGATGGAATTACTGTGCATATAAAAAGAACGGGCGCATGAGCGGCCGTTCTTTTTAACGTGCGGATGTTTTCTTCTGACCTGCATTGAAGGAGAGACGAAGTCCGCGTTTTTGATACGCTTGCTCGACTCGCTTCGGGTTGAGGCTGAGCTCGAGATGAGCCAACTTCAAATGGTCAAGTGCCGGCACCGTGACATCAAGACGAACGAGCTCCATGTTGCGCTCTGCTTTTTTGCGTGTTCGTCTCAAGTTACGGGGCACCTCCTCTGACGTCAGTGCCGCGATCGTTTCATTTACTTGTTGTCGTTTATCCCCTTTGATACTCAAGGCAGAATACAGCTTATCGAGCGAACCGAATCGTTTGATTAGTTGGACCGATTGGTTTTCGTCAAGTCCCGCAACGGGTGGAATTCCGTCTGAACGGTCTCCCGTCAACGCTTTAACGGCTGACAGCTGTTTCGGTTTCAACCCTTCGTATAACGCCGCAATCTCTTCTGGTCGAATTTCTAAATGACGTTTGAGCGGTAACGGACGGTTATCACGAATGTCACAGCGAGCCTGCATTTGCTGAAGCTCCTGTGTTTGCAACCAAACGGTGATTCGTGGACTGACAAGCTGTAACAAGTCTTTGTCTTTTGTCATGATGACCACAGGTGCACTGCAACTGAATTTACGTGCGATGTGGGCGATTAAATCTTCCCCTTCATAGCCTTCTACTTGGAATTGTGGAATTCCACTATCCTCAAGCAGTTGGCGCATGAGTTCCATCTGCGCTTTCAATTCAGGCGGTGTTTGACGTCTGCGGCGTTTATAGCCCGGGTAGAGTTCTCGACGCCATAATGTTTCACGTGAGACGTCCCAGACGACGACAAAGTGAGTCGGACGATGTCTGCGTAGAATCGTCCGGATGAGGCCGGTCATTCCGATGACGGCACTCCGATCGTTTTTGGATACCTCGCGTCCTTTTTTTGTTCGGCTCGCGGCGGCACCATAGTAAGCACTGGCCAGCATGGAGTTACCGTCAATCAAAAATAGTTTGCGTTCCATGCGTAACCTTCTTTCTATTTCTTTCTGTTTAAACCGAACATCTCGCCATGTTTCGGTGATGTTGTGTCATTGAGTGCGTGACACTCAAATAAGCAACATATGTGCAGTATATCACGGCAAGAGGCGAAAATATAGCGACAGTTCGGTTCACACATGAAAAACCCTTCTCCAAATCAAGGAGAAGGGTTTGACAGAAACCTTATTCTGAGAGAGGCTCTTCCTCTTCATGTGAAGCTAAAATCAGGTCGACGAAGACGATTCGATGGTTATCGACTTCACTGACAATCAATTCATGGTCGCCAGGTAAGAGGAAGCGTTCGCCCGTCCGAGCGTTCGCTTTTTGCGATAAGACAAATCCGCCGACTGTATCGACATCATCTTCGATTTCGATCCCGAACCGTTCCTCGAGTTCTTGTGTTAACACAAGTCCAGAGAGACGGTAATGTTTCGGAGCAATTTCTGTAATTTCTGCTTGTTCATCTCGGTCGAACTCGTCGCGAATCTCACCGACGATTTCTTCTAGGATGTCTTCAATCGTTAAGAGGCCGGCAGTACCCCCGTACTCATCGATGACTAAACACATCATCGTCTGCGCGTTTTGCATCTTCACCATCGCTTCTTGAAGCGGCGTGAACTCGGTGACGAGTGGCAATTGATGAATGAACGACTCGAACGGTGCGTCATTTTTCGAAAGTTGAGCAGTGAAGAGTTGTTTTGCATTCACAAATCCGAGCACGTCGTCGCGGTCGCCATCTCGTGTGACCGGATAACGCGTATACTGGTGCTCTTCGACAACTGAAATGATCTCTTCAATCGTATCTTCTTCATCGATTGTTACCATGTTCATACGTGGAACCATGGCATCCTTGGCAATTCGTTCGTCAAACGAGAAGATGTTTTGTACATATGCCAACTCGTTTTCGTTGATTTCACCACTGCGGAAACTTTCCGTCATGATGATTTTCAGCTCTTCTTCTGAGTGTGCCGTCTCCTGAGCCGTTGTCTGCACCCCGAATAAGCGGAGGGTGAGACGTGCCATGCTGTTCAAGGCACGAATGAACGGGTAGAAGATTTTCGTGAACACGTAGAGCGGACGTGCGACAAGGAGCGTCAACTTTTCGGCTTCATGGACCGCAAGTGTTTTCGGCACAAGTTCTCCAATGACGACGTGCAGGAACGCAATGAGTAAGAATGCGATCAGGAACGACAAGAATGTCACGAGAGACGGCGATAAGTTCAACTGGTCGACCCATGTGTGGATATATGTTTCGATTTGATCGGCACCAATCCACCCGAGTCCGAGTGCAGAAAGCGTAATTCCGAACTGAGATGCAGAAAGGGAGTCGTCGATATTCTCGATGACTTTTTTTGCGCTGACCGCTTTCTTGTTTCCTTCAAGCACGAGCTGGTCGAGTCGAGCGCCACGCACTTTCACAATTGAAAATTCGGCTGCCACGAAAAAGGCAGTCAAAAAGATTAAGAGCGCAACGATGAGTAAGCTGAGTAACATGGGACTGTCCAACAATTCCCCCAAAAATCGGGGAGTCACCTCCATTGAGTATAAGATCAAACGTCTTTCAGGCAGTTCCTGAAAACGAATAGTTTGTTTCAGTATAGTTGATTTGTTTCAAATATTCAAAATGCAGCCAATCATGTTTGATGAAGAGGGGAATGTGGGAACTAAAAACGAGAAGATGAAGGAGGAATTCACATGGCAAACTATCCAGAGTTAAAAGGAAAAGTCGCGGTCATCACGGGAAGCTCGAAAGGTCTCGGTCGAGCAATCGGGGAACGCTATGCGAAAGAAGGGATGAACGTCGTCCTGAATTATCGTAGTAGTGAAAAAGAGATGGAAGAAGTCATCCGCGGCATCGAGGCGGGTGGTGGGAAAGCCGTCGCCGTAAAAGGGGACGTCTCGGAAGAAGGACTCGCGGAGAAGATGATCGAGAAAGCCATTTCTGAGTTTGGGAAGATGGATATTTTCGTGAATAACGCGGGCGTTCAAGTCGAAGCGAAAACACATGAGATGGAATTCGACAATTGGAAGAAGATTATCGACGTCAACTTGAACGGTACGTTCCTTGGTGTCCGTGCTGCCTTGAAGTACTTCGTTGAGAACGAAATCGAAGGCAATATCATCAACATGTCTTCCGTTCACGAAATCATTCCACGTCCAGGTTATACACATTACGCAGCAAGTAAGGGCGGCGTAAAAATGTTTACGAAATCAGTCGCTCTCGAATATGCACCGAATCACATTCGTGTTAATGCGATCGCACCAGGGGCAATCGATACGCCAATCAACGAAGAGACAATGAGCGACCCAGAAGAGAAGGAAGGGTTAGAGGCACTCATCCCATCTCACGTCATCGGGAAACCGGAACAAATCGCTGCCGTTGCCGCATGGCTCGCGTCGGATGAATCGTCATATGTTACAGGGACAACGATTTTTGCGGATGGTGGACTATCACTTTATCCATCATTCGGTCCAGAGAATAAAGTACAGTAAACAAGAGGGTGCGCTATCGCACCCTCTTTTCGTTTAGCTACTCATCTGACTCGTTACATCCATTTTTGGAAGACTAACGGTGAAAATGGAACCTTTACCGATGTTCGATGTGGCATGAATTGTGCCGCCATGACCTTCTGCAATCTCTTTACAAATCGCGAGACCAAGGCCGGTGCCTCCGATTTTGCGACTGGCGGAATTGTCGACACGATAAAACTTGTCAAACAACTTCGACAGTGCGGTTTGAGGAATCCCGATTCCATGGTCTTCAATCGAAATATCAATCCAATCCGGTCGCTCACATGCGACGCGAACATGGATGTCTCCACCATGAGGAGAATACTTCACAGCATTATGAAGCAGATTCATGAAAAGTTGATTAAGTCGCGTTCGGTCTCCATATACGTAAAGATCTTCCTGACAATCAAACGAAATATGATGATGTTGACTTGCCCCTTGATGCACCGCGATAGCCTGTTTCAGGATGTCGGACAGGCGCTCGGATTCGTTATGATACGTCTGTTGTCCTGATTCCATCCGTTGGACATCGAGCAAGTTGGAAATCAAATCTTCGAGACGCAATGTCTCTTGATGAATCATCCCCAAATATTTCTCCGAACGTTCGGCTGAAAGTTTTCGGAAACGGAGAAGCTCGGTGAATCCGATGATACTCGTGAGTGGGGTACGAAGTTCATGGGAGACGGTCGAAACGAGTTCAGTTTTCAAACGGTCGACCTCAGTCTCATGCGTGACATCACGGAAGACGAGCATCGTGCCATGGCGTGTTCCTCTCAAGTAAATCTTCTCCGCATACATTTGAATGAAGCGCTCTTCCTGGTTCATCGAGAACGTGACGCTCTCTTCTTTACACTGTCCGTCAAACGACCGCTCCATGAACGCGAAAAAGTCATCCTTTTGGTCCACCTGCAGTCCAAGTTCTTCAAGGCTGGCGTCTAAACGGTATAAGTCGACTTCGTTTCGCTTTGTGATCGGTTGGTTAAACAAGACGAAGAGGGCTTGATTGGCTACTTTTTCGCTTGTTGCGTGCTCGACATAGATGACGGCATCGCGGATGGAGTGAAGGAGACGCGCTGTCTTCTCACGCTCTTCTTCGATTCGATGGCGCTGCGTCGTGAGTGACGAAGCCATCTGACGGAATGAGGTTGTCAGTTGACCGACTTCGTTTTTAGATTGAACGGTGACCGGCGTGACCGGTTGCTTCTCTCCGGCCAGGCGCTTGCTGTTTTCAATCAATTCCTGAAGTTGACCCGTTAAGCGTCTGACGTAAGGGCGAGCGACGATGAAGAGAATGAATAGGACTCCGAGTAAGGAGAGGAGCCATAAAGCTTGTGCCCATTTCGTATGTGTCGCAAGTTGAGCACGGAGCGCATCCTCTTCTGCGTTCAGTGAGTTCCGATATTCCGTGAAGACGCTCTCCATATCGACGATGCTCGCGCTCATATCTGCGGCACTTTTCGAGTTGATTTTAAATTTACGGTCTGCCGGCGGCTCTTTTTGAGGGTTTACCTTCCCGAGCGTTGGCATTTTTAAAAAGGGTTCGGTCACACTTCCGTCCCGTTTTCCTTCTACATAACGTTCAAGGCTTGGCATGACGCGTTCTTGATAAGCGACAAACAGCGTACGGGCATCGCTCGCATACGTTTTTTCCTTATCGGTTACGGCGTTCTGTTCGAACCAAGTCGTCTGTTCGTCAATCAAAACTTGTTTATCTTGTACGCGCTCTAGCATCGCATCGTCTCCGAGGAGTACGTAGCCGCGCATTTCATATTGCATCGACTGCCATGTCTCGAACAATTCGGTCGCATTTGTGCGCCGTTCACTGATGTTCTCGAGCGATGACGTCGTCTGTTCGATTTGGTTTTCCGTATACACATATACGGCAAGTGATGTGAGGAGGATCAGTCCGATGAATAAATAGAAGACGAATAAAAATTGTCTTCCGATCCGCTGGTCAATCCATGACTTCATAAAGACCGTTCCTTCCTAGAATGATGAACATTCCGACTGTGACAAATATCCTACGAGTGTCGTTCTTTTATTGTACAGATTCACCTCCTCAGAAGCTAGATATTGAGAAATCAGGGGAATGAATACTATTGTTTATTGAATAGTAGTGGTTGATGTGCTATTGTTCTATGTATAGTAGGGGGTGGGATCATGAATCCTCAATTCAAGAAGGGCGTACTCAATCTTTGTGTGCTGGCGCTTGTAGCGGAACAAGACCGCTACGGCTATGAACTCGTCCAAGCGATTTCGGCCAAAGTAGCCATTTCAGAAGGTGCCGTCTATCCGTTGTTGCGTCGCTTGACGACAGAGGGCTATTTCACAACGTATTTAATGGAGTCCGGAGAAGGGCCGCCGCGGAAGTACTATCAGATCACGGAACAAGGGCTTACACATTTGGCTGAGTTACGAACAGAATGGAATGTATTCACGAACGGCGTCAATGACTTAATCCGAGGGGGAGACGACAGATGAATGAAGAACAGTACTTGTCAGAACTTGAGCAATTATTGATGAACGTGAAGGTGAAAGATCGCCTCGATATTTTACGAGATGTGTCTGAGTACTTCACGAGCGGTCGATTAGAAGGAAGAAGTGATGAAGAGATGGCGCGCGAGTTAGGGGAACCGAGCGTGCTCGCATCGGAACTACTTGCTTCTGTCGATTTTGAAGTAGCGGAGTCGACACGACCGCCTGCAGTTGTCAAAAGTTCGACCGTCGCTTTCCAAAGCGTCCTCATTCAAGTTCAACATGCGCAGGTGTTCGTGACACCATCACAAGATGGGTATGCGTACGCGACACTTGAAACAGAGACCGACCATGGGGTTGTCATGGATATCGTCGGGGACACGTTAGAAATTCGGATTGAATCCGAACGTCGTTTCGGTCTGTCTGATTTGTTTTCGTGGTTTGGGTCAAAAGCACCGGTCCTTCGGGTCGAGCTACCTCATCACGCCTATCATCAAATTCAATTGAAGAATCGTCACGGTTCGAGTGATGTACAAGATCTTCAAGCGGAACGTTTACTCGTAGAGAGCGAGAATGGGCGAATCATCGCACATCACATTCAAGCACGTCATGGCGAACTTCGCACATCGAACGGGAAAGTGCTCGCATCAGACTGTCATGGTCACGATTGGGAGCTTCATTCCTCAAACGGTCGTGTTGAAGCGAAGCACTCTCGGCTAGAGCGCATCAATATCCATTCCTCGAACGGTCGAATCGATGTTGATCACGTCACAGGAGCCATTGATGCCAAGACGTCGAACGGCCGGATTGACTGCCTCGTTCAATCGATTCAAGCACCGATTCGTTTGAAGACAAACAACGGAAAGATTGACTTGCACGTGGATGAACGTCCGGAAGATGTGACGATTCGGGCAAAGTCACGGAATGGAAAAGTCAATGTGTTCGGAGAACGGTCGAAAGAGTGCGTGTTCGGTGAAGGATCCATTGAAGTGAAACTAACAAGCTCAAACGGAAGCGTCACGGTATCAGGATAAACGTAGCCCCTCCATCGATGGAGGGGCTATACTTATAGATCATGTACCAACACATAGGCGACTCGAACAGGACCATGAACACCGACGATGAGGTTCATTTCGATGTCGGCCGAATTCGACGGACCGGAGATGAAATTGACACCGTTCGGGGAATGGAGACCATCTCGATCGAGTGCGGCAAGCTGTTGTGCCGTTTGCGTCATACGTGGAACAAGGACAGATTTCGGGATGATCGCAATATGGTCTTGCGGTAACAGACTGATCGTCCGTGATTTTCCCGGCTTCGCATATTGGACGATTGTTGCACTTTCCGCAAACGCCGCATCCGCGATCGTGATGCCGATGTCGGCACGTGCGGCGAGCTCTCGGCTCGTGTCCGGCGTTGTCGAATCCCACCATACGAACGTCTCGCTCGTTGTGGGCGCCCAAGCGGAAATTCGGTCATCGTTTTCCGCAAGGATCCGTGTTCCTTCGTAACGTTCAATCAAGATGCGGAGCGTATCATCAAGATGCGTGGATTCGCATTCCACCAAATCGGTGTGGATTCGTGTCGCGACCATGCGAAACGTCTCGAGTAGCTCTTCTTCGCTCGCATCTTTTAACACGTCGTCTTGTGGGCGATGTTTGTACTCGCGTTTAGGTGGGGTGAGGTCGACCTCACGCCCGAGCTGTTTGGCGATGCGTTGTAAAAAGTCTTCACGGTTTGTGATTGTACCAGGATTCATCAGGCGTTCCCCCGTTTCTTGAACCAATCTCGGACGGTCTGTTTGTTCGGCTGTGGCAAGTCTTTCGAGTCCGTCCAAGCCGGCAGTCCTTTTTCGATCTGACCGGATGTGGCGAACGGTGATGTCGCAAACGGTGCGACATGTTCCGCTGCTTCGAATAAGAACGGACTTGATGCTGTGACGGCAAATCCCTTCATCGCAATTCGTTCCACGAAAGGTGATTGTTTCTTTTCCTCAACGATGACGCGGCGGTGTTCAATCAACAGCTCGTGTAACGGAATCTTCACGGGACATGCCTCTGTACAGGCACCGCAAAGACTCGACGCATAAGGAAGTTCTTTATAGTTCTCGTATCCATCTAGGAGTGGGGCCAACACGGCACCGATTGGACCAGGATAAATTGACCCGTATGCATGACCGCCGATATGGCGATAGACCGGACAGACGTTGATGCATGCCGCGCAACGGATGCATTGCAGGACCGATTGGAACTGTGTCCCGAGAATGCTAGAACGCTTGTTGTCGACGATGACGAGGTGGAATTCTTCAGGACCATCGACTTCACCGACCGCGTGCGTCCCGGCGAATGTCGTGATGTATGACGTGAGGCGTTGACCGACCGCGCTTCGACAAAGCATATTGACGAGTACCTCGAACTCTTCATAAGAAGGGACAACGCGTTCCATCCCCATGACAGAGATGACCGTGTCAGGAAGTGACGTCACCATGCGACCGTTCCCTTCATTGGTCACAAGTCCGACGGCTCCACTCTCCGCAATGGCAAAATTACAGCCGGTGATGCCGACTTCTGCCTTTAAAAAGTCTTTTCGTAGTTCTTGTCGTGCATAGCGCCCCAGTTCAGTCGGATCATTTGAACCGGTATAGCCGTGAGCGGTGAACGTCTCATGAACAGCGTTGCGGTCTTTGTGTAGAGCGGGGGCGACGATGTGAGACGGTGGATCTTCGTCGAGTTGTAAAATCCATTCCCCAAGGTCGGACTCGACGACGGTACATCCTTCTTCCTGAAGCGCCTCGTTCAATCCAATCTCTTCTGTGACCATCGATTTTGATTTCACGACATGTTTGGCTTGTTTCGAACGAACGACTTCCCGAATGTAACGGTTCGCTTCTTCTGGCGTCTCTGCGAAGAAGACGCTCCCACCTCGTTTTGAGACATTCTCGCTCAATTGATACAAGTAATAGTCGAGATGCTCAAGCACGTGTTGACGAATCTCTTCCGAGTGGTCACGGAAGGCTTCCCAGTCTCCGAGTTCACCCGCAGCATCCAACCGTCCATCCCGCAGCCGGTTTTGAGCTGAACTGACGGCTTGCCGCATGAACGCATCCTCAATCCCGTCCTTGCGACGGTCCTGAAACTTCTCATCTAACCGAATCCCCATGCTCATGCTTGCTTCACTCCTTCGTTCAAGACTTCGGCAATATGCATCACTTTAATCGGATGTCCCTGTTTATGAAGGCGTCCGCCGATGTTCATCAGACACGATGCATCTGCCCCAATCAAAACGTCTGCACCGGACTGTAAAATCGATTCGACTTTCTCATCCACCATCTGCACTGACACATCCGGCATCTTGACGGAGAACGTCCCTCCGAACCCGCAACAGTTATGTACGTTCGCGAGGGGGACCATCGTCAAGCCATCAACGTTTCCTAGCAACTTTCCAGGCGCCGCTTCAATTCCGAGAAGGCGGGTCATGTGACAAGACGCATGATAAGTCGCTTTGGCGGGGAATTTGGCGCCGACATCAGTGACTTCGAGCACATCGACGATGAACTGCGTCAGCTCAAACGTTTTGGCGGCATGTGCCTCTGCACGAGGACCCCATACCGGATCACCTTGGAACAAATGCGGATAGTCGCGCATCATCATGACACATGATCCCGATGGTCCGACGATATATTCCGCATCTGCTTGTTCGAACGTTTCAATCATATGCTTGGCAATCTTTTTCGTTTCCTCATGATAGCCGCTGTTATAAGCAGGTTGCCCACAACACGTTTGTTCAAAAGGGAAGGTCACCTCACACCCTAAATGTTCGAGCAGTTCGACTGTCGCTTGTCCGACGGATGGAAACAACGTATCAGATAAACAAGTGACGAATAAAGCTACATTCGGCATAGCCATTCCTTCTTTCTTCTCATGATAGCGATTTCACCGTCATTATTTCATAATACGTAGAAAAGTGACAGAAAAATGGGGAGAAAAACTGATTTATTTGTAAAATCCTGTCTAATTGATAACGCGTCTCACTGAATAAGAATTCATCCATAGTCTGATATAAAACAGCATTCTGTCACGTATAACAGAAAAAGACCCTCGTCATATGACGAAGGTCTTGTATCTAAATTATAGGAAGAACATTTCCAAGATGAAGAGTGCGCCGAACAAGTAGATGAGCGGGTGAACCGTCTCTTTGTTCATCGCTTTGAAGATCGGGTACAAGATGAACCCGAATGCGATCCCACGTTCGATACTTCCTGAAAGCGGCATGATCAAAATCGTCATGAAGGCCGGGAAGTATTCGCTAAAGTCGCTCCAGTCGATATAACGTACGTTCGTCAACATGAGCGCCCCGACGATGATGAGTGCAGGAGCTGTGATCGCCGCAACGCCAGAGATGGCACCGATGAGCGGGCTGAAGAAGAGCGTCAATCCGAACAAACCAGCGACGACGGCCGTTGTGAGACCTGTACGTCCACCTTGTGCGACACCGGCTGCAGACTCGATGTATGCCGTCGAAGGACTCGTCCCGACGAGTGAACCACCCATTGTGGCAAGTGAGTCGGCAAAGAGTGCACGGTGACCATTTTCAATCGTTCCGTCTTCTTTTAAGAGACCAGCTTGTTTCCCGACACCGACAAGTGTACCTGTCGTATCGAACAATGTGACGAGGAAGAACGAGAGGACGGCACCGAATAATCCATATTGAATGACATCACTAAATGCTGTTACCGGGTTGACCATGAGTCCTTCTGGAAGTGTCGGCATTGCCGTGACACCGTTGATTTGTAAGATGTCCATGAAGTAAGCAGCGATTCCAGTGAGTAGCATCCCGATCAATAACGAACCGGGAACATTGCGTGAGAAGAGAAGTGCCGAGACGATTAAACCACCGAGTACGAGTAACACTTCTGGTGAGGATACATCACCGAGACGCACCAAGTTTGCCTCATCTGCGACAATCAATCCTGATAACTTTAATCCGAGCGAAGCGATGAAGAGACCGATTCCGGTCGTGATCGCATGTTTCAACGAAGTCGGGATCGCCTGAATCAGTTTTGTCCGAATCGGAGAAAGCGACAAGATTAAAAAGAAGACGGACGAGACGAAGACGACGCCGAGTGCGGCGGATGGTGCGATTTGTTCTTGGGCGACGAGCGTGTAAGCGAAGAAGGCGTTGAGCCCCATCCCGGGTGCCACAGCAATCGGCAAGTTCGCATAAAATGCCATTAAGCCTGTTCCGATGAGGATGGCAATGATCGTCGCCGTGAAAGCTTGAGCGAACGGGATTCCTGCGTCAGATAGAATCGCCGGGTTGACGACAGAGATATACGCCATCGTCACGAACGTTGTAATCCCGGCTGTCACTTCTTGTTTAACATTCGTACCATGTTGTTTCAGTTGAAAAATATTCATCGATAAAACTCCTTATTTCGGTCTATTTCCGAACATTAATTGAGAAAAATGTTTAAATTAACGTTATCAACTTGATGACTATACAAAAATGTTTGATTCCCGTCAATTGTTTTGAGTAAAAAACATGAAAAATGAAAGTTACCAATAAATAATGTTCGGAAATAAACTTTTTTCAAAAAAGGCCTTGCTCTGAAACGCGTTTCAGAAGATACGGTATAGACAAAGGGAGGGGAACCGATATGAAACCGACAACGTGGAAGACATGGTGCAGTGGAATCGTATACGAACTCGTTATCAATCAGTTGTATACGCCGTTTGGAAAAATGTTGTGTACCCGTTTCCAGGAAGAGTTTCTTCATTTACCGTTAGAGGAGCGCTTCCGTCTCGTTCAAGCGATTCGAAGTCAAGTCGTCGAAAGAGGTGACAGTCAGCAAGCAGAGTGGGTACACTATATGCAAAGACTGACAAGTTGAGGTGGGGCGAATGGCAAACATTCGAGATATCGCGAAGCACGCTGACGTATCGGTGACGACGGTCTCGCGCGTGTTGAACGAGCATCCGTATGTATCGAAGGAAAAACGGACCCGTGTCCATGCGGCGATGAAAGAGCTCGGGTATTTGCGAAATCAACAGGCGTTGACGTTGTCGACGGGGAAAACACAACGTGTCGTCGTCATCTTACCTTATATGGATCATCCGTATTACGGTCTCTTCGTCAACGGGCTTGCGAAAGCGGCCCTCGAGCACGATTACCGACTCGTCATGTGGCAGACGGAGTATAAGCTGAGTGAGGAGCGACAAGCACTCGATTTATTGAAGCATCGCGAAGTCGATGGGGCGATCGTCTTGTCGCACGAAATGTCCTTTAAGGAAATGGAGACGTATCGTGCGTACGGACCGATTGCCGTAGCGACCGTCGGCGCACCGGAGACGATCTCATCCATCCATGTCGACCATTATGCATCGTTCGTGTCAGGTATTCATGTGCTACAGGAGCATGGATATGAAGAGATTGGAATCATCTTGTCAAGAAGCCATAGTCCGAGCTCCCTTGCGCGTCAGCAAGCCTATTTCGATGAAGTAGCGCATGCGCGTGAGCAATGGATTTGGACCGGTTATTTGACGAGTGAGGACGGTATTCGGTTAGCAGAAACGTTCCTCTCTCAAAAAGAGCGTCCTCGAGCGCTCTTTTTCTCGTCGGATTATGTCGCTCTCGGATTTTTGGGGGAGATGCAACGGCGGCACGTCACCATCCCTGAGGAAGTCGCCATGCTAGGGTTTGATGGTCATCCGATTAGTCGGGCGTTCGGGCTGTCGACGATGCTTTCTCCGAATGAACAGATTGGTCGTCAACTGTTCGAAACGACACTCGCTGAGATGAACGGAGCCATTCCAGAGATTCACGGGATGACCGTCAGCTATCAAGCGGGAATGACACTTTAGGCAACATCCTCGCTCGACTCATTTGAAACGTTTAGAATGAAAGAAGTAGTCGAGAGGAGGAAATGTTATGAAGATTCAAGTAACAGAAGAAGCGCTCCAATGGTTCAAAGAAGAAATGGAAGTCGAAGCGGGTCAAACGGTTCGTTTGTTTGCAAAATACGGGGGTTCGACAGACTTGACGCACGGTTTCTCCGTGGGAGTCATCACAGAAGACGTGAACAATGCGGCTGTTGAGACCGAAGAAGACGGCATTCGTTTCGTCGTGGCGGAACAAGATGAGTGGTTGTTCCAAGGACAAGACGTGAAAGTCGAACTTCGTGGAGAAGAAATCGTTTTCGTTCAAGCCTGACGTTTCAGTTTGTTTACGTTTGATGAAATGTCGTTTGACGAAATCTTGCTTGGGGAACAGATTACGACAAGTCGGATTTTCGAAAGGATGACACGATATGTCAGACAAAGAAAAGCGTGAACAAGAAGAAAAAGATAAGTTGAAACGAGATCAACCGGATATCTCCCACGAAGAAGATTCAAAAGGCGATCATTCCGACCTCGAGGAGACAGATGAAGACGAACAATCATAAGAGCCGACACGGCTCTTTTTGTTTGGGGAATTGAAAGAAATGCCGTGGACGTTATAATGGATAAGGGAAAACTATTTAGTGAGGAGAATGAGACATGAGTACAGTACTAGTCTTCGGACATAAAAATCCAGATACCGATACCATCACATCAGCGCTCGCCTATGCCGAGTTGAAAAAGAAATTAGGGATGGACGCAGAAGCGGTCCGTCTCGGTGAAGTAAACGGGGAAACGCAATACGCACTCGATCACTTCCGCGTAAAAGCACCACGCTTGATTGAAAGCATAACAGGTGAGGCAGAAGAAGTCATCTTGGTCGATCACAACGAGTTCCAGCAAAGTGCAGACGGCATCGAAGACGTGCGAATCCTTGAAGTCATCGATCACCACCGCATCGCGAACTTCCAAACGGCAGACCCGCTCTACTATCGTGCGGAGCCAGTCGGATGTACAGCGACGATTTTGTTGAAGTTGTATAAAGAGCACGGTGTCGAAATCGCAGTGGATATGGCCGGTTTGATGCTTTCAGCCATCATCTCGGACTCACTTCTCTTCAAATCGCCGACATGCACGGATGAGGATATCAAAGCAGCGAAAGAACTTGCTGAGATTGCTGGCGTCGATGCAGAAGCATACGGGCTTGAGATGCTCAAAGCCGGTGCAGACCTTAGCCAAAAAACGATTGAAGAGCTCATCTCACTCGATGCGAAAGAATTCGCAATGGGCGACTATCGTGTCGAGATCGCGCAAGTGAACACGGTCGATGCGAATGATGTCTTGAACCGTAAAGAGGAGGTCGAAGCAGCGATTGCTAACACGGTTGCGGCGAAAAACTTAGACTTGTTCGTATTCGCCATCACGAACATTTTGACGAACGACTCAGAAGCGATTGTCGTCGGACCAAAACCAGAACTCTTCGAACAAGCGTTCAACGTGACGCTTCAAAACGGATTGGCGACACTTCCTGGCGTCGTCTCACGTAAGAAGCAAATCGTGCCGGTTTTAACTGAAGCGGCAACAAAATAAAAAGTCGAAGCCTTAGCCTCGAGCGGAACTGCAGACGTTCATTCGTCTGCAGTTTTTGTTTAAAAAAAGACCGGACAATGAAGTCCGATCTTAGGATGATTTCGTTTGTCTTCCATATGTCCCTAAACGCCATAGCTTCTCAAACGGTCCGTAACGGTGATTTTTTAGCCACCACATCGAGAAGAACGCTTGGGCAATCAAAATGGCGATGCTGAGGAATAACCCTTCGGTTAAAGAGAGCGCCCCGTATGCACCGAGTGCGATCACCGGTAAGAACACGATCAGCGTATGCGTCAAATAATTCGTGAGTGCCATCCGTCCGAGCGCTTGAAGAGGCGCGAACGTACGACCTTTACGAACGGCTACCGTGAACAGACAGACGTAAGTCGTGGCGAGTAACTTCCCGGAAATCAAGACGGCGAACAAGTTTAACCAGAAGTATGCATACCCTTCACCATAATGATGCCAAATGATCACGCCGAAGAATGGAAGGGCGAGGACGGCACAGATGATGGCCGTGCGCATCAAGCTTTCTAGACGCCACGTCAGAAGTTTTCGTTCACGTCCGATATACAGTCCGAATAAGAATAGACTGAGAATCTCGAAACCGACAACGAACGAGTTGGAGAAGGCGTTAAAAATTTCGATGGAATATCGATAATCGAACCAGGCACCAAACCCTTGATTGAATACATCAGGGAACGGGATGCCGCCATAATAGCTTCCACCCGTGCTCCATTCACTCAACGCGGAAGTTCCATACAACAGAAGGATACTTCCGATCAACAAGCCCCATGCCCACGTCAGAATGGCACGGTTGCTCAACTTATAGAAAAGGGGAAGCAATAAGCCCCACATCGCGTACGTATGGAGGATATCACCTGACCAAATCGCCAAGTGCGCGAGACCGAACAAGAAGAGGATCAAAATCCGGCGTATGTAACGACTGACCGATTCGCCACGAGCGTAAGAACGCTCGAGGAAAATCGAAAAGCCGATCCCGAATAAGAGGGAGAAAATCGTATAAAACTTCGTCTGCACGAACAAGTCAAAGAGCGTGCGGACGAACAAGTCGCTCCCATAATAATCGGGACGACCGAACATCCAGTCGCTCCCGAGCATACTCGGGATATTGACGAGGAAAATGCCGCAGAGGGCAAACCCTCGGATAATGTCATACAAAATAATCCGTTCATTCGTTTGAATTGGGGTCGCCATACGACACGTCCTTTACTGAATTAAAATACTTTCGTTGTCCACGACTCACAGTTCCAGACGTCTGTGACGATATCTTCATAGAATTCTGGTTCGTGACTGATGAGGAGGACACTTCCTTTGTACTCTTTCAACGCACGCTTCAACTCTTCCTTCGCGTCGACGTCCAAGTGGTTCGTCGGCTCATCGAGTAAGAGAAGGTTTGTCTCGTTGTTGAGGAGTTTACAAAGACGAACTTTCGCTTTTTCACCACCACTGAGGACGGAGATTTTACTTTCAATGTGTTTCGTCATGAGTCCGCACTTCGCGAGCATCGCGCGTACTTGCTGTTGGTTGAGTGACGGGAACTCGCTCCAAATCTCTTCGATACATGTGTTGTTGCTCGTTGCCGCTTCTTGTTCGAAGTAACCCATCTCAAGAAACTCACCGCGCTCAACGGTTCCTTCAAGCGGATTGATCAACCCAAGCAAGCTCTTTAAGAGCGTCGTCTTCCCGATTCCGTTTGCTCCGACGAGGGCAATCTTTTGACCGCGCTCCATCTGAAGGTCGAGCGGACGTGAGAGCGGCTCGTCGTATCCGATGACGAGACCTTTGGCATCAAAGATGAGTCGTCCCGATGTACGGGCCTGCAGGAAGCGGAATTCCGGTTTCGGACGCTCTGCACTCAATTCGATGACATCCATCTTATCGAGTTTCTTCTGACGTGACATCGCCATGTTTCGTGTCGAGACGCGCGCCTTGTTCCGGGCGACGAAATCTTTCAAGTCGGCAATCTCAGCTTGTTGACGCTTATAGGCTGCTTCAAGCTGCGAGCGTTTCATCTCGTACACTTCCATGAACTTGTCATAGTCCCCGACGTAGCGGTTCAACTCTTGGTTCTCCATATGGTAGACCAAGTTGATGACGCTATTTAAGAACGGGATATCGTGTGAGATCAAAATGAAGGCATTGTCATAGTTTTGGAGGTAGCGTTTCAACCACTCGATATGCACTTCATCCAAATAGTTGGTCGGCTCATCGAGGAGCAAGATATCTGGCTTCTCGAGAAGCAACTTCGCAAGCAATACTTTCGTACGCTGCCCACCTGACAAGTCCGTGACGTCACGGTCGAGACCGACATCTAAAATACCGAGACCGCGTGCGACTTCTTCTACTTTCGCATCGATGATATAAAAGTCGTTCGAGTCGAGCGTCTCTTGAAGTTCACCGACTTCAGCGAGCATGTCTTCCATCTGTTCAGGTGTCGCGTCACCCATCTCCATGTAGAGTTCGCCGATGCGCGTCTCCATGTCGATCAAGTATTGGAAAGCACCTTTTAATACGTCACGAATTGTCATCCCGCGTTCGAGCACCGCATGTTGATCGAGGTAACCGACACGGACATTTTTCGCCCATTCGATTTTCCCTTCATCCGGTTGCAGTTTGCGTGTGATGATGTTCATGAACGTCGATTTTCCTTCACCGTTCGCTCCGACGAGACCGATGTGTTCCCCTTTTAAGAGGCGGAAAGAGACATCGTTCAAAATAGCGCGGTCACCAAAGCCGTGGCTCAAGTTTTGTACCGTTAATATACTCATAATTCGTTTTCGTTCCTTTCAAAGTAAACTACCCGATATTGTAGCATGAATCCAATCAAATTAGTACGCCAGTCCGACTGACTCCCGTACGTGTTCATTCTCTTCGATGGCGTGAAGCATGAACTGAGCGACATCTGCCCGTGAGATGTGTTTCCCGTTATCCGGTACCTCGTCGATGGCCATACGATAAGTCGAGGTGCGAGGACCGTCCGTCAATTGCATCGGGCGCACAATCGTATAATCGAATGACGAATTGCGCCATAGGTCCACGGCTGCCCGATGATCACGGAGGGGTTTCCGGAGCATGAACGTAATGGCTTTCCCAGCAAGTCCCGGGATCTCATTGTCGATTCCGGCTGAGGCCAAATAGACGACGCGTGAGATGCCATTCGTCTTCATCGCTGGGACGAGCTTGTCCGTGACACTCGCTAAAAAGTCCGGATCGCTCAAATCCGTTCCGAGACAGCTGATGACCGCATCATGACCGTGCATCGCTTCTGTTAACGCATCGATGTCATATAAGTCGCCTTCGATGATTTCAAGTTGTGGGGTCCGAATCAACTTTTTCTGTTCACGTACGAATGCGGTGACGTCATGACCGTGCTCGATGGCTTGGTCGATGAATTGATGTCCGGTCCGACCGGTTGCGCCTAATACGAATAACTTCATAAGGGCAGGGCTCCTCTCTCATATCCAATACATACAGTATACAGCAGTTTCAGAAAAATCGAACATTTCACCGTTTGATTCCAACCTATTGCATTTCTCGTCAGCTCGTCTACAATAAGGTCTATCTTATAAAAATAGATTCGCACTCGTATATCAGCGGAAATATGGTCCGCAAGTCTCTACCGAACTACCGTAAATGGTTCGACTACGGGTGGCGCTTGTCGTATGCTGTCGTTGATTTCCATGCGGTTCGTTGCCTCCCGATGAGGGGTGACGAATCGCATTTTTTAATGGAGGGAACAACAATGAAGCAGTTAGAAGACAAAATCCGTGAAGAGGGTCGGGCCTTATCCGACCAAGTGTTGAAAGTTGACGCTTTCTTGAATCATCAAGTCGATCCCGCACTCATGCAAGCCATCGGAAAAGAGTTCGCAGAACGTTTCAAAGACGCTCAAATCGACCGAATCGTCACACTCGAATCGAGTGGGATTGCGCCAGCGATGATGACAGCGCTTGAGATGGGCATCCCGTTCGTATTCGCGCGTAAACGGAAATCGCTGACGCTCCAAGACGACCTCGTCGAAGCGGATGTCTACTCGTTCACGAAACAGGAGACGAACCGCATCAGCTTGAGCCGGCGCTTCGTTTTACCAGGCGAACGCGTTCTCGTCATCGATGACTTCCTCGCAAACGGGGAAGCGGCACTCGGACTGACACAACTTGTCGAAGCGGCAGGTGCAGAAGTGGCAGGTGTTGGCATCGTCATCGAAAAATCGTTCCAACCAGGGCGCGATAAACTGATTGAGCGTGGTTATCGCGTCGAATCGTTGGCACGTATCGCGAAATTAGAGAAAGACCACATCTCATTCGTGGAGGTCGTTCGATGAATACATTTAAGACGGCAAGTCTCGGGTTTCAGCATCTGCTCGCCATGTACACGGGAGCAGCCATCGTCCCGCTCATCGTCGGTGGTGCCATCGGGCTTGGTCCAACCGAGCTCGCTTATCTCGTCGCAATTGATTTATTCATGTGTGGGGTGGCGACGCTTTTACAAGTATGGACGACACGCTTCACGGGTGTCGGATTGCCGGTCGTCCTCGGATGTACGTTCACGGCGGTCGGTCCGATGATCGCCATCGGAAGCGCAAATGGGATTACGGCCATTTATGGTGCGTTGATTGCCAGTGGGCTCATCGTCATCCTCATTTCCGGATTTGTCGGGAAGCTCGCACGTTTCTTCCCGCCGGTCGTTCTCGGTTCGGTCGTGACGATCATCGGTCTCTCACTGATTCCGGTCGCTATCAATGACATCGGTGGCGGGATGCCAGGTGAGTCTGGATTCGCATCCATGCAGAATCTCGGATTAGGTGGTTTGACGATTTTACTCATTCTCATCTTGAACCGTGTTGGTACTGTCTTCACACGCGCCGCTGCTGTCCTCTTTGCCGTCCTCATCGGAACAGGGGTTGCTGCTTCGCTCGGTCTCGTGGACTTCAGTCCTGTCCGTGAAGCGGGATGGTTCCAAATGGTTCAACCGTTCTACTTTGGGATGCCGACATTCGATGTGTCTGCCATCCTCGTCATGACGCTCGTCGCCATTATTTCGATGATTGAATCGACAGGTGTATTCTTGGCGCTCAGCGATATCACGAAAAAACCGATCGGTGCGAACGAATTGACGAAAGGGTATCGTGCGGAAGGCGTCGCGACGATTCTCGGAGGAATTTTCAACAGCTTTCCGTACACGACGTTCAGTCAAAATGTCGGACTTGTTCAATTGTCTGGTGTAAAATCGCGCCGTGTCATCTTCTGGACAGGTGGGTTACTCATCTTGCTCGGATTCCTTCCGAAAGTCGCCACGTTCACGACATTGATTCCAAAGCCTGTTTTAGGTGGAGCAATGCTCGTCATGTTCGGAACGGTCGCCGCTTCCGGCATTCGGATTCTGAGTCAAGTCGATTTTTCGAAAAACGAGAATTTGATTACCATCGCACTCTCGATTGGTGTCGGACTCGGTATCACCGCTAACCCGGCAATCGTCGCCAACATGCCGGAATGGCTTCAATTGTTCACAGATAGTGCCATTGTGGCAGGATCGTTCACGGCGCTCCTATTAAACGGATTCTTCCGTATGATGGACCGTTTCCGTCCCGCGACGATCATTGCCGAAGAACGGCAAGTCAGCTAGACTGAAGGAAATAGTAGTCTAGGAGGAGTCACGAATGGGGAAAACTGCACTTGTCGTAGGCGCGACCGGCTTGATTGGCCGCGAATTGGTAGAACAGCTGTTAGAGAGTGACCGTTATGAGTCGGTCTGGATTGTCGTCCGTCGCTCGAAGCGATGGAGTCATCCGAAACTACACGAGGTCGTCGGATTCGAGGAGATGGATGCGGCACTTCCACACATCGATGACGTCTATTGTGCACTTGGCACGACGATTGCGGTCGCTGGCTCACAAGAAGCGTTCAAGCAAGTTGATTTGGAGTTGCCACTTGAAGTCGCTCGTATTGCCAAGGCACACGGTGCGACACGCTATGCGGTCGTATCGGCACAAGGCGCATCGTTACGTTCTTCTTTCTTTTACAACCGGGTAAAAGGGGAGCTTGAAAACGGATTGCGCATCTTCAACTTCCATCATCTCATTATCGCGCGTCCTTCGTTGTTACTCGGCGAGCGTGATTCATTCCGACTCGGGGAAAAAGCGGCTGAGGTCATCAGTCGCCCGTTCCAGTCGCTGTTAGTGGAAAAGGCACCAGAAATCGCACCGATTCAAGCGCTGCATGTCGCACGTGCGTTGATCATGGCGTCTGAAGAAGGCGAAGGAATCGAAGTGTTGACGTCGGGTATGATGCAGAGGATGAGCCGATGAATCCATTGACGAAGAAACGAACGAAAGCGGTCTTAATTGACAGTGTCATCGCAGGGCTCGTCAGCTATGGCGTGGAGCAACTCGTGCGCAAGAAAGTGAAGAGCGAGTTCGTGCATGCAGTCGTCACACCGACACTGCTCACATACGCGATGGAAGCTTGCCAAATGAGTCGAGGCGGACAAACCATTGGCTATAAGTTGATGGGGCTCGAGTTGAAAAATGACGACGGCACCGCTGTCACGGCAAAACAGGCGCTACAGCGTGCTCTTTACCGTGATACGTTGTCGGGGGTGCGATACTGGAAAGACCGTGCGCATTTTGAACAAGAAGAAGGCGCCGTGTTACCGCACGATGCCCGTTATCATATGCATGTACGTGAAAAGAACTGACCGTTATATGGCCAGTTCTTTTTTTTAATCTCTAATTTTACTCAAAGTAGCTGCGGTCAAAGCGACAATCGTTCCGAGGACGAGTCCGTTAGAGAAGACGGTCGCAAGGAGCGGCGGCAAATCATTCATGGAACCTGGTGGCAAGAGCATCGCCCCGGCACCGATGACGAGCGGGAGACCGACCGTAAGGGAAGCCGTTGATTGTTTTAATTCGAAGGCAGCCTCATTGATTCCGATGATGATCATCGTTGCGATAAGTGGTGTCACGATCGCATAGCCGACAGCGGCTGGGATACTCGCAATCAACGAGACGAAAGGACCGATGAGTGCTAATCCCATCATGAGGGCATGGGCAATTAAATGAGGGGCGCGCTGGACGCTCTCCGTCGAAGAGAGGAATCCGGCCGTCCCTGAGATGGCGACAGGACCCGGTGTTCCGAACAGACCGGCCACGATTTGACTGACTCCACTCGCGACACCAGACGCTGGAACGTTCCCTTTGATTTCGCGTTTTTCACGAGAGCTGACGATGCGTTCGATTAATTTGATGTTCGCAAGGACGTTCGTCATGAGAAGCAAGGTGATGACGAAAGCCGTCGGCAACAAGTTCCAATCCCACACCCAACTTCCGAACGGAAGAAGTTCCGGTACGAGGAAGAACGATTCCGAGCGGACGATTGGATTTCCAAGGTCGAGCAAATGGAATAAACCGAACCCGACGAAAAGCGTCATGACGAGTCCGTATTGTTTAAAGCGACTTTGTTCGAGCGTGAGTGCAAACAAGACGAGACCTGCTGTCGCGACGGCTTGAACGATATTGATTCCGTCTTCCGTCACTCCGAAGCCACCTTTAATAACAGCCCCTGACAATTGGAGGACGAGTAAAATCATATAGACGCCGAGTACTTGTGGTGTAAACAGGGAAAGCATTCGTCTTAAGATACCGGTAACGGTTAGCAACACGCCAAGGATACCGCTTAAGAACAACATAAATCCAAGTGCCTGCAACGTCTCTTGTTGACTTCCGTATAAGGCAGGACCGATGGATGCGTATAAGGTGAAGACGCCCCACCAAATGCCAGCGGGTCCTTCGAGTATCGGGAGGCGATGTCCGAGCAACGTCTGGATGATGCTAAAGAGTGCGAAGATGAAGAGTGAGCGGGATATGAAGGTCATCGTCTCATCTGGTGACAGTTCAAACAAGGCGGCGATGGAGAGTGGTGGTACAATATTTGTAGCTAAAATAAAAATAAACCACTGAATCGTCGTGGTTACATTACTTCTGGTCATGGTGTCCCCCTGATCATGCTTTTTCTTATTAGTGTAACGTTATGAGGAAGTGGATGCAAATGGAGGCTATATAATGAAGAAATTCTTCAAGTGGGCCGCACTCTCAATCGTAGGATTGCTTGTTGTCGCGGTAGCAGGCTTTTTGATTTGGACACAGTTCACGTATGGACCGACCGATGAAGCGACACAGTATGCCGAAGAGGGGAAAGTGGTCGACAACCGTCTCGAGTTTGGGGACACGACGAGTGAGGTCGGCGTCATTCTTTATCCAGGGGCGAAAGTCGAGAAAGAGGCGTATGCCTATTACGGAACACAATTAGCGGAAGAGGGTGTCTTTGTCGCGATTCCGTCGCTTCGTCTCAATTTAGGCATTTTAGATATTGATGCAGCAGCTCCAATCATCGAGACACATCCGGAGATCGAACGCTGGATCGTGGCCGGTCATTCACTCGGAGGTTCGGCGGCTTCGGGGTATGCACTGGAGCATCAAGAATTGGTAGAGGGTGTCATTTTCCTCGCTTCGTATCCGATCAGTTCGATGGTCGATAGCGACTTACGTGTACTATCGATTTCCGGTGAATTGGATGGATTGGCTGTCCCGGAAGACATCGAGGCGAGTCGAAGCGACCTCCCTGAAGATAGCCAATTCGTACAAATTGAAGGCGGGAATCATGCAAACTTCGGAATGTATGGTCCACAAAAAGGAGATCAGGAAAGCCCGCTCACATCGAAAGAACAATTGGACGAAGTCCTATCAGCGATTCTCGAATGGTTATAAAAAACGTGTGCACCTCGATGAAGGTGCACACGTGTTAGCGTTGATCAAGCGAATAACTGACTGCGGTCAACGCGGCTGTGACGAAGGCGACCAGACCGCCGACAAGTGCGAGCGTCATGATGGGGCTCGTCGCATAGACGACACCACCGAGAGCGGAACCGAGTCCAATCCCGACATTACTCGCCACGGGCATAAGTGACGAGGCGAGACCTTTGGCATTCGGATTGAACTTCTCTGCCAAATCGATCAAATAAATCTGAGTCGATGTCGTCAATAAAATCGCCATGAACGACATAAGTGCGATATTGAGAAGACCGAGCGTCACATTCGACGTCGTCACGAATAGCGCGGCCAAGACGAGCGCTTGGACGAGAAAGACGAACCGTAAGCGTCCGATTGGATTGTGACTAGCAATCTTTCCGGCAGCGATATTACTGAAAATCGAAATGAATCCGTATGCGAATAAAATCGGACTGACCCAAGCGACCGGTACACCGAGTACATCTTTTAAAATCGGCACGAGATACGTATATACGACATACGTTGCCCCGAAACCGAACGCCGGAATCAGGAATGCGATCAAGATGCGCGGATTCGTCAGCAATGTCAATTGTTCACGAAGTGATGCTTTTTCTTGAGACAATTGGTTCGGCAAGACGCGGTAAATGGCAATCCAGGCGACTGCACCGAGTGCAGTCGTTAATATAAATGTGGATTCCCAACCTGCCTGTTGTCCGATGAATGTCCCGATTGGAACGCCGAACACGTTCGCCATCGTGAATCCACCAAAAATAAAGGATACGGCGACCCCACGCTTTGTCGGTGGGACACTTTCACTTGCGACGAGCATGGCAAGCGAGATCAAAACACCTGTGACGACGGCCGTCAACATACGCAAGAGGAGTAACCACTCATACATCGGTGCCAGGCTGCTCAACAAGTTCAGGATAGTGAAGAGAATCGTCAGGCCAAGCATCAATTTACGTTTAGGAAGATGGCTCGTCAAGGACATGGTGATTGGTGTGCCGACGGCAAAGCTGATGGCGAATGCCGATACGAGACTCCCGGCCGTCGCGATCGAAATGGATAACCCGTTTGCGATATCGGGTAAAATCCCGACGATGACAAATTCACTCGTTCCGAGAACGAAAGTTAATAAGGATAAGGATAAAACTAAAGTCCAGTCGCTTCGACTGAGCGAGCTTGTCTTCATATTCAAACACTTCTTTCTATCTCATTCATTAGTAGTTAGACATCAGTCTTCTATCACGTTACAAGATTTTCTCCAAAAGAAAAACCCTTTTCTCCCAAGTAAGGAGAAAAAGGCGAATTAGCGCCAAAATACAGTTGCTTCGACACCGGCGTGGTCGGAGACAATCGGTCCGTTCTCACCATCAAAGACGACCGCATGGCGAGAAACATGAATCGGGGCATTCGTTAACATCAAATCAATGCGAAGTGATTTTTTATTTTCGTCCCACCCGGCGATTTTTCCTTGTACCGTCGCATCGCCTTCCCGTTCTGTTGCGAGATGGAACAAATCTTGGAGTCCATTCTCCATCAAGTAATCGTATCCTTCTCCTCGAATGAAAGCATCGTTATTGAAGTCGCCGAGTAGAAGGGCATGGTCGTCATGCTCGACGCGACGAATCAGTTCATCGAGTTGGTGTTTCACCGGCTCCTCTTCATCATGCCACCATCCGAGATGACACGAGTAAATAGTCGTTGGAGCATCTGCGCCTGCAATCACAGCTTTGACAATCTTACGAGACTTGTAGTTGTCTGGGTCCGTCGTCTTCGATACAAAGAACGATTCTGTTGATAGGAACGGTGTGCGCGACAGGATGGCGACGCCTTCCTCGTAAATATCGTATCCATAATGGGCAAAGTCCCATGTCATATGATAGTGAACGTCCAACTCTTTTAAGCGCTCGACGAGGACGTGTGCGAAGTTGTTCTCACGGATGTTCCCGTAGATCAGTGGGGCCTCTTTATGTTGATTGACTTCTTGAAGCGCGATGAGATCGTACTCTTCACTCGCGATGCGTTCGACGATGGCGTCAATCTTTTCTTGTTGACGGTCTTCTAACCAGGCGTGGCAATTGAGCGTTAAAATATTCACGATAGTCCTCCTTTAGAAAAAAGGCCAACTCTCGAGCGAGTTGGCCAGTAGATTATGCACCGATGACGTCTTGAATGTCTGATTTCAATACGTCGGCTTTCGGTCCATAGATGGCTTGGACTCCACGGTCTTTCACGATGAGACCCATGGCGCCATTTTTCTTCCAATCTTGTTCGTCAGAAACGAGTGTGACGTCTTTAACGGTCACACGAAGACGAGTCATACATGCATCGACATCTTCAATGTTTTCTTCCCCACCGAGAAGGGCGATAATCCCCATGACTTGTTCGTTACCTGTCACAGATGACTTCTCTGTCGTCTCTTCCATGTAGTTCCCGTTACGTCCTGGTGTCGGCAAGTTCATCTTCTTGATGAAGAAGTTAAACACACCGAAGTTGAGGAAGAAGAATGCTACAGAGACGAGAACGAAGTTGATCAAGTCTTGAAGTAGTCCCGCTTTTACAATCATCGGGATGCGCGTCAAGAGTTCAATCGCACCGAAAGCATGGACACGTAGGTCGATGATATCTGCCAATGCGAATGCAGCACCGGCCATAAGCGCGTAGACCACGTAAAGGACTGGCGCGACGAACATGAACATGAACTCGATTGGTTCTGTGACACCTGTCAAGAAGACAGCGAGTCCAGCTGACAAGAACATCGGCTTGTATTGTGCTTTCTTCTCAGCGTCAACATTACGATACATCGCATATGCGGCACCGATCAAAGCAGCGAATGACAAGATGACTTGACCGACTTTGAAGCGGGCCGGAACGACATCAGCGAGAAGGGCGTTGTATGCAGCTGTATCACCAGCGGCACGCAAGTTGACGAGGTCTGTTACCCATGCCAACCAGAGCGGGTCTTGTCCGGCAACGACTGACCCAGCTGTCGCGCCTGTTAAAATTGTGTACGTTCCACCAAGTTCCGTGTAGTTCATTGGAACAGTGAGCATGTGGTGTAAACCGAACGGCAAGAGGAGACGCTCGAGCGCACCATAAATGAACGGAGCGAGGACTGGAGCCGTGTTGCGTGATGTGGCAATCCACTCACCAAAACTGTTGAGCGCACCTTGAATCGTTGGCCATACAATCGATAGAACGATGGCAGCAACGACTGAACCAAGGATGACGACGAATGGTACGAAGCGCTTCCCGTTGAAGAACGAGAGGGCGTTCGGCAATTTGTTGAAGTTGTAGAAACGGTTGTATAGTGCACCACCAAGGAAACCGGCGATGATCCCGACAAACACACCCATGTTGAGGGCAGGTGAGCCGAGTACAGATGTGAAGTAGTCAGCGACGACAAGGTTTGCACCGAAGAGTGACTCGATTGTCGCTTCCGGATCTTGAAGCATGGCACCGTTGACACCGAAGATGGCACCTGTGACACGGTTGATCAAGATGAAGGCGAGAAGTGCTGCGAACGCACCACCTGCACGATCTTTTGCCCACGAACCACCAATCGCGACTGCGAAGAGGATATGTAAGTTGACGATGATGCCCCAACCTAAATCTTCAATGATGCGAGCTGTTGTTAATAAAATACCGACATCTCCGGCTGACATTCCAATCAATTTACCGATGGAAATCATTAAACCGGCAGCTGGCATAACGGCGATGACGACCATCAAGGCCTTACCGAGTTTTTGCCAGAAATCGAATGAGATCAATTGTTTCATGCTATACGCTTCCTTCCTGTGAGGGAGTTTTATCTATTTTTGTGTTTGCCAATAGTGCAATCGCTTGCATAAATGATTGTAATCGATTGCATAAATTCATGCAACCGTTTTCGCTATTTTCATTTGTTTTCATTTTCAAAGCGACAATGGAAGATGTTAGGTGAACTTGTCAGTCGAATCGAATCTAGCTACAATATGATAGGTTGAAGGGAGCGAGAAAGATGGGTTGGAGACAGACCACATCTGCTTTGACGAAGGACGAGCAGATTGAATTAAAAGAACAGTTATTGCAGAAGGGTGTATTGCAGGAGGACGATCTTCCTCTCTATGAAATGCTCATGCCAGACCGCATTAAACGGATGTATGAAGTGTTGAATACACGAACGAACCATATCACGATTTTGACGGAAGGTGTGGACGATCCGCACAACCAATCCGCTGTGTTGCGTTCAGCCGATGCGTTCGGGGTACAAACGTTGCATGTCGTCGAAGGGCGAGCAAAGTTCAAACCGAACTCGATTATCGCCAAAAGCGCCGATCGCTGGGTGGACGTCGTGGAGCACGGATCGATTGAAGAAGCGATTGACGCTTTAAAAGAAAGTGGTTACCAAGTATATGCGACGGCGCTAAGCGAGGAAGCGATTCCGCTCGAAGAAGTAGATGTGTCGAAGCCGACGGTTCTTCTATTCGGGAACGAACATAGTGGCGTCTCGGAGGCCGCACTCAACAAGGCGGACGGAAACTTTGTCATTCCGATGCAAGGATACGTTCAAAGTTTGAACATCTCGGTGGCGGCTGCGATTTCTTTGTATGATGTCACGACACGGTCACGTCATATCGTGACGGATGGCTATGAACTGCCTGTCGAAGATCAAGCGCGCATCTTCAAAGACTGGATGGTCAAGAGCTTACCGAAGCGTACGCTCGGACTATATAAACAAAAAGGTGTAACAGCTTTCGAACGGGAGACAGGAAATTCGGAATGAACGGCGAAAAGAACAGACGTACGGAATCTTTGTCCAGAAACTGAAAGGGGATGGCACGATGAGTACGACGAGTTCATTTATCGTAAAAGATGTGACGAACAACTTTAAAGATTTTGAAGAGGACTTCTTCCGACTGTACCGCACGTTATATGGTGACCTCGATCAGCTGCGATTTAAAGAGCGCCTGTATCGACACGCCAATCCACTAGTGCTCTTAGCATTCTCAGAAGAGCAACTGGTCGGCTTTAAAATTGGTTATGAGGCAGAGCCTTATCGATTTTATAGCTGGGCGGGTGGCGTACACCCAGACTTTCAAAAGCATGGTATCGGTCGCAAGCTGATGGACACGCAACTTGAATGGGTCGAAGCGCAAGGATTCCATTCGATTCGGACGAAAGCGCGCAATACGAACAAAGGGGTCATCATCTTGAACCTCCTTTGCGGATATGACATCATGGGCGCCTACACCGAAGACGGCGAGCCACGTATCATGATGGAGAAACAATTGAACAGTTGAATGGATGCCGCGGTCGAATGATCGCGGTTTTTTGATGAAACCGATTCGACTGAATGAACGTACACAAAGAAAAAGGGGGAATTTGAAATGACAGTGTTTGGATTTGGCGGAGATCCGTTTAGTGACTCCATGGGGGACTCATTCTTTACCGGGATTGTGTCGATATTTCCTATCGTGTTCATGGTTGTGTTCGGTCTGATTATTTTTGCGTTCGTAAAAACGATTTTTCAACATTCCAAAACATCGAGCACGTTGAAGGACTTACAACAATTCGCCTCGCAACTCGCCGATGATCCGGACGATGACACGGCCGAGCGATTGGCCGAGTATTTACGAGGTGTCGATTCCTTCTCGATTGAACGGACACGGATGGAACCGTTCCGTGTCGCACTCGGGTGCTATCAATTGGTGATGGAATCAAGATCCGTTCGCGAGGAGACGAAAGAGCGGCTCGACCGTCAATACAAGCGTCTCGGCATTTTGGACGGGGAAAAATTTGCCGATGAGGCTCCACCACGTCACCGTTCTTCTTCATCGAACCATCATGATATCCACCATAATCACCATGACCATATGTAAAAAGCGAAGGGACCCCTTCGCTTTTTACATATATCGTGAAGCATCAAAGTCGATATCGGTCTGGTAGCGGACGGCCTGGATGGCACTTTCGATTCGAATGGCTCGTTTTTTAATATCGCGTGCTTTCAAGCGGTATAGCTCCGGGTCATATAAGGCGTGTTTGATCACGGAAACCCCGTGCACGTATTCCTTTTTCGGACGTAATGACAATTTCTCATAAAGACGTGCTTGGACACGCAATTGAATGGCGAGTTCGATTGCCTCTACGAGCGGGAGCGGACCGTCATGCGTTTCAACGACGGCTTGGACGTTCGCTTCTTGAATGAGACGGTCGAGCTGACGTAAGTCCAGACGGATGTGCTCAAGTTCCATCTCGATATCTTGAAGGGAGCGGGACTGAATCGTCGGAATGGAATCATTCACTTCGAGCGAGATGAATGCCACGTGCTCAATCTCTTCGGTCAATGTATCGATTTGCTCATGGAGCAACTGTTTTAATGTTAGGGCATCTGCAAGGTTCATATCGATTTCCTCCTTCTGCTTTCTCTAACCGTACCACATCGGGATGGCTGAAAAAAGATGGATGACATCTCGGATTGCGGGAATAAAACCAAATAGGAAGGAGGGAGGACGATGAAAAAATGGAAGGTACAGTGGATGATTGCACTCGTCCTACTCCTGTTCGGGACAGCGACGTTCCTCTATCAATGGATTGATGTAAGTCCAGGGGACATCCGGGATTATATCATTCAATTCGGTTGGTTGGCTCCTTTGATTTATATTCTCTTATTCACGGTTCGCCCGCTCATCCTGTTTCCGACGTCCGTCTTATCGGTCGCCGGCGGTTTGGCGTTCGGGATGTTACCAGGTGTCGTCTATACCGTCATCGGGGCGACACTGAGTGCTCTCGTCGCGTATTATGTGGCCGTTTATTTCGGCGACCGTTTCTTGCATCACTTCGAATCAAAGAACTATGAAGCGATTCAGCACAAAATCGAAGAGGACGGATTCTTTTATGTACTCATCCTACGTCTCATCCCGCTCGTCAATTTCGATTTGGTCAGTTATGCTTCCGGTTTGGCAAAAGTAAACGTACCGGCGTATCTGTTTGCGACCGTCGTTGGTATGATTCCTGGGGCGTTCGCGAACAATTTTCTCGGAAGCAGCATCGCGAGCGGAGATTGGACGCTGATTGCATTGGCGTTCGGGATCATGCTCGTATTGACGCTCATCGCGACCGTGTTCCGTGAACCGATCAAGCGACAGATCCATCGCTATCAAAAAAAGTAGGCGACTCCAATGGAGCGCCTACTTTTTAGTTAACGGTTGTCGACCGTCTCTGGATAGAGGTCATGGTTGAACAAACGATGCTCCGCCATTTTTTCGTACTTCGTACCCGGTTTTCCGTAGTTGTAATACGGATCAATCGAGATACCGCCACGCGGTGTGAATTTGCCCCACACTTCGAGATAGCGCGGCTCCATCAACTTGACGAGGTCTTTCCCGATGACGTTGATGCAGTTCTCATGGAAGTCACCGTGGTTACGGAAACTGAACAAGTACAACTTCAATGACTTCGACTCAACGAGTTTCTCATCCGGGATATACGAGATGTAGATCGTCGCAAAATCGGGTTGGTTTGTGATTGGGCACAGGGACGTAAATTCCGGTGCGTTGAATTTGACGAAGTAGTCGTTCTCCGGGTGACGGTTCGGGAACGCCTCGAGGACGTCAGGTGTATATTCAAAAATGTAAGGGACGCTCTTCTGTCCGAGGAGCGAGAGGTCTTGTAAGTCTTCTGGTCTCATGTTCATTCTCCTTAGACGCCACGTTCGTTGGCGTACAGTAATGTGTGTAGTTGTGGCAGGACGCGAACGCTTTGCCATGAAGGGTCGCGTGCGACGTCTTCCCACAATTGTTTTAAACGACGGAGCTGGGCATCGGTGATATCACCGTCAGCACCTGGCTCTGGGTTACCGGCAGATAAATACATGACGTCCGGTGCATAGCGTTGTTGTACTTCTTTCGCGTAGGCGAGGTCCACTTCATCAAAGACAGCGACTTTGAATGTCGTCTGCTCCGGGCGCAGCCGTTCGACGATGGCGTCGAGTTGTTCCCAGTTTGTCTTCATGCCAGATGAAGGAGGCTTCGGGCTGAGGGTCACGTCATCGATCTGTGTGAGCCACTCTTGATAGCGGCTACCTTGCGTCTCGACGGCGAGTGTGACGCCACGCTCTTTCAATTTCACGACGAGGTTCTCCATGGCCGCGATGAGGAGCGGGTTTCCACCCGATATGGTGACGTAATCGTACGCACCGAGTGCGTCAAGGCGATCGATGACCTCGTCCGCCGTCAGCATGTCCGGTTTTTCTGAACCGTCCCATGTGAATGCTGAATCGCACCACGAACAGCGATAATCGCAACCGGCGGTCCGGACGAACATCGTCTTCTGTCCAATGGCACGTCCTTCTCCTTGGAAGGTCGGTCCGAATACTTCTAAAACAGGGATTTTCACGATTCCACCAACCATTCACGGCGGAACTCTGCGTATGACGTCGGTGTTTCGTATAGGCGTACGAATTCGACGCGGACGTCGCGTTCATTTGGCAGGTGTGTCGCCAGTTGTTCAAAAACCCAATAGCACATGTTTTCTGCAGTTGTATTCATATAAGGGAGTGACTCGTTCAAATAGCGATGGTCGAGATATGGCTCAAGCTCTTCTTTGAAGATTTTTTTCAAGTCACCAAAGTCGAGCGTCATCCCGCGATTATCGAGAAAACCGCTGACACCCATCTGGAGCTTATACGTATGACCATGAAGGGCACGACATTTGCCGTCATAGTCAAATAGATGGTGCGCCGCGTCGAATGTCACTTCTTTGACGATTTGAACGCGATGCGGGCAGTAGATGAGCGACCCTTCTTGTTTCGATTCGACACTGGTCGGGGCAAGGAATGGAGCATGTTTCATACGCGCACCTCCTCGTAAGCTGTGAGTCCGTTTTGGCGAAGCTTACACGCCGGACATTCTCCACAGCCTGAACCGATGACGCCGTTGTAGCAAGTGAGCGTACGTTCTTTGACGTAGTCAAAGGCACCAAGTTCGTCGGCGAGTGCCCACGTCTCTTTTTTATCGAGCCACATGAGCGGTGTGTCGATGACGAATGGATAGTCCATCGCTAAATTAAGTGTCACGTTGAGTGATTTGATGAATTGGTCTCGGCAATCCGGGTAACCTGAAAAGTCCGTTTCACATACACCGGTCACGATGTGATGCATACCGAGTTGTTTGGCCATGACAGCCGCAAATGATAAGAATAGATGGTTGCGTCCATCGACGAACGTGTTTGGAACGTCCGCATTGTCGATGTCGAGATCATGTCTCGTGAGCGCGTTTGATGTGAGTTGTCCGAGTAGGGACAAGTCGAGGATGTGGTGTGGGACATCGAGTTCTGCCGCGATTTCTTTTGCGACCTCGATTTCCGCATCATGGCGTTGACCATATGCGAACGTCACCGCCTCCACATGAGAGAATTGTTGTTTTGCCCAAAATAGGCAAGTGGTTGAATCTTGGCCACCACTGAAGACGACCAAAGCTTTTTCGTGTTGCATGAAGCACACTTCCTTTTCGCTAGTTTTGATGTCGGAGGAGGTTACGAACTCCGGAGGTCACCCTCAAGCATATAATTTATCATAAAAAGGCGTTTGACAGGGAGAAAGGAAGCGAGTATAGTAAAAAACATCACTGACGTGCTTTTGTGCATAAAAGCGTTTAAGCGGTTAGGCGAAATAATAAATGATCATGATATAACGAAAGGAGGGGACGTCGATGCAGATGAAAGGAAAAGAAGCTGTATTCGTCGTGTTGATGAGCGGGATCACCTTGCTCGCACTGATGTTTTTGGCCAAAGCGACGCCGCATATGGCGATTTTTGGAACAATGGTAATAGTAGGTGGATACGCGTATTATCGTTCACGCGACTTCAAACAAATTGAGACGGCGATGATCAACGGGATTCGTGAAGCCATCATGCCGGTGTTGATTTTGTTGTTGATCGGGATGCTCATCGGAGTATGGCAAATGTCCGGGACGGTCGCGACGATCCTCTCCATCGGATTAAATACAATCTCTGCTGAATGGTTCTTACCAAGTGTCTTATTGATTACGATGATCGTCTCAACATTCACAGGAAGTGCGTTTACTACAGTCGGAACGGTCGGTGTCGCTTTGTTCGGAATCGGGACGGCACTAGGCATCTCGCCAGCTCTCGCTGCAGGTGCCATCGTATCGGGTGCGCTTTTCGGAGACAAGATGAGCCCGTTGTCGGACACGACAAACTTTGCGCCAGCAGTGGCGGGTGTCAAACTATTCGACCACATTCGCTTCATGATGGGGACGACGATTCCAGCGTTCATCATCACACTGATTTTATTCACGTTCCTCGGACGTAGCGGTCAAACTGCTGATACGACTCAAATCGCGGAAGCACAAGCTGCGCTCAGCGGACGTTTCGACCTTTCTTGGCTCACGTTAATTGCCCCTGTACTCGTCGCAGTGCTTGCGTTCCGTCGGATGCCTGTCTTGCCGACGATGCTCGTCGGGATGTTCGCTGGTGTGTTGACGGCAGGTTTTGTTCAAGGCAACTGGAGCATCTCGAACTGGCTCGGTGTCATGCAGTCTGGATTCAAGTCAGGTGTCGAGAATGAGACGATTGCGACGGTACTCGATCGTGGTGGTCTAGAATCGATGCTTTGGTCGGTCAGCCTCGTTTTGATCGCCCTTGCATTCGGTGGCCTGTTACGTGAACTCGGTGTGTTCCAAGCAATCGTTGAATCGTTGCTCGAGCGCTTGAAGTCACCAGGAAGTTCCGTTCTATCGGTCGTCCTCAGCTCAATCGGGGTAAACTTGCTCGCAGGAGAACAGTACTTGTCAATTCTCTTGCCGGGACAGGCGTTCAAACAAGGGTTCATCAATCGCGGGATCGACCCACGCTACTTGTCACGTGCGCTTGAGGATGGTGGGACCGTGATTAACCCGCTCATTCCGTGGGGTGTCTCCGGAGCGTTCTTCGCGGCGACTCTCGGCGTACCTGTATTGGAATACGCACCATTTGCATTCTTCCTCTGGCTTAGCCCGGTCTTCTCCATCATTTTGGGATACGTCCGATTGGGGAAGCAACGTGAACCACTTAAAATCGCATCATAATAGCGAGGTGTCCTGCCATGCAGGGCATCTTTTTTGTGTGCGAGACACGATTTTTGAGAAAATAGAACAAACGGAGGTGGAACGATGAAGCGACTCGATCTAGCATTTTATGAACAACCGACACTCGAATTGGCCCGTGCCTTACTCGGGCAATATTTGGTGCGGCGACATCCGGAAGGTGACATCATCGCGAAGATTGTTGAGACAGAAGCTTACCTCGGTGCCATCGACCGAGCGGCACATAGTTTCGGAGGGCGTCGAACGAAACGGACGGAAGTCATGTTCGGGCAACCTGGTCATGTGTACACGTATCAAATGCATACGCATACGCTCTTGAACGTGGTCAGTGGTCCGGTTGGTACACCGGAAGCCGTGTTGATTCGAGCCGTCGAACCGATTCAAGGACATGAATGGATTGCTTCGAACCGTCCTGGGGTGAAACGATATGACCAAACGAACGGACCAGGGAAGCTGACGAAAGCACTTGGAATCACGATGGACTTATACGGTCATTCGTTCCAACAAGACCCGCTCTATCTTGCTGAAGGCGAGACGGGGATGGCAATTGAGTCCGGGCCACGCATCGGGATCCCGAACACGGGTGAGGCGCGTGACTATCCGTATCGCTTCTTTGAACGCGACAATCCGTACGTCTCAAAGTTCCGTTGAATGCATGCAGTGATGTTTAAGTGATTCATGCCTGTGGAACAGTCCTTATGTGCATAAAACAAACAGAGGGAGTGTTTAGAACATGGCAAAAGTAGCAACGCTCATTACAGATATGTTTGAAGATGTAGAATTCACGGGTCCCCGTGACGCATTGGTGGATGCGGGACATGACGTCGTGACGATTGAGAAGAAAGCAGGTAATACGGTAGAAGGGAAGCAAGGAGAGGCGAAAGTGAACATCGATCAATCGATTGACGATGTATCGCCAGAAGATTTTGACGCCCTTCTCTTACCAGGCGGATTCTCACCTGACTTGTTGCGTGAGGACGAGCGTTTCGTCTCGTTCGCCAAAGCCTTCATGGACGCGAAAAAACCTGTCTTTGCCATCTGTCACGGACCACAGCTGTTGATTACGGCGAAGACGTTAGAAGGTCGTGACGCGACCGGCTACAAATCGATTAAAGTCGACATGGAGTATGCCGGTGCAAAATATGCGGATAAAGAAGTTGTCGTCTGTCAGAACCAGCTTGTGACGAGCCGTCAGCCGGATGACATTCCGGCGTTCAATCGCGAGATTCTCAACTTATTGAAATAACACGTCAACCACGAGAGGAATCTCGTGGTTTTTTTGTGTTTTCGGGAATAGACAAGTAAGGAGGAGATTCAAATGAGAAAACGAGCACGTTCACCTAGTTAAGTTCGTCGAAACGTTGTCCGATTAGGATGGATTCGTTGGTTTGAAGGCTTGATTCCCGCATACGTGATTGAACGCCTGTTCTGGGAGTCACGGGGCATCTCCATTCAGGAAGTCGTTTATTTAGAGATGGTATATGCGCTCATCATCGTTCTGTTCGAAGTACCGACTGGTGTATGGGCGGACCATACGGCACGGCGTCGACTTGTCCAAATCGGTGTCGCGTTAGAATGGCTGTCGTTTATCGTCATTTTGTATTCGTTCACGTTCACGGGTTTCTTTGTCGCGATCAGCTGTTCGGCCGTTGGGTCGGTCATTCGAAGTGGGGCAGAGAATGCGCTGCTATACGAGTCCTTACAGGAAAGTCACGAAGCGTCGTCATTCGAACGGGTTCTTGGGAAGCTGAACGCGATTGGGATTGTGGCCGCTGTGGTGGCGGCATTGAGTGGTAGTATGTTGGCGCAGTACCTTCCCTTGGAGTGGAACTATGGAGTCTCGATTTTGAGTTTGATGATGGCGACACTATGTAGCGTATTTCTCGTTGAACCGACTCATCGAGAGCGGGAGGAACGTTTGACATGGCGTCATTTGTTCAAAGGGTTCCAATTTATTTGGTCAAACCGACAACTTCGTTATGTCACAATCGGTTTTTTGGCAGCGGCATCCGCTTTTAACTTCATCGATGAATTTTGGCAACTGTACGCTCGCGATGTGTCCGTTCCGATCTATTGGTTCGGTGTCATTTCAAGCGGGTTGCTCTTGATCCAGTTACCTGGGCAACTGTTCGCAGGTACCATCGTGCGTGTTGCGCCATCGGAACGTTGGTTGAAACGATTCGGTTGGGTGATGGGTGGCGGGTTTCTCTTCATTGGTTTATTTCCGAGTCCAATCGGAATTGGTGTCATGGGATTGTTGGCGCTTCTCTATGGGGCGATGGAGCCGCTTTATTATGGACTTTTGCACCATCAAGTTCCTTCATCCATTCGAGCGACGACGGAATCGTCTGTCTCGATGCTGTGGCATCTTGGCATTCTTGGATTAGGGGTTGTCTTTATTATAGGGACGACAGCGTCGCTATTTTTGGCGTTTTCAATGATTGGACTTGTTGTGTGGGTCGTTCATGCGACTGCACGATAATTCTCACAGGCATGGGCCATAAGCCATGCCTGTTTTTACGTCTTAAGACGGACGCAAGATGGTGAGGAGAAGTGTATGATGAGAACAATCTAAAGAGTTACAGGAGAAACATCGTGGAATGGTATGAGTTATTCGTAGGCTTTTTGTTAGGGGTCGTTGAGGGACTGACCGAATTTGCTCCGGTCTCGTCGACGGATCATATGATTCTCGTGGACGGGCTTTGGTTGAACTCGAATCAGTTTTTAGGTCAGGAAGTGGCGAACACGTTTAAAATCATCATTCAATTAGGTTCGATTTTAGCAGTCGTTGTCGTCTTTCGAAACCGATTCAAAGCGTTACTGAACCCGAAGTCGCTGTTCACACTAAGACAAAACGAGGCAGTACGCCAATTAAACCTGATACATATTTTGATTGGACTGCTTCCGGCCGGAGTCCTCGGTGTATTGTTCGAAGATTACATCGATACACACCTCTTCTCGGTCAAGACGGTGTTGATTGGGTTAGTCATTGGGGCTTTCTTTATGATTGCCGCAGATTTATCAGGTGTGAAACGACAAACGACTGCAACGCTCGATGACATCACGTATAAGCAAGCGCTTGGTGTCGGATTGATTCAATGCTTCTCGTTATGGCCAGGATTCTCGCGGTCGGGCTCGACGATTTCTGGTGGCGTCCTCCTCGGGATGAGTCACCGGGCAGCGGCAGATTTTACGTTCATCATGGCGGTGCCGATCATGTTCGGAGCAAGTGCGTTGTCACTCTACAGCAAATGGACGTACTTTACGCTCGATACATTGCCGGTGTTTATCGTCGGGTTCATCAGTGCGTTTCTGTTCGCGCTTATTTCGATTAAGTTCTTTTTGAAGTTGATCAACAAAGTGAAATTGATGCCGTTCGCGGTCTATCGAATCGTATTGGCCATCGTGATTTACGTTCTTTATTTCTAAAAAAAACACGTGCGAACGGCACGTGTTTGAAACCAATGAATGGAATTGTTCGTATAGTCTAGAAGAGGTGAAAACATGGGACAAATCGTCGTAGTATTCGGAACGTTAATCGGTCTTGGGACCGTTGGGGCATTGCTTTATATGACCCGTCTAGCCTATGAATCATGAGAACGGATAATGATAGAAGCGCTCACGTTGGAGTAACTCCATGACGTGGGCGTTTTCTGCGTTGTCAATCGCGCGAAGTAGACCTTCCGTCTGAGAACGATGAGCAAAGAGAGAGTCTTTTTTCTGCTCGCTCTCTTCCGTCACATCGACGATCACGTGAGGTTGTCCGAGTTCTTCTTCTGTGCGGCGATCGAAGGCGACACCTAAAAACTCAGGGCGTGACTCTCCCATCTCCTGAAGTGCTCGTACGACAGCACGAGCTGTCGCTTCATGGTCCGGGTGGACGGCATATCCTGGATAGAACGAGATGACCGTTTCCGGCTTCACTTCGTCAATCAAGGCGCGGAAGCGACCAGCGAGCTCTGCCTCGTCCTCAAATTCAACGGTTTTATCACGAAGTCCCCACATGCGCAGGTCTTCGATGCCCATCATCCGACAAGCTTCTTCAAGTTCATGCTTTCGAATTTTAGGGAGCTCCTCACGCGTCGTAAAGATCGGGGAACCCATGTTGCGTCCCATCTCGCCGAGTGTTAAGCAGACATACGTGACCGGGAGTCCTTTTTGACGATGTTGGATGATTGTTCCGGCCGAGCTGAACGCCTCATCGTCCGGGTGTGGGAAAATGACGAGTAATGGTCCATTCATTGGTTCTCCACCTCCGATGCTCCTTGAGGGAGCGGTTTGATATCGATATGCAAGGCACACGCCAGTCGACCGAGACGATCGTGACCAGCGAGTAGTAACTGTTCGCCGTGCACTTCGTAGTCGGTCAATCCTTCAACATAGAGCCAGCCGTGATCGAGCTTTAAGCCGACACGGTAAGGTCCGTTTCCTTTGATTTGACCGATGCTATATTCGATTTTGGCATTACGGATAAACATCCCGGCGTTATGGAAGTCCGGGTCGTTATGTGTCGCATAGGCACCATTTGTCGTCTCGACATGCACGAAAAGTGGTGTTGCGACGTGATTGTCTAAATATTGCTGAATGTGATCAGGTTGAATCGCTTTCACGTCTGTCCCTCCAATGGAAAGGATGACCCGAAACGTCACGTTCCGGGTCATCTGTTTACGATTGTGTTGCTACTTTTTTACGGTATCCCGTATGGTTCGTCGGTCCAACATATTGGTTGAGACGGAATGAGTGACGAACTGCTTCTGTGATAAATTCTTTTCCGATTTCAATCGCTTCTTCGACCGTATGGCCGTTTGCGAGAGAGGCCGCGATGGCAGAAGAGAACGTGCATCCACCACCGTGTGTGAACGCAGGCTCGATTTTTTCACTTTCAAGCAGGCGGAATTCGTTTCCGTCGTACAAGACGTCGAATGCTGTATCGAAACCAAGTTTGCCACCGACTTTGACGATGACGATTTCAGCGCCGAGCTCATGGATCAGGCGAGCCGCTTCTTTGATTTCGTCCATCGTCGATGGTGTTTTATCGAGGCCAGCGAGCATACGCGCCTCGAATAAGTTTGGAGTGATGATTTTTGCAACTGGTACGAGATGTTGACGCATCGCGACCGCAACGTTCGGGTCAAGAATCTCATCCGCACCTTTACATGCCATGACCGGGTCGACGACGGCATTCTCGATTCCGTATTCTTTAATCTTACGTGCTGCGAGTTCGATGATTTCAGGTGTCGGGAGCATTCCCGTCTTCACTGCATCGACTCCGATCCCAGCGAGTACCGTATCAATTTGTTTCTCAATCAATGTCGTGTCGATTGGAAAGACTTCGTGGTTCCATGCGTTATGTGGATCTTGTGCCACAATGACAGTCAAAGCTGTCATACCGTACACACCGAGTTCTTCCATCGTTTTGAGGTCGGCTTGGATACCCGCGCCGCCGCTCGTATCAGAACCGGCAATCGTCAATGCTTTCTTCATCGTCATAATCGTCCATCCCCTTTGTCTGTTTGGATAGTTTCACTATAACGACTTTTTCGTATTCCGACAAATGCAAGGATTACAAGAAGTGTTCATAACTTTTCAGAAAAAGTATGCAGGATGTTCATCATATTTGGGGAATAATAATGAATAGGGTGTAGACCACTTTATTATTGGCTGGGAGGAAAACGCATGTTAGTGCATAGCTTATGTATCCCGAAGAAAGATGTTGTCACGATCAGTGAAAAGGCAACATTGCGGGAAGCGCTTCATACGCTTGAAGAAACAGGATATCGTTGTGTGCCTGTTTTAGACGAGACGGGGAAATTTTTCCGCGGTAACATTTATAAGATGCATATTTATCGTCATGGAATGAACGGGGAAAACATGGACGATAATGTGATGACGCTCATTAAAAATACGCAAAAATACGTTCATGAATCCGACGGCTTCTTCGAAGTCTTTTTCTCGATCAAAGAATTGCCATACATTGCCGTGTTGAAAGACGAAAGTAATGAATTTTATGGGATTCTTCCGCACGGGAAGATGCTTGGGATGCTCGAGGAGGCATGGAGTCGTGACACAGGTAGCTACGTCTTGACGATTGCCTTGAGCGAACAGGCAGGAGCGCTCGAGAAGATTACAAAAATCGTGAACAAGTATACGTCAATCGCAAGCTTGATGACGCTTGATGCAAAAAGTAAAGTGTTGCGTCGGGTACTTGTGACGTTACCACCGGATTGCGAAGAAGACATGAAGAACAAAGTTGTTGCCAAGCTTGAACAAAAAGGCTTCCGGATCGTCGAAGTCGAGAACTTGAACAACTAAGTCAAAACCCTTTCACGTGACGTGAAAGGGTTTTTTAGTCGAGTCGTTTCTCCATCCGGATGTCGGACCAGAATTGTCCGTCCCAGTAAGTGAAGTGCTCGATTCGTCCGATTTCTTGATAACCGAGTTTCGTATAGAGTCGATGGGCCGTGTGATTGAAGGCGAACACGCCGAGCTCCATGCGAGGCGTCCCCTGCGCCCGCAGTTTCTCCTCCAGCAAACGAAGGGACTCCGTGCCCACACCTTTGCCACGTCCTACGGATTCCCCGATGACAAACCCGAGCCACGCAGTACCAGGTTCTTGACGGTACAGATGAGGGGGGTCATACATGACGTTCATTTCACCGACGAGATGGTCGTCTGCATAAATGAGAAAAATATCATGTGTCAGAAGACGATCCTCTAAATCTTCGACCGTCATCTCATAATGAGCGGTCAATTCTTCTTCAGACCGACTCGGACGAATCAAATGCACGATTTGTGGGTCATTATTCCAGCGATTGAATGTCTCGACGATTTCGTCGGATGCTGTTGTAAGTTGAACAAGCGAGATGTTGATAGGTCATTCTCCTTTCTCGCTTGTTAACATTCGGTTTCGTTCATAAAAGTCCTTCTCTTATACGGGCTTCAATACGTTCAAATGACTCGGTAAAATTTCAAATGTAAATGGCAACGTTCCACCAGTGTCACCGTCTGCATTCACAGGAAGAGATTCAGGCGAGTGGACGCTCACCCGTGTCGTACAGAATGACGTGACACTGTCCGTTTCCTTTAATTTTCCGGTGAACAGGGCAGGCGTTAATTGAAGTGCATCTTTTAGACCGAGTTCTTCAAAAATATAGACGTGCAACAGACCATCGTTCAGTCGTGCGTCCGGTTCGAAATTCTCAAATCCTCCGACCGAGTTCGTCAAAGCGATGACGACGAGATAAGCTTCGCCATCAAATTGACCGTCCTCACTTTCAATCGACAACGCATAAGGACTATGTTCGCGGAACGCCTTCACGCCTTCAATTAGATAGGCGAACGGCCCCCACTTTGTCTTTTCTTCCACACTCACTTCATCGACCGCCTCGGCAATGAGACCAATGGCAATGACGTTCATAAAATAGCCGTTCTCATATTTTCCGATATCCATCGGTGTCGGTTCAGCGTTACGAAGAGCTTCAATCGCTTTTTTTGGATCATTTGGTACACCAAGTGCGCGGGCAAGGTCATTGACCGTACCGAGCGGGATGATTCCAAAGTCGGGACGATGAGGCGCTTCCGCAAGTCCGGTGACCGCTTCGTTCAACGTTCCGTCCCCACCCATCGCAATGACGGCCTTATATTGTTTTTCTGCTGCTTCTCGTGCAAAGTTCGTCGCATCCTGTTCTTTCTCGGTGAAGCGGACATCGACGTGTCCATATCGTTCACGCAATACTTCCTCGGCATGTGTCGCGTGTTGTTCCCCCAATTCTTTTCCTGAGGATGGATTGACGATTAACATGACTGTGTCCATTCCAACATATCTCCTTTTCGGTTCGAATACTGTCCTTTATTCCCGTCTGCGAAATCGGTTACTCCTAAAAAATCCCCATGATCGTCAGCACTTTCGGCTGATCTTCATGGGGATTGGAACATGTCGTTCGTTTAATAATGACGGAATGCGGACATATCTAAATGACTCGCTTCAGACTCATCCACTGCGAGTTCGATACGCAGATGTTCATGAAACGGAGAAACGAGGGCGCCCATGCAGGCGACCGGTTCATGGTCGGGGACCGGTGATTTACGTTTCGTTTTGACGAATAAATAATCCGATCGCTTCAACGTCAACAAGAAACGTTCCACGGCGTGCGGTTCACGGGTCACGTTTGGCCAAGGTAAATGATTGAACAATAAAAAGACCGCGCCTTCCTTTTCGAGCGCATAGTCCGGTGCGATGCCTTCCCGATTCAACAAATCGATGACAGCATGCAAAAACTCCCGTTTAATCGTCAATGAAATTTCGTAATACTCACGCATACGGTCCACCCTTTCTTAAAATCACAATACTACCATTCTAAACGTTTCCGACATACGCGACAATGAAGAAGTTCCTTGACGAAGTATTTTTCCCGGCTTATACTGCATAAGTCCTGCTATACTAGTGATATATGATGAACGAATTGAGGTGAAACCGACATGATTGAATCCCTTGAATTGAAGGCATGGGTCGTTCTCGCACGAACGATGGATGCCATCAGCGATCGTGTGAAAGAAGATTTACGACGCCACCAGTTAAATTCAACAGAGTTCGGTGTTTTATCCGTTTTGTATAAACGAGGAGATACCCCGTTACAACAAATCGGGGACCAGATTTTGATTACGAGTGGTAGCGTGACATACGTGATCGACAAGTTGGAAAAGCGTGGGCTGATTGAACGAATCGCCTGTCCGTCCGACCGTCGCGTCACATACGCCTCGTTAACAGAGGATGGGAAGGCGCTCATGGATGTCGTCTATCCACAGCACATCGAAATCTTTAAAGATATATACGGACCGTTAAGCGATGAAGAGACGGAACAATTGATTTCGTTATTGAAACGAGTCGGTTATAACGCAGCGGGCAAATAAAGCCCGTTGCTTTTTTCATTAATATCTTGAAGTTAAAATAATTGACGATGAGATATACAGATGATATAGTTCTAACTGTTATTGAAAAAAATTAGAGATTACCAAATGGAGGATTACACGATGACTAAAGTATTATATGTATCGGCTAACCCGAAACCAACTGAACTTTCATACAGCAAACAAGTTGCAGAAACATTCGTATCAACGCTCAAGGCTGAAAACGCATCAATCGAAGTAGAAGCGATCGAACTCTACGATGTCGATGTACAAGAAATCGATGGAGACGTGCTCAGCGCATGGGGCAAATTCGCATCAGGCGAAGCACTCACTGACGTGGAAGCGAAAAAAGTAGGCACAATGAGCGGCATGCTCGAGAAGTTCATGGAAGCGGACCTTTATGTATTCGCGACGCCAATGTGGAACTTCTTCTTCCCGGCACGCATGAAAATGTTCCTCGACAGCGTCCTCATGGCAGGTAAAACGTTCCGTTACACAGAGCAAGGTCCTGTCGGCTTGCTTGAAAACAAACAAGCGATCCACATCCAAGGAACAGGTGGGATCTACACAGGAACTGACCTTAACTTTGCAGATGCATACCTCCGTCAAGCGCTCGCGTTCGTCGGTGTGTCTGAAGTGACGACGGTAGCGGTTGAAGGGATGAACCAATACCCAGACAAAATCGAAGAAATCGTTGCAGACGCGAAAGCGAAAGCAGAAGCACTTGCGAAAGAAGTTGCAGGCGCAGTAACAGTATAATGCGAAAGACGAGTCGATTGACTCGTCTTTTTGTATGCACTCATTTTGGGTATCATACAAAGGGAAAGGGGAGTATGCAATGGGAGAGCAGTTATCGAGTCGATTACTTGGGGATTGGACAGACATCATCCAAGACGAGATGAGTCAACCTTATTTCCAACAGTTGAAGCAATTCGTCGATCAAGCGTATGAAGAGACGACGGTGTATCCGAACCGTGAAGACATTTGGAACGCTTTTATCTATACCAAATTCAGTGACGTGAAATGCGTGATCTTAGGGCAAGACCCGTATCATGGACCAAACCAAGCACATGGCCTCAGTTTTTCTGTACAGGATGGGGTGCGTTTTCCGCCATCGTTACGAAATATTTTTCAAGAACTAAAGGATGACGTCGGATGTGACATTCCGAAGAGTGGGAATTTAGAAAAGTGGGCGAAACAAGGAGTCCTCCTCTTGAACACAGCGCTGACGGTCGAAGCGGGAAAGGCGGGTTCGCATCGTGGGAAAGGGTGGGAACAGTTCACCGACTCGGTGATTGAGCGGCTTGGGAGTCGTGAAGAGCCGATTGTATTTATCCTGTGGGGGAATGACGCCAAGAAGAAAATGAAATGGATTGGGGAGCAGCATAAAGTGCTCACGTCCGTTCATCCGAGTCCATTGTCATCCCACCGAGGATTCTTTGGTTCGAAGCCGTTTTCTCAAGTGAATGACGCTTTAAACGAGTGGGGACAGTCCCCGATCGATTGGTGTCTTTGACAGTCTACGAAAATTCGTAGACTGTTTTTTGTTGACGCATTGAAAAACCTTTGGTACAGTAACTAACAAGACGTCACTTTAGTGCTTAAAAGCATATATGCATAACAGCATAACTGTATAAAAGATAGAGAAATGAATACGTATTAGAAGCGAAGAAGGAACCGAAGTAGAGACATCTTCCCTGGCCCAGAGAGCGTGTGGTGCTGCGAACACGACCAAAAGATGAATCGAATTACAGTTCCCGAGCTCTCATGATTGAGCGGTCCCCCGTTATCGGATGAAGTGGCTAGATGTTTTCTAGCAACCAGGGTGGTACCGCGGCTTTGTCGTCCCTATCGATTTAATCGATAGGGATTTTTTGACTTTAAAGGAGGACTTCACATGTTGACACAATCGATTCCAGCACATCTTGCCCCACATATTTCACCGCAGTTTTACAATGAATACACACCAACGGATCACGCCGTGTGGCGCTTCGTTTTAAGCTTGAATCTGCATACGTTAGAAGGAAAAGCGCACCCGTTTTACATCGAAGGATTAAAACGGACAGGAATGGGACCAGACCGATTACCGAACGTCGAACAGATGACGGATGAGATGCGGGCAGTGGGATGGTCGACGGTCGCAGTGGATGGACTCATCCCAGGCGTTGCCTTCTTTGATTTCCAAGGGAACGGAATGTTGCCGGTCGCGACAGACATTCGAAAAGTCGAGAATATCTTATACAGTCCAGCACCTGACATCATTCATGAGGCAGCAGGTCACGCGCCGATGTTGATGGACCCTACGTTCTCGGCAATCGTCAAACGTTTCGGTCAACTAGGGGCGAAGGCGTTCATGAACCGAGAAGAGCATGCTTCGTTCGCGGCGTTGAAACGCTTGACGATCGTGAAAGAGAACGCCAACTCAACGGAGCAAGACATCGAGGCGGCAGAACGGGCGGTACACGAAGCGAAAGCGCAAGTGACCGGTTTTTCAGAGGCACAACAAGTCGCACGTATCTTTTGGTGGACAGTTGAATTTGGATTGATTGGTGACCTTGAAAATCCGATGATTTACGGGGCGGGCCTCTTGTCATCTGTCGGTGAAAGCCGTCACTGTCTGACGGATGCGGTCGTCAAACATCCATTTGATTTAGAGCATGCGCTACAGACGAAGCAAGACGTGACGAATATGCAAAAAGAACTGTTCGTCATTCCAGACTTTGAGACGCTTTCTTCCGTTTTAGATGAATTAGAAGGAAGAATGGCCATTCGAAAAGGTGGGATTGAATCTGTCGCGAAAGCATTGGCGTCGGGTAGTCAATCGACGATTCGACTCGAAGACGGTTCAGAACGTGTCGGCATCGTTCGCCACATGACAGAATCGAAGGAACATACGCTTATCCAATGGGATGAGTGCACAGTCGTACAAAGTGGTCAGTTGACGAAACGAGAACGTCACGGACTTCTCATTGTCCATGACACGGAATCTGCGTTAGACCGCGATGATCTCCTCGAGGACGGAACGACCCTTCGTCAAGCATGTGCATTGGACATGCTCGAAGGTGTGACCGTTCAACTAGAAGGACGGACGATCTCACTCGATTCACTCGAAGTACGCGTCGATTCACTTCCATCGGTATTCCCTGGAACGACGGTGGAAGAATTGATGATCATTGAAAAGCCGGTGATCATCGAACGGGATGAACGTGTATGGACGAAGGATGACCCGATGTTCAACCGCATTCACCTCATGCGTGAACGCGGGGAATCGATTGATGGTCTCGTTCCAGACATTTTATCCGAGCATCCAGATGCGTGGTTGTTACACATTGAGTGTCTGGAGTTAGTAGAAGACGAGGAACTGAAGCAGACCTTGATTGAAAGACTTGAAGCACTTCGTCATACATCTCCTTCTCGAAATGAATTGATTGGACGCGCGTTCGAACTGTTGCGCTAACGAAAATAAGCGACGTTCTCCGAACAGAGAACGTCGCTTATTTTTATACGGATTGATTCGTCGTTTCACGTAAGAACGTGATCAGACGGCGATACGTCGAATTTGCCGCCGGGCGGTCCATTTCGAAGTAATAGTTATGACCGAGTTCATGTTCGTTCCGGTCATAAAATACAGTCGTCACATCTGTTCGACCTGAGAGAATCGTTGCAAATTCTTTTGCCTGATCTTCAAACGAATGGTCGTTTCCGTCAGCGATAAACGTCGGAACGAATGTGGCCGGTACGTTGACGAGCGGCGAAGCTTCAGCGACGACCGGGAGTGTTTCCCAGTTGTATGTGCCGAAGTAAGCCCAACCGATGCGTTTGAACAAGAAGCGGTTCACAGATTTCGATGATTCGAGCCATGAACGCTTCAAGTCGAATGGTGCAGACAATAAGATGGTTCCAAGGATAGACGATTTCGGTACAACTTGTCTGACTTCGGCCGAAGGCGAGTAGTCGTCATTCAACTGAATCCCGACAAACTGTGCAACGAGCTGTCCGCCGTTCGAATCACCCGCAAAAAAGACGCGGTCCAAATCGAGACGGAATCGATCGTTGTTTTCAGCGATGAATGCATACGCTTCTTCCATTTGCTGAAGCGGTGTCGGATACGATACATCTGGCGCAAGCGCGTAGTTGATACTGACGACGTTGTAGCCGTTACTCGCAATCGAGGTGGCGTATTTTAAGACGTCAGATTTATCACCACCGACGAACGAGCCACCATGCACCCAAAAGATTGTTGGGACAGGTTTTCGGTCACCTTCATAGCGAATCAAATCAAACGTCCCGTTGTCATAAGAAGACAAGTAGTCGATGTCTTTTCGGACAGACGTCTTTTGAACGACTTCCTCGAATCCCTTCATCTCCACTTCGTTCCCCCCTGCGAACGAAGTTTTGATTAAACGTGTTGCTGGTTTAGGTGAAAGGAACACATAAGCCGCTCCCGCGACCGCTGTTCCAATCAGCCCGACTCCAGCGCGTTTCAACCCTTTATTCATCTTACTTCCTCCCTTTCTACAACCAGAAGCTTATTGCGTGACGAGTACGTCCGCCATGTATGTCTCGATGACATGCGCAATTCCGTCTTCGTTGTTTGACTTCGTAATGAAGTCCGCTTTCCCTTTGACTGTCGTATTGGCGTTACCCATCGCAACACCGAGACCTGCCCATTCAATCATCGTCAAGTCATTGTTTCCATCACCGCAAGCGATGACTTCTTTCTGGGCGATGCCGAGTTGATCTGCTAGGAAAGCAAGGCTTGTCCCTTTTGTGACACCGGCTTCCGTGAACTCTAGGAAGAACGGTTTTGAACGAGCGACGGCCAATTTTCCAGCCAACTCTTCTTGTAGCTTCGTCTCGATCGGAGCAAGGGTGTCACCATCGGCAAGCATCAAACATTTGACGACAGGTGCTGTTACGGCTTCTTTAAAGTCGTTGACATGAACGACCGGCATACCTGTCAATTCACCTTCGATATCCGTATACGGATTCGGGCGATCGGTTACGATTTCGTTACCGACGTACGTATGAATCGCGATTCCTTCCCGTTCACTGATATCATGGAGATGAGCGACTGTGTCCGGTTGAAGCGTGCTCGAGAAAATTTCCTCGTTCGTCGCGCAATTGATGACCGAGGCACCGTTGAACGATAAGATGAAGCTACCGTACTTCGCAAGTTCTAATTCACGGGCTGCATCCCACATTGCAAACGTTGGGCGGCCACTTGCGAGCACGACTTTATAGCCGCGCTCTTGCGCATCGAGAAGTGCTTCTTTTGTTTTAGGGGAAATCGTATGGTCGCTCGTGAGGAGCGTATCATCCATATCCAATACAATCATCTTGTAACTCATAGTAGTAGGGGGTCCTCCTTCAGAATCTAATGACTCCATCCTAAACCTTTTTAAGGTCAATTGACAACCTTGTCGCAAAAACGTAACTATAATGTAGAGAAGTGAACTCTAGAAGAGGTGTAAATATGAATCGAATTTTAGTAGCTGAGGACGAGCATGCGATTCGCAGCTTCATTATTGTGAATTTAAAACGAGCCGGTTTCGATGTGTTCGAAGCGACGAATGGACGAGAGGCGGTCACCGCATTTGACCGTGAACCGTTCGATGTTGTCTTATTAGACGTTATGATGCCGGAGATGGACGGGTTCGAGGCATGTGCGGCCATTCGAGATATCGATGAAAACGTCGGGATCATCATGTTGACGGCACGGACGCTCGAAGAAGATAAAATCGAAGGACTCGGAAAAGGGGCGGACGATTATATCGCCAAACCGTTCAGTCCAGGCGAATTGGTAGCACGCATTCAAGCGTTGCTACGCCGCGTCGAAAAAGTGAAACGAAAAGACTCGAAGCGGTTGAAGTCAGGACCGTTCGCGATTGATCTTGCGGCGAAGCAAGTGACGAAGTACGGTCAATCGATCGATTTGACGCCGACCGAGTATGACTTGATTTGTCATCTTGTTCAAAATGAGGAAATTGTTTTATCGCGTGATGCACTACTCGATGCCGTATGGGGCGTCAACTACTTCGGTGACCGCAAGACTGTCGACGTTAACATTCGTCGATTGCGTCAAAAAATCGAAGATGACCCGAGTCATCCGATTTATATTGAAACATTATGGGGTCACGGATATAAATGGCGGAGACATGAAGCATGAAACAACAGTTAGTCATTCGCATGATGATTGTCGTGACAATCGTTTTGCTTTTACTCGTCAGTGTCTTGTCTTACGGGACATATCGATACTATTACGAGTATGAGTCGGAAGCGTTACTTAGTCATGCGACCACGAGTGCATATCTTTACCCTCAAGCCCAAGTCGGGTTTGAGACGCCGAGTGCCTTTTCCGTTCTCGTCCGGACATTCGGATATCCCGGCACCGATTTGACGATTGTCGACCAGAGCGGTTCCATCGTCAAGACGACCGGTCAACGGACGAGGCAGGCATCTTTTTCACAAGAACAATTGCAAGAGCTGTCACGAGGTGAGTCGGTCGTTCAGGACTATGACGTCGGTGACGAGCATTACTTATCGGTCACCAGTCCGATTATGACGAACGATACGTCAGAGTTTGCGATTAGCTTTACACGCCCGCTCGAAGACCTAGACACGCTGATTCGTGAGATTTGGATGACCGTCGTCATGATTGGTGTCCTCATCTGGTTACTCGCGCTCTACACCGTTATTCGCATTGCTGATCGTTTCGTCCGTCCGATTCGTCAAATCATCGAAACGGCGGATGAGATGGCTCAAGGTGATTTCGACGTCGCTGTGGAGTCGAATGAGAAACACGAGCTTGGGGCATTGGCTCGAACACTCACGTATTTAGGTGCGAAAGTACAGCAACACCAGTCGACACGTAATGAGTTTCTCTCAAGCGTCTCCCATGAACTGCGGACACCGCTCACATCGATTAAAGGATGGACGGAGACGATTCGAGGTGGCGATGAGAAGTTATCTGAAGAAACGGAGCTTGGTCTGAGTATCATTCATTCGGAAACAGAGCGCATGATTGGTCTTGTGGAGCAGCTTCTCGATTACACAAAGATTGAAGAGAGTCGATTGGTCTTGTATCGTCAGGAACTCGATCTAGTCTCCTTGTTGCGGAAAGTGACATTGCAGTTAAAGCAGTCGCTTGAAGACAAAGACATTACACTCATCGAACGCTATCCTCAAAAGTCAGTCGGGCTATTTGATGAGAATCGATTGAAACAAGTGTTCCTGAACATTCTTGAGAATGCGATTCGCTTCTCGCCAGACGGCGGGACATTGACCATCCGTTTCGTTCAATCGGAACGTGTCGCCTTCATCTCCATCATCGATGAAGGTCCTGGTATCTCACGTGAGCATTTGCAGCGTATCACCGAGATGTTTTATCAGGCCCATGTGACGGAAGGAAGTAGCGGTCTCGGACTCGCCATTTCCAAAGAGTTGATTGAGGCACATGAAGGAAAACTCGTCATCGAGAGTGAGGTCGGACATGGAACGACCGTGACCGTCTTGTTGCCTCTCGACCCGAGCGAACTACATTAATAGGGTTAAACCTCCCGAATTCAGGATACATATAGATGTATGTAGAATGAGGGAGGTTTTTGTTATGGCCAATCAGTCATTGAAGCCGTTAAAAGGAAGTCCAAACGCCGTCTCGACGCAAACCTCGATTGAAGAGTTACGCATGTCTCCGCTCCCATATGCGGGTAGTCGCGGTCAATCAATTGAAGCGATCAAGATGGCAATGAATCAATTGCCACGGGCCGAACTGATCAAAGAAACAGATGAGGGCCTTCATTATGTGGTGACCTCGAAAGTGATGCGCTTTAAAGATGATGTGAATTTTCTATTTGATGATTCCACTCAACAAGTCGAGTTTCGGTCTGCGTCACGTGTCGGCTATTCAGACTTTGGCGTGAACCGGAAACGGATGGAAGATGTGAGTGAACGATACCGGAGGTTGATTCGATGAAGGACTATCAGTTGATTGTCATCGGTGGCGGTGCCGCTGGAATGACGGTAGCAGCAGGAGCAGCGAACTTAGGCGCGAAAGTTGCGCTTGTTGAAAAAAATAAACATTTAGGTGGCGACTGTCTGCATGTCGGATGCGTCCCATCAAAAGCCTTGATTGCCGCCTCAAAAGAAGCAAATGCGATGATGCGCGCAGCGCGCGTTCTCGGAACGGAATTTAACGGAGGCGAGCATTATCAAATGTCGAAAGCACGAGTCGACAAGGCGCGCGCCATTATCCAAGATCATGATGGGACAGAACGTTTTGAAAAGATTGGGGTCGACGTGTACATCGGAGAGGCTTCTTTCCAAAGCCCGACTGAATTAAAAGTCGGGGACGATTTATTGATTGGGAAAAAATTTGTCATCTCGACCGGTTCAAAACCGACAGTTCCTCCAATCGACGGATTGGACCAAGTCCCATACTTAACGAATGAAACGGTCTTTGAAGAAGAGACGCTTCCGGAAAGCCTCATTGTCATCGGTGCCGGGACAGTCGGCCTCGAGCTAGCACAATCGTTTGTCCGACTCGGCTCGCAAGTTACCGTACTCGAGGCACAGGATGCGTTCTTACCAAAAGAAGATGAGGACGTCTCAACCTACCTAAAATCTCAACTTGAGATGGCGATGCGCTTAAAAATTGGCGTGAAGGTCAATCGGGTCGATGAAGTCGATGGCCGCATTCGTGTTACGACAGAGGTGGACGGCAAGACAGTCGAATATGAAGCAGATAAACTGCTCATGGCGACAGGGCGTGTGCCACGCATCGACGCACTTCGTCTCGATCGTGCAAATGTTCAAGTGACGAAAGGATACATCGATGTCTCATCTTCGTATCGGACGTCACAGCCGCATATCTTTGCGATTGGCGATACGATCAAGACGTTACCGTTTACACACGCGGCTGGCGAAGAAGGGAAAGCTGTTGTCGCAAACGCACTGTTTGGACTATGGAACAAGGTAGATTACAGTAAGCTACCGTGGATCACGTTCACAGATCCCGAAGTATTTCACGTTGGGATGACGGAGAAAGAAGCACGTGAGCGTTATGGGGATGACATCGAGACATATGAAGCGAAACTGTCAGAAGTGGACCGTTTCATCGCCGAACGCCAAGAGGCGGGCTTTGTCAAAGTCATCACGAAGAAAAATGGAAAGATTATCGGGGCACATGCGGTTGGTGAATCAGCTGGCGACTGGATGCAAATCGTCGTCTATGCGATGCAACGCGGCGATAAGATCGGCAAGTTGTCACGAATGATTTACCCTTACCCATCGCGAAGTGAAGCGGTGAAGAAAGTGACAGATCTCTACTGGCGGAAACGCTTATTTGAAAGTCCGCTCACGGAACTGGCGAGACGTTACTTCAAATTGACGCAATAACACAAATCACCCACTCGTTTGAGTGGGTGATTTTAGTTCGGTAATGTGATTGTTTCAACCATCTTTGGTTCGCCCTCCGATAAGTCGACGAGCGGTTTTATCAGCACTTCGACGCGTCGGTTTTTCGAACGACCTTCTTCTGTATCGTTCGTGGCGATTGGTTTGAATTCCCCATAGCTCGCAAGTGTAAACTGAGCCGGATTCAGTGCGTCATTCGTTAATAATCCACGCATGAATGCCGTCGCACGCGCTGAACTGAGTTCCCAGTTCGATGGGAAGCGGGCCGTGTTGATTGGGATGTTATCTGTATGACCAGACACGACAATTTCTCGCTTTCCAGCCTTCTCTAAGATTTGACTGATATTTTGAGCCACATTTCGAGCATCAGCATCAAGTGTCGCTTCTCCTAAGTTGAAAAGGGCGCGGTCTTGAATCGTTAAGACGAGACCACTGGAGTTAATTGTCGCTTTAATTTGACTCTCTAACCCATTCTTCTTAATGTACTGATTTACATCTTCTTTCAACTCATCGAGCTGAGCGAGTTCGTACGTGCGCGGATTGGCGGTCGTATTCGTTTTATCCGTCCGACTGATGTCGCTGTTTGAGGCGGTCGAGGCTTGAAAGACACTGACACCTCCAGAAAACACTTGGTTGAATGAACGCGACATTTTCTCGAGCTTCGTTTGGTCGATGTTACTCGATGCGAACAACACGATGAAGAGCGCGAGTAAGAGCGTCAATAAGTCAGCATAAGGAATGAGCCAACCTTCTGGAATGTGTTCTTCATGATCATGCTTCTTTTTGCGTTTCATAGTCAGCTCGCTCCTTTGGAGACAAATACACAGACAGCTTATCTTCTAACGTTTTTGGAGATTCACCGCTTTGAATCGATAAAATCCCTTCAATCATCATTTCTTTGATGATGACTTCACTCTTCGAATACTGCTTTAATTTATTGGCAAACGGGAACCAAAGTACGTACCCGGTGAAAATCCCGAATAGTGTTGCGACGAAGGCCGCCGAAATGGCGTGTCCGAGTTTTTCGATATCCGACAAATCTTTCAGGGCAGCAATCAATCCGATAACGGCTCCGAGTACCCCGAGCGTCGGAGCATACGTCCCGGCTTGGGTGAAGATGTCGGCGTTCGCTTTATGGCGCTGTTCCATATTTTCGATATCACGTGACATGACTTCTGCAATGTATTCAGAAGGTTGACCGTCGATGACCATCATCATGCCTTGGCGTAAAAATGGTTCTTCAACTTGTTCAAGTGCTGTTTCAAGGGATAAGAGTCCCTCTTTCCGAGCTTGCGTCGATAAGTCGACGAATTGTGTAAGTAATCCAGATTTACTTGGGAGTTCCTGTTTTTTGAACAAGATTTTAAATAACTTCGGTACATTTTGAAGCTGTTCTTTCGATACGGCGATACTGACCGCAGCAGCTGTACCGACGAAAATGATAACGATTGCGGCAGGGTTGATCAGCGGTGCGATACCCGCTCCTTTTAATAACATTCCACCAACGAGGGTGAGGAACCCGAGTATGAGCCCGACTAACGTGACGACATCCATGTCTTTGTTTTCCACCTTTCCGAAATAAATCAGGACAAAAAAAGCGAGAGACGCTACTCGTCTCCCGCAACATGCGTTCCCGATGATTAAGCGCCGTTTTCATCAATCAGCATTTGAATGCTGATGTTTCGTTCTTCACGCTCTATATCGGTTAATACGTCGTATTTTTTTAACAATGCGTACAATTGATTCACGACTTCTTGTTCAAGTGACCAATTGAGTAACTCTTCTAGCTGAAAATAAAGGTGAGCGGGCATACATTGTGATTGGCGCTCCAACCTTCGCGAGACATCCTCTATCGAATGATCTACCGTACTAGGGTCCACGGTTTCATTCAACCTCCTCAACATTCTTAAAGTCTATCTCCCATAATACCAAAAATTCGAGGAAAGCGTTAGAGATACATTTTCTTGTTGGCATTTAGAAAGGCGAGGAGTAACATGAGGCTTAGAATAACAGAAGTGAAGGGGATGTCGTGATGCGACATAGACTGTCAGCGCGTGAAATGCGTTTGAAGCGAATCGAGGTACTATATCGAGTCGTGTTTGAAAAACCTGCCCGCTTTATCGCGGGAGGATTTTTACTTGCGATTTTTATTGGAGCAACACTCTTATATATGCCATTTGCTCAAGAAGAACCAGTTTCTTGGATTGATTGTCTATTTATCGCGACTTCTGCTGGTACCGTGACCGGATTATCGACTGTAGACATCGGTTCGTCGTTCAACCTGTTCGGGGAATTGGTGATTGTCGCCCTCATTCAAATCGGAGGTCTTGGTTTCATGACAATTGCGTTGATGCTCCTGAGTGTATTAGGGAAGAAAATTGGATTGAAACAACGGATTCTCTTACAAGAGTCGTTAAACTTAGCCGGACCCGGTGGAACGGTTCGTCTCGTGCGAAATATCGTCTTCACGACGGTCATCGTTCAATTTATCGGGATGCTGTTTTTGACGTTCGAGCTATATAGTACAGAGAGTTATTCTTTCGGTGCGGCACTTTACTACGGCTTTTTCCATGCCGTCTCTGCCTTTAACAATGCAGGCTTCGCGTTGTTCCCGGACAGTCTGATGTCATTTGAACAAAACACGGCGATTGTCGTGACCATCGCCCTCATGATCATGATTGGGGGTCTCGGGTTCACGACGATTGCCGATGCGACAGAGGTGCGAGGATGGAAGCGTCTCGCTCTCCATTCGAAGATCATGATTCTATCCCTTTTGGTCATCAATGGGGTGGCATGGTTCGTGCTCATGATGTTTGAGTGGGTATCAAACGAAGGTTCTCTCTATGGGCGGTCCATCGGTGAGGCACTACACGTAACCTTTTTCCAAGCCGTGACGACACGTACGGCCGGTTTCAATACGATTGATATCGCAACGATGGCACCTGCCTCAATCGGCTTGATTTTAATTTTGATGTATATCGGGGCCGGTGCAGCTTCGACAGGGTCAGGAATTAAAGTGACGACGCTAGCGGTCATCTTTGCGGACATGTGGGCGTTCATTGCAGGTAAGAAAGAAACGGTCATTATGGAGCGGACGATTGATGCGTTTCAAATCAAAAAGGCATACGTTGTCGCCATCTCAAGCTTCTTCTTCATCCTGATGATCACGACACTCGTCATTTTGACGAACGGTCATATTCCAGCGAGCGCCATTCTGTTTGAGACGGTGTCGGCGTTCGGGACGGTCGGGTTATCATTAGGCATTACCGCTGATTTGAATGCTGCGGGTAAAGGGTTCATCATGTTTATGATGCTCCTTGGACGTGTCGGGTCGTTGACGATTCTCTTTACGGTCGCACGACAAGCCGACCGAAAGATTCGCTATCCGAAAGAGAAGATTTTGATTGGTTAAAAAGAGCGCATGAAGAAAGAATGTATTTGGCTGCAATCCACGCATGTGGAAGTGCAGCTTTTTTTAGGTCTCTACTAATCAGAAATCGAAATCATTTATGTTAGCTTTTATCCCATTTAATAATTGGTATATAATGGATTTGGAGATGAGTAATCTGTCTGAATCGATCAAGGGGGTTTTTAACTTGTTATCTTGGCTAGGTATGACAAAAAGAGAGGAAGAAGGACGTCCATTCTTCGGGGATGTATCAAAAAGAGCGGTGACGCTTGTTTTGCTCACCTCACTGATATTGATGAATGTGGTGAAGTCACTCTTCCTTTACCTGATTCCAAAAATATATTTGGAGGATGCAATCATTGCTGTTCTCCCTGGTATAATCGGCCTTCTCGTGGCGTTGGTCTATATCCTCGTTCTCGAGCGTCTGCTACACGAACAAGCGATTTCTCATAAAGAAAGGGATCAAGTATAAAAAACAAGTGTACTCTCGTTACGGAGTACACTCGCATTCGACTTGTTGATCCCAATCATTCAGTTCATTATAGTTGAAGCCCTGAACGCATTCAGGGCTTTTTGTGTGTCATGAAATAACGAACGATCTCCGGTAGATAATCTTGAAGATCCGGACAGACAATCCCAGTTCCATCGAGTGCTCGAATCGTTTGCGTCGTATCGAAATGGACAGGATGTTTGAAATAGTCTAGCAGTTCGTGCGGAACATCGAGTTGTGCGGCGTTTTTCCAAGTCGTGAATGCGACATCTGCAACAGCATGAGGGACCGTGCCGCGAGGTGGACGTTGAAACATCGTTTCATGTAGCATCCGATACACTTCACGCGCACCGTGCGGGAAAGGGTCCGTCAAATGAAAGGTTCGCTTCGACCCGACTGGCGAGTGTGCTAAGAAGGCGGTCGCTTCCACGACGTAATCATAAGGAACTAGATTCACTTCGACGTTCGCGCGCCCGATATAAGGGAGCGGTCGCATCTGTTGAAGTTGCGCCATCAATTTCAACACAAAATAGACACCGTCAAACTTCTTCGTTTCACCTGTTTGACTATGCCCAATCACAATACCAGGACGAATAATGGTGATTGGCATTGTGCCCATCTCGCGGGAGACGAGCGCTTCTGCTTCATATTTGGTTGCTTCATAATGATTTTTAAATCGAGCCCGATGCCAGAGTTCGTTCTCATAGACGGTCCCTTGCCTACGACCGGCAATGTAGGCCGTACTGAAGTAAACGTACCGTTTTAGCTGTTTCGAACGTTTGGCGAATGCCGTCACATGTTTTGTACCGAGGATGTTGATTCGATACCCGAGGTCATACGGAATGCTCAAATCGTAAGCGGCAGCCAGATGAAAGACGTAATGCACGTCGCGCTCGATGACAGAGCGCATAATCGGGTCGAGAATCACTTCCGGTAACGTGATGTCCGCCTCCACTAAGATGAGCTGACGAGGCTCAAGGGATGTCGTAGACAGCAACGTATCCCGTAGTTCTTCCGCTTCCCGCTGTTGGTTCGGAAGATGAAGTGCATAGATTGTTCCGATTTGATGAGGCAACGACGCGAGATGTTCGATTAACTTTCCAGCTAAAAATCCAGGAAATCCGGTAAAGGCATAATCGTTCATGACAGTTCCTCCGCTAAGTCTAATGTGAATGTAAACGTCGATCCTTTTCCGACAGTCGATTCCACTTCGATACTGCCGCCGTGTGATTCGATGATTTCTTTACAGATGGATAAGCCAAGACCGGTCCCGCCAATTTTACGCGTATCGGAGTTATCGACGCGATAAAACTTTGTAAAAAGTTTCTCGAAGGCGTGTTCAGGAATACCGATTCCGAAGTCACGAATAGAGACGTGGGCCTGATTGTGGTTGTGCCGGACCCGTACTTCGATTTCTTGTTCGTTTGGAGAGTACTTGATCGCATTGGAAATCAAGTTGACGAGTACTTGTTCAATACGGTCCCGGTCAGCAATCAAGCGTAGGTCTTCATCAGCGTTATCGAAATGAATGGCATGGTCATTTGTTTCACGGAAGCGTTCAACCACCTCTAAGACGAGTTCATTCAACGAGAAATGATCTTGCTTGTATTCTTGATGTCCACCTTCCATACGTTGAATGTCTAAGAAGTCATTGAGTAACGCCGTTAACCGCGACGCTTCCCGTGACATCGTCTTTAAGAACCGTTCTCGCTTATCAGGCGTCAAATCGCGAGCGAGCATCAACTCGATGTAACCAGATAATGAAGAAAGTGGTGTCCGCAGTTCATGCGAGACCGTACTCACTAGCTCATTTTTAATCTGGTCCATCCGCTCTTCTTCCGTCCGGTTACGGAATACGAATAAGAAACCGCTATCCATTCCGATTTGTCGTTTCGTATCCATTGTCGTGCCATACATCTCGTAATATTCCTCATCCCGATCGTTCGGTTGAGGGATGGAGAAACGCATGGACACTTCCCGAGCCGTTCCGTCTAACAGTTGATCCATCTTGCGCAACATCTCGCTTCGGTCGCGAGGACGGAACGTGGAGAGGAGGGGGATACGCTCTTGTATTTTATTCGGGGCGATCCCAGGTAAGTCCATGAGGCGTCGCGCATGGACGTTCATGAACAAGACACTCCCGTTCGACTCGGTCAAGACGAATGCTTCGTTTGACGCTTGTAAAATCGATTGAATGATGTCCCGTTGGCGGGCAATCGCATTTTTCTCTCGTTCGAGCATGCGTTCTATTTTTTTTCGGTCGCTAATGTCACGCATGACGGCGACTCGTAACGTTTGGCCAAGATACGTCACTTCTTTCGGGTAAACCTCCATCTCTAGAAACGTGCCGTCCGCTCGTCGTCCAATCACTTCATATGGCGTTTGGATATGATTGCGAATCCGTCGTAACACATCTGCCCGATATCCTTCGGCAATAAATTCAACCGTTTGCCGACCGACCATTTGTTCAGCTGGGATTTTGAAGATGGATTCCGCTGCTTTGTTCGCGTCAAGAATCATCCCGTCTTCGTGGAATAGGACCGCCTCGATGACAGATTCGGCAAACATGCGATAGCGTTGTTCCTTATAACGAAGTTCTCGTTTTAGTTCAATCTCAGGACTCACGTCAAATACGAAGAAAAAGAATCCGATGAGTTGCTCTTGTTCATAGACGGGATGCATAAAGAGTTTTCCGATAAAATGTGTCCGGTCTTTACATTGAAACTTCCACTCACGGTCTCCTTTGTCGAGTGCGAGGCGTAACATTTGTTCGAACGAAAGCAACCGTTCCGTTTCATCTTGATAGGCAGAACGCTTTTCGCTCAGCTCTCTTGACTCGAACAAAGCGAACGGGGTCATTTCATATAACACTTCATGAGGGGCGTAGCCGAACAGTTCCGTAGCTCCCTGGTTAAATCGAGTGATCAACATATTCGCATCGGTCATAATCATCGCCATGTCGAGCTCAGTGTGCATCATCGCTTCAAACGCATTGTGTTGAATTGTCACGCGCGTATCATGAGGGAGTGGTTCGATGGAAAGAATGTAGTGTTTTTCCCAAGGGATGGCATGCACGCGCATCGTCGGCAGCTCATACATCCATGGAAGTCCTTGTTCCATTCGGCGAGATAATTCCATTGTCATCGGAGACTGGTTGACCATATGAAAGAGGTTCGTACGAGTCTGTAGATTCTCTGGGAACTTTTCTAGAAATGGTCGGTTTGCCTGAACGATTGTTCCATCTTTTTCTATTAAAGCAACCCCGTAAGGTAATGCATGTAATAACTCACTTTGGAGATTGGTGCGATTCTCCATGAACGATCATCCCTCCTTCGTGGTGTCAGACGAGCATATCTTCTATAACATTCGACAGATCCCCCTTTCATTTCCTGCCCTCAAAACGGTAAAGTGGGAGAGAGGACGTGGAAAGGAAAGATGGGGATGATTGGATTACTTCTAAGTATGGTCGGTGCCGTTAGTCTATGGTGGGTCGGAGCACCGCTTTGGAGCAGTATCTTACTACTCGTGTTCGGAATCGTGTGGTTCATCTGGAGAGCTCGGCTGTCGACCATCGACCGGATTGACCGAATGGATGGCCGAGAATTCGAACTATTCTTAGAGGATGTGTTTACGGCGCTCGGATACACGGTCACCGTGACACCGGCATCGCGTGACTTCGGGGCAGACTTGTTACTCGAGACCCCCGATGGATGGTCGATTGCGGTACAAGCGAAACGCTATGAAAAGGTAGTCGGTCTTGAAGCGGTTCAACAAATCGCGGCTGCCGTTCCGTACTATCAGGCACATGAAGGATGGGTCGTGACGAACTCGACGTTCACGGACAGTGCGTATGAATTGGCAGCACCAAATCAAGTTCGTCTGATTGCAAGAATGGAGCTTGAAGAACTCTTAAAAGAAGCGGGATATAAGCGATAAGAATAGGCATGTTCACAAGTTCGACAGAATCCAAAATGATGTCGAAAAAAAGGGCTTGTCTTTTTCTTTAATCGATGCAATAATCATCTTCGTCATATGAAATATGTAGTAGTTGAAACGAGATAAAAAACTACACAGAGAAACGATTGGGGTTTCAAGAAATGCCCGACCGTACACATACAAACAATCACGGTTGGAACGTGCTAGGAGGAAAAAGCGGTGCGCAAATTAATTTATGTAAAAGGTTGCGTCTTTACGCAAGGCGAGGCGACCATTTATGATGAGACAAATGATGCGATCGGATCTGTTCACCGCGACGCGGAAGGCAGTGTCCAAGTGCACAATTTGTCTGGACGACAGATCGCTCACGGGAAGTATATCCCGAATTGCCAAAAATGGGTCGTGATGAACCATGATGGACAGGCGATTGGTCAATTGAAAGACAAGTTCTCGTTATTCGGGAAAAAGTGTGAGTACAACGTCTATGAACGCGGACTCTTCACGATTCAATACGATGTGGAACGTCATAAGTTCAGCGTCCGTGACAAAGCGGGTAAACTTGTCGCGGAGCTACGGAAACAAGAGGACGACACGTTCTGCTTAACGAAAGAAGCAGATCAGCTATCGATGTTCGAACTCCTTTCTGTCTTAAAAACGTTAACGGTTAAATCGCGGATGCCGCTCGCAGCATCTGTCTCATAACGATGACGAGCACCGGTCTTAGACCGGTGTTTTTTGATGAAATAAAAAACCGTTCCATCAAATGAAACGGTTCAAATAGTGTTTGGCCTCGAGCTCGAGTGTCGTCACACGGTGTGCGTACAAACAGAGTTTTAAGACATGAATGATATTCGGATGTGTGTACTTCGTTTTTTCGAGAGAACGTTTGGCCCGTGTATCAAGCAGGTCGATTGGGCTCGTCGACTTCGCATACTCTGCGTATAGTCGATAAAAGTCAATCGGAGTGATGAAGTCGTCTTCGTCCCGGTCAGGGTTGTTGAAGATAAGTGCCAATAAGGAACTTGTCTCTTCAAGTGAGAAAAGGTGTTTCAAGTCATCAAGGAGGTAGATGATGGCTGCTTGATGCAAGGAATACTTTTTACCGATTCGTGGGACTCCGATGATTTTACGGACTTCACGCTTCGTCCAATTTTGAATTGTCGTCGCCGAGAGATGTTCTCCGGTCAATGCGTTCGCAAGGGCGACGATTTGATTAATCGACAGACCGTTCTTTTCAATATGAAACAAGTGGATTTTTCGAAGCTCTTTTGGAAAATGTTCACGCACGTCTTCAGGGAAGAGGGCGATGGCTCGCTCGATTTCTCCGACCTGCATGAAGTGAAGGCAATCTGCCAAAGTTTGAATTGAAGTTGCGTCGCGCATACGGCCACCCTTTCTATCACCAACATCGTACGTTGGCTATACAGTCATTTGACCTCATTCTACCAAATGTTTGAAAAGTAAGCTAGGTTGGGCACTGATTAAGGTATAATGACGGTATTATACACATCCTATACATAGAGGTGGTCAAGCAATGAATGAATGGATTAGTTCGATTCTTTCCATCGTGGTTGTCCTTGTATTTCTCGTCGGTCTCGAACAGGTCGGGAAGCGTCTTGGGTGGACAGACGAAACGATTCGAAAAAGTGTACATATCGCAGTCGGACATTGGTCGTTACTAGCGGTCTGGTTAATGGATTCCTGGTACGTCGCGGCAGTCCCGCTCATCTTCTTCACGTTTGCGAACGCGGTCTTGTTATATAAAAGTCCCTCACCGGTACATCAGACGGAACGGAAGTCTTTCGGAACGGTCTATTATCCAATCGCCTTACTTATCATTTTGTACTTCTTCTTTGAGTCGGAACCGATTGCATTTTTAGCGGGATCACTCGTCCTCGCCTGGGGGGATGGGATGGCTGCATTGATTGGACGGAAATACGGTACGGTCATCTATGATTTGTACGGTCAAAAGCGTTCCTTCCAAGGGAGCGTCGCCATGTTCTTAAGCTCGTATGCGGTCTTATTTTTATTGTTTTTGTGGAATGATGTCGTCATGTGGCAAGTGGTAACATATGGATTTATCATTTCCATCATCGCCACGCTAACCGAAGCGATTTCATACCGAGATTGGGATAACTTTACAATTCCAATTGTAGTGGCTGTAGCGACATCGCTATTGTTATAAACTAATCATGACATTGTAAGAAAAACGTTGCTTGTCACGTCCGACAATCATTTGTATACTGTGTTTCGTACTGAAACCATTCAGTGACGTGCTCGGTACGAAGAAGATGTGATCGAGATACTTAAATAGAACGTAAAGGATTGAGTGAACGCATGAGCTTTTTACAGCAACTCCAGAGTATTATTCCGGCTGAGCGCGTCCTCCAAGACGAGCCGCTGTCGGCACACACGTATACAAAACTAGGCGGGAAAGCAGATTACTTCGTAGCCCCACACACGTACGAAGAAGTCCAAGCCGTCTTAGAACTAGCCCATCAGGAAGCAATGCCGTTCATGATTCTCGGGTTCGGTTCAAACTTGATTGTCCGCGACGGGGGAATTCGCGGAGTCGTTTTAAACTTGAATGAACTAAATACGATTCGTCGCGAAGGGAACCAAATCGTGGCACAGGCTGGGGCAGCGATTATCGATGTCTCACGTCAAGCGCTTGCGGAAGGTTTATCCGGTCTTGAGTTCGCCTGTGGTATCCCTGGAACGGTCGGTGGCGCCGTCTATATGAACGCGGGTGCATATGGTGGAGAAACGAAAGACGTCATCACGTCTGCGACAGTATTGACGTCGGACGGACAAGTGCTTCATTTGTCAAAAGACGAATTAGAACTCGACTATCGTACGAGCCGTGTATCAAAAGAAGGGTTCATCGTGTTAGAAGCAACGTTCGAGCTCGAACCGAAAAACTACGAATTGATCAAAGAAGTCATGGACGATTTGACGTATAAACGTGAGTCGAAGCAACCGCTCGAATATCCTTCGTGCGGAAGTGTCTTCAAACGTCCGCCAGGCTACTTTGCCGGCAAGTTGATTCAAGACTCTGGTCTTCAGGGCAAACGAATCGGAGGGGCGGAAGTATCGCTCAAGCACGCCGGATTCATCGTCAACATCGCGGAGGCGACAGCGACAGAATACATTTCGCTAATCCGTCACGTGCAAGCGACCGTTAAAGAGAAGTTCGAAGTGGAATTGGAACCGGAAGTGAAAATCATCGGGGAAGATATCGCTGTCGAAAACGCATAATGAGAAGAAGGAACTGGGCGATTATGTTCAGTCCCTTCTTTTTTTACGAAAAAGACGACGAGAACGGGCATCTCGTCGTCTTTTGATTACGCTTGTGTTTGTTTTGCGACTGCCTCATAGGCAGGGACGAACGGATACTCTAAATCACGAGCGACCGCTTCGTATGTGACCGTACCGTTGATAACGTTTAAGCCTTTAAGAAGGGCATCGTTTCCGAGGAGTGCCGGGAGCACACCTTTTTGTGCACATTCGATAATATATGGCATCGTTGCGTTCGTAAGCCCCATTGTCGATGTGCGTGGCACGGCACCTGGCATGTTGGCGACGGCGTAATGTTGCACACCGTAACGTTCATACGTTGGCGCATCATGCGTTGTGATATGATCAATCGTTTCACAAATTCCACCTTGGTCAATGGCAACGTCAACAATCACCGATCCTGGGGACATGCGTTGTACCATTTCTTCTGTGACAAGTTTCGGTGCTTTTGCTCCAGGAATCAAAACAGCACCGATGACGAGATCACTCTCAGCTACTTGTTTGGCGATATTGTATTTGTTCGAGATTAATGTGTTGATTGTGTTTCCAAACAAGTCGTCGATTTGACGAAGACGAGCTGGGCTGATATCCATCAAAGTAACGCTCGCCCCGAGACCGATGGCGATACGCGCTGCATTCGTTCCGACGACGCCACCACCGATGACCGTGACGTTCGCACGAGGTACGCCCGGAAGACCTGACATGAGGATTCCTTTTCCACCGTGCGGTTTTTCGAGAATTTGTGCCCCGATTTGAGCGGCCATACGACCTGCGACTTCACTCATCGGTGTGAGAAGCGGTAACGTCCGATCGACTTCGACCGTCTCATACGCGATAGCAGTGATGCCTGATTCGACGAGTGCTTTCGTTAATTCTGGTTCTGCCGCTAAGTGCAAATACGTGAAGAGCGTCAGATCAGGACGGAAGTATTGATATTCAGACGGCTGCGGCTCTTTCACTTTGAGCGCAAGTTCGACGCCTTCCCATACTTCTTTCGCCGTTTCGACGATTGTTGCACCGGCATCGATATATTCCATATTTGTGAAACCACTGCCGAGACCGGCATTTGTTTCGACGAAGACGTCATGACCAAGTTCCGTTAACATAAATGCACCCATCGGTGTCAAAGCCACCCGATTTTCATTGTTTTTAATCTCTTTTAATACCCCGATTTTCATGGAACATTCCCCTTTCATTCCGTTGACACAAATTGTTCACACCCCTAGTATAGACCCATTCGAAAACGCTGTCTTTATCATGGATTCTAAAAACGAAGACGCTCACTTTGTGAAAAAACACAAAGCGAACGTCTAGTCTTCTAATCGATATTGGCCGGCTTTAATCGCCAAATAAATCATGGACCGTTCGGGTAAGGAAACTTGCGTGATATTCGTCAACTCTTCGATGCGTCGAATCCGATACAAGACGGTATTCGGATGGATATGAAGGTGGGCGGCGACCCGCTTTACGTTCCCATCGAAATAAAAATACCATTCGAGCGTCTTCACGAGTTCGGTCTGATGGGACGAGTCATATTGTTGCAACCGCTCGACGGTCGGATGGGTTTCCAGTCGAAGTCCAATGCGACGTGCTAGTTCCGGGACGAGTTGATAAATCCCGATCTGTTCGAAGGCGCGAGAAGTCGCGAGCTCAAGAGGGAACTTACGACGAAGTGTTGTGACACGACGTGCCTCTTCCGCTGCGGCGTACAGCATGTCACTCTCGAAAAAGCGTCGACTGATTCCTAGTCGCGGCTCAGATTCAGTGAACTTGTCTTGAAGCAACTGTTCGAATCGTTCCGCCCAAGCGAGCAATTCCACTTCTTCATCGGAAAGTTCGGATTTCATATAATGCCAGACGAGTAACTGCTGTCCATCGATGGCATGCAAGACGACTTCGATTGCCTCTTGGGTCGCGAGCACATAATGCAGACGCTCAGCGAGTTGCGGGGTGATCGGTTGAGCGCATTCAATAATCGTCAATCGACTGGCGACCGCAATTGGCGCGAGTTCGTTCAATCGTTCGCGATTGGCATCGGAAAGCGTCGGGGAAGCGAGGACATCTAACAAGAAACGCTCGAGCTCTGCGCTAATGCGTCGTTCGTGCATCGCGATTGTCATGAGCAACTTCTTGGCAATGGTCGCTCCTTCTTGCAAGATGGCTAATTCTTGAGTGGTAAACGGATTCGTTCGAGCCAAGCTCCAAATATAACCGAGTACTTCGTCATGTTGCTTGATCACGATGGCCGCACGTTCGCCGAGCCCGACAGCGAGCCGTGCCGGAATGACGACAGGCTCATCTTGGTCGATGACTTCTCGTAAAATCCCACTTTCCCATAAATCTTCAATAACGGCCTCTGGAACACGACGACCGATGATCGTGGCAATCCTGGCCGGGTCGGTCGAATCGGGGTGGGTGCTATACGCCAGCAACTGGTGGTGGCGATTTTCAATCGTGATGGGTGCTCGGATCGCTTGACCGATTGCTTCGGCGAGTGTATCGAGAGACTCATAAGATTTCTGCAAAAAAGGCATGTCGATTCCTCCTCTCTCTGAGTATAACTTCTTCTTTGTGAAACTTCACAAAAAGAATCGAGAGTGTGAGAAATGACATACCTTTAGTGGATTACATCGGGAAAAACAATCCGACGACGAGACCGAGAAGCGCCCCGACGATGACTTGGAACGGCGTGTGCCCGACGAGTTCATTTAAAAGTGGGGTCTCGTGTTTAATTCCTTTGAAATAATCATTCAGCAGTCGAGCTTGAAAGCCGACCGCTTGCCGGACGCCGGTCGCATCGTACATGACGATGGTGGCGAAGACTACAGCGAGGGCAAACATACTCGAGTCGATCCCTTCCATCCGTCCGATTGCCGTTGCGAGCGCGACGACCGTGGACGAGTGTGAGCTTGGCATGCCGCCTGAAGCGAACATGATTTCAATTTCAAAATCCCTTGTTTTAATAAGTTCGGTAACGAGTTTGGCCGCTTGGGCGATAAACCAAGCAAGAATCGCAGCGAGTAAAGGTTCGTTAAACATGCATTCACTTCCTGTCTGACATAGTAACTTCACTATACCCGAAAGCGGGACAGACTAGACGTTAAGATTTCGTCAAAAAAAGGTGTCACGGACGGCTTGTCCATGACACCTTTTGGTCGATTTTTGTTACCCGACTACTCCTTCAGTTTCCTGAAGTTTCTCTGCAATGTTGTCGATGATATAACGGTTGCGTGGGTGTTCTTGACACTCTTTCGAGCATGAACGCATTTGTTTCGGTTCACACTCTTCACAACAGAAATGCTGTACATTACACTCCGGGTTTGCACAATTAACGTAACGAACCGTCTCGGTTCCACAGTGCATGCAGTGTGAAACAACAGTCGGGTTCACAGAGTTAACAGGAACGTTGATGCGCTCATCAAAGACGTAAAGCTCACCATCCCAGTTTTCACCTTTCGTCGCTTCGTCTTTTCCATACATTGCGACGCCACCTTTTAAGTGGAAGATGTTGTCGTGACCTTGGTCACGCATATATGCTGTAAATTTCTCGCAACGGACGCCACCAGTACAGTAAGTGAGAAGTGTTTTCCCTTCGTAGAGGTCCTTGTTCTCTTCGAGCCATTCTGGCATGTAACGTGAAGCCTCTACATCGATTTTGATCGCGTTTTTAAAGTGACCAAGTTCGTACTCGTAGTTGTTACGAACGTCGAGGATGACGACATCATCACGATTCATCATCTCTTTCCATTCTGCTGGTTCGAGGTATGCACCGTGTTGTTTCGGTACATCAAACTCACCATCAAAGCGCCACGTCACGAGCTCTTTCTTGTGACGGACAAAAATTTTCTTGAACGCATGCTCTTCGACTTCATCGATTTTGAACTCGATATCGCTGAAGAGTGGGTTTGCTTTCAAGTCGTTCATGTATTGCTCAGTTTGTTCCCAAGTACCAGAGCACGTCCCGTTGATTCCTTCGGAGGAAATCAAGATGCGTCCTTTGATGCCGAGGTCTTTACAATACTTCAAATGTTCTTGCGTGAGTGTTTCTGGGTCTTCGATGTTGACGTACTTATAGTACAGCAAGACCCGCATTGGTTTTGTTTCCATGTTGTGTTGCTCCCCTGTGTTCAGTTTTTTGCAGGAAAACGAACGTTGGGTTGTGTCGTTCGACGAATAGACTTGCCTGCAACCACAAGTCCATTATTATATGATAAATATCACGACGAATTTTCGCAAATGGTTTTTAATTTTTTTTGACGAATGCAGGGAGATGCGTCTTGCAAATCGAATTCGGGTATTAGAGTAGTAGTAACGAAAGTTGAAGGTGGAACGACTATGCTCACTTCTCTCCAACAGTACATCATCCAATTAATCGAATGGCTTCAAAGTTTGCCTGGCGGTCCTTGGGCCGGACTCGGCGCTCCGTTTTTAGAAGCGATCTTTCCGTTTTTGCCACTCGTTTTAATCATTTCAGCGAATGCGGCAACATATGGTTTTTTGTTAGGGGTCCTTTTATCGTGGATCGGGAACTTACTCGGAACGATTGTCGTCTTCGCAGCGGTCCGATATGTGTTTCGTAAACCGATGACGCGCTGGCTCGAGAAACATAAAGCGGCGGTCTATTGGTTAGAACGAATCAACCATATGAGTCCGATCTCACTCGGGTTCTTGTATTCACTCCCGTTCATCCCAGTCAGTTTGATCACCTATTTGCTGGCGCTCATTCAGATGCCGCTCCGTACGTTCATTTTGGCGGCGGGATTCGGGAAACTACTCGTCGTCGTCATTTTCTCGGTCATCGGGGATCAATGGGAAGAATTTATCCAAAGCCCGTTTCGTTTATCGATGCTCGGTCTGCTTTTGGTCGCGTTGTGGGCCATCAGTCGAGGACTAGAAGAAGTGCTCAAACGACGTGCTTTCAAGAAACGCAACGAGCAATTGAAACAAGAAATGGTGACCAAACGACAAACACCCCTTTGAATAAAGGGGTGTTTTCGCTTAAGACTGCTTTTTAAAACGCGGGAAATTGAATGCGATGGCAATTCCTCCGCAGATAAAGAGGAGGAACGGATAAAGCATGAACGGGACGAGGTCCGGCGAAGCGGTCTTCGTCAACTCTGCGGCGATAAGAAGTTGCGCTCCGTATGGGAGAATCCCTTGTACACCACATGAGAAGATATCGAGCACACTAGCTGATTTCTTCCGTTCGATGTCATATTCGTCGGCAATATTCGCGGCAAGTGGTCCGGCTACGAGAATGGAAATCGTATTGTTCGCCGTCGCCACGTTCGTCGCACTGACGAGACCAGCGATACTCCACTCGGCACCAGCACGTTTTTGAATCCGTGATGTCAATGCATCACGCAAATACGTGAGTCCACCGTTGTGCGAAATAAGACCGACGAGGCCGCCCATGAGTAACGTCAAGAACGAGATTTCGGCCATACCGACCATGCCATCGGCGATAGCGGTCACAAATGCTGTGACGGATAAGCTTCCGTCGAGAAGACCGATGATTCCGGTTAGCGTGATCCCGCCTAACAAGACGAGAATGACGTTCAGTCCCGTTAACGCCAGTCCGATGACCGCGAGATACGGAATGAGTTTGTACCATTCGAATGCGGCGACATCGACCGTCGATTCACCGTTTGACAAGACCGCGAGTAAAATCGTCGTGATGATGGCAGCTGGTAACACGATCCAGAAGTTCGTCCGGAACTTATCACGCATGTTCGTCCGTTGTGTCCTTACGGCAGCGATGGTCGTGTCCGAGATGAATGAGAGATTATCTCCGAACATGGCTCCGCCGACAACTGCCGCGGCAGCGATCGCGACGTTTACACCACTCTCTTCATGAATACCAAGAGCGATTGGTGCAAGTGCCGCAATCGTACCAGTTGACGTGCCCATTGCCATCGAAATAAAAGCGGCAATGACGAATAGCCCACTCAATAAGAGAGATGGCGGTAAGAGCGTCAACGCGGCGTTAACCGTCGCATCGATTGCCCCGATGGATTCAGCTACAGTTGAAAAGGCACCGGCCAGTAAGAAAATAAAAATCATAATGATGATTCCCGGATTTCCGGCACCTTGTGCGATGCGTTCCACGGTTTGTGTGGCGCTTCCTTTTGTCATGAATGCTGCAACCATCAAGGCGATGATGGCTGCGACGAGGACCGGAAACTTATAAAAGTCTCCATAGTAGACACCCGCCCCGATGAAAAAGAGCAAGAAGACGAGTAACGGCAGAAGTGCCCACTTGTTTGCTGTTGGTTGTTCCAAAATAATCACCTCACTAAAAAATAAAAAGGACCTTTTTCTTGAGAAAAAGGTCCTTCGTGTGAAATACCTTTTCATCTTTCGGACGTATGTCCGCTGGATTTGGCACAGGTTCCCCGCTGCCGAGACTTCATAGGGCCAGTCCCTCCGTCTCTCTCGATAAAAAGTTAAGTTATCCTATTATCAAACACGTTCCCTAACGTACCTGTTTCAAATCTAGTTGTCAACCTAAAAACTCCCCAATTCGATGTGAGAAAGGGGAGTTTACGTCGTTAAATTGTTGAAGTGCGCCACGCGGTTACGTCCTGCATATTTTCCACCAACATACAGGGCACGGTCCGCGTTTCGAATCGTATCATCGAGACGCTTGTTCCCGAACGCTTCGATTGTGTCGACCCCGATGGACGCGGTGACAGAAATCTCATGGTGGTCGACAAGAAACGGTTTCGCTTCGATTTGATTGCGAATTCGCTCCGTGATTTCGATTGCTTGGTTCATGTCACAATGATTGAGCAATAAAATAAATTCTTCGCCGCCATAACGTGCAGCAAAGTCATCGGGACGAAGCACCTGACGGATTCGTCGTCCAAACTCTTGTAACACATGGTCCCCGACCTGATGACCGTACGTATCGTTGATTTTTTTGAAAAAATCAATATCGAGCATGGCGACCGATATCGGATATACCGACATATCGGATATTTGTTGAATGCCATATTCATAAAACGCACGCGCATTGGCGAGAAGCGTTAAACTGTCCGTCCGACTCTCGGTATAGAGGCGGTCCCGTTCGTGACAACGGCTAATGGTCCGGTTGAACGATTTTAACAATTTGATGATCTCATGCTGAATAATTTTTGGATAACCGTATACAGGTTCTCCCATCATGACAATCCATGTACGAATCTCTTCGATTTCCTCCGAACGAACAGAAACGAAGCTGTGGTAATCGTCATGGAAAGCGTCAGAAAGGGAAGTATCCCATTCAAAGCGCATTTCATAGTCGAGGACTTGCTCGATTGGCTGACTCATGTCAAGCAAAGTAAAGACGATGGGTCGATCGATGGGCTGTCGCGTCTTCAAGTCAAAGTAGAGGGTGCGTTCAAACAATTTAAACTCGACATACCCCTCATCATAATGATTCAGCTGTTCGCATTGACTTAAAAACACTTCGATGGCTTGCGCCTCGCTCTGTGATAAGGAAACGGCCTCTTTCGCTTCATCGTATTGCTCAATCAAGGATTTAAATGCATCTTGTCGCTCTTTTTGAATGAGGAGACGTTTAATGAAGAATGTTAACGCAGCGGCGATGCTACTGACGACGAGTAAGTTGGTCTCTCGGAAAAACGCTGCCGCTAATATGAAAATCAAACTGACGACGTACGTGTAGAAGGCGATTTTCATAAAATCGCTCAATGCGATGTCGACGCGGAACCACCATTTCACCTGATATTTTTGAAATACAGTGTTTAAGAAGATGGCAAGGAACAATCCAGCAAGCGGCACGAGCGAATCTTGCGAATAAAAGTCGAGACCGGTCTCCCCACCTAGTGCGAGATAGACAGCAGCCGGAATGACGATTTCTAAGTACGCCGTAATGGCATTCCAAGGATACGTGAAGCGGAAGCGACGGATAGCGACTTTCGGTTTCAAGTTGGCGAATTGAAAGATGAACAACCCGATTTGGTTGACGATGAGTGCTGTTTCAAATCCAAAGAATAAAAATAAAATTAAGACGATACTTTCAGAAAATGTGAAGTACACACCTTTGACTTCGATCGAGTCGAGTTGAAAAATGATGACAAGCAATGAAATTAAAATAAACGACAGCGGATCGATTGTTGGGGCGTGTAGGATATCCAATGCGAATAATGCGATGGTGAAGATGAATAAGGCACTCCATATACTCCAACCGAGCACGGACATCTTACGAAAGTGGTTCATGCGTTCCCTCCTAGCATGGGACATTTCAAGATCTAATAGTAAAGATTCGTCACGATTTCGTGTGAGTCCTGCTTCTGTTCCATGATGCTTGAATTCTAGCATTGAGTATACACGGAATATCCTCTATAATGAAATTGCTTTTCAACCGCATAGACGAATGTCGATGAAAAAGAGAGTAACGATGGTTTAGTCAACAAAGCGACCTGGGGATTGGTGAGAGCCTAGGCTGACAAACGTCGCGAAACGCACTTTTGAGATGCTATCCGAAACGAGAGTAGGCATAGCCGGAGGGAACCGTTATCACCATAAAGCGGTCTGCGTCATGCAGGCAAGAAGAGTGGTACCGCGGGAATTCCCGTCTCTTTGCATCTATGCAAAGGGCGTTTTTTTTATGAGTTGTGATACGAAGAAGGAGGACATACAAATGAGTTATGAACGCAAGTACGCAGAAGCGTTATCACGTGTCATCGGAGACGAGCTCACGATTGACCAGATTGAAGCATTGATTGAGAAGCCAAAACACGAGGCGCACGGTGACCTCGCGTTCCCGTGTTTTCAATTGGCGAAAGCTTACCGTAAAGCACCTGTCATGATTGCGACAGATATCGCGAATGACTTGAATGATGAATTGTTCACAAAAGTCGAGGCAGCGGGACCTTACGTCAACGTCTTCTTGAGCCGTGACGTCGTGTCAAAAGAAATCATCAACACGGTGCTCGAGGAGAAGTCAGAGTACGCGACACATGCAACACGCAATGAAACGATTGTGACGGACTTCTCGTCACCAAACATTGCGAAGCCATTCTCGATGGGTCATTTACGTTCGACGGTGATCGGGAATGCAATCAACCAAATCGCACGTAAAAACGGATATGACGTTGTCGGCGTCAACCACCTCGGTGACTGGGGCACACAGTTCGGGAAATTGATGGTCGCATACAAAAAGTGGGGCGATGAGGAAGCGGTACGCGCCAATCCGATCGCAGAACTCTTGAAATTATATGTTCATTTCCATGAAGAAGCGAAGACACAACCAGAACTCGAAGACGAAGGTCGCGCGTGGTTCAAGAAGCTTGAAGACGGCGATGCGGAAGCGACAGAGCTTTGGCAATGGTTCCGTGACGAGTCACTCAAGGAGTTCCAAAAAGTATACGACCTCCTCGGTGTGAAATTCGAGAGCTTCAATGGTGAGGCGTTCTACAATGACAAAATGGGACGCGTCGTCGAGATGCTCGAAGAAAAAAATCTCTTAGTCGAAAGTGAGGGCGCCATGGTCGTCTCGCTCGAAGAAGAGAACTTGCCACCATGCTTAATCAAGAAGAAAGATGGCGCGACATTGTACGCGACACGCGACTTGGCAGCAGCAATCTATCGCTACGAAACGTACAACTTCGTGCAAGCGAACTATGTCGTCGGTGGCGAACAGGCGCTTCACTTCAAACAACTCTTCTCGGTTCTTCGTAAGCTCGGCTACGACTTCGTCGATGGCATGCACCACGTACCGTTCGGTTTGATCTTGCAAGAAGGGAAGAAGATGTCGACACGTAAAGGGCGCATCGTTCTTCTTGAGGAAGTGTTGAAAGAAGCGATCGAAAAAGCACAAGCGAACATCGCGCAGAAGAACCCAGACCTTGCGAACGCAGAAGACGTCGCACGCATGGTCGGTGTCGGAGCGGTCGTCTTCCACGACTTGAAGAACGAACGCATCAACAACATCGAATTCGATCTCGACAGCATGCTCAAGTTTGAAGGAGAGACAGGACCTTACGTCCAATACACGAACGCTCGTGCGAACTCACTCCTCCGGAAAGGGAACTACGATGGTTCACCGTTCACTGGTGCAGACGATGACTACTCATGGGGTGTCGTCACGATGCTCAACGCGTTCCCACACGTCATCACGCGTGCACATGAACGTCGCGAACCATCTATCATCAGCCGTTATGTACTTGACCTCGCGCAAGCGTTCAACAAGTATTACGGTCATGTCCGTGTCTTAGAAGAAGATGCAGGCAAACAATCGCGTCTCGCACTCGTGAAGGCAGTGACACTCGTATTGACGGAAGGACTCCGTTTACTCGGTGTCGAAGCTCCGGAAGAAATGTAAGACAGACGAAAGGACCTCAAAAAAATGAGGTCCTTTTCCTATGCTCACACCTTCATCCGCGTCACCGTTCGGGCTTCCGTGTCATAGAGACACCATTCCCGGTCGAAGATGACGGCACCGACATTGATGACATATCGCTTTTTCTTCAAATGGAATGGGGTCCCGATTTCCCACGGCAAAGATCTCCCTTTCCGATAAATCCCGGGGATGTGACTATGTCCGATGAAGACGAGCGGATATTTCCCTTTCTCGACAATCGGTTCCCAGTCTTCGTTCCACTTGACTTGATGCCCATGTAAAAAGCGTGCTTCGCCAAGAGTCGTCTGTTCCGGCAATAAGGAAATTCGTGTTTTCACGGGATGGTCGATGACGAGCACCTCGTCGATTCGCTCCTCCTGATTACCGCGTAGACTCGGGAACGTCAGTAGCGCTTCATAGTTCGGGTCATATGTCACGACGTCTTCCACATGATGAAAGCGCTCGTGACGTCGTTTTTTCCCGATATGGCATTCATATAGGTCGCCGAGACAGAGAATATGCTCGGTTTCCCGCCGGACATCATCGAGAACCGCCTTCAAATCATCAAACGAACCGTGTGGGTCACTGATGATCGCGAGTTTCATCGGAAGTTCGTGAATTGGGCGTCGACGGACAACTCGAGCTCACGAACGAGCTGCATGACGGCTTGAAGATCGTCACGTGATTTCCCCGTCACTCGGATTTGATCGTCTTGAATTTGCGATTTGACTTTAAGTTTTGATTCCTTGATGGCGTTGTTGATTTTTTTCGCGTCATCTTTGTCGATGCCGCTCTTCAATTTCACACGTTGACGAACCGTGCCGCCGAGTGCGTTCTCTACTTTTTGATAGTCGAGGTTTTTTGTCGGGACGCCGCGCTTGATCAACTTCGTGATTAAGACGTCCTTTAATTGCTCGAGTTTGTAGTCGTCATCCGAGATGAGGACGAGGTCGCCATTGTCGAGCGACATTTCACTCTTTGAGCCTTTAAAGTCGTAACGGTTCAAAATTTCCTTCTCCGCGATTTGAATCGCGTTCTTCACTTCTTCAAGATTCATTTCTGACACGATATCGAAAGAATTGTCTTTTGCCATGTTTCATCCATCCTTTGTGTGGTTTTGTTATAATGATAGCAGATTTGAAGCAGTGAAGGAGTGAAGAGATGGAACGTACAATGGATCAACATACACATGCAGACTTAGATCACGTTGCCTATCACGGGAAAGACCTTGGGGTGACGTTTAAAGGGGAACAGATTCGACTACGTGTCTGGTCTCCGGTAGCGGAACAGATGTCGGTCAAGTTATATCGCACAGCCCGTGCCCGCAAGTTTGATCGACTCGAGCTCGAACCGGCTGAAAAAGGGACATGGGTCATTGAACTCGACCGTGCCTTGTTCGAAGGTCAATTTTATGTATTTGAAGCAATGATTGATGGGAAGAAAGTGGAATCACTCGATCCTTATGCAAAAGTCGTCGGAGTGAATGGGAAGCGTGGATGTCTGCTTGACCCGGCATCCTTGAACCCGGACCATTGGATTAAAGAACGTCCGCTATTCAATTCTTCACAAGAAGCGGTCATTTACGAAGCGCACGTACGTGATTTGACGAGTCATCCGGAGAGCGGAGCCACACATCGTGGGAAGTTCTTGGGGATGACCGAGACGGGGACGACGACAACGAGCGGATACCCGACCGGCCTTGACTACATCACATCGCTCGGTATCACACATCTTCAATTGATGCCATTCTTTGACTATGGGTCGGTGAACGAATCACGCGAGAGCGAAGATAACTATAACTGGGGATATGACCCGGTGCATTACTTTGCGGTCGAAGGATCATACGCCTCGTCAGCAGATGATCCGGCGACACGAATTATTGAACTGAAAGCGATGATTCAAGCCCTCCACGATCGAGGCATCCGTGTCATCATGGACGTCGTTTTCAACCATACGTACGATGTGTTGACGACACCGCTCGGTCAATTCGTCCCGGATTATTATTATCGACTAAATGAGGACGGAACACTCGCAGACGGTTCAGCATGTGGGAATGATACGGCATCTGAGCGTGCGATGATGCGTAAGCTCATGGTCGAATGTGTCACATATTGGGCGAAGGAATTCATGATCGACGGATTCCGTTTCGACTTGATGGGATTACATGATGTGAAGACGATGAATCAAATTCGGAAGGCGCTTGACCGCGTCGACCCATCCATCCTTGTCATCGGAGAAGGTTGGGATTTAGACACACCACTCCCGGTCCGTAAAAAAGCGAATCAACACAATGCGCATAAGATGCCACGAATCGCGCAATTTAATGATGGGATTCGAGATGGTGTCCGTGGAGACGTGTTCATCGAGGACTTACCAGGCTGGGTGAGCGGCAACACAGACATGACAGCTGACGTGAAACGGGGAATCGCTGGCGGGATTACGAGCCAAAGTTTTGCCGATGAACCGAACCAGGTCGTCAACTATGTCGAATGTCACGATAACTTGACGCTTTGGGACAAGTTGTCCGTGACAAATCCAGAAGATGATGAGACGACACGCCGTCGCCGCCATCGTTTGGCGACATCAATCGTGCTTCTCGGACAAGGGATTCCGTTCCTCCACAGTGGGCAAGAGTTCTTCCGCACAAAAGATGGGGACGAGAATAGCTTTAACTCAGGCGAGGTCGTCAACCGTGTCGACTGGACACGTGCAGAACAAGAAGCACCGAGTGTGGAATATGTGAAAGGTCTCTTGCGCCTGCGGAAACAGTATCCGCTCTTCCGACTCGAGAACACGGAACAGATTCGAAAACACTTACGCTTCTTCGATGAAGAAGAAGGCGTGATCGCATTCGAGTTGAGCCGCCACGTCGAAGGCTATGTAGAACGACACGTCGTGTATCATAACGCGCTAGAGGAAGCGGTCGAGATCAAACTTCCGTCCGGTAAGTTTGAAGTGAACGTGGAAGACCATACCGTCAATCTGACGGCTCCGCGTCAAATCGAGGACCGTCATATGACAGTCGCGCCACTATCGACACTCGTGGTGACGGAGCGTCGTCCGGACTACAGCAAATACGCTGTTGCTGGAGGTGCCGCACTCGCCGTGCTCGGTGGTCTCTGGTATGTATCGAAAAAACGAAAACGTAAAGAACAGTAACCAAAAAAGGAGACGTTAATCCGTCTCCTTTGGTGTGTCTTCCTCTGTTTGAGATGCCTCGAGTTGCATCATTTTTTGAACGAGAATATGCTTTGGCATATGCATCAATTCTTCGAGCGGGACGTTCAACTTTTTCGCAAGCTCAACCGCGGTCTCTGGTGATAATTGTAATGGGCGCATCGGTATACTCCTTTCTGAACCATTCATCTATACCGACAGTATACAGGAAAATCGAAAATGTGTTGAACGAACACATTCAAAATCGAATTTCGCTTCGGTCGTTGCTAAGCTGAAATTAGGAAGTGATCAAATGTACAAACAAACAGCAGACTTTCAATTTCATCAAACGATTGAATGGTTAGAACGTGTCGGTGAAGGTTGGATGTTGTACTTGGCGCAAACCGGATTTTTGTTCTTTGACGAGTCGTCCCAAATTCGCTGGGAGATTGACTGGGCTTGGACACCGTGCGCCCTATATGTGGAGCCGAATGCGACGCGTGCCGTGGCATGGTTCCGAGAAAAAGGACTTTACGGAGTCATTGATTTACAAAAAGGACAGATGGAGACGCATGCGATTCCACAACGTTTTAACGGTGACTGGTTTAGCAATTTGCACTATTGGCAAGGCGATGACATCTTCTTATATTCAGCCGAATCGGATGTCGTGGCTTTGAACCTCCACGATCATACGTTTCGATATAGTCGCTACGAAGAAGTTCCGCTCTTTGGGAACATCATCGAGTTGGCGTATCAAGGGACGTATGATTTTGAACGATTCACACCTGAAACATGTGTGACCTTATTTGATGAAAACACGCATCACTTTTTAGTGGAGAATGTGAAAACGAATGAGAACTGGCGTATTCCGTATGAAGGGGACCGTGATACGGTCATTCTCGATCAAGTCGGCGAAACGACGGCAATCACTTCGACCGAAGCGTTCCAACTGTTTCATCGAGAGGAAGAACTGTTTTGTTCGACTGTGTGTGCGGACAATCAATTGCTGAAGGTCATGCTGTTAGATGACCGAGGAGACCGACTCGTCGTCTTATCCGCACCACCACGATTTTGCCATAGTTGGCTTCAAGTCTTTGAACGACAAGAATCCTGAACCGAAACAGGTTCAGGAATTTTTTGTGAAGTGATGATGAATGAAGAGAGAAACGGGAAGTAGATGGTTAGACAGGGAGGAGTGACAAAGATGGAATGGTTAGGTAGGCAGTTGGTTCGCTTTCGATATGGAGTACTACTCATTTGGACGATCTTAATTGCGGGGTCGGTCTATTTTGGACTGCAGCTCCCGGGTGAGTTGAGAGGAAACGGCTTCGCAATTCAAGACGGGCGATTTCAACAAGTAGAGGAGACGCTGAATGATCGGTTTGACCGTGCCGGAGCCTCGATGATCGTGTTATTTGAAGGCGGAGAAATAGAAGCGGTCATGGACGAACAACAGGAACGGTTCGAGGCAATTCGGTCGATTGATGGTGTCATTACGCCATCCGAGAATCCAGATGCTCGTTCAGGCGACGTCTCGTACTTTGTGCTTGAATTTGAAGACTATGAAGCAGCCGAATCTTCGATTGATGCGGTTCGTGACGCCCTGATCACAGACACGGATACAGAAGTGCGGTTGACTGGGGAACCGGTATTTGCAGACGACTTGAACGAAGCGTCGAAAAATGACTTGATTCGAGCAGAATTGATCGGGATTCCGGTTGCTCTCGTCGTATTGTTACTTGTTTTCGGAACGCCGCTCGCGGCACTCATGCCGTTGCTCGTCGGACTCATCACGTTCATCGTAGCGGCAGGCTCTCTATTCTTTTTTGCGCAAAACATGGAATTATCCATATTCGTCTTGAACGCCGTGGCGATGATTGCCATTGCGCTCGGGATTGATTTCTCATTGCTCCTCGTCAATCGGTATCGTGAAGAGTTGACGCGTGGACAATCGAGAGAAGAAGCCATCGTCCGGACGGTGGCGACGGCAGGACGCTCAATCCTCTTCTCTGGATTATGTGTCTTTGTCGGGTTGGCCGGTCTACTCTTTATCCAGGTCGATGTCTTCCAGGCGGTCGCGCTCGGTGCGCTCATTGCCGTCGCGGGGGCTGTATTGTCCGCACTGACACTCTTGCCGTCATCTCTGTATTTAGTCGGGGATGCCTTGAATAAAGGGCGGATCATCAAGTCTGACGAAACGAAGTCAGAAAAGCGTTGGCAAAAGCTTGCCCGCTTCGTCATGAAGCGCCCTGTGACGATGACACTCGTCGCGTTATTGTTACTGCTACCGAGCCTTTGGTTCGTCCGTGACTTAGAGCTGAACATTCCGGACGCAGATGCGCTCCCGACTTCGTATGAATCACGGGCGGCACTTGAACGATTTGACGATGTGTTCGGGGAAAACTCAACTGATGCGGTCATTTTGTTCGAAGCGAATGATTTGACGGACCCGATGATTTTAGAAGAACTGACAACGCTCACGGACGAGTTAAACGAAGTAGGGATTGTCGATAACGTCTCGACCTTTTTGACGACGTCCGGTTTGACGCCTGAAGCGTTCACGCAACTCGTGGAGGCGGCCCCGGAACAACTCGCTCCGCTTGAACGTCTCGTCACACTTGAGGGGAATACGGATCTCGCCCTCGTCAACGTGAGTTTCGATGTACCACCGAGTGACAAAGAAGCACAGGCATTTGTTCGTGATTGGCGAGACCAGGGATTTGAGGTCGGTGGACCGGCTGCTTTTAACGAAGAGATTTATGATGAGATTTACGACAGCATCCCATATGCAGTGATCACCGTCATTTTGGCGACGTTCTTCATCCTCATGTGGGCATTCCGATCCATCTTGATTCCAATCAAAGCCATTCTCATGAATGTACTCGGTCTCGGGGCAACGTTCGGTTTACTCGTCATCATCTTTGAGTCAGGCTATGTGTATGACGCGGAGACAATCAGTATTTTGACACCGGTCTTCATCTTCTCACTCGTCTTCGGATTGTCGATGGACTATGAGGTGTTCCTCGTTTCACGAATCGAGGAATACTACCGGGAGACAGGTGACAATGACTATGCGACAGAGATGGGACTGGCGAAAACGAGTAAAATCATTACCTCGGCTGCCATCATCATGATTGTCGTGACCGGTGCGTTTGCCTTTACGGGTGTCAGCCCGATTAAACAGCTCGGTGTTGGGATCGCCCTCGCCATCTTTATCGATGCGACGATTATCCGAATCCTGCTCGTTCCATCTCTTATGAAACTGTTTGGGGATTGGAACTGGTGGTGGTTCGGTAAGAAAGATTTACCGAAACGTAACATGCACTAAAGGTAAAATTCATGAACTGAATCAAAATGTGTGGTAAACTACGTACAAGATTACGCGCAATTTGAGAAAGGAAGGTCTTTATGGATACCGAGAGGACGTGGCCTCTGTTCCAACTTCCGGACTTCTAGCGTTGAATGATCACCATGACGTGTATCAATCAACAAACGGAAGATCGGAGATGGAACAGATGGAACCGCAGCTACGACTGAGGATCCTCCTCTCCGTCAAGAACGGGGAGGACAATCGGAATGAAACGAGTTGCTACCATAGTGCTCGGAACGCTGATCATGGCGTTCGGTTATTATTATTTGAATGAACAGTTTGGTTTGGCGGAAGGTGGATTCGTCGGGTTATCGCTACTCGGTCGCTATCTATTTGATATCGATCCGGCGATCTCGATGATCATGCTCGACATCCCATTTTTTATCATCGCATTGTGGTGGAAAGGATGGCGTTTTGTCGGACAGGCGGTGTTAGCCGCTTCGTCCTTATCGCTCAGTTATGCGATGTGGGACCGTCTCGATTTGCTCACGTTTGATATTCAAGTATGGCCAGCGACGTTATTCGCTGCCATCGCGAGTGGGATATTGACCGGATATGGTCTCGGTCTCGTCTTGAAATCAGGCGGAGCGACCGGTGGCGACGACTTATTCGCCCTCGGATTATCGAAATGGACAGGCGTGTCGGTCGGTACGATTTTAATTATCTTTGATGTGATCGTCCTTGGGATTTCACTCATTTATTTACCATTATCGAACGCATTGTATACGCTCGTCGCGGTGTCAATCGCCGGACGGGTCGTCACCAAGATGCTTGTCGTCGATGAGCCGAAAGCGACACCTGTCGTACCAAATTGGACACCAAAAAACGATCTCGCGTGAGATCGTTTTTTTAGTTCATCGAAGCGGCGATGTCAAACAAATCTTGCTTCGAAAGTTGATGTCCTTTGTAGTCGATTGCGTATTCGACGCCCTCTCGTTGCCAGCTGAGAATAGTGAGTTCATCGGATTCATTGAGGTAGACAGGAGAACCTTGAACGGTTTGTGCGTACCGTCCCCACTCTTCGACATGGTGCCATCCGAGTTCAGTAGTCGCCCATATGCTCATAGACTCCTCTTCATTTTCATAGACGAGCTCGACCCGCCCTAGGCTGACCAGATGTGCATATTCGGTCTCAGCGACAAAAGGCAGGTGCGTAGGAGGATGAATCTCGAATGGAACGAAAGAAGTCGTTGCGTGAATCGGTAGAGGGACTTCGCTTCGACCGATCAAGAGTAGGATGAAACTCATCCCGATGACACATTTGAAGATAAACCGACTCTTTCGATCTTTTGGTAGTAAAGACATGGTCAGAACTCACCTCGCGGAACATTTTGTATGCTTTCAATTTGTCTTGTTTAATTTGAGGACGAAGTACTGGCAATGACGGCGGCAGTTGTCGCAGCGGTCATTGCTTGTTGCATCGCTAGCAAGTGGGCGAAGGTACCGTGTAGCAATAAATCATTCGCTTCTCCCGTGATGTGGTCGGCGGCTACGAGTTGAAGGGCGACAAGCACGCTATGCGTGTTGAACCAGCGCTGTTTGTCTTTTTCGGCATTCACGATTTCTTGAATGGCGTGTACGCCATCCGCATTCGGTTCCGCGACAATGCTCAGTAAAGCGAGCGCGGGCAAATGCTCACGTCGAATGGATAGTTGGACTTCGTCTAACTGCGATTTCCATGCCAGCAGTCGAGAGACCGCTTCTTCTGGTGCAGACTCGCTGAATGTCAAAAGATGTGAGACGAGTTGCAGTTCGTTCGATTTCGGTAGTCGGTCTTTCAATAACGTATAATGCTGCTCGATCCGTTCGTTCAAATCGATGACGTCGTCAAACGCTTGCACGAGCACGAGTGCCGATAATAAGTCTTCCTCGCTCGTCAACCAGGGATGGTGTTGTTTGAACGTTTGATATAAGTCAGTCGCTTCATCGAGTCGTTGCTCAGGTTCCTCTACATTGATCAGTTGATTCGCTAAAAAAGGTCGTAATGAACTGAAACGGAAATGCTTTCGGTCGAGTAACGTATCAAGTCGAAGGGCCTCGTCGATTGCGGTCCCGATGTCTTCATACTTGGCATCGAGAAAAGAGAGCCAGACGAGGTTTTGACTGCCCCTAAACTTTGAAAACATCTTCGTTTTTTGTTTCAATGTATCGCGTGCGTTCGAAAATCGAGATGCCTCGAATGGGGTGTCGTGAATCGCATAATGAATGGCCATCAAGCGCCGGAAGTCATCCGTCAACTCCCACTTGGTCGCTTCCTTGATGGCATCTAACGCCTCTACATATCGTTCATAACGTGTCATATCGAATCTCCTCCTTGGTCAACCATACGAGCTATAGTAAGAAGATGTTTCAAAAAAGCCGTCCGGAAATGTTCCGGACGGCTTTTCATTATTGTACTTGTGTGTACAGTTTTTGCATGTACTCGTTCACTTCGTCGGCCGCTTGGAACATCATGAATGAATGTTGCAAGATAATCTCTGGTGAGAAACCGAGATCGAGGTCGAGTGTTGATGCGAGTGTGACATCACGATCGCTGTCGAGTACGCAACGGAAGTATTTGAACTCCTGGTTGAACTCGTTCAAGGCATTTAGAATCGGTAAGTCTTCTACATAGTCTGGGACGTGCGTGACGGTCGCAGCGTATAACTCAGCGTCTGTCGTCTTTTTGTTAAAAGCGATAATCATAACGGGCTGAGCCCCGGATTTTGTTGTTTCACGCGTCAAAAACGTGACGTGCGTTTCAGTGTCGCTCTCTTTGAACGTCATGTTGCGTTCAGCGGCGAGCGCTCTAAATGATTCTACTTTTTCTTCGAAGTTCACAAGGAAATCCCCCTTAGTAAGTCGTTACTCTAACTTTCCCCCATTTGGACGGGGAAAGCAAGGGGAACTAGCGTTTCATCAACATTTTAATGGCTTCTTCGACCGTTTCTGACGTATCTTCGCCATCCGCTTGCGCTGTGATGATGCACTGTTCTAAGTTCTTGGCCACGATAATCGTCGAGGCGCGGTCGAGTGCGGAACGTGCTGCGCTCAGTTGTGTCACGACATCACGACACTCTTTCCCTTCCTCCATCATGCGGATGATGGCGCGAATTTGCCCTTCTACCCGTTTCATACGATTCAATACTTTCGGGTCGTATTGATACTGTTCCATGTCCTTCACCTCTATAGTAAAAATTGTTCAGTTACCCAACTATTTCTTGTGTAGGCTCATCTTAATACATGGGGGAGTATGTGTCGAGCATCAACTACTTTATGAAGGTGTGATGAAAAATTCTACATTTCGTCAAACTTATTTCTTGCATTTTAATACCTAAGGGGGTATATTAATGACGTGGAAGCGAAATGTTCAATGAATCACAAACTTTGTTGAGCGCCAGCTACCAAGCCGAATGGTATAGATGGAATCGAAAATAGAAAGGTAGATTAATGATGAAAGCATCTGCTTTAAAACGTCAAATGGACTTTGAAGTGCCTGTAAACATTGTCGACGTTCGTGAACGCGACGAGTTTCAAGAAGCGCATATCGAAGGTGCCAAAAACTATCCGTTATCAGAAATGACAACATGGATCGACACACTCGACCCTGCTGAAGAATATGTCGTCCTTTGCCGCTCTGGTGCACGCAGCACGCAAGCGACTTGGCAAATGGAGGCAAAAGGCTATAAAGTGGTCAATATAGAAGATGGCTTGATGAGTTGGCCAGGAGAAGTCGTCAGAGGAGGAAATGGACAATGAGTAAAAAGATCGTAATCGTCGGTGGGGTAGCGGGTGGTGCATCTGCTGCTGCACGACTACGTCGTTTAAATGAAGAAAACCATATCGTTATGTTTGACCGTGGGGAATACATTTCATTCGCTAACTGTGGTCTTCCATATTACATCGGGGACGTCATTCAAGATCGTCAAAAATTGCTCGTCCAAACGGTTGAAGGGATGAACAAACGTTTCCAACTCGATATCCGTAATTTAACGGAAGTCGTTAACATCAACCGTGACGAGAAAACAGTGACGGTGAAGCATGTTCAAACAGGCGAAACGTACGATGAGTCATACGATGTCCTCATCCTTTCACCAGGAGCGAAGCCGATTCGTCCAAACATCCCTGGAATCGACGAGGCAGAAGACATCTTCACACTTCGTAACATTCCAGATACAGATAAAATCCGTGGCTATGTCGATGACAAAGCACCAAAACACGCGACTGTAATTGGTGGGGGCTTCATCGGGATTGAGATGGCAGAAAACTTACGTGAGCGTGGGGTGGATGTGACACTCGTTGAAATGGCAGACCAAGTCATGACACCACTCGACCGTGAAATGGTCGCACCGATTCATGAACATTTACGTCTTCACGGCGTCGAACTTCAATTGTCAGATGGCGTTTCTTCATTCTCTGAAAAAGGGAAGAAAGTTCATTTGACGAGTGGTCGTGTCATCGATACAGACATGGTCATCATGTCCATTGGGGTCACACCAGAGTCGACGATTGCGCGTGAAGCGGGACTTGAAACAGGTACGCGCGGTGCGATTCGTGTTAATGAAAAAATGATGACATCTGATCCATCGATTTACGCGATTGGAGATGCAGTCGAAGTGCTCGACTATGTCTTCCAAGAGCCAACTGTCGTCCCACTCGCATGGCCAGCGAACCGTCAAGGTCGTCTCGTTGCCGACATCATTAACGGTCGTGACGTGAAATATAACGGAACAATGGGAACAGGAATTGCGAAAGTGTTTGATATGACGGTCGCATCGACTGGTTGGAACGAGAAACGTTTGAAAGCAGCCGGTAAGACGTATGAAGCTGTTCACGTACACCCGGGTTCGCACGCCGGATACTATCCAGGATCGACACCGGTGTCACTCAAACTCTTATTCCACCCAACAACGGGTGAGATTTACGGTGCACAAGGTGTCGGGATCAACGGAGTCGACAAGCGAATCGACGTCATTGCGACAGCGATGAAAGGTGGTTTGACGGTCCTAGACCTGCCTGACCTTGAACTCAGTTATGCACCACCGTTCAGCTCGGCGAAAGATCCCGTCAACATGATTGGGTATGTCGCTTCTAACGTCGTACTTGGTGATAACGAAGTCGTGCATTGGGATGAAATCGATGAGCTCGTGAAGAACGGAGCGACGTTACTTGACGTTCGTGATGAATCAGAACATGAACTTGGGAAGATTCCAGGATCGATCAACGTCCCACTCAACTCGTTACGTGAAAACTTAGACAACTATGACCGAAACGAAACGATTTATGTGACGTGCCAAGTCGGTCTTCGTGGATATCTCGCATCACGCATCTTGCGTCAAAATGGCTTCAAGGTGAAAAACTTGAGCGGTGGCTATAAAACATGGTCACAAATCAATCGTGATTTCGAGGCTCTTGAAGAAGCGAACACATCAAATGAAACAGCGGCTACCGTTGTAGAAGAGGAGCCAACACAAATGACGAACGCACCAATCGGTGAAGCGGTCATGTTAGACACATGTGGTCTACAATGCCCGGGACCAATTTTAGAAGTGAATAAAAAAGTTGCAGAGCTTGGAGAAGGCGAAACGCTTCGCGTCCTCGCAAGTGACCCAGGGTTCTTCGCCGATATCGAAGCGTGGGCGAAGAAGACAGGTAACAAACTCGTCTCGAAACAATTCATTAACGGACGTGTTGAAGCGATTCTTCAAAAAGGACAAGGTCCGGCTGCACCACAAGCGGGCGCTCCAGCAGGAGACGGTGCATCAATGGTCGTCTTCAGCGGAGATCTTGACCGTGCACTCGCATCTCTGATTATTGCGCAAGGTGCTGCAGCGATGGGGAAAGAAGTAACGATGTTCTTCACGTTCTGGGGACTCAATGTCATCCGCAAACCGGACGCACCGGAAGTGAAGAAACAAGGTCTTGAGAAAATGTTTGGCATGATGATGCCAGGACATGCCGGTGAACTTCCACTTTCGAACATGAACTTCGGTGGTGTCGGTCAAAAAATGATGAAGAAAGTCATGAGCGACAAAAACGTCCCTTCTGTCGAAGAAATGATCAAGTCAGCTCAAGAGGCAGGCGTAAAAATGGTAGCCTGCACGATGTCAATGGACGTCATGGGCATTAAAGAAGAAGAGTTGATCGATGGGGTCGACCTTGGTGGTGTTGCGGCGTATCTCGGTGCAGCAGAGGGCGGCAACTTAAACCTCTTTATCTAAATGAAACTGTATAGCGAATCGGGTTGCGATGGGCAATCCGATTCGTTTTTTGTTGGTGAGATACAAACCGAAGGAAGACCTTATAAGCAAGAAAACGAATTCATATTGCAATTTTCGTATAATTTACCTATAATTCTAGTCATGTTAAAAAAGTTAACATGACTTTTTCTGTTGAGATTTTTAGAATGATGGAGGATTAGTATGGAGAAATTTGTAGAGAACCTCGTTTCACAAGCGAACGATTTATTATGGTCGCAAGTGCTCATCGTTGTTCTTGTCGCATTAGGTATTTATTTCACGGTCCGTATGGGCTTTGTTCAGTTCCGCATGATTCCTGAGATGTTCCGCCTTTTGTTCAAAGAAGGGACAGCTCGTGAGAAAGGCCAAGTGTCTTCGTTCCAAGCGTTCGCAATCGGGACGGCAGCACGTGTCGGAACAGGGAACATTGCCGGTGTGGCGACAGCGATTGCGCTAGGTGGCCCAGGGGCGGTCTTTTGGATGTGGCTCATCGCTTTGATTGGAGCAGCTTCTGCATTTGTCGAAAGTACATTGGCACAAGTGTATAAGATTCGTGACGGACGCACATGGCGCGGAGGTCCGGCTTACTATATGGAGCGTGCGCTCGGTCAACGTTGGCTCGGTGTCTTGTTCGCGATTTTAATCACGTTCTCATTCGGATTCGCGTTCAACTCTGTTCAGTCGAACACGATTTCACTTTCTGTGAGTAACCAGTTCGGCATCAGCACGACAGTCGTCGGGGTTGTCCTCGCTATCATTACGGCGGTGGTCGTATTCGGTGGGATTCAATCGATTGCGCTCTTGTCGAGTATTATCGTTCCGGTCATGGCGGGTGGCTATATTTTACTCGCGATTTGGATCATGGTGACAAACGTATCCCTCTTACCAGACGTCTTCAGCCTCATCTTCTCAGAAGGAGTTCTTGGAATTGAGCAACTCTTTGGTGGTGCAATCGGTGCGATGGTACTCCAAGGGATTCGTCGTGGTCTCTTCTCGAACGAAGCAGGTATGGGTTCTGCGCCGAACGCCGCTGCGACAGCGGAAGTTTCACACCCTGTCAAACAAGGTTTGATTCAATCGTTCAGCGTATTTGTTGATACATTGCTCGTTTGTACGTCGACAGCAATGATCATCTTGATTTCAGGTGTTGCCGGTTCAGAATCGTTCGGTGGTGTCGAATTGACGCAAGCTGCATTGACGGCAGAAGTCGGTTCGGTCGCGACATCGTTCTTGACGATTGCGATCTTCTTGTTCGCATTCAGTTCGATTCTTGGAAACTATTACTACGGTGAGACGAACATTCAGTTCATCTCGGATAAAAAAATCTACGTCACGCTCTATCGGATCGGTGTTGTCGGAATGGTCTTGTTTGGTGCGGTTCGCTCTGCCGGCCTCGTCTGGTCGATTGCTGATGTGTTCATGGGTCTCATGGCTCTCGTCAACTTGTACGCAATCTTCCGCTTGGCGAAAGTGGCTCGAGCCGTTCTTGACGACTACTTGTCACAGCGTCGGGCAGGACAAGATCCGGTCTTCTATGTCGACTCGGTAGAAAACCTTCCAGGTCGTGAGTATGTAGAAGCTTGGGAAAGCGAAACGGAAGAACAAAAAACAGGAACAAGTCGTTCTTGATGAATGGAACCGTCTACGAATTCACGTAGGCGGTTTTTTTACGTATACAAGACGGGTAATGTCATAAAAAGGGGGCGTTCATGTATGGAGACGACGCATTATGTACGTGTTTCCCCAGAAGTTTGGGTGTCATTTAATCAAGATCCGGAGATGATTTTAGACTGGTTGATTCATATGCATGAGCAATACCGTAATCGGGACGACACGTTAACGCTCTCAAATGTCGAATCGTTTCAACGCGTGCTCAGTCAAATCGAGGTGTATATCGATGGGGCTGACACATACAATATGGAAATGGCGCTCGTTGGCGAGGAGTTGATTGTGAATGAAGCACAGGCGGTCGTGGTCGGGATTTTGACCCCACAGCTACTTCACATCGTCAAAGACACATTGCATGCGTTCGGACGGGATGATGTGAAAGATATGGCACTCGTACCGAAAGATGAGTTTGAGACGATTTGGGAAGATTGGACAAGGTTGCAAGAGTTCTGTGAGACGGCCGCATCCCAAGAAGAACTCGTCCTCATTTATTATGAGTAAAGATGAATCCACCATGGTATAATGTAAAAAAATGGATAAAAGGGGATTCGATCATGGACGTGTTCGGCACACTCATCTGGCTTGGTATTCTCGTCAACCCGTTTCTCGCCTATCAAACGAAAAGTGTGTCGCTTTATCGCATCACGCTCATCTTATTCATCGTATTCTTGGTGACGTGGGGGTATGCTGTAGCGGGCGGAACAGTACCGACCCTATTTGACACAGCGTGGAGTTTGCTGTTCATCGCTTACGTTAGTCTTTTGGTGTTGAATAGTTACTTCGTCAGCAAACGGTTCGTCCCGCAGATGACATGGTTTCGGTTTACTCTATTCGGACTGATTGGAGTGGGCGTTAGTCAAGCGTGGTTCGGACTGAGCACGGACAACTGGGAGTGGTCATCCTTCATGCATGAAGATGTATGGATGATGAGTGTGATTGTGTCACTACTACTTCTTCTTTTCGTGACGATGAAAACGCTAGACCGTCGGATCGAAGTATAAAAAATCCCGAAACGAATCCGTTCGTTTCGGGATTTTGATTATTTCAAAGCTGTCTCGAGTGCCTTGACGTTTTCACGCATCAAGTCAAAATAGCTCTTATCCATCTGTTCTTTTGTGACAGATTCCAAGTTATAAATCGTCACGCTCTCTGCGCCGATTTCTTGCTTCACGACCTCAGCCACTTTCGGTGTGACCGTGTCTTCAAAGGCAATATAGTTCAAGTCGTGGAGACGAGCCTCTTCAATGATTCGTTTGAGGGCTTGTTGTGATGGTTCTTCAGAAGGTGTGAGTCCGGCGATTGGCAACTGATCGAAACCATATCGTTCAGCCAAATAGCCGTATGCTGCGTGTGTGACGAGCAACTCTGACTTCGAACCGTTCTCGACGGCTGCTTTTAACTCAGCATCGAGGGCATTCGCTTCGTCTTTAAATACACTCAACCGTTCTGAGAACTCGTCTTTATAGTCCGGCGCTTCTTCGCTGAAAGCTGCTTCTACCGCTTCTGCCATTGAAACGGCGTTCATCGGGTCAAGCCAAACGTGGGGGTCATATTGTCCGTGACCATGATCATCTTCGGCATGTGTTTCTTCTTCGTTCGCATGTCCGTCCTCCTCATGATCGTGTTCATCTTCAGAATGTCCATCTTCGCCATGAACATGGACGGTATCTGCTGAATCAAGCAACGTCACGTCCTCTGCCGTTTTGACGAAAGCGACGTTTTGTCCTTCCAAGCTCTTCTCCATGGACTCGACGTAAGGTTCGAGGTCATGACCGATTGTCAAAAAGAGATCCGCTTCTGCAATTTGAGTCATCTGCTTTGAAGTCGGCTCATATGTGTGCGGGTCTGCTCCAGGTGGGATCACCATTTCCACATTGACGCGGTCACCACCGATTTCCTCTGCTATTGATTTTAAGGCAAAAGTCGAAGCGTAGACGGTCAGTTGATCATCTGTCGATTCGGATGCATTGTCTCCTTCGGTATTCCCACACGCGCCAAGCAAAAGCGTGCCGGCTGCGACAGCGCCTAGCCAAGTCTTCTTCATCTTTTATCGTCCACCTTTCAAATTATCTGAATATTAAATCGTAACTGTTACGTTTTATGACTGCGAGTAATATTATAGTGTGACCTTCGGAGCACGTCAAGTCCGACTTCTGATGGATAGATTTTTGAAAAAAGCGGGAATATGATTTAAAAAAGGAACGAGGAGTGGATTGTATGAGAAAGGAGACTGCCTGGTTTGTCGGGGGCGCGGCACTTGCTGCGGCGACGGCAGCCGGGGCTAGCGTGTGGAGTCAGTACGGATCACTTGTCAGATGGCAAGAGCCCGAATTGCCGATTCGACCGACAACACGCCGGCGCCACACGTATACGTATAAAATTGTTAATGATCGTCCGCTCCAATTTGATTTGTATCTCCCGCCAGGGGAGGGACCGTTCCCGGTAGCGGTCTATGCACATGGAGGAGCATTTGTGAGAGGGAGCCGTAGCATGGTTACGCTGTTCCATCCGTTACTCGATCACTTTTTGGGGAAAGGGATCGCCGTCGTCAGTATCGATTACCGTCTATTTGAAGATGGGGTGTATTTCCCTGACAATATCATCGACGTCTCCGATGCGCTTAGCTATTTAAAACAGCATGAATCATTGCTCACCCTCGATACGAGTCAGTTACTCGTGTGGGGCGACTCTGCTGGAGCAGCTTTAATGCTCGCGACTGCGCTTGATCGTCACAAACAATTTGTAGGGGAACTCGGGGATGACCTTCCGACAATCAAAGGAGTTATCGCCTTATATCCACCGACGAACTTTTTGTTGTTCAAATTCATTCAAACATGGCTAGCTCATTTGAAGTTTTACGAGGGAAGCCGTGAAGAATGGCGTGAACTGATGGTAAAATGCTCACCAGTCTCCCATTTATATGCCGATGCCCCACCTATTTTACTGTTACACGGAAAGAAAGACCCAATTGTGCCGTTCGGTCAAGCGCTTCACTTCGTCGAACATGCGAGTGATGTCGGCGCGAACGTTCAGCTCATCTCGTTTCCGAATGGGACACATTCGCTTGCGAGTTTCCTACAATCGGACAACCCGATCAAAGAAGAGCAGTTGATGGCGCGGATCAATCGTTTCATTGACGAATGCCTTGTCTGAAGTTGCGATTTTTAGGGAAGATGGTACGATGGGGGATGATTGAAAGAGTAAGGAGTGGAAGCAGTGACAGAGTTATGTTTAGTTAGACACGGTCAGACCGATTGGAATCGTTTAGAAATCATTCAAGGACGTGAAGACAATCCGTTGAATGCACTCGGACGCCAACAGGCAGAAGAGAGTGCAGCTTTTTTGGGTCAAGAAACATGGGATTTCATCGTTTCTAGTCCATTAACGCGTGCGGTCCATACAGCACAGGCAATTGCGACAGCCTGTGGAATCGAGCATGATGCGATTCGATTGGACGAGCGATTTATTGAACGCGAGTTTGGAGCAGCCTCCGGACAACCGGTGAAAGGTATTTATGAAGCGGTGCAGGCAGATGATCAGAGCCGTGTTCCGGGTCTCGAGTCAGAGGATGAGATGCGTGCTCGTGTCCTAGAAGGAATGGAACATTTGGTAGAGATGTATCCCGGGAAACGGATCATTGTCGTCTGCCATTCGCATGCGATTAAAGCGGCGCTCTCTGCAATCGATGACACGTATACGTTCCGCCATGCGATGCGAAACGCCTGCTCGAACTATATCATCCATCAACATGGCCAGTTTGAGGTGAAGGCGATTAATGTTGCTGATCATATCACTGATCCGGCCATCATGAAATGAGGAGACTGTCATGACGACCTTACTATGGGTATTCATCATCGCATCATTTGTGGTTGCTTTTGCCGGACTCATTTACCCGGTCATCCCGAGCGTCTTGTTCTTGTTTATCGGATACATGATTTACGGATTTGGCTTTTCATTTGAGCCGTTGACCTGGACATTCTGGGTATGGCAGTCAGTCTTCCTCATCTTCTTGTTTATGGTGGACTACGTTGTCACCAGAGCTACAGTGGATAAACGTGGGGGATCAGAACGAGCGAAATGGGGCGCAACCATTGGCTTGATTGCTGGACCGTTCATCTTCCCGCTCGTCGGGGTCCTCATCTTCCCATTTGTCTTCGCATTTTTAGCGGAATTGACACTCGGGAAGACAACACGTGAAGCATGGAGCATCGGTGTCGGAACGGTTCTCGCGTTTCTCGGCAGCACGCTCTTAAAAGTGATTGGAATGACGATGATGGTCATCTTGTTCTTTATCTATGTGTGAGGCGGGGATCCTTTCTCCGTCTTTTTTGTTTGAGAGGGGAATCATTTTGGGGAAAGAAAAAACAAGGCCATTCGATTACTCGAATGACCCGGTTTTGACCAATTGATTGAAGGCAGAGCGACTGAACGATTGTTGGATTTCCACTTTCTTCTCGAAAAAGGCGGGTTTCAAATTCGACGTGGCTACCCCTTCTTGAATGAGAGAGTCGAGCACTTGTTTCGTCGCATCTTGTTTTGGATTCAACATGAGTCCTTCGGCGACGAACGTATGGTGATCGCTCAAGGCTCGTTCACTCGTGAAGGTCAAGGCGAGTGCGGCGGGCGCATTCGTCGGAGATGTGATGATGGCTTCAGCGAGGATGAGGATTCGTTTGTTTAAGTAATGGTGAAGGGTGACGGCCGATTCGGTCGGCACGAGCATCTCGAGCAACCATTCTGAATCATGTTCTTTCGAGATGATCAACCCGTCGAGCAAATCGATTGGTAAATTTAGTTCATTGCCGTACTCGTCTTGAACGAGACGGACTTGGACGAGGCGAAACGTTTTCATAGGATCGTTCCTTTCCGCGTTTTCTTTAGACCATCTTAACATAGTCTGACGAATAGAATGTGTTAAGATAACGGGGAAGAAACAGAAAAATAGAGAGTGAGGGAGGCATCAAGATGAGTTGGGTTGTTGGCGTAATCGGGTATGTGACGATTCTCGCGATCGTCTACTATGGTGTCCTTTTCTTCAAAGTGAAACGGGAGCGGAGTCGGGCCGGCTATCGAATCTTTCTTTTGCTTGCCGGACTATTTTTAGTCAGTGGGAGCGATTATATCATTGCACTGTTCCAAGGGGACACCGAAGCGACGTTTTGGCAACGAACCGTCTATTTTGTCTTGATATTGCTCTCTTTGTCGATGGCGCTTTACTTTCGGAGAAAAGAAGATCAAAGCCAAGCAGGCGAGATGACGATGGTATAAGCAAACGGTTGTGGGAATGTACCCACAACCGTTTTTTTATTTCGGTACTCGCGTTTTGCGAATCATATCGAGTTTTAAATCCCATAGTGGTTTACTGAACGTCACCGAGTACACTTCCGGCAAACGGAGGCGCTTATACTCTTCCCAAAGTCCGTTCATCTGTTCATGATGGTACGCGCGAATCTCGGTCGTGCTTGGAAGGTCGTATACACGTTTTCCGTCGAGGAAAATCGGTTGCAACAACCGTTTGACGTTAAAATTGCGCGTCTTGATTTTGAAGGCAGGGTCGCGGACGTCAATCAAGTCGATTTCGCTATACGATTCGACGGGTTCGTCGGCAAGGGCGATATAGTCCCCTTTGAACTTTTTCGTCTCCTTATCGATAATGCGGTACAACTCTTTTTTATGAGGGGTCGTCGTCTTCACTTTAGAAGAAGACACTTTGATGACCGGTTTTAATTCTCCGGATTCACCCTCACGAGCGACCAATTTATAGACCATGCCGAGCGCAGGTTGTTCGTAAGCCGTGATTCCACGCGTCCCGACGAGGAACGTATCGGCTTCTGCACCTTGCATGCGTAAGTCTTGAATGACGTATTCATCTAAATCACCAGATACGACGATTTTGACATAGTCGAGACCGGCTTCATTCAACGCTTTCCGAGCACGTTTTGACAGATAAGCGAGGTCACCCGAATCGAGTCGTACAGACTTGAGGCGGTGCCCTTTCACTTCGAGTTCTTTTGCCACCGTGATCGCGTTCGGAAGACCGGATTTAAGTGTGTCATACGTATCAATCAGGAGACTTGTGTTGTCCGGATACATCTCGGCGAACGAACGGAATGCACTCAATTCATCATCATGGAACTGAATGTCCGCATGTTCCATTGTCCCTCCTGTAGGCACGTCGAAATCACGTCCGGCAGAAACGAGACTCGTCACGTCAAAGCCAGCGATATAAGCGGCGCGTGTCCCGTAATAGGCGGCATCGACGCCTTGTGCGCGACGTGCTCCTCCTTCGAGAAGTGTCTCATTCGGAGCGGCCTGACGAATCCGGGCATACTTCGTCGCGATGAGTGATTCGTGGTTCGCGATATTGAGTAGCGCTGTTTGGAAAAGTTTTGCCTCAAAGATGGTCGATTCGATTCGGACGACTTGCTCGTGTGGGAAGATGACCTCTCCTTCACGGACACTATATAGTGAACCAGTGAACTTAAAGTTTCGTAACACATCTTCGAATTCGTCTTCGAAGCCGAGCTGCGCTTTTAAATAAGCGATATCCTCTTCTGTGAACGAGACGTTCTCCAAGTAGTGGACAATGTTTTCGAGTCCGGCGAAGACGACATAGCCACCGCTGAACGGGTTCGAGCGGTAATAGAGGTCAAAGACGACCTTTTCGTTATGGCGACCTTGCTTCCAGTAGATATACATCCAGCGTGGGAGATAAAGGTCTGTGTGAAGTGCTAAATTGCGATGTAACATATGTTTTCCTTTCTGTTTTACGTCACTTTCCGACGACGGTCGCACCGAGAGTCGTGACGAAATGTTCGAGCGCCCATTCATGACCGACCGGGTTGAAGCTTTGGACGGCATCGGCGTGGACGACGATTTGATAACCGAGGTTGTAGGCATCTACGGCTGTATGGAGCACACAAATGTCGGTGCAGACACCGACAAGATGAACTTCTGTAATCCCACGTTCCCGAAGACGAAGGTCAAGGTCTGTTCCGGCAAACGCACTGTACCGTGTCTTGTCGATCCAATGGTCGGCTGTTTTGGATGCTTCTTTCACCGCACCATACAATTCACGACCTTCCGTCCCACGAATATTGTGAGGCGGGAACAACGTCGTTTCAGGATGGAACGTGTCGCCTGCATCATGGACATCGTTCGCGATGACGACATAATCCTCGGTCGAGAACGTTTTGATCAACTCGACAATCCGTTCTTCAATCTCTTGCCCGGGTTTCCCACAAGTCAAACGACCACTGTCTGCGATAAAATCAAATGTATAATCTATAACAATCAATGCGCGCATGGGAGATGCTCCTCTCTCGTAATCAAAATGATGGCTATCCATCTCATTCTAAATCATTATACATCATGCGCGGAAGATTATTTTTCTCCGGTTTGGGTAGAATAAGACAGTAGACTGTATAGGGAAAGGGGATTGTGACGATGGTATTATCACAAAGTGAATTGACAGATGAACTGTCACGTTTAAACGGTTGGGAAGAAGTGAACGGGGAGATTCAGAAGACATATCGGCTTGAGACGTTCCCGGAAGCCATCCAGTTCGTCCATCTCGTAGCGGATTTGGCTGAATCGCTCGATCATCATCCAAATATCTTGATCGAGTATCGGAACGTAACATTGACCGTATCGACCCATGACGAAGGGGGCATCACGGAGAAAGACATCACACTCGCGAAAGGGTGTGAGGAGCTTGTCTAAACTGTATATGACCTTCGCGTCAGGTAGTGTGGCCGAGCGTCTCCGGAAAGAACCGGGCGTGGTCGCGGCAAATGGACATGAAACGATTCTGCTTGCAGAAGGAGATAAATCTCCGTTCAAAAGTGGAAAAGTGTTTGAGATTGAAGAGGCATCTGGCGAATTCGTCAAAAAAGGAAATATTTTATATGCGAATGTGCCAACGGATGAAAATGCCCGTTCGCTCCTGTTTCATCAGTTGTTGACGGAAAAGGCGCCGCTCGGGGTCGGACATGATGGGTTTTCGGCGTATCGTCTAGGTGTCGACCCGGACGACAATCATGCGGTCGTATTCATTCAATTCACATCTGGTGGGAAACACTTCCGAGATACAGCGGACTACGCGGTGCTTGAAGATCGTCTGAAACGGGCGGTCGAACAGCGCGGTGCAGGTCCTGTTATAAAACACTATGTCGTCACCGAGTCAGATAATCTATAATAAAAGATAACGTCATGTTAGGGGAGGATTTTTATGAACAAGAATTATTTCTGGTTGGGGATGGCTGCGGGCGCAGTAATCGGCGCAGCGGCATCACTTCTCCATAGCGAAACACGCGATCAACAAGTGAGACAATTGAAAGGCATCAAGTCGAAGTTGAAGTCATCGAACACATCGACTGAGGCACATGCAGTCGGTCTTCAAGCGTCATCGAAAGGCAACTTGAAAGACCGAGTCATGGAATGGAAATCGCTCTACGAAGAAAACCAAGATACAATTCAAAACCTCGTCGAAGACGTGAAAGACTTAGTCGATGCGCTTCAAGAGGCTCGTCATAAAAATCAAATCTAATCACAGGTCCGGTGCATATGCATCGGACTTTTTTTATGCTCCAAAGCCTTACTACACAAGCAATCATAAAAGTTCGCTGTTTTATATGAATAAAAATACAATTGACAGAATAAATATACATATGGTTCAATCATTTTATTCTTTAGAGGAGGTAGAGAGATGATCACGTGTGGCATCGTCGGCGTAACAGGTTATGCCGGGTTGGAATTGTTGAAGCTGATCGAACAACATCCGACTATCCATTTAAAAAAAGCAATCAGCGATTCGCGCGCCGGGATGACCTTATCGGAACTGTATCCGTGGTTACAGGCGGGTGCACAAAAACTCGAGCCGTTTCAAGTGGAGGCCTTAGCAGGAATCGATGTGTTGTTCCTTGCGACACCGAGTGGCGTATCCGCTGACTATATACGACAGTTGGAATCTTTTGATGGGGTGGTCATCGATTTGAGTGGGGACTTGCGATTACCATCCAACTTGTATGAAACATGGTACGGGAAGCCATCTGTCAACGAAATCATTCAAGCAGAGGCTGTTTACGGATTGACCGAGTGGAATCGAGACAAGCTCTCGACCGCGAAATGGATTTCAAATCCTGGTTGTTATGCGACAGCCGTCTCGCTCGCTTTGTTACCGTTTGTTCAGAATGATTGGATCGATCCGGTGCATATCATCGTCTCTGCTTGTTCAGGAATCACGGGTGCGGGCAAGGGATTGAGTGAGAAGACGCATCACGCCAAATCGAATGAGAACGTGCAATTGTATAAAATCCACTCCCATCAGCACATTCCTGAAATTGAGCAGACGCTGAATACATGGAGTGAGAAGAAAACAACTGTCACGATGTCGACGCATTTATTGCCGATCAATCGAGGTATCATGGCGACAATCACGGCTCAGCCGAACGATGACGTTTCAGAAGATGTGTGGGTACGCCGTCTTCAGAGCGCGTATGAAGACGAACCATTCATCCGAGTGCAGCAAGGTGAACCTGAAATCAGGTCGGTCGTCGGTTCGAATTACTGCGATCTCTGGGTGTACAAAGAAGAACGGACGAATCGACTGACCATCGTGTCGGTCATCGACAATATGCAAAAAGGGGCGGCCGGGCAAGCACTGCAAAATGCGAACGCTCGATTCGGATTCGAAGAAACGCTCGGACTGTTGAGTCAACCACAATACATTTAGGAGGATGAAGCATGATCGACATCATGGCGACTAAAAAGCCGGGCATCGTATCACCGAAAGGATTTCAAGCGTGTGGCATCCATGCGGGACTAAAACGAAAACGTAAAGATTTGGCGTTACTCGTTTGTGAACGACCAGCGAGTACGGCAGCGGTCTATACGACAAATCACTTTCAAGCGGCACCGATTCAAGTGACGAAAGCATCACTGGCCGAATCAAATGGGTACATTCGGGCAGTATTGATCAATAGTGGTAATGCGAACGCGTGTACAGGAGAACAAGGATTGACAGACGCCTATACGATGCGTGACGTGACGGCGACACAACTAGGAGTGAAACCAGAAGAGGTGGCGGTCGCCTCGACAGGTGTCATCGGTCAGCCGCTCCCGATGCCCCCGCTCGTTAATGGAATCGGTCATCTGCAACCGACAGACGCGTGGGAAGGTGGACAATCGTTCGCTGAAGCCATTTTGACGACTGATACCGGGACGAAACAGACGAGCGTCCAGTACGAAGAGGGAGAAGTGACCGTGACCATCGCGGGAGTCGCCAAAGGATCGGGGATGATTCATCCGAACATGGCGACGATGCTCGGATTCGTCACGACGGATGCCGTCATCTCACCAGAGCTTTTGCAACAAACGTTAAAGAAAAGTGTCGACGCCTCGTTCAACAACATCACGGTAGACGGGGATAGTTCGACGAATGACATGGTACTCGTCATGGCGAGCGGTGCACTCGAAATGGAGGAAATCAAAGAGGGAACTTCAGCACATGAGGCGTTCCAACAGGCGTTGACAGAGGTGTGTCTAGACCTTGCCAAAGCGATTGCGAAAGACGGGGAAGGTGCCACAAAACTCATTGAAGTCAATGTCAGTGGAGCCACATCCGACCAAGAGGCTCGAACAATCGCTAAGCAAATCGTCGGATCTTCCCTCGTGAAGACAGCGGTGTACGGTCAAGATGCCAACTGGGGAAGAATAATTGCCGCCATCGGTGCCGTTCCGTTCCCGGTGAACGTCGGAGCAATCGATCTTCACATCGGAAGTCAACTCGTCCTTCAGAACAGTACGCCTGTCTGGTTTGATGAGACGTATGCGACAGAAGAGATGAGTCGGGATGTCGTCACCATCACGGTCGACTTGAATGACGGGGAAGGAAGCGGTCAGGCATACGGGTGTGACTTGACATATGACTACGTCAAAATCAATGCGAGTTATCGGACATGAAGAAGCGGAAAGTCATCAAACTGGGCGGTAGCGTTTGGGACTCGATTGCACCTGAGTACTTTGAGGAGTGGCGTGACTGGATTGAAGCGGGTAATGAACTGCTCATCGTTCACGGGGGTGGACCAAAACTATCGGCGTACTGCACGTCTCAACAGATTGAACCGTTCTTTTTAGACGGACGTCGCGTGACGACAGACGAAGTATTGATCGGGGCTTGGCGAGTATTGGCTGGGGAAATGCAGACAGATGTCGTGTCGACGCTGACACAACATGACATCGATGCGTTTGGCTTATCAGGTGTCGACGGGAATGCGATTGTTGGTCACCGACTCACCGGCCTCGGGAAAGTTGGTGAGGTGGTAGCGATTCGAAATGACGTATTCGAACAATTAATGGATTCTGGTCATGTGCCGGTCGTGACATCGGTGATTGCGAGCGCGGACGGACCGCTGAACTGTAACGGCGATGATTGTGCGGTGGCACTTGCTGTTTCGTTACAAGCGGACGAATTTGAACTTCTGACAGATGTAAATGGCATTCGTATTCATGGTGAATTCCAAACAACGTTACATGAGCGTGACGTACAAGAAGCGATTGCGAATGGAGAGATCTATGGCGGGATGGTACCGAAAGTAGAGGCATTACTAGCAGCAGTGGCAGGTGGGGTCAAAAGTGCCCGTATCCGAGATGGCAGTGACGCAACACTGGAAGGGACAAGTTTATGGGAGGGGAACTATGAATTCGCTTTTACCGACATACGGACCACGAACGATTGAGATTGCGAAAGCGAGCGGATCGTACGTGACGGATGTATCAGGAAACACGTACTTAGACTTTGTGATGGGGATTGCCGTGTGTGGGACAGGACATCGTCATCCATACGTGCAGCAAAAGATTGAAGAGCAATTGAATCAGGTGTGGCATACATCAAACTTATATGTGATATCCGGTCAGCAGCAGGTTGCAGAGAAATTGATGGAAGGAACACATCTTACGCAAGCCTTCTTTTGTAACAGCGGAACAGAAGCGAATGAGGCGGCCTTCAAGTTGGTACGCAAATGGACGAAAAAGACGAAAATCATTACCTTCACTCAGTCGTTCCATGGACGCACGTTCGCGATGCTCGGGGCGACCGGGCAAGATAAAGTGAAACAAGGATTTGGACCGATGGTGGACGATTTCATTCATGCGCCATTCAACGATATGAATGCACTAGACTTAATCGATGAAGAAACGTCCGCTGTTTGGCTCGAGATCGTGCAGGGCGAAGGGGGTGTCGTCGTGGCGGATCAATCGTGGTTACAGGCGTTGCAAGAAATGACTGACAAGTATGACGTGAAAATCGTCGTCGATGAAGTGCAGACCGGCATTGCTCGTACCGGAACACGTTTCGCCTTCGAACAAACACCGCTTCAACCTCATATTGTCACGTTGGCGAAAGGGTTAGGGAGCGGCATCCCGGTTGGGGCGATGTTGACGACCGAAGAAGCGACGGTGGTCTTTGGACCTGGGAGTCACGGTTCGACTTTCGGTGGAAATCCGTTGGCGATGGCTGCGGCAGAAGCGACGCTCGATGTTCTCTTCACACAAACGTCCCTTCAACATGTCAAAGACATGGGAGATTACTTGAAGAAGGGACTCACCCGATTCGTGGACGGAGAACGCTTCGTAGAAGTGAGAGGACTTGGATTGATGATTGGACTCGTTTCGACAGAACCGGTAGCCGAGTGGGTCATTCAACTGGCAGAGGCAGGGTTATTGGTCGTGATGGCGGGTCCCCAGGTCATTCGTTTCCTCCCCTCACTTCTAGTCACGAAATCCGAAATCGACGAGGCATTGACGAAACTTGAACACATCTTACAGAAGGAGGGCGTCGTATGAACGGAAGCATCAGCCTATTGAACGGGATGCAATTTACAGGAACTTGGGAGACGAGTGTACGACACGCAAGTGGCGAAGTCGTGTTCTTCACCGGGATGACGGGCTATCAAGAAGTGTTGACCGATCCGTCATACGCAGGACAAATCATCGCGTTCACTTACCCGCTGATCGGACAATATGGACTGGAATCAGACGGGAGCGAAAGTGCTCGCATTCAAGCGGCTGGCGTCCTCGTTCAGACACTGGCAGACCACGGGGATCGCCCTGCATTGAAGGAGTGGTTTGAAAAGGAAGGGATTCCGGTACTTTCACAAGTCGATGTACGTGCCCTCGTCCATGTGTTACGCGAAGAAGGGGATCAATTCGGAGTCATGTCATCAAACCCAGATGTGCACATCGGTATTCAACCTGTCAATCATCTGACAGCGCGTGTCACGACGACTTCTCAGGTTCTAGAAGGCAATGGTGAGAAAGGACATGTCGTCTGTCTCGACTTCGGAGTGAAGGCATCAATGGTTGGAGAAATCATGAAGCGTGGTTATCGCGTAACGACTGTTCCATATGATACGACGAAAGATGTCATTACGTCGTTACGACCGGATGCGATTTTAGTATCGAATGGCCCTGGGGACCCGCGAGACCATCTCGGACGGATTGAAGTCATTCGCGAATTGGCGCTATCGTATCCGACACTCGGGATTTGCATGGGACATCAGCTACTCGCCCTCGCGTTCGGTTGCAAAATTGAGAAACAAACATATGGTCATCGGGGCTCGAATCATCCGGTTCGAAACGTTAAGACGAACGAAGTGTGGATGACGTCACAAAACCACGGCTATGTGGTCGAGCGTATGAGTATCGAACAAAGCCCGCTCGAACTGCTCTATGAGAACGTGAATGATCATTCGGTTGAAGGGCTTGTTCATCCGAATGGGCGCTTGTTCACGACGCAGTTCCATCCAGAAGCGAGTCCGGGGCCAATCGATGCGCAATCCGTATTCGACCGTTTCGATGAAATGATTCAGCAAGGAGTGAACGTGTATGCATAAAAAGGTACTCGTCATTGGTTCAGGACCAATCGTGATCGGGCAGGCCGCAGAGTTTGATTATTCCGGAACACAAGCGTGCCAAGCGCTTCGTGAAGCCGGTTGTGAAGTTGTCTTATTGAACTCCAATCCTGCGACGATCATGACGGACCCTGGGATGGCAGATGCGACATATATCGAAGCAATGACCGTGCAAAAAGCGACCGCGATCATCGAGAAAGAACGTCCGACTCACGTACTCGCGACAGTCGGGGGGCAGACGGCATTGAACTTGGCGCTCGATCTCGAGGAAGCCGGAGTATTGGCGCAATATGAAGTCGAACTACTCGGGACGTCACTTGAAACGATTCGTGATGGAGAAGACCGTGAACGATTCAAACAAAAGATGGAGCTGTTACATGAACCGATTCCGACGTCGACGACGATTGAATCGATTGAAGAATTGACAGCTTTCATCAAGACGACGGGTGTCCCACTCATCGTTCGACCAGCTTTTACGCTCGGTGGAACAGGTGGCGGCATCGCGACGACGGAAGAAGAAGCATATACGATGGCGCGTCGTGGTCTTGAAGCGAGTCCGATCTCACAATGTTTAGTCGAGAAGAGTATCGCCGGCTATAAAGAGTTTGAATATGAAGTGATGCGCGATGCGTTCGGAACGTGCATTATCGTCTGCAACATGGAAAACATTGACCCGGTCGGTGTGCATACGGGGGACTCCGTCGTATTCGCACCGGCACAAACGCTATCGGATCAGATGCATCAAACGTTGCGGAGTGCTTCGTTCCGAATCGTATCCGAATTAGGTGTGATTGGTGGCTGTAACATTCAGTTCGCCGTTCATCCAACGAAGTCAGAGTACTACGTGATCGAAGTGAATCCTCGTGTCTCGCGGAGCTCAGCGCTCGCGTCAAAAGCGACCGGATATCCGATTGCGAAGATTGCGACACGTCTCGCTCTTGGGGAACCTTTAGACCGTTGCATCAATCCGGTCACAACAAACACAATGGCAAGTTTTGAACCGGCACTCGATTACGTTACGGCGAAAGTGCCCTGCTTCCCATTCGATTTGTTCGCCGAGACAGACCGTGCGCTCGGTCCACAAATGAAAGCGACCGGAGAGAGTATGGCAATGGGGAAAACGTTAGAAGAGGCATTGCAGAAAGCATGGCGTGGCGCCGGGATTGAACAGGCACCGCTTTATCCGAAATGGATGCAGGACGCTACCGTCGAAAGATTGATGAACGAAGTCGAGGCACCGACTGATCGTCGTCTGCATGCTTGTCTTGCCTTACTCGACCGTGAACTCGTGTCTGGTGACGCGTTACAGCAAATCACGGGCATCACCCCACACTTCATTCAGATGTTGAAGCGGATCATCCAGATGACGAAGCAAGATTTGATGGAACCGAGTCAGCTGTTACAGGCGAAGCGACTCGGATTCACGGACACGCAGATTGCCGAGATTATGAATGTACACGTCGCGGACGTCAAGGCGATTCGGGAAGTGGCTTCGATTCACCCGGTATACCAAATGATCGACACGTGTGCGGCCGAGTTCGAAAGCCAGACGTCATATTTTTATGGCTCATGGCACGGGACGACTGAAGTAAAACCGAGTGACAAGACGAAAGTTGCCATTATCGGTGCAGGACCGATTCGAATCGGGCAAGGCATTGAGTTCGATTACAGTTCCGTTCACGCGGTATGGGCGCTTCAAAAGCTCGGTGTGGAAACGATTATGATCAACAACAACCCAGAGACCGTGTCGACCGACTTCTCGATTGCGGACAAACTCTATGTGGAGCCATTGACGAGTGAGGATGTCATGCATGTGTTAGAAGCGGAAGGATGTCACGATGTGTTGATTCAGTTTGGAGGACAGACGGGGATTGCGCTCGCTCATGAATTAGAAGCGGCGGGGTATCACTTGCTCGGTGCGTCTGCGCAAACCATCGATCAAATGGAAGATCGGGAACGTTTCTATCAGTTCCTTGATTCGATTGAAGTCGAACACATCCCGGGAGAGGAAGTGTCTTCCCAAATAGAATTGAATGAGGCGGTACAACAACTTGGCTATCCATGTATCCTTCGCCCGTCTTACGTGATCGGCGGGAAAGGGATGCTGCTCATTCGTTCAGAGGAACAGTTAGCAGAGGCGTTACCGAGTCTTGCCTATCCAATCCTTGTCGATCAATATGTAGCGGGACGTGAGCTCGAAGTGGATTGTGTGACAGACGGGGAAACGGTGTATGTGCCAGTTATCCTCGAACAAATCGAAGCGGCGGGTGTCCATTCGGGAGACTCGACGATGGTTTTGCCGCCTGTCGAGACGAGTGAATCGATTCAAGGGAAAGTCGAATCGATCGCCAAACGAATCGGACGAGCGCTCGATTATAAGGGAGCCTTGAACATTCAGTTTGTGTTGAAGGAAGAAACGATCTATGTCCTTGAAATCAATCCGCGAGCATCTCGGACCGTACCGATTGTCAGTAAAGTGACGGGCGAACCGTTAATCGAATGGGCGACATATGCGGCTTACGGCTTGCCGTTAGCCGATCACGTTCCGACAAGTCCTTGCACATTGACGAACTATGCGGTGAAGACACCGATTTTCTCGAACGTCAAATTGCCGGGCGTCGACCCAATGACAGGTCCGGTCATGCGTTCGACAGGTGAGACACTCCAGTTCAGTTCACACCCGTATGTGCCAGAACGGTTTACGTATGATGCGTTAACGACACGGGTGATGAACCGTCCGCAGAGTGCATTTGGGGAAGGGTTTGAACAGTTCGGAAATACACCGCTCGCAGACGTCACAGATTTCCAAAATGTCGCCGTGTTATTCTCGGACGCTTTAGACGAGCGGGACTTACGCGAAATTGCCGTCCGAAATGGTGTTCATATCATCTCGTCACGACAGTTGGCTCAGTATTATCAAATGAGTCAGTCGCTGACCGACAATCCGGTTCAATCATTACAGTCCATTCAAATGAGAGAGGAAGTAGTTAAATGACAGTAAAGACGATGCAACACTTTTTGACGATGGAAGAACTGACACCGGACACGCTCGATGCGTTGCTTCAGTTGGCGCGCGACGTCAAACAGTCCCCCCAATCTTATGCGACCGCGCTGGCAGGTAAGAAAGTTGCGTTATTGTTTGAGAAGGCATCGACGCGTACACGTATGTCATTTGAAGTGGGTGTCGTCGAACTAGGCGGATACCCGCTCTTCCTCAGTGGTCAAGATTTGCAAATCGGACGTGGAGAACCATTGACGGATACGATTCAAGTGATGAGTCGGTATGTGGACGCATTGATGATTCGGACGTATGCCCATGAAACGGTAGAGACGTTGGCGCAACACGGGTCGATTCCGATTATGAACGGATTGACGGACTTGCATCATCCGTGCCAAGTGCTCGCAGATTTGTTGACGATTGAAGAACAATTCGGTAGTCGTTCGGGAAGAGTGTTGACGTATATCGGAGATGGGAACAACATGGCACATTCGCTCATGATCGGCGGTGCGCTGAGTGGGATGCATATCCGCATCGCTTCGCCGAGCGGATATACTGTCGATCAAGCGATTTATGAGAATGCACAGAAGTTGGCTCAGACGACTGGAGGCAGTATTACGTTGTTTGATGACCCGACGCTTGCTGTGAACGAGGCGGATGTTGTCTACACGGACGTCTTTGCGAGTATGGGACAAGAACAGGAAGCTGATGAACGACTGTTGAAATTCGAAGGATTCCAAGTGAACGGTCACTTGATGGCACTTGCGAAAACAGATGCGATTTTCCTTCATTGTTTACCGGCGCATCGCGGGGAAGAAGTGACGGCCGATGTGATTGATGGACCACGGTCATGGGTATTCGATCAAGCCGAGAATCGCTTACACGCACAGAAGGCTTTGATGCTGACATTATTGACGTAACGACAAAGGGTGACACGACGTGTGTCACCCTTTTGTTATAGGAACTGTGCCAATAAACCGAAAACTGCCAGTCCGATGATGATGTAGAAGAGCCATTTTCCGTCCCCAGAATGAATGATTGGGGGCGCGTAAGAACGTTGCTTATACTTCCCGTAGCGCATCGGGCGTGTATACGGGACGGCATACCGTGAGAGTGGAATGGCAAGTAAAAATCCTGCCAAGAAGCCATACACGTGGCCCCAAAGCGAAACGTTCGAACCGATGAGTGTAAAGACGGCACTGATGGCGACGAAGATATAGACCAAGCGGGCATCTTGGCTAAGCATCAACGTGCGGCGGAAGCGACCGATGAACACATAGAATCCGAGAATGGCCAAGATGGCACCTGACGCACCAGCTTGTAGATAAAACAAGTTACTGACGGTGAAGTAGGTGAACAAGTTGGCAAGTGCCCCGGCGAATACATAAAATAGAGCAAACTTCACATGCCCGACCATACGTTCCATCGCTGGTCCGAAGATGATCAGCGCAAACGAATTAAATAGTAAGTGGCCGAGACTCAAATGAATAAAGTTGGCCGTCACCAAGCGGTACCATTGTCCGTCGGCGAGTGCCAAATGAAACGACCCGCCTGTTGACACGATTCGTAAACCAGGAGCGAAAGAATCGATGACAAACACAAGGAGTTGGATTACAATGAACAGCGTTACGAGTGGATATGCCCGTACAAACGTTTGTACATTTTCCGTACGACTAAACATAACATCACCTCTTTCTCCAATTGTATAGGGAAACGGGGAAAAAAGGAAAGGAGCGAGTGTCCTGTGATTGTAGGAATCGGAGTCGATATCGTCGAGCTTGATCGGATGGCTCGCTCGATGAAACAACCGCGTTTTTTAAAACGTCTGCTCACCGATGCAGAGTATGGGCTTATTCAACAATACCCACTGCCGCGTCAAATCGAGTTTGTTTCGGGACGCTTTGCCGCAAAAGAGGCTTATGCCAAGGCAATTGGCACCGGAATCGCGCACGGTCTATCGTGGCGCCACATTGAAATTTTACCGGATGAGACAGGTCGACCTGTCATGACTGCGCCGTTTTCGGGACGAATTCATGTCAGCATCAGTCACAGCAGTGCATATGCCGTCGCACAAGTCATCTTAGAAGAGGAGGGGCAACATGTTTCGTCCTAGTCGAATCGAGATTGATCGGGCGGCCATCGCCCATAACATACAAGAGTTAACACAACGTATCCCGCAAGACATCATGGCGGTCGTCAAAGCGAATGCCTACGGTCATGGGGCTGTTGAAGTAGCGAATATCGCCCTTCAGAACGGGGCGACGATGCTTGGGGTCGCTTTATTAGAAGAAGCAATCGAACTTCGGGATGCAGGGATCGAGGCACCGATTTTAGTCATGGAGGCGCAATTTCCCCAATATGCAGGGATTGCAGCAGAACGAGACGTCACGTTGTCCGTTTTCTCTGCCGAATGGTTACAAGAAGCTGCTGATTATATAGAAGAAAAGCCGTTGACGGTTCATATTAAAGTCGACACAGGGATGGGGCGTCTCGGTCTTCGTACGCGAGAGCAGCTTGATGCGTTGCTTGAAGAAGCGAACGATTTATTTGTCATTGAAGGCATCTACACCCACTTTGCGACAGCGGATGAACTTGATAGCGACTTGTACTACACACAACAAGAACGTTTCGAACACTTGATGGATGGGCTACATGAGCGGTTCCGCTATATTCATACGTCCAATTCAGCAGGGGCCATCCGAATGGCAGGACAAGATGTTCCTTATAATTTGGTTCGTGTCGGGATTGCACTCTATGGTTTATATCCGTCATATGAGATGGAGACATTCTATTCGTTCCTCCGTCCAGCCTTTACGTTGAAGAGCCAGCTGATGCAAGTGAAGCGTCTTGAGGCAGGTCAAACGATTAGTTACGGAGCGACCTATACGACATCGACCGATGAATGGATTGGTACCGTTCCAGTCGGATATGCGGACGGCTGGTTACGGAAGGCGAGCGGATTTGAAGTTGAGGTGAATGGTGTTCGTTGTCCGATTGTGGGACGCGTCTGCATGGATCGCTTCATGATCCGACTTCCAGAAGAGTTTCCGGTAGGGACAGATGTGACCCTTGTCGGTGGAAACATCACCATTGATGAACTTGCGTCATATCTTGAGACGATTAACTATGAGATCGTTTGCCAGTTCACGAGTCGATTACCGCGTCACTATGTGTGAATCACAAATCGTGTGAAATTATCTGAATTCTTTCTCGATTTCTCTATATTTTCCCATTCCCGCGTGTTATATTGATAAAGAACGCGGGAGATTTTCCGCCAGTCCATGAAACGATTCTGGAGGTGTAAGATGTTGAAGCAGCGAACTGCGGGTGCGCTAGCGTCCGTCCCAGATCGGTTCTCGCAACAAGGGGGTCCGATTTCGATGAAAGACCGTGAAACACTGTCCTTGAACGATGTAGTGACATACTTGTCTAAAGAAATTGCTGATCGACAACAAACACTGCGTGAAGAATTGGCGAAAGGCTATCAAGAGATGGCCGCGTTTAACTTGAATATGGCAGAAGAGATGCTAACGATTGAAGCCGAAGCCGAACACGCTCTCTTACGTCAAGTAAGTGGGGTGTGAGCAGAGTGATCGTAAAGCGTGGTGACGTATTTTATGCGAATCTGTCGCCCGTAGTCGGCTCAGAGCAAGGTGGCGTTCGACCCGTTCTCATCGTACAGAACGACATCGGCAATCGCTTTAGCCCGACCGTCATTGTCGCTGCGATTACAGCTCAGATTCAAAAAGCAAAACTGCCGACTCATGTGGAAGTATATCAAGAGAAGCATGGACTCGAGAGAGACTCTGTGATTTTACTTGAGCAGATTCGAACGATTGATAAGCGTCGTCTGACGGATAAAGTCACTCATCTCGATGATGAGACGATGCATAAAGTTGACCGAGCGCTAGAGATTAGTATGGGATTGATCCCTCTCTAGCCTTACATAGATCAAGACTGGTACATAGGTATCGGTCTTTTTTTAAACATTTTTTAAAAAAGTGGTTTAAGATTTTGATAGTGGGGAATTAAAGTAAATCGTACTCAATTTATCTGTACGGACATTTAGGAGGGAATAGACGATGGATTTATCGATTCGTGAGCAAGTCATTGGAGAACAATTACACCTTTACGTATCCGGAGAAGTGGATACATATACTGCACCAAAATTGAAAGAAGTATTGCATCCGGCCATCAGTGAGCAAGATGTGGTCGTTCATTTAGATGAAGTGGAGTATATGGACTCGACAGGTCTCGGTGTGTTCGTCGGGGCGTTGAAAATCGCCACGCGTAACGAAAAAGAGTTGTCACTTGTCGGGGTTACGGAGCGAGTCAATCGTCTATTCGAATTGACGGGTCTTCACAAACTTCTTTCTATTAATTCGAACGTAAGAGGTGGCACGCAATGAACAATGTTGAACAGACGGTCATGACGTTCCCGGCCAAACCCGAATATGTCGGTGTGGTTCGATTAGTCGTTTCAGGAATCGCTAACCGTATGGGATATACGTACGACGAGATCGAAGATATTAAAATCGCGGTCTCGGAAGCATGCGGGAATGCAGTCCAGCATGCGTATGAAGATCATCAAGATGGAGAGGTCAAACTCGCTTGTGGAGTATATGCAGATCGTCTTGAAATCACGATTGAAGATTCAGGCAAGACGTTCGCAGATGATGTGAAACGTCAAGCGGCTCCGGTCGAAGAGACGACGGAAATTGAATCGCTCCACGAAGGAGGACTTGGTCTCTTCCTTATCGAAGCGTTAATGGACGATGTCTCGATCAATAAAGACAACGGTGTCAAAGTGACGATGACAAAACTCCTTAACAGGGACGAGGTGGATCAGAGTGCCAGCAAAATCTCAACAACGCCATCACAGTGATGACGAGGTACTAGAGTGGATTGAACGCTACCAACAAGACGATCAAAACGAAGAAGTGCAAATGCTACTCATCAATCGCTATTCAGACCTCGTTGAAGCACTCGCCCGTAAGTTTTCGCGTGGACGAGCGATTCACGATGATCTCGTGCAAGTTGGGATGATTGGGTTATTGGCGGCACTTCGTCGATTTGACCCAGAATTCGGTCGTAGCTTCGAATCGTTTGCCGTCCCAACCATCATCGGTGAAATCAAGCGATTCATCCGCGATAAAACATGGAGTGTCCATGTTCCACGTCGGATTAAAGAGCTCGGACCGAAAATTAAGAAGACGGTCGAAGAGTTGACGACTGAATTGCAACGTTCTCCGCGAATCGATGAGATTGCCGATCATCTTGGCGTATCAGACGAAGAAATTCTCGAAACGCTTGAGATGGGCAAGAGTTATCAAGCGCTATCGGTCGATAGTTCAATCGAAGCGGATAACGAAGGCAGTACGGTCACGTTACTCGACTTGGTCGGTAGCCAAGAGCGTGGATATGAATCGGTCGACCAACGTCTCATTCTAGAGAAAGCGTTCAACGTCCTAAATGAACGGGAACGCGCCATCTTAGAATGCGCCTACTATAAGAATATGAGTCAAAAAGAGACTGGAGAACTTCTTGGGATCTCGCAGATGCATGTCTCCCGTTTGCAACGGCGAGCACTCGAAAAACTGCGTGAAGCCATCAAAGTCCCACTCAATGAAGTATTCTCAAGCGATGACTAATCGAGTCATCGCTTTTTTGTTTGAATGTTTGCTACACTTTGGAAGAGATCATAAAAGGAAGTGATTCAAGTGATTACGAAAGTGGCTAAGGCGTTAAACTTGAAAGTGAACCAAGTAGATACGGTTCAACAGCTCGCATCTGAAGGGGCGACGATTCCGTTCATGGCCCGTTACCGGAAAGAAATGACGGGGAACCTGGATGAAGTCGAAATCAAAGCAATCTTGGACGCCCTTCAATATGAAGAAAGTCTGCAAAAACGGAAAACGGATGTTCTTGCTAAGTTAGAAGAGCTGGAAAAGAATACACCTGAACTAACGAAGGCGTTAGAGGCAGCGACAACCCTTCAGCAAGTGGAAGATATCTACTTACCATATCGTCCGAAACGGCGGACGAAAGCGGAACAAGGACGTGAGAAAGGATTGCAGCCACTTGCGGACTGGTTCCGAGACAAGTCTCCATACGCAACAGATGTGGTTGAAGAGCTCTCGAAGGGTGTAGCGCTAGAAGAAGCTCTTCCGCTCGTACATGCCATCATCGGGGAAGAATGGGGGGAAGAAGCAAAATTAAGACAGATGCTTCGTGACCGTGTTCGCAAAGAAGGATTGTTGCGTTCGAAGAAGAAAAAACAAGCGGAAGACGAAAAAGAGATCTTTGCGCAGTATTATGAATATGAAGAGAAAATTGCGGGGATTGTCCCACACCGTGTACTCGCCTTGAACCGTGGGGAGCGCACTGATGTCCTTCAAGTGAAAGTCATTTTTGACGAGACGCGTTTCATGGATCAAGCGCTTCGTACATATGAGCGACTTCCCAAAGAGAAACGTGAAGTTGTCGAAGCAGCTGTGACAGAGGCTTATAAAAAATCTGTCTTCCCAGCCATTGAACGAGAGATTCGTGGTGAATTGACCGACAAGGCAGAAGAGCAGGCAATCGATGTGTTCTCGAAAAACTTAAAGCAACTCTACATGCAACCGCCTCTTCGCGAGGTCGTCGTTTTAGGGATCGATCCGGCTTATCGGACGGGATGTAAGTGGGCGGTCGTCAATGAAATCGGAAAAGTCGAAGAGGTCGGTGTCTTCTATCCGACGGCTCCGAAGCACGATATCGATGGAGCGGAGAAAGTGTTAACGAGACTCGCGAAAAAGTACCCAATTTCCGTTATTGTCGTCGGAAACAGTACGGCATCAAGGGAGACCGAACAATTCGTTGCGGATTGGTTAAAGAAAGCAGAGCGTGAGATTGCTTACGCGATTGTGAACGAAGCGGGAGCGAGTGTCTATTCTGCATCGGAAGTCGCACGTAGTGAATTTCCGGACTTAAAAGTAGAGGAACGGTCAGCCGTCTCGATTGCACGCCGAATCCAGGATGCGATGGCAGAACTCGTCAAAGTCGACCCGCAGTCGGTTGGTGTCGGGCAATATCAGCATGATGTGAGTCAGAATAAACTGAAGGCATCTTTAGAATTCGTCGTGGAGAGCGTGGTTAACATGGTCGGAATCGATGTGAACCGTGCCTCGGAGTCTTTATTGACTTACGTATCGGGACTGAACAAAACGACTGCTAAAAATATTGTGGTATATCGTGAAGAGAATGGACGCTTTGAAACGAGAAAGGAAATTAAGAAAGTGCCAAGACTTGGAGCGAAGGCATTCGAGCAGGCGGCTGGATTCTTGCGAATTATGAATGGGAAGGACGTTCTCGACCAGACGGAGATTCACCCAGAGAGTTATCCCCTCGCATTATCAATCTTAAAAGAAATCGGATCCTCGAAAGCTGAGGTCGGAACAGCTGCATTGCGTGAACGGTTACAACAAGTTGATGCGAATGTATTGAGTGAGCGATTAGATGCGGGACTTCCAACTGTCGAGGATATCTTGAAGTCGTTAGCGAAACCAGGACGTGACCCACGGGAAGATATTCAAAAGCCGTTACTGCGCACGGACGTCATGAGTCTTGAAGACCTTCAAGTCGGAATGGAATTCCAAGGGACCGTTCGAAACGTCATTGATTTTGGTGCGTTCGTGGATATTGGTGTAAAACAGGACGGGCTCGTCCATATTTCGAAATTATCGAATCGCTACGTGAAGCATCCGTTAGATGTCGTGGCGGTCGGTGATATCGTTACGGTATGGATCGAACAGGTCGATGTCAACCGGGGACGAATTAGTTTGACGATGCTTGAACCGAACAGTTAATAAGAAGAAACTCGAATCAGGTAAAATGTTTTTCATTTTACCTGATTTTTTTTAGAAAAAGTGTTGACGGTCTTTTTGTACCGTGATATCTTATAGAAGTCGCCGAGAGACGGCATGCGAAATAAAAGTTTTTCTAAGAAAGTGATTGACAGGTTTCTGGTTTGCGGTTACAATATAAATCGTTACTTCGATAATTTCAAGCAACGTTCCGCAATAGCTCAGTGGTAGAGCAACCGGCTGTTAACCGGTAGGTCGTAGGTTCAAATCCTACTTGCGGAGCCATTTTATTTTGGAGACGTACCCAAGAGGCTATAAGGGGCTCCCCTGCTAAGGGAGTAGGCTGGGAAACCGGTGCGAGGGTTCGAATCCCTCCGTCTCCGCCACTTAAAATTACTTAGAAGACACATACACTGGCCCGTTGGTCAAGCGGTTAAGACACCGCCCTTTCACGGCGGTAACACGGGTTCGAATCCCGTACGGGTCACCATATATGGAGGATTAGCTCAGCTGGGAGAGCACCTGCCTTACAAGCAGGGGGTCGGCGGTTCGATCCCGTCATCCTCCACCATTTCAAATAAAAACGTAATCTGGTCTTGTGGTGTAGGGGTTAACATGCCTGCCTGTCACGCAGGAGATCGCGGGTTCGAATCCCGTCAAGACCGCCATTTACGTTGGGCTGTAGCCAAGTGGTAAGGCATCGGATTTTGATTCCGACATGCGAAGGTTCGATCCCTTCCAGCCCAGCTTTTATTTGAGTCATTAGCTCAGTTGGTAGAGCATCTGACTTTTAATCAGAGGGTCGCAGGTTCGAGCCCTGCATGACTCACCATTTTAATTTCATACGCTGCGGTCGTGGCGGAATCGGTAGACGCGCTAGGTTGAGGGCCTAGTGGTGGTTAACACCGTGGAGGTTCAAGTCCTCTCGACCGCACCATATGCACCCTTAGCTCAGCTGGATAGAGCGTTAGACTACGAATCTAAAGGCCGGGAGTTCGAATCTCTCAGGGTGCACCATTCTTTTTTATGGGCCTATAGCTCAGCCGGTTAGAGCGCACGCCTGATAAGCGTGAGGTCGGTGGTTCGAGTCCACTTAGGCCCACCATTTAAACTGACGAACTTTGAAAACTGAACGATGAGGCAAAAATAAGTTTTACAATTTTTGAATGAAGCGCAAGCTTCGTCAATTTAAGAGCTATATCAAATTCTTTGGAGAGTTTGATCCTGGCTCAGGACGAAC
>NZ_JACSKO010000004.1:0-207262 GCF_018617635.1 Exiguobacterium sp. CH10
CGGTCCGATGACACATCCGGTATTAGCCCCGATTTCTCGTGGTTATCCCAGACCTATGGGCAGGTTCTTTACGTGTTACTCACCCGTCCGCCGCTCATTCCGCCGTCGTCCCCCCGAAGGGTTCAGACGGTTTCCTGCGCTCGACTTGCATGTATTAGGCACGCCGCCAGCGTTCGTCCTGAGCCAGGATCAAACTCTCCAAAGAATTTGATATAGCTCTTAAATTGACGAAGCTTGCGCTTCATTCAAAAATTGTAAAACTTATTTTTGCCTCATCGTTCAGTTTTCAAAGTTCGTCTGCCGCTCTTAGCGACTTCATTAATCTATCACGTTTCAATTGTTTTCGTCAACAACTTTTTTCACAAATTGTTTTTCTGAAATAATCTTTTGCCGTGACAACGTTTATAACTATAATCTCTATTTACCACTTCGTCAATACAAAAAACAATAAAATTAAAAAAAAGATTTACTCTTCGCTGATAAGACGAAAAGTAAACCTTAATTGCCTGTTTCATTTAAGACGAACGTAACCCGTCTTTTCGACCAACGCCTGGCCATCCTCGCTACCTAACCACGCTAGAAAAGCATCATATTGTTCTGCTTTTTCTTCCGTAGTGACTGCGTAAAATTCAGAGGTCAGCGGATAAGATCCGTCTTGAATCGTTTTAACGGTCGGTTCGATTCCTTCTATACGAAGTAACTTAATTTTATGATCATTCACCATTTCTGTCGCATAGTATCGGAATGAGAACCCAATCGCATTTTTATGATTTCGATACGATGAGGCTTGTTGAATGATTCCACCCATTCCTTCAGGGACATCTTCGACGGGTGCCTCCATCAACTTTCGTTCGCCCATCATCTTTTGCAACGCTGTTTGACTACCGCTATCCTCTGGTCGTTGGAAAGCACGAATGGTTTCGGAGCTGCCACCGACCTCTTTCCAATTGCGAATGTCACCCGCATAAATTTCACGGACTTGTTCCATCGTCAAAGATTCGACCGGATTATCTTCATGAACGAAGAAAACAAATGCTTCTCTACCAACAGGTGTCATATGTAGAGATACGTCCTTTTGCTTCGCAACTTGCAACTGACGATCGGACGGACCCGCAACAAAAATCAAGTCCGTTTGATCGTTCATTAATCGACTGTACGCTTCTGGCGTTGTCGTCGAAACGACTTTACTCACTTGATCATTATACGGGTCATACGTTCCGGAGTTTGGATACACAGCTTCTACGAATGAAGCATACATCGGGTAAAGGGCTGTCGCACCATCCAACCGTGGTACACCATTCACGAATGAAACGGATGTCGGATGCTTCAATTTCGCCAATCGATCTGAGTTCGTAAACGGCTGATAGTCAATCAACTCTACACCACGCTCTTCAATTTTTAAATGATCTTGATACATGTAGTACCCTTTGACAGAAGCGAATACAATCACCCCTGACAAAGCTCCCCAACCGAGGACCCGTTTCACTTTATGGTTCGTTAAAGGAGAAAAATCGTAAAGCCCCATACATACAATCAACAAAGCCGCCATATACCAAATCGTCCAAAGAATGGGGCGTCCTTGCGTGATTGGCTCTCCCATCGTAAAGAGAGCGACAACGACGGAAATCACAAACGTGATAAATAGAATGAAAATCGTTCCGATGCTAAACTTCAAAAATTTCATGCGACGTATCGTCTCCTCATCATGCTTACATACTGGGAATTAGGCAATCTCATAAAGTACCGCCTCTACTCCAACTCCCTTTGTCGGTCTCGTGACCGTACGAACATATCCTTTTTTCACTAAAAATCCGATGATACTTCCGAGGTCGACACGAAGCTCATTTAAGTTTGGATGATCCATCAATTCAGAGAACGTCCAAGCCCCATCTTTCTCTTGCATCGTCTGAAGTAACAATAGTGTGCCGGGCAACACTTTTGATTGAATCAAATGTTCCATCCCAATCACGACGAGATGGATTCGTTGTTCAAGTGTCTCTTGTCCCCCGACAAGTTCTTCGTGCAGCTTATAAATTTCAAAATCGATTGCTCGGACTTGTTCCCACAAAACAATTTCAGGATGAATTCCAGCCTCTAGAATCGAAAGTCTCGCCAAGTGTGTGAGCGCATGGTGAATCTGGGTAAAGGCATCTTGGAATTCGCCTTCTAAAAATAAGTAGCGACCATCTTCAAAACGACGCAATAGTTTCGCAAACGAAAGCGACAGTTGAAGACGTTGTTCTCTATTCGTCAAATTACGATTTCGTTGTCGCAATTCTAAGATGTATTCATTCCGTTCAAATAGAACAATTCCGTCTTCAATCCAATGAATCGCGCGTCGGTTTTCATTTAAGACGATCCATCTGTCCATCATCGAGTCGCTAACGACGTGCAAAACGATTCTTTCTTGACCGACCTGATAATGTTTTACCGTCCAAAATGGATCCGGTCTCGCTTCAATGACAATGAGCAGACGATCCGATTGATCCGTCAACGGATCACGTGCTCGTTTTTTCTTCACTTCAATAATTCCGAGCGTTGTTTTTAATGCAGCATATTCTGAATAAATGGTGCGAGTCGCATATTCCATCGTCATCTGGACCCCTTCTCTCCCAATCGTAAGTTGACTATATATGACGATTGTCATTTTCGATACGAACAAGATTCGCCCTCTTTTCAAAAAACTCCTGCCGAAAAAGTGCAGGAACTTCTCACCCGTTTGAAGATGAGCTATGATAGAGACAGACTATTGGAGGGATTCACTTATGAAAAAACGGGGGAACAAAATCAACCGTGCACGTAATATAGCATTACTCCTGATTTTTGGCGGAATCGGTGTCATGTATCTCGGACTTCTCGCCAAATCCATTACTTGGCTCATGATTATTTTTATGCTCCTTGGATTTATCATGGTGCTCGCAAGCTCTGCCCTTTACTTCATCGTCGGGATGGCCTCGACAAAAGCAATCATCGTCACGTGTCCGAACTGTGAGAAAGAGACGAAAATGCTCGGGCGCGTCGACTTATGTATGCATTGTGATGAACCGCTCACAATTGACCGCTCACTTGAAGGTAAAGAGTTTGATGAAAAATATAACAAGCGTCAGTCGCAACAAACGGACTGATACAAAAAACCACATCCGAATATTCGGATGTGGTTTTTAATGTGTTTGTGATTGCTCAGATTGGCAAGACGGGCACGTTCCATACACTTCAAGGCGGTGACGATCGACTTTGAACCCAGTCAATTGAGATGCGACCGATTCGATTTCATCTAACACTGGATAGTTGAAGTCGACGACTTTTCCACATGTGTCACAAATGATGTGATAGTGTTTCGACGTCACAAAATCAAAGCGACTTGAGGCGTCCCCATAGTTCATCTCTTGAACGAGACCCACTTCTTTAAAGACGCGCAAGTTGTTATATACAGTGGCCACACTCATGTTTGGAAAACGTGCGGCAAGTGCCTTATAAATGTCATCCGCTGTCGGGTGACTGTGCTCCGTGACGAGGTACTCCAAAATGGCCTGGCGCTGAGGCGTCATTCTGACTCCATGTTCCCGGAGCGACTGAACAGCATGGTCAAGCATTTCGCTTCCCACGTCAATCCCTCATTTCTTCTATAAAATTCATGCGAAATAGTTTTGAACATTAACTTATTTCTTACATAGTAATCTTTATAAATAGTGTACTGATTTCTCAACTACTCGTCAAACACTGAGCTTATGCGGTTGACGGCTATGATACAATAAGTGCGAATTTGAATAAGGAGGCAATACATATGACTACTTCATCAAATCGTCAGTCATCCGATGCATTATACCAAGATGCACTCACTCACATCGTCGGAGGTGTCAACAGTCCATCCCGCTCATTTAAAGCGGTCGGTGGCGGCGCCCCTGTTTATATGGAACGCGGGGAAGGTGCCTATTTTTATGATGTAGACGGCAATCGTTACATCGATTATTTGGCAGCATACGGTCCGATCATTACCGGCCATGCCCACCCACACATTCACGAAGCGCTAATGAACGCTTCTTCAAAAGGTTTATTATACGGCACACCTCACCGTCTTGAGGTTGAGTTTGCGAAGAAACTAAAACAAGCCATCCCTTCTATGGATAAAGTACGATTCACCAACTCCGGAACAGAAGCCGTGATGACGACAGTTCGAGTCGCCCGTGCTTATACCGGTCGTGAACTCGTCGTAAAATTCAGCGGTTGTTACCACGGACATTCGGATCTCATGCTGATTGCAGCAGGTAGTGGTCCGGCAACACTCGGTTCTCCAGACTCAGCAGGTGTGACAAAAGCCACAGCTAAAGAAGTCATCACCGTCCCATTCAACGACATCGAAGCGTATCGCGAGATGATGAAGGAATGGGGAGACCAGGTCGCATGTGTTCTCGTCGAACCGATTGTCGGGAACTTCGGAATCGTAGAACCGAAGCCAGGTTTCCTCCAGGCTGTTAATGATATCACGCACGAACATGGCGCTCTCGTCATCTATGATGAAGTCATCACAGCATTCCGCTTCACATATGGAAGTGCCCAACAAGTATACGGAATCGAACCGGATATGACGGCACTTGGGAAGATTATTGGTGGTGGTCTACCAATTGGCGCTTATGGCGGAAAAGCCGAAATCATGGAGACGGTCGCACCACTCGGACCTGCGTATCAAGCCGGCACAATGGCAGGAAACCCGGCCTCGATGGCGACAGGAATCGCGTGTCTCGAAGTACTTGAACAACCTGGCGTTTATGAAAAGTTAGACACACTCGGTGCACGACTTGAGGCAGGGATCCGTGAAGCGGCAGAGAAACATGGCGTGACCATCACTCTCAACCGTTTGAAGGGAGCGCTCACGGTATACTTCACGGATGAAATCGTTACTGATTACGAAGGTGCAGAGAAATCAGACGGTGAGAAGTTCGGACGTTTCTTCAAGTTGATGCTTGAAAACGGTGTGAACTTGGCTCCATCGAAATATGAGGCTTGGTTCCTCACAACAGAACATACGAAGCAAGATATCGACGAGACAATCGAAGCGGTCAACCGCTCGTTTGCACAGTTGTGAGAAAGAGATGCGCGAGCATCTCTTTTTTATTGCCTAAAAGGGGACACCTTCACCAAAAGTGTCTCTTTTTATTGAGTACCGTCCCCCATTACAGTAGAACCAAGGAGGTGCTCATAATATGAAATTTAAGGATTTTCCATTAAATGTCCGCTTGCGACTCGTTTGCGGATTTTGCATTCGAATCGTCGGCTCTGCCATTTTCCCATTCATGGCGCTCTACTTTTCAGAAGAACTTGGCAAAGTGCCCGCTGGAATCATCATGACGTCATTCGTGATCGTCGGCTACTTGACCGGCCTATTTGGTGGGTACTTCTCCGATCGTTTCAATCGAAAGGTGATCTTACAAATTGGTCAAGTGATTCAAATCATCTGTTTTCTTGGTATGACCGTCGCCATTCACCCATCGAACAACTGGGCACTCGTCGTCGCCATCCTTTACTTCGGGCATGCCGTGTCGAACGGATTAAACTATCCGGCACTCGAGGCGATCGTCATCGATTCGATGGAAGAATCGAATCGAAAAGCCATCTATGTATATGACTATTGGCTCGTCAATTTGGCCATCGCAGGAGGTGTCATGCTTGGAGGTGCTTTTTATCGAGACCATCGCTTCGCTCTCTTCATCGGCATGACAATCGTTCTTACCATCACGACGATGGTGCTTCAACGTTATTTGGTCGATACGTATACTGGGAACCGTTCAACTCCATCAAATCCGATTCATGGAGTTATTGAGAACTATAAAATTGCGTTGCGCGATCGTCGTTGGATCACCTTCGTCCTTGGAAGCATGCTCGTCTTTTCGACCGAGTTTCATATGGCGAATTACATCGGTGTTCATTTAGCAGAGTCCTTCGAAAGTCGACAAATTCTCGGAATACCGTTTGACGGGGTACGCATGATGGCTTTTATGCAACTTGAAAACACGTTACTTGTCGTCGCCATCACGTTCGCCGTCACCGCATTCGTCAAGCGGTTTAAAGAGAAAGCCGTCTTCTTCGTCGGATTATCGTTGTACGTGACGGCCTATGCTGCCATCACATCGATGAATTCCTTCATCGTTCTCGCTGCACTTGCAATCATCTTTACGATTGGTGAACTTCTCTACTCTCCGATTCGACAAGTGAAACAAGTCGATTTGCTCGACCCCAAGCGACGCGCTTCTTATCTTGCATTCGGTGGCCTGACGTTCCATGGTGCCAAACTCGTCGCGGCAGCAGGTATCGTCGTCGGTGCATTCATCGGTCCTATCTTCATGAGCGGGTATATCTTTATCTTCGGTGCGCTCGGCGCTTACTTGTATTATGTTTCGCTCTACAAGATGCAAGCAGCTCGCCAACTCGCGGCTTGACGTTTAACATGAAGACAAAACGGTAAAACAGTACGATGAAGGAGGCGAAGCACTTGCCTGCGATTGTGTTATTCGATGGAGACTGCAACTTTTGCGATGCCAGTGTCCAGTTCATTATTCGTCACGACCGACATGCCTCGATTCACTTTGCATCGCTCCAAAGCGAGGTCGGTCATTCGTATCGAGCACGACACCGAATCCCAGAATCAGTCGACAGTATCGTCTACATTGAAGAAGGTGTTCCTTACTTGAAATCAGACGCAGCGATTCGGATTGCCGAGCACCTTGATGGCCGTTGGCGCCTGCTCCGGTTCATCCGATTCGTACCTAAATGGATTCGTGATCGCGGATATGATCTCTTCGCCAAACATCGGACACGTTTATTCGGGAAGAAGGAAGTGTGCACGCTCCCTTCCCCCGATGTGCGTAAACGATTTTTAGACCACTAAAAAAGTCGAGCCCTATAAGGACTCGACTTTTTCGTTATTCAACTACGGCTAAATCTTGAATCATATATAGGTCATAATAGGCACCACGACGACGCATCAGTTCTTCGTGCGTCCCCGTCTCCATGATTCGACCGTTCTCAACAACGACGATTTGATCGGCGTCGGTGATCGTCGACAAGCGATGGGCAACGATTAACGTCGTACGCCCTTTCGTCAGACGAGCAAGCGAGTCTTGAATCATCGCTTCACTCTCTAAGTCGAGTGCGCTCGTCGCCTCATCTAGAATCAAAATCGGAGGGTTCTTCAAGAACACACGCGCGATTGCGAGTCGTTGCTTTTGTCCTCCGGAAAGCTTGACACCTTTCTCCCCGACCGGTGTTGCATATCCATCTTGCAGTTTCGAAATGAATTCATGAGCGTTAGCCGCCTTCGCCGCTGCGATGACTTCTTCATCCGTCGCATCCGGATTCCCCATGCGGATGTTCATCGAGACCGATTCACTGAAGAGGACCGAGTCTTGCATGACCATTCCAATCTGGTCACGGAGCGCACGCAATTTGAAATCACGTACATCGACCCCGTCGATTTTGATACTTCCATCCGTCACGTCATAGAAGCGTGGAATCAGACTGACCAGTGTGGACTTTCCGCCACCGGACATCCCGACGAATGCTACGCGTTCCCCAGAACGAATTTGAAGGTTCACATCGTTCAATGCTCGTGTTCCGTCTTGCTCATATGAAAAGCTCACATGCTCAAGATCGATTTTACCCGCTGTCGACAGTGGGACGAATCCGTTCGGTTTCTCCTCGATATCATATGTCTCATCCAAGAATTCAAAGACACGGTCCATCGAAGCGACCGACTGCGTGAGTGTCGTCGCCGAGTTGACGAGACGCCCGAGCGGCGCATACAGACGGTCAATATAAGCAATGAATGCAACGAGCGTACCGAGCGTTACCTGTTCTTGAATAACGAGCCACGACGCCGTTGTGAAGATGAGGATTGGCGCGATATCAGTGATGGTGGACACGACGACATACGTTTTGGCGTTCCAACTCGTATGTTTAAGCGCCGCATTCAAGAACCCGCCGTTCTGTTGTTCGAACGCCTTGTTTTCATATGGCTCTAGCGCAAAACTCCGAATAACCGCCATCCCATTCACACGTTCTGTCAAATGTCCCTGAAGATCAGCGAGCGCTGCCGAGCGTTCACGCGTCAAACGACGCAACCGTCCATAGAAATAACGGACCGCAAATGCATAGAACGGAAGTGGTAAGATGGCGATCAGTGTGAGTTGTGGATCAATCGTGTACATGATTCCAATAGCGATGAAAATCGTAATCATATCGAGCCAAATATTCATCAAGCCGGTGATGACGAAGTCTTTCGTCTGTTCGACGTCGTTGATGATCCGCGAAATGATTTGCCCCGTCTTATTGTTTGAATAAAAGCGAAGCGACAACTTCTGGACGTGATCGAACAGTCTGTTCCGTACATCGAACAAGACACGGGTCGCGGCCCACTGCGCCAAATATTGACGCAAGTATTCAATCGGCGGCTTGAGAACGAGAAAGACGAAGAAGACGATACTGAATAACCAGACAAGCGTCGTATAGTCCTGTCTCGGCGCATCATCACCTAAATAATTATCAATGACATATTTATAAAGTAACGGTAATCCGAGCGGGATGGAAAACTTTAAAATCCCGACGAAAATCGTTAGGGCAATTTGTTTTTTATAAGGCTTAACAAATTGCAGATAACGTTTAATACTACCCATAGTTCCTCCTTCATTAAGAAAAAAAGCGGAGATGAGGAATCATCTCCGGTAACGTGCTTCGTATTCGCGATACCATTCATCGACGAATGTTGGGTTGAACGGCCCTTTCCGTCCTCGAATCCAGTTGATCAGTTCTTGCACGTTCTGCTTCAAGATTCGATCAATCGCTTTCGGATAATTCATCTCGCGACGATGCCGCTCATATTCATCTTCATCTAAAATCGTATACGACATATCTGGGAACACCTTGATGTCCAAATCGTAATCGATATATTTGATGGCACGTTCATCCCCATCAAATGTAGTCGGCGAACCTAGATTACAGTAGTAGTAAATCCCGTCTTCGCGAATCATACAGATGACATTGAACCAATACTCAGATGAAAAGTAGCAAATTGCCGGCTCACGCGTTCTCCATTGCCGACCGTCTGACTCACTGACCATGATGCGGTCGTTGAATCCGATCATATCCGTTTTTGACGACTGAAGGACGAGCGTTTCTTCCCAAACGCGATGCAAAGTTCCGTTGTGCTTGTAGCTCTGTATCTCGATTTTGCTACCTGCTTTGGGAAATAAGCTCATAAGCTCCTCCTTTCCGCTGTGATGCTATACAATTCTCATATTTAATTATAGCGACTTTCAGAACCAATGAAAAAGGAAATCTCTTATTTTCATGAATTTAGTGTTTTTTGGAAGGCCCGTGCCCGTTCCTGAAACATCGGACGAAGCACGAAATATTCGACGAGTATGTTCGGAACATAGCTATCGAACGTCACTTCGTCAATCATGACCGCCTTTCCGTCACGCGACTCGACTCGATGCACATGTGTGAACCGCTTGAACGGAAACGGCAGTGCCTTCCCTTGATCACAGAACGCCCGGTTTCCTGAAATCGTGATGGCACTATTCCAAGGCAATTCTATTGGACCGACCCCTATTAACAACTTCACTTCATTGCCTTCGACCGAGGCACCATCCCCCACCAGACGTACTTTAGGAAACTTTGTCAGCTTCGTCAAAAGCGAAGCATCCTGTAATAGATCCCATAGCGTATCAATCGTCGTATCGTATGTCGACTCTACATCAAACCGTCTCACTTTCACCACCTGCCAATCGTTCTAGTTTTTGTTGAGCCACAGAAACTGTCTTCACCTCGCGCTCTGAGGCGTCTAACCAGACGACATCATCGGTCGGGAGCGTATCGACTCGATATAAATCGATATACCAGACGATATGGGAGAAGACGTGTTTCACTTGCCCGAGATAAGTTCCGTTTACCTGTTCCCCCGTTCCTCGTTCTGTAAGCGGATATTGCCACATCCCAGCGAGTAGTCCTTTGTCCGGTCGTTGTTCATAGGCGACTTTCCCGTCTTTTTCGATGCATAGCGCGTCATACATTTCGACACGTGCCGCTCCTTTTTTCGTTTTGACCGGCAGCTCATCTTGTACGTGATGGGCATACGCATAACAGGTATCTTGGACCGGACAGAGCGAGCACATTGGATTTTTCGGTGTACAGACCGTTGCCCCTAACTCCATGACGCCTTCATTAAATTCGGACGCATGAGTCGGGTCCATCAAACGACGAACGACTTGTTCAAAGAGTTTACGCGTCTTCGGTACGGCGATATCGTCATAGATCCCGAATTGTCGGGACATGACGCGCATGACGTTTCCATCGACTGCTGGTTCCGGTTGGTTGTAAGCAATCGACAACACCGCTCCTGTTGTATAGGGTCCGACTCCCTTCAACTTTTCAAAACGTTCCTTCTCTTCGGGTACGATGCCATCATAAACAGAAGCGACTTCTTTGACCGCCTCGTGTAAGTTTCGGATGCGGGAGTAATAACCGAGCCCTTCCCAATATTTGACGACCTCCTCTGTCTTGGCGGAAGCGAGCGCCTCAAGTGTCGGGAATCGTTCCATGAAACGGTTGTAATATGGGATGACCGTGTCGACCCGAGTCTGTTGCAACATCACTTCGCTCACCCAGACACGATATGGATTTTTCGCATGACGCCAAGGTAAATCACGCTTTTCACGATTGAACCACGTGACCAACTCCTCATTGAATTGATGAATATTATAATTTGTGAACAATTTATCAAGATTAAGCATTGTGTTTCCCCTCGTTTTAAAAATATTGTATGATTATTAAGAATAGATGACGTGATTTTGTATTTATTGATGGAGGTGCTGAAGCACATTGGATACTGCGACACACATTGGTATGGGACTTGGTTTAAGTGCCATCGCGACGCTCAGCCCGGAAGTGTCAGGTGATGCACAGATGTTTCTGGCCATGACAGCGACGGCTCTCGTCGGCTCGCATGCCCCAGACTTCGACACCGTCTTTAAGTTAAAAGGAAATAGTACGTATTTACGCCAACATCGCGGTCGTTCACACGGAATCACCGCACTGCTTGCTTGGCCGATCATCGTCAGTGCCGTCATCGGTACGGTGCTTGGCGTTAATCCCGCATCCCTATGGGTGATGGCACAAATCGCCGTGTTGTTACATGTTACGGTCGATTTGTTCAACGCTTACGGGACGCAAGCGCTACAGCCATTTTCGAAAAAGTGGATTGGCTGGGGTGTCATCGGAACGTTTGATCCGTACTTGTTCTCTGCCTATTACGGTGCATATGCATTATGGATGATTACCGGTGCGACTGTCCCTATTTTTGCATTGCTCATTGCGCTTGTCATTAGTTACTATGCAATTCAGTTTAAATTACGTAACCGCGCGCTCGCTACCGTGGCACGACACTTTGCAGGTGCGCATGAACTATTTATCTCACCAGGAATCGGTTGGGATGACTGGCACGTTGCCGTCCGTTTCCGTAATGGTCTCGGAGCCGTGAAAGTGAAGAAAGGGAAAGTCATCGAGTGTGGTCGCTTCCGCGACAAACCGATGCCTGGAGAAGAAGATTTACATTTCGTTGAAGCTCGAAAAAATGCAGATTTACAAGCGTTCCTCGAGTTTTCAAAAATTCATACGTATACCGTGACACGCCATAACGGAATGATTGAATATCGTTTCACGAACTTACGTTATTTCTCAAAAAATATGTATCCGTTCGTCGCTGTCGTCATCGTAGACGAACAGTCAAACGAAGTATTATCTTCCTTTACTGGTTGGGTATTCAGCGAAGACAGCCTTCAGAAAAAACTAGTATACGAACAATAAAAAGTCGCTCAGATGAGCGACTTTTCTTATACCTCGGCTTCAGTGAACTGCAGCTCGAACTCAAATTTGACTTTTTTATCGACGAGGACACCTCCCGCTTCGAGCGCTTGGTTCCATGTCAATCCATAATCTTCTCGGTTGAGAGAACCTTCCCCTGAGAAAGCGTGTTTCATGTTACCCCATGGATCTTTTGCACTTCCCTCATACTCGACTTCGAACGTTTCTTCCCGTGTCGTTCCTCGAATCGTCAAATCTCCTGTCAATTCAAACTCACCGCCGCCTTTCGAGCGGAATGATGTCGATTGAAACACGATATGTGGATATTCTTCTGCATTGAAAAAGTCTCCTGAACGGAGGTGATTGTCTCGATCCGAATTGTTCGTATCCACGGATGCTGCCTGAATCGTCACTTTCACGCTTGCATTTGCCAAGTCGTTCGGGTCTCCGTTCGCTTCGATATCAAACTCTTTAAATTCGCCTTTTACCTTTGAAATCATCATATGTTTAACAGTGAAGGTGATGGAACTGTGCGCCGGATCAACTTGATATGTCTTCGCCATGTTAGTTCACTCCTTATAGGTAATTGAATGATGTACACAATGTACTGATTACCAAAAACCTTGACTTCAAAACGTTTTTACAAAAGATTGACAAATTATTGTCGAAAAATTTTGACTTTTATCACAACATACCGTTACGATGAAAAAAGGGAGTCGTTCGCTTACCTAAAAATGTAAGCGCATACATAACTCCTCTATCTCGTATGAAAAGGGAGGAATGAACATGATTTATGAAGTACCGAACTCAGCAGGAACGAAAGTACAGTTTAAGGACCGTTACGAGAACTTTATTAACGGAAAGTGGACCGCACCGGCTGGTGGAGAATACTTTGAAAACACATCTCCTGTAAATGGGAAAGTATTATGTGAAGTCGCCCGCTCAACGAAAGAGGATATTGAACTCGCATTGGACGCTGCACATGCAGCAAAAGATGATTGGGGCAAAACATCCGTCGCGGAACGTTCTGTCATCTTGAATAAAATTGCTGATCTCATGGAAGAGAATCTCGAGATGCTCGCATATGCAGAAACATGGGAGAATGGTAAAGCAGTTCGGGAAACGCTCAATGCCGACCTTCCGCTCGCGATTGATCACTTCCGTTACTTCGCCGGTGTGATTCGTTCACAGGAAGGCGGAATCAGTGAACTCGACAACGATACAGTCGCCTATCACTTCCATGAGCCGCTCGGCGTCGTCGCTCAAATCATTCCGTGGAACTTCCCAATCTTGATGGCGGTATGGAAACTCGCTCCGGCACTCGCAGCTGGAAACTGTGTCGTCTTAAAACCAGCCGAACAAACACCTTCTTCGATCATGGTCCTTATGGAACTGATTGAAGATTTATTGCCACCAGGTGTCGTGAACATCGTAAACGGTTTCGGTCTTGAGGCAGGTAAACCGCTCGCATCGAGTGATCGTGTCGATAAAGTCGCCTTCACAGGCGAGACAACAACGGGTCGCTTGATCATGCAGTACGCTTCACAAAACATCATCCCGGTCACACTCGAGCTTGGTGGGAAATCTCCAAACATCTTCTTCGCAGATATCATGGAAGCCGATGATGATTTCTTCGATAAAGCGATTGAAGGCCTCGTCATGTTCGCCTTAAACCAAGGTGAAGTGTGTACGTGTCCGTCTCGTGCATTGATCCAAGAATCCATCTATGACAAATTCATGGAGCGTGTGCTCGAGCGCGTCAAAGCGATTAAACTCGGCAATCCGCTCGATTCGGACGTCATGATGGGTGCACAAGCATCGAACGAACAAATGGAGAAAATCCTCTCTTACCTTGAAATCGGGAAAGAAGAAGGCGCGGAGTGTCTCATCGGTGGAGAACGTAACATGATGGATGGAGACCTTGCGGATGGGTATTACATTCAACCGACCATCTTTAAAGGTCATAACAAGATGCGCATCTTCCAAGAAGAGATTTTCGGACCGGTCTTATCGGTGACGACGTTCAAAGATGATGCGGAAGCACTCGCCATCGCGAACGATACGCTCTATGGACTTGGAGCAGGTGTTTGGACACGTGACATGAACCGTGCCTATCGGTTCGGTCGTGAAATCCAAGCAGGCCGCGTCTGGATCAACTGCTACCATTCATACCCGGCACACGCTGCGTTCGGCGGCTATAAAATGTCTGGGATTGGACGCGAGAACCATAAGATGATGCTTGGTCATTATCAACGGACGAAAAACATGCTCGTCAGCTACAGCGAACAGAAGCTCGGGTTCTTCTAAGATGGTGAAACGAGTCGAGGCCACCCCCGCCGCGCTCGAACTGATTGAACGTCTAAAATCGAAACACGGTCCACTTCTGTTTCATCAATCGGGAGGATGCTGTGATGGAAGTTCACCCATGTGCTTTCCACGCGACGAGTTCATGGTGGGCGATCATGATGTGCTCCTTGGTGAAATCGGCGACACCCCATTCTATATCCACGAGAAACAATATGATTATTGGAAACATACACAACTCATTATCGATGTGGTCGATGGTCGAGGCGGTATGTTTTCCCTCGAAGGTGTCGAAGGAAAACGATTTTTAGGACGTTCTCGAGTCTTTACAGAAGAAGAGCGTGACACGTTAAAACATGAAGCATGACAGAAAGGACCCATTTCGATGGGTCCTTTCTGATTAAAAAACGATTATCCTAAATCACGAAAAATAAATAAATGACTTGTCACGTTACTTCGTAATTGAAAACATTGAATCAACCTATATTTTTTAGAAGGATCAACCCTTATCTCGAAAGAAGAGAATATTTAAAATTTATTTCTTTAATCAAATAATCGATGAGATACTAATAGTTGAAGTCATTCATATCAAACATCAAAAAGCTTTTTTAAACGAACAGATCATAGATGATTTTGCATACAAGAAAATAGGAGGAATAAACGATGACAGAAAAAAATATTGAGTTCGTGAAAGCGATTTATGAGACGGTTATTAAAGAAAGTTTGGCTGAATCCAAAGAAATATACACAACATCAGAAATCACTTCGGACATGGATGGATATTGGAAACAAGCACTCGGTCTATATCAGGGATCCGATAGCGAAGGTCAAGAGACTTTGTTAAAAATAATAGAACAGACTATGATTGAAACGGTTTCTCATATGCTAGGTATTATCGATGGCAGCTCTACTTTAAACGATAGTGAACTCGAACTGAGTCTGTCGCTAGACTCTCAGGACACAGAAAATGAGTTGCAAGATACGTTTTTAGATTTTATAGAAGAGAATGAACTTTATCCATGATGTGAACACCTATTTCGTTCTAGTTGAAAAAAGCGATTGATTTGGAACGAGCACCGAATCAATCGCTTTTATATTTCTAACTCTCAAACAATAATAATATGTTTTATTATTTGCTCTGCATTTTAAAGCGTAAATACAATTCGTTATAGTAAGCGTTCATCCGCTTCCCTAAGTTTTCATACACTTCAAGTTCTTGCGTCACTTCGCGAGATGGGTAGAACCGCTCATCTGACGTTACTTCTTCATCTAAAAACTCGAGTGCTGCTTCGTTCGGAGTCGAATAGCCGACATAGTCCGTATTTCGCGCTGCAATCTCTGCATCTAGCATGAAGTCGATGAATTGATGCGCACCGTCCACATTTTGTGCCGTACTTGGAATGACGAGGTTATCGAACCAAAGATTCGTTCCTTCTTCCGGAATGACATACGTTAGTTCTTCATTTTCGTACATGATTTCCGACGCATCTCCAGACCAAACGACAGCCGCTGCCGCTTCACGGTTTGCCATCAACATTTTGATTTCATCCCCGACGATTGCTTTGATGTTTGGCCAAAGCGTCTCTAGCTTTTGTTCCGCTTCAATCAACTCATCTTTGTTCGTTGTATTGAGCGAATAGCCGAGCGAGTTCAAGCCGAAGCCCATCACTTCTCGTGTTCCGTCTGCAAGAAGGATGTCATTTTCAAGCGGCATCTCCCACAAGTCGTTCCACGATGTGATTTCACCATCGACCATTTCGGGATTATAGACAATCCCGACCGTTCCCCAGAAGTAAGGGACCGAGTACTTGTTACCTGGGTCGAACGATTTATCGAGAAAGCGTGGATCGATGTTATCGAAATTCTCAAGCTTCTCGTAGTCGATTGGAAGCAACAAATCCTCTTCAATCATCTTACTAATCGCATAGTCTGAAGGAACGGCTACATCGAACGCCGTACCCCCTTGCTCAATTTTCGTGAGCATCGCCTCGTTCGAATCGAACGTCTGATAGACAACTTTTAGTCCACTCTGTTCTTCGAACTCACCAATCAAATCCTCATCGATATAGTCTCCCCAGTTATAGACGACAAGCGTATTGTCGCCACCAAATCCTTGCGCAGCGTTCAATTGCTGAATCCAAAGAAGGAGACCGAAGCTGACAATCAACGGAACAGCCAGCATGATGATTAATTTTTTCATCGTCTAACCTCCTTTGCTCCTCGTTGCGCCAACACATAATATCCAATGACAAGGATGAGGGTGAAGACGAACAAAATCGCAGATAACGCATTGATTTCAAGCGAGATTCCTTGACGAGCCCGCGAGTAGACTTCTACTGCAAGTGTCGTGAACCCGTTCCCTGTCACGAAGAACGTGACTGCAAAGTCATCTAATGAATACGTGAGTGCTGTGAAGAATCCGGCGAACACACCTGGTGTGATATAAGGGAGAATGACTTTCGTCAACACATCCCATGTACTTGCCCCTAAATCACGCGACGCATCGATCAGCGTCGGGCTCATCTCTTGAAGTTTCGGCAACACCAAGATGACGACAATCGGAACCGAGAACGCGATGTGCGACAAGAGAACCGAATAGAAGCCTAACTGAATCCCGAGCATCGTGAAGAGAATCAAGAACGATGCCCCGATGATAACGTCCGGACTGACAATCAAGACGTTGTTCAAAGACAACAGGGATGTCTTCGTATACTTTTGTTTCGCCGTATAGATGGCGAGCGCCCCGATGACACCGAGCACGGTCGAAATTGTCGCCGATAATAGGGCGATGACGATCGTGTTCAAGACGATGACAAGAAGTCGCGTGTCCGTGAAGAGTGACTTATACCACTCAAGGGTGAATCCTTCGAAGTTACTCATTGTCCCGCCACTGTTGAACGAGTAGAAGACGAGATATAAGATTGGCGCGTATAAAATGAAGAACACGGCCGCCAAGTATAGGTTTGATAGTTTGAATCGTTTACGTTTCATCGACGGACCGCTCCTTTCGCACCCCAGTCACGCGTGATGACCATGACGAGAACCATCGCCAAAATCAAGAAGACGGCAATCGTAGATCCCATCCCCCAGTTTTGCGTAACGAGGAATTGTTGTTCAATCGCTGTACCGAGCGTGATGACACGGTTTCCTGCGATCAGGCGTGTGATCATGAAGAGTGACAACGCCGGAATAAAGACAATTTGAATCCCTGACTTGACGCCGTCAAGCGTCAACGGGAAGATGACACGTCGGAACGTCGTCCAGTTCGATGCACCTAAGTCGCGTGATGCATAGACGAGAGATGGTGGTAATTTTTCAATCGCGTTGTAAATCGGCAAAATCATGAACGGAATGAAAATGTATACCGAGACGAAGACGAAACTGAAGTCCGTGAAGAGAATCTGTTTCGTTCCAATCCCGATCGCCTCTAAAAACTGATTCGTGATGCCGTACGTTCCAAAAATCCCAAGGAATGCGTACGCTTTTAATAACAAGTTAATCCATGACGGAAGCAAGATGAGCAAAAGCCAAAGTTGCTTATGCCTCGTCTTCGTCAACAAATACGCCGTCGGGTACCCGACGAGTAGTGAGAAAAACGTAATCAGGAACGCGTACCAAAATGATGATAACGTCATCGACAAGTACGTCGAAGAGAAGAACGTCTGATAGTTTTCTAAACTCAAGTTCCCGTCGATATCAAAAAACGAATAATAGACGACGAGGACGAGTGGCGCGACGACGAATAAGGCAATCCAAATCCAATATGTCGTCAAATATACCGTCTTTGCGGTCTGGTTAGTTTGATTCATGAGGGACCTCCTCATAGGATTCGAGACGACGGTCGAACTCTTCTTCTGTCTCTCCTAATCGCATGACGTGAATCGCTTCCTCGTCAAACGTCAATCCGATTTTTGATCCGACGGTCGACTTCTTCGTCGAGTGAACGAGCCACTCGTTCCCTTCTTGGTCGTAACAGCAAATCTCATAGTGAACGCCGCGGAACAGTTGTGAATCAACATCGACAATCAGTTTCGCAGAATCGATGGATGTCATCTCCAAGTCTTCCGGACGAATGATAACCTCGACTTTTTCGTTACGGTCAAACCCTTGGTCGACGCAATCGAACGTTTTGCCAGCGAACGTGACGACATTGTCTTCTGGCATGACACCCGGTACGATATTCGATTCTCCGATGAAGTCTGCGACGAATCGGTTAATCGGTTCGTCGTAAATATCAGTCGGTGTCCCGCTCTGAACAATTTTCCCGTTGTTCATGACGAAAATCTCATCGGACATCGCGAGCGCCTCTTCTTGGTCGTGTGTGACGAAGATGAAGGTGATGCCGAGACGTTGTTGCAACTCACGTAATTCATATTGCATTTCTGTACGAAGTTTCAAATCTAAGGCAGACAACGGTTCATCGAGGAGGATGACCTCTGGCTCGTTCACGATTGCACGGGCGATGGCGACACGTTGACGTTGCCCACCTGACATCTCATCGATTTCGCGCGAGCCGTATCCTTCTAAGTTAACAAACTTGAGAGCTTGCTCCACTTTCGCTTTAATGTCTGCTTCTTTCAACTTTTTAATGCGGAGACCGAACGCGACGTTTTCAAATACGTTCAAATGAGGAAACAGCGCATAATCTTGAAATACGGTGTTCACTTGTCGTTTGTTGGCGGGTACATCGTTGATTCGCTTCCCACTGAAGTGAATATCACCTTCAGTCGCGTCGGTAAATCCGGCGATGAGACGTAGGATTGTCGTCTTCCCACATCCCGATGGACCGAGAAGCGTATAAAACTTCCCACGCTCAATCTCAAAACTGATATCTTCTAGGACGACAGTGTCGTCGTAACGCTTTGACACGTGGTCAAAACGAATAATTGTCTCTGCATTCATGCTGTTTCCTCCTCTATTGACTTATAAATAAGAATGGGTCGCTACGATGAGACATTCACTTTCGCCATCGTGATCGTTGACGAGTTGGTGTGAATCCGAGGCGACATAATACATTGTTTCCCCTGCTTTAGCGAAATAAGTGTGATGACCTAACTTCAGCGCCACTTTGCCGGACAAGACGTATACCAATGTCTCTGAACGGGAAGGTTCATATTGCTTAAATTCTCCGTTTTTGAAAAAGGTGACGAGAATCGGCTCCATCTCTTTTTCATTTGATTCTGGAATGAGCCACTCCGTCCGATATTTTCGTTCCTCATCCGTATATGTGGTGCGGTCATCGACGGTGTATACGACTTTTTGATTCAAGTCTTCATCGAAGAACTCTTTTGGTGAACTTCCAAGGACGCTCAACAAATCAAATAACGTCTCTAATGAAGGAGAGCTTAAATCACGTTCGATTTGAGAGATGTATCCTTTACTCAAATCCGTACGCTCCGCTAACTCCTCTTGGGTCAATCCTTTTTTTATCCGGAGTCGCTTAATGTTTTGACCTACTTCCAACGACTGAACGCCTCCTTCTAGTTTAGTGAAACATGAGTTCAACTAAAGAAAGTTTATCTATACTATACTTACAAGCAAACTATTAGCGACCTTCATTATAACGAACTGAATGAGAATTGCAAATAAAAAATCACGCCGCAACGGACGTGATTCAATGTAAATTTCGTTTTGACATCAAGTGCTTAAACTTCTCGTTCTTCGTTTGGAACAAATGGAGCTGTGCGCCGTATGCATCAATCTGTTGAATGACGTATTGAAACGCTTTCGCTTCTCCTGGATACGGTTCGCCTGCCTTGGCGAGCGACGTCTCAAAGTCTTCCCATAGCACTTCGACCCATGTGATGGCTTCCGAATCGTTTAGCACGTCGTTCTTCTCTTTTAGAATGGCCGCGAGCCGCTCGTATTGTTCGTTTCGGTTCATCGTTTCACCTCCGACAGTTCAGAGAGTGGGATGGCGCGTTCTGTCATGTCCCCTTCAAACGTACCCCAACCCATGACACCGTTGACGAATTTTAAGCGGAACGGTTGGTCGTTGTAGTTGACGACATATGTTTCACCGGGACGAAACGATGTCGGGTCGACCAAATAGCTTTCGGCAATCGCAATCCGTCGAAGGACAACTTCGATTTCGCTGACCATGCCCATTTGTTCAGCCTTCCGCTTTCTCTCATGCAAGGCTTGAATCTCTTGCTCTAACTCATATTTCGATAAATCACTTAACCGCTTTTCCATTTCGTTCACCTCGATGTAAGCGTATCAGATTTTGCGAAAAAAAGAAAAAGGCGAGACTGAGTGAAATTCACTCAGTTCGCCTTGAAGTTGTACAACGGTTTGATGACTTGATCGATGCTGACCGCCGGTTCGATGTAACGGATAATCTCTTTCATCGATTTGTAGACGAATGGTGACTCATCCACGGTCGACGGTCGAACCGATGTCGACCATACGCCTTCCATCGTACGTTTGAATTCTTTGAAGTCGACTCGTTTGCGCGCGGCTGAACGGGACATGATCCGACCTGCTCCGTGAGGACCAGAGAAGTTCCAGTCCGGGTTCCCTTTCCCCGTACAGATGAGCGAACCGTCTCGCATGTTCATCGGAATGATGACACGCTCTCCTTCTTGCGCGGAGATGGCTCCTTTACGCAGAATCATTGCGTCATGGTCGATATAGTTGTGAACGGTGTCGAATTGATTGACGACGTTCCACTTCATCGCTTCCACAATCACATCCGTCATCGCTCGACGGTTCGCTGCTGCGTATTGTTGGGCGATTCGCACGTCATGCATGTAATCGTCCATATCCTCCCCTTCGACATAAGCCAGGTCACGGAATGGTTTCCGCGCTTCACGTTCCGCTTCCAGATACGTCGAGATGTCTTGTTGCCGTCCAGTATCCTTCAATCGTTCGATTGCTTCTTTTACATCGTTCGTTTCCATCATGTGTTGAATCGCGCGCTCTTGATAATGGTCGGCAATCTGTACCCCGAGATGGCGCGAACCCGAATGAATGACGAGAAACGTACGTCCCTGGTCATCCCGGTTCACTTCAATGAAATGGTTCCCCGAGCCGAGTGACCCGACCGAGCGCAAGGCACGGTCGAGTTTATACGGCGCTCGAACCGCTTCAAGCGGAAGTTCAGACGCGTACGGATGAACCGTCTCGCGAATGTTCATCCCGCTCGGTACGAGTTCGCGGATCACGTCATCGAGTCGCTGAAAGTCGATTCGTTTGACTTTGATTTCAGTACAAAGCATCCCACATCCTAAATCGACACCGACCAAGTTCGGTACGACTTTATCGTGAATCGTCATCGTCGTGCCAACGACTGACCCTTTCCCGGCGTGCATATCTGGCATGATACGAATCGATGCTCCTTCTGTGAACGGTTGGTCGAGAAGGGTTTGAATCTGATTCCGCGTCATGTCATCGATACGTTCATTGAATACTTTGGCGCGGTTATATTTCCCCGTGATTTCCATGTGACCTCCTTAACTGATCGCTTGTTGCTTACTTTGTAATTCGTGCATTCGGGCATAGACGCCACCGAATTCGATGAGCGACTGATGATTCCCACGTTCGATGATTCGACCATGGTCGAGAACGAGAATTTGATCCGCTTCCCGAATCGTCGAGAGTCGGTGGGCGATGACAAACGTCGTTCGACCGAACGTGAGTGTTTTGAGTGCTTCTTGAATCAGTGCCTCGGTCTCCGAGTCGACACTCGCTGTCGCCTCATCGAGGACGAGGATGGCCGGGTCAAAGACGAGAGCGCGAGCGAAGCTGATCAATTGTCGTTCCCCACTCGAAAGGGAAGCACCGCGTTCAATTACTGGTTCATCGATTCCTTTTGGCAACTGCTTCACGAAACGGTCCGCCCCTACGGCTGTCAGTGCTTTCCATACTTGGTCATCTGTAATGGATTCATCTCCAAGTGTGATGTTTGTTCGAATCGTTCCAGTGAACAGGAACGGGTCTTGTAAGACGATTCCGAGGTGGTCTCGTACTGCCTGAGTCGGCAGTTTCGTCACGTCCATTCCATCGATGCGGAGAACGCCTTTCGATGGGTCATAAAAACGCATGAGCAAGTTCATGATCGAACTCTTCCCACTGCCCGTATGTCCAACAAGGGCAATCGTCTCGCCTGGAGCCGCGTGTAGTTCAATCTGTTGCAATACCGGTTTCCCTGCTTCATAACTGAATGTCACATCATCAAAGACAACTTCCCCTTTAAATCGTGGAATACGCTCCGATGAGACCGGCTCTCCTTTTTCATCGAGCAACTGGAACATCCGGTCGGCCGATACGAGCGCTTGTTGAAGCGGTGATAACTGGTTCATGATTTGTGTCACTGGCTCAAAAATACGCGAGACGTAATCGATATAGGCATACAAGATCCCGAGTGTCAGGATGCTTCCCCCACCGAGTGTTTGTGCCCCGACAAACCAGATGAGTAAGGCGAGCGCCATGTTTCGGAAGAAGTTGACCAAGTTATGACTCATCAATGCATCCAATTTCAATAGTTTTCGTCTCGTTTGGAAGTTGTCACTGTTCTTCTCATTAAACTCGTCGTAAACGAGATCTTCGCGAACATACGATTGAATGATCGGCATCGTCTGAATGCTTTCATTCAACTGTGCATTCATATCCGCGACGAGCGCACGGACGCGGAAGTTATTTTTCGTCGAGAAGCGCTGGAACAATTTGATCCAGACGATGACGACCGGGATGATGATGAGTGAGACGAAGCCTAGACGTACGTCTAGGAAGAACATCGCAATCAGTACCCCAATCATCATGACGACGCTTTGGAAGACGCGGGCAAGCACCCCTAAATACAGGTCTCGAATCGTCTCCGTGTCGTTCGTGACACGACTGACAATTTTCCCGATTGGCGTCTGGTCAAAATAGCGTACCGGGATCGTTTGTAGATGCTTCATCACGTCAAGGCGCATCGTTTTCACGATACTGTGCGCCGAGCGTTGCAAGAGCATTTGTTGTCCCCAGTTCAATCCGGCTGCGAGTAGCAATAGGACGACATAGAGACCAGACAGCATGAGCACTGCTCGTAAATCTGTTTGATAAAACTGGAACACGTCGGTCGACGAGAGCGAGACGATATTTTCATATGTCGCCGTCTCATCACCTCTTGTGATCGTCAACACGTCTCCTTCGACGTCTCGGATTCCACCGCTCATCACAGCATCAGGGACGAGATAGTATCCGTCCGTCGTCTGCACGATGGAGACAGGCTGAACCACGTCTTGCCCATCAAACCTCGTTTCTTTCTCGTACGAGTTTCCATTAAAGGAAACGCTACCGCCAGACTCGACTTGAACCCAATCACGTTCGATGGCGACGATATGCTCATCGATAATGATTTTGGCGATATACGGTCCGGCAAGTTCTGCACCGACCGCTAAAAAGAGTAATGTCAATCCGAGGAAGATCGAGCGTTTCACTTGTTTGGCGTACCCAACGAGTGAACGGATCGTTTTCTTCCGACGGACTGGATCTAATTCATATTGATCGATCATGAGAGATTCCCCCTTTCCCGGATTACTCCGACTCTCCTTGTCGAATAAATTGTTCATAGTACCAACCGTGGCGTTCCATCAGTTGGTCATGTGTGCCACGTTCTGTGACACGCCCGTCTTGAAGGACGAGGATTTGATCAGCGTGCGCCACCGCAGAAAGACGGTGTGCGACGATGAATGTCGTTTTCGCTTCGCGGCTCGTACGAACGGAATCGATGATGCGTGATTCTGTCTTCGCATCGACCGCTGAGAGCGAATCGTCAAGGAGTAGAATCTCAGGATTCTTCAACAACGCTCGTGCAATCGACAGACGTTGTTTCTGTCCGCCTGACAGCATGACACCCTGTTCTCCGACTACCGTATCTAAACCATTCTCTAAATGTTCAATATCTGTATCAAACGCCGCGAGACGAATCGCCGTCTCTAGCGCCTCATTCGAGACATCATCCACTCCGAAACGAATGTTATCGCGAACCGTTTTCGAGAAGAGAAGATGTTCTTGTGACACATAACCACTCCAGCCACGAACCGTTTCGAGTTTGATGTCCGAAATCGGCACGCCGTTCACGAGAAGTGAATCATCAATCGGATACTCCCGAAGTAACTGACGCAATAACGTCGTCTTCCCGGCCCCGGTCGGTCCGACGACCCCAATCGTCTCGCCACGCGAAACGTGCAGGACGATGTCCTCTAACGAATCACGATTCGCATTCGGATAACGGAATGAGAGCGATTTAAATGTGATTTTCTCCGGAACGTCGATCTGGACCGTCCCCGTAGAGGCAACGTCCGGAGCTTCGTTCATCGTCGATTCAATTCGTTCGAGACTCGCCGTTCCCCGTTGTACGACGTTGATCAGTTCACCGAATGCATACATCGGCCAAATGAGCATTCCTAAATAGATGTTGAACGAGACGAGCTGACCGAGCGTGATGTCGTTCGTAAAGACGAGATACGTCCCGAACGATAGCCCAATCAAATAACTGAGTCCGACAAGGAGTTTGATGACCGGTTCAAACAATACATCGATTTTTGCGACGTGCATGTTTTTCGCCATGACATCGTCTGTGATGTCATCAAACTTTTTCGTGTCCGCCTCTTCTTGAACGAATGATCGGACGACCCGGAGACCTGAAATTGACTCGACAACTTGGTCGTTCATCACTCCAAATGAATCCTGGGCTGCCGTGAAACGTGTATGAATTTGGCTTCCGAGTTTATTCATCGACCAAGCGAGAATCGGCATCGGCAAAAGTGCAGCAAGTGTCAACTTCCAATCGATGAATACACCCATGATCGTCAACGCGATGAGCGTCATGTTGAACGAATCGACTAATGTCATGACCCCAAATCCCGCTGTTCGCTCAACCGCTTTCAAGTCATTTGTCGCGAGTGCCATCAAGTCCCCCGTACGATGTTGTTGATAAAAGCGTGGCGTTTGTTTGAGGAGGTGACCGAAAAAACGACCTCTCAATTTCTTCTCAAGTAAAAAGGCTGTCCCGAATAGTCGGGCGATCCACAAGTACGACATCACATAAGACAACACCATGATGCCTAAAAGTGATGACACAATGAGGATCAATCGTTCTGTCGTCAAACTTCCTTCACGAATCGCATCGATTGCCTGTCCAATAATCCACGGTGGCAGCATATCTACAACTCCCGTGATGATGAGTAAGATGATGGCAATCAAATACGTCCGTTTCTGTCTTTTAATAAACCAATCTAATTGTTTAATCAGCTTCATGACTGATTTCCCCCTTCCGTCCAATCCACCTAAGCACGCAAAAAAGCGCACTCCACCTGATTGTGCAACCAATCAAATGAAGCGCGCTTGAAGTAGTCTTCAATCTTTTGCATGGTCAGGGAAAGGACACTACCCCTATCCAGCTGCCAAAGTCACGCAGTTAAATACGAGTAGCCATATGATGTTTTGAGTGTGTTTGTGAGTGCAATGTTGTTCATCATTCTGGCTCCTCTCGTTTCATAGTTTTAAAATCTACTCAAACCTTAGCAGACTGTTCTGAAAATTGTCAATATTATTTTGTAAAAAAATTGTAACTTGATTTAGTTTAAGAAAAACATGCCCAAAATGAGACCAATGACCCCTGTTGCCGTGACGTAATAAATCATCGGCATGAGCGTGTATCGAATGATAGTCCCTTCTTTACCGAGCAGTCCCGCAACAGAAGCAACCGCTACGACGTTCAACACACAGATCATGTTCCCCGCGTTCGCCCCTGCCATCTGCATCGATAAGGCGAGCGTATTATCGAGTCCGACCGATTCGGCTACGTTCGTTGTCAAACTTGAAAACATCATATTCGAGAAGGTCGCCGACCCCGAGACAAAGGCGCCGAGGGCCCCAATCCACGGTGCGACGAGCGGCCATACCCCACCGAACGTGTCAGCAGCTGCCGTCGCAAGTTCGACCGGCATCGATGCAAGTCCAGCTCCCCCATTTTCAGAGTGGATGAAAATACGAACCATCGGAACAGAGGCTGCTAACGTGATGACTGTCCCGACGATTCCAAACGTCGTCGCTTTAAAGACCGACGTCACTTGCGACCAACTCATGTTGTGCAGGAAGAATGTTGCGATGATCGTCAAGATGAACATGAAGCCCGGTGAGTAGAACGGCTCCCAAGACGTCGAGATTCCTTCTACGCCCAAAATGTTCGGCAGGTTGATCCGAACGCTCCGAGACAGTTCATTCAAAAACGGAACCGTACGGGTGAGGACTAAGAAAATTGTCAAGATGAGATAAGGCGCCCACGCTTTCCACTGCGGTAGTTCACGCTTGTTCGATGTTAACGTTACTTTTTCAGTGGATGGTTCCAGTTCGTCCATATATCCATCGAATGTCCATACGCGTTTCGGCATGAGAATCCCTTTACGCGCCATGGCTACGAGAATGACGAGACCCGTTAGTCCACCGAGCATTCCTCCAAATTCAAATCCAAGGACGAGTGTCCAAATGTAAGCTGGTACGCTATATAATAGCGCTGCCACGATTGCAATCGGAAATACTTCGAGCGCCGGTTTGATTGACTTCTCCTTGCTGAAGAAGCGCGTCAGCATCAAAATCAAAATGAACGGGATGAATAGACCGACAACCATATCGATCAATACGGTTTGCAAGACGACTTCCGTCAAAAAGGCAATTGACTCAGGTTGGTTCACGTCTAGCGAAAGACCATTCCCAATCCCGATGAGCGCCGGTGTCCCGACCGCTCCAAACGTGACAGCTGATACGTCCGCAGACAGTGCGATCACGACAGCAGCAATCGGCGGAAATCCGAGGGCGATTAAAAGCGGTGCCGCAACTGTCGCCGGTGTACCAAACCCTGAAGCCCCTTCAATGAATGAAACGAACAACCAACCGACAATCAGGACTTGAATACGCGGATCGGGTGTGATGTTGACGAATCCAGAGCGAATCGCATTCATTCCGCCCCCTTCTTTCATCGTATTCATCATCCCGATCGCACCATAGACAATCCATACAGTCGTCACGGCGATGACGAGCCCTTGCAGTGTCGCCGCCATGATCCGAGTCGCATCCAATTGCCAAACGAAGAACGCTAAAATCGCCGTCGTCACGAGTGACAAGGGCATGGCTACTGATGCAGGTAAACGCATAATTACCAATAAGATGAGCACGGCCACAATCGGCGTCAGTGCTGTAATCCATTCTAAAATCGTCAATGTAGACCCACCTTTTCGTGTTTTCCCCTACCGTAAACAGATGTCCCATCACGATTCTTCTTCAACGAGTCTCTCTAACGTACGTTCAATCACATCATACGGAAATCCTTTGCGACGAAGCTGCATCTTCATGCGCTGCTTGCGTTCGAACGCATCATACCCGCTGAACTTCCGATTCAACTTTTCAGCTTGCTTCAGACATGCCACAATCTCGACATCTTCGTCCTCTTCTTCCCAAAAAATTTGAATCGCCTCTGAAATAATATCAAAGGTAAACCCCCTTTGCATCAGGGTTTGTTGAATTCTTTGTTGCACTTCTGTGGCAGAACGACGATTTGTTTCCAATTGTTTCCGTTTTACGAACTTTCCAGCCTTTTCGACGAGTTCTTCGTGTGTGATTGATGCTAATACGGATTCAACAACGTCCGGTGGAATGCGGAGCTGTTCGAGCTCACGTTTGATTTTGATCGGTCCACTTGGACTCGTATTGAATTTGGTTTGGACATAAGCTTTCGCAAATTCCGCATCATTCAAGTAACGCTGCTCTTTCAGTCGCGTGATGGCATGTTTGATGGCAGTTTCGCTTAACTCCTTCTTCATGAGATAGTCCTGCACCTCTGAAATCGCACGCATTCGGTACGATAAATAATTGACGGCTAGTTTATAGGCCTTCTGTGCCTCTTCCGCCTCGAGCACATCCTGCACAAAGTCGTCTTCGAGCTCCATCCCTTTTGTAAGCCCGTACTTGATAAACACGTCAACATCGATGGCGAATGCGAACTCTTCTTTCCCTTCGCGTTCGATGAAGACGTTCAATCGGTCTTTATTCTTTTGTTGGGTCGTGAACTTCGCAATTTTCACAACGACTCCCCTCCATTTCATGTTTCTAACATATCACGTTCAGGAATCGGAAAGGATTTTTGATAAGTTAGAAGAAAGGGTATTCATCTGGATATACTGACTTATACCCATTTTAGAAACAACACATGATATCGGAGGGAATTTCATGAAAATCGCAATCACCGGTGGAACCGGGTTGATCGGTCAACCGCTCGTCCGCGCACTGGCTGACGCCGGTCACCAAGTCGTCGTCTTGACAAGACATCCACGTCCCCGCCATCGCGGGGTGTCGTTCATCGAATGGCTAACGCCAAATAGCAAGCCAGAAGAAGAGCTCGAAGGAACAGACGCATTCATCCATTTGGCAGGTGCGTCCATCAACGACGGACGCTGGACCCATAAACAGAAGCAAGCCATCCTCCAAAGTCGAATCGAAGGGACAAAGGAAGTCGTCCGAATCATTCAACAGTTAAAACATAAACCTCAAGTCGTCATCAGCGGCTCGGCAATCGGCATATACGGGGAAGACCGTTCCATCACGTATTCAGAAGAAACCCCATTACCGACACGAACCAATTTCCTCGGGAATGTTTGTGTACTCTGGGAACAAGAAGCTGAACCGATTCGCGATTTGGGCGTTCGTCTCGTGACGATGCGTACAGGCGTCGTCTTATCCAATGATGGCGGTGCGTTCCCATTAATGAAACTCCCCTATCAATTCGGAGTCGGTGGTAAAATTGGATCCGGAAAGCAGTGGGTTCCATGGATTCATTTAGATGATCTCGTGCGGTTGTTCGTGCATATCATCGAAACGGATACAATCGAAGGTCCTGTAAACGGAACCGCCCCTACACCGGTGACGATGAATGAGTTCGGGAAGACGATCGCGAAGGTGATGCATCGTCCTCACTGGATCCCGGCACCCGCCCCAATGATGAAACTCGCACTCGGTGAAAAGAGTGTCATCGTTTTAGAAGGAGCAAAAGTCGTACCGACCAAAGCGCTCCAACATGGCTTTGATTTCCGATATGACACATTAGAACCCGCATTAAAAAACCTATTACAAGATGCTTAAGGAGAATGAATCGTGAGTCACTTACTTATTCGAAACGCCCATATTTATCCGATTACCGCCCCCCATTTTTACGGAGACGTCCGTGTCCGTGATGGAAAGATTGTCGAAATGGCCGAATTACTCGACCCCATAGACAACGAGAATGTTATCGAAGCGGAAGGAAACTTTTTATTCCCTGGTTTCATCGACGCGCATACCCATCTCGGTTTATACGACGAGGGGACAGGCTCTGTCGGGAACGACGCCAACGAAACGGTCGAAGCGATGACACCTCATGCTCGTGCCATCGACGGCGTCTACCCACTCGATGAAGGGTTCCAGGAAGCATTGATGGCTGGCGTGACCGCTGTCCAAGTCATGCCCGGGAGTATGAACGTCATCGGCGGTGTGACAAGTGTCATCAAAACGCACGGCCGCTATATTGATGATATGATTGTCCGCCGTCATGCGGGACTGAAGATGGCACTCGGCGAAAACCCGAAACGAATTCATAGTATGGGGAAAACGGGCGACCTGACGCGGATGGGAATCATGGGCTTGCTCCGTGAAGCATTTCGTACGGTCGGTTCAACGAAGACGATCGGCACGTTCGGGAGTCAGATGATCCAACTCGCCCTAGACCGCGACATGCCGATTCGTGTGCATGCGCACCGTGCAGACGATATTCTTTCGGTCGTCCGTTTTGCAAAAGAGTTCGACCTCGACTACCGCATCGAACATTGTACGGAAGGTCACCTCGTCGCAGAAAAGTTACAAGAGCTCGGTGTGAAACATGTCACCGTCGGACCGACCTTTACGCGAAAGTCGAAAATCGAACTTCAAAATAAGACGTGGGAAACGTACCGCATCCTCCATGAGCACGACATGATTGTTTCCATTACAACCGATCATCCGTACACGCCGGTGCAGTATTTAAATTTATGTGCTGGTCTTGCTGCACGCGAAGGGTTACCTGTCGATATTGCGCTACGAGGGATCACCATCAACCCTGCTGAATCACTCGGTGTTGACGACCGCATCGGCTCACTAGAAGTCGGAAAAGACGCCGATCTCGTGCTCTGGAATCACTTCCCGCTCGACTATTTAGCGAAGCCGATTATGACGATTGTTAATGGTGAAGTTGTCTATAAAACAGACCGTGCGGAAACGCATCATGAGGTCGAATAATTTTCATTATTTTTCATAAGCATTTTACGCATAATTTACTTGCTTTTTTAAAAATACTATATAAAATTATCTTGTAACTTCATAAAGCAGCCAAGGCGGTTCGAACAGCGAAGCCAGAAGTATGCTTTCGTTACGACTATTCTTCAGCGGTCTGAAATAGGAGGAGGAATGTAAAGGTGCTCAAATTTCGTGAGCTCACCGACTGCGCGGAGTTGTTCGAACTGATGCAACACCCAGATGTCTTTCCGTATGTCCGTCAAAAGACGGTCCACTTTGACGAGTTTTTATTTAGCACGAAGCAAATCATCGAGCTAGAAGAGCAAGGAAATATCATCTCACGTACCATCACGAACGAGTATGGCACCCCGATTGGGACGATCAGCTTGTTCGATGTCGAATCCGGCTATGGATTCCTCGGCACGTGGCTTGGCAAGCCGTATCACGGCAAAGGTTATAATCAAGTTGCGAAAGAGGCGTTCTTCTCAGAACTGTTCTTCGAGCTTGATATTGAAAGTGTGTTCTTAAAGATTCGTAAGTCGAATGAACGATCGATTGCTGCAGCAGAGAAGCTCCCGTACGCGTTTTGCGCGAATGAGCTTCGTTCTGAACTGCTCGCTGAAATCAACCAAGGTGATGTGGAATATGTATTATACGAAGTATCCAAATCGAGCTTCCAACTTTACTTGCACGCCCTTCACATCCCGGAATACGAAGTCCCTTACGAGGCACAACTCGAAGCATGAGCCAATTCTGTCAAAGAATTGGCTTTTTTGTGGCGTTTTTGTGTGGATTTGATGGAGGTAACTTGTCGGAGCCGAATAAATCTGTTCTAATTCGAAGAGATAGGTATGATAAAGGTATGAGGGATTCATCACAACTCTCGTTAACCGTTTCGTAAAGGAGAATGACATATGTCAGAATCAATGTTTCGTATCCTCGTAACTGATGACGAAGAACAAATGCGAGATTTACTTGTATCAAATTTAGAAAAAGAAGGGTATGAGACGGTCACCGCCTCAAACGGCCTTGAAGCCATCGCACGTTTAAAAGAAGAGACATTCCACCTTGTCTTACTCGACGTCATGATGCCGGAGCTCGATGGACTGACTGCCTGCATGCGCATCCGTGAGTTTTCGAACGTTCCGATCATTCTGTTGACGGCACGCTCTGAAGAACTTGACCGCATTCACGGTCTAAAAATCGGAGCAGACGACTACATCACGAAGCCGTTTAGCCCACGCGAGTTACTTGCCCGTATCGAAGCGACACTCCGTCGCACACATAGTTTTTCAAAAGAACAAGAAGCTACGTTTGATGTCGGCATTCTTTCCATCGATATCGAAGGTCGCGCCGTCAGCGTGAAAGGAAAAACCGTCAACCTGACACGAAAAGAGTTCGACTTACTCTACCTCTTCATCACGAACGACGAAAAAGTGTTCTCTCGTGAACAGTTGCTCGATCAAATTTGGGGAACCGAATACCACGGTAACCTCCGCACGGTCGACACGCACATTAAGACGCTACGTCTGAAACTCGGGGAGGCTGGAGGTTACATTCAAACTGTTTGGGGCATCGGATATAAATTCGAGGCAAACGGATGAAGCGATACACGATCCGGAAGCGGATTTGGATTACCATCTGGACAGCCAGCCTCTTCTCAGCGTTCGTGTTTCTGATCATGACGTTCTATTTGTACGACAAATTCTATATCCAAACGCAAGAAGAACTGCTCATCAACCGCGGAGAGAAACTCGTCACAATCTATAAGGCCGACGGTTTCTCTGACGCGTTTGCTGACAGTATGACGTATACGAACGAACTGACCGAAACGAAAGTATTCCTTTCCTCCGTTCGAGAAGATACACTCGGCTCCGGTAAGACGTTCCTACGGCAACAAGATCTCGAGCGTCTCCAAGACGGGTATGCCATTTCTGTCACACGGAAGCATCCGACCGAGGACGTCGATATATTAATGACCGCTTTTCCGCTCATACGTGACGGGGAACTCGATAATGCGCTCATCCTCTATATGGAACTCAGTAAAATCAGCGAACCGTTCCAACCGATTCGGCTCATGATCACGTTCTTACTCGTCCTCATGATCGTGAACTTGCTCCTTTTCGGTAAACAGATTATCGATACGATCATCCAGCCGCTCATCCAGATGAAACGCGCCTCACAAGTGTATGCGCAAGGTGATTTCTCACACCGCATCCCGATTGTGTATGATGATGAGATCGGCGAGTTGGCGGACACGCTCAACTCGATGGCAGAGTCGCTCGGACTCGTCGAAGAACAGCGAAAAGAGTTTCTCGCGAACGTCAGTCACGAACTCCGTACCCCACTTTCATACATTCGCGGGTACACGGAGATGCTTCAAGATGACACGTTGGATGAAAAAACTCGAGCACAGTATTATGACATCATCGAAAACGAGACGAATCGACTTCAACGTCTTGTCACGGACTTACTCGATCTCGCACAGCTAGAGCGCGATTCGTATCCGATGACGAAAGAACCCGTCGTGTATTCGCAAGTGCTTGAAGATGTCCTTTATCGACTCGAACCGATTGCCCGGGCAAAAGGAGTGACAATCGAATCCGATTTAGACTTCGACTTGATCATTCTTGGCGACCATGACCGACTCGAACAAGTCATCGGTAACCTTCTCGATAATGCACTCCGCTACACCGAGGCGGGCAAAACGATTTATGTGAAGACATTCGCCGAGACAAACTATGCGATCACAGAAATACGCGATGAAGGTCGAGGCATTCCGAAAGAAGATCTGGATAAATTGACGGAGCGTTTCTATCGTGTCAATAAATCACGGACACGAAAAGATGGCGGTACCGGTCTCGGGCTCGCCATCGCGAAACATATTATCGAACGACATGAAGGATCGCTTCACTTCAGCTCAGAAGTTGGGCAAGGGACGACGGTTACGGTCGGCTTACCTCTCTTACCAGAAGAAGCGTTCGATATGTAAAAAGGCAGCTGCGAGGCTGCCTTTTAAATGTCTTTTCCTTTATATTGATCGACCGACTCTTGCTCGAGTCGCTCTCGTTCTGCATGCGTCTGCGGGTATCCGTTCGCTTGCCATTCGGCACGGTGACTCGAATCGAGTTGCGTGAGACCTTGCTCCGCTTCATCCTGATTCGCATCTACACTTTCCCGCTCGTCCATCTTCTGCCACGTGTCTTCTTCCTCACGTTGCGAAAGCAGTGCCGCCACTTTCGGTGCGATAAGTGCTGCGCCTGCGACACCGAGTACAATCCCCATCAATACTTTACGATCCATTCTGTCCCCTCCTTCACTATGAAGTCTTCATTCCACTATTTCATCATCTTAAAACCCAAACCGAAAACGTTTACAACTTTTCAAGGAGTGGAATCTGTAGTGAGAAGGAGGCGATTGGATGGAAAAGAAACGACCTACGTCGAAACGTCCGTTTGATAACCCGGACGCTGTCGATACGGACAAAGAGAGTATTTTTGACGAGGACGGCATGCAAACCGTCGACCCGATTCCCGTCGAGGAATTGAATGAGCGGGTGAAGGATGAGAAGAACAAACGTCACTCCAAAGATGATTCGGTGAGTGAAAAGAAATATAAAGACGAATAAACAAGCTGCGGACAATCGTCCGCAGCTTTTACGTTAAGTCCTTTGGTGAAAATCCGTAAGGCAACATTTCTTCTTTTGTCATCACTTTTGTATCACCGTTCAAGTTCGCAAGGATTAAGGTAAAGTCCTCTCCTGCGAATTCGGCGATGACTTGACGGCACGCTCCACACGGTGAAATCGGACCTTCTGTGTCGCCGACGACAACGACCGTTTCAATCGAGTCACTACCTTCCGAGACAGCTTTGAAGATGGCTGTCCGTTCGGCACACATCGAAAGTCCGTACGAAGCGTTCTCTACGTTACATCCTGTAATCTCTTTACCAGATGCATCGATGACGACGGCTCCGACGTTAAATTTTGAATACGGTGTATAGGCGCGTTTGCGCGCTTCAATGGCTTTATGCACGAGTTCTTGTACGCGTTCTTGTGAAATCATTGGATGTTCCTCCACTTCTAAATTTGAGAAGAAGTCTGACATCTGAACTATAACGTGAAAACGCTTACTCGACAAGTCTTTTCACGGACTCGTCAATATTTTTTCTTTTTCTTTTTCTCGAACACGACGACCGATTCAACGTGAGACGTCTGCGGGAACATATCATACGGTTGCACGTAATTGACCTTGTATCCCGCTTTCATCAACTGATCGGCATCTCGCGCGAGCGTTTGCGGGTTACATGATACGTAAACGATTCGTTTCGTCTTCGATGAAATAATCGAGTTGATCAATTGATGATCCATCCCTGTTCGTGGCGGATCGACGACCACGACATCTGGAATCCAGCCATCTTTCACCCAACGTGGGATCCAGTGCTCGGCACGTCCTTCGACATACGTGACATGGTTATAGCCATTTTCACGCATATGATCATTCGCATCTTCGACCGCTTCCGGTACGACTTCCATCCCGCGAATTTCTTTTGCATAAGGTGCCAACCAAAGACCGATTGAACCAACACCTGCATAAGCATCGATAACACGTTCTTCACCCGTGAGCCCTGCCGCTTCAACGACTTCGCGATACATTTTTTCAGTTTGCGCCGGGTTCAATTGGAAGAATGCACGTGGTGATAGATGATAATGCACATCATCAAGTTGTTCATCCATCTTCTCTTGTCCTGCGATATGGACTGTCCGATAACCAAAAATCACACCTGAACGATTCGCGTTGATGTTGATATGGAATGAGACGACGTTTGGCAATTCCATGATTCGGTCACTTAATTCATCCAAGTCCGGAACATCTTCATGTCCGACGACCAAAACGACTTGTACATCATTCGTTTTGTAACCTGAGCGAACGACGACCGTCCGAGCATAACCTGTGTCACGACGTGCATCGTAGACGGGAATGTCGAGTTCGTTTAAAATACGGACAATCGCATTGTTGATGTTTGTCGTGTCACGTTGTTGAACCATACAGTGCTCGATTGGTACGAGATGGTTCGAATTCGGCTTGTAAAGACCGGACACGATTTTCCCACGGCGTGTACCGAGCGGGAACTGTGATTTATTGCGGTAATACCACGGATCATCCATACCGATTGTCGGACGGATATCCGATTTGTCCACGTTGAGTTTTGTCTTTTGACGGAAAGCGTTTCGAACGATTTCTTCCTTATACTCCATCTGCAGACGTGAACTCATATGTTGGATTTGACATCCACCACACTCATCGTAAATCGGACAAGGTGCTTTAACGCGATCTTTTGAGTCATTATCGCGTTTGACGACACGTGCCTCCGCGTAGTTTTTTTCGACACGCGTGATTTCAACTTTTGCTCGTTCTCCCGGCAATAAGTTCGGAATGAAGATAACCATGCGATTGATTGTCGCAATGCCTTCTCCATTGATGCCAAGTCGTTCGACTGTGACATCTTTAAAATCTCCTGTAATTAATTTCAATCTGATTCATCCTTTCGAGACGATTGTTCTAGGTCTTTGGCGTAACGCACAACTTTGGCGCGCAACGAATCAATGTCGGCTAACAGGCGATGTAAATCTTCAGGTGTCGTATGCTCATCTAGCGTATTGACCGATAGACATAGCAATTCCGTTCTCGATTTTAGGACGTTCATCTTTCCGGCGGTATCTGTACGTGATTTACCCATCTTGTAATCGCTCCTTTGGTTCGTGACAAAGAGTTGCTATTATAGCATACTATTTCGTGTAACTTGATGAAAAGGTGGAATCCACATGCAAAACATCTCCCCAACCTTCGACCCTTGGGAAGCCTATCTCGACCAAGTTGAACATGGTCGACTCGTCTTATCCAACGTCGAAGTAACCACAACAAAATTGTGTAACATGCGCTGCGAGCACTGTGCAGTCGGTTATATGCTCGACCAAACGGAAGAGCCGGAAGTACCGCTCGAACTGTTGATTCAACGGTTAGATGAAATTGAACATTTACGCGCTTTCTCGATTACAGGTGGCGAGCCGATGTTATCGATGAAGTCGGTTCGCAACTATGTCGTCCCGTTGTTGCGTTATGCGAAAGAACGTGGGGCACGTACGCAAATCAACTCGAACTTGACGCTACCGTTATCTCGCTATCATCTTATTACCCCTTACTTGGACGTTTTGCACATTTCGCATAACTGGGGCACCGATGCCGATTTCCTTGAAGGTGGATTTGCAATGATGGACCGGAAACCGAGTGAACAGGCCCGGTTAAAAATGCTCCAAACGATGAAAGATAACGCCCGCGCCCTTACCGCTGAAGGGATCATCGTGTCAGCAGAAACAATGATTAACAAACGGACAATTCCGCATTTAAAAGAAATTCATGAAGAAATCGTCTCACTCGGTTGCCAACGTCACGAGGTGCACCCTATGTACCCTGCAGATTTCGCTAGCGCACTCGAGTCGGCGTCACTCGCGGATACGCGACAAGCGATTCACGACTTGCTCGATGTCCGAGACGAGAACGTCTGGATGTTGTTCGGAACGTTACCATTCTATGCATGTTCTGATTTGCCGGAAGATCGCGCTTTATTGAAACGACTTCATGAATCGAAAAACGTGACGGTCCGAAACGATCCGGACGGCCGTTCACGCCTTAACACGAACATCTTTGATGGTCAGATTATTGTGACGGATTTTGGTGACGAGCTCGGTACACTCGGCACCGTATACGACACCTCATTCCAGGAAGCTTACGATACATGGACGAACAGTCAGTTAAATGCTACGCTTTCTTGTCATTGTCCCGCTGTGAAATGCCTTGGACCAAACGCACTCGTCAAGCAAGCCTATTATCCGAAGGTCGATTTCCAATCTCGTAAAGCTACTTCGTTTTAATTATTTCGATTCGGGAAATGTTCTGTATATTAACTGAATCGAGGTGTATATAGATGACAGCGATTTATGTATTCATGATCACTGTAATGGCCATTATTATTTTTGGTGGTGTGCTTAGCATCTTATTGACAGCCGCATTCGTTTCAGACAAAGTAGAGCATGATGAAATGTTTAGTCAAGGCAGTTGGGATGATGAATTGCTTCACTTGAATCACTCTCCACAACCGATTGACGACACAAAAAGCTGAGAACCTTCTCGGCTTTTTACTTTGACTTCATGAGGTGAATCCATGCTCCGCTTTCGTTTTATGATTTTACTATTGATCGTCTTTATATCCGGCTTGATTCAAGGTGCACTCATTCCCCTCCTCTCCACGTTGATTGAACGTGACGGAGCACCTGCTTGGGTGAACGGATTGAATGCGACGATGCTCTATGTCGGGGTAATCGTCTCTGCGCCGCTCCTTGAGCGCTTCGTCCGAAAGTACGGATTTCGTCCGACCATCGTCCTCGGAATTGCGTTAACCGCATTCGCGACTTTCGCTTTGCCCATCTGGCCGTCTTTACTCGTGTGGGCGATGATGCGTTTCTTTATCGGGTTTGGTGACTCTGCCCTCCACTACGGTTCACAAGTGTGGGTGACATCTTCTACGGATAAGCGAAGTCTCGGTCGCGCGATGGCATATTATGGGATGTCGTTCAGTCTAGGTTTCGCCGTCGGACCTTTACTTGCACCACTTGTCGATCTATGGTTTTGGTTACCGTTTTTGATCATCGTCTTTTTCTGTCTTGCCTCATTGATGCTCGTCTTTAAAGTCGAGAATGAGTTCCCTGAAATCGAGAAAGTGAAGACGGATTCGAAGGGACGCATCCGGTTGATTCTAGTCGGTGCAGGATACACGCTTCTCCCTGCGTTTACATACGGATTCCTGGAAGCGAGCTTGAATGCCAACTTCCCAATCTTTACGTCGCGTAACGGGATGAGCCTGACAGAGACGAGTACACTGATTACGACGTTCATCGTCATGTCGATCGTCGTCCAACTCCCTCTCGGTCGACTCGCTGACTTGTATGGGAAGAAACGAATTTTGCAAATCGTTCTGGCGTTCGGTACACTCGTCTTCGCTTTAGCGAATCTTGTTGTCGATCACTATGTCGGTCTACTCGTGCTGTTCGCTCTTGCCGGCGCAGGGTTAGGGTCGACGTATTCACTTGGTCTAGCACACATGACAGAGGTGCTCCCTCGCTCCCTCCTCCCGACTGGCAACATGCTGTATAGCATCTCATTCAGTATCGGCTCGATTTCAGGACCGATGATTGGCGCCTATTGGTTATCGCTTCCGAAAGAGGTTTACTTCTTCATGTATACGCTGATTTTAGGCATTCTCGCATTGCGACTCTTCACCTCTAAGTCAAAACCGATCAATATATAAAGAGGCAGATGGTTCCCATGAACCATCTGCCTCTTTCATTCTACAACTCGATCTTTTTCCTCGTCGTTCAATTGCAACGCCTGGATGAACACTTCATCTAGTGCGAACGGCTCCGTATCCAGTGAGGCGAGGACTTCCGATTTCAACGTCACCTCTACGACACGGTCTTCGAACTGCCATCTCGTCTGAATGTCATCCCCTTGTCTCGTCGCGCGGGTCGCCACGGGACCGTGACGCTCTTTTAAACTTTGACTCACGCACTTCATCACGTACTTGACGTACTCATCTTTCGGTTGACGCGAGATGAGGATATTACGGACGATTCGATTTCTAGTCATTGTTTTTCCTCCTTCCTTTGAATGATTGCGTACGCAAGTCTTTACAAACGAAGACCGATTTCCGAGCTTAAAATTCAGAATTTTTAATTTATTTTGTCATGGGATATTCATTCCGTCAACTCCGTCTCTTTTTTCAACGACTTACGCTTCGTTTTTTCACGCGCTTCCCTTGAAAATAAGTAGACAAATAAATCCCTACGATAACGAAAATGAGTCCGACAATCGCGTTCCACGGAATGGTCTCCCCGAGTAAAATACCTGACAACATGACACCAAATAAGGGAACTAGGAAGATATAAAGTGAAATCCGACTGACTGGATTATGTTTCATCAACGTATTCCAGAGTGTAAATCCAATCGCTGACAACATCGCTAAATAGAACAGGAACGCAATCGTCTGTCCTGTGTATGGCATCGAGATCCCACTTGGGTCTAACAAGTAGCCGATGACGAGCAATCCGATTGAACCTGTCACCATCGCCCAAGCCGTCATCGGGGCAACATCATATTCTTTCGAATAGTCCTTCGCAATCAAATTCCCGAACGCACCACTTACCATCGCTAAAATCAGTAAGATCTCACCCAATCCAAAACCGACTTCCGTACCAGTCGCTGGCCAGTTCGCGATCACGATTCCAGAAAAGCCAAACGTCAAGGCAAGTCCTTTCAAACGATTCAATTTGTCATCGTCATAACGGATATGAGCGAGTGCCATTTGGAAGAACGATGTCGACCCGGCAATGATTGACCCTTGTACGCCAGTCGAAATGGAGAGTCCGATATAAAAGAACAAATATTGAAGAAACGTTAAAAAAGAACCGAGATGCGCATACGCTCTAAACTTCTTAGGCGTCAATCGAATCGAACGTTTCAATACCGTCTGACTGATGATGAGCAGAAGGATCCCAGCAAGTAAGAAGCGCTCGCCTGCGAACAACAACTGTTGACCATATTCATTCGACTGAATATCCAACTTCTCATAACTCAGTTTGATGAACGGGAAGGCACTGCCCCATAACAACGTATTAAAAATCGCCAAAAACGCCACTGTCCATGGGCGTTGAAATATATTCTGCATGACACAAAAACTCCTTAATCTTTTTATTTGTGAGCCACTGATGAGCGTGTTAAAATAAACCTAGATAATAATTATTACAAATAAAGATATTGAATCAAACGTAGATTAAAACCTTATTTTAAGCCAATTGAAGATGATAATCATCATCAATCATTATCATTTAATCGAGATTTATTCTCAATTAGAAAGAAGGGATTCTATGAACGTCCAATCGGTTACACACGAAAAAAGCCACGTTTTCAAACGGGCTAACTGGTACGAACATATCGAATTGATTATGGCGCTCATTAGCGGTGTATTGATTGTACTCGCTTATATCGCCGAAACACAAGAAGGAGCTCCTTGGATTCATGTCACGCTTTACTTATCTGCCTTTTTCATTGGAGGATACGCAAAAGCGAAAGAAGGGATCACAGATACGATCGAGACAAAATCCCTGAACGTAGAGCTACTCATGATTATCGCCGCCATCGGTGCCGCATCCATCGGCTATTGGATGGAAGGTGCGATTTTAATCTTTATTTTTGCTCTATCAGGTGCCCTCGAAACGTACACGATGAATAAAAATGAACGTGCGCTTGAATCGTTGATGGAACTACAACCTGAACAAGCAACTCGTTTAACCTCTTCTGATGAACTTGAAGTTGTGCACATTGACGACTTGAAAGTCGGTGATCGGATTTACGTCCGCCCAGGCGAACGCATCCCTGTCGACGGACGAATCATGAAAGGAAGCGCATCTGTCGAAGAAGCCGCTATCACAGGAGAGTCTGTCCCGGTTGACCGACAAATCGGAGATGACGTGTTCGGCTCAAGCGTCAACTTAAACGGTGTCTTGACGATTGAAGTGACTAAGCTTGCGACCGAGACGTTGTTCCAAAAAATCATTCAAATGGTACAGCAAGCGCAGGAAGAAAAGTCGCCTTCTGCGCAGTTTATCGACCGCTACGAAGGGCGATATGTACAAGTTGTCCTCCTATCCGTCGCAGCCATCATCCTGCTCGGCCCCTTCTTCACGTCATGGTCTCTCGAAACGAGCATTTATCGCGGAATGATTTTACTTGTCGTCGCTTCTCCTTGTGCCCTTGTTGCCGCCATCACGCCTGCTGCCCTAGCAGCCATCGCCTCATCCGCGAAACACGGGATCCTGTTCAAAGGTGGTGCTCATATCGAGAACATGGGACGGTTGAAAGCAATCGCATTTGATAAAACCGGAACGCTCACGATCGGGAAACCAATCGTCCAAGAAGCGCTTATCTCACCTGATTTACAGGAAATCGAGGTCAACCGAATCGTCAGTTTGATTGAAGAGCATTCGATGCATCCGCTCGCAGAGGCACTTGTCTCTTATACCGGAAAACATACCGGGGAGATGACGCACTTTAAAGACATCACCGGTTCTGGAATCGAGGCGACAATTGACGGGACGACGTATCGCGTCGGTAAACAGAAGTTCGCTGACCGAAGTGGTGACTTCTTCAAAAAAGATGTGGAACGGCTGAAAGAAGCCGGTCACACACTCGTGTTTATTAGTGATGACTCTCGTACAATTGGCGCCTATGCCCTCCGAGACACATTGCGGTCCGAGGCTAAAGTAGCAATCAAGCGTCTGAATGATCTCGGGATCGCGACGATCATGATTACGGGAGATAATGAAGCGACTGCTCGTGCCATCGCAAATGAAGCTGGATTGACACGTTATATTGCCGAATGTTTACCAGAAGAAAAAGTTTCACAAATCAAAACGTTACGTGAAGAGTACGGTTCAATTGGAATGATAGGCGACGGCATCAATGACGCACCTGCTCTTGCGACCGCTGATGTCGGAATCGCGATGGGTGAAGGAACCGATGCTGCTCTTGAAACAGCCGATGTCGTCTTGATGAAAAACGACCTCATGCGTTTGAGCGACGCCATTCGCCAATCACGCAAGCTGAACCGAATCGTCCTACAAAACGTCGTCTTTGCGCTCGGTGTCATTCTCGTTCTTATTGCCACAAACATTTTCGAACTGCTCATCATGCCATTCGCGGTCGTCGGACACGAGGGTTCTACTATTCTGGTCATCTTGAATGGACTTCGTCTTCTCACCTCTTCATGGGAGTAACCGATTCGACAAAATCGAATCGATGATTGAAACGATATGTCGATTTCGTTATAATTGAAACAATGTGTCTAAATAGACTGAAACAGATCGAAAGACTGGCTAAAGGTGGTACATGATATGAATACGATTGCAGTCATCGGCAAAGTGTTTGTCGATATTAAAGGAACATCTTTCGCACCGCTTCATAAAGATGCGAAAAATGTCGGCGACATCACTTTCTCTAATGGCGGAACAGGTCGGAACGTTGCTCAAAACTTAGGTGTACTCGGTAATGACGTTCGCTTCGTCTCAACTGTCACGAACGACCAAATCGGGGTCGGCGTCCTCGAGGAGTTACGTGGTTTACAGGTCAATGTCGATGGTGTCGATATGCTCGACGATAACGGAATGGGAATGTGGCTCGCCGTCATGGATAACAATGGCGACCTCCAAACATCGATTTCGAAACAACCTGACGAAGCTCGGATGGAAGAAGCGATTTTACGCCGAATCGATACGGTCTTTAAAGAGAGCGACGCGGTCGCAATCGACTTAGACTTGTCCGTCAACGTCTTAAACGAAACGATTGAACTTTGCCGTGAGATGGACTTGCCACTATACGGTGTGTGTGGCCACCTTTCTGTCATCGAACGGAACCGCCATTTACTCCAAGGCTTCACTGGATTCATCTGTAGCCGCGAAGAAGCGGAAATCTTGTCCGATATGTCAATCGTCACGGTGGACGACGCACTACGCGTCGCCGAAGTACTCGCCATGAAAGGTGCACCCCTCACAATCGTTACGATGAGCGAGCTCGGTGCGGTTTATGTCGACCTTCGTACGAATGAACAAGGTCACGTCCCAACAACGAAAGTGAAAGTGGCCGACTCTACTGGGGCCGGTGACTCATTCTTCTCCGCTGTCATCTCAGAACTGATGAAACAGCATCCAATTGAAGATGCGCTTCGTCTCGGGATGCGTGTCGCAGGAAAAGTCATCGCGTCACACGAGAACGGATTGACGCAAGATATGTATGATTCATTAGAACAACCTACGCAAAAATGAGTTGAACGCATCGACGAATCGTCGATGCGTTTTGTGCAAAATTACAGGAATGAAAGGAACGATCTCAGTGGTTCGAACGAAATTAAGAAGTGCGATCATTCTCATGAATGACCAAGATGAAGTGGCTTTGATTCGCCGCGAAAAAGAGAACGTCTTGTATTACGTATTCCCTGGAGGCGGAGTGGAATACGGGCATACGACTGAAGAAACAGCCGTTCGTGAAGCGTTCGAAGAACTCGGCGTTCATGTCGAATTAGAAGGTGTTGCTGCCTATGTCGCCTTTAATAACGAGTTAAACCCTTACTATTGGGCGAAGATGACAGGTGGCGAATTCGGTACCGGAACGGGTGAAGAGTTCCAGGAAGAGCAGACAAACGGCTCCTATACCCCGATGTGGATCAAACGATCGGCGCTACCCCATCTTCCGGTCCGTCCTCCATCACTCGCTGAAAAGCTCGCCTCGCATGAGTCACGTTTTTACGATTTGACGTTATCTGAGGATTAATCATGTGTATCCTCGACTGAATTCGGGAAACATTTTTTTAATGACCGAGTCAGGAGGGTTTTATGATGGCAATGACAGAAGTAAAGGAAAAAAAGAATTGGTTCGGGTTTGGCAAAGAGTTATTCCGTCGTTTTAAAGAGCATGATGTACAAGATTACGGGGCCACGCTCGCATTCTTTTGGTTTTTATCGATTTTCCCCGGAATCATCTTCATTTTGGCACTCTTATCATTTTTTGATGTCTCACAAGATTCATTCCAAAATCAATTGAACGATTTGGCGCCGGGTTCCGCTGCTTCCGGATTCTTGACGGGTATTTTTGACGCAATCGGGGAGCCGCGGGGCGGTCTCTTATCGCTCGGTGCGATTTTGGCCATATGGTCTGCCGCAAAAGGGGTCGATCGCCTCATCACGACTTCCCTACACGCGTATGGCGAGGACAATGAACGGAATTTCTTTGTCAAAAAAGGATTAGCGCTTGGTTTGACGATTTTACTCGGGATTGGGATGTTACTCCTCATTCTCTCGAACGTGTTCGGGGCGCAAATCATTTCGTTCGTCACCGAATATTTACCCGTCAACATTACCGGGGCAGAAGAGATGATGATCAACGTGTTCCGCTACGTCTTGACGACGGTTGTCTTGATTTTGACGCTTTCGATTTTTTATAAAGTTTCACCGCAACAACACGTATTCTGGAAAAGTACGATTCCAGGAGCCATCTTCGGTGTCATCGGTTGGCAGCTTGTATCTTTCGGATTCAGTTTGTACGTCTCAAACTTCGGAAGTTACGACTCCACCTATGGATCGCTCGGTGGAATCATCGTCACGTTGCTTTGGTTACAATTGACGGGAATGATCATCCTCATCGGGTCTGAAATTAACGCGACGTGGATGCGTTTCTTTAAAACGCCAAGTGAACAAGAATATGAACGTGACTTCAAGAAGAACAAAAAGAAAGCGAAACAAAAACAAGAAGAGGATGACTACGAAGACATCCCAACGAATACGTATGGCTAATACAAAAAGGAGCACGTTCAAGCTGAACGCGCTCCTTTCTTATGCCTCTACCGGATCAAGGCGTCCCGTCGCCGGATCAATCACGAATCCATGGACGTTCGTGCCTGGTGGCAACAGTGGATGATTGTTGATCAGGTTGATTGAATGAACGACATTCTCCTCGACCGAATCAAATCCATGTAGCCATTGTTCCAAATCCATCCCTGACGATTTCAACGTCTTCAACGTCTGAGGATCGATTCCTCGTCGTTCCATCTCTTCAATCACAACAGACGGCTCGATTGCCGCCATCCCACAATCGTAATGACCGACCACGACAACTTCCTCCGCGCCTAGCGCATAAAGCGCGACTAAAATCGAACGCATGGCTGAACCAAATGGATGCGACAAGACAGCTCCCGCATTTTTGATGATTTTAGCGTCTCCGTTCTTAAGTCCTAGCGCTTGAGGTAACAGTTCCGTCAAACGTGTATCCATACACGTCAAAATCACAATTTTTTTATCCGGAAATTTATCAGATACGAACGGCTCGTACTGTTTTTCCTCTACGAAACGTTTGTTAAATTCAAGCATTTCTTTTACGACTGACACGTTAACGCCTCCCCTTTTCTCACATCACAAATCTTGAAACAATGAGTCCGACGACCATCCATGCCCCGAACAACGTATTCACCTTCGCCGTCATCGCCATTGCAGGCATCAATGCGGCCGGTTCAGCCTTTTGCCAAAAGCGTTGAATCGCTCGAACCATGACCGGCACGGTGAATAGTGATAGCAAGACCCATGGCGTGACTCCATAATACACGACAGCAACGATGATGCCGACTAATGCGGCGATAAAGAATGCCGCGAGCACATATACAGCACGTCGATGACCAACTAGACACGCGATAGTTTTTCGCCCGTTCTCTTTATCGTTATCTAAGTCGCGAATATTGTTCGCAAGTAAGATCGCCCCAATCAACAAGGCCATCGGGAACGACACGAGCAACAACTCCGTCGTCACCGTATTGATTTGAATGTAGCCAGCGATTCCAATGATGACATATCCCATGAAGAGACCGGCAACAATCTCACCAAACGGCGTGTACGCAATTGGTAACGGGCCTCCCGTGTACAAGTATCCAACGAGCATGGATAACGCACCGACCCAAAGCAGGTGCCAACTCGTTGACGCTGCGATATAAAGTCCGAGTATCGCCGAGACAGCATACATGCCAAGGGCGATTGATAGGATTTGATTTGGCGTAAACCCGTCGCGCACGATGGACCCACCAATCCCGATCGATCCTTCATGGTCTAACCCTCGCTTATAGTCATAATACTCGTTAAATAAGTTCGTTGCGATTTGAATGAGGACTGACGCGACTAACATCGCAAGAAAGAGTCCCCACTTCAGTTCAGTTTGATCGAGGACGATGAACGTCCCGAGCAAGACCGGAATAAAGCTTGCTGTCAGGGTATGTGGGCGAATCATTCGCCAATATGCCCCTTTTGATTTCTGTTTCATTTCGTTCCCTCCCTTCGTTAGTTTACGTCTCGATGAAAAAATCTGTCAACGCTAGCCATCTCTCTCACGTTCCTTACAATTTCTCAAGCATTTCATAGGCAAGTGGATTGCGAACTCATGATACACTAAAGAGTGAGAATTCTATCGGATTGAGGAGGCTTTTCTTTCATGCCAGATACTCAAACACATATAAAACAACGAATCGAGCAAGCCCACAAACGGGCACGAGCTTGGCAACGACCTGTGCTCGCATCCTACACATGGGAAATTTCGGCGTTCGATGCGTTTCAAATCATCCAGAACACGGATACGTCCCACTATTACTTCATGACACCGGACCGCACACTTGAAATGCTCGGTTGCGGAGACGCGCTCGTCTTGAGTGCCTCTGGACCCGAACGATTTCAGCGACTCCAGTACGATTGGAGTCTTCATCGGCGAGATGTCGATGCGACCGTTCATGCGTTTGCTGGCTTTTCGTTCGATACGTTCATGCGTCCACAAAAGAGTATGTGGGATGCCTTCGGGGAGGCATCGCTCGTCGTTCCAAAATTTTTATACCGCCGTTATAAAGACCGACACACATTGACAGTCGCGACCCTTGTCTCTTCGAAACAATCGGTCGAACAGTATTTAATTCAATTAGCCGATCAATTGGCGCAATTCAGCTCACTACGCCCGGCCGAAGAATCAACACCGTCCTATTCGAAAGTAAAAGACGGTGTGGAACATTACAAATCAAGTTTTCAGCAAGCCAAGCAGTTGATCGAGGAAGAGCGAGTCGAAAAAATCGTCATCGCGCGAGAAGAAATTTATCAACGTTCCGATGACGCTTTCCCTTTCGCTAAGAGTTTGAAGCATTTGGCGGACCATCAAGAGTCGAGTTACATCTACTTATACCAACCTAAACGTGACATCGGCTTCTTCGGAGCGACACCTGAACGCTTGATTCAAAAAGAAGGGATGCGACTGAATACAGCTGCTATCGCCGGAACAATCAAGCGCCCTCAGACTGAAATTGAAAGCGACCTCGCGAAGGAACAATTGTTACACGATGCGAAAAATCGTGAAGAACATCAAATCGTCGTGAAAGATATTAAGCAAGCTTTGGCACCTTACACCGCACCGATTCACACGAGTGAGATACCGCAAATTCTTGCGAATCGATCGGTGTTCCACCTGCACACTCCGATCCAAGCGACACTCGAAACAAACGCTTCCTTGTTGTCGTTAGCGGAAGCACTCCATCCAACCCCAGCCCTCGGAGGCTCACCGAAGCGGACATCGGTCCGATTGCTTCGTGAAATCGAGCGGTTCGACCGCGGATGGTACGGTTCACCATTTGGCTGGGTCGACAACGAAGGGGATGGTGAGTTTGTCGTTGCCATCCGCTCAGCACTCGTCCAGCAACAGTTCGTCGCACTTTACGCAGGAGGCGGGATTGTCAAAGACTCGGTTCTCGAGCAAGAGCTTGAAGAAACCGAAATGAAAATGAGTCCAATCAAACAAGCTTTACAGTTTGATTCGCACGATTAAGGAGGCACCCTACATGAATAAGATGTTGACCGACTGGGTAGCATCCATGGTGAATCGACTTGTTGAATCCGGCGTGACCGACGTGGTCATTAGTCCAGGTTCTCGTTCGACCCCACTCGCGATGGCGGCTTATTTGCATCCGCAAATCCGCCATCACATCATCGTCGACGAGCGCTCCGCCGCATTTTATGCCCTCGGACTGACTCGCTCGACGGACACCATTCGTCCTGTCGCACTCATCTGTACGAGCGGGACGGCTGCGACAAATTACTACTCGGCAGTGACAGAGGCGTTTATTTCGCAATTGCCGCTCATCGTCTTGACTACCGATCGACCACATGAACTACGGAACGTCGGGGCACCACAAGCAATCAATCAAGTTCGATTATACGGTGAACAAGTAAAGACGAGTCTCGACTTACCCGTACCTGAAGAAGCAACGCTGTCGTTCATGCAGCAGACAGTCACCCGGTTCACGAACCTCGCCATGCAGTCACCCATGGGACCCGTTCACTTGAATGTCCCATTCCGGGAACCGTTGCTACCAGACCTTGAAGAGTTGAAGCTGATGCTGAGAGGTGAACCTGCTATACCGGAAAGACAGAGCGTTCGCCCGACAAATACCGACCGGGAAATCTTTTTGGAACGTACGAGTCAAAAGCAACTCGCATTCGTTGTCGGCCCTTACACACCGATGTCATGGCAAAAAGCCATTTACAAATCGGCGATCGAGCATAACATCCCGATTTTTGCCGATCCACTAAGCGGCATGCGTCGTTTCGACGGTGTCTTGACGAACTACGACACGTGGCTCGCAAGTGAACATAAAGCCGACTGGTTACCGGATGTGTTCATTCGATTCGGTGCCGCGCCCGTTTCAAAACGGCTCAATCAGTGGATGACTGCGACGGAACTAGTTGTGATTGAAGAGCCGGGCTCTTATCGTGACCCAAGTAGCCGCGCGACCATCTGTTACGGAGACGCACGCGACTTTTTACTACTCATTGAATCAACGAATGACCCACGTTACATCGAGCGACTACGTTTCTTCGAGGATGTCACGGAAACGGCGAAGCCTTCACTCCAGGGAGAAGCCGAATTGACGAAACGGTTACTCGATACGTCAATCGAACGTCTTTTCGTCAGTAACAGTATGCCGATCCGTGATGTCGATACGACATTATCCGCTGGAAAGAGCGTGCAAGTTCTTGCAAACCGAGGCGCCAACGGGATTGACGGTGTTCTTTCGAGCGCACTCGGTAACTGTTATGACACGTCTCATGCTGCTTTGTTAATCGGTGATTTGGCATTCTATCATGACAGTAACGCTTTACAACTGTTGAAGCGACATCCCGGGAAGTTTTCAGTGGTGATTTCGAATAATAATGGTGGAGGGATTTTCTCCTTTTTACCGCAAGCGTCTGTCGATGCCCAGCTTTTTGAAGATTTGTTTGGGACACCGCTTGATTTGAATATTCGTGGATTTGCCGAGACTTACGGATTATCCTATCGTCTGATTGAGCAGCCACAGGAGATTCAAGAAGCGATTGAAGACGGCATCCATTTGATTGAGTTCCCATCAAATCGAGAGCAGAATGTAACAACTCACCGAGGATGGAGACAATCTGTCTGCGCTCGTCTCATCACGGAGAACGAGGCATGACCATCAACTTGAGAGGTACCCACTACGAAGTAAGCATTCGAGGGGAAGGAAAACCGGTATTGTTCTTACACGGGTTCACGGGAAATGCTCATTGGGTTGATTCGTTCCCCACCTTACCCGTTCGACTCGTGTCGCCTTCATTGTTGCAACACGGCACAACGGAACACCCTCCCGTCAATCGTTCGACGATGAGTCAACAAGTGAAGGACCTATCACGCCTACTCGATCTAGACGACCGTCCTTGGACAGTCGTCGGTTATTCACTAGGTGGTCGAATCGGGCTGACACTCGCCGCGTGCGATCAGCGCGTCGAACATGTCATCGGAATCAGCACAACACCCGGGCTCCGCTCTTCTAGAGAGCGGACAGCTCGTCGACGTCAAGACGAAGAGCTTGCCCGATTCATCGAAACCGAAGGACTCGCCGCTTTCGTCAAGCGATGGGAGAACCTTCCGCTTTGGCGACAAACTGAAGAGATGAAACAATCACTCAGGAAGGACCGACTCGCACAACATCCCATCGCTCTTGCGAACAGTTTGCGGGCCATCGGTACAGGTCACATGCCGTCGCTCTGGGGCACATTGCACCACCTTCCCCACATCGACTTGATTGTCGGGGCAGAAGATTCTAAGTTCAAAGCGATTGCACGAAACATGCAGAAAGAACGGTCTGATATTAAAATCTACGAAATTTCAGATGCGGGGCATGCTCCTCATATCGAGAATGCACCAGAGTTTGGTACAATAATAAAGAAATTGATTTTAGGGGGTATTTAATATGGAATCAGTAGCGAACTGGACATCGGTCCGTACGTATGAAGACATTAAATATGAAACATGGAATGGGATTGCTAAAATCACCATCAACCGTCCAGAGGTACGCAACGCGTTCCGTCCATTGACGGTCAATGAATTGATTGATGCATTCGCACGCGCACGCGACGATAAAGAAGTCGGCGTCATCATCTTGACGGGTGAAGGCGAAAAGGCATTCTGTTCAGGTGGAGACCAAAAAGTTCGTGGGCATGGCGGATACGTCGGGGAAGATGAAATCCCGCGCTTGAACGTCCTCGACCTTCAACGCCTCATTCGCGTCATTCCAAAACCAGTCATTGCCATGGTCGCAGGTTTCGCAATCGGTGGAGGACATGTCCTTCACGTCGTATGTGACTTAACGATTGCAGCGGACAACGCTCGCTTCGGACAAACAGGTCCTAAAGTTGGTTCGTTCGATGCAGGATATGGTTCTGGTTACTTAGCACGCATCATCGGTCATAAGAAAGCTCGTGAAATCTGGTACCTTTGCCGCCAGTACGATGCACAAGAAGCACTCGAAATGGGACTCGTCAACACAGTCGTCCCTCTCGATCAACTCGAAGAAGAAACAGTCAAGTGGTGCCAAGAAATCTTACAACACTCACCAACTGCACTTCGCTTCTTGAAAGCAGCAATGAACGCGGACACAGACGGTCTTGCTGGACTTCAGCAACTCGCTGGAGATGCAACGCTTCTCTACTACACAACCGATGAAGCGAAAGAAGGACGAGATGCGTTCAAAGAAAAACGTGACCCTGACTTCGGTCAATTCCCACGTTTCCCTTAATTTTGTTGAGAGAGTAGCGATTCCGCTACTCTTTTTTTGGAGGTTACAGACATGTATGAATGGATTGATCAACATCCGGCATCACAGATTGCACTCGTGACACGTGACGAAAGACTGACGTGGGAAGCGTTACGTACCGAGAGCCTGCAACTTGCCCAATACATCCATGAACAGGCAGCAACTGCCGAAAAGATTGGCATATTCGCTAAAAACAGCAAAGACTATATCATCGCCATCCATGCGGTGCACCTGCTCGGCAAAGTACTCGTTCCAATCAACACACGATTGACCGAAGAGGAAGTGCGCACTCAGTTAAACACAGCAAGAGTCGATTTGCTTCTCGTCGATGACGAGGGCGATTTGCCGGTCACACAACTTTTAGTGACACGTCGGGCGCTTTCATGTTTCACTGCGACACATGAGTGGAAAGAAAATGACACCATGTCTCTCATGTTTACGTCCGGTACGACGGGGCGGGCCAAGGCTGTACAACAGACGTACGGGAATCATCTCGCAAGCGCACGTGCTGCCGAAGCGCATCTAGACTATCACCCATCCGACCGCATGCTTACGGTGACGCCACTCTTTCACATGAGCGGACTTTCTCAAGTGTATCGGAGTGCAATCATCGGTTCGACACTTTATGTCGAGCCACGCTTTGATGTCGACCGAACTCTTCATTTAATTGAAACTGAAGGTATTACCCAGTTGTCACTCGTCTCCATCATGCTACAGCGACTGCTTGATGCCGGGCTAGAAAAACACTGTCTTCGCACGTTGCTCGTCGGAGGTGGACCGGTGCCTCGCCCGTTACTAGAAGAAGCAGAGCGACGACAGTTACCGGTCGCTCAAACATACGGTATGACCGAAACGTGTTCTCAAGTCGCCACGCTACTTCCAAGCGAAGCGCTCTCACATATCGGTTCGAGTGGTCGAGCCATCGCACCGACCGTGATCCGGATCAGTCAGGACGGGGAGATTGAGGTAAAAGGACCGACCGTGACAAGTGGGTACTTCGAGCAACCTGAATCAGATGCTTGGACACAAGACGGTTACTGGAAAACAGGTGATCTCGGAACGATGAAAGACGGGTATTTATATGTACACGATCGCCGAAGCGACCTCATTATTTCTGGTGGCGAAAACGTGTATCCTGCTGAAATCGAGGCTGCGATGTTACGATGTGCCGGTGTCCGAGACGTTGGGGTTACGAAACAAGCACACCCGACCTGGGGAGAAGTCCCGCTCGCCTTCGTCGTCGGATCATATGACCCGACGGAGATGCAGGAAATCCTCGATTCCCAGTTAGCCAAGTATAAACATCCGCTTGCGATTCATTACGTAGAGGACCTACCCCGAAACGCGAACGGAAAATTAATGCGTCATCGCTTAAAGGAGCTATTGCCATGATCAAACGTGCTGACCTTTCAATCGTCCCTTTGACATTTAAACACCCCATCGTAACGGCGCACGCCGTTTTATCGGTGAGACGAACACTCATCCTTCGACTTGAAACCGTAGATGGTGTCGTCGGATATGGCGAAGGTGTCGCCTTTGAGACACCTTGGTACACGGAAGAAACGACCCAGTCCATGATTGATACATCAAAATTGATTCTTCATCTATTAAAGGGCATGACAGTCACGACGGACGTGTTTCCGACCCTCGTCTCATCGGTTATCGGTCAACGAATGGCGAAAGCGATGTGGGAAAGTGCATTATGGGAGATTGAAGCAGCACGCGCGAACATGTCACTTAAGTCGTATATGAAGGCCGGAGATACCGTCTCCTGCGGTAGAACGATTGGGATTGGGCTACTCCATCAGACGATGAACTCGATTGAAGCAGCGCTAGCTGATGGTTTCGAGCGAATCAAATTAAAAGCCTCCCCTAATGAATTACTCCCGGCACTACGCGAAATCCGAACCGTCTTCCCAGATGCCCCACTCATGATTGACTTAAACGGAAGCGCGTCCGATCAACCGATAGAATGGTTCGAACAAATCGACGCCCATCGGTTATTGATGATTGAACAACCGTATCCGAGCCGACAGTTCGTTAAATCGGCGACTCTTCAACAAAAACTCAAGACACCAATCTGCCTCGATGAGTCGATTACGTCTTACGACGATGTGGAGACGATGACGAAACTCGGCGCGGGTAAAATCGTCAATATTAAGCCTGCACGTGTCGGTGGTTTCAGTGAGGCGTTGCACATTCGGAAACACGGAACACCGTACTGGGTCGGTGGGATGTATGAATCCGGAATTGGAAGGTATCACACGCTTTTATTCGCTTCGCTCAGCGGCGCGAGCTTTCCGGCGGATATGTCGGGGACGAGCGCTTACTTCGAACAAGATTTGCTCGATACACCGCTCGAGGTCGAGAATGGGAAGTTGACGCTTCCGGATTCGGTACAACCCGACTGGGATGTGATTGAACAGCTACGCGAAGAAGTGATTTTCTTGCAAACATAAAGAAGGTGCGGTTCACGAGAACCACACCTTTTTTTAACGGAATGACCCCGTTAACACTTCATATCCATCTTCGGTGACGATGACCGTATGCTCGAACTGTGAGACGAGGCTCTTGTTCGGTGTGAAGAGTGTCCATCCGTCTTCTTCCGACTGATAGACGATTTCGTCTTTCGTCGAGATGAATGTTTCGACCGCAATCACTTGCCCAGCTTTTAAGAGCTGATTCTCTTCGCGGCTGTAGTAGTTCGAAATCGTCTCCGGCTCTCCGTGTAACGTCCGACCGAGTCCGTGTCCGGCCAAGTTACGGATGACCGTGAATCCATTCTTTCTCGCGTCGGCATAAATCGCTTTCCCGATCTGATTGACTTTCACGCCCGCTTTGACTTTGCTAAGACCCGCTTCGAGCGACGTCAACGACACTTCGACCAATCGTTCATGTTGAGGTGATTTTGCTGCGCCCGCAATGACCGTACGACCTGTATCCGCATAATAGCCATCCTTCACAGCCGAGACGTCAACGTTGACGATATCGCCTTCTTGAATGACTTCCTCTCCAGGAATCCCGTGGGCGGCGACGTCATTGAGTGAGATACACGTGTACCCTGGGAACTCATACATCGTAATCGGTGCAGAAGCCGCACCCTCTTCTTCTAAAATACGTTGCCCAATCGAATCCAATTCTTTTGTCGTCATGCCCGGTTTGACGGCTTTCGCCATCTCATCTCGTGCAAGTGCGACGATTCGACCGATCTCGCGTAACGCATCGTAATCATAATCTAACATCATAACTCTTCCTTTCAGTCTAATAATCGATTCTGGTACAAATATTCTTCGGATATGTCGGCGAATAAGAACATGCCGTCGGGTAACGGATAACTGAACGTACGCGTCACTTCGTTTGAACTAAAATCACGATAGTCTCCTGATAAATAACCACGTCCTCGAACGTCCATGGCCGCCATCGTTTGAATGAAATATGGACGGAAACTCCAGTTGTAACCCCGATACGTATTATCGACACGCCATTCTCCGTTCACACAGTAGACGTTTGCACTCGTCTGAAAACCTGTCTTATCCGTCAAATAGTAACGGACAAACACTTCCTCGAGCTTCGGTGCGATGTATTGAATCCACTCGTCTTTCTTATCTCTCGACCATTTCCCGGATTGAACGAGTTCTCCGATTCGACGATGTAACTCAAACTCAAGTTCGTATAAACGATTCAATCGCTTCTGGTCATGTAAAAAGAAAGAAGGCACTTCTTGCGCCAAGACACCCATTCCTTTGATTTCTCGTTGTGGAAGCTCGTCTTCTAGACCAAGCAAACCACCCATATAATAGCGACCGCCGTGTTGCCAAGCATAACGAAGCTGTCCGATATGGTTGATGGATTTGTACAGTAGCGGTGCACCGAGCTTCGAAGCGATATATTCCATCGTTTGAAGCATATTCGGATAGGTGACCGACAACGTCTTTTTCTCTACCATCGTACCGAGATCGACAAGCAACAATTCTGGCGCGAGTGTCATAATGTCCTCGATACTCGTCGACTCTGCGAAGTCTAGGGCAATTTTTAGTCCATATGAACGGTAGTATTGAATGACACGCGATAGGCGAGGAACATCAACCAGATCCGTCCCCTGAAGCGTCACATAAATACGATGTAACGGGAAATTCAATTCGCGAAGCGGAGCTAAAAAAGCTTCTCCTCCTTCTTCAAGAATCCATTCCGACCGACATCTGAACGTGACAAATGGCTTGGCGTCTCGAAGTTGTGCTGCTGCCAATTGCTCCATCCGTTGGGCGATGTCTAACTGATACTCGAGCGGAACGTCATCATCATAAAAAAATGGTGTCAACGATTCGCCTCGGAATCGCCCATGTACCATATAGCCTTCCACTTGAAACGTCGCCGCTCCAAGGATTGGTTCATACGTCACCATCACTTCTTCAGGATGGACCATCACTTCTACCGCATCCATAACTCATCACCTCTTCTTTAAATGCGAAAACGAGCTACAATCAGCTCGTTCGCGTGTGTACATACATATAGGCACCGAAACAAGCAATAAAATAGGCGATACTCATTACGCCATATGCAATGCCCATCTTCCCGCCTACTCCAATGGCTAACACTAAAAAAATCATCGCTCCAAACAACAATGTCGCCACGGGGGTATAACGAAAGTTAGGACGGTCTGTCTTTGACACGATTGGTTTGAGTGCGAGCACACAACCAAATAGCACAAGGAGACCGAAACTTAATTCCACCATCCGTTGACACCTCATCCTTCTATCTCTACTCAACTAGTGTAGCACGACACAATAAAAAAAGCCGCAAATCCACTTAAGGAAATGCGGCATTTCACGATGATTAGTCACGCGGACGGCGTGGGCCACGGTCATCCGAGCGACGACGATCGTCACCACGGTATGATCCTTTACGGTCTCCACTGCGTCCATCACGACGTTCGCCACCGCGTCCACCACGACGATCGCCACCACGGCCACCGCCACGACGGTCGTTACGACCACGGTATCCACCGCGATCGCCACCACGGCCACCTTGACGTTTGACACGAACTGGTTCAGCGTACGAGATTTCAACAGGTGTTGAATCTGGCTCTTTCGTCAATCCACGAAGGGCTGCAGCGAGAATTTCAACTGCTTCATACTCCTCAAGAAGTTCAGTCGCAAGTTGCGTGTACGCTTTGAAGTCGCCCGCTTGAACGCGTTCGATCAACTCTTCAGCTGCTTGCTTTTGGTTTCCTTCAAGTACTTCCGCGATTGTCGGTACGTGACGACGGTTCATGCGTTTGTTCGTTACACGTTCGATTGCTTTTACTTGTCCAAACTCACGTGGTGTGATGAATGTGAGGGCAGTACCTGTTTTACCAGCGCGACCTGTACGACCGATACGGTGTACGTAGCTCTCTGGGTCTTGTGGTACATCGAAGTTGTAAACGTGCGTGACACCTGAAATATCAAGTCCACGTGCAGCAACGTCAGTCGCTACTAAGATATCAATCGTTCCGTTTTTGAAACGACGAATCACTTGGTCACGTTTTGATTGCGTCAAGTCTCCGTGAAGACCATCTGCTGTATATCCGCGCTTGATAAGTGCTTCTGTCACTTCATCAACACGTTTCTTCGTACGAGCGAAGATGATGCTGAGTTCTGGTGAGTCGATGTCGATCAAACGGCAAAGCGTATCGAATTTTTGACCTTCGCGCAATTCGATGAACTGTTGGTTGATGTTCTCAACTGTCATTTCTTTCGCTTTGACTTTGATGATTGTCGGCGACTTCATGAAACGCTCTGCAATCTTTTTGATTTGTGGTGGCATCGTCGCTGAGAAAAGAAGCGTTTGGCGCTCTTCAGGAAGACCTGCCAAAATCGTTTCGATATCTTCAACGAAGCCCATGTTGAGCATTTCGTCTGCTTCATCCAAGATGACCGTTTGAATGTCATCAAGTTTGATTGTTTTACGTTTCATGTGGTCCATGAGACGTCCTGGTGTTGCAACGACGATTTGTGGGTTCTTTTTCAAACCACGGATTTGACGGTCGATTTGCTGACCACCGTAAACAGGAAGTGCGTATACGCGCTTTGTTTCTCCGATTTTGTTTAATTCTTCTGCAACTTGAATCGCAAGTTCACGTGTCGGTGCAAGAACGAGTGCTTGGACTTGACGTGCCTTTGAATCGATTCGCTCAATTGTCGGAATACCGAAAGCTGCTGTTTTCCCTGTACCTGTTTGTGCTTGTCCTAATACGTCCACTCCTGTGAGTGCGACAGGAATTGTCTCAGCTTGGATCGGTGTAGCTTCCTCGAAGCCCATTTTGTGTACACCTTTTACTAACGCTTCACTTAATTGTAAATCTTGGAATTTTGTCAAATTATATTCTCCTTTGTTCATACAAAAAACGTCTGAGTTCAGTTTGACAGATCTACAGACGTTTTCTCAATGTTTCCTCATAGTCAACTTTATTAACTATAACGTATTTATTCCTAAAATGAAAGAAATACATTTTCAAACTTTTTCATGTCATCCGAACATGAGTTATCTTATTTCAATTTGTAGCCGTTGTCGAGCTTTTCAACTTGCTTTTCTTTTAGTAGTTTTCCGAGCGCCCGTTTAAACGCGGCTTTGCTCATCCCGAACTCACGGTCAATGACGTCAGGGGCTGTCTTGTCGCCGTAAGGCATTTGACCACCACGTTCCTCGATATAAGAGAGGACGCTCGCCGCATCGCCGTCAATCGCCTCATAGGCACGTGGTTTCATTGAAACGAGAACGGTTCCGTCTTGTTTTACTTGTGTCACCCGAACTGTCAATTGTTCCCCGAGTCGTGGCCAACGTGTCATTTCTGCTTCATGTAAGAAACCAAGTGATTCCCCTTCGACCCATACGTTGACGCCAACTTCGCGTTTATTGACGACGGTCGCTTGAACATCTTGGTTGTTCCATTCTTGTTTCGATGGACGTGCCAACAAGTTCAAGTACGCGTAAGGGGCCGTGTCCCCGAGTAAACGTCCTTTTTGGTCATACTTCAAACGAATACACAATTGATCTCCCGTTTGTGGCCAATACGACCGGTTCTCTGGTAAGTCGTCCATCGAGACGAGAACATCCTTTTGAATCCCGATATTGACGAAGACACCTGTGTTATATCGAACGCCAGTCACTTCACACCATTCATACTCATCGAAAGAGACCGTCGGAATCGTCATCGTTGATGCGAGACGTCCTTCTGAGTCATGATATAAAAAGACACGAACCGTTTGACCGACTGTCACTTCTTCCGTCTGTTCTTTTCGATGAAGGAGCACCTCTTCGCGACCGTTACTAATGAATACTCCAAAATCAGCAGAACGTTCCGCGACCAAGTCTACTACTTCTCCTGCGCGCAATGCCATTACACCCACATCCTTTTCTAATCTATTACTGTCAGTATACCTATCTACACACGTTCCTAATCATATCATGTTCACTTTCAACATTTTGAATAAATGTGACGAATTTGTGAACGGGAAGTGAAAAGGGAAACCCGTCACAAGAAATGGAAGGAAGATGATTTATTAAAATTTTGTGACAATTTTGTGAACGTCTTTTTTTCTTCTAGTATCCTATTTTTGAAAACGTTATTATATAGGAAGTGTCCGGTATAGATAAGGTTTCATTTAGGATTGATCGGGGGATAATAAATGTTTGATATACAGTCTCGTTCGTTTGCAAAACGTTTTACAAAAGGGCTACTCGTCGCCTTTTTCGCATTACTCGCATCACTCAGCTTCATTTTTTCAAACGGTGTGGATACAAACGTATCGTCATCATCGACTTATATGACTCAAGAGTAAACGTCTTCCGTGCTACTGGAGGCGTTTTTTCTTTGCCAAACGCAAACAGGAATTTCCTACAAAAGGTCGAATACGATTAAAAGACCTTGCCTTTTTCTTTACTACCACATAAGAAAAGGAGACTCCGCTATGATTTTCTATTTTCTTACGACTATCTTATCGACTGCAGGCCTCGCTTTTTTGTTCCAGTCCGAACTATATAAAGATCCGATTGGGACTTTTCTATTTGCTGTCTTGATTGCGATGGGATTGTCTTCTTTCAAACAACTCTTTATGCAAGCGAGCGAGTTCTTTGTGGAAAGACGGAACCAGAAACGAATCAAACGTGTCGTGGCCAGAATGCATTCGACGACACGGAAACGCTCTACATAACGCTCGTCTTCCCTCTTCACATTTGGTATTCTATGAAGGAACAGACAACGTACATTGGATTTATAATCGCAGGAGGCACACAATCGTATGAATGAAATTCCGTTATCGAATGAATGGCTACTTCGTTATTCACCCGTCATGGAGCTTTGGTTAAAGGAAGATGGAATCTTACTTGTCGATGACGACAATCGCATCCGCCTTACCCTTGAGATCGGGAACGACCAAGCCATGCAAATTAAAAGTATTGAACAAGACGGCGCTTATTTCGTCGTCGATCCTGTGAATAAACGCATTACGTTCGAGCTTGAGGAAGAGGAAGAAGAGAGCGATTCTCGCTTTTGGGAATAAGGATTCATGCCGAAGGGTCGGATTCTCGTCAAGAGAAGAAGACTCTTTCTTGTTGTCATTATGAGAGGAGAAAATAAAATGATTCGAACAGCTGTATGGTTTTTCTCATTTTTTGCGGTGTTACCGATCACCGTCCCATTTTTACAAAAGGCGAAAAAAATTGATCCACCAAAGCGTTATCGCTACGTACAAGACATCGCTTATAAATGGGCACAATTCTTGTTGAAAATTGCCGGTGCCGACATTCGGGTCCATGGACAGGATCACATTCCGGATGAACCGGTCGTCTACGTCTCGAACCACCAAGGAAACTTTGACGTTCCCATCATGTTGACGGCCACGAAACGACCAAAAGCATTCATTTCGAAAATTGAGGTACAGAAATTCCCAATCATCCCGCGTTGGATGGAATTGATGGGCTGCATCTTTATCGATCGAAGCGATCGTCGTCAATCAATCAAAGCGATTCGCTCGGGTGTCGAGACAATCCAATCCGGTCAGTCAATGATCGTCTTCCCAGAAGGAACACGCTCAAAAGGCGGTCCTATGAAAGAATTTAAAGCCGGGAGTTTGACACTCGCGACGTCAAGCGGTGCGAAGATTGTTCCAGTTGCCATTCAAGGGAGCTACAAATTGTTAGAAGCCAAAAATCGAATCACTCCGGCAACGGTCGACGTCACCTTCTTACCCGCGATCGATCCGGCTGACTTACCGAATAAGGAAATCGCTGCAACAATCGAAGCAGCCATTCGTCAACAGATTGAAGGAGAGAACGCATGAGTTTATTAATGATTGAGGGCATTCATAAAGAGTTTGCCGACAAAGTCCTATTTGATGATGTGACGATGACGATTCATCCAGGAGACCGCATCGGAATCATCGGGGTGAACGGTTCTGGAAAGTCGACATTCATGAAAATCATCGCTGGTGCCGAGACGGCGGACAAGGGAACGATGCAACATCCGAACGATTACCGCATCCGCTATCTGACTCAGACGGTCCAATTCGATGAAGGTCAAACGATTCTTGACGCCTTGTTCACAAGCGATACACCGTCCGTTCAAGCACTGAAGCAATTCGAACGTGCCCGCCAAGCGCTCGAAGCGGATCCGACGAGTGAGCAGTTACTCGAACGTTTCATGAAAGCGCAGCAGGCTGTCGATGCCGCAGACGCTTGGGAAACGGAAGCAAAACTGAAGTCGATTTTGAACCGTCTCGGTCTTCCTGACGTGTCCGTCGATGTGAACGCCTTATCAGGAGGACAACAAAAGCGTGTCGCTCTCGCCGCAGCGTTACTCGACGAAGCGGACTTATTGCTCCTAGATGAGCCGACGAACGAACTTGATGCAGATACGATCGCATGGCTCGAGACGATGCTTGCCGATTATCGGGGAGCCATCCTTCTCATCACCCACGATCGTTATTTCTTAAATCGTGTCACAAACCATATCTTAGAGATTGCGGACGGGACGAGTTACTTCTATAACGGGAACTATGAGCTGTTCCTTGAAAAGCGGGCCGAACGAAAAGCACGGGCACAGTCGATGGAACAGAAACGGCAAAATATTTTACGTCGTGAACTCGCTTGGTTACGTCGAGGTGCAAAAGCACGAACAACGAAACAAAAGGCACGCATTCAACGTGTCGAAGACTTGAAACACCAAGAAAGCTTGGCCGAAGAAGAGTCGCTCGACGTCTCCGTCGGATCTCGCCGACTCGGTAAAAAGGTCATTGAAGTCGAGGACTTGTCTTTTGGGTACGACAATTCTCTTCTCATTCAGCAGTTCAATTGGATATTCGGACGCCGTGAACGCTACGGCATTGTTGGACCGAACGGGAGCGGAAAATCAACGCTTATGAACTTACTCGCCAAGCGTTTGGAACCGACCAGCGGTACCATCGTGCATGGGGAAACGGTCCACCTCGGCTATTACGGTCAACAAGTCGAGTTTGAAGACGAGTCACGACGCGTGATCGACGAAATCGAGCGGATTGCGAAAGTGATTTATACGCCGGACGGCGAGACAATCACGGCTAGTCAAATGCTCGAACGTTTCCTCTTCTCACCGGACGCGCAGTACAAACCGATTGAGAAGCTATCCGGCGGAGAAAAACGGCGCCTCGTCCTCCTGCGGATTCTCATGGACGAACCGAACGTCTTGTTCCTTGATGAACCGACGAACGATTTGGATACGGAAACGTTATCTGTTTTAGAAGACTATTTAGAATCGTTCCCTGGCACGGTCATCGCCGTCAGCCACGATCGTTATTTCTTAGACCGTGTCGCCGGACAGTTGATCGCATTTGAAGACGGGACCATCCAGGTGTATCACGCAGAATATAGCGATTACTTGACGATGCGCCAAGAAGAGGTTCGTCAAGTGAAGAAAGAGAAAGAACCAAAAGAGAAAAAGGAACGGGTGAAGTCGGAAGTCGTGAAATTCACCTTCAAAGAACAGAAGGAATGGGACACGATCGAAGAAGACATCGCCGCGATCGAAGAACAGATTGAAGCACAAGAAGCGACACTTGCGACAGCGGGCAGCGACCTCGGAAAAGTAAATGAATTGTACGCAACAATCGCAGAACTGAAAGAAACACTCGATGCGAAGATGGAACGGTGGACGTACTTGTCTGAAATCGATGAACAAATACAAGCGCAGAAAAAAGGCTGATTTCCACATGAGGTAGCTTTTCAAATCTAATGAAAAAGAGGTAGATTTCCGGTTCGCGTTTCGGAAATCCACCTCTTTTTTATCATTTCACTTTAATGACGATTTTCCCTTTAGCATGCCCTTCTTCTCCATAGTCATGAGCGAGTTTCGTGTCTTCTAAATCAAAGACCCGGTCAATCACAGGTTTCAGTTCGCCTTTTTCAACAGCTTCCGCAATTTTTTTCAAGCGCTCCCCCGTCGGTTGCATGAAGACGTATTCGGCACGGACATTCGCTTGTTTGGCTTCCTCTTCATTCGGTGGTGTTGAGATTGAGACGAGCATCCCATTTTCTTTAAGCATTTGATACAGTTTGCTCTGTCCGTCTCCTCCCATCGTATCGAATACGAAGTCAAGATCGCGGACGGTTTCTGATGGATCTTGTTGTTTATAGTCGATGACTTCGTCGGCCCCGAGTTCGCTGACCCAGTCCACATTCGGCGTACTGGTTGACGTGACGACATACAATCCGTGTGCTTTCGCAAGCTGGATGGCAACCGTCCCGACACCACCTGAACCAGCACCGATGAAGATTCGGTCACCCGGTTTCGCATCCATCACTTCGAACATGACTTGCCATGCCGTATGGGCGACGAGCGGAAGTGATGCGGCCTCTTCGAAGCTCAATGATGCTGGTTTCTTGACGACAAGATGAGCATCGACCGCCACGTACTCGGCATATGTGCCTTGCCGCGCAATATCCGGACGGCTGAATACTTCATCGCCGACCTCAAGCTCGTTCACATTCGCCCCGACTTCTTTGATGATGCCCGCTACATCCCACCCGATGACGAGCGGCATTTCGAAATGAAGCATTTCTTTTAAGTATCCTTCACGCAACTTCCAATCCACCGGGTTGACACTTGCGGCATGAACCTCAATCAATACGTCATCTGCACCGATTGTCGGTTGGTCAAGCTCCCCTACTTTGAATTCGTCTGACCCACCATACTGTTCGATATATGCTGCTTTCATCCTATCGTCCTCCTTTGAATGATTCACCTTTATTCGGTTCCCATTTTAGTCGCATCACAAACGAAAAAGCACACCGCCCGTTAGGCGATGTGCTTAGATTGACTGATGTGTCATATAGCTATAGACATAGACGTCATGGGCTTGTCCCCGCTGACGCATGTAATTATGTAGTCGACCTTCTTGAACGAACCCATTCTTCTCAAGCATGCGTTGCGACGCGAGATTGTCGATATAGACAATGGCACCGACACGTTCAATCTCACATGTCTCGGCAAACTGTAGGGCCGCATGGAGGGCTTCGGTCGCATAACCCGAACGCCAATATTCTGGTCTGAGTTCATAACCGATTTCGGCGCGACGGTGTGACGGCGCCCGATTGTGAAAACCGATTGTTCCAATTAACGCTTTTGATTCTAGATGTTCAATCGCAAAACGGATGATTGCCCCCGTCTCAATTTGGGTGAGCATATGGGTAAGCATCTGCTCCGTCTCTTCAAGCGTTTGATGCGGCTCCATCCCATAATGCTGGAGCACGCGTTCATTTGAAAATATGGCGAATACGTGTGGAATATCCTCCATTTGAAGGGGGCGCAGTCGAAGACGTTCCGTATCAATCACCGGGAGCCGATTCATCCTTTACTCACCAGATTATGTTGAAACGCATACACGACCGCTTGTGTTCGGTCATAGACGTCAAGTTTCGTCAAGATGTTCGAGACGTGCGTCTTTACCGTCTTCAGTGAAATAAACAATTCGTCCGCAATGACTTGATTCGACTTCCCTTCTGCCATGAGTTGCAAAATTTCTCGTTCCCGTGCAGTCAAGCTCTCATGGAGGGTCATCTCCGGGTGGCGTAGACGTTCGAGCATCTTTCCTGTCACTTGGGCAGCCATGACGGGGTTGCCGGCAGCCGTCTGACGAATCGCGTCCGCAATTTCATTGGCGTTTGCCGTCTTGAGCACATAGCTCATCGCGCCGGCTTCAATGACCGGGTATACTTTCTCGTCATCCAAGAAACTCGTCACGACTAGAATCTTAGCCTCTTTCCAGCTGGCTTTGATTCGTTTCGTCGATTCAACCCCATCCACAGGTTCCATGACTAAGTCCATGAGGACGACGTCCGGTTTTTCCGCAATCGCAAGCTCCGCTCCCGTCGCACCGTCCGATGCCTCACCGACGACTTCAATGTCCGGTTGTGTCGATAAAAAGGCAGACACGCCCGCTCGGACCATTTCATGATCATCAATTAATACAACTCGAATCATCATTACCCCTCCACTTGTTGTTTCACACGTACTTCGATTTGTGTTCCGACATTCGGCACACTGACCAATCGCAACGTTCCACCGACTTCCGCCGTGCGCTCTCTTATCGATTGTAATCCATATGAGGCGACTTGTGTATCGTCCACGTTAAATCCGATTCCGTCATCGTTGATCTTTAAAATAACCGTCTGTTGCACGGTTCGCATCTCAATTTCTAGGCGAGTCGCCTTCGCATGCCGCAACGTGTTACTGATCGCCTCTTGGACGATGCGGAACAGTTCGTTTTCGGTGTGCCGTGATAGCTTCACTTCTTCTAGACGCCAGACGAGTTCAGTCGACTGTTTACGCGACAGTTCTTCTAATAGGCGTTCGATCCCGGTTTTTAACGTCATGCCCTCTAATTCCACCGGTCGCAGTTGTAGGAGTAACGAGCGCATCTCTGCCTGTGCCGTTTGGGCCATGAGCTCCACTTGCTCCATTTGTTTACTCGCTAATTCCGGTTTCGTTTGCATCGTCTGTTTGACCGCAGTCGTCATCATCGAAATGGCGTAAAGCTGTTGACTCACGGAGTCGTGCAGTTCGCGAGCGACGCGACGTCTTTCTTCGACGACCGCTTCACTACGCGCCTCTTCGACACTGACCGGTCGTTCGCCAACTCGTTTCGCCATTTCAATCATCTCTTGACGTTGTTTTGAGACGCGAACGATTCGTTCGAGCGTGTCTCGGTAAGGCGACAACGGTCGGAACGTGATCTCTTTTTGGTTCTCTAGTTTCCAAAGGGCGTTCGCGACCTCTCGAAAGTCTCGACGTAAGTAAAAGTATGATGCGACTCCAAAGATACTGCCAATCAAAACGGCAATCACCAAAATGGACACACCGAAAGGCAACCCTTCTTCACGCGAAAATAAGTCGCTAAGTGAAGTCGAGTCACCTATGAGAAACGCCACTGTAATCAAGAAAGCCGTCAAGAGGCTACTGAACAATTGATGCCAGACGACCGTTCGTGGATAAGAATCCTTTTTCATACCGTCATCACCTCAACACTTCCGCTCATGAGCACGATATGAATCCGAACTTTCCGCGTAGCCTGGACATAATCATCAGACGCCGTATAGAAGCGACGGTTAAAAACCGGTGAATAGTTCGAATCATCAACTTGGACTTTCCCAAATCCAATCGACGCATCAATCGAATAATCGTAACCCGCTGGAATGAGGATACGGATGTCTCCCGCAAGTCCATTTAGGAGTAAAAACGTCTCCCCTTCAGGAATGATGGCTTGTGATAGATCCATCTCAACATCACGTAGCAAAAAGAACTCATTCGTATCCCGTAACACATAGTGTCCCGATTCTTTCATACCGAACGAGAAGGCTTGTTCCTGACGAAGAGGCGTCCGAATTTTTGATTCGACCGGTCGATTCTTATAGAGTCGGTACCCGAATAGCAATAACAGACCCGAGAGCACAAACCCAAACGCGGCTGATGAGAAGATCAAGCCAATCAAGAGAATGCCCCCGATTGCGTAAAAGATATAGCTGGCCGACTGTTTACCTCTACGACTGAAGCGTCTTCCAATATAAAGAAGAAGCAATGGGAGGATCATGCTGAATAAGACGCTATTCCCACCCGTCACGATGTCGATAAAGAGTCCAACTGAAAATAAGATAATCATGAATCCAATGATTTGACGTGTGTTCCAACGTTCCATGTCCATTCCCCCTTTCTGTTCATATGTATGAAGCAAAGAAAGCGATGACCTGATTCAGGTCACCGCCGAACCGTCACCTCACTCTTGTTTAAAGCGACGTTCCAGTTCTTTTAGTTTTGCTTCAAAATCGTCTTCATCTTCTTGCGTATCTTTCTTCTCTTCAGCAGGTTGTTCTTTCTTCTCTTCCTCAGTAAACGGATGAGACTGCGACGTGTTTTGACCGAAGATTTGGTCGAGTGCCCCTTTTAGAAGATCTAAGTTTTCACGCATCGCAAACTCATATCGTTTGTTTTGCATCTCATCGAGCTTGAGTTTCATCTCGAGTGCACGACGCTCTAGCGCATCCAATTCACGCTCTCCTTCATCGATCAACCCTTCGAAGTAACGATACTGTTCTCCGTAGTGTTTTGACTCAAGAGCTGCACGTTCTGCCAACTTCTCTTCACCAGCCTGTTTCGCCAGTTCTGTCTGTTCATATCGTTTATCTGCCATCTTTTTGGCATCATCACGTTTTTCAGCAAGCTCTGCAAGCAGTGTCCGTTGACGTTCGACGAGACGCTCAACCGATAACGCTTCCTTCTCCGCTCCACGGATATGACGGTTCAATTCCGCTTCTCCACTCGAACGTGGCATCTCTTTATCTTGATACTTCTTCACTTCTTTCGAAATCTCTTTCGTCAATTCATTCGCTAGTTCACGAAACTGATCAAACGGTGTCTTCATGGTGAATCCTCCTTATGGAATCTTAACGACGATTAACAAATTTTTGCCACACTTGATCGAACTGTTGGAAGCTGCTACGGCTAGCACGCGTTCCGTCGGCATTTAAAATCTCGACTTCCGGGTCACGTTTCTCACCTTTATACATCATATACCCTTTAAACAACAACCACGCGACAATGATTCCGACGAGTGCCCATATGTTTGAGAGCATCGTCCCAATCCCGATGACGGCAAGGATCCCGAAACCAACTTTAGCACCGATGTGTGTCACAGCCTGAAAACGGACTCCAGCCCAAAGCGTCAAGAGCGCTCCTAATCCGAATAAAATCATATTCGGTAAAGCACCGATCAACACGAGCACTAGAGCGATCGCGGCTACGATGAACAGCACCTTCTTCACTTGGTGATTCATCTGTTATCCCTCCTTGTTAAGTACACTCTTATCATAATACGTTATTTTGTATAGGTCGACGAGCGGAAGGCTTGTTTCGCCTCGGTCTTTAGACTGAGATGTTACCGTTTCCAAAAACTGTGGTACACTGATGCTATCGAACAATGAAAGGATGATGTTTTATGAGCAACATGATGCATGCACGTCACCAAATGTCAGCGAATCGGAGGGCTGTCGTCCTCCATCATTAAAAGGAGGATTCTTTTTGAATCAACAAACTGAAACGGGACGTGTCACGGCACAGTTCCAACATCTTTATACGGTATCCGTCGGAGAGAACGCATATATGTGCGGGGTTTCCGGTAAGTTCCGACATGAGGCGACGAGCGAACGGGAATACCCGGTCATCGGCGATTATGTCACGATTCAAGTTCGCGAGCATGGTCAAGGTACGATTCACCATCTCCTTGAGCGTCGGACCGTTCTCTCACGAGCGGCCGCCGGCAACGAGACGCGTGAACAACTGATCTGCGCGAACGTCGACTACGTCTTGATCACGATGGCATGCGGACACGACTTCAACATCCGCCGCCTTGAGCGCTATACGCTAGCTGCGTGGGACACCGGGGCCACCCCCATCATCGTCCTGACGAAAACGGACCAAGTCGAATCGGTCGACACACTGCTCGAAGACATTGAGCTAAACGCACCTGGAATTCAAGTATTTCCTGTCAGTGCAGTGACGGGAGAAGGGGTTACTGAACTTCGTCAGGCGTTACCGAGTGAAAGTACGATTGCCTTCGTCGGTTCGTCTGGAGTCGGAAAATCTACACTGACGAACGCCCTAGCTCACGAGACACTTGCCATCACGCAAGCTGTCCGGACGCAGGACGAGCGCGGGAAACATACGACGACACACCGCGAATTGTTCCGAATCGATGATTTATACGTCATCGACACACCAGGGATGCGCGAGTTCGGACTATGGGAAGGAAGCGAGCATCTCGATGAGACGTTCCGTGATATCGAAGCGCTTGCCGAGACATGCCGCTTCCGCGACTGCTCACATCAGAAAGAACCGGGCTGCGCCGTCCAAGAGGCGCTAACGAACAGTACGTTAGATGCGAAACGCTATGCGAGTTACGTCAAACTTGAGCGGGAACTTCTCTATATGGAGAAGAAACAGGCAGAACAAGCACGGGTATTAGAAAAGAAAAAACGGCGGATATAAGTTCGTTGGACTGTGAGCGAAGCTGCTCGCAGTCCTTTTTATTGTAATTTGACAGGTTCTCTAGGCAGGCGTAAACTTGCCATATACTTAAAAAGTTTACCTAAGTAAACAAATTAACCATTAGGCAAGAAAGAAGGATCTGTCATGTTGAATGAAGTCGAATTAATTCGAATACATCGCTCGATGACTCAAAAACTAAAAACACTTCTCCCTTTTTTAGGTCCAGCTTTTGTCGCTTCGGTCGCATACATCGACCCTGGAAACTATGCAACTAATATTGCAGCAGGCTCTCAATTTGGTTATTTACTCTTATGGGTCATTTTAATCGCAAACTTGATGGCCGGATTAATCCAAACGCTGTCTGCTAAAATCGGAATCGCGACTGGGAAAAACTTACCTGAAATTTGTCGTGACCGCTTCTCTAAGAAGACCGCAGTCTTTTTATGGATTCAAGCCGAATTAATGATTATGGCCACTGATTTGGCAGAATTTGTTGGTGCCGCACTCGGGATCTACCTCGTGTTTGATATAACGCTCATTCAAGCAGCACTACTTGCCGCGGCCGGTTCTTTTGCCATCTTAGAAGTACAAAGACGTGGCTATCGACCACTTGAAACGCTTGTGACTGGGATGCTACTCGTCGTTGCTCTTGCGTTTGCCATTCAAACGTTTAGCTCTCAGCCCGAAGTGAAACCCCTTTTGTCAGGTCTCCTCATACCTCGTTTTGACGGGACAGAGAGTATTTTATTAGCTGCCGGAATATTAGGTGCAACTGTCATGCCGCACGCTATTTATTTGCACTCTGCTTTGACACAACGGCGAATCAAGGGAAAAGATGCGGTAGCACGAAAACGCATCATGAAATTTGAACGAATTGATGTGACAATCGCAATGGTCCTCGCTGGCGCAATCAATGCCAGTATGTTGATTATCGCAGCTGCCGTCTTTTATAAGAATGGGATGTTCGTAAACGATTTAGAAATCGCTCACCAGCAGTTTGACTCTTTTTTAGGATCGCCAATTGCCATGTTATTTGGCATCGGCTTAATGGTTGCCGGATTATCAAGTGCATCTGTCGGAACATTGGCCGGGGATGTCGTCATGCAAGGGTACATTCAAAAGCATATTCCGATTTATATACGTCGTGTGATTACGATGGCCCCTCCACTCTTACTCATTCTTTCCGGTGTCAACTTGTCAAACGCTCTCGTTTGGAGTCAAGTCGTTCTCTCTTTCGGTATATCATTCGCCCTCATCCCTCTGCTTCTCTTTACGAGTAATAAAGAGTTAATGGGCGGGCTTGTGAATCATCGCTTTACGACATGGATTGGATGGGGCATCACAGCGATTGTCATCTCATTAAATTTATTTTTGATTGTCCAAACCTTTATCTAATCTCTAAATATAAAAAACAAGCGCAGGCCGAGCGGCCTGCGCTTATCTTTTATACAGTTCCCTGCAAGATTCCTTCCGCCCATTCGACTTCATCAGACGTCGGGGGTTTCGTACCTTTGAGTGGATAATCGAGTCCGAGCGCCTCCCATTTGTAGACGCCCATCTCATGATAAGGCAGGATCTCGACTTTCTCGACATGGTCTAATTTTTGAATGAACGCGGCGGTGCGACGAAGCGCCCCTTCTTCAAGCGTCCATCCAGGGACGAGGACGTGGCGAATCCACATTTTCGTTCCGCGCTCGGAAAGGTGTTCGGCAAGCGCGAGCGTGTTGGCATTGCTACGTCCCGTCAATTTTTTACACATGTCGTCGTCGATATGCTTGATATCGAGCAAGACAAGGTCGGTATGATCTAAAATCGCATCCAAGTTAGGAGGACGGAGAGCACCGGACGTATCGAGTGTCGTATGGAGCCCATACTTTTTCGCTTCACGCAGTAATGCCTCTAAAAATTCAGGTTGCGCGAGTGGGTCACCACCTGAGATGGTGATGCCGCCGTTCGATGCCTCCATGAACGGTCTGTAACTGAGCGCCTCTTGAATGACGTCTTCAGCCGAGCGGTGATTATTCTTTTTGAAATCCCACGTGTCCGCGTTATGGCAATAGAGGCAACGTAACGCACAACCTTGTAAAAAGACGATGAAGCGAATACCAGGGCCGTCAACTGTTCCGAATGATTCGACCGAATGTACATATCCCATTGTCATCGAAATGACCTCCTAACGAATGAGCGGCCCTCCGTGGAAGGCCGCTTAGCCTTTACTTACAACGAACCGTGGAACGTACGGTTGATGACATCAATCTGTTGCTCACGTGTCAACTTGATGAAGTTGACCGCATATCCAGATACGCGGATTGTGAGTTGTGGATACTCTTCCGGATGTTCCATTGCGTCGAGAAGCGTCTCGCGGTTGAAGACGTTGACGTTCAAGTGATGTCCTTTGTGCTCTCCACTCATATACCCATCGAGAAGTGCCGCCAAATTGAGTTCGCGTGCGATTTCTTCTTTTCCAAGTGCTTTCGGTACGATTGAGAACGTATATGAGATCCCGTCTTGTGCGTGTTCAAATGGAAGTTTCGCAACAGATGAGAGCGATGCAGCCGCACCTTTCGTATCCCGTCCATGCATCGGGTTGGCACCTGGAGCGAATGGTTCACCAGCACGGCGACCGTCTGGCGTATTCCCTGTTTTCTTCCCGTACACGACGTTTGATGTGATGGTAAGGACCGATTGCGTATGAAGCGCGTCACGGTATGTTTTATGTTTCCGTACTTTTTCCATGAACGATTCGACGAGTTCGACGGCGATTGCGTCGACACGGTCGTCATTGTTACCGAATTTCGGGAAATCGCCTTCTGTTTCGAAATCAACGATGATTCCTTCTTCATTACGGACCGGTTTGACGCTTGCGTATTTGATTGCTGAAAGACTATCTGCCGTTACAGAGAGACCGGCAATCCCACAAGCCATCGTCCGTAAGATTTCTGGATCGTGAAGTGCCATTTCGATACGTTCGTACGCATATTTGTCATGCATGAAGTGAATGACGTTGAGCGTATTCACGTATAGTTCTGCCAACCAGTCGAGTGTACGGTCAAAGTCGGCATATACTTTTTCGTACGTGAGCACATCTTCTGCATTCATCTCCCAAGCAGGAGCGATTTGAGCACCGCTCTTCTCGTCACGTCCGCCATTCATGCTATAAAGAAGGGCTTTTGCCATGTTTGCACGCGCACCGAAGAATTGCATCTGTTTTCCGATCTTCATCGGTGACACACAACATGCGATACCATAGTCGTCACCGAATTGTGGCATCATCAAGTCATCGTTCTCATATTGAATCGCCGATGTTTCAATCGACATTTTCGCACAGTATTGTTTGAAGCCTTCTGGTAGCTTCGTCGACCAGAGAACGGTCAAGTTCGGCTCTGGAGCAGGACCGAGGTTCGTGAGTGAATGTAAGAATCGGAACGAGCTCTTCGTGACGTTCGAGCGACCATCTTCACTCATCCCACCGATTGACTCCGTTACCCAAGTCGGGTCACCTGAGAACAATTCGTTATAGTCTGGTGTCCGTAAGAATTTGACGATCCGAAGCTTCATGATGAAGTGATCTACGATTTCCTGAACGTCCGATTCTGTTAAACGACCAGCTTCAAGGTCACGTTCAGCGTACACATCAAGGAATGTCGAGACGCGTCCGAGTGACATCGCGGCACCGTTTTGCTCTTTGATTGCAGCAAGGTATGCCAAGTACACCCATTGATACGCTTCTTGCGTGTTTTCAGCAGGGCGACCGAGGTCAAATCCATAAGCTGCCCCAAGTTGTTTAAGTTCTTGAAGCGCACGCAGTTGTTCCGATAGTTCTTCCCGGTCACGGATGTCTGATTCAGATAAGAATCCACCCCGTTTCGCCAAGTCTTTTTTGCGTTCTGCCATCAAGAAATCAATTCCGTAGAGCGCGACGCGGCGATAGTCACCGATAATGCGTCCACGACCGTACGCATCCGGAAGACCTGTGATGATCCCTGATTTACGAGCGGCCCGCATTTCAGGCGTGTAGGCATCGAAGACACCTTGGTTATGTGTTTTACGAATCTCTGAGTAAATTTTTGTGATTTCTTCATCTGGCTCGAAACCATATGATTCTAGTGCGGCATCCACCATGCGAATCCCGCCATTCGGGTGAATCGAACGTTTGAACGGCTCATCCGTCTGAACGCCAACGACTTTCTCTAATTCTTTGTTTAAGTAACCTGGTCCATGCGACACGATTGTCGATGGTGTGTGTTGATCGACGTCCCAAACGCCTCCGCGTTCACGCTCTTCTTTTGTCAGTTCCATCACACGGTTCCAAAGAACGTTTGTCGCTTCTGTCGGACCTGCTAAAAACGTATCGTTCCCTGTGTATTCATGACGGTTCAAACGGATAAACTCACTGACATTGACTTCATTCGTCCACTGACCAGGGACAAAACCTGACCATGCGGATTTGATTTCGGTTGCCATGTTGATTCACTCCTCATTCTCGAAAGTAACTGCGTGTTATCTATACTGTGAGTGTACGTGAAAACGTGAACAATATGTTTTACAGTCTTGTGAAACTTGTAACAATCTTATGAACGTGATGACATAGCCGTTTTTGAAAGCGTTTTACAAACTGTTATATTCGATTAATTATATAGTTTGAAACAGCTGAATCCCATTTCATTAGGGTCGAACTATGATCTGTACTAATTTGATTGTTCTGTGACGAACTATACAGTTTTTGGGGTGATAAATCTCACATCACTCGGTTAGAACTTGAATTTTTGTGTCGTATCAGACACAATGAAGGCAGAACATTGTATAAGAGGAAGGGGTTCTACTCATGACGTACGAACCATTAACACCAAGCCACGCCTTTCAAGTCGGCGATCGCATCTCACTAAAGGTCGACGAAGCCGGTGAAAAGCGTGATGGATTTATCACAGAATTTGAAGATGGAGGGTTTTGGATTCGCTTTGACGATGACATCGAGAACGAAGATTTTATCGATTATCGCGACCAATTACTCGCCGGACTTTTGTCGCGTCCAATCCATGTCATCACGACACATCCGGAACTGAAACCGTTCGAGAAAATGACGTCCGAGTTACAGTATCGCGTTTATCAAGGATTCACGATTGAGAAAGTTGAATTGACAGCAGAAGGCGCGGATGCCCACATCCAACTCATCGAAGACGGTCAAACGTATACACAGACGTTACGTTCTTCAATGGAAGATGGCCAGGAGCATGTTCGCTATATTTGACGAGGGAGCGCTTTCGCTTCCTTTGTTTTTGCCTAAAGATAAGGAGACCTATTATGAATTTTACAAAACCTTTTATTAACGAGACGTGGGAACGGATGGGCTTTAACGAGCCGATGCCGGTCCAAAAAGAAGCGTTCCCCCTACTATTAGATGGAAAAGACGTGACAATCGAGGCACCGACCGGAACGGGTAAAACACTCGCTTACCTGCTCCCAGCGATTGAAAAAATCGATCCATCGAACGACCGAATCCAAGTTGTCGTTGTCGCTCCAACTCGTGAACTTGTTATGCAGATCCAACAGGTCGCGCAACGTTTCACCGAAAAAGGCGATGTTCGCATCGGCTCGTTCATTGGCGGTGTCGAATTGAAACGTCAAATCGATCGAATCAAGAAAAAGCCGCATTTAATCGTCGGGACACCGGGACGTCTCGTCGAATTGATTGACAAGAAAAAGCTGAAGCTCCATGAGACACATACCGTCATTCTCGATGAAGCCGACCAAATCATCGATAGCGGTTTGACAGAAGCGGCAGAACGCATCATCAAGCATACTGCGCATGAGCGTCAACTTGCACTCGTCTCAGCAACACTCACCGATTCACTCAAAGAGTGGTCGGCACCGTTCATGAACGAGCCGGCACATATCAAAATCGAACGTGCTGTCAGCGATCAAGTGACATACGGTTACTTGTTGACGACGCGTCGCTACAAACCAGAACTGTTACGCCGTCTTTCACACGTCGATGGCGTGAAAGCACTTGCGTTCATCAATAACCGCTCGTTCTTGCCACCACTTCGTGGGGAGCTTGAAAAGTTGAAAGTGGACTACCGCATGCTCGACAGCTTGAAAGGAAAGCGCGAACGCGTCGAGACACTCCGTGAATTCCGTAAAGGCGAATACCCGCTCCTCATCACGACAGGTCTCGCGGCACGCGGGCTCGATATCGAAGATGTGACGCACGTCGTCCATTTCGATTTACCGGAATCCATCGATGACTTCATCCACCGCTCAGGCCGCACGGCTCGCGGTAACGCAGGCGGGACCGTCCTTTCTCTCGTGACGACGGACGATTTACCACACTTAAAATCATTCGCGCGTCAACTCGGTGTCGAATTGAAAGAACTCGAAATTTATCGTGGTGATGTGATTGAGAAACGGATTGAGGAGAAGCCCCCTGTCGTCAAACGCCCTGCAAACAAGCGAGGACCGCGCCGATGAAAAAAGACCGGAAAGTAATTCCCTTCCCTTTGCTCGTCGAAGAGTCCGAATTGCTTGCCGAACTGAAAAAGTTATATGAGCAAGCCGCTCTTGCGCGAAGCACACAATGGACGAATTATATTCAAGAGATCGCATCGGAAGGAACATGGCACTTAAAAGATGCCGAACTCTTCCGCGACCTCTTCATTGATTGGGCCGTCTTCTTCGAAACGGACGAAGACGGCATGACGCCCCACGGTCGCTATTTGACTGACCATAAGGGCGACATGTCACCCGCTCTCTATCACGCACTCCGTGGACTAGCCGTCCCGCGTTGCAGCATCTTTGAAGTGACGGAAAACGGTCAGTTAAAAGACTGGGAGTCAAAAGAGACATACGCTGTTCAGTTACCCGAAGAACGTGAGACCGGCGACCTCGTCCTCGGAAAGTTACTCGACATCCGAGGCAGCTGGCGCTTCGGTTCGGCGTTTCTCGCCTTACCTGCGAAGATGTCTGGAAACGTGTCTGATCTTTATATCGACTTTACGGATGAAGTCGGACCCGGTGCCTTTTTGGAGCAGTTCCCGGAGTTCTGCGCGGAACTGATTGACTTATTGCTTGATTTAGAAGAAGGCGTCATCATACCGAAACCATCAAAATAAGCAAAGGGCCGCGGCCCTTTGCTTATTTTTGTCTGACGTACACGTCAATCTGTTTGAGCATGTCACGCGCTTCCTCATTTTCAGGCGTGATTGCCGCACTTGAAATCTGTTTCCCGTCCTCGTATACATCGATGACGACACCATCTTTCGCTTGGCGCGTTTGGTACAGACGACCGTTTGAATAGAAGGCGTGATCAACTGAGTCGAGAACGCTTCGGGTCATTTTCTTCCCAGTGTTCAAGTCCATGATGATTTCTTCGCCGTTTTCATTTATCGCTAACAGGTTTTGGCCCGACGTTGTATAATCCCAAAAGCCTTGGTCTTCTGCCAATTGAACGACTTTCTCCGTTTTCGTGTCATAAGCGAATTGACCTGGCAATCTGTCTTCAACATTGAACTTATCTTCTCCTTCTTCGATAACATCGTAGAAGCTAACACCGACAGGGATATAACGTGTTTCTGTCATCTGAGAGGATACATCGGTAGCGTAAAAACGATTCGTATTGATGACATGGGTGATAAATCCTTTGTCCATGTTCAATTCTTTGACGCTTACTTCATTCATCTCTTCATTAAACGTAGCAATCATTGTTTTTACGTCTTCGTCATATCCATCTCGATAGATTAAGTTTAACTGACCATCATTCAGGAATACGCCTGCCCACACCCCGTTCACGATGTCGTATATTTTTGAATCACTGGCATCGAACGCGAATCTCGATATTTCTTTTCCTTCTAATTGCTGAAACACGATGAGTTCTTTCATCCCATCCTGCCCGACCCCGATATATCCATCTTTCGTTTTAATCGACTGCGCATACGTCCATCCATTCATGAGCCTATGGATTGAACGTACATCTCCATTCAAGCGTTCCTGATAACGAAACCCTTCAGATATATAATTCAAATTTGAAGTGAGGCGACTCTCGTCAGCCGTCACTTCAAACCGTTGATCAACAGCATCATCAGAACTATAAGTCATCTCAACAATTTGATTTTCCCAAACAGCTGGATTCGAACTGATGTCTAACGACCATTCTGCTTTCGGTTCTGTCGCATCAACAGCAAACGTCCCAAGCCCAATCACAATCACCGCACCGAGCGCGGCCACATTCCACATTCGTTTCATCTTCTCACCTCACACATTCAATTTCGTCTGTAAAAATCTTCGACCTAGCCAAATCGTCACACTTGTCCAAACGACCAATACCACACCGACGTAAACAATCGTCTCATCATAAATCAGTCGATTCGACAGGAACGCGTATCCTAAAATCGGAATGGTTAAGATGACAACTAGAATCGATAAACTAAGTACAGGCGACCACATCGTACGTTGCCAGAAACTGCGTTCAATCAATACAAATGTAAAAATAAACAGCACAACGATGATGATCAACAATTGATGGATGACAAAATTTACAAGTGAAGAAGGATACATGGCCGTTAACATCCCATGATAGAAAATCGCTTGCTCGAATGAACCTCTCATCGGAATCATCTTTTCATCGAACCAACTCGTGAACGCTATGTACTGTAACTTGAGAGCAATCCATTCGATGGCAAACAGTCCCAACGTCATCATTAAGATTGTAGCGAGTTTGGCGAAAAACAAGGTCATCCGTTTTTGTGGCATTGTGAGTAGTCGCAACATGAACGTCCCTCGTCCTTGGAAATCGCGATACCAAATCCAGGCACTGCATAGTAACATCGCTGCGACCGCAATTCCGAGTGACAAGAGATACGGTGTACTGCCGAGATAATCCAAGAACGTATATTGATAGTCCGCGTTCCCTTCACGTCGTAACCGTTCAAATAGATTCGTCTCATCCCATAAAAAGTAACCGAGATACCCAAACTGAACGACGATAAGACCAGTGACTAATATCAAAAACGGTTTCGTGACACGCTCGACTTCCCAACTCAATAGTTTCAATAGATTCATGCCCCGTACTCCTCTCTCATCACATCAACGATGGATTTCCCATGAATGAAACGGACATCTTCGACATCAAACTCTCGGACGATGCGTCCGTTATTCAACATGACGGCCTTGTCAATCAAGTACTCGATATCTTCAATCTCGTGTGTCGTAATGAGCACGCCACGATTCTCCATGATTTCACTCGAAAACAGTTCGACAATCTGTTCTTTTGAGAAGACATCGATTCCTGAGAACGGTTCATCAAGCAATAAATAATCCGGATCTTGGGCAATCCCGAGTGCGAGGTTCGCTTTCGCGAGCGTCCCTTTCGATAACTCGCTCAATTTATCTTCCGGAAACAATTTAAAGTCTTCGACGAGACGGGCAAATAATGCCGGATCAAATGTCGGATAGAAATCTTTCATAAACGCCTCACACTGTTCAATCGTGAAATGAATCGGGAACATCGCATGATCGGCGACGAAAGCGACACGATTCAAATCAATCGGTTTCCCATCGATCAATACCGAACCTTTATCGAAAGGTGTCAATCCCATGATACCTTTCAATAACGTTGATTTACCTGTCCCGTTCAGTCCGATAAGACACGTGATTTCTCCTTTATTCGCTGTGAACGAGACGTCTTCAATGACTTGTTTCCGGCGATAGCGTTTTTTAACTCCCAACACTTCGATCATCGTACATCCCCTCCTTGTACTGTCGTTTAATCTTCTCGACCAGCTCGTCTACCGAGACATCAAGTTCTTGAATCGATTCTACAAATACGGCGACCGCGTCATCTACGATTTCAGAGCGGATCTGTGCCAATACCGTCCCGTCTGTCGTCACGCGACTCGGTCGATTTCGTTCGGTCGTAATCAATTGTTGGTCCTCCATTTCCTTGAACGCTTTTTGAACCGTGTTCGGATTAATTTTTAAATCGTTCGCAAGCTCACGCCGGGATGGCATCTCATCCCCGGCTTTCAGTTCACCGAGCGCCATCTTTTTCTTGAAGTAGTCGACGACTTGTAGGTAAACCGGTGCCCTCGTATTGAATTGCATGTTCATCACCTTTCTAAGTGTATGACATGGTTAATACACTTTCTAACTGTATTATTAGCGTAATACACTTTGACGTCAATCATTTTTTCAAATTTTCGCCAAATAAAAAAACACCTGACGCATGCGTCAGGTATTGAAACGTTCAGTCAGAGCACGATATCTGCTCCTCTTTTTGGGTCGACGAGTTGGAGATAAAGATCTTCCCCTGGCCAATAACGCCTCTTGTATTTCTCAAGCCGTGCTATCAGATCACCAATGTATGTATCACGACTCAATGCCCGCTCGTACCGAACCTCGCGGGGACAATCGAGATAAATCACATAATCGTAATAAGATCTCCATTCCGGTCGTTGTAGAAAAATTCCTTCGACGACAATGGTATGAGCAGATGACACATCGACCACTTCTTCAACGATGACATCTCGTTCATGATCATATCGCGGTAATACTAACTCCGTAACCCCTTCTGTTAAGGGGCGGAACAGTTCGTTCTCAAGACGCAACACGTCCCATTGGAGTGCGTAATATTCGGTCGGTTCAGGCTGTCCGGTCTCATAGCGTTTGTCACGTTCCACAATATAGTCATCAATGTGAAGAACAAGTATAGTCGGCTCTTCGCTCAAATGCGAGACGAGCGTCGTCTTGCCCGCTCCGCTCAATCCATCAATCGCTACGACAAACGGTCGATTGGCTGAATGCATCGAACGCGCTGCATGGATGACGTCTAATACGTTCATATCGTTCCTCCCTACGCAAAAAAGTCAGCTCACGTATGAGCTGACTTTAGTTTACCAGAGTACCCAACCACGCGCTCCTGGAGGCGCACTCTCAATCAAGTGCCAAATTGGAACCGTGTATGCAAATGCGATCAAGACGAACGTTACAGTAATCCACAATTTCCAGTTTTCGAAATAGCGTGGTGTATCCATCGCCGCCTCTTCCGTCTCAGCGAGCGGGAATTCCTCTTCTCCTTTTGGAGCGAGGAATGACAAGTTGAACATCGAGTAGACGAAGATCAGAACGGAGATGAACAAAATTGTTCCCCCGATCGCCATCATGACGTGGTACGGGATCCATTCACGCGTCAACGCATCCGAGAAGTAAGTTGCCGGACCCGTACGACGTGGGTTACCATTCAATCCTGAAATGTGCATCGCATACGACATGATGGCCATACCGACCGCCCACGTTCCTGCTTGAATCAATCCAAGTTTGTTCATCGCTTTCGTCAACGTGCGACCACGAAGTACCGGTACGAGCCAGTATGCCGTTCCGAAGAATGTCAAGGCTACAGCCGTCCCGACGGTGATATGGAAGTGACCCGTGACCCAAAGCGTATTGTGAACCATCGCATTCAATTGGTGAGATGCGTTGATGATTCCACCCGCACCGGCAGGAATGAAGAATAGCATCCCGATGAATGGTGCGAGGAAACGAACATCACCATACGGCATTTTCTTCACCCAACCGAACAATCCTTTCGCGCCTAGCGCACGTCCACGAAGTTCGAACGTCGCAAAGAGTGAGAATGCTGTCATGAACGATGGGATGACGACCAAGAACGTCAAGATGACTTGAACGAACTTCCAAAACGGTTCAATTCCTGGTTCTGTCAACTGGTGGTGGAAGCCGACCGGGAATGAGAAGAGTAAGAACAACAAGAACGCCATACGTGCCAACGCATCCGAGAAGATCTTCCCACCGATGACTTTCGGCACGACCGTATACCATACAATGTATGCCGGCATGAGCCAGAAATAAACGAGTGGGTGACCGAAGTACCAGAACAAGGTACGTGATAATTCGATTCCGACTGTATCTGTCCATCCAAGTGAAAGCGGAAGGAGTTGGAATAAAATCGTTGCCGCGACTCCGAGTGTCGCAATGTCCCATAGAAGCATCGTCATAATACTCATGTAAGCCGGGAGTGGCGGATGAACGCCTGGGTTGTCGCGTTTGTAGTCCGCATACATACGGAACATCGCGAATGACGACAACCACGTCCCGACTACGAATAGGACGAGTCCGACATAGAAGAGCGGATCTGCCATGAGCGGTGCATAGAACGTATACAATACTGTCCCTTTGTTAGCCAAGATCATGACCGTTACCATGACGGCACCGATAATCATCGTCCAAAAACCGAGCCAAGCGACACGTGTCGGGAATGATTCAAAACGACCGAACGACTTCGCAAGCAACGCATATAAGAGACCGATGATGAACATCGTCGTGAAGACGATCCCGAGCATGATACCATGAGCCGTTAGCAATTGATAATATCCAAAGATTTCAGGGATGACTCCGGTCCGAATCAACGTCTGTGTCAAACCGGCCAACGCACCAATCAAGACGGCGAGAATTGATACGAGAACGTGACCGTACGCAAGACGCGCCTCTTTCGCTCCAATACTCGGAACAGGAACCCCTCGTTCCATCTCCCATTGTTTCAGTTTAGATGATACGTCGTTCATTTACTCCACCACCTTGATTTTAGTCGACATCATGTGATGCCCTGTCCCACAATATTCGTTACAAAGGATCAAAAACTCGCCAGCTTCCTCGAACGTGTACGTCAATGAGTTGATATGTCCAGGGACGACCATCATGTTGACCGGTGTACCTGTCAACTGGAATCCGTGTACGACGTCAGGTGACGTCACAAGGAATGTTACTTTTGCGCCTTTTGGAATTTCAACATTCCCTGGTGTGAACGTAAAAGCTTGTGCAATCATGACGAGTTCGTATTCATTCTCACCAATTTGATGAAGTCCTGGTTTGTCGAATGGAGCCGTCTGATTTACTTTGGCCGGGTCAATCAAATCCGCATCCGATGCTGGCTGATTCCCTGCCGCAAATGCCGATACCCCGAGAACAGTCAAGAAGACCGCGAGTAGGATAATACCAAATGTAAGCCAATATTTTTCTAGTTTATGAATATGCACGATGAGACCCTCCTCCCTACATGTTTATCGAGTGACGAATAAGTAAAAGACTGATGACCACATGGCGATGATGACACCTGCAACGATCATGACCGATGTAAACGTTCCTTTTAGGTTCGGTTCTTGCCCATCTTTATGTTCCACGTGTAAGACCCCTTTCGGTTGTTTTTCCACTTTCATTGTATGCAATCGTCTAGGGGATAATATGTGATATTTATCACTCCAAAAGTGACAATCACATCAAATTTGCGTAGTTTCAACACACAAAATTCACATTTCCATAAAAATAGGTCACAAAAAAACCGCCTTCACATGAGGCGGTTCATAAACGACATATTCCTGCAGGACAACCTTCGCAGTGACAAAGCTCTTTTAAAAAATCAACATCATGGATGACGATCGATTTGGTCGTCGTGCTGATGACTCCTTCTTTTCGCCATTGACTGATTAATCGATTCACCGTCTCGCGTGGTGCTCCAATCAACTGCCCGAGTTCTCCATCTGACGGATGACGAGGAATGACGATTGTCCCCTCTTCCTCCACCCCATGCATGGCTGCCATACGGAGTAGTGTCGAAGCCAAAGCGCCTGGTTTTCCATACAATAATAAGTCCCGTACTTTCATTTCTGAATGCTTTCGCATCATCGATGTCCATCGTAAAATTTCTCCGGCAAAGCGGATGTCTCGTTGCATGAGCGATTCCAATTCACGTTTTGAAATGGTTCCAATCGTACTCTCTTCAGTCGTCTCGATACTGTATGAGCTAGGGAACGTTTCCACGATGTCAAACTCGCCAAAGAAGTCATCCGCCCCATACATGAACATGACGAGTGGATTTCCCTTTTTCGTGATTTTTGTGAATTTGACAGAACCACTCTTCAAGTAAAAGAACTTATCACACTTCTCACCTTCCCAACATACGATACTCGCTTTCGGATGATGTTGAATCGTCATCATTTCCAGTAGCAATTGTTTCGTTTCATCTGAGAATACAAAACTGTTCGGTTGGGTCGTTCCACATTGCATTGACATAGGTCGGTGCTCCCTCCACGTTTCATTCGTACGTTCCAATTATGACTTTATTATACAGGAGTGTGACAGGGAGTATCAAAAAAGTATGTGACATTTCAAACAATCTTTTTCAAAAAAAGAGAGACCCGGCATTTGTACCGAGTCTCTATAGCTTTATCGTTGAATCAATCGAATCAATTGTTCAGCCGGTTTGAAGTTCGGATACCGAACTGGTAAATCAAATTTTGTCGTGTTTTTCAAAATAGACTTCGCGTGACTAAACGTCTCAAAGCTCGTACGTCCGTGATAGGCCCCCATACCGCTCTCGCCCACTCCACCAAACGGTAAATTCGGGTTCGTCAAATGCATGATGACATCGTTCACACACCCTCCTCCAAAGGAGAGGTGTTTCATGATCGTTCTTTCCACATCTTTCGATTCCGTAAAGAGATAGAGCGCAAGTGGATGCGGTCGGTCAGAGATGAACTCAATCACTTCATCTAGCTGACGATACGGAATGACCGGTAAAATCGGGCCAAAAATCTCATCTTTCATCACATCGGCATCTTCTTCGAGATTCGTCATGACGGTTGGCGCGATTTTTAGCTCATCCCGGTTCGTTTCCCCACCAAAAGCAAGTTCACCTTCTGTCAAATAGTGAGACAAACGGTCGAAATGCGATTCGTTGACGATACGAGTGTATCGTTTCGTACCGACACCGTTCCCGAACATCGCAAACGCCTCTTGTTTGATTGCCTCTAAAAAGGCTTCTTGCTGCGATTCATGCACGAGCACATAGTCTGGCGCGACACACGTTTGTCCGGCGTTCATCCATTTCCCCCACGCGACACGTTTTGCCGCAATGGAGACATTCGCATCTCCGTGAACGATTACAGGTGACTTCCCTCCGAGTTCGAGTGTGACGGGTGTTAAATGTTCTGCTGCCGCCTTATTCACGATGCGACCGACTTGCGTCGAACCCGTAAAGAAAATGTAGTCCCATTTTTGATTCAAGAGCTCTTGGGCTGTGTCTTTATCCCCCTCGACACTGGCTATATATCGATCGGTGAAAGCACGTTCTAGCACTTGTGTCAGGACACGCGCGACATTCGGTGTCAGTTCTGAAGGTTTGACGACCGCTGTGTTTCCTGCGGCAATGGCACCAATGAGTGGCGCGACCGCTAGTTGGAACGGATAATTCCACGGAGCGATGATCAATACCGTACCGTATGGCTCATATTGAATTTCACTCTTCATTCCAAGATGGATGGCAGTTCCACGCACACGCTTCGGACGCATCCATCGTTTCAATTCGCGTGTCGTCCGAGAAATCTCGTCATAAATGAATCCGATTTCTGTCGTATACGCATCCATCTCCGATTTGTTCAAGTCCTCTTTAAGCGCTTCTAGCAAGTCCGCTTCATAATGCTTGATCGATTCCTTTAAAAACGTCAGCATACTTAAACGGAATGCCATTGATTTCGTCGCCTGTGTTTTAAAGAAACGACGTTGTTTCTGGACAAGCTCGTCAATCGTCAATTGTTCAATCGGTGCCAGCATGAACTTTCCTCCTTATGATTCATCACATTGATTTCATTTTATCATCGAGTGAAAAACGAATCTAAAATAACACTTTCATCGGTGTAAGTTAACTAAACGTTTAAATGTTTAAACATTTAATCATAGAGTAATACATTACTTCTATCGTGTCAAAGTATCCGTCTTCTCTTTACCACACTGACAAGAAAGAGAAGGCTCGCCCCCCATAAAATCAAACCAGTCAGCGTAAACTGCTCTACGACTGAAAGTGGCAGAGCGCTTAAAAAAGAAGATCCCGCTACCGTCCCAAGAGAGAAGAAGGCATAGAACGCCCCGTATGCTTTCCCTCGATTTTGAGGAGAAGTAGATTGAATCAACAGTGTGTTGATGGCCGGGAAAAGAATCGCAAACCCGACACCATATAAGGCAAGTACCCCATAAAGGCTAGTTTGTATACCCGCCTGTCCAATTAACATCTGGCACGTCCCAATAATCGCCACCCCAAGTGCCGTCAATTTGGTCGGTGAAAATCGATCGAACAATCGGTTCGTCGGTAATAAAAAGAATAAGACGGCGACCACGCCGAAGATACTGAGCAACGTCCCGCTCAATCGTGAATCATAGCCAAGCTCCTGCACATGGACCGGTAATAAAAACGCAAGTGCCCCCTGGGAAAACATGAGGAAGAATGCCCCCCAGTAGGCTCGAATCACTTTCGGGTCTGGTTTTATCGGTGCTGTATGGGTATCTTTCTTCGAATCCGCCGTTTGACTCCGTCGCATCGTTACGATTGTCACGAACAGAATCACCCAGCCGAATAAAGAAACAAATAAAAAGACGGTCGGTGGTGATGTGATACTAGCGACAATTCCACTGAACGCAGGACCGATGATGGCCGCTAATCCGACGAAACTACCGGTGATGGCGACTTTCTTCCCTTGACGATTCATTGCGGTGATGTTCGCAGACAATGTAAACGCAGCCGGGACAATCAGTCCAGCCATAAAGCCGTGGACACATCGGACAAGCAGTAATATGGATGGCGAGTCGACGAATTGGTAAGCGAGTAAACTTAAGCTCGTCAGGAACAAACCGAGAACCAACACGCGATATGGACCATTCTTATCAGTCCATATACCGGACAGCACATTTCCAAACGTGTTCGTCAACGAATAAATCGCGATAGAAAAACCAGCGATAAATGAAGATGCCCCAACGGATAACGCAAACGTGCTCATGATTGGAAGTTGGGCGAACAAATCAAAAAAAGCAAAAAATACAATTGCATATAATATAAAACGTGATGGAGTTTTCATTAGACACTTCCTCTTTCTCGGTATCTTATCCTTAGTCTAGCTGGAGCTCCAATCGTTTCATAGGGATGAATGGGTTTGGACACAAAAAATCCCTACAGCCAAAAACTGTAGGGAAAACTGTTTAGTTTGTCACTTCAACCGCTGTATCAAGAGCGACACGAATCATTTCATCAAACGTCGTCTGACGCTCTTCTGAAGTCGTTTCTTCACCTGTCAACAAGTGGTCAGAGATTGTGAGGATTGTCAACGCGTTTACTTTATGTTTCGCCGCAAGCGTGTAAAGACCCGCTGCTTCCATCTCGATTGCGAGGCAACCGAAGTCTGCCCACTTCTTGAAGTGGTGGAAGTCATCTTGATAGAATTGGTCTGCTGTGAAGATTTGTCCCACTTTCACCGGGATGCCAGCTTTCTCAGCATTCATATATGCACGATGTAGGAGGTCGAACGTCGCTGTTGGTGCATAGTCCATTCCGTTGAAGCGGACACGGTTTTGCCCCATCTCACTTGATGCGCTCATGGCGATGACGACATCACGCACTTTGACGTCTTCTTGAATTCCGCCGGCAGTTCCGACACGGATCAAGTTTTTTGCACCGTACGACATGATGAGTTCATTCACGTAAATCGACATAGAAGGCACACCCATGCCCGTTCCTTGGACCGAGATGCGTTTTCCTTTGTACGTACCTGTGAAGCCGTACATCCCACGAACTTCATTATATAATTCAACGTCTTCTAAAAACGTCTCCGCGATATACTTGGCGCGAAGCGGATCCCCTGGAAGTAATACCGTTTCTGCAATTTGTCCTTCTTGAGCTCCAATGTGTACACTCATGTTTGAATTCCTCCTTTAAGCTTGTCGTTGAACCTTTTCCCGAAATTCGTTCGGAGTAACACCGACTTGTTTTTTAAAGACCTTCCGGAAATACTTATCGTCCGAAAAGCCGACTGCTTGGGCGACTTCATAGATACGCTGTCTACTCGTCTCTAACAGGCGCTTTGCTTCGTTCATCCGAATCGTCAATACGTATTCAGACAAGTTCACGCCATATTGTTGTTTAAAACGCCGCGAGATGTACTCTCGACTTAAGTAAAATCGTTCGCTCATCCCTTGCAAACTCAGTTCTTCCGAAAAATGCTGTTCAATGAACGTTCCAATCTGAGAAATCGGGTCTTCACTCGATCGATCCACCACGTCCCCTAACGCGCGTGCCAACGTATCATTCAATACATCCGGGTCGATCGGTTTTAACAAATAATCAAAGCTCCCATACTGGATGGCCCGTCGCATATACGAATATTCATCGTATCCTGTCAGCACAACAAGCTTAGAAAATGAAGCATGGTCGTGTACCCACTCCATCAGCTCGATCCCATCACAATGGGGCATTTGAATATCGGATAAGATGAGCGCTGGACGTTCTTGTTCGATGAGCGCCTGTGCTTCACGCCCATCCGTTGCTTCAAGAACCGTCGTCACACCGAACCGTTCCCATTCACCGAGTAATTTCACCGCTTCCCTTACCGGAGATTCATCATCTACAATCAACACTTTCGTCATGACGCCACCCCCTCAGAAGAAGCCGGGAAACGCATCATAATTCGAAAACCGCCTGTTTCAGGTGTAGCCAACATAAATTCTGCCTCCCGATTATAGTTTAACATGAGTCGATCGCGAATGTTTCGTAATCCTGTGCCTTCCGTGTCATAAAATGTCGAATCACTTTGTTCAATCCGTGACATGACTCGTTCCCATTCCTCGGTCGTCAGCGAACGACCACTGTTCTCACAACGAATCACAAGTGACGTGCCGTCCATCCAGGCCGTCACATCAAACCGATTCGCTAAAGCAGAGCCGTCCCGCTCGAACCCATGCTTGAAAAAGTTCTCTGCCAACGGCTGCAAAATCATTTTTGGAACAATCAGTTCATGGAGGTCTTCAGGAACTGAGACGGTCACTTGAAACTGATTTGGAAATCGTACGTCTTGAAGACGAATGTATGAGTTCAAATGCTCGATCTCTCGTTTCAGTGTCACCATCGACTCTTCTGGATGCATCGTATACCGCATCATCGAAGACAGTTGCGTGATCAATCGATAGACCGTCTTGCCATCTCCCTTCAATGCCAATGTTCCGATCGACTGTAATGTGTTAAATAAGAAATGTGGATTGGTTTGCGCCTGAAGTGTACGAAGCTCGTTCGTCCGATTCTCTAAAGCGAGCTTATACTCTCGTTGAATCAAATCATCGATCCGTTCAATCATTCGCTTGAACTGTCTTCCGAGTACGCCGAACTCATCATTTCCGAGGGAATCAAATGAGACGGTCATGTCCCCTTGCTCGATTCGCCAAATGTTTGAGGTCAACGTCTTGATTGGTGTCGTCAATTTCATCGAAGCATAGGTCGCTCCGATCAGTGCCAAAATGAGCGAGACCATCCCGACAAGCAAGATGATGAATGACGTTCGGGAAGCCGGTTCGGTCAAGAGTTCATCTGGAATCGATTTACCGACATAAAACTGCTGATGATCGAATTCGAATGTTTTCGTGATTTGATGATGTTTCCCATCGGTCGAGATGGATCTTGGCTGAAATGAAGACGGAATTTCTCCCTCACCGAGATGGGCAAACACACGGTTGTCTTCACCGACGAACCATAAACTCTCATCCGGACTATTCTGTAAAGAAGCCAGCTGTCCGATGAATAGATTTTCAGGGATATCGAGCGAAAGAATAGCAAGTGGTTCATCCGTTTCAATCTTGTCGAGCCTGAAATGAAGCGTCACGACGTCTTCTTGTGTCATGATCGGTCCAAAATCATGATAAGCAACAAGTGGATGGGATGCTTCTAATAAGACACGACTTTTCGGATTATCCAAGAGCTGTTGTTGGACGACGCTCGGCTCTTTTTTCGATCGTGGTGACACTTTCATTTTATAAGCCGCAAACGAATCCATATCTTCGAGCATTAACAGCTGAATTTGCGCCACGTCTTCTCGGGACAGATACATCGCGAGGAGCGCGCGCCGCACTTCAATCTCCGTTTCTCTTAACGAAAGTCCCGGTCCATATTCCAAAATGTCTAACACGTCACGATCAGCGTATAAACTCGTTGGCAATCGACTCAAATCAGAGATATAGCGTTCCATCTGACGTGTCCCCCGCTCGAGCGACCATTCGGTCATCTCAAGACCACGTTCACGCTCCCGGTCTTGCACGTACCAAAATGAAACAATCGTCGCTAAAATGACCGGTACAATAATGGTCAACGCAATCATCCCCGTTAACTTTGTCCGTATGCTATTCACCGATATCCCTCCTACCCAAACAGTATATCACGCGCAATGCAAACGTTTGCAAAAAACCACAAAAAATTCCTCGTCTCTTTTGAAACGAGGAAATTTCTTTTATTCATATGCTTCCATTAATTCAATGAGTTCAGAACTATGTCCCCAATCACGTGCCGTATCAATCGGTGTCATCCCGCTATCGTTTTGGAGCGTGACGTCAGCTCCGTTGTCTAGCAAGAGTTGAACTGTTTCTTCATCAACCTCATCATTGTAGAACAAGTTGTGAAGTGGCGTTTCGCCATACTCGTCTTGAATATTCACGTTAGCCCCGTTCATTAATTCTGCTTCAATCTCTTCATAGCTCGCATTATTGTATGTCAATTCTTGGATTGGCTCTTCCCATTCTAACGCCCAATCATCTGCAAGGTCCTCGCTCATTGCCGCAGATACGATTTCCGTCAAATCATCGCTCATAACAAGAAATGCGATGATGACTCCGTTCCCGATAACTGTCAACAATACCATCGAAATGATGGAAGCTTTCACATATCCAGCCGTCTTGAATACCGGAATGTTTTCTTCACCTGCAGCTGTTGCAATCGATGCGATTCGCTTCGGTAACGTTGGATGCGTCGACAACAACTCACTATACTTCGCGATAAAACCGTTCTCTCGACTTGCTTCGTACAAATAGTCGAACTCATTCACTTCTTTCGCGAGCGGCCCCCCGATTGCAAGAACCGTTAACGCACGCTTCGCCGCCCCGAAGTCTTGAATGTAGTGAGCAGCCATCCGGTCACACGTATATTCGCAAGCACGTGAATAGGCAGAACCTAAGAAAGGAATGATACTACCGAGCAAGACGACCCACTGCTTTTGGACATGGTTACGACGAATGTGTGCCAGCTCGTGTGCGATGACGAACTCCACTTCTTTCGTCTGTCCCGTCCGTGTCAATTCCACGACATCCGAATACAGAATGACCATGTTCTTCTGGAAGAAACGTGTGGCAAAAGCGTTTAATACACCGCCCGCCTGTAAAATATACACATCTGGCAACAAGCGGATGCCCATATCTGCTCCGACACGTTGGACCATCTCATGAAGTTCTGTAAACTGACGACCCGTCACTTTGACACCGTTCGTCCGAATGTACCCGATTTGAATCCAGTGAGTAAAGAGCGAGAGCGATACGATTGTACCGATGATCCATAAAAATAGACCGAATGAGGCTACTGTCAGCACGATTCCGAGGATTAACATGAGTACGCTTGCTGCAACTAATAGTGAGAAGTATAATTTTTCTCGTTTATGTACCAAGTTTGAATGATTCATCTATTTTCTCCTTCTTTTTCCAAAATACATGTTTAATTATACCGTTCCTTCCAGAAGAAACAACGAAAAAAATAGAAACTGACAAAGTCGTCAGTTTCTAGCGAATCGTTACTTGATAAAGTTGATCGTCTTGAGGCTGTGGGTTGCCTCGTCCGTCCGTATTGTTCGAAATAAAATACAAGGTGTCATCTTCTAACCACACATCACGAATCCGACCTACATCTTCGACAATCGTCGTTACTTGTTTCGTTTCCCGGTCGATGGCAACAAGCCGCTCGTTCCGAAGCGTCGCCATATAGACGTACTGTTCATCTGTCGCGATACCAGAAGGTGCCCAAGACGTCTCACCTACTTCAAACCACGGTGTGACAAGGCCCTCTTGTTCCTGATTCGCCTCAATGATGGGCCATCCATAATTGTTTCCTTCTTCAATCACGTTGACCTCGTCATGTCCGCTCGCCCCGTGTTCGCTCGCATAAAGAACATCGTCAATCTGACTCAATCCTTGAGGATTGCGGTGACCGAGCGAGTAGATCCAGTCGGTCGGTTCACCTTCACCCGATAATGGGATTCGTAGAATCTTTCCGGCTAATGATGATTCGTCTTGTGCGAGTTCAGGCACGAGCGCATCTCCCGTCGTTATCCAAAGATGCTCACCGTCCAGCAATAGGCGACCTCCGTTATGAAATCGTGCACCTGGAATCTCGTCAAGTAAGACATCCGTCTCCTCAAAGCGTTCTCCATCCCACGTCAACTCGACCACACGATTTTGAACGTTTCTTCCTGACGATCCATACGTATGATACGCGTAAAGGATTCCGCTCGATTCAAAATCTTCGCTTAACGCAAGACCAAGGAGCCCTCCTTCACCAATCTCAAATACACTTTCCTTGAAGTTCACGTCTTGTCGAGTTGCGCGACCCGAACCGTCAATCACGGTGATGGTGCCACCACGTTCGGATACGAGCCATCCCTCCTCTGTCCGAGCGAGTGACCACGGAATGGACAAGTTCTCGGCAATAGCGGTCACTTCTCCAATCTCAAGATTCGACTCTTCCGTCGTACTCGTCTCACGATCAGTCTCTGACTCACTGCGAGTCGTTTCTTCTGAGGTTGGTGGCTCCGTACTTTCGTTCGTCGATTCCGGCGTACATCCCATCAGAAACAACAGTGTCACAATCCCAATTTGACGTTTCATGTCGGTTCGCCTCCCTTTTTCTTCATCATACCCTTGTTTCAAGAGCGTTGTGAAGGTTCCGGTGGGCGAGCCGGCAAGCGGGACGCGATGACGAACGCGATGATTGCGGCGACCATCGCTCCGATAAAGATGCTGTTCAATCCGGTCGCAATGATTTGTTCTCCTTGAAGTCGAACCGAAGCGTTCAACGTCTCCGTGACGCTCTGATTGAAGAAGTCTTCTAACGAAACTTGAGATAACGCGCTGCTCTCTTTAAAGTCGTTAAGAACAACAAAGTTAAAGACTGCTCCGAACACCGCTACACCGAGCGTTTGACCAACCGTGCTTAAAAATGAGTTGGTCGCCGTCGCCGTTCCACGCTGTTGATAGGAGACGACAGTTTGCAGGACGACGATAAACATCGGTTGAGACAATCCAAATCCGACACCGATTAGCGCCACTGCCCCATACACCCATACGTCTGAACTCGACTGGGATAACAGTGTTAACGTCAACGTCCCGATGATGAGCAATCCCATCCCGATCAAGGCGCGTCGTCTCGGAGAAGCCACTCCGAGTGAACGCCCCCCGATAATCGACGTGAACGTCCACGCGACCGAAAGTGGCATCAACATGAATCCAGCCTCTGTCGCCGATTTTCCCAACACAGCTTGTGCCCAAATTGGAATGTAAGCGGACATGGAGACGAGCACCCACGCCGCAAAAAAGACCGAGCCGTTGATGGCAGCAATCGTCGGTTGCTTGAGTAATTCAAACGGCAATAACGGAGATTTTGCTTTTCGTTCAGATACGAAGAAACCAACCAATAAGATGATACTGAATACCCCACTGGCAACAATGGTCGTCGTCCATTCATTCGTTTCACTGAATGTGATCAGGGCGTATAAGAATGCTGTCGTCCCACCTGCGAACAAGAGCGCTCCTTTCAAGTCGATTCGTTCAGTCGTCTCAGCGACTTTCTCTTTATAGAAGATGATGATCATGATAAACGAGAGTAACGCAAATGGTACGTTCAATAAAAAGACGTAGCGCCAAGATAACGTTTCGACTAAAAAGCCTCCGATGACCGGACCTAGCACACCCGACACACCCCATACGGCACTTAAAATCCCTTGAATCTTTCCGCGCTCCTCGTATTTATATAGGTCTCCGATAATCGTCATCGAAATCGGAAGGACGGCACCGGCCCCTAGACCTTGTAGCGCCCGAAAAACGATCAGCTGTTCCATCGACGTGGCTAACCCACATAAGAGTGAGGATAGCGTGAACAATCCGATTCCAAATAAGAGGACACGCTTTCGCCCGAATAAATCTGCTACTTTTCCATAAATCGGTGTTGATACTGCTGTAAATAGTAAGAAGGCAGCAAATACCCAGCTGACGAGCGTCGCCCCGTTCAACTCACTGGCAATGACAGGCGTCGCAACTGATACGACCGTCCCTTCGATCGCCGCTAAAAAGGTTGCCAATAAGAGAGCAACCGTCACATTTTTTCTCATCCGTTCCATCTCCCCAAAAAAATAGTGGCGTCGGAAGGTTCCGAGCACCACTTCAACTGTCTATTATTTTGTGCGAGCCACGTCCATTTTACAAGTGTCATCTTCTGATCCGAAAAAGAATTCTCTTAGACGTTCATACGCGGCTTGTTCTTCATGGACATGCACCTTCCCACAAATAGAACCCGCTCTCATCATCCAGACTTCATCTGACAACATAGCGGCAACATCTAGTTGATGAGTTGAAAATACGATGGTCGTCCCTCGCTCCGCCTCTTCACGTAGTAAATCTTGAAGCATTCGCATCCAGATCGGATCTAGACCGTTCGTCGGTTCATCTAACAACAGGATAGCCGCCTCATTGACGAGCGCTTGTGCCAAGAGGAGACGTTGGCGCATCCCTTTCGATAATTCGGCGATTTTCTTGCGCTTATGTTCATATAACCCGACCCGTTTGAGAACTTCAGGAGTCGGACGGGCGCCTTGCAAGATGGCGTAGTAGGCGAACGTCTCTTCAACCGTCCATGTGCCATCAAAGGAGAAATCGTCCGGCATATAGCCAAAGCTCTCATTGTATTTCGTTCGTTGCGTTGTCGTATAGTCATTCAACTGAATGACGCCGGTACTTGGTTCGATTGTTCCGTTCATCAGATTTAAAAGCGTCGACTTCCCCGCCCCGTTGCTCCCGCATAAAGCAATAATTCGCCCTGAGGTAATCTCTTCACGAATCGGATGGAGCGACCACGTATCGCCATATTTTTTTCCTACGTCTATACAGTGAATCATGATGTTTTCCTCCAAGCCACTTTCGAAGCAAGCCACAACAAGACACTACTCATCGTCATCAAGGTAGCCCAGACGACGATGGATCCAATCGGGCGATTTATCCAATTTAACCAGTTGAGATACACCTCTCCAAACGCGTCCGGAGATGACACTGTTGTACTGGCCCAAATGCGCATCAAATCAAATCCATTCACAAACAGCGCAAGGATCATTCCATTCACCTGAATACCGTATGGAAGCAAGGAAATCATCGTCACGAGAATCGTCGGCCACAATAGTACGAGGACGACCCACGTTAAAAAGGCGAGTAACATCGCCCGGATTCTCGTACGACCGAATAGTCCGATTAACGTACCGAGTGCCGTCGCATACATTGTTAATCCGGTCGCGTAGGCAAATAGGATGACCCATGTTGTAAACGATTGACCGACGACGAGTGATGCGATGAAGAATGCCAATAATAGAACGATTACTTGTGTGATCAAAAACGAACTGAAGCGGATGAAAATGAATTTCCACTTTGGATAGGTAAATGTCGAAAGCAAACTTAGTCGTTTCGATTCTTGTTCCTGTCCCCAATGAATCGCTGTAGTCAGTAAGATGAAAAGCGGAAGCAATAGACCGAGCACGGTGATCAGCGTTGCGCCTATGTTCGTATAGTCGGCAGCAATCGGTAGTGCTTGTCCAAGTCCTCCGAGTAGAACGAGCGTGAGAATCCACGTCAGGAGAAAAGCATAGTTCTCTCGCTTTCGAAGGCTGCGTGCCCATTCCATCCTCCATAAAGACATCGGTTACTGTCCTTCTTCTTCCGTATCCATCTCCATGTCCATCTCACTATCTTGATCCATTCCGTCCATCGAGCCTTCGCCATTCATCATCATGTTCATCTCGCCACGTTCCCACGTATGATCTTTCAATTGATCGAAGTTCATCATCTCGCCGCCGTTCTCTTCCATATATGCTTCCGCGTCTGCCTCTTTTGCGAACGATAGAATGTTGTATGCCATCGGTGTTTTCGACTCTTTGTCGTAAACAAACATCGCTTCGTCTAATTCGACCCAATCTTTCGTATTGAAGTCTTTCACATACATGGCAGCAATATCTTCTTCTTTTTGTTCTGGATACCAATCACGCATCAAGCATCCAATATCATCGAACGCATATCCTTTTTCATTCTCCATGATCGCTTCCGCTGCGAACTGCTCATCCATGATTTTCATCTTACACACTTCGCATTCCGTTTCGCCCCATTTGATTTCAAACGGTTCTGCCGATGCACTTGAACATGCACCAAGTGCCAACGATAATCCTGCTACTGATAATAGTCCTGCTACTTGTTTATACGATTTCATGTCGTTTCCTCCCAAATCTCCAAATGATAATGAGCAATAAAATACTTCCTACATTCCAGACCGAACCGTTCCATTTCCACATCGCTGAATAAGTTTGTGGTGAAACATCTGTCAACGATACGTCTTCCGGGCTCCTTAGTATACTATTTAGTAAAAGAAGACCGGGTGACCCGTATAATAATTCGAATGCTTCATATGAATCTGTCAATAAGAATAAGTATGGGTCTGTCCGGAATGGAACCTCACTATAGCCGTCGCCATTCAGGTCAAGAGTCATGCCACCCCAGACATTTCCTTGCACGATGTTTTCAGATGACTCGACCATCGTCACGGGTTCTCGATTTCCCAATAGATTGTTTTGAAGAATCATCATTCCTCTTGCTCGCTTCAATTGAAAGCCAATATCATTTCCATTAATTGCATTCTGTTCGAGTGTCGTCCCAGTCGACTGCTCCGCATATAAACCGATATGATTCCCATAAATACTCGTCTTCTCAATTGTTGTATCGATGGCTTCATATAACATCAGTCCCGTCGCCGTTCCACCGACTTGATCATGCACATTTCCATTTTGGAAAGCGACTTGATTCGTCCCCATAATCATCGCACCCGTCAGGTTATGATGTAGTTCAGGTACAGAAATCATAACGTCAGTCGGAAACATCAAGTGAATGCCATAGCGTGAATGCGAGACGACTGGTCGCACAATCGTGTGCTGAGATCCGTTTTCTATGTATATCCCGTCTCGCACCTCTTTCGCGACGACTCCTCTAAGCTCTGACGCTTCGCTATTGAGAAGTACAATCCCATCTGCCTGTCCGTTTCCTTGAATTGATGTTCGAATGACACGTACGCCGTAACCATTCTCAATCAATAGTCCAGTGTCCGAGGATTCGATGGACACATCGATTAGTTGGTGTCCGAGACCCGATACTTGAACGGCGGGTACACGATCACTCTCGCACTGTTGAACCGATACACGTTCAAGAAGAGCACCCGTTCCTCGAAGAATGAACGCCGGATGTCCACAACTCGTATATGTTTTTCCGGCCCCATCAAATACTTCGTTTGATTCGATGACGATTGGTTCGGTCAATGGAGTCAGCGTTTCTTCCGCATTCACATGCGGCACCCAACACATAAATAGAATCCCTACTAGTAATCGTTTCATGCCCCCTCCTTCTCTCAACCGCTTACATCACTTATTCTACTGAAACCCCCGTGGGTATGTGTGTGGTTTATATGGGATTCTTGTGACAGTTTCTTCATAAAAAAAACACAGACGGTGAAGGGGTCGTTTCACCGTCTGTGCGTCGCTTATTTCACTTTGTCTTGCCATACTTTCGTGAAGTCTTGAAGCATCTCTTCACCTGTTTTTTGTCCACCGACATATGCCTGCATGAGGGCACCGTATTCATTTACCGCACCATCTGGATACTTGAACCAGTTCCAAGAGATGGTCTTCCCTTCATTTGAATATGCAAGGATGTCATCTGCGAGCGGTCCGAGGTCGTTCGCTTCAATCGACTTGAATGCCGGAATGAACTTGAACTTGTTGACCATATAGTCTTTTCCAGTATCAGATGTCGCCATCCATTCTAAGAAATCTTTTGCTTCTTCTTTATACTTCGAGTTCTTGTTGACAACCCAGTTGTTCGGGACACCAACCGGTAGGCGGTCCATTTTCTCTTCATCATCGTTGATTGGGATTGGAACGAAGCCCATCTCCATATCCGGATTCACATCGAGAATCATCTGTTGTGCCCAGTTTCCTTGTTGGAGCATCGCTGTCTCTCCTTGGGCGAACTGAGTGACTTGTGTATTATAGTCTGTCGTCAATGGATTCTTATTCCCGTATTTGATTGTCAAATCAAATAGCTTCAAAAACTCTTGGAACTGTTCGTTGTCTTCAAACTTCGCTTTATTTTCGTTCAGTGCTTGAATGAATGCATCCGGATCATCTTGCTGCGCCATCGGAATATTTAAGAGATGAATGCCTAAAATCCAAAACTCTGCATAACCGACAGAGAACGGTGTGATCCCCGCCTTCTCTAATTTTTCTGCCGCTGCAGTCAATTCAGAAAGCGTTTTTGGTAACTCATCGATGCCGGCCTTTTCAAACAGTGCCTTGTTATAAATAAAACCGTATCCTTCAAGGTTCATCGGCATTCCGTAAAGTTTACCATCCATCGTCATCGGCTCTTTGGCGACTTCCGTCAAATCACCGACCCATTTCTCGCTCGACAAGTCTTCAAGTTTGTCTTTCCACGTTTGTGCTTCTGTGAAGCCACCGTTATTAAAGATGTCCGGTTCATTGCCCGAAGCGAATTGAGACTTGAGGGCCGCGCCATAGTCCGCACCGCCACCGACCGTTTGAACGGTCACTTTGACGCCAGTCTCTTCTTCATACTCTTTCGCCATCGCTTCAAGATCTTTGGCGATCTCCGCTTTGAACTGGAAGACATTTAACGTGACGTCCTTCTTGTCACCACTATCCGCACTTCCTTCAGAAGAACCTTCGTCTGTAAGAGATCCTCCTCCACAAGCGGCTAATGATAGTACCATTCCAGCCGTCATGACCGCAGTCGACAATTTCCACTTCCGTTTCATTTCGTTTCCTCCCTTAACCTGATCCAATCTTTACAAAATCAACTTTAAATGAAAACGCTTCCATGATGTAGGTGTCAAATTTGACGAATAGGGTGGAAAATGTTGCACAGAAAAAACAGGACTCATATTTTGGAGTCCTGTTCCGTGTTTCTTCTTATTATATTACAACAAGCTGATGCCAGCTGCTTCGCACGACTGAATCACTTCTTGTGGCCAAACCGACGTTTGTACTTCTCCGATATGGCGCGCACGCAAGAGATACATCGCTACACGTGATTGACCGATTCCTCCGCCAATCGTCAACGGAAGTGTACCTTCGAGAACACCTTGATGGAATGGATATGCCCGTTTCTCGTCCGCACCCGCTTTCTTCAGCTGTGCGTCAAGAGCCGTTTCATCTACGCGGATTCCCATCGACGATAATTCAAATGCCGACTCGAGTTCTGGATGCCAGACGAGGATATCACCGTTGAGTGACCAATCGTCATAGTCTGCCGCACGTCCATCGTGCTTCATGCCAGAGGCGAGAAGATCTCCAATTTGCGAGATAAAGACGGCGCCATGCTCTTTACATATGGCACTCTCACGTTCTTTCGGTGTCATCGTCGGATATGCGTCCTCCAACTCTTGACTCGTGATGAAATGAATGGCTTCCGGAAGGATCGCTTCAATGCCATACGTTGTTTCCACTTCCAATTCTGTTTCACGAAGTGCCGCATAGATCGACTCGACCGTTGCTTTTAAATATTCCATCGTCCGCTCTTCCCGAGCGATGACTCGCTCCCAGTCCCACTGGTCGACGAAGAGCGAATGTGTCGCATCGAGTTCTTCGTCACGGCGAATGGCACGCATTTGCGTGTATAATCCTTCTCCGATACCGAATCCATAACGTCCGAGTGCCTCACGTTTCCATTTCGCAAGCGATTGAACGATTTCAAGTTCATGTCCTGGGTACATCGTATCGAACTGAATGATGCGCTCCACGCCGTTTAAATGGTCGTTGACACCACTTGCCGACTCCACGAATAGTGGTGCCTGCACTTGCGTGAGTCCGAGTTCACGTGAGACCTTCTCCTCGAAGAGTGCCTTTACTGCTGCGATTGTCTGCTGTCTTTCCTTCATCGTGCTTGTTGCTGTTGTCATTTTCCGTTTCCTCCAATTGTGGAATATTTGAAAATGAAGCCATGAAAAAAAGCCCTCCATTCCCATTGAACATGGGACGGAAGACTTCGGTTCCGCGGTGCCACCCAAATTAGTAGACGAATCTACTCACTTTTTCGAGACAATCATCTCGTAACTCCGATAACGGGGAGCGGTCCGGCTACGTCTACTGGCAAAGCGTTCGGGTAGCGACTCCAGGAAGTTTTTCGACGAAGGGTTAAGACCGGGCTCACACCATCCCCGGATCGCTTGACTCACTACCTTCGTGTACTCGTCCTTTCGACGTCGTTCACAATTGAATTGAGTTCATTATTATAAATATTCAGACTAATGTCAACGACTTTTTTCAAAAAAAAATTAATCCTCCGTGTAGCGAACGGAGGATTCCCTTGGGAGGGTTATTTAATCGAGCCACTTGTAATCCCTTTGATGATATGTTTTTGCATACCGAAGAAAAAGACTAAAAGTGGAACGATTCCTAACACTAAACCAGCTAACGCAAGATCCCATTGCTTCGTGTACTGTCCAAAGAAATAGAACGTCGCGAGCGGGATGGTCCGCAACTCCACATCACGGAGAACAAGTGAAGGCAATAAGAAGTCGTTCCAAATCCATAGGCTATTCAAGATGACGATCGTCACCGTAATCGGCTTGAGTAATGGGAAGACAATGCGCCAAAAGACGCCCCATGTTGAACAACCATCGATGATTGCGGCTTCTTCAATCTCTTCCGGAATCGATTTCATGAATCCGTGGTATAGGAACACAGAGATTCCAGAACCAAATCCGAGATACATGACCATCAGTCCCCAATGACTGTTAAGTAACCCGAGAATGCTTGAGACTTTCACAAGCGGGATCATGATGGATTGGAACGGGATGACCATCGCCGCCACGAATAAGAAGAAAATCATCGTGGAAATCCAATGCTTTGTCCGAACAAGTTTCCACGCTGCCATCGATGTGAAGATGACAATGATTGCATTCGCTCCGACTGTAATGAGAAGTGAGTTTAAAAACACACGGCCATAATTCATCGCTTCCCATGCTTCCGTATAGTTTGACGTCAACCACTCACTCGGTAACGCCGATGTATTCGTAAAGATTTCAGCCATCGATTTGAACGAATTGGCGACAACGTAATAGAACGGGACCAAATAGAGAAGTCCAAGCAAGATGGCGACAAGCTCAATGATTCCAAGGTTCCAAGAATATGCCCCCGAGCGAAGTGGACGCTGCGGAACACGCTTTGGTGTCTTCTCTACGTTTCTCTCGACATGTTCCAATTTCTCAGTCGTCATGCTTCCACCTCCCGTTTCTTCGTCACGTACACTTGTGTCACCGTAATCGCAGCCACGACCAAGAAGAAGATGACCGCTTTCGCTGACCCAAGACCATAGTTATTATTCACAAAAGATTCCGTATAAATATTTAAGGCTAACATCTCCGTTGATTTGAACGGTCCGCCGTTTGTGAGTGATAAGTTCGTATCAAACACTTTGAACGACCAAGAAATCGTCAAGAATAAACAGATGGTGATGGACGGCATAATCATCGGCAACGTGATGTGACGAAGCATTTTGAAGCGGTTGGCTCCGTCAATCCGAGCCGCCTCCATCAAATCCGTCGGTACATTTTGTAACGCTGCGATGTAGATGACCATGACATAACCGCCTCCTTGCCAGATGGCGACAATGACGATTCCCCAGAATGCTGTTTGCGCATCCCCGAGCCATGGTAGTTCAAATAAACTCCAACCCGTCAACGCTCCGATTGAGGCAAAGCCTTTTACATAAATGAACTGCCAAATGAATCCGAGAATCAACCCACCAATCAAGTTCGGCATGAAGAAAATCGTACGCAAGAAATTTCGTGTTTTAATATTCATCGTCAACAGCAATGCTAATGAGAATCCAACGATGTTCGTCAGTAAGACAGAGATGATTGTGTATTTTGTCGTAATCCAAAATGAAGCGCGGAACTGCTCATCTTCAAAGAATAATCGCTGATAATTATCAAATCCGACAAAATTCAATTCTCCGGTCACACCGTTCCAATCCGTAAAACTATAGTAGATCCCATTGAAGAACGGAATGAGAACGATGGCGACGAACGCTAGAAAAGCAGGTCCGACAAATGCTACAAAACTCGCTGGTTTCTTCCAATTTCGTCTTCGTTTCATCCGTTTCGAAGTTTCAGTCATGTGTATCGCCTCCACTATCAATGTATCGTGAAGAATCTTTTATGAAAACGGATACATTTGACAGAAAGGGTGGAAAATATTGAACGGAATGAATGAATTTCACGATCTGATGAGTTATGATAAAATCAATGATATTACGAACGGATTGGACGTCAATCTATTCGTTTCGTACTTAAAAACGTTAAACCCGAATATTATTTGATATATAAAAACACATCGTTCGAAAACGGAGGTATTTTCTCATGACAACAACAAAACCATTATCCGATCTAACCATCGCGCAACAAGCTAAAACATTGCCCATCAAAGAGATTGCAGCAAAAATTGGACTACAAGAAGACGATCTTGACCTTTACGGAAAATACAAAGCTAAACTTTCTTACGATGTCCTCGAGCGTGTGAAGACGAAAAAAGACGGAAAACTTGTACTCGTTACGGCAATCAATCCAACGCCAGCCGGAGAAGGAAAGTCAACGGTTACGGTCGGGCTCGGTCAGGCCTTGAACCAATTGAATAAACAGGCAATCGTCTGTCTCCGCGAACCTTCACTCGGACCGACGATGGGCTTAAAAGGCGGAGCTGCTGGCGGCGGCTTTAGTCAAGTCCTTCCGATGGAAGACATCAACCTCCATTTTACAGGGGACATGCATGCCATCACGTCAGCTCATAATACGATCAGCGCCATGATTGACAATCACCTTCACCAAGGAAACGACCTCGGCATCGATGTTCGTCAGATTGTTTGGAAACGCGTCCTTGATTTGAATGACCGCGCCCTTCGTCACGTCACTGTCGGACTCGGTGGTTCTGCTCATGGTGTACCACGTGAAGAAGGATTCGATATTACAGTTGCCTCTGAAATTATGGCCATTCTTTGTCTCGCTGATTCTTTAAAGGACCTCGAAGATCGGATTAAGCGAATCGTCGTTGCTTATGATCATCAACAAGAACCGATCACCGCTGAACAAATCGGGGCTGCTGGGGCTGCAACATTGCTGTTGAAAGAAGCGTTCAAACCAAACTTAGTTCAGACGATCGAACAAACCCCTGCCCTCGTCCATGGAGGACCGTTCGCAAATATCGCCCACGGCTGCAACTCGCTCATCGCGACAAAAACAGCATTAAAACTAGGAGAATATGTTGTGACAGAAGCAGGGTTTGGAGCCGACCTCGGAGCTGAAAAGTTCTGTCATATTAAGTCTCGCGTTGGGGAGTTAAATCCAGATGCAGTTGTACTCGTGGCGACCGTTCGTGCTTTGAAGATGCATGGCGGCGTGGCGAAAGACCAGCTCCATATCGAGAATGTCGGTGCAGTCGGTAAAGGAATGAAACTGCTTGCGAAACATATCGACACGATGAAAAAACTCGGTCTTCCGACCGTCGTTGCTTTAAATCGTTTCAATTCAGATACCGAAGAAGAGATTGCAGCGGTACTTGACTGGTGCACGGCACATGAGATTCGTGCTTCACTGAGCGAAGTATGGGCGAACGGCGGACTCGGTGGGCAACAACTCGCTGAAGCTGTTATTGATGCGGTTGAGTCAAACGAAAGCAAACTATCACCACTTTACGAATTGACCGATTCGATTGAACAAAAGATTAAAACGATTGCCCGAGAAGTATATGGTGCGGCCGATGTCACGTTCACTGCAAAAGCTAAAAAACAAATGCTTGAGATTGAACAGAAAGGTTGGGCAGACCTGCCGATTTGTATGGCGAAGACACCGTTCTCTCTATCGGACGACCCTTCTAAATTTGGTTATCAACAAGGATTCACCATTACGGTACGCGAATTAAAACCATCAGTAGGAGCAGGTTTCCTCGTTGCTCTCACAGGAAACGTTTTAACGATGCCGGGCTTACCGAAACATCCGGCTGCCCTCAATATGGGCATTGATGAATCTGGAAAAGCAATCGGACTTTTCTAATAGGAGGATGACACATGGTTCTTTCGGAGTTGACGTATCCAGATGGATATCAGACAGAAGTAATGGAAATTCGAGCAGAGCAGTCCATTGGAAAAATATTCATCTTTCACGGAATGCTTGAGCACCATGAAAGATATATTGAGTTCGCTCGTTTTCTAACAGAAAATGGATACGATGTGTTCATATGTGACTTACGAGGGGCCGGCTCAAGCGCTCACGAACAACAGACTTACGGACACCTCGCTCCTGGCGATGGCTTTCAGCAACTTGTCGAGGATGCTCAATATCTGATCAACCGTTACGAGGATGAGCGCCCTACTTATGTGTTAGGTCACAGTTTCGGTTCTCTGCTTGTTCGTCGACTCGGTCAAATCATGGGGCATGCCTTGGCTGGAGTGATTGTCGTTGCCCCGCCCCCACATCCTGGGGTCGCAGGTGAAGTCGGGCATCGTTTAATCGCTACCGTCATGAAACGTAAAGGTTCCACCCATCAATCACGTTTCTTTGAACGCCTTTTGTTCGGGCGCTATAACCTTAAGTTTTTACCTGCTCGAACGGATAGTGACTGGCTATCAAGCGTACCTGAGGAAGTCGACTCGTATTTAGATGACTCGAATTGTGGCGGTCTTCCTTCACTCGGTTTTTTACATGAAGTGACCCGTGCCTCACTTGATGTCACAACCGTCGCACGCATTCATGAACATCCAAAATCCCTCCCGATGTTGCTCGTTGCCGGGATGGACGACCCTGTGATCCATGACGGGGAAGGATTGAACGGGATCATCGAAAAATACCGCAATGCGGACGTCGAACTGTCTGTTGCGACATATGACGATGCCCGACATGAAATTTTGCGTGAAGCGGACCGAGAACAAGTATGGTCAGACATACTAATGTGGATGAAGCAAAACAAAATCCATTAAATGGTTTAAGCTCCTTTTTGAAGGAGCTTTTTATTTTTTCCAAATTTCATACAAATAACTTCAATGATTCACCTCTTTTTTAAAAGATAACCTTCTTATCAAAATTTAAGTGCGTTATACTTAGACCGCATAGTGAAAATCATCTACATCGATCGATGACCAATCGGTTGGTGAAAGGAGTAAATAGACTTTGAAATCAAATCTTACACGATTGAGTGCAGCCGTTCTTGTTTCGACCTCGTTATTTAGTGGATTGGCTCCCACTCCATCATACGCAGCAACATATGAAGGAACCGTCAACACAGAGATTTTAAATGTTCGTTCTGACTCGTCTACGACTTCATCGATTGTTGGGAAACTAACAGAAGGAACAACGGTAAACGTCTATTCATCAAATAACGATTGGGCACAAATCGAATTTGAGGGTCAAACACGTTATGTCGCTTCCGAATATTTAACCGTCAATACATCTATTTCTAAGTCTTCTACATCTACTACTTCTACCGCTTCTACTGCGCTATATATCGCTAAAGAAACGACAAATATGTACTCATCGATGACGACCTCATCTTCTGTCGTAAGCGCAATCCCGAAAGGTGCGACCATCACTTACATATCGACGCATGGGGCGACGGGTTCGTGGTACAAAGTTTCTTATAATGGAAAGACAGGTTATGTCGCGCAAAAATATTTCGCTGAGCAGTCATCTGCGAAGCAATATGTTGCGGAAATGAACGTCAATTTAAGAGCTGAAATGACGACTTCTTCTGCTGTATTGACGGTCATTCCTAAGGATGCGGTCGTGAACTATATTTCGACGCACGGCGCGACGGGATCGTGGTACAAAGTTTCTTATAACGGGAAAATTGGTTACGTCGCTCAAAAATACTTTTCTGCATACGAAGGTGGAAGTGTGACGCCTCAAGTGAATCCGACACATATGACAACTGATTCAACAAAAGTATATGCATCGATTACGACGACTTCTCGTGTATTGACAACTCTCCCGAAAGGCGCGAAAGTCAGTCTTCAATCTTTATATGGTGCGACAAATTCGTGGGGTAAGATTTCTTACAACGGAATTACTGGATATGTGGCCATGCGCGACCTCCAATCGCTGACAGCACCTAAACCGATGTACATTAGCAATCAAACGACGCTTTACAACTCTATGTCATCAACTAAAAAAGCTATCCGTACGTTAACGCCTGGCACGGCCGTATCTCAACTTTCGACTCATGGCGCAACAGGTTCATGGTCTAAAGTGACGTATCAATCTACGACAGGATACGTTCCGACGCGTGATCTTTCTGAGAAATTCACACAAGTGGTGACACCGTATTACGCTCAACAAGAAACGAAGTTATACTCTTCGATGTCTAGTTCTAAAACGGTGCTACAGACCATCCCAAAAGGGGCTAAAGTTGATCAATTCGCTAAATTTGGAGCGACTGGTTCATGGTATCAAGTGCGTTACAACAACACGACTGGCTATGTCGCAGCTCGTGACTTTGCGTTGACGCCACCGACAACGACACCGACTGAACAGTACGGTCCGGAAGCCGAATACCGAATTTATGTAGAAGGTGGAAGTACGTTAAACGTACGTTCTACTCCTGCACAACTTCCAGACAACCTTGCTGGAAAGTTAAACAACGGGACGATTGTCAGTGTGAAACCAATCATCGGTTCAGATTGGGGATTATTAACGAACGGTACGTATAGTGGAAACTATATTCATATGGATTACGCAATTCCTGTCACGACAACGCCCCCGGGAAGCGGTGTCATCAAGAACGTATTCTATACAAGTTATCCGATGACTGTTCGTGACATGGCAGAGCGACAATATAATCAAATCGCTCAAACTGATTTTCATCGCTACGAAAAAGCGTATTTACCAAGAGCTTGGGTCAGTGTCACTGATAACGTCGGCACAATCGTCAATCAGGATATGACCGTCATCTCAAACGTCGGTGCTGCGTTAAAATCGTCTGCCACATCAAGTTCTGTGACAGTGGCCACTATTCCGAAAGGAGCAACAGTTCAATATGTAGAACGCGCTTCCTCTTCTTGGTATAAAGTCAAATACGGTACGGCAACGGGTTATATCACATTGAGTTCCGTCATCGGTAAGGCCAATATTTTAAGCCAACCAAGCCTTACATCTCATCCATACGGTCAAATCAATCCGGGCGAAAAAGTAACCATCACTGGACAGACAGGCACATACTATACAGTTTCTTACAACCGTCCATCCGGTCACAACCTTCGTGTGTTTGATAACATGTGGCGTCGGGCATCGCTCAATGAAGTGTTGACATATGTTGACCCGACTGGCATCGACCCGAATTCACGCTCGTTCTACCAATTCTTAGATTTATCGAAGAGTGCTGGAACGACAGCGACAACGCTCAATAAATTACTGTTGTCGAAAGGGACGCTCAGCGGATTAGGTCAAGCGTTCGTAGATGCCGGCAGTCAGTATAATATCAACGAAGTCTATCTGCTTTCACATGCACTTCATGAAACGGGTAACGGTACCTCAAAACTAGCGTCTGGTGTACCCGTTGATAAAGACGGAAACGCCTTGATTAACTCAAACGGTGACCGCATTTATCCCGAGCGACCTGTAGCCGCTACCGTATACAATATGTATGGCATTCAGGCCTTCGACAGCAATCCACTTGGAAGCGGAGCCAAGTATGCATTTGAACAGAAATGGTTCACGCCTGAAGCAGCAGTAATCGGTGGAGCCTACTGGATTGGTTCTAGCTACATTAATCATCCGACTTATAAACAAAACACACTTTATAAGATGCGTTATAACCCTGATTCTCCAGGCACGCATCAATATGCAACGAATATTGCTTGGGCAGATATTCAAACGAGACAGATCTATAACGTCTATCAAATGCTTGATTCGTACACACTCAATTTCGATGTTCCAAAATATCAATAAAAAAATGAGACACGCGCCTCTAATTTGGCGTCGTGTCTCATTTTATGTCCATTCGACTGAGTCGATGATCGATTCAATCTCCATTTTTTCATTCGTCACTTGATCAGCAACGTATGTCATGAATAAAAGGCGTTTTCCGTCCGTCAAAGACCAGACATCTAAATGCATCCCATCTTCGATGCCACTTGCATAGGCCGTCGTCATGTCACCCGTCTCGTCCGTCACGCTTGGCGCAATTTTTACGTCGATTGGGAACTCTCCTAAAAAGGTATTTAACTCGCGTAAGACGGCTTCTCTTGGTTCTTGTGAATCCTCAGACTCATAGATGGAGATTTGAAGCGTTCCTTGCGCATCCTCTTCTGTTGAATAGAAGCTCACATAATCTTCTTCTTCACTGTATTCGTAATGTTCCGGATACGTCAGGCGGAACCACCCATCAATTTCATACTCTTTCATGCTGTTTTCTCCTTTACTTGCTTAAATGCCAGTCCTGTGACCATTTTTGCTTGTAGTGCATACTTTAGTCGTTCGGTCACATAAAGACGTTGGCTATTTACATCTTGGGCAATCATATGTCCAAATAAATTCATTCGAACCGTCTGATTGGATAGGAAATAGAATCGATCCGTACTTAACGGGCGAAATTCGTTCGAGTGTTCGAGGTATTCGATTTCAAAGCGTCGGAGCACATTAAGCGCGCAGTAGCGATCTGTCTTCCCTGTACTTGTATGAAGCTCGACACGGACGAGCTGAACGTCATATGGACAGACATTCATAAAGATCGGACTGACTCGCTCATGGATCAGCAGGATACCCATATCAGTTTCAATCAGATCAGGTAAGGACCCTTCATCTTGTGAAATGCTCAATACGACATACGGCCGGTTCGATGGTGCGAGCAATTCGCCTTTGTAAAATCGAAATCGCTGAATCCCTGTCAGAACCCGGGCCCGCCAAGCACTCCCTCGTGCTTCCGCTTCCATTCGATACAACCTCTCTTCACTCACGCTTACTCCCCCTTCACTTGTTTGAGCGCATCGACGAATGTTTCCCATTCTAGGTTGTCACAAACAACCTTATTTTCCAATCCCCATTCTTCATCGATTGTCAAACGTACTTCGTTCGATTCAGGGTGACGTATGATTCGAAGATTCCCAATTTGAATCGAATCAAGAGCAATATCAAATGTATGACTCGGCAATCCGACCCACTTGACCCGATTCGAACGTAACACGACATACCATTCGTTGTCATGATGAATCGAGAACGTCCAGCTTCGAAGAGACACTGTTTGATCCGTTTGTTTGGACTGCTTCAACATCCGAAATCCTTCGCCCATCAGTTGTAAATATGATTTTCGTTCACTCATATTTGATTTCTCCCCTTTTTTCTATTATCTTCGTTGTGGATAGGATTCTGCAACCTAAAAAGTTTTTTAAAAAAGGGTTTGCAAATAGAATTTGATATGCTATTATATCAAAGTAACGTTAAGACGTAACGCGGGTGTAGTTTAATGGTAAAACCTCAGCCTTCCAAGCTGATGACGAGGGTTCGATTCCCTTCACCCGCTCCATATTTTTTCTTCATGCGGGTGTAGTTTAATGGTAAAACCTCAGCCTTCCAAGCTGATGACGAGAGTTCGATTCTCTTCACCCGCTCCAATATCGACATATACGCGAGAGCCTCTCGCACACATACAATGCACGGTTGAGACCTTGCAAAAGCAGAAAGTCATCTGACTTTCTGCTTTTTTGTTGTTCCATCGATTGTTTTGGGGAAAAGAGTGAATGACTCTAATCAGATGAGGAGGAACTCTTTTGATTCAAGCGAAACTTCAATCATTCACGATTTACGAAAGTGCGTTGATGCGAACGACATCGACCTTAATCGATACACCAGACGCCATTCTTTTGATTGACCCCACATGGCTTCCAGAAGAAATCGCCACGATTCGTCGGGATATCGAGCTAAGACGAGAAGATCGCCCACTTTACGTCATTTTCACCCATCATCATTTCGACCATATTATCGGGGCTTATGGTTTTAAGGATGCGACAACGATTGCCTCACAGGCGTTCGTAGATGCCGACTCGTCAGATCAGCTCGATGAGATTCGCGAGTTCTATGAACAGCATTACATCGATCGCCCGATTCAAAAACCTGAAATCGATATCGTGATCCAACCGAATCAGACACTTCTACTTGGATCCATACCCGTTACGTTCATCCCGACACCCGGCCATGATGCAACACACCTATCTGTTCTAATCGAGCCGATGCACCTACTCGTATGCGGAGATTACGGGTCGAATATCGAGCCACCCTTTATCGAGCATGATCCGACCGCCTATCTCGAAACATTACAAACGTTGCAAACCCTTATTTATGAACATGAGGTTCAATGGTTTGTGCCTGGACACGGTGACCTATGCGACAATCGTAGTCAAATGATTGAACGTTTGAGTGCGGCAGAAGAATACATCTTAGCACTTCCCGAAGACCGTCATTGGTCCCCTCTGTGGCCAGAGCATTCTTTTTTCGATCGTGTCCATGAACGTAATCGAAAAATGGTGGAACAAAAAGAGACCGATCGCCGGTCTCGTCAACAAGACTATTAAAAAAATCGCAACGTCTCCCCAAGACGTTGCGATTTCCCCCTATGTAGACCTATTTCTTTGTGACGCGTTCTGAGCGGACCGTGAACATACGGTCAACCCCATAGATCGTTACTCCCGTCAGAGCGAGTAACCCAATCATTGCAGAAGAAAACATGACCATCCCCCCATTGTTCACAGTTTCGTCATAATCACCCCGTGCTTTCATTATAGAAGACCATTTTAAAAAAAGAAAGCGTTTTCTTCAAACTTCCTTCACATTTATCAAATTTATCCTCATGCGTTTCTTGGAATAACTTCCCTTGTCCGATTGGACAGACACTCGTAAAAATGTGTAGCTTTTGTGGAATGTGGGAATAGATGATGTAAGGATAAAAAGAGACAGAAGCTGCTCGTCGAGGAGGAAGAGGCATGATTAAGTACGGTACATTGGTGCGAATCGAGGGAAAATATGCCGTATTGAGATGGAATAACGGCTCTAGTTTCATTCCTAGACGATTCCTACCTTCCGAGGCACGTGTTGGTGATACAATCATTCGAGACAATCATCATTATTATCTTGAAGAAGATATGACCCCAAATTTTGATGCATTGATCAAGCAACACTATAAAAGCTGAACGATTTGCCCTCCCATAAAGGGCAGATCGTTCAGCTTTTTTGAAATATCACATTGACGTCTTTTCGATTTGTTGCTGAATCCACGCTTCATCGACGGGACCCGTCTGCTTCGCCACAATGACTCCTTGTTCATCCAACACGTACGTTGTCGGTAGCGCGACGACCCGATACTGTTGCTCTACGATCGCTTCTTCATCTAACAAAATCGGAAAATCAACCGGGTACTCCTGTAAAAAAGCCTCGACGTCCGCTTTTCCTCGTCGTTCGTTTTTGGTGACATTCACGCCGAGAACCGGGATGCCTGTCGCTTCTTCAAACGATACCAGCTCAGGAAACTCATCTCGACAAGGCGGGCACCAAGAAGCCCAAAAATTAATGACTACCGGCTGTCCTTGGAACTGGGAAAGGGTCAGACTCTCCCCCTCTAGCGTATTCAAAGTGAAGTCCGGAGCTTGTTGTCCCACTTCAAGCCCTCCTAGTACCGATTCATTTTGGGCGATTGGAACCGCTTCTTCTTTCTTTTGTGTCATCATATATTCTTCGTAGCCTTTATAGGCGAGCCCAGCAATCAATAGAAGGATGAGCGTTCCGATTACGATTCTTTGTAAGCGCATCATTTACCCCTTGTTTGTTTTACTTAAGATTTCTACACTTAACTTATCACAAACCGTAAAGGAGCGTATGTATTGTGCAACTTCAAAACAAAAATGTTCAGATTACGTTAAAAGCACAGGGTGCTGAGATGACTAGTTGGAAAATAGCCGAAACGGAATACTTATGGCAAGGTGATCCTACGTATTGGGGACGACAAGCCCCTATTCTTTTCCCGATTGTCGGGCGATTATTGGATGATCAATATGTATATGAGGGCAATACGTATACGATGAGCCAACACGGCTTTGCTCGTGACGCGATTTTCGACATCGAATCATCGACTGAAACTTCCGTTCGTTTCACCTTGAGAGATACGCCTGAATCACGTCAACATTACCCTTTCCCGTTTACTCTGAACGTATCGTATCAACTTGCAGGAGAAGAAGTCATTGTCACCTATCGTGTCCATAACCCGGGTGAAACCATGTTACCGTTCAGCATCGGTGGTCATCCCGCATTCAACATCCCTTTCAAGGATGGTGCGTTCGAGGACTATACGATTGACTTCGGAGAAGTACGTACACTTGACCGCTATCTATTAGAGGGACCGTATTTGACAGGGGCCTATCAACCACTAGGTGATCGGCAATACATTCCGCTTACCCGTTCCCTATTTGACGACGATGCATTGATTTTCGAAAATGTGGAGTACGCTGCACTACGTCATCAGCCGTCAGGCACGGCAATTGTGATGGAAAGCCCTTCATTTACTCACTTTGGCATTTGGTCACCACCCCATAAGGATGCTCCATTCGTTTGTCTTGAACCGTGGTTCGGTCACGCAGATTACAAAGGACACCGAAAAGATTTTCTACACAAAGAAGGAGTTCAACTCCTTGCCCCAGACGAGACGTTCGAAGCAAGCTATACCTTATACATCGAAAAATAAAAGCAATCCGACATGACTGTCGGATTGCTTGTTTTCGTTAAAAACGATCTTCTTGTTCCGCCTCATATTCTGATGGCGGCTTTTTCATGATAATGGCCAGAACGATATAAATCAGAAGCCCTGGACCACCTAAGAGTGCCATTGCCACAAACAGAACACGCATGATTGTGACGTCCACTCCTAAATAGTTCCCGAGCCCTGAACAGACCCCGGCAATCATTTTATTATTCTGATCTTTATACAACTTTCGTTCCATGTCATCTTCTCCTCAACTCGTTATGATCGTTGTGGTCGGCGTAACGTCGTTCTACCTCCGTTTGCCACTTCTCCACGGCCTTCAAAATCAAGCGCTTCATTAATCGGCGTACTACCCGACTTGATTTCGATTCGGCGACCGTATAGTCCACGGTTGTCAAGAGATGAAGAGATGACAGTCGCGACATCCGTCTCGGAAATCGTTGCACCGTCCGCATCGTTCAAGTCTTCAGATGCTTCGATGGAACCTTTACTCGGTTCATCGACAATGGTCACTGGGCAAATGATCGTATAATTCAAACCGCTATGTTCAATGTATTCGTCGGCGGCATTGTTGGCTGACAGAAAGTTAAAGAGTTCCTTTGGTGCGGCATTCGGTTGGTCCGCGCCATATGCACTGAGCAAGACGACGTGACGTACTCGTTCTTTTTTAGCAGCATCAATCGCGTTCATCGCGACGTTTCGGTCGAGCAGTTCAATTTCGGTACTCGATCCGTCTGCGCCGGCGGTCGCCGCAATGATGACTGCATCTTGTCCACTTGTCGCCTCATGAACTTTTTTCTCAAGCTCTTTCTCGACATCAACCGTCAATACGCGCGCACCCATTTTCTCGTACTCTGCTTGTAGTTCAGGATAACGAATTAAAGCGGTCACTTGATGGGTCTTCGCTAGACTTTTCAATACACGTTTCCCGATCTTTCCTGTTGCTCCAATGACTAATACTTTCATTCAAATTTCCCTCCTCAAAAGAGTAGTTCATTTGTTTAAAATTCCTCTTTCAAGTCAGAATCAAACCCTTTTCTTAAAATTATCTGACCGTGCCCCACATCGACAAATCGAGAGCATCTCGAATGGATTGCACACTCTCTTCTAACGGTTCGTAGTAATAGACATTGTTGATATAGGCATCTTGTCCTTCAACTTGCATCTTATTCACGTCCGGGTTCGAAATCATCGTGAGCCCGACAGACGTCATTTGTAAGACATTCATCTCAAGACCCATTTCCTCTTTCATGAAACGATACGTTGCCGGAATCTTCGTCCAACCCGAAGGACTAGCCAATTTTTCTGCGACGGCTGTCATGACTTCGGTTTGACGATTCGAACGGGCACCGTCCGTATCCGACTTACGGTGTCTCGCATAGGCAAGTGCCATGTCCCCATCCATCGCGTAAGAAACACCTTCCGTATATTCATACGTCTGGTTAAACCCCTTCTCACTAAATGAGTGCGTTGCTGTCACATTGACACCACCAATCAAATCGATCAATTCCATGAACGACTCAAATGTGATCACGACTTGTCCATCAACCGACGCATCGGTCAGTCCTTCAACAGCACCTACCGTACACGTTGCACCACCATAAGCGAAAGCATGGGTGATTTTATCGCCATCCCGGTCTGGCTCACATGGAATGGCCGTATACGTATCGCGTGGAATCGACACGTTTTGAACAGTACGTGAACGAGGGACAAATTCCATCAATTGTAGAGAATCTGTGCGGGACCCCGAGAGGGATTCTCCAACCCGTGCGTCACTTCCCATAATGAGGAACGTGAACGGAGAAGTCGCCACATACCCTCCGACAAGCAACAGGAGAATGAGAAGAAGGGCCACTTTCCCTTTCCATTTACGCTTTCGTTTATTTGATGGTTTGGACGAATGATCGACTTCTTGTTTCGGAGATTTTGCCGGTTTCGGTTGTTGCGTCGCATGATTCGACTTTGATTGAGAAGTCTTTCGTTTCGATTTTGAGAATGACGGAATCCGCGGCATACGCTTCTTCCGCTTTTTTGATGTTCCGTAGTTCGGCTTCGACGAATCCGTTGATTTCTCGTTCAAGAACGGGTGCTCCGATTGAACAGGAGCCCCTTCCCCTTGTCGATTCTGTCGCCATGCTTCATTTATATTCGATGGCTCTTCTATATTCGACGGCTCATCTGAAGATCGTTCATCATACAAACGAGACGCTTCACGTTCTTGTTGTTCGAGTTCGCGCTTTCTACGTTCTACACGCGATAAACGTTGATCATCTTTCATATTTTCAGTCCTCAACTTTATCAATTTTCTCTATTATCCCGAACCGACATTGATCTGACAACGATTCTAGTGAAAATCCGTCTTAAGCATGAGACCGTATGATTGTTTCAGATGAAATCCGGGAAAGGAATATTAATTGGTGTCTGCCCAAATCAGAGATGCATGCAACAAGTTTTAATGAAAGGAGGAGAGCTGATGCGCATCGGAAAATTACGCATGTTGTTGGAGCAATATGGCGAGGCGACGTTACGTGATTTATTGGTCGAAATGTATCGTCATACTCCTAAAGATGTGATTGATGATCAAGACTTTGATTTTATGATCAGCCAATTTACACGCTATAAAGAAAAAAAACATTCGGAAGAGCGTCATTCGCTCTCACAAACGATTACGTTAGCTGAACGTTTTGTCGATTCAGCATATGAACATTTATATATTCGTCCCAATCAAGTCATGTCCGATCGTGATCAGAAAAATTGGTATATCCACGCCAAAAAAATCATTCGTGATTTAGCCCACTATGCTGAAGAATACCCAGAAGCACGTACGATGTATGAAGAGATGTTTTATCTTCTGTCAACGTCAGCCGGAGAAGAACCTCTCTTTTCAACGAGCGACCCGTTTCGACTATTGAAAATCTCACAAGTCACTATGCTTCAAAAACTCATCCACTACTACCAACTAGACGCACCCATTGATACCGTCTGGATTGACCGCGCTTTATATACTGCCCTCCACGTGCCAAAAGACGTGGACTCCACACGAGTCGACTTACTATCTACCTTGCCGATTGAACACAGCCAAGCCAACACGAGAAAAATCCTTCACGCACGCATTCTCAAACTGTGTGAGCGGATGTTGGAAAAATCCCAGACAGAAGATACCGCACTTGAAAACTATCAAGCTCTTAAAATGTTAGAGCTCCGCCTCCTCGTCGCCGAAGGTAACTTACAAGAAGCCGAACAGAAGCTGTTTTCAGAGTATATCCCTTTCTTTTCACATCGTTCCGAACCGTTCCGTGTCTACGTCGATTTCTTAGAGAGCCATGGCCATACGGATGAAACAAAACGATTAAAACGATTAGCAAAAGAAAAACGTATTCGATTTTAAATAGACAAAAAAAGGGAGTCAATCGATGACATCGGTTGACTCCAATACATGATATGAACGAGGGGTGTTCATTTGAAAAGGAGGACAGAAAGTTGGTGCAGAACTTCCTTCCTACACATATAAGTATATAGTAACGATTGTAACCGTTACCAAACGACTTATTGCATTTTTGTGAACGTTTTCACGTTATTCAATCGTATTCATAATTCCTAAACCAACGACAGATAATAACACGATTAATACGAAGACATACACCATCTCATTGGGTGATTGAAATCCTTCGTGAATCTCTACATCTTCTTCGACAATGATGTTCTCATGAATCACTACTGGTTCTGTTTCAGCCATAACTGTAGTGGGCGCAGTGATCATGAACAACATAGCGACGAGAATCAGTTGATAAATATATTTCATCATTAACTCCTAATTGATTGGTTTCATTGTGATTAAGTATATCATGTCTTCGCCACACGTCACGTCTGACATTTGACGAAACTCACAGACCAACATGTATAATCAATTATTTATTCAAAATCATATGCGAACAATCTATTTTATTTCATTTTTTTATGAAGGATGTTGATTATTTTCATCCATCAGGTGTCATGAGAATGCCATACAACTTTAATTAAGATAGCGCTTACAATTTAATTGTACTTATTAACTCATTCAGAAAGAAGGATTCTCCTTGAAACGAGCGCTACGCTTTGTAGAATGTAGGCAATTAGCTATGCAGGAACGCATCTCCATTCAGTCGTTATACCCCTTATCAAAGACACCCCCGCTCCTTTCCTTACCTCCTCATCAGCACGTGTACATCGCTTTAAACAAAAATAATCCATTAGCTGCTTTTGTTGCGAATGACGAGCATTTAGAAGCGTTTCAAATCATTCAACTCTCAAAGGTCTCATATATTGATCGTCATGTGTTTCGCGGGTTGCTTGACCGAATCATGTATGAACGAAGTCGAGAAACCACACACCCGATTACGTACTATCTTCAGGAAGAGGACTATCATAATCAAGATAAGCTTCGAATATATGAGGCAACTGGGTTTCAAGTATTCCATCAAACGAATACATATCACTTGCCATTCATTCCTTGTGAGAAAGCATCGCATACATACTGGACCCTCGAATTGATGGATTATTCACGAAGAGCAGATTGGCTCACCTTTCGAAATGCGCATTGTCATGTCCTACCTGGCGCCATTCCGATGACGGATGAACAATTCGCACACGAAACTCGGCAACAAACATTGTTTTACACATTACATTGGTGTCACCAACCAATCGGAATCATGAAAGTACGATTACATATGTATCACGTGTGCGTCCAAGAAATTCAGTTAGATTGTGACGAGTCTATGTTGCGCGATGCCCTTTCCTTTCTTCAACAAAAGTTTTATGATGCGTTCAGATATATCGACGAGGCTCATATTTCTACGACCAACTTGCAATCTGACTTGAATTTTGCACTTCGAAAGCAAGGTGCTCAAGTGTCGTCCGGTGGAATGTGTACGCTTATACAACAAGTACTACCGACTCCACTCTATTGATCAACAAAAAAGACGTCGATTGTATCAACTCGTTCTCACACGAAAAAGTTGTTCATTCGACGTCTTTTATTCTGCAGCAGTTGTCGACTCCATCGCCAAAGGCGGCATTTCCTTAAACAGTTCTGTCCGGAGTCCCGTATCTCTCAAATCGAGCGATTCAATCCGATCAAATTTGATTTGACGATCTACGACACTGAACCAATACGTGATGTTCGGTTCATCTTTGAAACGAATCGCATAATTCGATCCATTCAAATGAAAATCGACCTCGGTAGACAGCAACTCCGTCGGACCAATCTGTTTATGGGTGGTTAACCGTTCGAGCACAACTTGCTCTTCATTGATGCGATAATCGACAAACGTCGCAAGCGAGAGTCCAAACACAAATGATACTAGGGCGAACATGCCCACCAATCCCATTGTGATTTTTCCGTTCATTTCGCTGTCCCTCCCTCTCTTATTATATCGGATATGGTGGAAACGTTGTGAAGTGACATTTTGTTCAACTTTAGGCAAACTGAAGGTTGAGGAGGAATGTTTATGCAAATCGATCATACTGGCATCGCCGTCCGTGATTTAGACGAAGCGATCACATTTTATACAACTGTGCTTGGTGGAGAACTGATTGACCGTTATACGAATACAGCCATTGGGGTGGAAACCGAGCTAGCTGTCATTCACATTGGCGAAGATGTCATCGAATTGTTGCGACCAACAAGTAATACGAGTCCGATCGCGCGTTTCATGAAAGCTCGAGGAAAAGGCGTCCATCATATCGCATATCGTGTAGAAGATTTAGAAATCGCCATCGCTACACACAAACAAAATGGCATTACTTTTTTAGAAGACACACTACGTACGACCGCAAAGGGGCGACGTTTGATTTATATGGACCCACGTCATTCAGGTGGTGTCATCACCGAGCTTTGTGATTATCCTACGCAAAAGCAGTAAGAGACGTCTCTCTTACTGCTTCAACAAAGTATCTTCTATGATTTGACGGTTCTTTTCTTTTAGACGTTCGTTATGAGAAGAGACCATTGCCGTAGCGGTCGCATTCGGGTCAATATACGTTTTGGCCCGATTCACCGCATTCGCCGCATCTTGGAATGCCCCTGCAATCAAATGGACCTTTCCTTCATGCGTCAGAATATCACCTGCAGCATATAATCCCGGAACGGATGATTCACTCCCCGCGTTCCCTTTCACATAAAATCCATTGACCATTTCGACGTTCAATTCACTGTTCCGAAGGAGTTCCGCATCTTGTTCATACCCGTGATTGATGACGACCTCATCGACATCAACCACACTCGTTTCTCCCGTGTCAACCTGTGTTAACAGCACTTGCTGAATCGATTGTCCATCATGAGAAATCAAGTCCGTTACTTTTGACTGGGGGCAACAATCGACTTGGCTTTCTTTAATCTTCTCGATTTGCGCTTCATGACCTCCGAGCTCTTCTTTTCGGTAAACCAAAATGACTTGCTCCGCAATCGGCTCGAGTGCATTGGCCCAATCGACGGCACTATTTCCGCCACCTGAAATCAAGACCCGCTTCCCTTTAAACCGCTCTAGTGACTTGACCGTATAATGAAGGTTTGACAATTCAAATCGCTCTGCACCGCTGACTTCTATCTTGTGTGGTTTCAGAATGCCGCTCCCGGTCGCGACGATAACCGTTTTGGATACGTGATAACCATTCGACGTGTCGATCCCGAATAATCCATCCTGGCGTTTTGAAATCGACTCCACTTTCTCCCCTAGGATGACCGTCGGCGAAAAAGTGATGCCTTGTTGGACGAGTTGATCGATCAGATTTGCTCCCGTCGTCGGAAGGAGCCCCCCTACATCCCACACCATTTTTTCTGGATAAACGTGCAGCTTTCCACCTAGTTGAGGTTGAAATTCGATTATTTTCGTTTTCATGCCTCGTAATCCACTATAAAAAGCAGCATATAACCCTGCCGGACCCCCACCGATAATCGTCACGTCGAATTGTTCCTCGCCCATCGTCGTATCCTTCCCTTCTATGTAGATGATCTACTCACCTTAAAAATGATAATCATTCTCATTAGATGATAACCCTTTTTTCTGTCTTTTACAAACTTTTTCCCAACACCTTCCTCCATTGGTTTTTCTTCATTGAAGGTCGGGTAAGGAAAGATGAATCAAAAGGAAGGATGTGCGCTATGGAGTGGATGGATCTTGCATTGATCATCGTGTCCTGTTTTTGGCTTGTGGAGACATGGAAATTTCGTAATCGAAAAGAAGCAACGGACGGTTCCGTCGAGCGAAAAAGCTTTTATTTCGTCGCGTCGACGATGCTTGTCATGTTCTCTTTGTCTATCATCTATTCAATCTTTGTTGAGGCGCGTCCATCAATGGCTCAACGCATACTTGCTCTTTCGTTTTACATAGCGGGTGTATCATTACGATATTGGGGAATTTTCCACCTTCGTCATCAATTCACCCGACACGTTGTCGTTCGTCCTCAAGACGAGCTCGTCAGCTCTGGTCCTTATCGTTTCTTACGTCACCCCTTATACACAGGATTATTATTCATTACGTTAGGTTTCTCATTGTATTTTCTTCATTGGGCAGTCGCTTTGATCGGTACCGGTCTTACAGCTCTTGCGTTACTATATCGGATTCGGATTGAGGAAGGGATGCTGACCCGTCACTTCGGTCAATCGTATGTATCATGGTCAAAGTCACGCAAACGATTATTTCCGTTTATCTATTAAAAAAGGAGTCCGGTGATCCCGGACTCCTTGCTGTTTTATACGGAGTAACGACTGAGCAATCGGACGACAACGATCCCTGCGATGAACGCAATGACACTGAGTCCCCACATGAGCCCCGTAGCCGGCACTCCTGGAAATACGACGGCGAGCGAACCCATTACCAATCCGATGATGACCGAAAACGTCATTCCTGGGAAATTCGCCAACAAATAGCGAATCACCTTACTACTGACAATAAAGCCGACCGCAACGCCTGCCCCAACAATTCCGATAATGAGCAAATTGAAGTTCGAGATGGCGCTGATCACTGTCGGGTACACTCCAATCAGCAACAACACGAACGATCCGCTGATTCCCGGGAGTAGCATCGCCATACTTCCTAACCATCCAGACAAGAACAAGAGGAGCGCTGTCCCAAAGGTAACGTCCGTAATGATAGACGAATCAACCGGATTGAGAAACGCCATGCTCGCTACGAGTACCGTTGCTACAATCATGGCAATCACATGGATAGGACGAATCGATGCACGTGACTTAAACTCTACAAAAAGTAACGGAATGATCCCTAAAATCAATCCGATAAAGAAGAATTGTGTCGGCGCATAATACTCAAGCAACAAATACTCGATAATTCGACTTAAGGCGATGATGGCTGTTCCCATCCCAATCGCTAGCGGGATTAAGAAACCAATATACTTTTTCCAATATCGGCTGAATACACCGCTGATTGCTTCAATCAATTGATCATAGATGCCTAAAATAACTGCGATGGTACCGCCGCTTACACCAGGAATCAAATCACTCGTTCCCATGGCCATTCCCCGCCAAATATTCTTCCACTCCATAATGTATCTCCTTTACATATATCTTTCCTCAAGCACTTAGTATAGTCGAGAACGAGCGTTTGCGCATCCGCTTTTAGACCGAGAAAGGAGTCGAGCATGTCTCTTTTTTCATATAGTCAAAACGAGATCCCGAAATCATAATTTCCTTTTCTTTTTGGAATCCGAGTCGCGTATACAAACGATGAGCCGCTTGATTGTCTTGATCCACGTTCAAGGTGACGGCCGGGACACCACGTTCTGCCGCGACAGTACAGATCTGTTCAATCAACTTCGTCCCGATGCCACGGCCACCATACGCCTCTAGTACAGCGAGTGAATCGATGTATTGAACGAACCCTTCCGTCTCAACATCTAATTCCACTTTGCTCCCATTCGCCGTCAACCATTCCCGAATCGGGCGATCTAATGCTTCCGCCTCGTCCCCTCGATACGAAATGATCATTCCCGCCACTTCCCCTTCTACATCGGCGACCCATATGTTTTCGTGGCTTAAACGATTCTTCGGTTTTTCCACCCACATCGCCAATCGCTCTAATACTTCATCGGTATTCGTTGACCCCGTCAATGTATACGCGATGTCATGAATCGCCTGATACATGAGCGGTGCGATTTGTGTACAATCTTGCTTCGTTGCTTGTCGAATATTCATCATTAATCCCTCCATCACCTAGTCTAGCATAGGCAAACACATCGATTGTTTGTCCACGCCCGTTTTGTGGCATGATATAGAGAGAAAGGGGCGAAATGAAATGAAAGCAATCATTACTGGAATGAACGGCACGGTAGCACCGGTTGTTGCCGAAGCGTTACAGCGTCATGGCATTGAGGGGATTGCATGGAATCGTGAGCAAGTGTCCACGACAGACGAGCAGGAGATGCGACAATTCATTGAAAGCATCCGCCCGGACTATTTTTTACATATCGGTATGGGACCGGTTGAATGGGCCGAGACGCTCGCTCGTTTATGTGGGGAGATGAAGATTCCGTTCTTGTTCACGAGTACAGTGTCGATTTTTTCAGATGACGTGACTGGACCGATTTCACCGGACACGGCGCCAGATGCTGAAGATGACTACGGAAAGTATAAACGTGACTGCGAACGAGCCATCGTTCGTGTCAACCCGGGTGCTCAGATTGTTCGTCTTGGATGGCAGATTGGGGATGAAGCCGGATCGAACAATATGATGGACTATTTTACGAACGAGATGAAACAACGAGGGGTCATACAAGCGAGTGAGCATTGGTATCCATCTTGCTCATTTTTACCGGATACAGCGGAAGCTTTATTCGAAATCTTGACGAAACGCGGACCCGGCATCTATCAGCTAAACGGGAATGCGAACTATTCGCTTTATGACATTGCCGTCGGACTAAAAGAGCTTCATGACGCCGATTGGCAGATTGAATGCACGGATGAACCGAAACGGGATAACCGAATGATTGACCCTTCCGTCCCAATTCGTCCGATTTCAAAGCGTCTCAATTTACAAACGAAATAAACCGCACTTCATACTAAACGCCTACTCCATCAAGAGTAGGCGTTTACTTATTCGATTCATTTTATATCAGTCAAACGCAGTTTACTTTTCGGTAGACTCGGCATATCAACGAAGCTATAACTCAAATCTTGAGGAGGAACGATATACGAGAACTCCTCCGTAAACAATTCAATGACTTGTTCTAGAATCGCAATCGTCACATGCTCCCCTGCACAACGATGTCCAAAATCTACATCTCCTCCTCCTTGCGGGATAAAATTGAACGGACTCTCCTTCCAGTCCATAAAGCGAGCAGGATTAAATTGATCGGGTTCAGCCCAAATCGCAGAGTCGTGGTTCGTTCCATAAAGATCAAGGAGCGTCAGTGTTCCTTCCGTAAACGCGTATCCGTCCCATTCAAAATCGGTTTTGACTCGAGCTGCCGCTACAGGGAAAAACGGATAGAAACGTCTCACTTCTTGGACAAAGGCTGTTTTCGAAAGCTGTCCTTGCTTTACTTGTGCTCTTTCTCTCGGGAATTGATGAAGCGCTAGGACTGTAAAGAGGACATAGACCGAGATGGCAACAGTCGGTCGCAAAATGTTTAACACTTCGACAGCCACTACTTCTTCAGGCAACAACTCACCAAATTCATCTCGATGCCACGAGAACTCATAAAGTGCCGTCTGTTCATTCGGTAATAATCGATTTGACCGTACTTCTTTGACCATCTGTCGAATCCACGCTTCGGCCGAACTTCTTGCCTTCCGACCTTGCAAATAAGTTGGACCTAAAGAAGTACCCGATTCAAATAACAATCTCATTTCATCGGTCCGCTTCGCTACTTCGTCTCGTGCAAGCGGAACTCCAGACCATTCACAGACAGCTTTCATCAATACCTGTTGCGCCTCGTCATACAAAACGATTTCTTCTCCAGCATGTCGGATTTTTTTCCATTCACGGTCCGTCAATCGAAGCAGACGATCGATGTTTTCCTTCGTCATCAATGACATGAACATACGTTTTCTGAGCGTATGTGCCGTCCCATTCAATGTTTGCACCCCATCTTCCCCGAATAGGGTTTTGAGAAGACGTTTCGGCGCGGCATCCTGACGTGTAAATTTGTCCGCATCATAGAACAAGGCAGCAGCGTCCTCTCCTCCGAGACAAATTACGCGTTCCCCGAGCAAACGCGTTTCAAAAATATTCGACTGAAAACTTTTACGTCGGTTTGCGACAAACAAATATCCTTCACGTAAAAAATCGACACTATGGTCGAGCCCTTCTTGCTTTGGAATGACTTTCCCCATCCAAATCACCCTTTCTCTTTTTTTCGAACTACAAAGGATGTTCCCGCGTTGTTAGCGAACAAACCTAATATCGAAAGGAGCGAGTGACATGTTACCGTTCTTACTGACATTACGCCGGATTGTACGCGGGATTTGGCGCGGCCTCCGTGATCCTGAGTTTCAAGTCTTGTTCAGCCTTGCCTTTCTCACCGTTCTCTCCGGAACACTTTTTTACGCTAAATTTGAAGCGATGCGATGGTTAGATGCACTTTATTTCAGCGTCATCACACTGACGACCATCGGATATGGTGATTTCGCCCCTCAGACAGATATCGGAAAAATTTTCACGATTGGATACGTCATCACCGGTGTCGGCATTATGGTTGGCTTCATCACAAAAGTATTTGACCACTTACAAAAAGCACGACTCGATGAATTAGAAGCGAAACAAAAGACGCCACCCTCTGATTCATGAGGATGGCGTCGATGCGTTTAGGATACTTTTCGATTCTCAATTTCAAGTTGTTGATTGAATCGTTTCGTCTCCGCGATGACAACACCTGACAAGAACAAGAGACCAATCAAGTTCGGAATGGCCATCAAACCGTTGAAGACATCAGATAACGCCCATACCAAGTTTAAGTTGGTTGTCGTAGCACCAAGTCCGGCGACGAGCACGAAGGCAATCCGATATGGAAGAATCGACTTTTGTCCAAACAAATAATGGATGGACCGTTCGCCGTAATACGACCAGCCGAGAACGGTCGAGTAGGCGAATAGGACGAGACCGATTGTGACAATGTAGCCACCTGCCGGACCGAGGAACAGTTCAAATGTGGCTGAAGTCAATTCGACCCCTTCTAGTCCTGTCCCGATTTGACCACCCATGACGAGTGTCAAACCCGTCACCGAACAGACGACAAGTGTGTCTAGGAAGACTTGTGTCATCGAGACGAGCGCTTGACGACCCGGCATATCTGTTTTCGCTGCCGCTGCAGCAATCGGAGCGGAACCAAGACCTGCTTCGTTTGAGAACACACCACGTGCGACCCCATAACGAATAGCTGCCCCAATCGCGCCTCCACCGACGGCTTCTGCACTGAACGTACTGCTAAAAATCAATGCGAACGCATCTGGAATAAGAGAGTAGTTCATGATCATAATCAATAGGCCGCTACCTAAATAAAAGGCAATCATGACAGGAACAAAATAGCTGACTACTTTTCCAATCGAACGTACGCCTCCAAGAATGACCGCCCCTGTAAAAATCATGATGAGAATGCCTGATATGTAGAGTGGTACGTCAAATGTTGTTTTGAGCGCGAGCGCGACAGAGTTCGTCTGGACCCCGTTTCCAATCCCGAACGCCGCAATCGATGCAAATGCCGCAAATGCTACAGCTAGCCAACGTTGATTCAACCCTCGTTCTAGATAGTACATCGGTCCACCAGCCATCTGACCCCGTTCATCGGTGACCCGATACTTAACAGCCAGAACAGCTTCCGCATATTTCGTTGCCATCCCAAAGAATCCGGACACCCACATCCATACGATGGCCCCTGGTCCTCCTAACACAACCGCTGTCGACACCCCGACGATATTCCCCGTACCGACGGTCGCCGCAAGTGCGGTCATGAGTGCCTGGAAGTGACTGATATCCCCTTTAGAGGATTGATCCTGATTTTTCGAAAACGCCAATTTCAACGCATACGGTAATTTGGTGATTTGAATACCACCTAGACGCACCGTCAAGTAAATGCCTGTCCCCACAAGCAAAATTAAAAGCGGTGGTCCCCATACAAAATTGGATGCCGTACTCACCCATTCACTAAATGATTGCCCCATACAAAGTATCCCCTTTCCCCGAAAAATAGTGTACACCCCTATTTTTTCAGAATACTTAGAACAATGCAAAAGTATTGTGCTAAAACAACTGTTCGATACGTACATCTGTATACAAACAGCGAGACGAACTTAATCGTCTCGCTGTGACTCAGGTTTCTCTCGTTGTAAAGGCGCTTTCCAATCAAATGTATCCGGTACGTAATCGAGCCCACCTGGGTGAAACGGTTGGCAACGGATGAGACGGCGAGCGGTTAAATAACTACCTTTGACGGCCCCGTGTTTTTCAATCGCTTCGATCCCATAATGCGAACAGCTCGGATAAAATCGGCATGTTGGCGGCTTTAATGGTGAAATAAAACGTTGATAACCTTGAATCCCTTTTACTAGTACACGTTTCACACGATTTCGCCTCACTCTTTTGAATTAGTGCCATCATAGCGCGATTTGAAACGTTTGTCATGTTCATCGTTTTATGTATCAAATCCTTTTCCATCTCCTTACAATTGAGCAAGATGGGCGATATTCGAGAGCAGGTTTGTTATGATAGTCAACATAACTATTGACCGAATCGAAAAGAAGAGGTGACGAATGATGAAACAATTACTAATGGTCGGCGCAGGATCTATGAGTGAGGCACTCGTTCGAGGGTGGATCGACTCTGGGATCGAACCGACAAACATCACGATGACGAACCGAAGTGACCGGGAACGATTGCTCGCACTGCAAGATGAGCTCGGCGTTCATATCGTCGAAGAAGAAAACGTCAACGACTATGAGATCGTCGTATTAGCGATGCAACCGGACGGTGTCATTCCATACGTGGAGTCGAAAGAGTGGAAAACTCCACTTCTCGTCTCTGTCGCAGCACACATCGAACCGAGTCAATTAGAAGAAGCTTCAGGGCTTCCTGCCGTATGCGCGATGCCAAACACACCTGTCGCATATCGGAGCGGGATGACAGGCTTATGGTTCGGTCCTGAAACAGATGAGGCTGATCGCGCAAAAGCGACTGCCCTCTTTGAACGTGTCGGTCGAACGGCCATCACAGATGCGAAGACAATGTCGGCATTCATGGCAGCAGCTGGTTGTAGCCCGGCTTTCTTTTATGAGATTGTCGGGGCGATGACACCGGTCTTGACTGATGTCGGATACGATGAGGCGACGGCTCGTCAAATTGTGGCTCAGGCGATGAAAGGCTCTGCAGAGTTGCTGTCACACGAAACACGCGAGACGAACGAACTCATTGCTGACGTCGCTGCCCCAGGTGGACCGACGGATCGTGGAGTCGGCGTGTTACGAGACCGCGACCTTGCCGATGTGATGGCTTCAGCCTTACGCGAGAGTGCCAAAGAAGATCATGAAACAATTGAGAAACCATAAAAAATGGACGGAAGCCACGCTTCCGCCCACTTTTTTTACGTCAACATATGTATGGCCGATACAATAAGTGCCACTACTAAAATCCCCGGCAATAAGTTGGCCACGCGAATTTTCGTGATTCCGACCAAGTTCAAGCCAATCGCCACGATCATCACACCACCGGTCGCGGTCATCTCTAAGATAAAGCTGTCCATGAGCGACTCCGGAATGAACTTCATGATTTGAATGGCGAGTAATGCGATTCCACCTTGATACAATAATACCGGAACGGCCGAAAACATGACCCCGATGCCGAGCGTCGAACTCAACACGAGGGCTGTAAATCCATCAATCAACCCTTTCGTATACAGGACGTCATGGTCGCCACGTAATCCACTATCGAGCGCCCCAATGATTGCCATCGCGCCGATGACGAAGATGAGCGTCGCCGTAACGAACCCTTCCGCTACACTCGATTGACTTCCAAGACGCCGCTCAAGCCGATAGCCGATTTCATTCAATACTTCATCTAGCTTCCACCATTCCCCGAGCGCGGACCCAACGACAAGACTTCCGATGACAATCAAAAAGTTTTCACTTTTCATCCCCATTTGAATTCCGAGCAAAATGACCGCAAGCCCGATTGCTGCCGTCACCGTCTCTTTCATACGCTCTGGAATGCGGTGAAATAAGAGACCTAACAATGACCCGATGACAATTAATCCGGCATTGACGAGGGTTCCCGTTAGCACCATGTCGCATTCCCCGTTTCTTTATGTATTGAAAGGAATATACCAATTGCTTTCATACCGTGTCAATATACAAAAAAAGAGCCACTTCTCGCAAGAAGTGGCTTCGCGGAAACCCATGTTCCGGTGGGTTTCTCGAGGGTTTGGCACCCAAGTGATTCTGACTGGGCTCGAACCAGCGACCTCTACCCTGTCAAGGTAGCGCTCTCCCAGCTGAGCTACAGAATCAGGTCGTGTCCTCTCTTAAGGACACTATTAATATATCAAGAAACTATTAAGTTGGCAACAACTTTTTTTATTTTTTTATAGACTTTTTTTAACGAGTCATCTGCTGGCGATCAATATGCCGGCAGAGGCGTTCCAAATCACCTGCATAAACGGACACGAGCATGTTCTGATATAACGTGTCACGGTCCCAGTGAAGACCGTTCGCTTTAGCCACACGCTGAGACGGAACGTTTTCTGGATGAATGAGTGAAATGATTTCCTTCTCTCCTTCGGTGAAAGCATACTGCATCAAACGTGCGGCCGCTTCTCGTCCGTAACCCATATGCCAATGCTTCGGTGACAACCAATAGCCGACTTCTAGCTCGAGTTTACCGTCTAACTCATGAAGCAACGTACCTGCATGACCAATCGGTTCATCACTTTCGAACGTCATCAGCTTCAGTAGACCTGTCTGGCGTCCTGTTTCATAGCGGGCTAATTGACGTTCGAACCATTCGATTGTTTGTTCGTCTGTATACGGTCTCCCGTCCGGACTGATGAAGCGCATCACCCGAGGATCTTGGAGAAGCGACTTAACAAAATAGAAATCAGAGATCGTGTACGGCTCAAACCGCAAACGTTCGGACTGCAACTCAACAAGATGCATCGTTTTCCGCCCCTTTCTTCCATCTCATAATCTGAATTATTCAATTCCCGTTTTCAGCTTGTTTCAATCCTTTACGATACAACTTTTAATCCGACCACACTGCCGATAATCATCATCAGATAAAAGATACGCCAGCGGCTTTTGGACTCATTTAAATAGAGCATGCCTAGAATGACACCACCTGCGGCTCCAATCCCGACCCAGATGGAGTAAGCCAAGCTTAACGGAATGTCTTCAAGCGACTTTGAGAGCCAATAAAAACTGAGCGCGAACGACAAAATCGATAAGATTGACCATTTTAAAATTTGATACCCTTTCGATTTCCCCATAAAGAAGACAGCTGTCATCTCAGCAATCCCTGCGCCGATCAAATATACCCAACTCATGCTTCTTCTCCTCCTGTCACTTGTTTCAATCCGATGATTCCGATGATCAACGTCGTCACAAGTAAAAGTTTCCAGCCACTGAGCGCCTCGTCAAAAAGAAGAGCACCGACAATCACCGTTCCAACCGCTCCGATTCCTGTGAAGACGGCATATCCTGTGCCTGCCGGTAGAACGCGGAATGCCTTAGCTAGTAAGCCGAAACTGACAATCAAGAGTACGATCGTCCATAACGTCGGACCAAGAACGGTAAACCCTTCAGACAACTTCATCGTCGTTGCCCAAATGATTTCAAGCAATCCTGCGAACAAGAGAGAAATCCAGGCGACTTTTTCCTTATCCATTCCACCCCACACCTTTCTTGAAGATTCGGAATGCGGCTTGTTGTCGCATCTCCCGGTCATCTTCAAATGTAAATAAAGACAATAAAGCCCCATCTAAAAAGCAATAGTACGCAGCATAGAGTTCATCGAGTGGTTGCGACGGTAAGTCTCCACGTTCCATCGCGAGACGAAACTGTTCTTTTTCAAACCGTTTTAACTCCGTCTCCACCTTTCCGATGACTTCTTCAATATAGTCCCGAAATTCTGGGGGTGGTACGAGGAGCATCCGTTTCGTCAACATCCACGTCTCGTGATCGCCAAAGAATGACGTGAGCGTACGAACGATCGACTCAATCCGTTCTAAAGGTGGTCGATCTTCGGTATCCTCACAAGTTTGCTGCCATGCTTCTTCGTAACGATTCGCCATATCGGTCACGACTTGCTTAAACAATTGTTCTTTCCCATCGATGTGAGCATACAGAGAAGCCTTTCGGATACCAACGTCTTCGGCAACCGCCGCAAGTGATAATCCTTCATATCCTTCACGTGCAAACCGTGTCCGCGCGGATTGCATAATTTTCTCTTTTGTATTCACGAGTCTCACTCTCCTTCCACCTCACTTTACCTAACGAACGGTAGGTAGTCAAGACTTACGTTTGTCTTTTCGTTCATGATTCTCCACAATACAAGGTGAAAGAGGTGATGAAAAATGATTGAACAATTGAACGTATCGATTCCAACGGAGAAGGTTCGTGGTCAAAAACGGATTGTTCGCGTATTTCGACCAGACTGGGTCAATGCCGACACCCCACTTCCTGTCCTTTATATGCATGATGGGCAAAATGTATTTTCAGGAAGCACTGCTACATATGGAGAAGGGTGGGAAATCGATCGCTGCATCGACACACTCCACCTCCCTCTCATGGTCGTCGCCATCGCAAGCGCTCCGAACTGGTTAGATCGTTATGATGAGTATTCATATGAAGAAGATGAGATGTTATATCGCCGTATCGGACCGGAACTTGCGAAAACGCGCCCAACCCTTGGTGGTCAAGGTCGTTTGTATACAGATTGGCTTATGAACGTCTTAAAACCACGAATCGACAAGGAGTATGCGACAAATCCAGAAGATGTCGGCGTCATGGGGAGTTCGATGGGAGGGGTCATCTCTCTATATATGATGGCAACCTACCCTTCCATCAAAAGAGTCGGATCCCTCTCCACCGCAGCATGGGCTAATCTGGATCCATTGATTCAGACTATTCAGCAAGCCGATATCACTGGAAAACTGTATATGGACATCGGAACGAATGAAGAGAGCGGACCAATCACAGCGAAGGATTACTTGTTCACGAATGCAAAACTGATTGAAGCAATCGCTAAAAAGGGTATCGCCTTCCGATATGAAGTGGAACCGGATGCGATTCATCACGAATCAGCCTGGCGCCGCCGTTTGCCTCACGCCCTTCGTTATTTGTACGACGTCACATGAAAAGAGCGAATTCCGATTTCGGAATTCGCTCTTTCGTTTAGATGACCCAGTTGCCGTCACGCATGATTGCTTCGCGCGTGCCGTCTTCCCGTTCACCATCGATATTCATTTCAGCTGACCCAATCATGAAGTCAACATGTGTCATCGAGTCATTCGCGCCGTTCTCCGCGAGTTCTTCTTGCGACATCGAAGGACCACCTTCGAGACATGTCGAGTAGGCACGACCTAATGCCAAGTGGCATGATGCATTCTCGTCAAACAACGTGTTGTAGAAGAGAAGACCTGAGTTTGAGATTGGCGAATCATCTGGAACGAGCGCCACTTCACCGATGCGGCGTGCTCCCTCATCCATGTTCAACAACTCATCAAGAGCCGCTTGTCCTTTTTTCGCTTCTGCCTTAACGACTTTCCCACCTTCAAACCAAAGCGTGAACTCGTCAATCAAGTTTCCGCTGTAGCTGAGTGGCTTCGTGCTCGACACGTGACCTTCCACAGAATCTTTATCTGCGAGCGTGAACACTTCTTCTGTCGGCATATTCGCGATAAAGTCGATGCCATCGACGTTTGGACCGCCACCGCCAAGGAAGACGTGCTTTTTCGGAAGTCCGATTGTAAGTTCAGTGCCTGGTGCTTGGTAGTGCAACTTCGCATACTTCTTCTCTGTCAGCAACTTCGCACGGCTACGGAGTGATTGATCATGTGTATCCCATGCCGCGACCACATCTTCTTGATCCATACGTGTTGCTGCGAAAATCGCTTGCCATAAAGCTGCGACCGCATCTTCACGCCCTGGGAATACTTTTTCAGCCCACGCTTCTGACGCACCTGCAACGATTGACCAACTCACGTTGTCACTCATCACATATTGACGCCATTTCGCAAGTGCTTGTCCGGCTGCACGGTTCGCATCCGAGATGCGTGACGATTCAACGCCGTTTAAAGCATCCGGGTCGTCACTGACGATTGACAAGAATGCCGTCTTCTCTTCAGCCAATTGTTCAAAACGAGCCTTTAACCAATCTGGAAACTCTTTGAACGAGTCTGCTGGTGCATCGAAATAACGAATCTTCGATGTCTCCTCATCGCTCCAATTAACAAATACTTGTTTCGCACCTGCCGCATACGCAGCTTTCACCACGTGACGGACAAGTGGCGCCTGGCTAATATCGGCACGTACCTCTAGCTGTTGACCCGGTTGAATGTTGACACCTTTTTTCACAGCTAGCTCTGCATAGCGTGCAAAATCTGCCTCGGTTGGCATAGAAATCATAGACATATGTATCGTTCCTCCTTTTCAGTTATCTTTATTTTCTTAAATTTCAGGAAAAGTTGCAACCGATGCGCAAAAACGGGCATATTAGTAGATGAAGAATGAAGGAGGAATTTACTATGGCAGATTGGAAATCAACCTACACACACTTTTTGAAACAAGCGAAAGAAGACATCCACGACCGCGAACAACTCGGTGACTTACTCGTCCAAGGTGAACGCGCCCTCGCAAAAGTGACCGTAGACGTGGCATCCAATGAGATCAGCAATATCGAGCGCGAAGAAGAACTGACGCTCTACTTCCAGATGAAACAAATGCTGAATATGTTGCGCGCGCTATACAATGATCAATTTGAAATGCAACCTGACAAACAAGAAGAGCTCATCGCGGCAATCCTATACTTCGTCTCCCCGTTCGATGCGATTCCGGATGATGTACCACTTGGCCTATTCGATGACGCTCAAGTCATCGACTATGTGCATGAACAATTGGCAAGTGATATCGACCGATTCCATAACGAATTGTGACTTGAAATGATGAACGAGTAGCAGTACGCTAGCAGAAGACTTACTAAAAGGAGGCGTAAGGCCTAGCCATTATCTATGTATGCTAAATCTCGAAAACGGGTTGCCCTTGAAACGGTACTGTTCATCATTGCCGGGACAATCCTTCAGTCTGTCTTTGTCAGTTTACTGCTCAAACCTAATGAAATCGGTTCGGGAGGAATCGTCGGAATCACGTTGATTACGAACGAACTATTCGGAACGCCAATCGGGATGACTCAGCTCGTGCTCAATATCCCACTCTTCATCTTAGGGTTAAAATATTTAGGACGTCGCTTTATTTTGATGACGGGGATTGTTGTCGTTCTCTCTTCTATCTTGATCGATAGTTTACCAGTCCTCATTCCGCCGACTCCGCTCGACGACCCACTCGTTGCTTCCGTGTTCAGCGGAATCGTCTCGGGTCTTGGACTTGCCCTACTCTTGTTCGCAGGCGCTTCTACCGGCGGTCTCGATATTTTAGGGAAAGTTATCTATATGAACAACCGAAACTTGTCGTTACCTAAAATCTTTTTGACACAAGATATCATTGTTTACGTATTAGTCTTCATTGTTTTTGACATTAAAGCTGTTATGTATGCCCTTGTGTTAAGTTTTGTCCGGTCACGCACGTTGCTCACCATCCATAAGTTCTTCTCTGCTCAAAAGCAATGTTTCATCATTTGCCAGAAAGCGGATGAAATCAACTTGGTCATTAAGCAGAACTTAAAACGTGGCGTCACCATCATGGATGCGACAGGCGGATATTCGAACGATTCGAAAAAAATGCTGTACGTCGTCGTCCAGAACAATGAAATCCCTCGACTTCGTCAGATTGTTTCTGAAATCGATTCTGAGGCATTTGTTACTGTGTCCGAAATCGATTCAATCGTTGGGAACTTCAAAGAACATTCATATACGCTTTAAATTCTACCTGTTCGACAACAATCTCGTATTGTTGTCGATTTTTTTGTGTAATCTTCCGTCACCTATTCCGATAATAAATAAGAGACCCATATATATAAAGAAGGAGGTGCATGAGTTGTCAGTTTACTCGTTGCGCCAATACGTTCCGGCGATTCTCATCGGAACATTTTTTACCGGACTTTTATTATTATTTTTGACTCCGCATGATTTGCGAAACAGCACGTTGCTCATCTATTACCTCGTCATTTCAGGAGCAGCCATCTTATTTAGTGGAATGGCAATTTTTAAACATAGAGGAATGAGACGGTTTATTCATGTTTTGATTAGTGCGGGAAATGTGTGCTTCGCACTTTATTTACTGATGCACTATGATTCGACAGGTGCGAATACTCAATACCTCTTATTCTTACAAAATTTCTTTTACTTAATTATGGCTCTGATCGTCATTACTCAATCCATTGAGATTCGCACGTTGAAATTACGTACGTTCGACTTGTTCGCCTTATTTAGTTTTTTTGTGATTGGTGCACTACATATCTGGTTTTATTCCACACAAGACGTGTCACTCGTATCTCAGTTGAGTGGCTTTGAAGAGCAGATGCTACTGATCAGCCTGTACATGATGCTATCATTCTTGTATTTAAATCGCGTCGTCTCGGCCGGACAGCAATTCCGTATTCTTGTGCTCGTCGGGATTTTAAGCTTCACGGTTGCCTCGATCGCGAACACACTCTTCGTGTTTTCAGGCATCACACATGAAATGGTCCATCTCATCCAAGTCAGTAGCATTCTTATGATTTCAATCAGTTATTGGGTCGAGGACACATCGGAAGACGCCCTTGCTTACGATTCCATTTTGGATTACGTTCTGTACAGCGTCGTCGTCATGCTATTTTTACTCGCTTCAGACCGCCTTCTCGGTACGTCTGTAATCGATTCGATGATTGCGAATGCTGTTCTCTTATTACTCATTCGCCAGTTTGTCGTCTCGAAACAGAACGCGCTTATCAGCCATCGTCTCCATACGGTCAATTCAGATTTAGAAGTAGCTGTGTCGACGAAGGCGCATGAACTCGAGATTCGTGAACAGCAATACCGCTCGCTCTTCGCCTATCACTCAGAACCGATTTTCTTATTCGACTTACACGGTGAAGTGTTATCGGTCAATGAGGCCGGAAGTTCAATCCTTGGATTGACGACAGACAAGTTACTTGGATCAAACATCCTCGATATCATCGAATCGAATGATCGTGCCCCGTATACGATCATTCTTCAAGAGTTATCAAACGGTCGACCACGAACGATTGATGTACGGATTATGACAGAAGAAGGCGAGACACGTGTCTGGCAACTCGTCAACGTTCCGATGATCATTGACGGGGAAGTTGAAGGCATTTACGCCATCGCCAAAGACATCACGCAAATGATCGAGCAGCAAGAGCAAATTTTATACCAAGCCAAATTTGATAGTTTGACGGGACTTCACAATCGCTATGCACTACAAGAGCAAATCGAACGTTTGATCGAAGAAGGTCGCACGTTCACGCTCATGTTCTCTGACTTGGATGGCTTTAAAGAAATCAACGACCAATTCGGGCATCATATGGGAGACGAACTTCTCCAACATATCGGAAAGCGTCTACGCACCGCACTTCTTCCGAATGAGTATGCCGGACGTCTTGGTGGTGATGAGTTCATTGTTGTCGCCGAACACGGTGACGATGAAATGTTGACAGAACGTTTGCGACGTCTCGTCTATCGCCCACCTTATTATATGGCTGGAACACTGGTTGAAGTACATGCCTCGATTGGAATCGTCCGTTTCCCGGAGCATGGTAAAAAATTAAAACACTTACTTTCAAATGCTGACCTGGCCATGTATCGCGCAAAAGACAATGGTCGTGACGAGACCGTCATGTTCGAACCTGAGTTACGGGAAGACAAGGAAGAACGAAAAGTGTTAATGGAAGGGCTCGATACCGCGCTTGAAAAAGGAGAAATCTCACTCTTCCTCCAACCTCAAGTCGATGCATCTACGAAGGCAGTCATCGGAGCAGAGGCACTCATGCGTTGGCAACATAACGGGACATTCATCCCGCCGAGTCAATTCATTCCAATCGCCGAAGAAACCGGTCATATTCACGATTTGGGTCGCTGGATGATTCATGAGACGTTCCAGTTGCTTCATGTGTTCGAACAAGGAGACATCCATTTGCCGAAGCTCTCGGTCAACTTGTCCGTTCGTCAGTTATTCGATGAACATTTGATTGATTATTTGAATACGTTGTTCGAGCGTTTCCCAATCGATCCGTCACGACTCAATTTTGAATTGACCGAAACAGTCGCCGCTCATCATTCAGATCGTGTTTTAAATCGCATCTTAGAATTAAAGTCGCTCGGCATTAAACTTTCGATTGATGATTTCGGGACAGGATATAGTTCACTCGCCTATCTCGTTCGTTATCCAATCGATGAACTGAAAATCCCTCGTGAATTCACAATGCAACTTGAAGAGAATCGCGAATATCAGATGGTTACAACGACCATCGTCGCAATGGCGAGACAACTTGGTATGGCGCTTGTCGCTGAAGGTGTGGAAACCGAATATCAAGAGACATTCCTTCGTAAAATCGGATGTGATTCCATGCAAGGCTATCGCTATGCAAAACCGATGCCGCTCGATGAGTTCATCATTTATTACATGAAACATACAACGCCCTGGACCGAATGACATGTCGGTCCAAGGCGTCTTTTTATTTCATCTCATATACTTTGACTTCACCAGGTTTTAAATCGACGTGGAGATTCCATTGTTCGTCAAACGCATGTTCTGCATATGGCCACGAAGTCGGCGAGTACACCATCTCCGCAAAACGACTCGCATTCCAATTTCGACGACGTACACCATCGAGCGAAACCACGCCTCGTAACGATTCCCACATATTCGTATTTGCCACAACGAGCAATGTATCATTCGTCTCTGGACGTAACCAAGCGAATCCGATAAACGGTGCGAACGGTTCGTTTAAAATAAGTGGTTCAAAATGGTTCGGGTCAACGAGTACATCGAGCCAACGGCGACGAATCTCTGCCACTTGATGCATCACTTCAATCATCTCATCTCGCTCTGGATGGTCCCAATGGAACTGATACGCATCAAAGAATGCGAGTTTTCCGAAATACGGGTCGGTCGGGAAGAGTTGATACGCTTCTTCAGGACGGCAATCGAGTCCGGTATTCATCGGCTGCGTTTCATATAATTCAAGTCCAGAGTTTGTCATCGGGACGCCATTCGGCATAAAACCGTTCAAGACTGTCAACAACCGACTTGCTTGTCGTCCCCCTTCTCGCGTCGCCAGTCGACGTGTATCCGCTGTTTCCCCTGCTGCGAATACTGGAAGTGGTAAAAAGCGTGAGTCGTATAAGAATTGATGGGTTTCATGCGTGTCGAATCGAGGTTCTTTATAAAAACCATATCCGATGATCATGTTATAACCGGCATCTTTCGCCGCCCAAGCTCCTGCTTCAATCAATTCCTCTGCGATGAAGCTAAAGTTCGAATCGAGTGAACGTGGTTTTGCCAGAATGCGCTGTGCCAAATCGACAGGAAGTGCATGACCCATATCGATGCGTGCGCCATCAATGCCATATTCGCGTTGATAGTGTGGAATGATATCGGCGAGCATCTCCCAAAGCGGTTCGTTGATGACGTTTCCTCGGAATTGATTGGACTTGATTGAATCAAACAAAATATAAGGAGCAATGTTCGCGTCGTTCACATAAGGAGCCGCTGCAAGCGGATGGTCTAAGAAGAGGCGGAAGTAAGTCACGTCTGACCAAGGCGGTTGCGGGTCGTTGATACAGTCTGAAAAGGCAGGCGCTGTCGTCAACCCAAATTCCTGTTCAATCGTTGCGAGTACATTCTCTTCTGGATGTTCGATTAGGAAAGCACGAACACGTTCCCACTTTTCAACATCGAGCAAGTTTGGAGCCATCGAGAATCGTCTCAAGTGTTGCCATACGTCTTCTGAGTTGTACACCATTGGTAAGAAAGCAAATTCTGGTTTTACATTCTCTCCAATCCCTGGCACAGATGGTGGATGATAATAATCAACTTCAGCCAGCGGAATCCAGTAGAACCACTCCGGATTTTCAAGGATGAGTCGATTGTCCCGCGCACATGTACGAGGGATGACATCGATGACGACACGAATTCCTACCATGTGACAAGCTTCCACAAATGCTGAAAACTCTTCTTCTACAGTCATCGCATCACCAGTCAACGGTTCCTTTAACTCTTCATCGATGGCAAAAAAGTCTTGAACGGCATAAGGAGAGCCAAATTCACCTTTCTTGTTTTTATGACTATGTTGAGAAATCGGTAACAAGAATAATGTATCAATCCCCATATATAGGAGATGCGGAATGAGTGCAAGCGTTTTCACAAATGTGCCTGTATCTTTCATTCCTAGTGAGTTCTGCATCTCCACATAACCCGATCCATCATGATCCCAGGAAGTGGATGTACGAACTTGCATCGAATAGACAGAAGCACGCTTAATCCAATCGCCACCCGTCTGTAAATGGCCATCCGCACTCGCGATGGACGTATGATATTCTCGATTTTCTACCGCATATGGAAGAATCGCTTTCTCTATTGTTTCTACTAAAAAATCATACGGATTCACACGCTCGACCCCGTCACGAATCGGCTCAGAAGGAAAACGCATGCGATTCCATAAACTTGGAATCTCGTAAGTAAGATTCGTACGCTGATCTTGTAACACCTGGTACAACTTGTGTAACGATGAATTCTCTGACATATTGACTCTCCTTATGCTTCTAATGGTCTTCTGTTATATAGAGTTCTTACACTAATTGATTATACATTTACCCGTTTTTTCCTTTTTCAAAAAAATATTTTCTGTCGATTTTTCTAAAATCATGTACGATGGAGTAGAAAGGAGGGGCACGATGTCACAACGAAAGTGGATTTTACTATGGATTAGCCTATCCGTGCTATCCATCTCGATCATTGGTATTTTTATTTTTCAATTGAGAGAGACAAATGAGCGGCTAGAAATCATACAAGATGAACAACTCGGCTCTTACGAGGCGATTGAAGATATCATGTATTATAATATTGAACGCGCAAACGCAATCCGTGGTTTACTCGCCTATGAAGATCGACATTTTTTAGAGATGTACTATAGCATGTCTCGGCAAGCAAAGGCGTTGAAACAGTCCGTCATCGCTGACCCGGACACACCGAGTTCCGTCCTCGATTTACTCGAGCGAGATGCCGTATGGGAAAAAGAAGCTGATCGTGTGCTCGTCATCTATGAAGAAGGCGACCTTGTTAAAGCAACAGCAGTAGCCGAGACGATGACGCAACTACGACAGACTATCCTAGAAGATTTAAGGTCGCTAAAGCAGATGCAATATAAAGATATCCAGAAAGAGCTGATTGCAGCAGAAAATCAAGTCTCATTCTTAACTCAAGTACTGTTTACCATCACGTTTTTATTGATTGCCATCATCGTCATCCTCACCTTCTTGTTAGCACGTATCAAACCCCAACAGGAAACGATCGAGTAGGAAAAGGAGTGTCTCAGACTAATGCTGAAACACTCCTTTCGTCATCATGAAGTCATTCGTAATAATCTTGTCGCATTCGCGATGGCAAGCAGTGCCACACCGACGTCTGCGAAGACAGCCTCCCACATGGTCGCAATTCCGAATAATCCTAAAACTAAAACAAGCACTTTCGTTCCGAACGCAAAGAAGATATTCTGCCAGACGACACGTTTTGTCTGTTTCCCGAGCTTGATGGCTCGAACCACATCGTTCGGGTCGTCATGCATCAAGACCACATCTGCTGCCGTGACCGCTGTATCACTTCCGACTCCCCCCATAACAAGCCCGACATCGGCCCGTGCCAACGCTGCCGCATCGTTCATTCCATCTCCGACAAATGCAACTTTTTGGGAGGCGGTCATCTGTTCAATCGCTTCTACTTTTTCGTGCGGAAGCAATTCGCCTCGCACTTCATCTAGTCCTAGTCGTTCGCCGATTGTTGTAGCGACTTCGCGTCGGTCTCCCGATAACATCACCGTCCGGTATCCGGCTTCCTTCAACGCTTGGATTGCAGTATACGCATCCGGCTTCACCGTATCCATTAATTCGATTCGCCCTAGCCAACGATTGTTTTTCATCACGTGAACACTTGTCCCAATCGATGTATCCTCAATCGTTTGACCTAAATACCTCATATACCGGGCACTCCCCACATAAATATGATCATCGCCATCCTGGGCATGGAGACCATATCCCGGCTCTTCTTGGATTGATTCGAACGCCTGAACGTCTCCGACTCGATTGACGATGGCTTGCGCGAGCGGGTGGTTCGATGCCCGTTCGACGCGAGCGGCAAGGTGCAACAACTCTTCAGCATGTACCCCTTCTGTCGTCACGACGTTCGTCACTTCAAACCGTCCTGTCGTCAACGTTCCTGTCTTATCAAAGACGACAGTGTTCACTTCTGTTAACGTGTCTAAATATTCTCCACCTTTTACAAGAACGCCTTGTTTAGAGCCCGCTCCGATTCCACCAAAATAACCTAACGGAATTGAAATCACGAGCGCACATGGACAACTGATGACGAGGAAAATGAGCGCACGGTAGACCCACTCTGATAAGTCACCGACAAACAGAGGTGGGACAAATGCGACGATTGTCGCCATGACGACAACGAAAGGCGTATAGACTTTTGCCAATCGGGTAATCATCTGTTCTGTCTTCGCTTTTTTCCCATTCGCCTCTTCTACGAGGGCAATCATCTTTTGAAGGCTCGATTCTGCGGCGAGCTTCGTCGTTCGGATGACGAGTCGTCCCTCCAAATTGATCATCCCTGCCAACACCTCTTCACCTGCTCTCACTTGACGAGGAACCGCCTCACCTGTCAACGAAGCCGTATCGAGTGAACTCGCTCCACTGAATACAACCCCATCCATCGGAACGAGTTCTCCGGCACGGACAATGAGGTGTGAACCGACCGATACGTCTTCTGGCAATCGCTCGACTTCTTCCTCACCAACTAGCACGCGAGCGATTGTTGGTCTCATATTTAACAAAGATTGTATCGACTTCCGCGAAGCGCGTACCGCACGCCCTTGCACGTATTCTCCAAGTTGATAAAACAACATGACCGCTACGGCTTCCGGATATTCGGCAATCGCGAATGCCCCGATGGTCGCGATGGTCATTAAAAACTTTTCGTCAAACCATTCCCTGTGCCATACATTTCGGATGGCACCATATACGACATCATATCCAGCCAGTCCATACGCCACAATGTAGCCTGGAATGGAGTCCATCCAAAGGGCAACCGAAAAGACGAAAGCAGCCGCAAGGAATCGCCAAAGGATGGTATCTCGTTGTTCGGTTTGACCTTCCTCTGTTTTGATAAACTTCGCACCCGGCTCGATTCGTTTCATTGTCTGCTCGATTGACTCGAGCATTGCTTTGCGTTCAGAAACATCAATCCATTCAATCACCATTCGGCTCGTTGCGAAATCAATTTGGCAAGATGCCACTTCTTCGCGTTTCGTGACATCCCGCTCAATTTTTGCCGCACAGTTCGTGCAAGTGATTCCAGAAACAGGTAACACGTCTCGATTTTTCATTCCGCTCCCCCTAACATTCAAACATCCATTTGAATATATCGTAACGTGAAATGAAATTCATGACAATAGAAAAAATGACCGAACCCTAAAAGGATCCGGTCATTGGATTCAAACATCTTTCTGTTCTTCGCTATGGGCCAGCGCAATTTCAACAAGCTGTCTGACATGTTCATCGTCTAATGAATAATAAACAACTTTTCCCTCTTTACGATATTTCACCAGTCCTTGCTCGAGTAACGTCCGTAAATGATGGGACGCGGTCGCATTCGAATGGCCGATGACAGCGGCAACATCACAAACGCAAAGTTCATGTTCGAGCGTCAGTACATACAGTACTTTCAAACGAGTCGGGTCAGCGAACGCTTTAAACAATCGACTGACACGTGGGGCATCTAATTGTGCCAAGGCGGTTTGTAGCGTCGGTACATCTTCTGATTGGATCCCAATCGTCTCACATTGGGGCACTTTCATATTTTTCACCTCGTTTTTTATGTATATAGTGTAGCAAAAATTCGGCAACATATCTGTTATATATTATAGTTGACTTATAGACCACTGTTATAATACAATCATGACAACAACCAAAACTGTCAGACAATTTACCGAAGGAGGCATTTTCATATGAATGAATGGGCGAGCCGACTCGAATCATCTGTCGAGTTTTATCAAAAATTACCGGATAAGACATGTCAGGAATGCGGAAAACATATGGACGAACAGTGCGAGTCATACGAAACGACTTGTGCTTCATGCACAGAAAAGCTTCAACACGCAGAATAACACAACACCCCTTCGATTGAAGGGGTGTTGTGTTATTAAATCGACCAACCGATGTAAGCCGCGATTAGTCCGAACAGATAGGTCGCAAGCAAATAGAGACCGAATCGAATCCAGTCTTTTGTCGCAAACCGCATCAATTCAAGTTTTAAGGTCGAGAACGTCGTAAACGAACCAAAAAATCCGATACCTAAAAAGAGAATGAGCGATTGGTGATCGGTATGCGCGTACAAGTACCCGAGACCAAACGACCCTGTTATATTGACGAACAACGTCGCCCACGGAAAAGTTGAATCAGACCATTTTTTCATGGTCTGACCGATTGCGAAGCGGAGAATCGCACCGATGAAAGCGCCAGCTGCAACCCAAAGAAGCGTCATTTCACTTCACCTCTTGTCGACGTTTTTGTTCCAATGTGATAACCAAACCAGGAACTCCATAAACCGAGTGTGATGCTGAGGAATACATATGTAACAGCGAGAAGTATATAATCATTTTCAACTAATTGAATCGTTTCTACACTAAACGTGGAAAACGTGGTAAACGACCCGATCATTCCGGTTCCGATAATCGTGACGATTTGAGGAGAAGGTTTTCCCGCTTGAAGAAATCGATGTGTCAGCCATCCTAATAGAAAGCTTCCAATTAAATTGATGAACAGTGTCGAAACGGGAAACGGACTCGCTCCGAATGAATCGACTAGTAATCCAAGTCCGTACCGTGCCAATGCTCCAACTGCACCTGCTAACCCAACGTATACATACAGCATCTCGTTCCCTCCTCCACGAAAAAGACACCTGCAACATGCAGGTGTCCATTCAACTGAGGCTATTATACCAAGCTGTCGCTGTTTACGAAATAGCTGCCGGAGCAAGAACTGCTTCGATTGCTTCAAACGCTTGGTCGAGCTCTTCTTTCGTGATGACGAGAGGTGGTGCCAATCGAATGACTGTCTCATGCGTTTCTTTGCAGAGGAGTCCACGTTCTTTAAGTGCTTCACAATATGGACGAGCTGCTTCCGTCAATTCGATGCCGATGAATAATCCGCGTCCACGGACGTCGCGAATCATCGGATTATCGATTGATTTCAAACGTTCCATGAAATAAGTCCCTAGCTCTAGTGAGCGTTCGACAAGTTTCTCTTCTTCCAACACTTCGAGCGCTGCGACTGAGACCGCGGAAGCGAGCGGGTTTCCACCGAATGTCGAGCCGTGCGATCCTGGATTAAATACGGAGAGAATCTCTTGATCCGCGGCAACGCATGAGATTGGGAAGACACCGCCTCCAAGCGCTTTTCCGAGAATGTACATATCTGGTGTGACATCTTCCCACTCGATGGCAAACCATTTTCCTGAACGGCCAAGTCCAGACTGAATCTCATCAGCGACGAACAGGACGTTGTGTTGTTGACAGAGTTCAGATGCACGTTTCAAGTAACCTTCTGGTGGAATGATGATTCCTGCCTCACCTTGAATCGGTTCTACGATGAACGCTGCTGTGTTCTCTGTGATTGCCGCTTCAAACGCCTCGATATCGCCATATGGCACAACTTTGAATCCTGGCAATAATGGTCCGAACCCGCGTTGGTACTCTGCTTCAGTCGACATCGACACAGCAGCCATTGTGCGCCCATGGAAGTTTCCGGTGCAGACGATAATTTCGGCCTGACCTGGAATCCCTTTCACTTCATATGCCCAACGACGAGCAGTTTTCACAGCTGTCTCTACGGCTTCTGCGCCTGTGTTCATCGGCAGCACCATTTGCTTCTTTGTAAGCGTTACCACTTTGTCGTAAAAACGTCCGAGTTGATCATTGTAGAAGGCACGTGACGTTAACGTAATCTTATCTGCCTGATCTTTGAGCGCTTGAATGATTTTCGGATGGCAGTGTCCCTGGTTGACTGCAGAGTATGCACTTAACATATCCATGTAGCGATTCCCCTCAGGATCGGTTACCCAAATCCCTTTCGCCTCCGAAATAACAATCGGTAGTGGATGATAGTTGTGCGCCCCGAATTTTTCTGTCAGCTCAATCACATCATGTGTTTTTGACATATTGCTTCCCCCTTATTCAAAACTATCTTACCCTTTCAGTATATGATGTCCCTCTTTCTTTTGACAATGGCGAACTTAAGCATTCCTTGAATTGGCAAAATCAGGTACACTGACATTAGAATATGCATTTAGCATGACAGATTGGAGGAAATGATGTGGCTTCATTGCGCGATTTACCGGTAGACCAATTCATCGACGCTTTATCTGTACCGTGTTGTTATATTTCTCAAGATGGTACGGTTCTGTTATGGAATACACATGCCGAAGTGTTATTCGGCTGGGAACGTGAAGAAGTCCTCCATCAACCGCTCCCTGTAGTTCGGCAGTTGGAACATGCTTTAGAAACATGGATGCCGCTCCTCCTTCAATATCCATTTTCGACGACGGCGATGACGCCGTTCCAACATAAAAATGGGTCCGTCATCTATGCGACCGCATACTTGCAATCTTTTTCACTCGAAGGGATTAATGGCTACTTCCTGGCTTTCCTTCCAAAAGGGTTTGGTCCGCTCATCAGTACAGAGCAATTCAATCTACTTCATCATTTTCAAGAAATGATCAAGCAATCCACCCATTACTTGGCGACGAACGCAAAAGGTGAAATCGTCGATATTAATCCATCCTTGTGTCGTTTACTCGATGCAACGGAGCAGCAACTAATCGGACGAAACTGGTTCGAGCTCATTCATGACGCAAGTGACCAGAATCGGATTTCACGTGATGTCTTAAAGTCCTTGGCAACGAATCGCATCTGGAACGGAGAAATGCCGATTTCTTGTAAAGAGCATAATCTGGAACCGTGCTGGCTTAATTTGACCGTCGTGCCGATTGTAAGTGAAAAAAATGATGTGATTCAGTATACGGCGTTTGGATTCGATGTTTCAGAAAAGAAACGTCTCGAAAAAGAAGTTCGATTCCTGGCTTATCAAAACGAGTTAACAGGACTCTACAATAAAAAAGGATTCTTACGTCAATACGATTCGAGTCTCCAACAAATCGCTGAACGGGAAGGGCTTCTCCACATCGCTTTATTCGACATCGACCGCTTCAAGATCATCAACGAATCGTTCGGATCTCGCGTCGGGAATGAGCTCCTCGTCCAAATCAAGGAGCGCGCACTTCACCTCATTCCAGAATCCGCTTTATTGTTCCATCCGACGGGCGGACTGTTCGGCGTCATGTTCTTTGAAGAGTCGAAAGAAGAAGTGTTTCAATCACTCCGCCATCTGCAACACGAGTTGCAACGACCATTCCGAATCTACCATCACTCGATCATGGTCTCCATTTCGGTCGGTTGTGTGTTTTATCCGTCTTCTGCGAGTTCACTCGAGGAACTGTATACGCGTGCTGAAAGTGCCCTCTTCAAAGGAAAACAGATTGGAGTTGGTACGATTCAATTCGTGACAAAAGATATGGATGCCGCTTTCTCAAGACAAATTCATATTGAAAAAGCCTTATATCGCGCGCTAGAAGAAAAACACTTTTATCTCGAGTATCAGCCAAAATATGAGCTGGCGACAGACCGTCTCATTGGCTTTGAAGCGCTCCTTCGTTGGCATCACGAAGAATTGGGACAAATCCCTCCTTCCGAGTTCATTCCACTCGCAGAGGAAATGGCGCTCATCGTTCCAATCAACAACTGGGTCATTTTAGAGGCGACAAAACAATTGAAGACATGGAAGGCTGAATTTGACCAGCCTCTCTCGATGGCGATCAATATTTCACCAAACCAGTTCCGAAGCGACAGTTTCTTAAATACGCTTCGAAACATCAAGCAACAACTCCAACTCGACACATCAGATGTCATTTTAGAAATTACAGAAAGCTTGGTCACGCAACAAACCGACGAAATCATTGAACGCATGGAGCAGATTAAGCGACTGAATTACCGCCTGTCGATTGACGATTTTGGAACGGGCTTCTCGTCCTTGCAATATTTAAAGTCATTCCCCGTCGATGAGCTTAAGATTGATAAAGTATTTCTCGACGACTGGATGACATCTAAATCTCACTTGCTAGACGTCATCGTTCATCTCGGGAAGAGTTTGAACCTTCACGTTGTGGCCGAAGGAGTCGAAGACGAAGAGATGCTTCAACATCTAAAGTCTACCGCGTGTGATTCATTCCAAGGTTACCTGTATGCAAGACCTGGTTCTCCAGAGGCAATCGAACAATTACTCCGGTCATCAAAAAACTCACCGAACGCATGAAGCGTCGGTGAGTTTTCTTATAATGCGATCGACGATGTCCAGAGACCATATACGCCGTACGTGGCACACAACAAAATAATGACGGCGATGATTGACTGCGTGCGTGTCAAGAACGGGCGTCCCTGCTCCCGCTCTGCTAACAGGAAGACAAAAATACCAGGTGCGTAAAGAATCATCGCAATCAGGACGTATTCGATTCCCGATGCATACAGTAGCCATGTGGCGTACAACGAGGCGATGGCAGAGATGACCATCATCCGTAACGATGCCGTCCGTTTCGCTTCCATCCATCCATAAAGTGCCGAGAAGAGATATGGAACGAGTGCTGCGATCCCGGCGATACTCGACAAGACAAGATACGTCTGCTCCGAGAACAACGCAACAGCTGTGACGATTTGCGTAAACACCTGTGTGATCAATAATGCGTTCACTGGCGTGTCGTTTGCGTTCAGTCGATTGAACACTTTCGGGAAGACGCCATCTCGACTAGCGACATATGAAATTTCTGTCGCTAAAATCGTCCATCCGAGCAATGCGCCTGTCAATGAGATGAGCAACCCGATATTAATCAATGTCGCACCGAACGGTCCGACGACCGCTTCTAACACATAGGCCATCGATGGTTCTGGTAACGCTGCGAGTTGTTCTTGCGTCATGACACCGAACGAGAAAATCGAAATCATCATATAAATCAACAATGTGCCGATCAATCCAATCACTGTCGCTCGACCTACATCTTTTTTCTGACGCGCGCGCGAGGATAAGACGACTGCCCCTTCAATACCGACGAACGCCCATAATGTCACGAGCATCGTAGACTTCACTTGAGGGAAAACATTTGCCCAAACAAATCCCGACTCGCCCCAAAAGTCGACCCGGAACGTATCAATCTGAAACGCGAAGAGAATGAGCACGATGAACAAGAAAATCGGAACGAGCTTCGCGATCGTCGTGACGATGTTCAACAGTGCCGCCTCCCGCATTCCACGGGAAATGAGCCAAAATAATCCCCACACCAAAATTGCACTGACGAACAAACGGAACAATCGATGTTCTGCCGAGAATACAGGGAAAAAGTACGCCAACGTGCTAAAAATCAAAGTGATGTTTGCCACTGTCCCAATCCAAGCCGACATCCAGTAACCCCATCCGCTGTTAAACCCGACAAATTTGCCGAATCCTTCCCGTGCATAGGCGTAAATACCACCTTCTAACTCAGGACGTGTGTCTGCTAAAAACTGAAAGACGAAGGCGAGCATGATCATCCCGATCCCCGTAATCCCCCATCCGATTAAAACAGGTCCTACCCCTGCCCCTTGCGCCATGGCACCTGGGAGATTAAAAGCTCCCCCACCAATCATTGTCCCGACGACCATGGCCGCGAGACCGAAAAAGCCGATTCCGGCTGAATGTTGTTTCAAAGTAACGCCTCCACCAATCTATAATCTTATCGAATAACTATACAGAGATATTGTATAATCATTCGCCGATTTTTCTATTCTACTTCCTAAAAGGATTGAGGGATAGACATTCTAAATAAGTTTATATTTTCGAATAATTTGAAAAATTCCATTGCATATTCATCCTAGATGTAGTTTAATTACAACATATTCTAAATTATCAGAATTTTCGGGAGGTTGTATAATGCGTAACAAAAAATGGCTAGCTTTATCGGGGGTCGCATTATTGGCGACGGCGGCTTGTAGTACAGGGAATGACTCATCAAGTTCGGAGGATTCATCTTCAAGCGATGCTAAAAAAGAAATCACAATGGTATCGGCGACAGATTTGCCACAGCTCGATCCGACGCTTACGACGGACTCGACATCGATTATCGTGACGAACAACGTGTTCGAAGGGTTATATCGTCTAGACGAGAACAACCAACCGACACCAGGGATTGCCGAAGATGTCGAAGTATCCGAGGATGGTCTTACATACACGTTCAAACTACGTGACGCGAACTGGTCAGACGGCTCACCGATCACAGCTGAAGACTTTGTCTACTCTTGGAAACGCGCACTCAATCCGGAAACAGGTGCCGAGTATGCGTATATCCTTCAAGATTTAAAAAATGCAAACAAAATCCTTGCGGGCGAAGCGTCTCTTGACGATCTCGGTGCGAAAGCAATCGACGAGAAGACACTTGAAGTTCAGTTGGAAGCACCAGCACCGTATTTCTTAGGATTAACTGGTTTCCCAACATACATGCCGCAAAAACAAGAGTATGTCGAAGAACAGGGCGAAGAATTCGCGACTTCTGTCGACAAGACGCTCTATAACGGTCCTTATGTGTTGAGCGAATGGCAAGACAATGCAGGATGGGTCTACAAGAAAAACCCAGAGTATTGGGATGCTGAAAACGTGAAGATGGATACAATCAACGTCAAAGTCGTAAAAGACGTATCGACAGGTGTCAACTTGTTCGAGTCAGGCGAAGCGGACTACACGCTTCTCTCATCTGAATTCGTTCCACAATTTGAAGACAGTGACGAATTCAAGACGCGTGCCGATGCACGGATCAACTTCCTTCGTTTCAACCAAAAGAACGAGGCTCTTCAAAACGTCAACATTCGTGAGGCACTCGCCAAAGGATTTGACAAGCAAAGCGTGACGGATGTCATTTTGACAGACGGTTCACAACCAGCGAACTTCATCGTGGCGAAAGATTTCACATTCACAGAAGACGGCGCTGATTTCCGTGAGAAGCATCCAGACCTCCTCAGCTACAATGTTGATGAAGCGAAAGCCGCTTGGGAGAAAGGTCTTGAAGAGCTAGGAGTCGAAACAGTCGAGCTCGAGTTCCTCTCACGTGATGAAGAAGCGTTCAAGAAAGTCAACGAATTCATCAAAGGTGAACTCGAGAAAAACTTGCCTGGTTTGACACTTAACATCAAACAACAACCGTTCAAAAACTTCCTTGACCTAGAAGGCAAAGGTGAGTATGACGTTTCTGCTGCTGGTTGGGGTCCTGACTATCAGGATCCAATGACATACCTCGATATGTGGGTTACAGACGGACCATTCAACCGTATGGAGTACTCAAACGACGAGTATGATCAGTTGATCCAATCAGCGAAGAAAGAAGCGGATCAGATGAAGCGTTGGGAAACGATGCAAGAAGCTGAACGTATCCTTCTTGAAGAAGATTTCGCAATCGCTCCGATTTACCAAAAAGGTGAAGCATACTTAGAGCGTTCAAACATCGAAAACATGTACCGTCACCCGTTCGGCGCCGATGCGAGCTTCAAGTGGCTTGACGTCAAATAATGAGAAAGCATCCTTGATTCTATCTGGATCAAGGATGTTTTTCTGTCGTAAAAAGATTATCAACTTATGAAGAGTGGAACACTATAGCTCACCTTATTTGCTACCGTAATCTGTATCCTCAATATTTTTGGATTTGATGACCGGAACTTCTTATTGTTTTGACTTCACCTCCATTTGGGTTACTCGAGACAGCTTGGTTTTCCTCACATATCATCCATTCGACCTCACTGCCACAGTCAGCACTGTACATGGTGACAGCCTCCTTCTGGTTCATTCTCGGTAGACTGTTCGATCGTCTAGTTGATTCAGCAAAAACACACAAAAAAAGACTTCCATCGATGTGATGGAAGTCTTTTTCATCTATTAAGCTTCACGCTGTGCGCGAATGTCAGCAGGTACTTTCCCACGTTTTGAAATCACTTGCGCGATTCCTACTAGTACCACAAACGAGATCAATGCCGCAAAGAACCCGATCCAAATCGATGCTGTGATTCCGAGTACCAAGTATCCAATCGCTGATACGATTGCTGCAAGGATTGCATATGGTAATTGCGTCAACACGTGATCGATATGGTGTGAGCCAGCTCCTGTCGAACTGAGAATCGTTGTATCCGAAATTGGTGAACAGTGGTCACCGAACACCGCACCTGCCAATACAGCAGCGAGTGATGCGAGAAGAAGCTCTGGTTCGACTGCCATGATCAAGTCCGCCCCGATCGGAAGCATCAAACCAAACGTTCCCCAGCTCGTCCCTGTCGAGAATGCCATAATTCCGGCAATCAAGAAGAGAAGAAGTGGCAAGTACGAAGCAGCAATTGTATCCGTGACGAAGCTCGCCAAGTATTCCCCTGTCTTCATGTCACTGATAACTGCAATGATTGTCCAAGCAAACAAGAGGATGAGGACGGCTGGCCACATCGCACGGACGCCTTCCCATGCCGCTTTTCCATAGTCACGCGCCGGGATTTTACGACCGACAAGAAGAAGGAGTGCGACAATCAAGCTGATGACGACACCTGCGACGAGCGAACGTGTCACGTCTGTCGATTCGAACGCCCCGATCAATGAGAAGTTCTGACCATCTGCTGCCAGTGCTTGTCCACCTGTGTATAGCATTGCCGAAACAGTTGCAATGATGAGTGTGATGATTGGAACAATCAAGTCGCGAACTTTCCCACCTTCGTGTTCATGCAAATCTTCGCTCATTCCCATTGGCTTTCCTTTTGCTGAATCATACAATTCACCTTGAAGGGCACGAAGTTCATGCGTACGCATCGGTCCGATGGCAAGTCCAGTAAAGGCCACATACGCTGTCAACAAGAGTGCGAAGACGGCATAGAAGTTCATCGGAATGATTTGAATGAACGCAGAGAATGATGAGTAGCTATCAATCGAATATTTTGTCAAAATTCCAGCGATGATGGCGATGATGTACGCACCCCAACTTGAAAGCGGGCTGATGACACAGACAGGTGCTGCTGTTGAGTCAATCGTGTACGCAAGTTTCGCGCGTGAGATGTTTTTACGGTCTGTGAGTGGACGACTGATGTTCCCGACCGCCAAACTGTTAAAGTAGTCATCGATAAAGATCAAAATACCAAGACCAAACGATACGAGACGCGCTCCGCGTGCCGTCTTGACGTTTGCAGCAGCCCATTCACCGAATGCGCGTGCGCCACCTGACGTTTGAATGATTGACGATAAAATTCCAAGAAGGAGCAAGAACGCAATCAACAATACGTTCCATTCGTTAATGGCTCCATCCGACCAGAATAGGGCAATGATGTTCGACCACAAGTATTGAATCGAATCGAGCGGATTGAAACTATGCAAGAGAAGCACCCCTGCGATAATCCCGACACCGAGTGATGGGATGACCTTTCTTGTTGTGATTGCCATAATAATTGCGAGTAATGCCGGTACAAGTGAAAGTACCGAAGTTGAATAATCTACCATGCTGAATTCCTCCTTTTTTATTAGGATGAGGCCCCCCTATGCTTAAAAAAACGCAAAGCGAGGGCATCGGCAACAAAGCCGACACCCTCGCTGGATGTTCCGTCTTTCTTAGCCGACTTGGAGCGCTCCATACGTAAATATGTATGGCAGTCCGACGGGTATTTCCCGTCAGCCCAGCACAACCCCACGGACATGGTGTTGCACTTCGGCGATCCTGCCTTTTTGTAGTCCTCATCGTTGTCATCCTCCGACTACTTACTCATCAGCATCGCACCTCTACCTCATCGATAGCACGAATATTCATTTAAAGTTACGTCTAAATTATCACAAGTTGACGTCACATATCAATAGTTTTTTTCATCACGAATGATTCTCTTCAAAACAGCAAGCGCTTCTTGGTCATTCGTCTCTACTGCTTTAAAGAAATCGTTGAAGAAGTGGTATAACACGAATCGGTCAGCGTGAGACTTCGTCTGTTCTTTAATCGTAGAAAAGATGAGTCGCCGTAAACGACGTTTCGTCTGTGTTTCTTCTGGCAGTTCTTCGCATCGGTCCTTGAAAGCACGATATACAGAATTGATCAATTCCTCATGTTCATCATACGACCGATTGTAAGCAACTTGTTCCATCTGTAATATCCCCCCTTTCAAATTTGACCCGATGAAACTTGTCGTAACTATACCAACTTCCTGTCAGTCATTCAATCGTTATCGACCGTTCTTAACAAAAATCATACGTTAGACCGAGTCAATCGTTGATGAATGAGAAAGTGGTCACGTCGAACAATCCCATGTCGGTCAATTTCAAATCTGGAATAACCGGTAAGGCAAGGAATGACATCGTCAAGTATGGATTAAAGTGACGGTGTGCACCGACAACGTCGAGCGCATCATTTAACTGTTCGAGAATATCTGCGACTTCACGGTAAGGACGTTTCGTCATGAGACCACCGATTTCAAGCGGGAGCACGGCGAGCACTTCCCCTTCCGATACGGCAACGACCCCTCCGCCTACTTTTTCAAGTGTTCTCGCTGCGAGTAACATATCTTCCGGGCTGACTCCAGCGATGACCAAATTGTGGCTGTCATGGGCAACAGTAGCTGCAAGTGCACCTCGTTTTAATCCGAATCCTGTGACGGGAGCTAGCGCCATGTGACCTGTCCCATGATGACGTTCGATGACGGCGAGCGTGGCGATATCCTGTGATAAATCTGCCCCTGACGCATCTGGTTGGAACGTGAGACGTTGTCGTTTTGTCAACAAGCTGTTCGGAAGCACTTGAATGACATCCACTTCTTCCTCGCTCGGGGCAAGTCGGAACGAGTCAGCAGTCAATTCAGGTAATGCTAGTTCACCTTTCATCGGTTTTGGCACTTCAATCCCCTCAGCGTCAAATGTCGCATTCCCCGCTTCGGCGACGAGCGTACCATTGACGTACACTTGCTCGATTTTTACCGATTCGACGTCTGACAAGATAACGAAGTTTGCTTTCTTCCCAGGTGCGATGGCCCCGATTTCTTTTAACCCGTAGGCTTCTGCCGCATGTAAGCTCGCCATCGCATAGGCCGTCTCTAGCTTGACGCCTTGCTTGATCGCTGTACGAATGTTGTAGTCAATTCCACCTTCTGCGACCAAGTCATCCAAATGCTTATCGTCTGTACAGAAAAGGAAACGATGGGCATTGCTTTCTGTCACGGCCAAACTGACCTTCTCTACATTTCGTGCAACGGAACCTTCCCGAATTTGAACGTAGAATCCACGTCGTACCCGTTCAATCGCCTCTTCGGCCGTCGTACATTCGTGGTCCGTCATGATTCCTGCTGAACGATATACATTCAATTGATCGGGGTTGAGACCTGAAGCATGGCCATCCACGACTTTGCCCACTTGTTCCGTCTGCGCAATCTTTTGAAGCATATCCTCGCTTCCTGCTTCAACCGATGGATAGTCCATGACTTCACCTAATCCATGTACACCAGGGTCTCCTAAAAACGGTGCCAAGTCCTCTGCGTACAACTTTGCACCTGCATGTTCGAATGGTGTCGCCGGCACACAGCTCGGTAACATCATGCGGACATCGAGTGGGAGCCCTTTCGCATCCGCTAACATATATTCAATCCCAAGTGCCCCATTCACGTTCGCAATCTCATGCGGGTCCGCAATGACCGTCGTGACCCCGAGTGGCAAGACCGCTTTCGCAAACTCATGAGGTGGTACCATCGACGACTCGATATGGACGTGCGAATCGATAAAGGACGGGGCAAGCGTCCAAGTCGGGTCATGATATTCGACCTCTCCATCGTATCCTTCCCCAATAGCCACGATATACCCGGCATCGATGGCGACGTCCGTACGAATCGTCTCACGACTGTACACGTCAATCACAGCGACGTCTTTAAAGACGACGGCCGCTTTCTTTTTCTTTGCGGCGATGTCAATCAAATGTTGTTTCTCCATCTTTTGATCTCCTTATTCAACGTATTTTAACTATCTTACCAAGAATATTCTTTTCGTTGCAATTTCTTTTTCAAGTTGTGCGACAATGATAGCATATCGATCTGAAAGGGGTTACAACGATGCAATACAAACTAGGAGAACTGACACCACACGTCGATTCGACGACTTATCTTGCACCAGGATCACATGTCATTGGTGATGTGACAATCGGGGCACACTCAGGAGTATGGTTCAATACCGTCATCCGTGGAGACGAGGGTCCGATCCGAATCGGTTCTTATGTAAATATTCAGGATGGTTCGATGATCCATCAATATGAGGGTTCACCGACCATTATCCATGACCGTGTCTCGATTGGTCATATGGCGATGATTCACGGGTGCGAGATTGAAGAGGATTGCTTGATCGGGATGCACGCTACCGTGCTCGATGGTGCAAAAATTGGAAAAGGGTCATTCGTGGCTGCGGGTGCGCTTGTGACACCGAATATGCAGATCCCTGAAGGAGTGATGGTGATGGGCGTACCAGCAAAAGTCGTCCGTCCTCTGAACGACGAGGACCGCTTCATTATGGAGAGAACGGTTAAGAAGTATGCGAAACGCGCTGAACAATACCAACAATCGTGCGTACCTGTAAGCGAAACGCCTAGTTTGTGAAAGCGTTTACAATATTCATAAAATGTTAATGTTTCTCTCGAATTTTCTAAACAGTTCCTTTGTATACTAAAGATGTAGCCAAGCTGACGTATTGAAAGGAGCCCACTCTATGTATCCGAACCACGATCAACTCATGTTAGACTTGTACGCCTCATCGATCAACCCAAGTTATGGCCTTCATATCGATGATTCTTTCGATGACACGCTCCATGGTGCACATCGTGAGGTTTGGGAACGTATGCATTTGGATAATACTAGAGAAGAAGATTCTAAAAATGGAGGAACGGCTGGATGATTCCAACACCTGTGATTCAAGATTGGCTCGCAACTAAATTAAAACGATAACGGATTTATATAGACAGCGAGCGAAGGATTCTCCCTTCGCTCGCTTTTTTATTCAAAAATGGTCAGGTGTGCATCAATTGGCTGTCGTGCTTTCGGTGCAGGGATATCTGCTGTGTCATATTTTCCGATTTGCAGAAGACCGATAAACGTCTCCCCTTCCGCTCCAATCATTTCTTTCAAACGCGCATCGTCAAATAGTCCACCCGTACGCCAGACCATTCCGATTTCACGTTCACTAAACAAGAGTTGAACATTTTGAATAAATGTCGCCGTCGCGAGCAACGCGTCACGATTTCCTTTTTCTGTCTCAAATCGCTTTGCCGTCACATACATACACGTCGCCGCGTTTAAGATTCGTCCTGTCACCTTTTCACGCTGTCCTTCTGACGCCTCCGAGAAAGCTGGCTCGAGCGCATCGAGTAACACTTGTTTTCCATCCCCATTGAACACATACACGTTCCATGGCTCGACTTTATTATGAAACGGTGCGTGGTGTGCCGATTGCAACACCTCGTAAAGCACCTTCGTATCGATCGGTTCTTCTTTGAACATCCGAACGGTGCGTCTTTCTTCAATTAATTGTTGTGCTACTGTCTTTGTCATGACCGTCACTTCCCCTTTTTTTCTCTTCTCTATCATAATTGAAAAACGTTCTCATTTCAAAATCAAAAAAGACTACAGATTGCTCTGTAGCCTTAAATCGATTGACCAATGACCTCGCATGCCACCAGGTCTTCAAACGTTTGGCGACGTACGACGAGGCGATGATGTCCATCTTTGACGAACACAACGGCAGGACGAAGCATTTGGTTATAGTTGCTCGCCATCGAGAAGTTATACGCTCCCGTTGCTTTGACGAGTAGCAAATCACCCGGTGTGACAGGAGGGATCAAAGAGCGGTTCGAGATGATATCTCCCGACTCGCAACACGCTCCGACAATTTTTGCCTCGAGCGTCTTCTCTTCATTCATCCGAGTCGCTGCCACGACTTCATATTCTGCGTCATATAGCGCCGGACGAATGTTATCCGTCATCCCACCATCGACGGATACAAACGTGCGCACGCCACTCACTTCTTTGACAGTTCCCACCTCATAAAGCGTGGCGCCTGCATTGGCGACGAGCCAACGACCCGGTTCGATCCCGATTTTCGGAAGTGGCAATTCACGTGCCTCGACTTCCTCGACCAACGTCTCCATCACACGCTCCATCGTTTGTCCGAAGTCGAGACGCTCGTCTTCATCCAAGTAAGCGACACCGAAGCCACCACCGATATTCAACACATCCGTCGTATAGCCGGTCTCCTGACGAATCGTATCCATGAAGCGCACCATCGTCTTCACCGTATTGATGAAGAGGGTCGGATCTTGAATTTGAGAACCGACGTGACAGTGAATCCCCTTCAACTGTAAATGTTCCGCTTCCAACGTCGCACGAATAGCATCTAAATACGTGTCGTCATGCGTCGGGAAACCAAATTTTGTATCAACCCCACCCGTTTGTATCGCCGCATGGGCACCTCCAACGACTTGAGGCACGATGCGGAGAAGAACATCGACTTCACGATTATATTCAGCCGCAAGTCCTGACAAGAGACTGATTTCACGCATGTTGTCGATGGTAAAGTGTGTAATCCCCTGTTCGAGCGCGAACGTGATATCCAAGATCGTCTTGTTCGACCCGTGAACGTGAATGCGCTCTGCCGGTACACCGGCATGGAGTGCCACGTACATCTCACCCCTTGAGACGACGTCAACACTTAACCCTGCGGCCATTACTTTTTCATACACAGCCGCAATCGATAACGCTTTTGACGCGTATAACGCATACGTGTTCGGATACTTGTCTAGAAACGCATCCTGAACAATCCCGAGGCGACGCTCTAGTTCTGGCTCACTCATGATGTATAAAGGTGTCCCGTACGTCGCTTGAAGTTCACGGACGGACACACCTTCGATCAAACATTCTGATTGATTGGTGGTGTACATACAATTCCTCCTTCAAAGCGATGGGGGACACGCCATGAACGAGCGCAGAGCTGTTCTGAATTGTTGGCGTAACCAACACGTGTCACGTCATCGATTTTCGTTTCTACCCCATACAGTGTGACCCGATCGCCGATTTGTACGTCGTCGTCCACTTTGATGAAGCTATGACTCATAAAAATATTGCTGACGAACGGATAGGCTTTCCCTTCAATATGAACAGGCAAGTGACGTCTCGCCCGCATTAACCCATCTCCGTATCCGACAGGAAGAACGGCAATTCGTTCCTTCGTTTCGGCTGTGTATCCCGTTCCATATCCGACATGAGCCCCCGCTTCGATGTCATGGACCGCGACCACTTTCGTCTCCCAATAGAAGGCGGGAACCAACCATTCAACGGGTTCGACCGATGAATAGCCATATAAGAAGATACCGACACGCACATGTGTGCAATGATGCAAGCGCGCGTCATCTTGAAGCGTGGCTGCACTATTTGCCGCATGGATCAATTCAAACGTATGACGTTCCATCAATCGTGTCGACCAGTCGGCAAAACGTTCGACTTGCACGCTATGCTCGACTTCCGCGTTATCTGCATCCGCGAGCGGGAAGTGCGTACATAATCCGACGAGGTCCAGTCCTTCATTTTGACAGAAGGCGACGATTTGTAGCGCTTCTTCAAACGTTTTGGCACCGAATCGGTTCATCCCGACATCCAGTTTTAAGTGTAGGCGAACCCCATCAAGATGCTCTCGCTGTGAGATGAGCCATTCATATGACCCGATGGCGACATCAAAGTCATGGGCATGCACGTGTTGCCACGTATAGACCGGATTCATGACGAGGACACGAGCCGATGCTGCATGTGTTCGAACTTCGATCGCTTCTTCGATTGTTGTCACCATGAAGTGACGGACCCCTTCATCATACAAAGTCGTCACAACTGGCTCCATCCCTAGGTTATAGGCGTTGTTTTTCACGACTGCAAACACGGGGCGCCCGAGCGCTTCAATCCGACGTTTGTTCTCGCGAATCGCATTCAAGTCAATTGTGACTCCCATCTTTCAAAACTCCTTTACTCTTTAACTGCTGATTTTACGAACGTGACCCAATCGCGATGTTCCGGAAGTTGTCCTGATACGGCCTCACGATAGCGTGTCAACATTTCTGTCGCGACCGACTGGACACCGCCACCGATTGAGATGTGGTCGACCTCGATGACACTCGTCACCTCGGCTGCCGTTCCCGTCAAGAAAATCTCATCGGCTACATATAGCTCATCACGCCCGATGTGACGTTCTACGACTTCGTAACCTGCTTCACGCGCAAGTTGCATAATCGTCTGACGCGTGATGCCATCGAGTACGGAGCAATCGAGCGACGGTGTCGTGATTGTCTTCCCTTTGACGAGGAAGATGTTCGCGACGCTCGCCTCACTGACGTTTCCGTTCATATCGAGGGCGATCGCTTCATCAAATCCGTCACGAAGCGCTTCCCCTTTTAGTAACTGAGAGTTCATATAGTTCGATGCCGCTTTCGCTTGCATCGGCATCATCGTAGAAGATACGCGGCGATACGAGGCTACTTTCGCCCGAATTCCGACTGTTTTGCTGAAATATTCGCCGAGCGGCCAACACGAGATGGCAACATGTACCTTCGTCTCTGCTGTCGGCATAAGTGCTTGCCAAGGTGTCCCGAGGAAGACGAACGGGCGGATATAACATGCTTCAAATCCGTTTCGTTCAATCAATTCCATCGTCGCTTGTTCGAGTTCGTCTACCGTGTAAGGTAGTGTGACGTGGTAGTATGCACACGAGCGAACGAGTCGCTCCAAGTGTTCACGTAAGCGGAAGATGGCTGGGCCTTCCTCCGTGTGATACGCGCGAATCCCTTCAAAGAACCCGCTTCCGTAGTGAATCGCGTGTGTCATGATACTCGTGTTTGCGTCAGTCGGCTCAATCCAAGCCCCGTCTTTCCACATCCATTGTCCATACTGTTCCATAATGCAACTCTCCCATTCCTCATTGTTTATATTTTCTGTCTATTATACGTTAGAGAGAGCGTAAGTCATCAACAAGTTGCGTTTTTTCAGAAGTTTTTTCATCTTTCTGTTTGATGACTCGTGCCGGTGTACCCGCGACGACCACACCTGGAGGCACATCTTGCGTGACGACACTTCCAGCTGCGACTACCGCATTTTCGCCGACGCGAACCCCTTCCAAGATGACAGCGTTCGCCCCAATCATGACACCATCTTCAATGATGACTGGATCTTTTGAAGGTGGCTCAAGGACACCGGCGACCACGGCACCTGCTCCGAGGTGAACGTTTTTCCCGAGCGTTCCGCGTGCTCCGATGACGGCGTTCATGTCGACCATCGAACCGTCTCCGATGACTGCCCCGATGTTGACGACAGCCCCCATCATGACAACAGCGTTGTTTCCGATTTGAACGTGGTCACGGATGAACGAACCTGGTTCAATTCGTGCGTTGAGTTGTGTCGTATCGAGCATCGGAACGGCACTGTTGCGACGATCGTATTCAAGATGTGAATCGGTGATGACTGACGCATTCGCTTCTAAGAAAGCTGCTGCGCGCTCCGCCGTCGTCAAGAACAGTTTCGACTCGTCTGTACCGAATGCTTTCGCTTCTTCGATTTCAAGACCTGCCAATTGGCCGTTGACGTAAAGTTTTACCGGTGTTTCCTTTTTAGCATCTTTAATATATTGTGCGATTTCATAAGCGTTTGTGAGTAACATGAGTAGCCTCCTCGTATAAGTTCGATAGATTATAAAGTCCTGCCGGGCGATCGATGATTGTTGCCGCAGCGGCAAGGGCCCCGTTTGCAAACACGCGTTTGGATAACGCGGTATGTTTCAATTCAATCATTTCATCATCTCCAGCGAAAAGCACGGTATGTTCCCCGAAGATGGTGCCCCCACGAATCGAGTGCATGCCCAACTCTTCGGCGCCACGCGCTTCCCGGCGTGATGTTCGTTCGTAAATCGGTGTCACCTCTCGCTTCGCTTCGATGGCGCGGGCCAACAGCTCCGCCGTGCCGCTCGGTGCGTCCACTTTCTTCCGGTGGTGCGCCTCGATGACCTCGATATCATAGCCGAGCGTGAGCGGAACGAGTTGATCGAGTAACTGCTTCAACAGAGCAATCCCATACGATGTGTTATACGACTGAAAGATTGGGATGTCTGATGATGCTTCTTCAATCTCTGCAAGTTCCTCAGGTGTGAATCCTGTCGTCGCAATAACGAGCGGAATGTTACGTGACCGTCCGAATGCAAGCAAGTCAGGAAGTAGTGCCGGATTTGAAAAATCAATGACGACATCGACTTGTGCATCTACCTCTTCTAATGATGCCAGGTGCTCGTCACTTCCCGGTGATACGATAGCCGAGATGTTCACACCTTGCGCGTTGGCGACTTCTTCGACGATTCGTCCCATCGCACCAAACCCGTGGATGAGTACATTCATTGTCTCACCTCGTTAAACTGCTCCATCGCCGATAGCAATTTCGCTTCGGCCGTCGCGCTCATCGGGACGAGCGGAAGGCGTGGCGCACCAAATTCAAATCCTCTCGCTTGAAGAGCGGCCTTCACAGGAATCGGGTTCACTTCTGCGAAAAGTTCGTCGATCACGGGGAGGAGGCGTAATTGCCATGTGCGCGCCGTCTGAAGATCACCTGCTAGGAGAGATTCTGCCAATGCGACAGTCGCACCCGGATAAACGTTCGATAACACTGAAACGACCCCTTGAGCGCCCCAAGCCATATATGGCAAGATCTGATCGTCATTTCCGCAATAAACGGTGAATCCTTCCGGAAGGTGAGCCATCATCTGTGCCATAACCGAGATATCTCCACTCGCTTCTTTCAAAGCCGTGATGCGCGGATGTTCTGCAAGCTCACCGACCGTTTCAGGTGCTAAGGCGACGCCAGTCCGTGACGGGACGTTGTAGAGCATGAGCGGAATCGGTGACGCATCCGCGATTGCTGTAAAGTGAGCAAGGAGTCCTGCTTGTGTCGACTTGTTATAGTATGGGGTAACGACCATCGCCATTTCCGCTCCAAGTTCTGCGGCGCGCTTCGTTTTTTCGATACTGACAGCCGTGTTGTTTGATCCCGTTCCCGCGATAATCACCGCTCGACCGTTTGCGACCTCTACTGCTCGAACGAGCAAAGTCTCGAACTCCTCATTCGTCAGTGTCATTCCTTCGCCGGTCGTTCCACCGATGACGAGTCCACTTACTCCTTCTTGAATTTGGTCTTCAATTAACGCTGTCCATGCCTCTAAGTTTAACTGTCCATCTTCTTGAAACGGTGTCGCTAGTGCTGTCGCAACTCCTGTGAACATGTCATCTCCTCCTTATTTTGTCGCTGTTTGACTGATCATGCATTGTGCGATTTGAACCGCATTTGCCGCTGCCCCTTTTCGAACATTATCCGCGACGCACCACAAATGGAATGTATTCGGCTGTGAGTCATCCCGGCGAATCCGACCGACATACACCTCATCGGTCCCGTTTGCATCGAGTGGTGTCGGATATGACAGTTCGGCTGGGTTGTCCATAACCACGACACCTGGCGCATCTGCGAGTACAGCTTTGACTTCTGCGACTGTCGCATCCCGTTCGAGCGTCACCGTGATGGATACCGCATGACTGTTTCGTACTGGCACTCGGACACAAGTGGCCGTTACGCCAAGGTTCGGCGCGTTCAAAATTTTACGCGTCTCTTCAATCATTTTTTGTTCTTCTTTCGTGTAACCATTTTCTAAGAAGACATCGATTTGCGGCAATACATTATCATAAATCGGATACGGATAATTCGTCGGATCCTCACCACGAGCACCGCGTTCGAGGTCATCAATCCCTTTTTGACCCGAACCGGATACGGCTTGATAAGACGTATAGGCGACTCGCGTCAATCCATATACTTCCGATAGCGGCGCGAGCGCGACGACTGATTGAATCGTTGAACAGTTCGGGTTCGCAATGAGTGTCTTCTCCGGGCTGAGTTCGACTCGATTCACTTCCGGTACGATGAGCGGAATTCCTTCTTGCATTCGGAATGCGCTTGAGTTGTCGATGACGATAACCCCTTGTTCACTTAAGCGTGGCGCATACTGTTCGCTGATACTTCCACCGGCAGAGAACAAGGCGATATCGATTGGGTCCGCATAAATCGAATCGTTCAATTCACGAATCACAATCGATTGTCCGTTCACTTCGACTGTCTTACCTGCCGAACGGGCCGAAGCGTATAGTCTCAGTTCACTGATTGGAAATTCGTATTCGGTTAGAACGTCAATCATTTTTTGTCCGACGGCGCCCGTTGCGCCGACGACAGCTACGTTATACATCGTGCTACCCCCTTATAAGTTGAAGCGAGCCGCAATGGCTGCGACGGCCGCTTCCACGTCTTGTTCTTGAATCGTGTAGGAAATGCTAATCTCAGATGTCGTGACTTGATAGAACGGAATCCCCATCTCGCGGAATGTCGCGAAGAGTTCTGATGCGACACCGGTCGCGTCTCGCATGCCGATTCCGACGACCGAAATTTTTGCGTGTTCCGTATGACGATCGATTTTGATTTGTGGCAAGGTCGCTGTTAATTCTGCGAGTGCCTCTTCTAAGAACGCCTCTTCGTCGAGTGGGCATGTGAACGAAAGGAACACTTCGCCATCGAACGCCGTCTGTGAAATCATATCGATATTGACGTGACGTTCAGACAATCGCTCAAAGATGTCCGCGACTCCGGCTGCCGTGTGCGGGATGTGTTTAATTGAGACACTGAGTACGTTTTTGACGACACTCACACTCGTGACTGCTTTCTGTTCCATTGCTTGCGTCGTATCCATGATCCATGTTCCTCCTTCGCTCGAGAGCGTCTTTCCAACAAAAATATTGACGTCATACTTTTTCGCGAGCTCGACGCTTCGCATTTCCATGACTTTAGAGCCGAGTGCACTCATCTCCATCATTTCATCGTAAGAGACGGTGTCGAGGCGTTTTGCCGTCGGATGAATCCGTGGGTCCGTCGTATACACCCCAGCCACATCCGTATAAATTTCACAACGTTGACCGAGGACGGCCGCAAGTGCGACTGCTGTCGTATCCGAACCGCCACGCCCGAGTGTCGTAACGTCTCCCGCTTCATTCACACCTTGGAAACCAGCGACAATCAAAACGTCATATTGACGTAACTTCTCATGTAATACTTCTTTACGAATCGCTTTGATTTTGCTCTTCGTATGGATGCCCATCGTATCAATCCCGGCTTGTTGTCCGGTGAGTGAAATGGCAGGTACGCCTCGCGAGTTCAAGGCGATGCTGAGTAAACTGATTGTCTGTTCTTCCCCGACGGCGAGTAATCGATCGAGTTCACGAATCATCGGGCGCTCCGTGATTTGTTTAGCGAGCGACAGGAGCGAGTCCGTCGTCTTGCCCATTGCTGATACGACGACGACCAATTTTTCACCGGTCGCCACACGTGTTTGTAAATAGTCCGAAATGGCTTGTATTTGTTCGATTGTGGCAACAGAGCTGCCTCCAAACTTCAGTACGGTTGTCATCAAGTTCCCCACTTTCAAGATGTCCACCAACAGAAAAAGCGGCAGACCGGTAGGAAGCACTCTCCCTACGGCCTGCCGCTTGTACGCGCAGTTGAAAAACGATTAAAGAATCGTTCCGTAGATAGCGCTCCATGGTTGTTGACCATGGCAGTGTAGGCGTTATTCACGACTACCCCAGCCTTCATTCACACGCACGTGAACGTCGACTTCGGCGAATTTCCCCTTTCGGCTCGGTCCGGAGTGCGTCCGTTTCAACCAAGCTTACTCATGTCATTCGCAACCTCTATCTGTCAGTTGTTAGTATTAGTTATAACAAAACGAAATCTTCTTGCCAACCTTTTTTTAGAAAAATGGGATATTTCAAAAAAGAATTACCACGTTTTCCGCATCATACGGTGTGGGATATTGGCATCTAGAAACTCATCTCCGAACGCCTCATACCCAAGCTTTTCATAGAACGGAAGCGCCGTGAGCTGTGCACCTAGGCGCAGTTCACTTAATCCTTGATGTTTTGCGACACGTTCGACTTCGTCCATGATTTCTTTTCCATATCCATGACCTCGGGCCGTCTGAATCGTCGCCACCCGCTCCACTTTCCCGATAGCCGAGTCTACTGGGCGAAGACGTGCTGTCGTCACCGGCTGTTCGTCAAGGAGACCGATCACGTGCGTACAGACATCATCTAAATCATCGTATTCGAGACTCGCATCGATTCCTTGTTCCTGAACGAATACGATTTCCCGTACTTGCTTGGCCTGCTCGATCAACTTGGCTTCTTTTCCCGATTGAATCGTCAACATGGTAAGACCCCCTCTTGTAATCGTCTCACGATTTCTTCCATCCCTCGTTCAAGTTCCGTGACAGAAGTGAATCGTGCTTGTGCCTGCTTATGATTCCCACCACCGCGACCAATCTTCATCTCTTGAAGGGTTGCTCGGAGGAATGTTCCGACCGCGATATCATGAGTCCCATCATGCATGACAAATAATTTTTGCGTACTGTAGTTGGCTCCGACAGCGATTCGTCCGGTCGCTGCGATTCGTTCAATAATTGCAGTCGTCAATGTTTCGGCTTCCGTCCGTCCCACGTGTAATGCCACATAATTATCCTCTTGTAAGACTGCCTCCACTTTCGCTTTCGCAATCCGTTCTTCGAGTGTCTTGATTTCTTTCTCACGTTCAAGACGAATCGTGTGCTCTTCAATCACACGCGCCGCCACTGATTCATTCGTTGTCGAGAACGTATGGTGGATTGTCCGTAACGCTTCCCGTGCTCGTTGCGTCGCTCTCAACGCCCGATTACCGGCCACATACGTCAGGCGGATGTTTCCTCTCACTTTTTTGAGCGCCGTCACGTGAATCGTACCAAGTTGCCCTGTCGTTTCCACGTGTGTCCCACCGCACGCGTTATAATCAAGCCCTTCGATTTCGACGATTCGAATCATCCCTGTTCGATCGGTCGCTTTCCGTAAGCGCGTCCGATCCACTTTTTCTTCTGCGATTTCATACACATGAATCGGATAATTCTCAAAGATGAGTTGCTGCATCTCTTGCTCAAGAGCTTCAACTTGAGCCCAGTTCATCCCTGCCGTCTCAATCTCAATGGACGAATCTTCTTCCCCAATTCCAAAACTGAGCGTACGAATGCCGTGACGATCTTCTAAAATCGCCGTTAACAAGTGTTGGGCAGTATGCTGGATGGAATGGTCTCGTCTCACCTGTTCATTGATTCGAGCCACTACTGATGTTCCGGTAGGTAATGCCGCTGACAACAGATGCCACACTTCACCTTCCTTGAGTTGCACGTCTAATACGTCGTACGAATCAATCCATCCCCGGTCTGCCGGTTGCCCCCCACCTTCGGGATAGAAAGGACTATGCTCGAGCGTGTGCCAATGACCTTTTCCATCCTCGCTTACTGAGGTCACGATTGTATTGACTGTATATTGATTCATCTTGTCCTCCACCTTCTCTCTATAAATCTGTTCAGACAACTAGTCTAATTTCGTCTATAATGAAACATACATCTTCTCAGTCAGGAGCGAAATGATATGTTAGAAATCGATAAACAATCTCCGTTACCTATTTATTATCAAATTGAAGCGTACTTAAAGCAACAAATTGATGACGGATTGTTAAAGCCAGGAGACACGCTACCTTCAGAACGTGAATTCTCCGAACAGTTTCATGTCAGTCGCATGACGATTCGTCAAGCAATCATGAACCTCGTCAACGCCGGTTATTTGAGCCGTCAAAAAGGACGAGGGACATTCGTCGCGAGCCAAAAGATTGCCATGACGTTGTCCGGACTGACGAGTTTTTCTGAAGAAATCAAACATCGTGGCATGCGACCACTCAGTCGTCTTTTGTCCTACGAGGTCATCCCGGCAACGGATCGAATCGCCCAACAACTGAGTATCCCGAATCAAACACCGGTATACGAAATGAAGCGGCTCCGACTCGCAGACGACCATCCGCTCGCGCTCGAGACCGCCTACATTCCTGTCCGTTTATTGCCTGACTTGACGAAAGAAGACGCGACCGGTTCCATTTATGCATACGCCGAACAGCACGGTTTACGTTTGAAAAATGCAACACAGACACTCGAAGCCCGCAGCGCCGGTCCCGAGGAAGCGAAACTGCTGACCATCTCTCCAAACGCACCGGTATTGCTGATCGATCAACGTACCTATCTCGAGAACGGTGACATGTTTGAATATAGTCGCTCGCTCTTTCGTGGAGATTCGTACTCCTTGACCGTTGCGATGGATCGCATATAACGCACGAAACAGAAATATGATTTGACCATGACACTGATGTGGAGGATGTATATCGCTGTACTTACTGTGAGACCAAATTTTTGAGTGGGAAAATCATTGACTAAATCAATTTTCAAGCAATCCCACACAAAAAAGCAATCTGACCTGAAATACATTGCCACATAAAAACGCTCAGAAAATGAATTCTGAGCGTTTTGCATTTTTCGTAAGTGAAACTTTATTGCGCTTCGTACGTGACCCCACTCGGATCTAACGTGTAAGACTCTAATTCCGTATCCGTCATCGGTTCCACAGGATTGCCTGCGTCCGCCTGTTGCACACGGTAGCGTACTTCTTCAAGAAGCGGTTCATTTAAGAAATAGTAGAAGTGGCCGTCATCTGCACGGGCGCCTTCACCTGTCAATTGATATTGCACCGTATTGTGTAGTGCGCCGACGTCTTCAATCAAACGCATATAGTCATTCGGTCCGAGCGTCGTCTGCATGTTATCGCCCACGGCTTTCAAGACCTTATCATAGTTATTGATGAGTGACGTGCCAAGTGATTGTTCGAGCACGGCATTGATGACTTCCATTTGGCGTTGTCCACGCCCGATGTCTCCACGTGGGTCGTCATATCGGTTACGGACATAGGCGAGTGCCTCTTCACCAGAAAGTTGCTGAAGTCCTTCTTCGATTTGTACGGTCTCACGTGAGGCGTCATAGCTGTTTTGTTGTGATGAGAATGGAACGTCGATCTCAACACCACCGACTGCATCGATGAAATCTACAAATCCTTGGAAGTTGAGCGAGACGACATGGTCGATTTCAACGCCGACCAAGTCCTCAATCGTGTTTGTTGCCATACGCATCCCGTTGTTCGGGTTCGATTCATCCATGGAACCGAAGTAGTAGGCATGTGTGATCTTATCTTGATCAAGACCTGTCTTTCCATAAGGGATATTGTATCCTGTGTAATCGATATTGACGTACGAGTCACGCGGGATACTGAGCATCGTCGTCTGCTTTTCTTTCTTGTTTAAAATGACGACAATCATAACATCTGAGCGTCCATACTCTCCACGTGCTTTCTTTTGTGGAGAAAGGTCTGTCCCTAAAATCAAAAATGACTCCGTATCTTCTTTGTCAAAGCGAGTCGGTTCAACCGTCGGGTCGTCCTCAAGCGTGACTTGGGTGCCGGACAACATGTTGTGGGCTTTATAAAATGCGGTACCGTAAATGCTAGACCCAGCAATAATCGCAATCAGCACAAGGGCACTAAAGACTTTATAAAACGCAGACGGACCTTTGCGCTGTCTACGAGTATGTGTTCTAGAATTCATAATGGTCTCCTTCGAGTCAAAGTAATAAGCTTCACTCATTATAGAGGAAAGTGTGAAATTTGTCGAAAACGTTTTGATGACAAATTCATTTCTTTACATTTTCCCATAGTTGAAAACAGAAAAACCCACGGAGATGTCTCCGCAGGTTGATTAAGCCCGAATGGTGAAAAATCGTGTTGCTGCTTCTTGTCCTCGTGCTTGAAGGGCATCCGCACAGCGTGATGCGGCCGCTTCATCGAGTACGACCGTCACACCTGGATGCGCTTGAAGGATTGTCGCTGGCCAGTCGACCGTCGGTACGCTTTCAATCATATGTTGTACGGCCTCTGCCTTTCGCTCGCCCGTCGCCACAAGAACGATTTCACGCGCATTCATGATTGTATCGAGTCCCATCGTGATCGCATGCGTCGGCACGTCTTCCAACCGGTCAAAAAAGCGACGGTTTGCCTCTCGTGTGGATTCGGTGAGTTCCGTCACATGTGTCTTCGCATCAAGCGCCGTGCCCGGTTCATTAAATGCGATGTGACCATTTTCCCCGATACCGAGAAGTTGTAAGTCAACACCAAGCTTTCGGACGAGACTTTCGTAACGAGCCGCCTCCGACTCAGGGTCTGGTGCATCACCTTGAGGAAGATGGCTTTGTTTGAACGGCACTTCGCCAAACAAACGATCTTTCATAAAGCGGTTGTAGCTTTGTGGATGCTCTGGTGATAGACCGATGTATTCATCTAAATTGACGCTTGTCACATGGCTACAATCGAGCGCGTCTTGTTTAAACATTTGATACATTCCGACTGGCGTGCTGCCTGTCGCGAGACCGAGTACGAAGTCATGCTTCCCTGAAATCCGTTCTTTAATGAGCGAATAGGCGATACGTTCCGCGTCATTCGCTGTCTTTGCGACTAATACGTTCATCGTTGTTCCTCCCGTTCATATGCAATGTTTCCTTTGACGATTGTCATTTGAACATGTGCACTGTCATCCCAAACGACAAGGTCCGCATCAAACCCCGATTTGATGTCTCCTTTTGTCGTCAATCCGAATTCTTTTGCTGCATTTGTCGAAGTCATTTTGACCGCTTCTTCCACCGTACATCCCGTATACGCTTGAATATTTCGGAATGCCGCATCCATCGTCAAGACACTCCCGGCGAGATTCCCTGCTTCAAGACGGGCAGCGCCTCCTTCTACGATGACGGGTTGCCCCCCAAGTTCATACTGTCCGTCAGGCAGCCCCTTCGCCCGCATCGCATCCGTGATGACGACGAGTTCATCCGCTCCTTTTAAGCGGTAAGCAAAATCGACCATCTCCGGACGACTGTGAATCCCGTCTGGAATGATTTCGGCCATGACACTTTTCTCTAAGAGACAATATCCGACCGTTCCCGGTTCCCGATGATGCAAGCCACGCATTTGGTTATATAGGTGTGTTCCATGTTTGACGCCCGCCTGCTTATTTTCTTCAAACGTCGCACTCGTGTGTCCCGCTGAACCGATCGCACCCGATTCACGAAGGGCTGCTTCAAATGCTCGGGCTCCCGGGCGTTCCGGTGCATACGTGACGAGACGGATATGACCCCCGGCAAGCTCTTGCCACTTTCGGAATTGTTCCGCATCCGGGTCAGTGATATGTTCTGCTGGTTGTGCACCCGCCATTTCCACATTGACGAACGGCCCTTCCAAATGAATCCCGACGATGGTCGTATCCTCTGCTTCAATGACGTTCCGAACTGCTGTCAACGCCCGTTCAATCGCTTCTTTCGACTGGGTGATCGTGGTCGCAAAGAATGACGTGACGCCCTCTTGAAGCATGTCTTCACTTAATTGACGAAGCCGTGACTCGTCCGCGTCCATCGTGTCGACTTCATATCCCCCGTGTATATGGACATCGATAAGGCCAGGCGTGACGAGCGCACCCGAGACATCGATCACACTCTCATCTCGTTGCTTAAACTGTTCCATCGATCCGATTTCTTCAATCGATTGGTCACTCCATCTGATGTACCCACGCTCCCACGTTTGTTCCGCTGACACGATATGAGCATTGATCAATGTCCCCATCGCTTCACCACTCCTTCTTTTGTTTTCTTCCATGTTATCATATCGAATAAAAGTATAGTTGTATAGACCAATTTTAGATAAATAAAAGATTGTTCACACTTGTGAACAACCTTTGGGTTATGACGTCGATGGAAGCGTCCCGAAGCGACGGACAATCCACACTAGTCGGAGGAATAATAAGACCGCTCCGGCAGCCAGTCCGGCAATCAATCCAATCCAGTAGCCATCCGGTCCAAATCCAGCATGCTCCGCCAACACATAACCGAGCGGTAAGCCGATGACCCAATAGGCGACGAGAGAGAGAACTAACGTAATGTTGACGTCTTTAAAGCCTCGTAAAATCCCTTGAATCGGTGCGGCGACAGCATCTGATAACTGGAAGAACACGGCGAAAATCATGAAGTGTGCCGCAAGGTCCACGACTGTCGGGTCATTCGTATAAATGGCTGCGACCCGTTCATTTTGCCAAAACAAGAAAGCACCCGAGAAGATGGAGACACCTAGACAAAGCGAAATCCCAATCTTCGCATATCGAACGGCGTCCTGTAGTCGTTTCGCACCAAGTTCATACCCGACGACAATCGTCAACGCGCTCGATGCCGACAACGGGAGCATGTACACGAACGACGCAAAGTTAATGGCCGCTTGGTGTGCCGCGACGATTTGATCACCGTATGAGCTGAGCAGTAGCGTGACTGCAGCAAAGATGCTGACCTCAGCGAAGATTGCTAGCCCGATTGGTGTCCCGAGTTGTAACAACTCTTTTTGTCTGAGCCAGACGATTCGCTCCGATGTCCGTAAAAACTTGTACTCGCGGAACGGCTTTCCGTTTCGGACGAAAAAGAATGCCATGAAAAAGAGCAACCAATAGGTGATGCTCGAGGCGATTCCTGCTCCGACGCCACCGTACGCCGGAATCCCGAGTTTTCCAAAGATGAAGATGTAATTTAATCCGACATTAATGGGTAACCCTAATAGTATGAGGATCATCGAGACCCTCGTCTTGCCAAGCGCATCCATGAGCGTGCGAAGCACGTTGAACAAGAACATCGGCAAGACACCGAAACCAAGCGCAAGTAAGTATTGGGTCGCGATTCGTTTCCCCTCCGTACTAAGCCCCATCCCTTCGATTGCGAGTGGCACGAGGAAAGACCCTAATGTCAGCGTGATTACACTGAGCATGATGGCTAAGTAGATGCCTTGAAATAACGTGCGTTGAATTTGTTGACGGTCCCGCGCGCCGAGCGCTTGCGACACGATCGGGGCAACTGCCAACAAGATTCCGCTAAGCCCGGTGTAAACAGGCATCCAAAGACTCGAACCGACACCGACGCCAGCCAAGTCGACGGCGCCTGCGCGTCCGGACATGACGGTATCAAAAAAGCTAATCAAATAAAAAGACACTTGCGTGACTAGGATTGGAAAGAAAATCGTAAAGAACAGTTTGATTTTTTCGTTTAATGAATGTGTTTGGTACATGGACAACCCTCATCTCTTTTTCAGAAAGGAAACAATATCATGAATCAACGGCATGCAGAAAAACTTAAATTTGAGCTGTTAGAAACGTGGAACACGTTTAACCATTACGTGACCGAGGCTCTCTCGTTCAACAATTCCGAGGACATTCATCGCGCCCGCGTTCATTTACGAAAGCTGATCACGTTCATGCAGATCTTTGAGACGAAGCCGGCGACGTTCCGGCAACTCAAACAATTGATGGAAGCACTCGGTCATGTACGTGACCTCGATGTCCTCATCGAACAGTTTGATGTAAAAACAGAGCTCGACGAAGTATTTCTACAAACCATGGAAAAGCAACGGGCCATCGAACGAACCATTCTCTCGACACGAGTCAGTGAAAAGATGACCCCCTCACTCGACCAACAGATTCGTCGTTTCATCGGCGGACCGTTGTTTCGTGCGTTTAAAAAAACGAACGCCTCTCCGATGTTAGAAAAGGCGAAAAGCGAACGCAAACAACGAATTCGCATCTATCATGAACAATCGAGTGGAAAAGAACAAATCGAAGCGCTCCATAAGGTTCGCTTAGCCGTGAAACGTGAGCGATACTTGCATGAATATTTGTTAAACTACGAGTCGGACGCGTCAATCGACACCGTCCGTACGTTAAAAAAGATGCAAACCGAACTCGGTGAGATGAATGACCATGATCAACTGTTGAAGCGTTGGCTGGCCTTCACCCCTCCTACCGACCTGCAATCCCCGTACGACAAAAAAGTTGAAGTCTTACAGCAGGAACTTGATGAATCCGTGGAGCACCTATCAATTTAACGTGATGTATACCGTTCAATCAATAGTTCGAGCAACTTCATCCCTGCAATCGAATTCCCTTTTGAATCAAGCGCTGGACCGAAGATGCCAAACCCGACGTTATTCAAATCCAGCTCGTGGTTTCCGACTGCTAAAATCGCACCCGACACCCCACTCTTGCCGGGAAGACCGACACGGACGGCGAACTCACCTGAAGCATCGTACATGCCACATGTCGTCATGATGGCTTTAACAATTCGGACGACACGACGCGGAATCAATTCTTCACCTGTCTCCGGGTCGTCCCCGTTCCCTGCGAAGACACGTCCGATTCGCGCTAAGTCAAAACAATCGATTTCAATGGCACATTGTTTCGTATATACGTCGATAATCTCATCAACGTCTCCTTCTACAATTCCATGATGACGCATGAAATAGAGGAGTGCGCGATTCAAGTCGGTCGTCTCGTATTCAGAGCGAGCGACTTTTTCATCGTACGTAATCTCCTCTACGGATCGATTCAATAAGGTCGCTAAAAATTGGCGGAACTGATAAATCTTTAAGTCAGCCGTCTCCCCTAAAATCATACTCGTCACCGCTAACGCTCCTGCATTAATCATCGGATTTAGTGGTTTTGACGGGACCGTCTCCTCGAGTTTCGCGATCGAGTTGAACGCATCACCCGTCGGCTCCATCCCCACTTTTGAAAACACATAGTCTTCCCCAAATTCCATCAGCACATAACAAAGCGTCAGCGCCTTCGATACACTTTGAATCGTAAACTTGTGATGAACGTCCCCAGCGTGAATATACGTACCGTCCGGCAAACAAATCGCCACCCCGAGTAAATCGTTTTTCACATGCGCCAGTTCTGGGATGTAGTCCGCCACTTTCCCCTGAGCCGTATACGGACGACACTCATCAATCAAGTGGTTCAACTGTTGTTCGAGTACATTCATTCGATCACCTCATGTTCCATCAAATTTCAACCGGGTCATCTTATCATATTACCCGTCTGGCGGTCCATCTTCTTTATACCACTCTTCATCCGCCCAAATCATCGGTGGACTTTCTTCGTCCCCGACCAATTTTTCCCCATGCCGATTCATCGTCACAATAAAACCAACCACACCTGACACAATGACAGTCGCGACAATGATGAAAGCCATCATTTCATCGTCCCCTTTCGAATTCGTGACAAATTTGTCTAGAACTCCGTGACACTTATCCTATGTCTGCGTCTATATTCTCGGTACCGTTAATACGACAGGAACTTTACAGAAATGGGTGAATCGATTGAATCAGATCGCAATTATTGGAGGTGGCATCGCCGGGCTGGCCGCAGCACATTTTGCCAAAGAAGCCGGCGCACACGTCACACTGTTCGAAGCACAAGACCGCCTTGGCGGAAAAATCAAAACCATCTATCGAGATGGATTTACGTTAGAGACCGGCCCGGACGGTTATATGGCGCGTAAGCCGACCTTGACGTCTCTCATTACCGACCTCGGCCTTGAGGACCAACTCGTCCGTTCTAAAACCGGGACCTCTTACATTTATGTCCGTCAGCAACTGAGACAGATGCCAGCCGGATCGGTCATGGGTATTCCGACCAAGTTTTGGCCGATGGTAAAAACGGATCTCTTTACGTGGAGAGGGAAATTTCGTGCCGGACTCGACCTTGTCATTCCGCGTGTGTATGAAGGAGAGGACATCTCGCTCGACCGCTTCTTTCGGACGAGACTCGGATCAGAAGTCGTCGACACGATGATCGAGCCCCTTCTGTCCGGGATTTATAACGGAACGCTCGACGATATGAGCATCGAGTCTACTTTCCCTCAGTTTATCACGATTGAACAAAAAACTCGCAGTCTGATTCTCGGGATGAAAGCACTCACGCCCCCTTCTCAGGCTGGAGTGAAACCGTCTGAGACCGGAAAGTTTTTATCACTCGATCAAGGACTCCGTGCACTCGTCGAAGCGCTCCGCCCTTCCATTGACCGGCTCGTCCTGAAGACAATCGTCAAGTCCGTAAGACCGCATGAAATCACATTGGCGGATGGAACGGTCGAGCAGTTTGACGGGATCATTCTTGCGACTTCCCCAAACATGCTCGGGCCGCTGCTTGGTTTTCCGGAAGCCGAGCGTTTGTCGACGCGTAAGCGAACGTCCTCGATGACCGTTCTTGCCGCATTCGACGAATCAGAGGTCGAGGCGCTAGACGGGACAGGTTACGTCATCGCCAAGTCGGAAGGCAACGCCTTGACCGCCTGCAGTTGGATGCATAAGAAGTGGCCACATATGGCACCTGAAGGGAAAGCGTTGATTCGGATGTACATCGGTTCTGATTATGTTTCGTCATTGTTGCACGAAGAAGATGATACGATTGCGACATTCGCCTTGCACGAACTCCGTCGTATTCAACAAGTCGGGACACCACTCTTCACGAAAGTCGAACGCCACGTTCAAACGATGCCCCAATATGAGGTCGGACATAAACAAGATGTCCACGCCTTTGAAAAAGCGCTCGCGAAGTGGGACGGAGTCGAGGCGTGTGGCGCCATTCTCCATGGGGTTGGCTTACCAGATTGTGTCGATTCCGCAAAACAAGCAGTCAACAACCTGAAACTCAAACAGGTGGTGACGGTATGAAACACATCGACTATAACGAGAAGCCGTTTATCGTCATTTGGGAAGTGACACGTGCTTGCGCCCTCTCCTGTGTCCATTGCCGGGCCGAGGCACAGTTTCATCGATACGAAAATGAACTCGACACGGAAGAAGGGAAGGCACTCATTCGTGATATTCACGCGATGGACAATCCAATTCTCGTCTTCACAGGTGGGGACCCCCTCATGCGCGAAGATTTGTTTGAATTGACCGCATACGCCTCATCCCTCGGAATGCGTGTCTCCATGACACCCTCTGCCACACCCCGTGTCACCCATGACGCCGTGAAACGGGCAAAAGCTGCCGGGTTGTCGCGTTGGGCGTTTTCGATCGACGGTCCGGATGCACAGACACACGATTACTTTAGAGGAACACGCGGTAGTTTCGACCGTACCATCCGAGGAATCTCCTACTTCCGAGAAGAAGGCATGTCGTTTCAAATCAACACGACGGTGACCGAATATAACGTCGATCGCTTACCTGAGATGGCAAAACTCGTGGAGTCCCTCGGCGCATCGGTCTGGACGCTCTTTTTCCTTGTGCCGACCGGGCGAGGGTCCCTGTTACAGCCCATCTCTCCCGAGCGACATGAAGAGGTGCTGAAGTGGGCGTTCTCGTTACAAGAGACGGCACCGTTTATCATCTCGACGACGGAAGCCCAGTTTTATCGACGGGTGGCACGACAAGAAAATCAACGGCGAAAATCAGAGGGACTCCCTCCAATCGGGCATCCCCATGATGATTTGGCGAAGGCACCTCGCGGAACGAATGACGGGAACGGGTTTGTCTTTATCTCGCACACAGGTGACGTCCAACCTTCTGGATTTTTACCGATTCTTTGCGGGAACGTCAGAACGACACCACTCGCCGATATTTATCGTCATCATCCGATCTTCAAGGCGTTGCGTGATCCGGATAGTCATCACGGAAAGTGCGGGTATTGCGAATATCGTTATCTCTGTGGTGGTTCGAGGGCCAGAGCCTATGCGGTTACTGGTGATTATAAGGAGGCAGAACCGTACTGCATCTATCAGCCAGAACGTCCTCTCGTTTCACAATAAAGATTCCCATTTATTTCCTCACAGTGTAAGATGAGACTAAATGAATCTGATTGTGAGAAGGGAGTCATGTAGGTGCAGTCATTACCGATTGATGGATTGTTTTATATCGGACTTGGTGCGATTTTTATCGTTACGGCGTTATTCGGATTTTGGATGAAGCGATGGACGAAACAAGGATTGATGGGGTTTTATACGCTACTCGCAGCGAGTCTTGGCTTATTCTTTTGGTTACTGCTCTGGTTTCAGGAAGCGACCCGCGCCACATTTATGGGAACAATCCCGTGGGTACTCAACTTATTTTTCGGAACGGTGCTCTATCTCATCTTTATCGGCGTCAGTTTTCTGCTTTTGAGACGAAAACGTCAACGTACATAAAAGAGGAATCCGATTTTGGATTCCTCTTTCCTTATGCATTGACCGTCGATGGACGTAACGTCAATTCCCCGTTCTCGACATCGATGACGACCGTTTGACCATCTTCGACATCCCCAGCTAAGATGCTTCGGGCAAGTTTCGTCTCGATCGTTCGTTGCACGTAACGGTTGATTGGACGGGCACCGAATTGAGGTTCGTACGCCTCGTCGGCGACGAACGTTTTTGCTGCGTCTGTGATCTCGATATGAATCGAGCGCGTCGTGAGTCGTTCACTCATTCGTCCGACCGCCTTCTCGACGATTTGACCGATTTGATCCTTCGTGAGCGGATGGAACAGAATCGTTTCATCGACCCGGTTCAAGAACTCAGGACGGAAATGGCGGCGAAGTTTCTCGAGTACTTGGCGCTCCTCATCTTCATCAATCACACCGTCTCTCGCTGCCTCGAGCAAAATGTCTGCCCCGATGTTCGACGTCATGATGACGATTGTATTTTTAAAATCGACGATGCGACCGTGCGAATCGGTCAATCGACCATCATCGAGCAGTTGCAACAAGATGTTGAAGACGTCCGGATGTGCCTTTTCGACCTCATCGAGTAAGAGAACCGAGTACGGGTTACGGCGAACCGCTTCCGTCAACTGTCCGCCTTCCTCATACCCGATATAGCCAGGAGGTGCACCGACAAGTCGTGATACGGCATGTTTCTCCATATATTCACTCATATCGAGTCGAACGATATGGTCTTCTGAATCAAACATCGCTTCTGCGAGCGCCTTCCCGAGTTCCGTCTTCCCGACCCCAGTCGGTCCAAGGAAGAGGAAGGAACCGATTGGACGGTTCGGATCTTTGATTCCGGCGCGAGCACGAATGACCGCATCACTGACTAAACGAATCGCGTCATCTTGACCGAAGACACGCTTGTGCAAGACTGCTTCTAAGTTGAGCAGTTTATCCCGCTCTCCTTCTGTCAGTTTCGTCACCGGGATGCCGGTCCATTTCGAGACGACCTCGGCGATTTCTTCTTCCGTTACTTCTTCCCGCACGAGTTCGCGTGTCACCGAACTCGCCAACTGTTCCGCTTCTTCTAGTTCTCGCTCGAGCTCTGGGATTCGTCCATATTTCAGTTCCGAGGCCCGGTTCAAGTCGTAGCGACTTTCTGCCTCTTGTAACTCGAGGCGTACCTTTTCGAGGTCTCCACGGATTTGCTGAACGCGGTGCGTCGACTCTTTCTCATTCTCCCAGCGGAGACGTAACGAGTCAGACTGTTCACGGAGCGATGCCAATTCTTGTTGGAGTGCTTCGAGTCGTTTCATGGAAGCTGCATCGCTCTCTTTCTTAAGCGCCGCCTCTTCGATTTCAAGTTGCATGACCCGACGAACCAACTCATCGAGTTCAGCCGGCATCGATTCCATCTCTGTCCGAATCATCGCACACGACTCGTCGACGAGGTCAATCGCCTTGTCCGGCATGAAGCGGTCTGTGATATAACGATTTGACAAGACAGCCGCTGCAACGAGGGCGTTATCGTGGATGCGTACCCCGTGGTGAATCTCGAAGCGTTCTTTTAAGCCACGCAAGATTGAGACCGTATCCTCAACGTCCGGTTCAGCGACGAGCACTTGTTGAAAACGCCGTTCAAGAGCAGGATCTTTTTCGATATATTGGCGATACTCATCTAGCGTTGTCGCACCGATACAATGCAGCTCACCTCGGGCGAGCATCGGTTTTAACATGTTCCCGGCATCCATCGACCCTTCCGATTTTCCTGCCCCGACAATTGTATGCAATTCATCGATGAAGAGGATGATTGTACCTTCCGCCTCTTTCACCTCAGATAAGACAGCTTGAAGACGTTCCTCAAACTCACCACGGTATTTCGCACCGGCGACAAGCGAGCTCATATCGAGACTGAAGATTGTTTTGTCTTTCAAGCTCTCCGGTACGTCACCGCGGACGATTCGCTGAGCGAGTCCCTCGACGATTGCCGTCTTCCCGACACCCGGTTCCCCGATGAGGACCGGGTTGTTTTTCGTTTTCCGACTTAAAATCCGGATGACACGACGAATCTCGCTATCGCGTCCGATGACCGGATCGATTTTCCCAGTCTTCACTTCTTGAATGAGGTCTCGTCCGTATTTCGTCAAGACGTCATACGTCGCTTCAGGCGACTTCGAAGTGATCCGACGATTACCTCGTACGGCGACGAGCGCCTCACGGAGTCGGTCTTCTGTTACCCCTTTTCGCTCAAGCATCGCCTGTGCTTGACTACTGTTCAACAAGATGCCGAGTAAAATATGTTCGACCGATACGTATTCATCGTTCATCCCTGTCGCTTCCCGCTCCGCCGTCGTTAGAACGTTTAGCAAAGAAGCCGAAATCATCGGTGTCGTCGGATTTTGAAGTTTTGGTGCATTTCTTAAAGAAAGCGCGACTTCGCCTTCAATCTCAGACACGTTGATTTCCATTTTTTGAAACAGCAACGGTGCGATCCCGTCCGTCTGTGAAATCATGGACGCCAAGACGTGCCACTCATTGATTTCACTATGATGATATTGTTTCGCTAACGCCTGTGAACTGACAATGCATTCATGTGCTTTATCTGTAAAACGATTAAAGTCCATCACGATTCCTCCTTATCCATTAACGTTCGATTTGCTCATAAACAGAACGGTACGTCTCATCAAGAGGCAGGTCGACCTCGAGTTGGACGAATAAGTCCGACCGCACCTTCGAGCCGGTCATGACACCGCGACCCGGAATCCGCATCCGTTGTCCCGGACGGCTTCCTGGTTTCACTTTCAACTTCACCCGTCCTCCGTCGAGCGTGGCAATGATGACGCTTGCTCCGTCTAAAAAGTCGAGCGGACGCAATCGTTTCACTGTCACGATATGCTCTCCTTCACGACGATACGTTTCGTCATCCGCAAAGTGAAGCTCGACGTATACATCTCCTCGGTTCCCCGATTGTCCGACGCGACTTCCTTTTCCTTTTAACCGCAACTTTTGACCTTCATAGGCACCTTGTGGAATCTTGACGTTCACCGTGCCAGTCTGAAGTCGAAGGCTCACTTTTGACTCTTTCGTCAATTGACTGAGCGGGATGTTGACACGTACGGTCTCATCCAAGTCTTCCTCAACTGCTTGGTCAAAGAAACTTCCGAACATATCTTCAAATCCGAAAGTCCGCGAGGTCGTACGCGACCCGCCTCCGAATTGTCGAAATAGATCTTCGAATTGTGACGAGCCTTCCCCGTAAGTCTCTCCACCGCCACCGAATCCTTGTCCGAACGACGGTCCATCCGGGCTACCGTATCGGTCATAGTTCGCTTTTTTCTCTGGGTCACTCAATACGTCAAACGCTTCCTGGACCGACTTGAATCGTTCTTGTGCGCCAGGGTCTTTATTGACGTCCGGATGGTACTGTTTCGCCAATTTCCGGTATGCACGTTTAATCTCTTGTTCGGTCGCTTCCTTGGAGACACCGAGCTCGTCGTAATAGTTTTTAGCCATATGGATTCACCTCACCTATCCCTTTCCCGTTTCTGTTAACTCTATTCTACTCAATTGGTCAAATAAGGTCAAAGATAATCCTTTCACTTTTTATACGAAAAAAAGAAGAGTTTCGTTTCAAAAAACGAACCTCTTCTCGATTAGAAGTATACTTTCGGGCTATCCATGCCGTCCTCAAACACAATCGTCACTTCAGGGTCTCCGCCAAGTGACGTCACGTTGATACGAACCGGCACGTTCCGGCTATATTCCCAGCGGTTTTCGAGCAAGCCGACCACATGTTGTGTGAATCCGACGAGCTCGGCGCGACTATAGAATTGGATCGGGATATCGATTTCCAGTCGTGACAAGTCACCGTTTTGATAAAATCCTTTTCCGATCATCCCGCTATAGTCTGGGAATAGGTCGGCAATTCGGTCACTGAACAGCGTAAATTTCTGAGCATCCTCACGGACGTCATTCGTTGCTGTCGCAGATGGGAAGTAGTAGTACTTCTCATCGATGGCTTTCCAGTCACCGGTTGCAACCTGATCATCCGTTCCGACAAAGGCAGATTTGATGTAGTTCCCCGGAGTCGGTGAGCCTTGGGTCGACTTCATATAGAGCGCGACGTTTATATCCAAATCTTTAAAATCTTCTCGCTTTCGTAACTGGGCGATGAGTTCGTTCGCCATTCGTTCACCTTCTGCGATCACTTTCTTCTGGTCGAGTTTCACCGTGTAGGTCGGTCCGTAGTTTGGTGCCTGGAAAACATACTCACGATTTAAAATGAGCGCGAACGACACACCGCCAAGCTGATATCCGCTATCCGCTTTCGTCATATAGTTCTGTTCTACGATTGAGGCCAAATAAAGAGGTGATTTCTTGTTCGCATCGACAAACTTGTCGTCCTCAACTTCTGCCTTCCCGTCCGTATACGCCGGGTTTAACGGCGTTAATCCTTCGTCACTCCCGCCTTTACGTCCAAGTAAAGTAGAGACATCTTCCGCATTTAAAAGCTGTCCTTCTTGATAGGCGAATTTGTCTGGGTCAAACGCGTCTGTCGAATGACGCATGAGACCGAGTTCGACCTCTTCCAGTTCTAACGACGAGCTCACTTGGCGCTGGGCAAGTCCTCGCGCCGCTGCCGCTTTGAACGGAATGACCATTTGATAATAAGAGTCACGTGCTTCGATCGTTTGTGTGACACCTTCTGCTGCTGTTTCTTCGCCGGTTGGTGTCGCTTCTTCTTCACCCATCGGGATTTTCATTGAACATCCGCTTAACAAAAGCGCAGAGGCGATTGTCGGGATGACGAGTTGTTTCCATTTCATCTATGTCTAGCTCCTTTGAACTTCGTTTCCTATTTCACTTTGTTCATTATAACAAAATCGTTCCACGAAAAAAGTATCGAAGCGGAATCAGAAGAAATCCCTCCTTGTCTGATGCAGGAGGGATACACAATCGTTATTTGGTGGATGGGTGCTTCCGACGAATCATCAAGAGGAGTCCAGATGCAAACAAGAGGAGTCCAAGCATCGCATGCCACGTTTCGTTTGTCTCCCCTGTCATCGGGAGCACATCTTGCGAATACGTGTCGACTTCATCCTCGAGTTGCACCGGGGGAACTTCTCGCTCTTTTACGACAACCTTCACGACTGGTGTTTTGATTTTCGCTTCTTTCTCAGGAACTTGTTTCGGTTCGTCCTCTTTGATCGGAACAGGTTGTTTTACTGCAACTGGCACATCGACAGAGCGAGTGACGGTCACCCCTTCGTTCACATAGAGCGTAAATGTTGCCTGTTGAACCAATTCCGCTCCAGCTCGGACGTCATAGGACGGGAGAAGCGGGAGTTCAAATGAAAACGTGACAACTTCTTCTGGTCCAAATCCGTTGAGGAATTGAGGAATCGTTTGAACCTGCTTCATGAATCGTTCATTTGCCATCTGTTGTTCCTCATATGTCAAGGCGCCGCTCGGCCATGTGAGTGTCACATCAGACAAGAACAAGGTGACGTTAGAGGTGTTCGTCACTGTATAGATGTATCGGACAGGTTCCCCAGGCTGAACGGTCGCCAATTCGCTCGTTCCTGACACTGTAAAATCAGGTTGCTGCAAGAGCACGATTTGTTGACTTTCTGCTGTGACGACACGGTCATATTCGTCCACTCCCGTCACACGAAACAGACTGCCAATCTCAGGGTGTGTGTGGATTGAATAATCAGAAGGAACGGACAAGATTGCTGTCACTTCCACCCGTTCCCCCGGCAAGAGACCGTCTTCTCCTATTAATTCATTCAAGCGATCAAATACGTCTTGATTCAACGATTTAATCGATTGATGATCGATGTTTCCGCTCACATACTCATGAGAGAGTTCTCTCACCGTCAACGTCGTGTCTCCTGTATTTTCTACAATGAACGTATACGACAATTCTCCTCCGACAACGGCCTTGTCGACCCCGGCGATGTTCTGTGCTTCTAAAGCGAGCACCGGCAACATCGGTTCAGTCATCGGTTCTTCTACGACCGGCTCTGGTTCTGTTTCCACTGGGGGTGCTACCTCTCCTGGTTCATCTGGTTCAGTCACAACAGGCGGTTCTTCCACTTCGACGGGATACGCCTCCGTAATGCTATTCGGGATAAATGTGTATGGAACACCTTCAGCATTGTAAAGGGTAACCAAGTCAATCAATGAGTCATCGACCGTTTCTACATCAATCATAAAGCGCCAAATGTCAGCAGATTCACGTACTCCATAATATGTGATGTCTTCGTAAACGAGACTTGCTTCATATAATGTTTCGACTTCTTCGTCCGTCAGGTTCAGTTGAATATATCGGAACGTGGTCGTATCTGCATGCGCGAGATTGGTGGGCATCAGTGTGGATAGGAGCATGAGGATGGTGAATAGCGCGACGAAGCGTTGGATGTTATGTGTCATGATGTCAATCCCTCCTCTAAGGTGAGCAATAAGCATACGCATCGATGTTGGCCCGATGACAAATTTCACCACGTAGAGGAATGAGAGGGATATGTGTGTGTGAAAGTCATGGTGTCAAAGGGTTCTCCCGCAAAAATATATTAGCATTTTGATTTAGTTACTCTATACCCTTCGAACGCTTGTGCGAACCTATTCAATCTCATAAAATTTTACAAACCAAACGTGAAAAAAAGACGTTCGCCGAAGCGAAACGTCTTATGCGTGTTCATTTAAAAAATCGAGAAGTTTCGCCTCATCCCAAACTTCGATGCCTAACGATTCGGCTTTCTTCAGTTTCGAACCAGCCTTTTCACCTGCCACGAGTAAGTCTGTATTTTTACTCACACTCCCCGTCACACTCGCACCGAGAAGTTCAAGCTGCTTCCCTGCCTCACCGCGGGTCATCTCATGTAATTTCCCAGTCAATACGACCGTTTTACCAGAGAGCGGTGCCCCTTCCGTCGTTGGTCGTTTCGTTCCTTTGAAGGAAAGATTTACTCCCGATTCTGAAAGTTCTTTGACGAGTTCACGCGCTTCCGCTTTTTCGAAGTAGAGGACGATCGACTCGGCCATCTTCGTGCCGATGCCATCGATTGACGTCAACTCTTCCACCGTCGCCTCGATGATGGCTTCCATCGTCTCAAAACGCTCCGCGATCAAGGAGGCGGCTTTTTGCCCGACAAGGCGGATACCTAGGGCGAATAGCACGCGTTCGAGCGAATTTTGCTTCGATTGTTCAATCGCCGAAAGCAAGTTCGTCACCGACGTCTCGCCCATACGCTCGAGTCCGAGTAAATCGTCTCGATTCAGGCGATACAAGTCGGCCACGTTATGAACGAGTCCCGCTTCATGGAGTTGCGTGATGACCTTCTCACCGAGTCCGTCGATGTTCATCGCTTGCCGTGAGACGAAATGAATCAGTCCTTCGAGTAGTTGGGCCGGACACTCTGGGTTGACACAGCGATGATCGGCCTCGCCTTCTAATCGAATCAATTCAGAACCGCACGCTGGGCAGTGGGTCGGGAACTCGATTGCCCGTTCTTCCCCGCTGCGTTCACTCGCGAGCGCTGAGACGACCGCTGGGATGACATCCCCTGCTTTTTTAATCACGACGCGGTCACCGATATGAAGGTCTTTTTCTTTTATAAAATCTTCATTGTGAAGCGTCGCATACGTCACGGTAGACCCTGCCACAGAAACTGGGGCAAATCGTGCTCGTGGTGTGACTTTTCCGGTGCGACCGACACTAAAATCGACGTCCTCGATTGTCGTCACAACTTCTTCTGCCGGGAACTTATACGCGACAGCCCAACGCGGACTTTTCGCTGTAAAGCCGAGTTGTTCTTGTTCTTCATATCCTGCCACTTTGATGACGATTCCATCGATTTCATACGGGAGTTCGCTGCGCTTCGTCACATACGTCTCGATGTAGTCCCATAGCTCATCCGCCGTCTTGCACGTCGTATAGTCTCCACTTACGGCGACGCCGAGTCGCTTCAAATAATCGAGTGACTCATCATGCGAGGCGACGAGATCGTCTTGCGACACCAAACCGTAGGCGAAAAATGCCAAGTTTCTCGATGCGGCAATTTTAGAGTCAAGTTGTCGAAGTGACCCCGCCGCCGCGTTTCTCGGGTTGGCGAACAATGGTTCACCGACTCGCTCCCGTTCGTCATTCAATTGTTCGAAAGAACGCTTCGGCATGTACGCCTCGCCCCGTACCTCAAACGTCACGTCCTCCTGTAGACGAAGGGGGATGGCACGAATCGTCTTCAAGTTTTGGGTGATGTCTTCACCGGTCGTACCGTCTCCACGTGTAGCGCCACGTACGAGACGACCGTCCTCATATTTCAAAGAGACGGCAAGCCCATCAAATTTGAGTTCAGCCACGAATGTAGGTGTGTAGCCAAGGTCTTTTTCGATCCGCTCCACCCACTCCACGAGTTCCTCTTTCGAGAAGACGTTACCTAGCGAAAGCATCGGTGTGTCATGGGTTACTTTGACGAACGCGTCAAGTGGGGCTCCGCCAACACGTTGCGTTGGAGAGTCCGGAGTCCGAAGTTCTGGATAGTCTGTTTCGATTTGAATCAACTCGTTCATCAAACGGTCGTACTCTGAGTCCGGTACACTCGGACGGTCAAGTACATAATATTCATAACCATATTGATTTAACGATTTGCGTAGTTCTTCTACACGTTCTGCCATCTCCATATCTTCACCTCATGCTTTTTCGATTGGGGCAAACTTGGCCAATAAACGCTTGATCCCGACTTCTGGGAATGCGATATCCACTTCGAGTTGGTCGCCTTCTCCACGTGTTTGGACGACCGTACCTTGTCCCCATTTTTTATGATTTGCCTTGTCACCGACGTTCCAGCCAACCGTTTCGGCTCCTGATGATTGCGCAAGCTTCGGTTTCGGTTTTGAACTGAAGCCGTTCACCGGCAATTTACCTGGTGACTCGACCGGATTCCATGGCATCGGCTTTCTCGCTTTGCCGGACCGCTCCAACAATGTTTCTGGTAATTCGTGCAAGAACCTTGATTCCGGGTTGTTTTGGAAACGACCGTACAACATCCGTGACTGGGCACGCGTCAAATACAGACGCTTCTCGGCACGTGTGATCCCGACATATGCGAGACGACGCTCCTCTTCCATCTCTTCCTCATCGTTCAACGCTCGGCTATGCGGGAAGAGACCTTCTTCCATTCCAATCAAGAAGACGACCGGGAATTCGAGACCTTTGGCCGAGTGCAACGTCATCAATGTGACTTGATGCGACTCGTCGACTTCATCGAGCGAATCGAGATCAGAGACGAGCGTCAAATCAGTGAGGAAAGCGACGAGTGTCTGTTCATCACTTTCTTTCTCAAAGTTTTGGGCGACCGACAGGAATTCTTGCAAGTTCTCGAGTCGACTTTCTGCTTCGAGTGTCTTCTCGATTTTGAGCATTTCCTCATACCCTGTCTTCTTCAATACTTCTTCGACGAGTTCTGAAATCGAGAGATAGTCAGCCATTTGTCGCAGGTCCATCATCATCTGACGGAAATCTGCAAGTTTCGTCGCCGTACGTGGAGCAATCCCCGACAGTTCGATGTCACGAATCGCATCCATGAGCGAGACGCCCTGCATATCCGCAAAGTCGCCTAATTTATCAATCGTCGCGGCACCGATGCCTCGCTTCGGCTCATTGACGACACGAACGAATGAGATGTCCTCGTCTGGGTTCGCGATCAAGCGCAAGTATGCCAAGACGTCCTTGATTTCTTTTCGCTCATAGAACTTTGTCCCGCCGACCATCTTATACGGGATGTTCGATTTGAGGAGCATTTCCTCGAGACCACGTGACTGGGCGTTCGTCCGGTAAAGGACCGCCATTTGACCGTAGTCCATCCCTTCCATCTTCAGTTCTTTCATCTGGTTCATGATGAAGAACGCCTCGTCACGGTCATCGGATGCGACGTGAAGCAACAGCTTCTCCCCTTCAGCATTTTCAGTCCATAAGTTTTTATCTTTACGAGAAGCATTGTTTTTGATCACGCCGTTCGCTGCTTCTAAAATCCGCTTCGTCGAGCGATAGTTTTGTTCGAGCAAGATGACATGCGCGCTCGGGTAGTCTTTCTCGAACGTCAAGATATTGGCGATATCGGCACCGCGCCAACGATAAATCGACTGATCCGAGTCTCCGACGACACATAAGTTTTCGTGTGCCTGCGCTAAAAGTTTGACGAGTGTGTACTGGGCACGGTTCGTATCTTGATACTCATCGACATGAATGTACTTGAATTTCTTTTGATAGAATGCCAACACGTCCGGCGCTTCTTGGAATAAGTGAATCGTCTTCATGATCAAATCATCAAAGTCGAGCACGTTATTTTGTTTCAACTTTTTCTCGTATGCCGTGTAGACGTCAGAGATGATTCGTTCATATGGATTGTTGCCGACAAGGGCTGCTGCGTCCTTTGCCGTTCGCAGTTCGTTCTTATGATTCGAGATCATCCCGAGAAGTGTACGCGGTTCATACTTTTTCGGGTCGAGATTCAACTCTTTCAACACTTGTTTGATGGCCGTCAATTGGTCCGACGCATCTAAAATCGAAAAGCTTCGGTCATACCGGATACGATCGATATCGCGACGTAAAATACGGACACACATCGAGTGGAACGTGGAAATCCAAATGTCTTCGGCGACCCCACCGACGAGGCGTGCAATCCGGTCTTTCATCTCCCGTGCCGCCTTATTCGTGAATGTGATCGCTAAAATGTTCCACGGTGCCACTTGCTTCGCCGCCATCAAATAGGCAACGCGGTGCGTCAAGACACGCGTTTTACCAGACCCCGCACCCGCCATGATCAACAAAGGACCATCCGTATGTTTGACCGCTTCTGCTTGTTCCGGGTTCATACCTTTGACTAATTCTTCGCTAAGATTATACATAATCGTTTCCTTCCTTATTCCAAACGTTTGTTCTTATTTTATCGGAGTGCTTGCACAGTCGCAAGTGCTCCTGCTAAGTCTTCATAAATGATATTGCCGACGACAACCGTATCGGCGTACGCTCCCATCAACCGAGCCGACTCTGCCCCATCGATGCCACCCCCATAAAAGAGGTGCGCGTCTGGTAGCGCCAATCGAATTTCTTTCACGACGTCGACATTGCCGAGTCGTCCACTATATTCAATATAGAGGGAAGGGAGACGGAACAAATGATGCCCGACTTCGGCATACGCCACGGCTTGTTCTAACGATAAGTCGCATGTTGACTCCGTCACGTGCGCCACTTTTGCGTCTGGATTTAAGACGAGGTAGCCTTGTGCTGTGATATGACGGGAATCAAAAAAGTGTCCGTAACGTTCAAATGCGCGTGCATGGTGTCCCACAATCCATTCCGGCGTTCCGGCGTTCAGCACGGTCGGTACAAAATAGTGATCGAATCCATCAATGACCTGGCTCGGTTGACTGATTTCAAGCGCGACCGGTAATCCGGCATCCCGGACTCTCGCGAAAAGAGAAAATGTATTCTCTGCATCGACGCCATCCGTCCCGCCTATTAAAAAGGCATCGGTGCCGGAGTGGATAAGCGCCTGGAGCGCATCCTCATTGAGAGGTTTATTCGGATCTAGTTTAAACACGTGCCGCCATGACTGAAATTTCAACTCTTCCCCTCCCATCGAATCCTTCTCTAGTGTATCGATTTTTTACGTGACGTGCATCTCTCCAATAAAAAAGACTTGCCGAAGCAAGTCACGAACGTGCCGTACGATTCCGTTCCCGTTCTGTCAACCATTTCGCAACAAGCAGTGCGAATAATCCATACACCGGGATAAACCAGAGCGGATTCGCTAAAAAGAATCCGAGCACTGGTATATCAAGTAATGGGGAGTCTGGCGAACAGAGCGCTGTTCCATTGACGACCGCAATGAACGGCAAGACAGGAACGATAAAGACGTATCCAAAATTAATCCAAAATGCTTTCATATGACAATCTCCTTATCCTAAGATGATTGATTCTTTCGGATAGTTATACATTCGCTTCGGTTGTCTCCGTTGCAAGATGAGAATAAAGGCGATGACCCCGATTCGACCGATGAACATGAGAATCGTCAGCACCCATTTTCCGACGTTACTGAATTCGGAAGATAGACCGACAGATAGTCCAGTCGTCCCGAACGCGGAACAAGCCTCAAATAAGATTCGTGTCAATGAGGCATCTTCGAAGTAAGCCATGACCATGACCCCAGATAATAAGACGGCAAGCGACACCGTAATGATGACGAACGCTTTCCAAATATCCTCGAGAACAATCTCACGCCCGAAAATTTTGATCGATGAGTCTCCGCGGATGAACGCGACGACACCAAGAACGGCGACGGCAAACGTCGTCGTCCGAATCCCCCCACCGACAGACGATGGAGAGGCCCCGATGAACATGAGGATCGATAAGAGCAACATGCTCGCTTCCGAGAACAAGTTGACATCGACTGTCGATAATCCACCGTTACGTGTCGTCACGGACTGGAATAGCGAGTCCGAAAGAGACAGCCAGAGCGGCAAGTCTTTGAAGGCATTGTTGTATTCAAAGATGAACAAGCCGACTGTCCCGACAGCAATCAAAATAAAGAATGTCGAGACCGTCAACTTCGTGAACAAAGAGAATCGACTCGGGAACGTATGACGCTTCCGTGTGATGCGACTCACCAAGTAGGTCCGAATCTCCACAAGAACCGGGAATCCGATGGCACCACCGGTCATGAGCGCGATTTGCGTGAAGATGACAAATGGATCTTCTCGGAATGGCGCGAGCGAGCTACCGGTAATATCGAAACCGGCGTTCGTCGTCGCACTGACCGACCCGAACAAGCCTTGTAAGAAGGCTTCTCCGGCGGTATCAAAATAATTTAAGTAATGGACACCGAGTAAGACGGCACCGACCGCCTCGATGGCAATCACGGTGATGACGATTTCCGTGATGTATTTGACAATCCCTGACATCGACGTCTGGTTTTGGTCACGTAAAATCAGTTGTCGTTCCCGAAACCCAATCCGCTTTCCAAGCAAAATCCACATGATGACATGCAAACTGATCAACCCGACACCGCTCACCTGAACGATAAACAAGATGATAAACAAACCAAATGTTGAAAATGTATCAGTGACCACAATCGGTGTGAGGCCGGTGACACTGACACAGCTCACCGCAAAGAAAACGAGGTCCGTAAATGTAATCGTCACACCCGGTTTGTGGGCGATCGGTAAGGCGAGGAGCAACACGGATAAAACGGCTGCCGCACTATAGATCAACACGAGTGTTTGGACTGGTGTTAAGTTTCGAAAGAACAATTGTAAGTTCCGCTTCATGAATTTTTGTTGCATCTCGCCCCTCCCCTCCATCAAAAACAAGATGACTCTTACGAGTCACCTTTTGTTTGTTGTAGACGTTCAAGAGCGAGATCATATCCGCCTGTCCCATAGTTCAAGCAACGTTTCACACGAGAAATCGTAGCCGTTGAGGCACCCGTTGCGTCCTCAATTTTATGATACGTATTGCCTTCACGTATTTGACGTGCCACTTCTAGTCGTTGTGCAAGTGCTTGAATTTCATTGACAGTCGCTAAATCTTCGAATAATTGATAACAGTCTTCGAGCGTATCGAGCTTCAAAATTGCCTCAAACAATTGATCAAGCTCTCGACCTCGTAATTTATCGAGTTGCATCCGCAAGCATCCTCTCTACTCATACTTCTTTATCATTCTAAAGCAGGGGCGGCTCGGACTCAACTATTCATCGCAAAATCGCAGGAAATAGTACTTGTTTTTTCATCACTTCATAAATGCCGAGTGGAGTCGCCCGAACATACGGCAAGTGTGTGGATGCTAAAAACAGTAACGTGTAAATCGGATCTTCGAACTGATACCCTCGTGCCACAAGCTCGTTACGCAGTTGTTTCTCTTGACCGATGAGCGTCTCAAGAGGCTCTGTCGACGTCATGCCACAGAGCGGTAATGGGATCTCGGCAACGATTTCTCCTCTGTCGACAAGGACGATGCCTCCTCCGAGTTCATTCATCCGCTCGAACGCTAGTAACATATCCTGTTTACATTTTCCTAAAATCAAATAGTCTCCACTGATCGAATACGAACTGACGAGACCGCCAAAATCTTTCGCAAATCCTTTCAGTACCGTGTTTAGTCGCCATTTTCCTTCCTTATCAAGCAACATTAAAAACGACTCGTCCTCATCGCGTGGCAATTCGTCCTGTCCCGTATCGTGCTTAATTTTAAATAGTTTCATGATGACCGAGTTGACCATGTCGAGACCGACGGGCATGCTGAACGACAAGTCTTGTGGTGTCAATTCAATCGAGACGTCAGTCGACGGCATCTTATCGAGTACCGCTTCCACCAATTCGTTCGGGAACAAGGACACGCCATCTCGGTAAATCCATTGTCCTTTCGCGATGACTGCCGAAGGGCGGGGTTCTTCGATTGAGTCAAGAATATTCAGGTGTGCGATGCGTCCTGGCGCAATCGAACCGAGAATATGATCGAGATCGAAATGACGCGCCACGTTGTGCGACACGATGCGATACGCTTCGATTGCCGGTAACCCTTCTTCTATTAAGATACGAACGAGAGCGTCCTGCATCCCGTCCTCATAAAAGCCAGGGGTCGAACCGTCCGTCGTCACCATGAGATGATCGAACGCGGTTAATCCGTTCGAAAGTAGATTACGAATCATCCCTGGTAAGTCTGGTCGAATCGAGGAATGACGAAGCGTCGTTGTGTAGCCTAATTCGAGTCGGTTGAGCGCCTCTTCCGCTGTCATCGCCTCATGGTCGCTGTGTACACCCATCAACGCCATTTTAGTCAATGTCTTTGGTGAAGCACCCGGAAAGTGCCCTTCGACCGGTAGACCGCACGTCTCTGCGTCAAGCATCCACTGGAGCATCTCATCATCGCCTTTCAAGGCGCGAGGCCATGCTGTCAGTTCACCAGCCATCACGACGTCCGGATGATTGAACCATTCGTGAATTCGTTCTGAATCGACGGCAACACTCTCTCGGTCGAGCTCGGTCTGCGTGTCGAGTCGTGCCCACCAATACGTGCTCGTGGGCAACTGCTGAATCGCTTCAAGCTGCGCAAACGCTTGCTCTTTTTCTTGTAAAAAAAGGAGCATATTGTCATTGACGAGTGTCGTCGTCCCGCGCTCTCCTGCATACTTAGACAACGTCGCCGGATTGTATAGTTGAAATGGATGAGCGTGTGGCTCAATATAGCCAGGCACAATATATTTTCCTGACACATCGACCGTCTCGACCGCCGATTCGGGTAAGTCTGGACCGACATACACAATCCGGTCTCCCTCAATCCAAATGTTCGCCGTTCTCCATTGTTTCACATACACGTTCAAATACGTCGCGTTCTGTAAAACGAGCGAAGGTGGTCGTACTCGATCTACGACTTCAAGTTGCGAGCGAATCATCACTTTCGACCACGGTGCCCGCGCCGTTCTTTTTATTGGCATCGAACCCAATCCTCCCTTTTTCCCTTTCAATGCTATTAAGAAATAGTTTTGAAAGCGTTTTCTTTCCCTTTTTCAAGTTTACCTTTTCTCTGAAAGGGTCGCAAGTTATGTTCCCTATTGTAACAAATTTCACATATATTTTTCACAAAAAAGGCGGCTCTCCGCACGAAGAGTCGCCTACATCAAATTTGAGTCATGACAGCTTTTCGTAAATAGTGATGCAACTGTTCCACCGGAATCGGTTTACTGTAATGATATCCCTGGATGAGTGAACCACTATATTCTAATACGAAAGCCAGTTGTTCCGGTCGTTCGACCCCTTCCGTGACGATATCGAGGCCGAGTGTGTGGAACGTTTGATACAATCCTTCTAATAACGCTCGATCAAATTTGTTCTCCGGAATCCCTTTGACGAAGTTCTGGTCAATTTTAATGATATCGAGACGTAGCGATTGAAGGTAAGATAGCGATGACGTGCCAACGCCGAAATCATCGAGTGATATTTTGACACCGATCACCTTCAACGCTTGAATGAACTGTTGGAGTTCATATACATTCCCGCCGACCTCGCTCTCTGTGATTTCTACATGAAGTCGATGAGGCGGGAAGCTCGTTTTAGCGAGCGTTTCTTCTAGTGCCTCTAAAAATGACCCATCTAAAATCTGGCGTTTCGACACATTGACAGACAAAAATAAATCAAAGCGTTCCGCATAGTCTTGAATCTCCGTGATTGCTTTTACAAGTACCCATCTTCCCACATCCGAAATGAGCCCAAGTTGTTCGGCAACGGGAATGAAGACACCCGGGGAGACGAATCCTTTTTGCGGATGATGCCAACGAATTAACGCTTCTACCCCTCTCACTTGAAACGGTTTTGGAGAGACGATTGGTTGATAATACAATTCGAATTGGTCATGACGTAGCGCATATCGCAAATCTCTTTCCATCTCGAGCGCCTGCAAGTAATGGCTCCCGTCTTCGATGTCCTGATACGAGAGGATCTTATTTTTCCCTGATGCTTTGACTTCGTGTAAGACGACATCGAGACGTGCCATCATGACCTCGTAGGAATGGTGGGAAGGTTCTAACTCATCGATTCCGATACTTAACGTCAGATGGTTCATTCCTTGCTTCAAACCCCATTCTCTCAAATCTTTCACCAGTTGATTCGCAACAATCAATAACTCTTCGGTCGCCCATCCAGGATGAATCATGATGAACTCATCGGCCCCAATTCGGGCAACAAAACCATCCTCTTTGTAAAACATCAATCGAGACGCAAAGAAGGTCAGCATCGCATCGCCCGTTCGTTGACCGAACTGGTCGTTGATTCGTCGGAAATTATCGAGATCAATCCCCATCACACCGATTGAGTAGGATGTGTTCGGTAAGTTCATAAACATGTCTTCAACAGCTAAACGGTTCGGAAGACGTGTCAGAGAATCTCGAAAGGCACGCGTCAACGATTCTTTCTGTGTCTGTTCAAGCGCATCAAGCACTTCATTTATACTGACTGCCATCTCTTCGATTTCATCCTGCTGATGTGGATTTAAACGAATTCGTAAGCGACTGTTTCGCTCTTTCGTGATCCACTTCAATTCTTTAACGATGTCCATTAACCGTTTCGTGACGATTTGATTCACTGTCCAAAACAATGTCAACAATAGCCCGAGACCAAGAACCAAAAGTCCAAGCATGCCTGTTTCTAACATCGTCTGTGTGTTTGTATAATACGTACGCTTCACCGAAAAATTGACTTCCCAGTTCGCATCTTGATAGACCGACTGTAGTGGTAACGAAACACGGGCAAACTGATTGTCTTGCTCAATCGTCAATCGTTGATGCGAGAGTGGACTGATAGAAAGTTTCGTTTTTGCCTGTACGCTCATCGCCGCCATGAAGTCCGGACCAATTTTTTGAATGAGGACAAGTGTACCCCCAGGTTCCCCTGTCCCATCACTTCTTACAATCGGGTGGCTCATGAACACAACTGGGCCGAAGTCTGTACCGTATATCGCACTTTGTGTGACCCCAGACGAGTTAACGTAACGCACCAGTTCATTTATGAAATTATTCTTTTCATTCTTACTGTCCAACTCATAAAATTGATTAAATTCGGAGTAGACGACCTCTCGATTGTCGTTGAGGAAAATCATCGCCCCAACACCTAGATTGTCGAGCGTTTCTTCTCCCATATTGTTTTCAATAAACGATTCATTTTTGTTTTGAACGAAATCGTAGGCATTTGTCCAGACCGACCAATCGACAAGGATGCGCTCGAGCATGCTTCGATGATTGGCGAATACTTCTGTCACGCTCTCGATTTGATCGTGGGTCATCGCCTTGTCCTGTTCAATGCTCTTCTCTACGAAATACGGTTTGATGACAAATAAAATGACGCCAATGAAAAGTACGATGTTAATAGCAATCGCAATGAATAGTTTTGTTTGAACACGCAGGCCGACCACCCTCTTTCCCTAAGCTACTTTATTATTGTAGAACAGGATATTGGGATTCCCTTTTTTTCGCATGAAAAAAAGGATGGGTTGACCCATCCTTCAAATAATCTGTGTGAACGCTCGTGAACCGATATCTGTCCGGTAGAACGTATCTGGCAAATCGAGTTGTGCGATCGCTTCATAAACGGATTTTTTTGCTTCAAGTAGCGTCGGTTTCGTCGCAGTGACGACGAGCAGGCGACCACCGTTCCCAACGACTTGATCGTCCTGCTGTGCAGTTCCAGCATGGAAGACGAGAACGTCCTGCGGGAGCGACTCAAAACCAGACAATACTTGACCGGTGACAGGTCGGTCCGGATAACCTTTCGCTGCGATGACGACCCCCATCGTATAACCCTCGACCCATTCAATCGAATACGGCTCTTGACGGATGACCGTTTGGATCACGTCGAGGAGCGGTGATTTCAAATTCGGCAAAATGACTTCCGTCTCTGGGTCACCGAAGCGAGCATTAAACTCAATCACTTTTGGTCCGCTCGACGTTAAGATCAGTCCGGCGTATAAGAATCCTTCAAACGGAGTCCCTTGTTTGACCATCGTTTGAGCGAGGGGTTCGAGTACCGTCCTCACCGCTTCTTCATACACGTCCTCTGACAAATGCGGCATCGGACTGTAGGCACCCATACCACCTGTGTTTGGTCCCTTGTCACCGTCATAGGCACGTTTATGATCTTGAGACGTAATCATCGGAATGACGCGCTCTCCCGAGACGAACGCCATGAGTGAAAACTCCTCCCCATCAAGGAACTCTTCGATGACGACCTGTGACTGTTGACCGAATTTATCCGTCGTGAAAATATCACGTACCGCTGCTTCTGCCTCTTCCACTGTGAACGCGACCGTGACACCTTTACCAGCAGCAAGACCGTCGGCTTTAACGACGAGCGGTGCTCCAAGTTTCTGAATATAGGAGAGCGCCGATTCTGCGTCAGTGAACGCTTCGTACGCTGCTGTCGGAATCCCTGCCTCCATCATGACCTCTTTTGCGAACGCTTTACTTCCTTCGAGCAGAGCCGCTGCTTTCGTCGGTCCAAAGATGTTTAGTCCTTTAGCACGGAACGTATCGACGACCCCTGCCATCAAAGAAGACTCCGGTCCGACAATCGTCCATTCGATGTTCGTTTCTTCTGCGAACTGTACAAGTGCCTCGACGTCTGTCTCATTGATCGATACACATGTCATACCTTCCATGAAGGCGTTACCTGGTGCAACGAAAACGTGATGTCCGTCTTGTTTTAATTTCCATGCGAGCGCATGCTCGCGTCCTCCTCGACCGATGACCATTACGTTCATGACGCGAACCCCTCTCAGTGTTTAAAATGTCTGACCGATGTGAACACCATCGTAATACCGTGACGGTTTGCCGCTTCAATCGATTCGGCATCGCGAATTGATCCACCTGGTTGGATGATGGCTGTAATGCCTGCCGCTGCTGCCGCTTCGACCGTGTCTGCCATTGGGAAGAACGCGTCACTTCCAAGCGCTGCGCCCGTCGCACGTTCACCTGCTTGTTCGAAAGCGATTTTTGCAGCTCCGACGCGGTTCATCTGTCCCGCTCCGATTCCAATCGTCGTCTCATCTTTCGCTACGACAATGGCGTTTGACTTCACGTGTTTGACGACGCGCCATGCGAGTTTCAAATCTTCCCATTCGGATGCTGTCGGGCGACGGTCTGTCACGATTTGGCAAGCTGCATCATCGAGTGTCATGTCGTCCCCATCTTGTACGAGCAACCCTCCAGCGACAGCTGTTAAGCGCATCCCTGTCATTTGACCCATATCCAACGTTAATAGACGAAGGTTCTTTTTCTCTTTCAATCGTTCAAGTGCTGCCTCACTAAAGGATGGGGCAATGATGATCTCTAAAAAGATGTTTCGAAGGGCATCTGCCGTTTCTAAATCGACTTCGCGGTTCAAGGCAACGATTCCACCAAAAATAGAGACCGGGTCAGCCGCATGTGCACGTTCGAACGCCTGAGAAATCGTCCGTCCTACTGCCACACCACATGGGTTCATATGTTTGACGACGACAGCAGCCGGTTCATTCAACTCACTGAGTGCTTCAAGCGCCGCGTTCGTATCCTGAATGTTGTTATACGAAAGTTCTTTCCCGTGGAGTTGTGTCGCATTCGCGAGTGTCATCCCATCATATAAAGGCGTTTTATAAAACGCTGCTTGTTGGTGCGGGTTTTCTCCGTAACGAAGGTCTTGAACTTTTTCATACGTGACCGTCAATTGTTCTGGGAAAGTTTCTCCGGTTTGACGTCCTAAATAATCGGCGATCAATGCGTCATAAGCAGCCGTATGACGAAACGCTTTCGTCGCGAGACGTTGGCGTGTCTCAAATGATGTGCCACCTTCACGTACTTCATCCGCAACGAGTGTATAGTCACTCGGATCAACGACAACCGTGACGCTCGCATGGTTTTTTGCAGCTGAACGCAACATACTCGGGCCACCGATATCGATATTTTCAATCGCTTCTTCGTACGTCGTATTTTCTTTTGCAATCGTCTCTTTAAACGGATAAAGATTGACGACCACGTAATCGATTGGTTCGATATCATGGTCTTTCATTTGAGCGACATGTGTATCGAGGTCGCGACGTCCGAGCAATCCGCCGTGAACGAGTGGGTGTAACGTCTTGACACGACCATCTAACATTTCTGGGAACGATGTCACCTCAGAGATGTTTTTGACCGGTAAACCGGCTTTCTGGAGTGCCGCCTCGGTCCCTCCTGTCGAGATGAGTTCGATGCCCGCCTCATGTAGGACAGTTGCTAGTTCCACAATTCCTGTTTTATCAGAAACACTTAATAATGCTCTCACTTGAAAACCTCCTGTTGATTCAACACTTGTTGTAATACGCGCGGATACAGTTGATGTTCAATCGCTTGAATGCGTCGTGTCGCTTCCGTGCGGTCGCATCCTTCAATCTCGACTGACGCTTGTGCGATGATCGGACCCGTGTCCATCCCCGCATCCACATAATGAACCGTCACGCCACTCGTCGACACGTTCGCGTCAAGCGCCTGACCAATCGCGTCTTTCCCCGGAAACGCGGGCAAGAGTGAAGGATGAATGTTTATGATTCGGTTCGGATATGCGGATAGTAACACATTTCCGATCAAGCGCATATACCCTGCTAACACAATATAGTCCACTCGAAGCGAATCGAGAAGGACGAGGATTTCTTCCTCGAACTCCTCTTTAGACGCATACGTTTTCGGTGTGAAGGAAAAGCTTGGAATCTCGTGACGCTCCGCACGGTCGAGAACCGTCGCTTCTAGTTTGTCCGTGACGAGCAACACGCACTCGGCTGACAATTGCCCATCGGCAATCGCCTGCCAAATGGCTTCAGCGTTACTCCCTGACCCTGATGCAAAGATGGCAAATCGTTTCATTGGTCCACTCCTGAGATTCGGATTCCTGGACGACTCTCGACTTTCCCGATTCGATGCGCTGTTTCACCGACACGTTCGAGCGCCGCTTCGACCAGTTCCACATCTTCAGGACGTACCGTAATCATATAACCAATGCCCATGTTGAAGACGTTGAACATTTCCTGTTTCGAGATGTTTCCGACTTGTTCGAGCCAGTCGAAGACAGGAAGGCTTGGCCAACTCGATGCATCGAACGTGATCCCGAGTCCTTCCGGTAACATACGAGGGACATTCTCATAGAAACCACCGCCTGTGATGTGAGCCATTCCTTGTACTTTACCTGTCGAAATCGCCGCTTTCGCCGCTTCAGCGTAAATGCGTGTCGGAAGAAGCAACGCGTTCCCAAGTGTTGTATCGAGCATCGCAATTTCATCCGTATAGTGAAGACCTTGCGCTTCGACGATATGACGTACAAGAGAAAAACCGTTTGAATGAACCCCTGAAGAAGCAAGACCTAGAACGACATCTCCATCCTGAATCGTCGAACCGTCGAGTAAGTGCTCTTTCTCAACGACCCCGACCGCAAACCCGGCAATGTCATACTCCCCATCCGGGTACATTCCAGGCATCTCAGCCGTTTCTCCTCCGACGAGGGCACAACCGGCTTGGACACATCCTTCAGCGACCCCGGCGACGATGCGCTCGAGTTTAGCCGGCTCTGCTTTTCCTGTCGCGATATAGTCGAGAAAATAGAGCGGTTCTGCTCCATGAACGAGGCAATCGTTGACGCACATCGCGACGCAATCAATTCCAATCGTGTCATGTTGGTCGAGCGCGAAAGCCAACTTCAGCTTCGTCCCGACCCCATCCGTCCCACTCACGAGAATGGGATGTTTCATGTTCATCGAGCCGAGATCAATCATCGCCCCGAAACTACCGAGCCCTGTCATTACTTCTGGACGCATCGTCCGGGCAACATGACGTTTCATACGGGATACGGCCTCGTACCCTGCTTCTAAATTCACACCCGCTTGTTCATATCGAACGCTCATCGGTTTTCCCCCTTAAGCCTTTGTCTCTGTCACGAGTTCTGCAAGTTCAGTCGGATAAAGTCCCGTGAAGCATGCAGCACACTGCCCGCGTAACGCTCCTTCGAATGGACGATCGATGGCTTCGACCGTTCCATCCAATGTGAGAAACGCTAGTGAATCGGCACCAATCTCTTCTCTGATTTCTTCAACGGATTTGGTTGCCGCAATTAACTCTTCCTTCGTTGATGTATCGATTCCGTAATAGCATGGATGCTTGATTGGCGGTGACGTGATGCGCACGTGCACTTCCGTCGCGCCTGCCTCTCGAAGCAAGGTAACGATTCGGCGGCTCGTCGTTCCTCGGACGATGGAATCATCGACCATGATGACCCGCTTCCCATTCACGACACCGCGTAACGCCGACAGTTTCATCTTCACGCCGCGCTCCCGTAATTCCTGAGAAGGTTGAATGAATGTCCGTCCGACATAACGGTTCTTAATAAGTCCCATCTCGTATGGGATTCCACTCGCTTCGGCATAACCGATTGCCGCGGAAATACTCGAGTCCGGTACCCCCGTCACGACATCCGCTTCGACCGGCGCTTCTTCGAACATCTTTTTCCCCATGGCTTTACGCGCCGTATGCACGTTGATGCCGTCGATGATCGAGTCCGGACGTGAGAAGTAAATGTATTCCATCGAACACATCGCACGAACTGCCGCTTCACTGAAGCGTTCAGATGTGATGCCCTCGTTCGTAATCATGAGTAACTCGCCTGGTTCAACATCTCGGACATACGTCGCTCCAACGACGTCAAACGCACATGTCTCTGATGCGAAAACGTACGCACCGTCTTCCGTCTGCCCGAGTGACAAAGGACGTAACCCATGAACGTCGACTCCGACGTATAGGGCATCTTCTGTCAAAAATAAGAAGGCGAATGCTCCAACGAGACGAGCCAAGCTATCTGCAATGCGTTCTTTCAATGAATTACCGCGACTCCGCTTAATGAGATGGGCCACGACTTCCGTGTCGGACGTCGTCTGGAAGATCGCACCTTCCGCTTCGAGCATATGTTTCAACTCAGTCGCATTCACAAGGTTTCCGTTATGCGCCATCGCCAAATCACCTGTCAACGACTTGAAATGGAGCGGTTGAACGTTCTCGAGCGTGTTGCCGCCCGCTGTCGAGTAGCGTACGTGACCGATCGCATGATTCCCGGTGAGTGCGTCGAGAGACGTTTCGTCAAATACTTCGGTGACGAGTCCGAGTCCACGTTTCGCGTGGAGACGCTCTCCGTCTGCCGTTACGATTCCCGTTCCTTCTTGGCCACGGTGCTGCAAACTGTGAAGTCCGTAGTAGGCAAGGTGTGACGCTTCGATGTGACCGAACACACCGAAGACGCCACATTCCTCGTTCATGCCTCGGATGTCATATAACATGGAATAGCTCCTTCCCATACACGTTCCAACTCTTGCACATCCATTTCAATCAAGCGATTGCTCGCGCGAACGACAACGGTTGCCGTTTCTGTAACCGTACCGATTGCTGTTCCGTTCGTCATGCTCGCGAATGCCTCGGCCTGCGTTTGGTCGACTGTCACGAGGAAGCGTGACTGGGATTCACTAAATAACGCAGTGACGAGATCTGTATCGATTGTGACATCGACACCAAACCCTGTTCCGAAAACGAGTTCTGGTAACGCTGCCGCAAGACCACCTTCTGACACATCGTGTGCCGCCGTGACAAGACCTTCACGAATCGCTTGAAGTAATGCTTTCTGCGTCTGACGTTCTTCCTGAAGGTCGAGTGTCGGCGCATGTCCGCTCACTTTTCCGTCTTGGAGCATTTGAAGGGCACTACCCCCAAATTCTGCTTTTGTCTCTCCGAGTAAGAAGACAACGTCTCCGGCTTGTTTCGCAAACGATGTCGTAATGTGCTCTGGCTTCTCAATGAGACCGACCATTCCAACGACCGGTGTCGGATAAATGGCTTGTCCGTTCGATTCGTTGTACAACGATACGTTTCCACCAATGACAGGTGTATCGAGCGTCCGGCACGCTTCCGCCATTCCTTCAACGGCTTGGTCGAGCTGCCAGAACCCTTCCGGTTTATCCGGGCTTCCGAAGTTGAGACAGTCCGTCAAAGCAAGAGGCGCTGCACCACTTGCGACGATGTTACGTGCCGCTTCAGCGACAGCGATTGCCCCACCGACACGCGGGTCGAGATAGACGTATTTCGCGTTACAGTCGGTTGTCATCGCGAGCGACTTCTCCGTCTCACGAATGCGGATGACTGCAGCATCACTGCCCGGTGCGACGACTGTCGATGTTTGAACCATATGGTCGTATTGCTCATACACCCAACGTTTCGAAGCGATACTTGGCATCGCAAGAACGTCTTTCCATGTCGCCATCACATCTTCGACGATTGGTGTAACAGGACTCATGGCTTGGAAAGCTTCGTAGTAGGCTGGTACTTTTGAAGGTTTATGATAGACAGGAGCGTCTTCTGCGAGCGCGTCGACAGGTACCTCTGCTGCAACTTCTCCTTGGTGAACGAGGCGAAGCACTTTCTCTTCGATGACCTCGCCGACTTTGATCGCGTGAAGTCCCCACTTCGTCACGATCGATTCAATCTCGTCTTCATGTCCGGCTTTGACAACGAGAAGCATCCGTTCTTGTGATTCCGATAGCATCATCTCGTAAGGTGTCATGCCTGTCTCACGTTGCGGGACGAGGTCTAAGTTCATCTCAATCCCCATGCCGGCTTTTGAGGCCATCTCCGCTGAAGAAGATGTCAACCCTGCTGCCCCCATGTCTTGAATCCCGACGAGCGCCGGGTGTTTGATGACTTCAAGACACGCTTCAATCAATAACTTCTCCATGAACGGGTCTCCGACTTGTACGGCTGGACGTTTCTCGTCCGCGTCTTCCCCGAGTTCTTCAGAGGCGAATGTGGCACCATGGATTCCGTCGCGTCCAGTCGTCGCTCCGACATACATGACCGAGTTTCCGACACCTTCTGCGATTCCTTTTTGAATATCTTCATGACGGATGAAACCAACGCACATCGCGTTGACGAGTGGGTTCCCTGAGTAGGCCGGGTCAAAGGCGACTTCGCCACCGACAGTCGGGATACCGACACAGTTTCCGTAACCGGCAATGCCTGACACAACATGACCGAATAAATGTTTCACACGTGATTCGTTCAAATCTCCGAAACGGAGTGAGTTCAATAATGCAATCGGACGGGCACCCATCGAGAAGATGTCACGAATGATTCCGCCCACCCCAGTCGCCGCCCCTTGATAAGGTTCAATCGCTGACGGGTGGTTATGACTCTCGATTTTGAAGGCGACAGCTTGACCGTCTCCGATATCGACGATTCCTGCCCCTTCTCCTGGTCCTTGTAAGACGTGCTTTCCGGTTGTAGGAAACTTCCGGAGCACAGGTTTCGAGTTTTTGTACGAACAGTGTTCAGACCACATGACCGAGAAGAGACCGATTTCTGTATAGTTTGGCTCCCGGCCAAGCAGTGAGACGACGAGAGCGTATTCGTCGTCCGATAATCCCATCGTGGCATAAATCTTTTCATCGCGGATTTGCGTAGCTGTCGGTTCAGTTGTAAGTAACATGTCGTGCCCCCCATTTTACAATTGACGTGAATAACCGTTTACCGTCTTCCCCACCGAGCAATGCTTCGACCGCACGCTCTGGGTGTGGCATCATGCCGAGTACATTTCCTGCTTCGTTCGTGATGCCGGCGATATTTTCGACCGATCCGTTCGGGTTCTCTTTATAGGTGAACGCAATCTGACCATTTGCCTTCAATGTCTCGAGTGTCGCCTCGTCACAGTAGTAGTTGCCCTCACCGTGTGCGATTGGCACGCGAATCGTTTCCTGTGCCGCATAGTCACTTGTGAACATCGTCTCGTTATTTTCAACGACAAGTTCGACAGTCTTACACATGAATTTCAAATCACGATTTCGCATCAACACGCCTGGGAGGAGTCCCGCTTCGACAAGTACTTGGAATCCGTTACATACGCCAAGCACCGGACGTCCTTCTTCTGCGAAACGTTTTACCTCCGCCATAATCGGTGAAAATTGGGCGATTGACCCGCAACGCAAGTAATCTCCATATGAGAAGCCACCTGGTAAGAGCACCCCATCGAACCCTTCAAGTGAGGTTTCTGTATGGAACACGTATTCCGCTTCTTCCCCGAGCACGTCTTTTACCGCGTGATACATGTCGAGGTCACAGTTTGATCCTGGAAAGACGATGACCGCGAACTTCATGCAAGTACCCCCATCTCGATTTCATAATTCTCAATGACCGTGTTGACGAGTAGTTTCTCACACATCTCTTTGACCATGTCTTCTGTCGTTTCGTCAGCGACCTGAAGTTCGATGACTTTCCCGATGCGTACCGATTCAATTCCAGCGAATCCAAGATGCTCGAGTCCGCCTTTCACAGCTACTCCTTGTGGGTCGAGTACACTTTCACGTAACGTCACATACACGTTTACTTTTTTCATTGTCCATTTCCCCCTATGCGTGTTAGCAATTGTCCATACGTCTCAGTCAAAGAACCTAAATCGCGACGGAATACGTCCTTATCAAGCTTTTGTTTCGTCTCTTTGTCCCACAGTCGGCACGTGTCTGGTGAAATCTCATCCGCTAAGATGATGGTTCCGTCCACTTTCCCGAATTCTAGTTTGAAATCAATCACGTCAATGCCGTGTTGACCGAAGAAATCGAGTAATACGTCATTTACCCAAAGACCAAGTTGTCGCAATGTTTCGACTTCTTTATGTGTAGCGACTTGCAACAAACGGATATGGTCTTCTGTTAGGAGCGGATCCCCAAGAGCATCATCCTTATAGTAGAACTCGACAATCGGTGCAAGTAGCGGTGTCCCTTCTTCCCAACCGAGTCGTTTCGCCAGGCTTCCTGCCGCTACGTTTCGGACAACCACTTCTAACGGAATGATGTCAACACGGCGTACCAACTGTTCTCGCTTTGAGATTCGTTTGATAAAGTGCGTCGGAATCTTGTTGTCATGCATCAATTCGAACAGCTGTGTCGTGATGGCGTTGTTCAGGATCCCCTTCCCATCAATCGACTCTTTCTTCTCTCCATTGAATGCTGTCGCATCGTCTTTATAATATACGCGAAGCACTCCCGCTTCTTCTGTCTCAAATAACGCTTTCGCCTTGCCTTCATAAATTGCTTTCATCTGAACCGTCCCCCTTAAAAGTGAGAGGGGCATATCGCCCCTCAACGATTACAAACCACAGCGTTCAAAAATTGTATCGACACGGCGTACGTGATAACGCGGATCGAACAATTCATCGAGCTCTTCACTCGTAAAGAGTGCGCCCATTTCTTTGTCTTCTTCAATCAATGTTCGGAACATCGTCTCTTCTTCCCACGCTTGCATCGCCTTCGGTTGAACCGCGTCATATGCGGCTTCACGCGACCAGCCTTTCTCGATGAGGCCGAGTAGAATACGTTGCGAGAAGATAATCCCAAACGTACGATCCATGTTGCGACGCATGTTATCTGGGAAGACCGTCAAGTTCTTCACGATATTACCGAAGCGATTCAACATATAGTTAAGAAGAATCGTCGCATCCGGAATAATGATGCGTTCTGCTGACGAGTGCGAGATGTCACGCTCATGCCAAAGCGGAACATTTTCATAAGCCGTCATCATATGACCGCGAATGACACGCGCAAGACCCGTCATGTTTTCAGAACCGATTGGGTTTCGTTTATGCGGCATCGCCGACGATCCTTTTTGCCCTTTTGCGAAAAACTCTTCCACTTCACGTGTCTCTGTCTTTTGAAGACCGCGAATCTCGGTAGCCATCTTTTCAATCGATGTCGCGATCAATGCGAGCGTCGACATATACTCGGCATGACGGTCACGTTGGAGTGTCTGTGTCGAGATCGGTGCGGCTTGGATGCCGAGCTTGTCACACACATATGACTCGATGAACGGATCGATATTCGCAAACGTCCCGACGGCTCCACTCATTTTCCCAAACTCAATCGTTTCGCGTGCTGCCATGAAGCGTTTCTTGTTGCGCTTCATTTCTTCATACCAGAGGGCGAGCTTCAAACCGAACGTTGTCGGCTCTGCGTGCACACCGTGTGTCCGTCCCATCATGATGTCATATTTATGCGCTTTTGCTTTTTCTGCAAGAATGCCGATGAAGCGATCTAAATCGGCTTCTAAGATGTCATTCGCTTGCTTGATTAAGTACGAGAGTGCCGTATCGACGACATCCGTCGACGTCAATCCGTAGTGTACCCATTTCTTCTCTTCCCCGAGTGTCTCTGAGACCGCACGCGTGAACGCAATCACATCGTGACGCGTCTCTTGTTCAATTTCTAAAATACGATCAACATCAAACGATGCTTTGTCCCAAAGGACTTGTACATCTTCTTTCGGGATAATCCCAAGTTCACTCCAAGCTTCACACGCGTAAAGCTCAACTTTCAACCAAGCCTCGAACTTATTTTGATCAGTCCAAATGTTCGCCATCTCTGGGCGGGTGTAGCGTGAAATCATAAAACGGTCTCCTTCCAAATTGCCAGTTGTTCGATGGTATGAAGCGCATCCTCGACCGTGTCACCGAGAACATTCAAGTGTCCCATCTTGCGACCTGTCTTCGCTTCATCTTTTCCATACAGATGTAGTTTAACATTCGATGGCAATGCTTTGACATTGAGTCGTTGCATATGTTCACCGAGAAGATTGACCATGACGACCGGAGTGGTCAGTGTCGTTCGTCCGAGACGCATCCCCGTCACGGCTCGAATGTGTTGTTCAAATTGTGAGGTCTCACATGCATCAATTGTGTAATGTCCAGAATTATGTGGACGTGGTGCGAGTTCGTTTACGTAAAGGCGACCATCTGGCATGACGAACAACTCGACAGCGAGTGTTCCCATCAACCCGATGTGGTCTGCGAGTTGAAGTGCGAGATGTCTCGCATCTTCTTGAATCTCATCAGCCACACGAGCCGGTACGATGGATAGATGTAGAATGTTGTTGTGATGAATGTTTTCACTGATTGGGAACGTTGACGTTTCTTCTTCTCCTCGTGTCACAATGACCGAGATCTCTTTTTCAAACGGCAACCAAGTTTCAGCGACATATTCTTGTTCGGTGAACTGTTCAATGAATGCCTGAACATCCTGTTCCGTCCGAATGACTGTCTGCCCTTTTCCGTCATAGCCGAAGCGACACGTTTTGATGACAAATGGCAACCCAAGCTTCTCTTTCGCCACCTGAATATCTCGAACGGTACGGACTGAAATATAAGGTGCGACTCGTAGTCCGGCAGATTCAATCATTTGTTTTTCTAAGATGCGATGTTGCGTCGCTTTCAATACATCCATTCCTTGTGGACATTTTTCTTCAATCGCAGCAATCATTTCTGTGTCAATATTCTCAAATTCGTACGTCACGATGTCAGAACGGGCAGCGAGTTTCTTTGCGGCGTCGACATCATCAAATGAGGCAACAATGGAATCTGCCACTTGAGCAGTCGGTGCATGTGGGTTTGGATCGATACAAAGTGTCGTATACCCCATTGCACTCGCACTAAGAGACATCATCCGTCCAAGTTGTCCTCCACCTAAAATTCCGATTCTCATCAGACCAACTCCTCCGTTCCTCGCATCGCCATCTCTTGTTTCTTCTCCCGAAATGCATCAAGTCGATTTGTAATGTCTGTGGAGTGAATGCTAAGAATTTGAGCAGCAAGTAATCCTGCATTTGTCGCTCCCGCTTTACCAATCGCAACAGTTGCTACTGGAACTCCTGCAGGCATCTGAACAATCGAGAGTAGCGAATCCATTCCATTGAGTGCTTTAGACTGAACAGGGACACCGATGACAGGAAGTGTCGTTTTCGCAGCTACCATTCCAGGGAGGTGGGCTGCTCCACCAGCACCCGCAATGATTACTTGAATGCCTCTGCCTCGTGCCTCTTCAGCATATTCGAACATAAGGTCTGGTGTACGGTGAGCTGATACGACTTGTTTTTCATATGGAATCTGTAACTCATCTAACATGTCACATGTATGTTTCATCGTCTCCCAGTCAGATGAACTACCCATGATTACTCCAACTACTACGTTCATTCCAAATGTCCCCCTTACAAAAAGAAATCCCTAAACCGAGCAATCAGTTTAGGGTATAGGCATGACAAATACACGTCAGCTACACCCCATAGTCTGATCAGAATCGGTGATCAGGTAGAAACTTGCAAGCCATTTCCTTGCGATTATATGGAGCACTATTTATTTTTCCTATCTCACACGCCTATCGTACCTTGTTCTTTGAAAACATGTCAATAAACTGCGAACATTTTAATTGTCTGAATATTTATCGTTCGCTTTTTGGGTATAAGAAGAATCTTCTCAGTATATCCTGTATTCTATTATAAAAGGGGGAGTTAGATGAGTTACATATCGAGTCTTCGGGAAGTGATTGGCAACCGTCCGATCATCAGCGTTGGAGCGACCATTTTGGTCATCAACCAAAAACAAGAGGTACTGATGCAATTCCGATCGGATACACTTGACTGGGGTTTACCAGGAGGATCGATGGAGCTCGGAGAAACGTTGGAAGAAGTCGCTGCACGAGAATTAAAAGAAGAAACTGGACTTTTCGCTAAGCAATTTGAATTCATTCAAGTCTTTTCCGGTCCGGATGGTTACTTTAAATATCCGAACGGCGATGAAACATACGGTGTCATCCATTTATATCAGGCAAAAGGAGTACATGGAGAGCTTCTGATGGAAGACGGTGAAAGCCTGGCTCTTGAATACTTTAGTAAAGAGAATCTTCCTAAAAAGATAGAGAAACGCGCTCAAACTTTATTGGATGCGCTTGGAGACCGATGCTTTGAACGCAAGCATTCATTTTAAGATATAAAAAAGCCGTCACACAGATAGTGTGACGGCTTGGCATTAGGATTCTTTAGAGACGCATTCAAATAAAATCGATTGATGGGAATGGACAGGTTCATCTTTGGCTCCCGTTTGCTCAAAGACGGGCTTTTCAATGCGGCGTATAGGACGATAACCCATTTCATTGATTCGATCTAAACATTCGCTGACCGTTTCATTTGGTTCGACATATACTTTGATCTTCTTAGCCATTTCTTACGTCCTCTCTTCCACTAGACTAAATCGATGATAAGAAAAAACGGCGGCCCTTGAGCGAATGCTCCAGAACCACCGTTTGCCTGGCAACGTCCTATCCTCACAGGGGGAGATCCCCCAACTACTTTCGGCGCTGAGACGCTTAACTTCCGTGTTCGGCATGGGAACGGGTGTGGCCGTCTCGCTATCGCCACCAGACTTTAGGGCTTGTTCCCTGAAAACTGAGGATTCATCAACACAAACCATAGACTAGATCAAAGCCTCGACCGATTAGTATCATTCAGCTCCACGTGTCACCACGCTTCCACCCATGACCTATCTACCTCATCGTCTCTGA
>NZ_JACSKO010000005.1:0-103651 GCF_018617635.1 Exiguobacterium sp. CH10
GCTACGTGCGGACGGGATAAGTGCTGAAAGCATCTAAGCATGAAGCCCCCTCCGAGATGAGATTTCCCTTTGAGCAATCAAGAAAGACCCCTCAGAGACGATGAGGTTGATAGGTCATGGGTGGAAGCGTGGTGACACGTGGAGCTGAATGATACTAATCGGTCGAGGCTTTGATCTAGTCTAATGGTTTGTGTTGATGAATCCTCAGTTTTCAGGGAACAAGCCCTAAAGTCTGGTGGCGATAGCGAGACGGCCACACCCGTTCCCATGCCGAACACGGAAGTTAAGCGTCTCAGCGCCGAAAGTAGTTGGGGGATCTCCCCCTGTGAGGATAGGACGTTGCCAGGCAACAACAGAGAGGACGACCGAGCATACGCTCGGTCGTTTTTTTGTTTCATTGAAACTTTATCTCTTCTTTCCTCGTAGTGAATATGAGAAAGAGGGGATTTTTTTATGAACAATATGTCTCCTTACAGTGATTCATCGGGGAAACAAAACGAGAGGGGAAGCATAATGAAAGATCTTCAGCAAATCCAATTAGACCTACAACAACGTATCGCCGAGCGTGATCGACTTGTCCGCAAACAAAAGACACTTGAAAAACAGCTAAAGGAACATGAAGTGATACGGAAAGAATTGTTGAATACATTTACGAAAGAACAGCGCGATGTTTACGATCTTGAAAGTTTTTCGCTCGTCAATACGTGGCGTAAATTACGAGGCACATTTGATGAGCAACGCATAAAGGAAGTAGAAGAAGCTGCTCGTGCTGAACTGAAATTGCGCGAACACGAGAAGATGATTGATGAACTGACGCTCGAGCATCGAGATTTACAAGAACAGCTCGAGAGATATGAAAGCATCGATACGGAGTGGGAGACCTTCTTAGAAACAAAAGAGGCACACCTCACAAAAGATCCAGCTATTCGCCGAGACCTACATGATCTCACCAATCAACAAGCTCAGACGAATGAACTTATCATCGAATATCGAGAAGCCATTGTTGCGGGTAAGGCAGCACGAGCAACGATTACGAAGACGCTAAAGCATTTAGACAGTGCCAAAGGTTGGTCGACGTATGATACGTTCTTCGGGGGAGGATTGTTTGCGACGGCAATGAAACATGATGCGTTAGATGCATCCGAGCAGACGATGCATGAATTACAATCTGCATTGGAACGTTTCTCCCGTGAATTGGCAGACGTCCAAGAAATTGTACAGGAATTACATGTCGATCGAGGTTCACTGATTCAGTTCGCAGATTACTTTTTGGATGATATTTTTTCAGAATGGACGATGCATGGACGAATCAATGATTCATTAGATCAAGTGAACGGACTAGATAAGGAAATCAGTCAGTTGATTACGCATATGACGACAAAAATGGAACAGTTGGGAGAAAGACTCGAAGAGGTTGGTGAAAAAAGAAGACAGCTCATCCTCACGCGATGAGCTGCTTATTTACTCCGGTCGTTTTAACCAGTGGCGAAGTCCTTTCCCTGCATGAGGTCCTGCCTCGTAACGAGGAATGACGTGCAGATGGGCATGAGGAACAGTTTGGTTTGATGCCGTGCCGACGTTCCAACCGAGCGTGTATCCATCAGGTTGAAACGTTTGATCAAGATGTTCCTTCGCCTGATGAAGTAATTCGTATGTATGTTGCCACTCTAAAGGCGTTAAGTCGAATGTCGTCGCGCGGTGTGCTTTCGGGACAATCACACCCGAGCCAACGAGGACATCTTGCTCGTGGTCATGCATGAGAAAGTAACAAGAGTCATTCTCGGCAATAATGGTTTGATGTGGATCGAGTGTCGGGTGACAAAATGGACAAGTGGACATGAGATAGATACACTTCCTTTCTATACTAAGTGTACCAAAGGGGGAGAATCATGGAACGACTCATCGATGAAATCGTGCAAAATGTGCAAACAGGACAACGAACGCTGATTGGTATCTCTGGACATGGGGCAGCAGGAAAATCGACATTGGCCGAAAGATTACGGGAACGACTCGGTGATATAAACCTGCTTCACACAGATCCATACATCATCGATTCACAGTTACGGAAACAAACGATACTCACCTATGAACAGAATGGAAAAACCCATCATTATAAGATGACGGCTTGTCATCCAGCTGCGCATCATCTGCTTTCACTCGAGCGTGATGTTCGTATGATTCGAGAGGGAATCGGCTTTTACACAATCGATGTCTCATATTTAGAACGTACGTGGATTGACCCGAAAAAAATGATTACGATTATTGAGGGCATGAGTGTCGCATTTCTAGATCTCTCCTCTTTTGACCAGTCGATTTATCTTTATACGGACGGAGAAACAGAATTTAGACGCAGAGCGAATCGTGATATCCAGGAACGGGGAATGGAAATGGATTACTTACGCGCCTCGCATGACGAAAGACGTATTCAATATGACGTGTTCATGCATCCGTATCGCCATCACTTCCAAACCATCGTCAATACGAGTAAGGATGAAATTCAAATTGAAAAAACCGCTCACGAGGAGCGGTGACTGCGTAGCGTATCTTGAATACCGAGACCGAGCTGTTCTTGCTCACGTTCGAGTTGTTCCCAGGTGAGGGAGCGGTGGCGCAATTCGACGTCAGTCGCCATCGACTCGAGCGTTCGCTGTGTTTCGATGTTGTCGAGCCAGTAGTAGAGGTCGATTCCATCTTCATGCAGACGCCAAAATGATTTGACGACCTCAAACTCATCGGCCCACTCACCGACCGGCTTGAACCCATACTTTTCGACGAACGGATAAGGACGCTCTTCTCCGAGCGGGTCAATCACGTTCCGAACAAACATCGGTTCAAGTCCAGCATGAGCCGTTGCGTCGAGCAATCGTTTCAGTTCAGGCATTGGTTCGATTTCAATATGTTCAATCACGTCAAACCAGACACGTTTCATGTCCTTGTCCCATAACGTCGCTTCCACGCTGTATGGGGCTCCAGCAGACGAAGGGGCATACATCGTCAATTCGAATGAGAACGGAACGTCTTCCTTCGCACCAGGTTCTAGTACGACAGTGAGTGGAATCGGAATTTCTTGAATGTCGGCTTCTCGATTAAATTCATTTCCTTCCATGGTGATGTCTTTAAATGTCGTCAAAAAGTTGAGTGTCAGTTCTTGTAACCGGACGACAGTCGTCGTCGGGTTGGATACGTGCAGGGTCCCGGTCACTACCTGCTTCGGAATGAGTGCTGCCGGGTCAAACGTGATGTCGGCTTCGATCTCCGAAAAGAACCATTTCTTGAATCGGTTTCCCCATTTGGACATGGCGGTCGCGCCCCTTTTCTCTAAATTCTATGCTGTTATACCTGTTCCCGATTCCATTTTTCAAAAAACATTGAGAAAAAGGTTGCTTTTTATAACTGTCTCACTTATTATAGAGGATGTCGAAACAATTCAAACCATCGCGGGGTGGAGCAGTCTGGTAGCTCGTCGGGCTCATAACCCGAAGGTCGTCGGTTCAAATCCGGCCCCCGCAACCAATCTTTATTTAATTTTATATGTCGTCGCGGGGTGGAGCAGTCTGGTAGCTCGTCGGGCTCATAACCCGAAGGTCGTTGGTTCAAATCCAGCCCCCGCAACCAATTTTTAAATGAGATAGCGAAACGATAGCGTTTCGTGTTTTTTTTTGCTTAAAATGAAGTGTACAATGAGTACGTATGAGAAGTGATAAAAGGAGAACCATTCATGTATACATTGATTACGCATTCTGCGGCGGAGACGCAGGCAGTGGCAGAGCGTTTGGCCACGCTCGTCGAAGCAGGAACGGTCATCACGTTAAACGGTGACCTTGGTGCCGGCAAGACGACGTTCACACAAGGGTTCGCAAAAGGACTCGGTGTCACACGGAACGTCAACAGTCCGACATTCACCATTATGAAACAATACAAAGGGCGCTTGCCGCTCTATCATATGGATGTCTATCGACTCGAGGATACGGGGGATGACATCGGTCTTGAGGAATATATCAACGGTGACGGTGTCGCCATCGTAGAGTGGTCGAACTTGATCGAGTCTTCTCTTCCGGAAGAACGCTTGGCGATAACGATTGAACGAGTCAGTGATGAAGAACGGAAATTGACACTCGCTCCAACGGGTGAGCGTTACGTTCAAATCGCCAAGGAGGTGCTCGCATGAAGCAATTGATGATTGATACCGCGACGACACGTTTGTCTGTCGCATTAAGTGAGGCTGGAGAAATTCAAGCCGAAGCGACGGTCATGGTCTCGAAAAACCATGCGGTCACACTCATGCCGATGATTGAACAACTCATGGCAGCTGTGAAATGGACTCCGAATATGCTCGAACGCATCGTTGTTACGACAGGTCCTGGGTCGTACACAGGGATTCGGATTGGAGTGACGACGGCGAAGACACTTGCTTATACGTTGAACATTCCACTGATCGGCGTGTCTGCCCTTCAACTCATGGCAGCAGCCCCAAATACGGACTTGCCCGTCGTATCATTAATTGACGCACGACGCGGCAACGCCTATATCGGATATTATCAACAGAACAAGGCACTGACACACGATCAACATGCGTCTGTCGCCGACTGGCTACGACTGAATATCCAAGGACGTTTCCTCGTCGTTGGAGATGTCGAACCGTTCCGTGACGTGTTGAGTGAATATGAGTATGTCGAAGCGCCGGCTGCACATCGTTACGGCCGCGCGAGTGATTTGGTCGTCTTTAGCGATGAGACGAGTGATGTCCATGCGTTTGAGCCAGAGTATTTGCGACTCGCTGAAGCGGAAGCGAAATGGTTAGAGGGTCAAAACAATGGCTGACGTTAAAATTCGTCGAATGACGTGGCTTGATGTCGAAGAAGTGACGAAAGTCGAAGAAGCGTCGTTCTCCATTCCGTGGACAAAAGAGGCGTTTATGAACGAGATGCTTCGAAATGAACAGGCAATTTATTTTGTCGCGGTCCATGACAAACGGGTCGTCGGTTTTGTCGGAGTATGGCAAATCGTCGACGAAGGACATATCACGAACATTGCTGTCTTACCTGAATTTCGTGGGCAAGGGATCGGTAATCAACTGTTAGCGGAACTTGTCGCGTTTGCCAAGTCAAAGGGGCTTGTCGGATTGACGTTAGAAGTCCGCGTGTCGAACGTCGGGGCGCAAAAACTATATGAACAGTTTGGGTTTATGCAAGCTGGACGAAGAAGACGCTACTATCAGGATAATAATGAAGACGCCTATATTTATTGGGCGAAGTTAGGAAGTGACTCAGAATGAACACATCACTGATTCTCTCAATCGAGTCGAGCTGTGACGAGACGTCTGTTGCGCTCGTCAAAGACGGGAAGACGCTATTGTCGAACGTCGTCTCTTCTCAAATTGAGAGCCATAAACGATTTGGTGGCGTCGTCCCTGAAGTGGCGTCTCGTCATCACGTGGAGCGCATCACGTATGTCATTGACGATGCGTTGAGCGAAGCAGGCGTGACGATGGAAGACGTCGATGCGGTCGCCGTCACACAAGGACCGGGTCTCGTCGGTGCCCTTCTCGTCGGCATCAGTGCGGCCAAAGCATTGGCGTTCGCCCATCAAAAACCGCTCATCGGCGTCCATCATATCGCGGGACACATTTACGCGAACGAACTCGTCGAAGAGATGGAGTTCCCACTCGTCTGTCTCGTCGTCTCGGGCGGACATACAGAACTCGTCTATATGCCAGAACATGGTGTCTTCGAAGTCATCGGGGAGACACGTGACGACGCGGCAGGTGAGGCATACGATAAGGTCGCGCGCACGCTCAGTCTCCCATATCCGGGAGGTCCTGCGATTGACCGCTTGGCAGCGGTTGGGGAAGATACGTACAATTTCCCACGTGTTCGCCTTGAACCGGGTAGCTTCGACTTCAGCTTTAGTGGCTTGAAGTCATCGGTCATCAACGCCGTACACAATGCGGAGCAACGTGGGGAGACGGTCATCCCGGAAAACTTGGCAGCGAGTTTTCAAGCAAGTGTCGTCGAAGTGCTCGTTGAGAAAGCGATTCGCGCTGTGAAAGAAAAAGGAGCGAAACAATTACTCGTTGCCGGTGGTGTTGCGGCAAACCGTGGACTCCGCGCTGCGCTTCAAGAAGCGACTGCTGCTGAAGGGATTCAACTTGTCATTCCACCACTCGATCTTTGTGGAGACAATGCCGGCATGATTGGGGTTGCGGCACATCACGCGTATGTGCGCGGGAAGCGCGATACACTAGCGATGAATGCGGTTCCTGGGTTATCCTTAGAAGAGAGCATGACAGTCTAGGGGGAAATAGAGACATGACGAAACGCATCATCATTGGAGGACTCATCGTACTACTCGTCGTCGCGACGTTTTTACAAGTACGAGAAATCATCCGCGCTTACAATATTGCCTATCAAGAGGAAATTGTGCCAGAAGAGACACGAGTGAAGTCGTTGACTGGAGAAGAGTCATTAGAAGGTATCGGTCGTGTGACCGGAGAGAATACGCTCATCGAGTCATTGTATGGTTACACGAGTGTCATCGACCAAGAGCCAGAGCGTGTGATCGTCGTTGATCGCAATCTCGGTGTTCAGCCAAAAGCGAGCGATGCTTACTATGAAATTGAGCGGGGTCGCGAGGCAACGGAAGAAGAGGCTGCGAAGTTTGACGCTTTGATCGAGGAACTTGACGAACAGCAACTGTTCGCACAAGTCATCTCGACACACGAGGCACGCTATGTGACGAATGACGAAAAACCGATGACGTTCTATAAAGTGTTCACACGTGACGTCGATACGAACGAGGCGGTCTTCTTTATCGCCGAGGACGGGACGAAGCTCGATTTCCATACGGTGGGATTCCAACCGTTACGATACTTTTAAGATAGAGAGAGGCCAGCGTATTAAACACGCTGACCTCTTTTTTCATGCCTTCAAATTGGCAACGATTTTCCCGACGACATGTCGGTTCGAGAGTTCGACCAACTTCTTCGGGATATCCGCAAATGGAATTGTCTCTTGAATCATCGGTTGAATCTCACCCGCTGCAAGCAGTTCGAGCATGTGCGTACCGATGCGGACGATGTTTGCTTCGCTCACACGGTCTTGTTGATGATGAATCGCATTAAGTGCGACTTCATGGTAGGAGATGACACGTGTGAACGGTTTGATGACACTCATGTCAGGGGCCCCGGCGATATGGGCGATGTGTCCGTTGTAGGCGATGACTTGGAGGGAAGCGGTCGCCGTCTCCCGACCGACGGGATCGATGACAGCATTGACACCGTGACCGCTCGTCAGTTCCATCACCCGTTGTTGCCAGTCTTCTGTATTGTAGTCAATCGCCTCGTCGGCTCCGAGTTGTTTGACCCAGTCATGGTTACGCGCTGAAGCGGTCGTGATGACACGTTTTCCAAGATACTTCGCCAGCTGAATGGCAAAGCCACCGACACCACCGGCACCCGCGTGAATGAGGATTGTATCGATTGCATTCATCGGAAGTTTTTCAAAAATGGCTTGGTACGCTGTGAATCCAGCTGTCGGTAAAGCGACCGCATCAGCGAACGAGATCGATTCTGGAATCGGGACGACCATGTGCGATTTGGCACGTGTGAACTCGGCGAAGCCACCCCATTCATTCCAGTTGCTGTGGTAGAGGACACGGTCACCGATCTGTACGTTCGTCACGTCATCCGCGACAGCGACAATCGTACCCGCGACATCGAGCCCGAGGACGTGAGGGTATGACCATTCGGGTTTGCCATTGGTAGCCGTTTTATAGTCGACTGGGTTGAGCCCTGCATATTCTCCCTCAATCAATACCTCACCGGAGCGAAGCGTCGGTGTATCGACCTCCTCGATTTGCATCGTCTGCCACGTGTTCGGTTCATGTAGTAATAAAGCTTTCATCAAATAGCCACTCCTTATAAATTTATTTATCGATATATCCTTTAAACGTTATTTGTCTTATGATTTACTCCCTTTTATACTGAAGATAATGAATATAAAAGGAGTTTACACAGATGATTGATTTTGAATGGTATCGCAGTTTTATCCACGTGTACCAGCAACGTTCCGTGTCGGCAGCGGCGCGTGTTCGCTTTTTGACCCAACCGGCTGTCAGCCAACATATCGCCGCACTCGAAGCAGAACTCGAAACGTCCCTCTTCACACGGGCACCACGTCAGATGATTCCGACGGATGCGGGGAAGGAACTATACACGCAAGTGGTCGGCTTGATCGACCGTCTTGAAGAACTATCGCTTGAGATGAAATATGTCTCAGGTGAGCAACCGCGTCCCGTCCTCAAGTTCGGTGGACCGACCGAGTTCGTCACACATGAGATTATACCCGCTTTGCCGCTTGATGCTGCACAGTACATCGCAGATTTCGGGATGACAGCAGATTTAATCAAACGCTTAGCGGACGGGGAGCTCGACTTTGTCATCGCGACGAAGCGGATGGAGGAGCCTGGTATCCAATACGTCCCGATTGCCGACGAATCGTTTTTGTTAGTGGCGCCGAACGATTGGGAAATCCCTACTGATGAGTTAAAAGACTGGATGGACCGTCAGCCGTGGATCAGTTACGGATTGGAGCTTCCCATCATCCGTCGATACTATCAGACGCAGTTCGGGGAACGCCCAGACATCCGTCCGGAGATGATCTTACCAAACGTCGACGCGATCCTTGCGGCAATCGAATCGAAGTGCGGCATCAGTATCTTACCGAACTATTTGATTCGACATGCACTCGAGCGAGGAAGCGTTCAAATCGTAGCACCGGAGCGTTTTGCAACGAACGTTATTTACCTCGCACATCGGACCGAATCGAAGCATGACCCTGTCATCAACCAAGTCATCCAAGCGCTCCAGGATGCAAAATGAAGTAGGACCCACGTGGGCCCTACTTTTTTCGATTAATGTACATTAAGGTCTTCTAAAAATTGGACATCGCGACTAGCGAGAAGTGCCTCTGCTTCTTTGCGATACGTTTGATAGTGGGGTGAGGCGATATGCGCATCGAATGCCTCCTTGTCGGCCCACTTTTCGTAAAAGACGAATGCGTCCGGGTTGCCTTCGACACGGTGTAACGTATAGAAGACACAACCTGCCTCCGCGCGTGATGGGGTGACGACTTGACGTAAGTGTGTCTCGAGCGCGGACCCGAGACCAGGCTTCGCTTGAATTTGAGCTAAGATGGTAATCATCTTCATTCCTCCTCATCTATAAAACCCGCCTGTTCTCAAACGGGCGGGTCGTTCTCTTTCATCGATTGGCAACGAGAAAGAATTGATTAGTTTAACGTGTTGATGACGGCTTTTGCGACAGCAACGGTCGATTGTGGATTTTGGCCTGTTACCAAGTTTCCATCGACTTGAACGTTTTCTGTGAAGTTGTCTGCGAGCACGATGTTCGCACCGAGTTCACGAAGACGCGTTTCAAGTAGGAACGGCATGTAGATATCAAGACCTGTCGCACGTTCTTCTTCATCCGTGAACGTCGCAATCGTTTTACCGTTCACGAGTGGTGTGCCGTCAGACAATGTCGCACCGACAAGACCAGCGGGACCGTGGCAGACGGCAGCAACCGTTTTACCTGCTTCAAATAGTGAACGGATCGCAACATTCAACGCTTCGCTTTGTGGAAGGTCGAACATCGTTCCGTGACCACCTGGCATGAAGATGGCATCAAATTGATCGAAGTTGGTGATTGTCTTCAAATCGATTGTATCTTCGAGAAGGGGAGCCGTCGCTTGAATGTCAGCCGGTACTTCTCCTTCTAAACTGCGTGCGTCGATTGGAGATTGACCACCGTTCGGGCTAGCGACCGTGATGTCATATCCTTGTTGTTTGAACTCGACGTATGCCTCACCAAATTCGGATAACCAAAGTCCAGTCGTGTGACCGTCCTTCATTTCTTTTGCGTTCGTCACGACCATTAATACATGTTTACTCATCTGTCATTCCTCCTAAGAAATCATCCGTTGTTTCGGTACGTGACTAGAATAACGCGCACTCTAACGAAAAACAAATTAAGAAAAAGCACCTTATCTATAAATAAATTTATACATAAACGAAAAAGCCGCCCTCTTTAAAAAGAGGACGGACTGTTCAAGCTTTCGGTTGTCGATAATTCTCCCGATGCCACGTGTTGATGCGGCTCACGATGAACACGAGAAGTGCGAGGATCCACATGAAGAGCGTCTCTTCATAAAAGTGGGCCCACACTGATCCCGGTGCATAGAACGTGTGAACCGTCACATCGACCGGCCAGACGACGATACGGATGAAGAGTGTGCTCATGAGCAGACCACTGAAAAGACTGAGTAGAATCCCTGGCCACGTCTGAATGATGAAGCCGATCACGACCGGTAAAAAGTAAAAGAGAATAGACGGGACGATCGTCGGCTCCCCACGGATGAGTTCAGATACGAACTCGGTTCCGGTTGGCACGATATAGGCCAGTCCAGTGAGGAACGCTTGGATGAACTCGATTCGCATGGCACGTGTACGCATCATGTATGGAGTTCCTCCCATTCCGCATAAAGTGCGGTGATGGATTCTTTCGCTGCGTCCGATTCGGTCGACAACTCCTGGGCACGCGCGAAGTCGTTGAAGACGTCCGGCTCACAAAGCAACTGTTCAATCTCGTCGAGACGATTCTCATGTTGCTCAATCGCTTGCTCAATCTCTTCGATGCGCTGTTTGATGCGGCGCTCTTCCCGTTGTTGTTCTTTATCGGCACGCTGTTTTTTCACGACGACCTGCTTCGTCTCTTCACGGGCGAGTCGTGCGAGTTCTTCGATCTCTTCTTTCTTCTCGACGTAGTACGAGTAGTCACCGAGATACTCATCGATGCCGTTCGGCGTGATCTCTAACACACGCGTCGCGAGACGGTCGATGAAGTAGCGGTCGTGCGAGACGAAGAGAATCGTACCTGGATAGTCGAGAAGGGCGTTCTCTAAGATCATCTTCGAGTCGAGGTCCAAGTGGTTCGTCGGCTCGTCCAAAATGAGGAGGTTCGGTTGCTCAAGCTTCAGCTTGGCCAACGTGAGACGTGCGCGTTCGCCGCCGGATAGTTCGTGGACACGCTTCATGACATCATCGCCGCTGAAGAGGAACTGTCCGAGAAGACTCCGCACTTCTTGCTCGCGCATGAGTGGCCAGTCGTTCCAAATCTCGTCGATGACACGGTTCGCGTCCGACAAGTTCTGCTGCTCCTGATCGTAGTAGCCGATCTCGACGCCGGTCCCGTAGCGGATATCACCGGTAAGAGCGGCTTGTTGTTTCGTCAATACTTTGAGAAGTGTCGACTTTCCGACCCCGTTCGGACCGACGAGAGCGACGGATTCCCCGCGCTGTAGTTGGAAACGGAGATTTTGGGCGATCGGTTCTTCATAACCGATGGCGAGGTCACTCGCGCTCAACACATCGTTCCCGCTCTGTCGTTTGATGGAGAACGAGAGGACAGCACTGCGTTCGTCACCGTCCGGAGCATCGAGGCGGTCGACTTTCTCCAGACGCTTCCGTACGCTTTGCGCCCGTTTCGTCGTCGTCGCCCGGGCGATGTTTCGCTGAATGAAGTCCTGCATCTTGGCAATCTCTTCTTGCTGCGACTCAAACTGCTTCTTCTCTTGTTCGTAGAGAGCGGCCTTTTGTTCGAGGTACTTCGTGTAGTTCCCGACGAAGCGGCGGCTCCGATGACGTGACAGCTCATAGACAACCGAGACGACGCGGTCGAGGAAGTATCGGTCGTGGGAGACGATGAGGACGGCGCCTTTATAGCCGCTCAAGTACTTCTCAAGCCATGCGAGCGTCTCGATGTCCAAGTGGTTCGTCGGCTCGTCCAAGATGAGCAGGTCGGGACTTTGAAGGAGCATCTTCGCCAAGGCGAGACGCGTCCGTTGTCCCCCGGAGAGCGTGTCGATCCGACGCTCGAAGTCGTCCGGATAGAAGCGCATCCCGTGAAGGACCGAGCGGATCGTCGCTTCATACTGGTAACCGCCGCGCTCTTTGAACGTGTGCTGCTCTTCATCGTAAGAGGAGAGGAGACGTTCGTAAGCCGCAGCGTCATTTAGGATTCGTTCGGATCCCATGTCGGCCTCCATGCGACGGAGCGTCTTCTCTTGCTCGATCAAGTCCGTAAAGACGGTGAGCATCTCGTTCCAGATCGTCTCGTCGGATTCGAGCCCTGAGTCTTGGGCGAGATAGCCGATGGTGACGTCTTTTGGCTTCATGATGTCCCCGGAGTCATAGTTATATTCACCAGCGATGACTTTCAAAAGCGTCGACTTCCCGGCCCCGTTTCGGCCGACGAGGGCGACGCGTTCGCCTTCCTGGATTTCGAGTTTGACGTTTTCTAAAATCGGCTCGACGCCGAAGGATTTGGATAAGTTATTGACTTGCAGTAGGATCAAGTGAAAAAACCCCTTTCTCTCTATTTAGTATACTGTATTTTTCAGCGATTTTAGGTATATTCGTTGAGTGGTCATGTGAATTCGTTTACAATCAAGGTGTATGAAATTCAGATTCGTTTGTAACGTGTCGTAAAAAGGAGGCTCTTTCCGTTGAGTCAAAACGAACCAAAGATTCCACAAGCGACAGCCAAACGGTTGCCACTATACTATCGATTTATTCAAAGCCTGCACGCGTCAGGTAAACAACGTGTCTCTTCAGCAGAACTGAGTGAGGCGGTCAAGGTCGATTCGGCTACGATTCGCCGTGATTTCTCGTACTTCGGTGCGCTCGGTAAAAAGGGATATGGCTATAACGTGCAGTATCTGTTAGACTTTTTCCGAAAGACACTGAATCAGGACGAGATTACGAATGTCGCCTTGGTCGGGGTCGGTCACCTTGGGACGGCATTCGTCAACTATAACTTCCTTAAAAACAATAACACACATATCGTCGTCGGGTTCGACGCAGACGAGACAAAAGTCGGCACGACGATGTCAGGCGTCCCAATTCATCACGTCGATGAGATGGAACAGATTATGAAGCAAAACAAGATTGACGTCGCCATTTTGACGGTACCTTCTGCCTATGCGCAGTCCGTCGCAGACGACTTGGTCCGTTTCGGCATCAAGGGCATCTTGAACTTCACACCGGCACGACTTACCGTACCGGACACGGTTCGCGTCCATCACATCGATTTGTCGATTGAGCTGCAGTCACTCATTTACTTTATGCAACACTATCCAACCGCTGAGGGGGTCCATCAATAATGGAATTACTAGCATCATCACTCGTCGTCGGGATTCCGGGTGGGGCGAGTCTATTCATCATCGCCATCATCGCGCTCATCATCTTCGGACCGAAGAAATTACCGGAGTTTGGTCGCGCGGCCGGACAAACGCTTCGTGAGTTCAAAAATGCAACGAACGGCATGATGAACGAGCACGACGAGAACGACAAGAAAGCTATCGAAAAGAAAGAGCAGTAAGCCATGAATCATCAACCTGATCAAGAGCGGGAACTCACCGATCACTTGACAGAGCTGCGGAGACGACTGATGCTATCTGCATTTGTCGTCTTTGCCTTCTTTTTGATGGCTTTGCCGAGTGTCAAATATGTACTCGCGTACTTGCAAGAAGATCTCGTCGAACGCGGGCTCGAACTGAACGCCTTTGGGGTCGCGGACCCGCTCATGATTTACTTGAACTTGGCGCTCATCATCGGCCTGATTGCGGCGAGCCCATTCCTACTGTATCAAGTGTGGGCGTTTGTCGCACCCGGTCTGCATCCGAATGAACGAAAAGGTACGCTCGCTTATATCCCGATCATCTTCGGATTATTCTTGATCGGCCTTGCGTTCGCCTACTACTGGTTATTCCCGCTCGTCCTCGATATCTCGACGGACCTCGGGCAAGACCTTGGACTCGAACAAATCATCGGGGCGAACAATTACTTCACGTTCTTGTTGCAACTGACGATTCCGTTCGGTCTATTGTTCCAATTGCCGGTCGTGACGATGTTCTTGACCCGGATTGGTGTCGTGACACCATACTTCTTATCAAAAATTCGTAAGTATGCGTACTTCGCGCTATTCGTAGTCGCGGCATTCATCACACCACCGGATTTGACGTCGCACCTTATGGTGTCATTGCCACTCTTCTTCCTATATGAAATCAGTTTATCGATTTCACGCGTCGCCTACAAAGGGGTGCTGCGCCGGGAGAAAGAAGCGATGGTGCAAGAACAGATGGATTTAATGAAACAGATGAATGAGAAATGAGCATCGTTCCGTAAATGGGATGATGCTTTTTTATATGCATTCCACTGTAGTTCAACTTGTGTTCAAACTTTAGACACTTTTACGTGAAATAGTGAGCATAGTCGTTGAATCCTATATTGTGAAATAGTACACTAAAGTCAGGAAGTGAATGTGATATTTATCACAATATAAAACAAAACGTATTGTTTAAGATAAAAGGAGAGACGACTCATATGAAAATCGCAGTCATCGGATGTACACACGCAGGAACAGCAGCTGTCAAAGGGTTACTCAATCGATACAACAATCTCGACATCACCGTTTACGAGCGGAACGACAACGTCAGCTTCCTCTCGTGTGGGATTGCGCTCCATGTCGGTGGGGTCGTCCAACGTGCAGAAGAATTATTCTACTCCTCTCCACGTGAGCTTGAAGAACTCGGAGCGACTATGCGCATGAAACATGATGTCTTGTCGATTGACGCCGAAGCGAAGACGGTCCACGCCAAAAATCTCGAGACGGGGGAAGACGTGCATGACACGTACGACCGCTTGATCGTTACGACGGGTTCATGGCCGATCGTCCCAACACTGCCGGGCATTGAGATGAATGGAATTGAGCTCTGTAAAAACTATGCGCATGCCCAACGGATCATCGAGCGCGCGACAGATGCGACGAAGATTGCCGTCATCGGGGCAGGTTATATCGGAGTCGAACTCGTCGAGGCGTTCGAAGCATACGGGAAACATGTTACATTCATCGATAGTGCCGACCGCATCTTGAACAAATACCTCGACAAGTCGTTCACAGATCCATTAGAAGCGAACATGACAAGTCGGGGAATCGACCTCGAACTCGGTCAGACGGTCGAAGCGTTCCGTGGTACAGATGGAGATGTCACACATGTCATGACGGATAAAGGTGAATTCGAGGCGGATCTCGTGATCCTCTGCGTTGGATTCCGTCCGAACACAGGACTCCTCGAAGGACAGGTCGATATGCTCGGAAACGGTGCGATCATCGTCGATGAATACATGCGCACGAGCAACCCGGATATCTTTGCGGCAGGGGACAGCTGTGCCGTCTACTACAACCCGGCACGCACACATGCCTATATCCCGCTTGCAACGAACGCTGTCCGTATGGGGACGCTCGTCGCGGAAAATATGATGCAACCACGTGTCCGCTACCAAGGGACGCAAGGAACGTCAGGACTTCGACTCTATGACTGGAACATTGCGTCGTCTGGTCTGACAGAAGAAGCGGCATCCCTATTCGGACTCGACGTAGAAAGTGTCGTCATCGAGGATGCATATCGTCCGGAGTTCATGCCGACCGCAGAGAAAGTCGAATTCAAACTCGTCTATGAAAAAGAGACGCATCGGATTGTCGGAGGACAAGTATTATCGAAAGCGGATTTGACACAAGCGGTTAACACGCTCTCCCTAGCCATCCAAAACGAGATGACGGTCGAAGAGCTCGCGTACGTCGACTTCTTCTTCCAACCGCACTACAATAAACCATGGCACTTCTTGAACAGCGGAGCGCTTGAAGCGATGAAAGACAAAGTAAATGTCTAACAAAAAAACGCGGAAGCTTAACAGCTTTCGCGTTTTCTTATAGATAGCGTGGTGCATCTTTCATGGAATTCGTTAAGATCATATAAAGAAGGAAACTCCCAGGGAGAATCAAAAAGATGAGTCGAACTCCGATTGAAGAAATACCAAAGTATTCAGCAATCCCACCGCATACTCCAGACAGAGAGCGGTCCGTCGCGGACTTACGAAGTGTACGTTGCATAGCAAAGCTCCTTTTGAGTTGATATGTAAATTTTACCATGATAAGTACATAAACATCCCCATCGATTGATTTGTTAATGTAGATTATTTACAAGTCACTCAGGGAAAAGAGATAGGGTAAGTGCTCGTCATGCTTTCTACCTTAAAGGAGGAATTTTTCATGGCTAAAAAGGAAAAACAACCGTATCACATCGTCACGTTCACGTTCCCAGAAGAGGCGATTTCGTATCAGGCGTTCAGTAAACTGAAAAAGTACCATTCGGATGGGCTTGTCGGTTTTGAACAATTGGTCGTCATCAAGCGTGAAGAAAACGGGGCGTTCTCGTTTGAAGATGCGGCGCAGCTAGCACCCGTCAACAAGTCGACGAAAGGTGCGCTCATCGGGATGGCGGTTGGAATCCTCGGTGGACCGTTCGGAATTTTATTCGGAACACTCACAGGTGGTCTCATCGGCGGCACGAAAGACGTGAAGCATATGCAAGGTATTCAAGATACATTCAAACGGACGGTCGGTAACATCGAACCAGGTCAGACCGGCGTCATGGCCATCGGGGAAGAATTCGACCCATCGATTTTAGACGGGCTCGCAGAAGAGTATGGAGGAACGGTCACACGGACAGACGAGGAGTTGTGAGACATGAAATTCGGGATCTTAGGTGCTGGGAAAGTCGGTCGCGCGCTCGGGGAGCAATTCGAACAGGCCGGTTATGAGGTGCTGTACGGGACACGGACTGAGCGGGAAGGGACGTTGACGTTACAAGAAGTCGCCTCAGCAAGCGATGCCCTTCTGCTATGTACACCTTTTGCGGCAGCGGTCGACCTGCTGCCGACACTTGATGAACTGAATGGGAAAGTCCTGATTGATGTGACGAATCCAATCGCCATCGAGTTTAACGAAGTCGAGCGACCGGACGGGGTGTCGGGTGCGGAGTATTTGCAGCGACTCGTTCCCGATACGAAAGTCGTCAAAGCGTTCAACCAGACGGGCGTCGAGAACCTAGGTAACCCGGATGGTTCTGTCATGTTTGTCGCAGGAGATGATGAGGAAGCGGTGCAGCTTGTCGTCGAGCTATCGAACAAGATCGGTTTCGATACGCATCCGCTCCATGGGTTGAAGCTTGCCCGTGAACTAGAAGGGTTGGCGTGGTTGTGGATTCATAATGCGGTGAAGGAAAGAAAGTCACGGGACTTCGCCTTCTACTTAACAGAACGCTAAAAAACGATCGGGGCGGAGTAGCCTCGATCGTTTTTTGATTAGAACCCTGTGTAGCGGTCAGAGCGTGTTTGCAGTAGCTCGATCGTCTCACGTTCGATTTGTTCGACTTCGCGCTGTTGCCAACCTGGCATGAGAAACGCATCGACGAGTGCCCAGATTCCTGTGATGATGGCACCGAAACCGAGCGTCAAGACGACGAGGAGGACCATCGCAATTCCTGACCCAATCTTTTTGAAATAAAAGCGATGTGCACCGAGTGCACCGAGGAAAAACCAAAGTAAGTACGCGACGAGTAAGCTGCGCTTGCGCTTCTCGACTTCGCTGTTGACGAGCTGCATTTCTTCCGTCGTCAAATCCATGCGTGACACATTCATCGGATTTCAACTCCCTATCCATAATTGTTATAATAAGTTCGGACTCTAGTATATCGGAAAATGGATTTGTTTCCATGATTTCCTAAAAAGAAAAGAGGTTTGCTATGCTTTTTCCGATTTTAACGTTCATTGTCGCCTTTGTTCACGTCGTCGGTGGGGCGATTGCGCTGTATCAATATCCACAATATAAACGAATGGCCATCAGTGCCATCGTACTCGGATTCGTCTACGGTGGGTTGACTGTGGCTGTGATTGGGTTATGAAGTGGGGGGCAAATGGACCACTTCGTTCGCGTCTTCACATGCAGAGTGGCTATCAGTTGGGGACATATCTATTTTTAGGTCTGATCATCTTTGATTTACTTTTAGGTGACGTTCCGAGAATCTCGTTTGCGATGTATGCCTTGTTCTTTTACTTTTGGCAGCGTGAACGTGTCGAGAAAGAAGACAAGGCGTTAGCCGAACAGATGAAGCAGCGATCGAACGAGTGGACAATCACACTCGTCATCTTGCTTTGCTTCGTAGGCTATGCCGTTTCGCTCGGTTTACAAGAACCTTCTATTTCATTGCTCGAGCTGAGCATTTACGGCTTCTCGACAATCTTTTGTATCCGGGCGTTGACATTGATTTATGCCATGCACCAAGAACAGCTCGATTAAAACCCATCCCTTCGCATGAGAAAGGATGGGTTTTATTTAGGAAGCAACTCGTCGTAGGACGAGCTTTTCTTTTACATAAATTCCGCTATAGACGAGGAAGCAGCCGAAGCTGACCAACAGTCCGATATAGACGCTCATCATGAACGGGGTGAGAAGCGACCCGATCAAAATCGTCGAACGTGATAAGAAGTCGGCACCGGCGAACGACGTCCCGGCAAATGCTGAATACGCACCTCGTCTGTCTTCTGGCATCATGTTCGCCTTCTCCGTATTTAACACCGGAGAGTACAACAATTCTCCGAACGTGGCGATGAGCATGAAGCCGAGAAGGAGCATCATCGAGTTCGCACTCGTGATGACCGCGTAGCCGATTGTGTACAACGCGAGACCGCCGAGTAATGTGTGTTTATTCGAGAAGCGTGAGGCGAGACGTTGAATGAAGAACGTCAATGCGACGACGATGAGCGTGTTCTCGATTTGAATTAAGCTCATCATCCGTACTCCGTTGATCGTCCAGTCTTCGAACGAGAGCGGTTCAAATGAATCGGCGAGTCGGACGGCGACGTAACTGCCCATCGAGAACTCGGCGGCGAGGATACACATCGAGCCGAAGACGACTTTGACGAACGGGCGGTCACGCCAGGCGATTTGATAGCTTTGGAACACGTCGACGAAGACGAGCTTGAGCTTTTGTGAGGTCCACGTTCGTTTCGTGTCCTCGAGGAAGATGGCGTACGCGATCGGCAACATGCTCGACGTGAACGTCAAAATCCAAAATAGTAACAATTGATTGCTGACATAGAGCCAGCCCCCGAGTGCCGTCCCGATCGTGATGGATAAGTTGATCAACCAGTAATCGAGCGCATAAACGGCTTTTCGGTTCTCAGGTGTTGTCGCGTCGATGATGATGGCACTCATCGCGGGTCGCCCGAGGTTGTTCGTGACCGTGAAGATCGTATAGGCGATCATAAAGACGATCATCTGGTCGAACTGAAGACTGAGCGTCATGACGAGAAACATCGATGCGGTGAGACTTGCCGTCAACACGAGGAGTCGCTTCCGTGAAAACTTATCGGCGAGGTATCCCCCGATTAACCCGATCACGTATCCGAGACAGACGAGCGAGATCAAGAAGACGCCCGCAATCCATTCGTTGAACGCTTTGACAAAGAGAAGTGCCATGAACGGCATGATGGCGAATGAGACCGAACGGTTGAAAAATGATGTCACGAGTCGAACTTTTATTGGTTTAGGTATATCTTTCCATTTCATCTTGTCACCTTCCATTCTGTACCTGTATGATAAACAAGACAACGGATTTGAAAAATGGACGACATGGGGAAATGATGTCCACTTTTAAGGGGGGATGTGACGTGGATGCATATTTATTTCGATTGTGGAAAGAGTGTCGGGACGGGGCGTACACGATTTCCGATATGGCGGAAGCCATTCATTTAAGCCCGAAACAGACGAAGCGTCATTTGGCACGGTGGCAAGAAGAAGGGTGGCTCACGTATACGAGTGGACGCGGACGGGGAAATTTGACGCGTCTCGAATGGCTACGACACGTCGAGCATGATTTGGCGAAACAGTTGCTCGAACGCATGGAGAAAGAGTCGGTCGAGGCCGTTACGAATCAACTCGAATGGGACTGGTCGCCTGCGCAGGCAGGGCGCTTCATGCGCCAGCTCGAGAAGAAGTTCGGTTACGTCCAAACATCGAGCGATGCGCTCATCATTCCGCGCCGTCGTCACTTTTTGACGACACATCCGCTCGAGGCGGCTGACATCCATAGTGCCCACCTCGTACAAAACGTGTTCAATCGTCTCTTCATGATTGATGCGTCCGGAGAGGTCACAGGAGAGCTTGCCCATCATTACGAATGGCAAGGAAGTACGCTCGTCTTGTTTCTTCGGAAAGGCGTCCGTTTTCATGACGGGTCGCTCATGACGAGTAAAGACGTGACGAAGAGTTTACGCACACTCGTTCAGTCGGATGTGTATCGCTATATGTACCGGCACGTCCGGCACATCGCATCGAACGGCACGTATCGCGTCGATGTCACGCTCGACCGGCGCCGAAATTCCTACATCCCGAAACTGTCGATGATTCATACGAGCATCGCGAAAGGGAGTGTTGGGACGGGTCCCTTTCAATTGGATCGCCACGACAAAGAGAAGACGGTCCTTCTCGCTTTCGAGAACTATTTTGGAGTCCGAGCGCTCTTAGATCGTGTCGAGTTCATCAAAGTGCCGGACGGATATGACCCGACGTATCGAATCTCGTCGCGGGATTCCAAGGAGACCGGACTGATCTCGACACCGTCCGGATTCGGGCTTGTCATCTTAAACAGTCATCCGAATAGTGTGTTCGCCAATGAAGAGGCACGGCATTATATGCATCGCTTGATTGCGGAGATTCGTCCGGAAATCGGGACGTTGAATGAGCGAAGAACGCCGAACGACCGAGGGTTTCTCGGTTCGCTGAGTGAGACGTATGATGTTCCAAAAGGGGCACCCGTCACGTTCGACCGTCCGATACGAATCAAGCAGACGGACTATACGAACGATACGACCGACTGGATTGCCGAGATGTTGACGCGTCACGGCATTGCCTATGAGTTCGTGCCCATCAGCTTCAAAGATTCGATCCACGATAAAACGTATTATGAATACGTTGACCTGGTCGTTCACGGGGAAGTGTTCGAACGGAACGTGACGCTCGGGTTCGAACAATTTATGTCGAACGAGTACTCGCCGCCGCATAAAGTGTTCCCTTACATGGAGGGGATAGCGGAACGGATCGAACAGTATGACGAGTTACCGTTTGAGGACTGGTTGCCCCTGCACCGAGAGATTGAGCGCGAGTTGAAAGAAAAGTCGTACTTCATCCCGCTCTATAATGAGGAGCGGACGATTCCGTTCCCGGTCGAGCTAAAGGACGTCTGTGTCGACTTGTTCGGTTATTTTGATTTTGCAAAACTATGGATTCCGTCGTAAGGAGGGGTATGGTGCGTAAGAAGTTACTCATTGGGTTCATGATCTTTTTTGTAGGACTGTTTTTATTCGCGCTATGGGATGGTGAGTTCGTCGCCTTGTCAATCACAGGTCTAGGGTTTGCGATTTATGGTTATCGACACGAAGAAATTGAAAAGCTTGAAGAAAAGGTGACGAAGAGAATCATGAGGCAAGTCGATGCGACACTCATGAACATCACGATTTACGGTTTGCTGATCATTGGCGTGATCATCAATTTCTTTATGGATGAACCACAAATCTCATTGATTGATGTCATTTATGTCGCATTAGGTGTATTGTTCGGACTGCGTGGACTGCTCATTCGGAGTGTGTATCAAGAAGAAATACAGGATCAATCGAAAGTTACATCCATAAGAAAAACCCCGAGCTCGTAAGACTCGGGGGTTTCGTTATGCGGATTTGTCCGTGCCTTCTTTTTTGACTTTTCGGGCGAGTGCCAAGATTTGATACACTTTGAAAAAGTCGTAAGCGGCGACGGCGATGATGAAGTACGTCCAGAAGCTGAACCCATACTCTTGTACCGAGAAGTACGCGAGGACGGTGAACAAAACACCGAACGAGAGACTAAAGAGCATCATCACTTTTAATTGTCGCGGCATAACTGCCACCTCATTTCTACATTAAAAATAGTACGAGCATCACGAGCGCGTTGTTGAACGCGTGGATGGCGATTGGCACAATCAACCGTCTCGTCTTCGCATACGCGTATGAGAACGCGAAGCTCATCGCGATATACACGAGGAACCGATTGTCTTGGTGGATGAGCGCGAATAGGATTGAACTGACTCCAAAGGCAATCCAGAATCCGAAGCGAGCGTTCAAGTTTCCGAACAAAATATGGCGGAAGAGAATCTCTTCGATAATCGGTCCGAGCAAGACGACCGGCAAAATCATGAGTGGAATGACTTCAACCATTTCAGCAATATTTTGTGTGTTCATCGACTCGACCAGTTCACCAGAGATGGCCGTTTCAATCAAGTTCGCCACGATGACGAGCCCGTATTGCATCAAAATCCCGAGCCCGATCCATTTGACCGTGTCGTTCAAGTTCGACTGGATGCCTTGCGCCTTGTATTGTTTCAAGTCCGGCCAGATGAGTAAAATCGACAGAACAATCGTCACACCGAATCCGATGGCGAGCCAGAGCCCGACGAACGTTTCTGTTAACCATTCCGGTCGCACTTCGCTAATCACGAGCGGGAACAGTTGGACGAACGCATATAGTAAAATCGGGGTGAGGTGCCGGAGACGAATGTTAGGCGCCATCGAAAAACGGGTATTTATCGATTGGTTTGAGTTTAATGTAGCCAATTCAACACGTCCTTAATCATAAGAATGAACCTACCTTTTTCTCATTGTAACAAATAAGTTCTCTTGACCGCGAGTAGGAGCATTTTTTGATGTTCCCTACTTGATTTTTTAATCGTCCCATACTACACTTATCAATGTTAGCACTCCTTTTAACTGAGTGCTAAAACCTTACGATACACATTACATCATTCATATTCGGAGGAGGGTTTTTCCATGTTAAAACCACTAGGCGATCGTGTCATCATCGAAGTCGTGGAGAAAGAAGAAAAGACGATCGGGGGCATCGTGCTTCCTGATACAGCGAAAGAAAAGCCACAACAAGGGAAAGTCGTCGCAGTCGGAACAGGCCGCGTGACAGACGAAGGCAAGCGCATCGATCTCGACGTGAAAGAAAATGATTTGGTCATCTACTCGAAGTACGCAGGTACCGAAGTGAAGCATGATGGAAAAGAGTACTTAATCGTTCGCGAGAGCGACATTCTCGCAATCGTAGGCTAAGCACCATTATTCAAAAACTTTTTTAGGGGGAAATGAACGATGGCAAAAGATATCAAATTCTCAGAAGATGCACGTCACGCGATGCTTCGCGGCGTCGACGCACTCGCTGACGCAGTCAAAGTAACGATTGGACCAAAAGGACGTAACGTCGTCCTCGAGAAAAAATTTGGTTCACCACTCATCACAAACGATGGCGTGACCATCGCGAAAGAAATCGAACTCGAAGACCGCTTCGAAAACATGGGCGCGAAACTCGTTGCTGAAGTCGCGTCGAAGACGAACGAAGTCGCAGGGGACGGTACGACAACAGCGACAGTCCTCGCACAAGCGATGATTCGTGAAGGGCTCAAAAACGTCACAGCGGGCGCGAACCCGATGATCCTTCGTAAAGGAATCGACAAAGCGGTTCGTCGTGCACTCGAAGAATTGAAATTGATTTCAAAACCAATCGAGTCGAAAGAGGCAATCGCACAAGTCGCAGCCATCTCGGCAGCGGACGAAGAAGTCGGTGAATTGATCGCAGAAGCGATGGAGCGCGTCGGTAACGACGGTGTCATCACAATCGAAGAATCACGCGGCTTCACGACTGAACTCGACGTCGTCGAAGGAATGCAGTTCGACCGTGGATACTTGTCACCATACATGATCTCAGATTCTGACAAGATGGAAGCGTCACTCGACAACCCGTACATCTTGATCACAGACAAGAAGATCTCAAACATTCAAGAGATCATCCCGGTACTCGAGCAAGTCGTGCAACAAGGGAAGCCGATCTTGATCGTCGCAGAAGACATCGAAGGCGATGCCCTCGCGACACTCGTCTTGAACAAACTCCGTGGCACGTTCAACGCGGTAGCCGTCAAAGCACCAGGATTCGGTGACCGTCGTAAAGCGATGCTCGAGGACCTCGCGACACTCACAGGTGGTCAAGTCATCACGGAAGACCTCGGTCTCGACCTCAAATCGGCATCACTCGACATGCTCGGTCGCGCATCGAAAGTCGTCGTCACAAAAGACACAACGACTGTCGTCGAAGGTGCAGGAAACGAAGAAACGATCAAAGCACGTGTTCAAACGATCCGTAACCAAATCGAAGAGACAACGTCTGACTTCGATCGTGAAAAACTCCAAGAGCGTCTCGCGAAACTCGCAGGTGGCGTAGCCGTCGTCAAAGTCGGTGCAGCTACGGAGACAGAACTCAAAGAGCGTAAACTCCGCATCGAAGACGCACTCAACGCGACACGTGCGGCCGTTGAAGAAGGAATCGTTGCGGGTGGTGGTACATCACTCATCAACGTCATCCCAGCTGTTCGTGCATTGCTTGCAGAGGTGACAGCGGATGAAGCGACTGGTGTAAAACTTGTCCTTCGTGCGCTCGAAGCACCGGTCCGTCAAATCGCGGAAAACGCGGGTGAAGAAGGTTCGGTCATCGTTGAAAAGCTCAAGAACGAGTCAGTCGGTGTCGGGTACAACGCGGCAACTGGCGAATATGTCGACATGATCGCACATGGTATCGTCGACCCGGCGAAAGTGACGCGTTCAGCGCTTCAAAACGCTGCATCTGTCTCAGCGATGTTCCTCACAACTGAGGCCGTCATCGCAGACAAGCCAGAAAAAGACGCTCCTGCAATGCCTGATATGGGCGGCATGGGTGGAATGGGCGGTATGATGTAAGTCATGCGCCTTAATGAGAACCATTCATCAGCGAAAGCTGGTGGATGGTTTTTTTGTGTTGCTTAGATAGAGTTTTCTATTTTTTCGTACAGATAGAATAATGAAGAAAACAGAAGAGAGGACAAGCGTCATGGAGATCGATAAAGTCTTACGCTTCGAACAGCGAAGTGAATTCCGAGAATCGCTACATGAACATGCAGGTGAAATACCCTATTGTTGGGTGATTCTCAGTCGCAAAAATAGTGGGGATGGACTACTCTATCTCGATGCTGTTGAAGAGGCGTTGTGCTTCGGATGGATTGATGGGATTGCAAAGAAGACAGCAGAGGGAAAATTCGCCCAACGTTTTTCACCCAGACGACAAAAGAGTAATTGGACGGAGCTAAACAAAGAGAGGGTAAGACGTTTGATAAGACTCGGACTTATGCAAGAACGAGGATTAAGCGTTCTTCCTGATATGCGCGTTACGTCGTTTGTCGTTGATTCAGAAATCATATTGCGATTACAGGAAGATCCTCAAGTGTATGCGAACTTCATGACTTTTCCCGAACTATATCGCCGTATTCGAATTGATACGATTCAAAGCGTTCGTCAAGATCGTGAGTTGTATACGAAACGTCTTAATAAATTGATCGAGAAGACGAGAGCAAATGAAATGTACGGACAATGGAATGACGATGGACGTTTGCTTCATGATTGAGTAGGGACATGAAGTGATCTAATTTATTGCGCGAATGATTCAAAATCGTCAATCTCTATGATGGATATACCCAAGGAATATGAAAATGTTGAAAATCGAAACTTCCTTCCCCTTTGTTCGTAATGAGTGAGAAAGGGGGAGATTTCGATGGTATCACTTTGCACGAATTGTCAGTATAAGTGGAAAGCGAAAGAGGTATGGTCACTCGGATTCTCAAAAGACGGAAAAGCGTGTCCGAACTGTGGATACACGCAATATATTTCTGGTGAAACGCAGCGTCTGTTTACATTAGGCTATTTAAGTCTTCTGTTTGTTCCATTTCTTTTATTTCGAATCCGACTAAGCGACGAGAATGATCCTTTTCCATAAATCGTTTGAATACGAAACCCGCGTCACGATATCGATCGTGACGCGTTTTTTGTGTCTTCTTTAAATCAAACATATCCTAATTTGCACAAATGTTCATTTAGGTGTACATTTGTGCAAAGGGGTGTGACTGAATGTCAGAAGAACTGAAAAGGCTTTACGAAGTAGCGCATTTGTATTACGAACAGAATCAAACACAACACCAGATTGCAGAGACACTCGATGTCAATCGAGCCACGGTTAGTCGCATGTTAAAACGCATTCGGGAATTAGGAATTGTGAAGTTCCAAATTGATTATGATCGCTTTCAATCAATTGACGTGGCAGTCCAACTGAAAGAGCGGTTTGGTCTAAAACATGTCATCCTTGTACCTGAAAAATCAGGACAACGCGAAGAGACGTTACAACGTATGGGGGAAGCGTGCGCAACATACGTCGAGTCGGTGGTGACCGATGACGATGTGATCGGCTTTTCTTGGGGAACAGCACTCGCAGCTGTCGTAGAAGCACTCACACCGAAAGAAGCGTATTCAACTATCCAATGTGTGCCACTCATCGGTGGGCCGGACGGAAAGCTCGAAAGTCGTTTTCATGCGAACACGTTAGCGTATGACGCCTCACGGAAATGGCGTGGACGTTCTAAACTTATTGACGTTCCTGCTATTTTACCGAATGCCGCCATCAAACAAGCATTGACGCAGTCAACACATGCTCAGGAAGTCGTGGAGCTGTGGGGGCGGATGAACATCGCCCTCTTTGGAATCGGTTCGGCCCAACTGAACCTGGAATCCAACTGGTTGGCTTTCTATGGCCAACCGTTTACCGAAGAAATGAACGAACTTCAAATCATCGGAGATCTTTGCTCGCACTTCTATAATCAAAATGGAGAGACCGTGACCACTTCGCTATCGGATCGAACAGTCCATATTGAGCATCAACAACTCGCAAAGGTGCCGCTTAAAATCGGGGTTGCCTATGGAAGTGAGAAAGTAGAGGCGATTCGAGTCGCCGCCGAGCATCGGTTGATTGATGTCATCGTGACAACTGATCGCACGGCCCAACAACTGTTACAGGGGGAATGAACAGATGGATGTAAAAGAGAAATGTGCGGAAGCCGCGCTCCCTTGGATTGAATCGGGGATGACAATTGGTCTTGGGGGTGGCAGTACGATTCAACACCTCATCAATATGATTCATGCGAATGAACTGGACGTGACAATCGTGACACCTTCTTTTGTCACACGACGCGCTTGTCTGGAAAAAGGGCTTCGGGTTGTCGAGACGGGGGATGTCTCGCTGATCGACCTTGCCTTTGACGGATGTGACCAAGTTGATACACGACACCACGCCTTGAAGAGTGGAGGCGGGATTCATACGGAAGAAAAACTCATCGCAACAATGGCGCAGCGGTATGTACTACTAGTGGATGATTCTAAATTTGTTGAACGATTGACGTTTGATCATCCGGTTGTCTTAGAGGTTCTTCCACAAGCATTCACTTATGTGAGCCAGAAAATTCAAGAGTTCTCTTGGGTGACATCTCTACAAGTTCGTCAAAGTTTGAACAGTGACGGGGCCTTGGTGACCGTGAACGGAAACCGATTACTCGACGTGGTCGTCCACCCGTCTGAAGACCCAATTGAGGTGCACCACCAGTTATCTCAAGTACGTGGCGTGGTTGATACGTCCTTGTTCACAGATGTCGTCACGCACGTCATCGTTGCATCGAATCACGATACAGTCGTCTATTCAACGGAAACGGGGGAAGTGAAATGAAGCGATGGGGAATCATTGGACCAGGTGCGATTGCGACAGAATTCGCTCAAGCACTCGCGCAATCAGATGGTATTGCCTACGGGGTATGGGGACGAGATGTAGAAAAAGCTGAACAATTTGCGCAAGAATATGGTGTGAGACATGTGTACCAAACGTTAGATGAGATGTTGTCTTCACCTGACATCGACATCGTCTACGTGGCGACACCTCATCACCTCCATTATTCGATGATGGAACAAGCCATCGCACATGGAAAGCATGTCCTTTGCGAAAAAGCCATCACACTAAACAGTGAAGAGCTCGAGAACATTCAACGTCTGGCTGATGATCAAGGGGTGATTGTGCTCGAAGCGATGACGATTTATCATATGCCGCTCTTTGAAGAGTTGAGACGGCGTGTTCAGGAAGGTGCAATCGGACGAGTCAATATGATTCATGTGACGTTCGGGAGTTATAAAGAAGATGATCCGTCTAACCGATTCTTCAATCCGGAATTGGCTGGGGGTGCGATGCTCGATATCGGGACATACGCCTTATCGTTCGCTCGAAATTTCTTGGACGAAGAAGTAGTGGAAGTGTTGACGACGATGAAGCCATACAAAACCGGGGTCGATGAACAATCAAGTATGATCCTTCGTACGAATTCTGATCAGATGGTGAACATTACCCTTGCGATGCGTACGAAGTTACCGAAACAAGGAGTAGTCGCGGGAGAAGACGGGTACATTACCGTCAATGCGTTTCCTCGTGCAACGGAGGCGACCATCACGTATACGAAAGATGGCTCGGTCGAGACCGTTCAGCTCGGGGAGACGGAGCAGGCATTACGCTATGAAATCGACGCGATGCATCGTGTCATTTCTGGTGAATCTGACGAGACGCGACTTTATTCACGGGATGTCATGACGTGGATGGATCGGATCCGTCAACAATGGAAGGGGAGTCATCATGAACAGAGGAATTGATCACATTGGAATGACAGTGCCTTCTATTGAGGAGGCAACTACTTTTTTGAAAGATGCGTTCCACGCTGAGATTTGCTACGACGTGCAACGTCCAGAAGATGAGCCGATGGAAGGGAAAGAAGCAGAGCAACAACTGGACTTACCAGACGGACAACAAATCATCCATATGCGGCTGCTTCAAATCAAATCAGGACCGTCTATCGAGTTGTTTCAAGTCGCACAAGTAAATGAAACCGAACCGACAGGGATCTCATCGTACGGTTTACATCATTTTGCGATTTATGTGGATGATATGCAAGAGGCGGCTCAGCGCTTTGAACGTGCGGGTGGACAGTTGTTATCGAAACCGCATCCGTTAGCCGGCGTCGAAGACAATGGAGATAACCGAGGTGTATACGGGAAGGCACCGTGGGGGTCGCTCATCGAGCTGATTGCCTATCCGGATGGAATTGATTACCCTGCGTCGAGTGAACAGGAGCGTTGGACACCGGCGGAACATAAATGAGTGTATATGAAAAGAATCGCCCGTTCTCAGGCGATTCTTTTTTAGTCCGTCTGTTTTCGGTTATACATCACGACGCTACCAACGAATGCGGCAAGCGCCCACGCCGTAAGCAAACCAAGCTCTAGCCCGACGGCACCGAAGTTCGCACCGTTTTCCACTTGATGGGCCACATCAATCAAGAGCACGTTCGGTAAATACTCGAGCACTCCGATGAAAGCGAAACGGTCCTCTAGTGGTAACAACATCGGTGAGAACGAGAAGAAAAAGAATGGAAGCATGACAATCAATGAAGCTTCCATGACCGTCTTCGTCATCAAGCCGAACATCGTTCCGATCCCGATATAAAAGAATGTCGAGACGATGAGCGCCAGGGCGATCACAGCCAGATTTTGCGGGGCATAGTCCATCAAAAATGCCGATCCGACAATGAGGATCATCGTTGTCACGAACGTGAGAGCACTCTTCCCAAGCAAGATGTCGAGCGTGCTCGCCGGGGATAACATGAGCCCACGGAGCGTGTTCTTCTCTTTCTCTTCGGCAATCAACGCACACTGTACAAAGATGGCGACGAGACTGAACGTGATGTTGATGACGAAGTACGTGATATCGACGCCGCCGTCACCGATTCGCGAATAAAAGACAGCGAAGAAGAGGGGCATGATCAAGGTCGACGAGACGAACAAGTTTCGAGACAGATCTTTATAGTCCTTTTGGAAAATAGCGAGTGCACGTTTCATTGAAAAAGTCATGATAATTTCCTCCCTGTCACTTCGATAAAGATATCGCCGAGTGTCGGCTCGTTTGAGTGGATCGACGCGATATTTTTAGCGCGCATCTGTTTATGGAGCCAGTCCGCGCCTTCGTCAGTTTGAGTTACTTCATGCGTCTGACCGTTATTCAATTCGACTCGCATCGATCCTGTCGCATATTTCCTACGCAATAAGTTCGGGGCATCGAGCAGTTGAATCGACCCTTGATGTAAGAAAGCGACACGGTCACATAGCTCTTCTGCTTCCTGCATATCGTGTGTCGTTAAAAAAATGGTCGTTCCGTTTGCCTTCAACCGTTCGATCCCTTTATAGATGTGTCGAGAGTTGACCGGATCGAGAGCCGATGTCGGTTCATCTAGAAACAGGAGCTCTGGCTCATGAAGAAGGGCGCGTGCGAGCGTCACCCGTTGCAGCATGCCTCTAGAGAGTTTGTCGATGCGCTTCTTCCTTTCGCCACTAAGGTTGACCATGTTCAATACCTCATCAATCCGAGTCTTCGGTTCATCATATAGATTGCAATATAAACTGAGATTTTCCTCAATCGAAAGTCGTGTGTATAGACCACTGTTATCCGTCAACACGCCAATACGTTTACGGTACTGTTCTTGTTTTAAGTCGGCAACCGGCACACCGAAGACAGTTGCATCCCCAGCCGTCTGTGCGAGCTGTGACGTCAAAATTTTAATCGTCGTCGTCTTTCCTGAACCACTCGGTCCTAAGAAGCCGAACACTTCTCCTTTTCCAACTGTGAACGTCACATCACGTAACGCTTCCTCGTTTCCAAACAATTTCTTCAACCCGTTCACTTGAATGATTGGTTCCATTCCCGTTCCTCCTTGTCGATGTCATCTTGCTTGCCTCTATCGTATAAGTAATAAAGGGGGACCGCATTCAAATGGCGATAAATGGCGCATATCAGGAGGTGAACGAAGAGAATGGAACTATGAATGGAGACTATTTGAGCCCCATCATCGTCTTTAGTTCTGCCATTTTTGTCTTAGATAACGGAATCGTCGTCTTCTCTGAATCATCCAAGACGAGACTGAAGCTGTTTTTCGTATAGGTGATGACTTCGCGGACACGTTGTAAGTTCACGAGATAGGACCGATGGCAGCGGAAGAAACCATACGGGGTCAACCGCGTCTCGAGTTCGTTCATCGTGAAGACGCTCGGGAACTGATCCGATTGACTATGTAAAATCGATTGACCGTCCTGGCTCTCGATGAAGTCGATTTCAGGAGGGTCAAGTAAGATGATTTTTTCGTTCACCTTCGTCGGGATCTTTTCGAAACGGACGTGGATGACCTCAGATGAGATTTCTGTTTCATCCGTTTCTTCCGGTTCCACATCTAACAGGCGCAAGTGACGGTGGTCGATCCGATAGACGATCGATGTCATGAAGAGTGCACTTTCCATGTTACTCGTCAACATAAGGACGGCTTTTTGTCTCGACGTCAATGTCTGTAGCGTATCGCGTAAAAGGTGTCGTGTCTCTTGGTCCACGTCTTGATCGGGTTCTTCAAACAAATACAGGTCACGGTCCTGGAGAAGCATCGCGGCGTACTGCGTGCGTCTGACAAGAGAGCGACTGAGACGATGGAGGCGCTTCTTTCGATATGTGTTGAGTTGGAGGCGCTCGATGACCGATTCGACCGAGTCGGATGAGTCATAAAGACGTTTAGTGAAGCGTAAATATTCTTCAACAGTGAGTCGGTCGTATAAGCCGTCCCGGACGGAGAAGAGGGAAAACGTTGAAGCGTGGTCGATGTTCCCGGTGTATGTCGAGATCTCCTGACTGATGAGACCGAAGATGATTTCCCGAGAAATGACGCCACAATGAATGGCGACCAACTCACCGGGTTGGATTGTAAATGAAATGTTTTCGAGAATGAGTGTGTCTTGTTGACGAACCGAGACACTTTGGAAAGTAAGCACCGAATCCCTCCCTTTTTATTGGAATTATACCATTATCTGATTTAGAACTTGCAAAGTAGCAAGTAATCATCTAAAAGGCATTGTATGATAAAATGGATATAATTTGAAATTATAAGAGGGTAGGTTTGTTGTATGGTTAACGTCATTCCATTCACATTCGAAGAAAGTATTCTACATAGTATTGATGATACAGAAACATATGTGAACTATCCGGTGATTTACATTTTGAACGGAGAGAAAGAAGCATACATTGGAGAAACGGTTCACTTTAAAAAGCGAATGAAGCAACATCTAAAGCTTAAACAAACAGAACGGAAACAGCTGAGTCAAATTCATCTCGTCGATCATCATAAGTTCAACCGTTCAGCAACATTCCATCTCGAAACAAAGCTCATCAATTATTTTTTAGGAGATGAGAAGTATACGCTTCAGAATAAAAGTAAAACTGCGAACGACTTCACGCACAATTACTACAATAAAACTTATTACGACAACGAATTGTTTCCCGAACTCTGGGATGAATTACATCGTAAGGGACTTGTTCAAAATGAGCTTCACGCCATTGAAAACAAGGATATCTTCAAGCTGTCTCCGTTTAAAGAATTATCTGTCAAACAGTTAGATTTAAAAGAGAAGGTACTCGACTTTTGTGAAACGCAAATGTCGAAAGTAGACCCAAATGAAACATACGGAGATCTATATGTGATTGAAGGAGAAGCAGGTGTAGGAAAAAGTGTTGTCTTGAGCTCAATCTTTAATACAATCCAAGCTCGAACAAAAGACACCAATTCAACACTTCATCAGACAAAAAATTATTTAGTCGTTAATCATGAAGAGATGTTGAAGACCTATAAAGGAATCGCAAAGCAAGTGAAACATCTTAAAGCAGGGGACTTCACAAAGCCGACGCCGTTATTGAATAAACTGAAAGATGAGAAAGTCGATATTGTATTTGTGGACGAAGCCCATTTGTTGCTGACGAAATCAGATGCCTATAACAACTTCCGGCAAGACAATCATCTCGAAGAGTTGCTGAAGAAAGCCAAAATTGTCATCGCTATTTTTGATCAACATCAAGTATTGAAACTGAAGAGTCACTGGAATTCGCTCAAGTTGGATGATTATAAAAAGAAAGCAAGGACAGTAGAGACTTACAAACTAACCAGTCAATTCCGAATGCAAGCGGATGAAGATATGATGAACTGGGTCAACGCATTTAAAGAAAAACGAATCAATCCGTTACCGAAATCGAAGCGATATGATTTACGAATATTTGAAACGTTAGAAGAGATGCACCGTACCATCATCGAGCAAGATCGAAGATACGGGTTGAGCCGTGTTGTTTCGACTTTTGACTTTTTACACAAAAAGGACGGAGACACCTATTATGTGTATGAGTCGAACGGAGATTATAAAATGCCATGGAATACGACCGGTGGAAAGACGACGTGGGCCGAAAAAGCAGAAACCATCGCCGAGGCCGGTTCCATCTACACGATTCAAGGATTCGATTTGAATTATGTAGGTGTCGTTTTAGGTCCATCCGTATCTTATGACGAGGAGCAGGAGTGTCTGGTGATTGATCCGAATTTATATAAAGACACAGGCGCATATGCTGGAGTCGAAGGAATTGAGAACGTCGATTCGGCAAAAGAACAGATCGTCTTGAACTCGATTAACATATTGATGAAGCGTGGCGTCAAAGGACTCTATCTATATGCGTCCGATGAATCGCTACGACGAAAATTATTGAAGCTACAAAGAGAGAGGGTATAAACATGAACGAAGTACAACGATTAATGGACGAGGTTATTAAGTTCCGAGATGAGCGCGATTGGGCGTTTCACCATAACCCGAAAGACTTGGCACTTTCCTTGTCGCTCGAGGCGAGTGAGTTACTTGAAGTATTCCAGTGGATCTCGAGTGAAGAAGCGCTTGAGACGAAAAAGACGGAGATGGAAGAGGAGCTTGCCGATGTGTTGATCTATGCGCTGACGTTCGCGCATGCTGCTAACATCAATGTATCGAAAGCGATTGAAGACAAGCTCGTGAAAAATGCAGTGAAGTATCCGATTTTGAGTGGGAATGATTCACGATGAAGTCGAACCATCGATTACTATTCGTCATGTATCTCGGAGCAGGTATATTGAATTTGGCTCTCTTTCTTGCGATCCCCTTATTCCACATAGAACGTGCAAACTGGATGAACGTCATGTTCCCACTATTAACAATCATTTGGTTTGCGAATGCGTTTGTGCATTGGAGACGGATGAAGCAGAATAAAGCTTAATAAAATCGATTGTAGCCATAGAAAATCAATTGAGTGAAAAGGAGATAACGATGTCACACGAGGAACGTCTAGATAAGTTAAGTCGAAGCCATGTTCATGCCATTCATTTGAGTTTCATTTTTTCCGTGATTTTTATTATGAGTGGATTGCTGGTTTGGTGGTTAGGGTGGCTCACCGCTATTCAAGCATTGTTTGGAAGTGTATTGCTCGCTCCGCTCCTTTTGATGCTTCCGATGTGGAAACGCACACAGACGTTGCTACGTTTCAATGAGGACGTTGCATATCGTCATACCGTGTGGCTTGAGTTGATTTGCGCGCTGATTGTCGTGCTTTTAAATATTGGGATTGCGATTGCAATCATTGTTACCGAAATATATAGCTTCACGATTATTTCGTTCTTATTGATGTTCGTTGTGTCGATGATATCCAGACATGTTGATCAGCGGATGAAGCAACATGACCCGGAACATGTGACCTATTCAGATATGGCTCGATATAAGACGAAACGCAGTTGACCTGAGTCAGCTGCGTTTTGTGTTCGAGTCCAATTGTTGTTCAATTCGATCGAGACGTTCAATTAACACTCGAAACTGTTCAGTGTTTTGACGCTCCAATTCAAGTTTTCTGCTGCGCGTTTTTCAAATCGATTGACCACTTTGACAAGCCATACAATTCCGAAGACAATGGCGATGATGGGTAAGAAAAACGCAAGACTTGCAAATAATGAACTGATGATGATATTCACGAGAACTTCCTCCTTTACCTGTACACTCCATTATACTTCCAAATACATCCATCGTGACAGGGGCGACAGTAGCATTTTATATCAGACATTCGGTAGGTTAAGCATATAGAAAAGAGGTCTTGATCAGAATGAATTCAACAAATCGACAGCGTTCTTTGAAGTGTCCGACTAGACTTGGAACAGACGAGGAAGGTTACGTCATCAACCAAACGTCCATCAAACATATTCAGCCTGAGTTTGAAACAATTCTCTTCAAATCAATTGAATTGGTGAAAGAAGCATTCGATGAACAGCTACATAGCATATACCTATATGGAAGCATCGGTCGCGGGACGGCTGTTGCTGGTGAATCTGATCTCGATTTGACGGTGCTTGTGCATGAGGATATCGATGCGACGGAATTGGTGGAGCAGACGGAGCAATTACTAACGGAATATCCAGAAGTCATCAAAATCGACTACGATATCGGTCGCCTGGATGTGGCACTGGATCCGGCGAACCGTTTTGAATGGGGCTTTTGGCTAAGGCATCTCTGTACGTGTGTTTACGGGGAAGATGTTTCGACTCAATTCCCACTCATGAAGCCGGACGCTCGTGTGAGTGAGGCGTTGAACCAAGATTTAGTTTCCACCATTGAAACAGCTAAGTCCAAATTGCTTCGTGGACAGATGTCTCATCTAGAGAAGCGTTCCATCGTAAAGCGAGTCATTAGAGGTTGGTATTTGACGATTAACGTGAAGGATGAGAGTTTCGCAACGACTGTAGAAGCGTGCTTAGAGATTCTAAAACTCTATTTCCCGGGAGAACAGCGTGTAGAGCAAGGGGAAACGTTGTTAAGGCAAGACGACATTACAAATCAACAGCTTCTAGACTATTTGAATGAAATAGATTGGATGTGAGTACGATGAAACAACAAATCGCCATCATCGGAGCTGGTGTCAGCGGGCTCTATGCAGCACTCCAACTTCAACAAAAAGGATATGACGTTACGGTCTTTGAAGCACGTGACCGAGTCGGAGGACGTATCTTCACGAAGGATGGCTATGACCTCGGACCGACATGGTATTGGCCGGATACGGAGAAGACGATCTCGGAACTCGTGGATACACTCGGACTCGAGTCTTTCCTTCAACATACGACAGGGGAGATGGTGCTCGAACGCCAGACGACGACTGCCCCGGAACGACATGTGTTGCCGGAGGAAAGCATCGTCCAATCGAAACGTGTAGTCGGCGGAATGACGAGTTTAGTGGAAGCCCTGTACGCGAAGTTGCCCGATGACATCGTTCGGATTGGGCATCGCCTCACGTCCATCGACCGACAGTCAGACCGAGTTCAATTGACGTTCCAAAATGGGTCGGTGCATCACACGGATGACGTGATTCTCGCACTTCCTCCACGCCTTGTCGCCAATCTGACAATCGAGCCTGAATTGTTAGCATCGACACGGAATGCGCTCAAGACGACACCGACGTGGATGGCATCCCAGGCGAAGGCGCTCATCGTATACGAGACACCGTTCTGGCGAGAAGAAGGTTTGTCTGGCTTTGGGATGAGTTGGGTCGGTCCACTCCAAGAGATTCATGACGCCTCGCCGATAGATGGTCAAGGTGCGCTATTCGGATTTTTCCGTCTGTCACCGGGAGAACGGGAAGCGTTGGGAGAAGGGCAAGTGAAGACGCGTGTCATTGAGCAACTGGAGAAGTTATACGGTCCGAAAGCGAATGACTTCTTGCGATTTCACTACATGGACTGGTCGACAGAATCTGAGACGGCGACATCTGACGACCTCATGCCGCTCACAGCATTCCCGGCTTATGGTCCAATCGAACTCGGAGACCGTCTCCATCTAATCGGTTCTGAGATGGATGCGCAGTTTGGGGGACATATCGAAGGGGCGTTACGTTCGGCGGAGCGGATGGTAACACAATTCAACATAGAGGATTGATCGAGCCTGTCACCGTGTGTGATGGGCTTGTTTCATATATCGAAACTTTTTTGGGTATCTTTGAAGTAACAATACATTCTGCTTATGATAAGCGACATGAGGTGATTCAACATGGAAGCATACATGGTGACCACACTGCAAAAAGGACTACATTTGATTGATTTGATTCGGGTGAATGAATCGATGACACTGACCGAGCTGATGCGAGCATCCGGTTACAACAAGACGACGACGTTCCGTCTCCTGTACACGCTCGAGCAGTTGAACTATGTGGAGAAGACGGAAGACGGCTATCGCCTTGGTGACAAGCTCGAATCGGTCGAAGCACCGATTGATACGGTGACGAACTGGTATACCGTGCCACCGCTCCAACAGTTGAGTGAAGAAACTGGCGAAACGGTATATGTCGCCATCCTGCATGGCACAAACGTCGTCAATACACAGGTCGTGGATGGAACGCATTCGATTCGAAGTCACACGGAAGTCGGAGAACGTTCGCCGGCGCATCAAAGCGCGCTTGGGAAAGCAATTCTCGCTTTTTTGGACGAGTCGTCGTTACAGCGTGTCATGACGGAACTCGAACTCGTTCAAAAGACGGCGCACACGTTCGTCGATCGTCAGTTGTTGACCTATCATCTTCATGCCATCCATGAACAAGGGTACGCAGTTGATGACGAAGAAGCCGAAATCGGACTGCGTTGTATCGCGGTCCCGATTATGCGTGACGGTCATGTCATCGCCGCACTCGCCATCTCGGGTCCGAGTTCACGGTTGACGAAAAAGCGTGACCGTCAGCTCAGTAAAGTCCTTCAGCAGTATAGTCAAGCCATCACCTCCTTCATTCAATAATTCAGGAGGAATTCATTATGACGAAACAGATGTACCGCGCCTTGTTCGCGTTGGCCATCAGTGCCTTCGCCATTGGGACGACCGAGTTTGTCATCGTCGGTCTGCTCGAGACGGTCGCGGATGATTTAGCCATCTCGTTGACAACGGCTGGAAGTCTCGTCTCCAGTTACGCACTCGCGTTGGCCATCGGGACACCGATTTTAGCGGTCGTCTTCAGCGGGATGAACAAAAAACGCTTGCTCGTTTGGTTAATGGTCGTGTTCACGATTGGGAATGCCCTTGGGGTCATCGCACCAACCTATGAATGGTTGATGGTGTCTCGTGTCGTGACTGCTGTCGCACACGGATTATTCTTCGCCATGGCGACGATTGTGGCGACACGAATCGTTCCACCCACGAAGCAAGGGACTGCCGTCTCCATCATGTTCACAGGTCTCACGGTCGCAACGATTTTAGGCGTTCCGCTCGGGACTTGGGTCGGTCAGTCGTTCGGTTGGCGCACCACGTTCGGTGTCGTCGCTGCGCTCGGTGTGATTGGATTAATTGCGATTCTCACATCGGTGCAACAAGACAAACAGCAGACCGAAGAAAAGACAACCCTTCGTGATATCGGAGCGCTTGTGAAGAATCCTCATATACTAGGAGCACTCACGATGACAATCCTCGGGTTCGGGGCGACGTTCGTCCTGTTCACGTATATGGCACCGATCTTATCGGGTGTCAGTGGGTATGCGAGCTCGAGCATCACCTGGATTCTGTTACTATACGGCGTGTTTGTCGCTATCGGGAATATCATCGGAGGACGAATCGCAGACAAGGAGCCGCTCAAAGGCTTACGTTTCGTCTTTCTTGCTCAAGCAGTCATTTTAGCGCTGCAATACGTCCTATTACCGGAGAAATTCTTGGCGCTTGTCGCCATTTCACTTCTCGGACTCGTAGCGTTCATGATGTCAGCCGGTGTACAGACACACATCGTTCAGCTCGCGGAACGATACGTCCCGTCGGCGAAAGGAATGGCATCGGCATTAAACATTTCGGCATTCAATATTGGGATCGCACTCGGTTCGACGCTCGGTAGTGTCGTCCTCGCCGTCTCAGACGTATTGAATACCGCCTTTGTCGGAGCAGTGATGGCGTTACTCGCGTCACTTCTTACGATGGTCAGTTACAACAAACAAAAGGAGAGATTATGATGAATACAACACAACTTCAAGCACAAGAGGAACAAATGACACTTTCGACGTTCGGTCATGAAGAGGCACTTCAACTCGGTCAGACGATCATCGACTTGGCGAAAGAAGACGGGGTGAACGTCGCCGTTCATATTGAAAAGAACCGTATCCCGGTCTTCACGCATTTGATGGAAGGAACGACAGAAGAGAATTACATGTGGTTGTTCCGGAAGAAACGGGTGACGGACCACTATCAACGTAGCTCGCACTTCATTGCGAAGCGTTTTGAGGAGTCGGGTCTTTCACACGATACAAATTCACTGTTACCAGCGAACGACTATCAGGCCATCGGCGGAACGCTTCCGATCCGCGTGAACGGTGCCGGGATGATTGGTACGGTGACGGTCGCAGGCTTAACACCAGAGCTCGATCATGAGTATGCGGTCAGAGGACTTGAGCGATATAAAAATAAAATGAACTAAAAGAAAGGGATTTCCGATGTGGAAATCCCTTTCTTCATTTGAACTTTTGAATCATCAACGTGAGCGAGCGGTTGATCATCTTCATCTCGTCATCCTCGAGGACGGAGAACATCTCTTCAGCGAGGCGTTCTTCAATCTCATCGATTTGTTTCGAGTACGCCAGACCGTTCGGGCCAAGTCGGATGAAGCTTTCCCGAAGGTTCTCAGGATTTTTTTCCCGAACGACGAAGTCGCGTTGTTCGAGCACTTTGATCACCTGACTGACGGCACTTTTGGAGATGGACATCTTCGTCGCGATCTCTGTCGTCGTCCACGTCTCTTGGCGTTTGAAGAGAAGCAGCATTTGTTCTTGTTGATAACTCAACTCGAACTCGTTCAATTCCGTGAAATATTTCGTGAACAGCAAGTTGAGCTCATCGATTTGGCGGTACATCGTGAGGACTTGTTGTTTTCGTGTTTCATTCAACGTGTCATTCATCCTTTCTTTACGGTGTTCGTCGGAACGTTTCGCTCCGTAGATACAAGAGGACACCACACACTAGTCCGATTATACAAAACGCCAATAAGAGCGTTTGAATCGGGACGGACAAGGCGACAAGAACCGATAAGATGGCGAACGCAATCGGTTCAAGGCCCGAGGCGGCGAGTGACATGATACTCATGACGCGTCCAATTTTGTCAGAGTCGCTTTGTTCCTGCATGATGGTGACGGTCGGCAAGTACACGAGCATGATCATAAATCCGCTCATGGAAGCCGCAACGGCAAGCAGCGGAATCGATTGAACCTGCGTGTAGAGGAAGAAGGCGCCGAGCGTCAGGAACAGTGCTCGGAAGACGAAACGTCCACGATGAACGGACCGCAATAATAGAATCAAGAAACTTGCGACGAACGTCCCGACTGCGAGCCCACCTTCGATGATACTTAAATCAAAAGCCGTCCCTCCGACCGCACCGACGAGAATCGGGATACTCATGATGAGTGGTCCCATGACGAACAAGTTGACGATGGCGATCGCGAACGTTCCACTTCGTAAAACAGGCGTCTTCGATACGTAACGAATGCCTTCTTTCAAATCAACGAGCACATCTTTTGGGGAGAGCGGAGCGACCTCGGGAATGTGATCTTGAATCAGCCGAGGCATGATCAAAATCGCAGAGAGGAAGATCAAGGCAGCCGCTGTGCCGAAACTGAGACCAAAACTTCCCCACGTGAGTAGGATCCCTGCAAGGAACGGACCGATGACGAACATCAACTCGAGCGACCCTTGGAAGAGGGAGTTCGCGCGTTGCAACTGTTGACCTGATACGATTGAAGGCATGAGTGATGACAGTGCCGGGTAAGACATGCCGTCTAAAAGACCAAACAATATGGAGATGACCAAAAGTGCTGCCACCGAATATGCATCAGCGAAATGGAGCGAGACGACAATTAACATCAACACGCCTTGCCCGATATTCGTTAAACATAACAAGCGACTCTTTTGGAACCGGTCGGCGAACACACCGCCGAACACCATCATGATCACGCGAGGTAACGAAACCGCGGTCAAAATGATTCCGAGTAGCGTCGGTTGTTTCAACACATCAATGGTTAACCACGAGACGCTCAAGAAGAAAATTGAAAACCCGAGCGTGAGCGTCATCCCGGATAACCAGGTAAACACAAATCGGGAATTGCTTAATAAGCTCATGTTGATAACCTCTTACTTTCATTCTTTAAGATATAGTTAAGTTAACTAAACTATAAGCTGAGATAGTCATATCGTCAAGAAACATGACTTTGGTACGAAAATGTAAAATAACGGAACTTTTCTCATGCGCATCCCGTATAGTGAAATAAGAGGTGAATGAGATGAACAAGCAAGAACGACTACATACAATCAAACAATCAAATCGAAAGCGACTCCTGCAACGCTTACTCTTAGCGATTCCGGCAGGTCTTGCGGTTTACTTCCTCATGCGAACGGACGGGAACATTTGGATTGGGTTCACAATCATCGGTGGGGTGTTACTTGCGACGCGTTACTTCTTTTCGAATGAAGCAGAGGCAATTAGTCAATTGTCGGAGCAAGAACAGGTGAAACGTGTCGTGACACTGCAGTATCATCTGGACTTCCTCTTTATCGCATTGCTCGGACTGGTGAATCCGTTGGCCATTCGAATCATAGAGTGGTCTTGGATTCCTGCAGTTCTTATCGGTGGGGCATTGCTTTATATCTTATGGGCTCAAGAGAAACTCGATCAACAAATCCGCTGGCTCGACCCGGAACAACCGACACGTCGTGAGATTCGACGATTCTGAAAGGATGAATGAAATGAATAAACAAGAACGAATCAATACCATTTATCGTTATCAACAACGTTGGCTTGTGTTGCGCTCAATCTTAGCAGTTTTGACGGGAGCACTTGTCGTTCTCACACTTCAGTCTAACGGAGAATCGATATATACCATCCCGTTGGCGCTCGTACTGATAATTATGCTTTACGTCATCGGACGAGAGCGTCGCTTCGTCAGAAAGTTGACGGATGTGAAACAAGCCAAACGGATCATCGATTGGCAGTATGTATCGGAAATGGGGCTCCTCGTCCTATTAGCCATCCTCTTCCCGTTAATCGTTCTGATCGGTTGGCCGGGGTGGTCGCTCTTCATTGTCTTCTTAAGTGGAGTCACCTTATTACATTTCGTACAAAAGATGCTCGACAGACAGATTTCCGAGTATGATGCGGATCAACCGATGCGCCGCGAAATCAAACTCGACTTCGTGAAAGATTGAGGTGACAGCGTGGACAAGGCGGAACGACTTCAACGAATTGAGCAGTTTGAGAAGCGCTTCAATCGTCTGAATATAATGGCAAGCGCGGCCATGTTTGGCGTATCGATTTATTTTCTGTCGACATGGAGTCCGTATAGCATTCTCCTACCAGGTGTCGCACTTCTTTATGCGACATGGCTTGAATGGAAGAAGATGAGATTACAGCAATCCTTCAACGAATCGACACGCTATCATCGTCTGTTACGAATGGATTTTACTGTTATGTTAATCAGTCTGATGTGGTTCGTGATTTTGATTGCGATGCATTTCAACGGGATCGATCTCTTACCGTGGATGAGTTGGACGCTCCTCATCGGCGGACCGTGTCTCATATTGATTCCACGCTGGATTGACCGAAAGCAGTCCGCGTTTGATGAGCACCACGTCACATCTGGCGAATGGACCCGGGCAAACCGTGAGCGTTTGAAACATACGTTAGATGATATTTCAAGGAAAGGTCGTAAAGAGTCATGACGAAACAAGAACGAATTCAATATATCGGGGCATATCGGAAAATGTATCAAAATACGAGCATCTGGCTTACAGCAGCTCTCATTGTCTGTAACAGTTTCGTGCTCGGTTTTGACACATGGTGGATATGGGGAATCGGGTCGATGCTAGCAGCGACTGGACTCATGTATCTCACACGTCAAGAAAGTAAACAGTTGCAAACCATGACGTCCGAAAAAGCCCAGTCGCTCACGAAGCGCTTGTACCGCCTCTATTCTTACTGGATTGGAGCAATCACAGGAATGGTCCTTCTCAGTCGCCTTGAGGTTTCGTCAATCGGTCTAGGCTTCATCGTCCTGGGCATCATTGGTCTAGGGATCGTCCTGCTAGCATGGACCCACTATCAGACCGTCCGGCAATTACGACAAGCCGACCCGGACCAACCGACACGGGATGAGGTGACGAAGCACTATCGATCTTACGAAGGGAGTACATATGCTGACGAAAGAAAAGCGAATTGAACAGTTGCTCAAACAAGATGACAGTCATTGGCGTTGGCGGTGGGGCGTTGCCATCGCGACCGTCGTGATGACATTCCTCATCGCTGCGCAGTACAGACTGTACGCCCCGCTCATCGTCTTCATCAGTTTTTTTCCGTATCTCTGTCTCGAGTGGCGGAAGACAAAACTTCTTCTTACCTTTAACGAGGATGCCCGTTATCAACGTCTGGTGTATACAGACTTTGGAATCCAGTGGCTCTGCTTCGTCTCGACCATCTGCCTACTAGCCGCCTATTATGCCGATTCGTTGTCGCCCGTCGTTGCTATTTCCGGGTTATTCGGGATCGGTGGGCTGTCGATTCTGGCACCATACATCATCAATCAAAAGCTTCACAAGTTAGATGTGCATCACGTACTTGGGAAAGAATTGCGTGAAGCACGCGATCAGCGTTTCCATGAGTCCAAAACGAACACCTGAAAAGGGTTCGTTTTTTTATTTGAGGACATCGGTCCTTTTCTTCTTGGGTGCCGAGGCGTAAGCTGACAATGTATAGAGAACTAGTAGAAGAATCGAGGAAGACAGTCATGTTAGCTATTTTGATTGGATTGACGATTGGGATTTTGCTACCGATGCAGACGAGTGTGAACTCACGCTTGCGCCAAGTGGTCGGCTCCCCGGTCGTCGCATCGTTTTTATCGTTTACCGTCGGGACCATCTTTTTATCTCTGTTACTCCTTTTGACCGGACAGTCATTCGGGTTTGATAGCTCAGTGATTCAGGAAGGTCCAGGGTGGATGTGGATTGGTGGACTGTTAGGTGTTTTATTTTTAACGGGGAATATCTTGCTGTTCCCGAGGCTCGGAAGTGTCCAGACGGTCATCATGCCGATTTTTGGACAGATTTTGATGGGATTGTTGATTGACCATTTTGGTTGGTTCAATTCTGTCGAACATCCAATTACAGCGCTTCGTTTGTTCGGAGTTGTGCTCGTCTTACTTGGCGTCATCGGAACGGTCGCCTTATCCGACTGGCTCAACCGCCGAAGAGGCAAGTTGGTCGTCTCGATGGAAACGGACACCGGGAACCTGAATCTTTGGCGACTGTTTGGGATTTTCACAGGGATGATGAGTGCCACGCAAACGGCCATTAACGGCTATTTGGGAACAGTGCTCGAATCGGCTCTGAAAGGGGCATTGGTCTCTTTCGTTGTCGGAACGTTGGCGCTCTTACTCATTTTACTCGTCTCACGCCAACCCGTTCCGCTCGGTCAACTGAAAGGTCAACCGTGGTGGATCTGGCTCGGTGGAATCATCGGGGCGCTCTTCATCGGAGGAAACGTCCTGATCGTTCCGATTGTGGGGACGGGGATTGCTGTCATCATCGTCATTGTCGGACTGTTATGTGGAAGTTTACTGATTGACCGTTTCGGTTGGTTCGGAGCGAAGAAGAACCCGGTCACCGGTGTTCAAATCATCAGTCTGATTGTCATGGTGATCGGAATTGTATTGATTCGTCTATCTTAAGGGGGAAAAACGATGCGAGGAGTGTTGTTTGCAATCAGCGGAGGCTTCTTTTTGACGTTACAAAGTGTGGCGAATGCGCGAATCAGTTCGCAGATTGGAACGTGGCAAGCGGCGACGTTGACACAGTTCACAGGATTCATCGTCGCGCTCCTCGTCATGTTGGCGTTACGCGACCGCACGTATATCGAGATGCGTCACGTGAACCCGCTCTACTTATCAGGTGGGGCGTTTGCAGCGATCATCTTGTTCAGTAATATGACGGCCGTCCACGAGCTCGGGGTCACGCTCACGATTTCCTTGTTTCTCATCGCGCAGTTGGCGCTCGCGCTCGTCATTGACTGGCGTGGATGGTTCGGAATGGTGCGTCGGAACTTGAACGGGATACAGTTGTTCGGGGTGTTCATGATGATTGCGGGGGTCATCTTATTAAAATGGTAGGGGGAAACGTATATGGTTGAGGCGTATGTGAAGCAATTTGAATTAGACGTTTTGCCCGTCGCTGCGCAACAAGAATTGAAGCTTGTCCGATACGAGCCGGGAGACGTCATTTGTACGCAAGGCGATGAAGCGGAGCATCTCCGGTTTTTAGTGAAAGGGAAGATTCGCGTCTCACATACTTCCGCTACCGGTAAGCGTCTCGTCCTTTCTTTCAAATATCCACTCGATTTGATTGGGGACATCGAATATATTCAACGGACCCCTTATTTGAATACGGTCGAAGCTGTCACAGAAGTTGAGATGCTCGTCATCCGATTCGAGGATTTAGTACGTCACGCGCACGAAGAAGTCGCCTGGTTACATTATTTATTGGAAGAAATCACGCGAAAGTTCGAACGGAAGTCGCAGTCACTCAGCTTCAACTTGTTCTATCCTGTTGAGGTCCGCTTAGCGAGTTATTTATTGTCGATGACACCAGATGATCAAACGCTTGGCTCGACCGTGGATCAATTGACGGATATCGCTGATTTGATTGGGACGAGTTATCGCCATGTGAACCGGACGCTTCGGCGTTTCGTCGAAGCAGGCTTGATTGAACGAAATCGGCGGATGATTACCATCATCGACCGGGAAGGGTTGTTGGAGATTGTCGGGGAGAGTATTTATGAATAGGAGGGGAGAACCATGGCGATTGGGATGATGCTTGCTGTCATCGGCGGAATGCTCGTCTGTGTGCAAAATACGTTTAACGCTAATGTTAAAAAGCGTGTTGGTGCGTGGGCGACGACGACACTCGTCCTTGGACTCGGATTTTTAGCATCGCTACTGATTGGTCTATTTCAAGAAGGAAGTGCCTTGTTCCGAGTAGAGGAGATGGAGACATGGTACTGGTTCAGCGGAATCTTTGGCGTCGGAGTCGTCATGAGTGTGACGCAAGGTGTCGAGCGACTCGGACCGAGTTATGCCATCTCGATCGTCATGGTGTCTCAAATCTTGTTCGCGCTCCTCTGGGATACGTTAGGATGGTTCGGCTTGACGGCCGTTCCGTTCACCTGGAAGACGGTCGTCGGGATTGTGTTGATTGTTGGTGGGGTGCTCGTGTTTCAGTTGAGTGGGAAGACACCCGTCACATCAGCGAAAGTTTCAAAAGCCGGATAACGAGAAGCATCTGATAACATCAGGTGCTTTTTCCTTTTTAATGGAAAATCCTCGAAAGTTTGTTTTTAGATTGTTAAGATGAACATACAGAGAGAATTGGATGATTTTTACTGTTGGAGGTGCGAGAGGTGGTACGAGAAGAACGGATGGAGTATCTGTACGACAAATCATGGACTAAAAAGGGTCCGCTCTTTGTGATGATAGTCGGTGTCGTGACAGCGCTTTGGTTATTGTTCAATGATTCAAGGATGAACCTGTCCTTGTTCATTTTTTGTGCGGCGCTGCTTATGCCGCTTTTGGTGGCGACGTGGCATAAAATCCAGTTGTTTTTACAGTTCAATGACTCATCTACATACCGCAGATTCATCTACTTAAAAGGCACGATACAGTTCGTTCTCTTGACTGGTGTTATGTTTCTCTTGGCCCTATATTCACTAAAGTATGTAGCTTTAGATACTCTAGGCCTCGGATGTGCGCTTCTCGTCGCGAGTTGCCTACTTCTTGAGTCATGGTTGGATTGGAAGATTCTAAAGATTGATGACGAGCACGTGGTCGAGAGTTTATTGGGACTGATGAGTCGGAAGAAACAAAAAAGGAGGAAAGTGAATGGATAAACAAGAACGTCTCCCCAAAATGGTCGAACAGGATCTCGACGCGCGAGGGGTCAGCGCGATATTTGGCATCATCGGCCTATTTTTATTTCTAGTCGTTTCAGTCATAAAAGGTGTCACGGTGACGACGATTGCCTTCTCATTCCTCGTGACTCAATTGCCGATGCTCTATCAAGCGTGGCGACGGATGAAACTGTTACGAACATTCAACGAAGACGAGGAATATCAACGCCTCGTGCGCCGAGAATTTCTTATCATCGTCGCCATGTTTGGGTCACTTGGTATATTCACTTTCCTCACGTGGTTCGTATTCGGTTCGATGCAGGAGTTACTCGGTGTCGCATTGATTGGCGTCATTCCACTTCTTATCTTGTACATCCCGATGGACCGTAAATTATGTGAAGCGGATCCTGAGCATGTGACCAATCGGGAGTTACGACAAGCACATCGTAAACAGAAACTCAGCCCCTGACAGAGCTTCAGAGGCTGAGTTTTTTCATGAGAACATGGAGATGAGAAAGCCGCAGACGACCATGCCAATTGTATAGAATGTGAACCGGTGTCGTTCCCAAAACGAGTCATTCATCGTGTCACCGCCACATCATCAAGTGGTGTGTCGACCATCCGAACGAACGCTTCGTCCGGGTCGGTCGTTCCAGACTCTTTGAGCCAGTCTTGGAAGTCCCCTTCATATAAAATGCGTCCACCGTGTAAGAAGATGACGTGGGCATCAAGTTGAACTAAGTCATGCAACTGATGCGTCGAGATGAGACACATCTTACCGTCATCGACGAGACGCTGTAGGCGGCGCATGATTTGAATGCGTGACGCCGGGTCGACCCCGCTTGTCGGCTCATCAAATAAATAAAGAGATCGTTTGATCGAAGACAACAGTGTCACGAAGAGCCATTTTTTCTCCCCGACGGACATCTTCCCGAGTTTCATCGTCCATAGATGTTCGAACAGTTCTTGTTCTCGGGACGTCGAAAGATTGTTTATGTAAGACTCGAGTTTCTTGAATTCGGGGCGCTGCGACAGGCGTCCGATGAAATAGGCGAAGTCTTTTCCCGTCAACTCATGATGGTTATACATGAGTTGTGTCAAATACAGCATGTCCGTCGTCGGAACGAGGTCGAGTGACGCTTTGTCAACGGGAAGGGTACCTGTCATACAATCAAACAGTGTCGTCTTCCCGGCACCGTTTTGTCCGATTAACACGTTCAGCTTATTTGGTTGCAGGGTGAACGAGACGCCGTCGAGTACAGGGCGCGTCGCTTTCGGATAGCGATAAGTGAGTTGGTTTACGTGCATAAGAACCTCCTAGCGTGTGATGAGTGAGACGAGACTGAAGCGTTTCAACGCAATCGCACCGATGATGAAGTAACCGAGTACGGAAAGGAATGTCGCCCATACTCCGAACGAGAGATCGACTTGAGTCGTCAGGTGCAGCAACCCGAGCGCGAATTCATGAAGCGCGTAGAACGGGTTGAGGAAGCTGAACCATTGCTCGGGTGACTTCGTCGCCAATATGAAGAGTGGGAACATGAGAATGTTCGCAAACGTTCCGAGACTCGATACTTTCACTGGAAGTGCCGTGATGGCGACACTGGCAACCGCGAACGGGATACTCCCAATCAATACGAGTAGAGACGTTGCAATCAATTTGAACGAGAAGAATCCGTGTACGAGCGTCACGACCGTTGTGAATAAAAGTAGGCTGATGGAGGCGAATAGAAGTTGCGCCAAGATGACGGCGATGACATACGTCAGTTTGTTCCCGGAAATCATCACGTATGTTTTCATCAGTCCATATTCGCGCATGCGAGCGAGTTCGATACCTACACCATTCACATATGTAGCAAGGACAATGTATACCCAAAAATAAGCGATTTGTCCGTAATATTCTGCAGGTGTCGCTTGATGAACACCTGATAATGGTGTCGTCAAAGCGATGACGAGTGGAATCCCGAGTGTCCAAAAGAATGGAACTTTATCCGTGACGACAACTTTGGCATACATAAATAAATAACTTGTGATTTGATGCATCCTGTTCCTCCGTTTGTATGTTTGATTGTTTGTATCGTAGCACAATATACGGAAGGTGATTGGAAAAAGTTTCAAAAAAATAATCCCTCATATCGAATGAGGGATGAAAGAAAATCATTTCACTTTGTCGCGCTTCGCGATTTTATCGCTCACTTGTTGACCACTCAACGTCACCATTGGCATACCGCCGCCCGGGTTGACGGTTCCCCCGACAAAGTAGAGATTATGATAGAGTTCGCTCTGCTTCTTATGCTTGAAGCCACCGTTTCGATTCTTGTCGGCAACCGTTCCATAAATGGCACCTCGGTCCGAGCCATACGTCCGCTCGATATCATGAGGCGTCCATACGTCACGCGTCACAGTATGTTCACGCAGACCATGGAGACCCATGCGTTCTAACTTATCGAGTACACGCTCTTCAAAGGCGGCGTACTCTTCTTCGGTGAACGGATTGTCTTGGATATACGGGATGTGTGGCAAGATTTTAATGTTCTCATGTCCCGGTGGCGCTTGTGTCGCATCGGTCTTATTGACGTTGACGAGATAAATCGTCGGGTCGTCTGGAAGTTCGTGTTTCTCAAAGATTTTATCCATCTGCTCATGCAAATTTTCGGAGAAGAAGAAGTTATGATGCGCAAGCTGAGGATAGGCTTTCTTCACGCCGAGATGGAGGACGAATCCAGAGCTAGCAGGTTCGTATTTATCGACGATTTTGTCGACATACTGTTCGTCGGCGTCGACCATTTTCTGATAGAACGGGATCACTTCCATGTTCGAGACAAAATAATCGGCCGAACGGAGACGTCCATCTTCAAGCTCGATCGCTGAGATTTTTTCATTCACCGTGTGGGCACGGACGATGCCCTGACCGGTATGTAGCTTCACACCGATTTCTTCGGCGAGTTTTGTCAATCCTTCCGCGAGTTTGTGGGTCCCACCTTCGACGTACCAACAGCCTTGGGCATACTGCATGTAAATCATCATGTTGAGGACGGCCGGTGCGTTATACGGAGACGACCCGACATATTTGACGTAATACGACAGCATGTCCCGAAGATGGGGATTACTGATGCGCTTCTTGATGGCACTATACATGGTCGACGTCAAATCGAACCCAAAGAGCGTTGGGAAGATTCCCGTCTTCATGACGGCTTCTAAAGGTGACTCGAACCCTTCAGCCAAGTAGCCTTTCTCGGTCGTCTTATAAATGCGGGCTGCGTAATTCAATAGTTCACGATATTCTTGCATGTCTTTTCGAGAGAGGGAAGGATTTGCGCGTTGCATCTGTTCGAGGTCATGATAGAGGTCGAGCACGGTCTCGTCCGGGAAGAACGAGCGCCATTCGAGCTCAAGCCGCTTGATGAAAACATAGTCCTCCATCCGTTTGCCGCTTCCACGGAACAGTTTGTCGAAGATATGGGGCATCGTTAAAATCGAGGGTCCGAGGTCGAAGCCGAATCCGTCTTGTTCGAGACGGTTCACTTTCCCTCCGATGTGATCGTTCTTTTCGTAGAGTGAGACGTCGTATCCCTTTTGAGCGAGCGAGATGGCCGCTGACAATCCGCCGAGCCCTCCGCCGATGACGATGACCGATTTATCCACTGATTGCATATATTCGCCGCCTTTCCGAAGTATTATTTTCAAAAAACAGAATGATTGCTACCTCTTCTATTCCCGTTTCCAAATGAATCGAACATGCTTTTACGGATTTGCCACATCCACAAAGATGTCATCCCTGAATCGGGAAAAGTTTTGTATAGTAAGGGAACAGAGACTGAACGAAAGTAGGAATCTAAGATGATCGTAAAAACAATCACGCTTCACTTTGCGAACGGGGATGACATCACCATCCCGTTTGATGATATTGAATCGTGTCGGATGCATGATATTCAAGACGGGATGCGTGTTGCGGCGGATGGACAATTGATCAAAGAAAAAGTGATGCACGGGCTCGACCTCGTATTGAAGGATTCAGCAAACCAACTGGAATGGGATGGTCCAGGTAGACCGTTTGACCGTATCCTAGGTATGTCGGATTTACAACATCTCGCCTTCGAGTTTGAAGGGATGCGAGGAAAGTCATACCGCATTGCCTGGCATGATTTAGAGGCAGTACAGAACGCTTATCAGACGACAACGGAAGACAATGGGAACTTGCATGTGCATGTTCGCATTCCGTAAAAAAGGGCCTCTCGCAACGTGTGCGGGAGGCTTTAATTGTTTCACTTCACACCACCGGCGACGAGCGGTCCTTCAAATGTGATCGTATAGATGATGCGTGCGATGTCTTCCGCCGTTTCTTTCGAAGATGGATTGTTCAACCACTCGTAGATGACGCCCATGTGAGCTGATGAGAGATAGGCGACGAGATATGGAGGCGGGACCATCATCTTATCCGGATCAAACAAGGTTACTGGAGAGCGCTGAAACAAGGCAGCTTGCATAAATTTTCGAAGCTTTGCCTGGAACGTCGGATCTCCGTTCGGTCCGAGCAGCGGTTTCATGATGATTTGATTGTCTTCGATGAAGCGAATAAACGGGACAAGGTAATGATACGAGTTGTCGGTCCGTTCGTCTCCGAAGATGTGTGGCAAGTGATAAATCAATTTCTGTTCGGCTTCCTCAAAAATTTCATCGACGCATTTCTCCATCAACTCGAACTTATCCACATAGTGGCTATAAAAGGTACCCCGATTGATGCCGGCCCGTTCGGTCAACTGCTTGACGGAGACGGCCTCAAATCCCTGTTCTTCAATAAGGCTGAAGAAGGCATCTTTGATCAACTTCTTCGTCCGGATGACGCGTAAATCGGTTTGTTCCATATTATTTCTCCTTTTCCTCAACACATGAAGTTCATCTGTCGGAAAACCAACACGATGACCAATATTGACGATTGTTGCTACCGTGAACCAGGTCTATACTGAACTTATAAACCAACACGGTGTCGATTATCTTGAGTATACACGATGAGGCGCCGAAAAGGAGTGACAGAAATGAACATTCAACTGCAACGCGTCGACAAGTCATTCGGTGACCAACTCGCCATCGACACCATCGACTTCACGATTCCGTCCGGTGAGATTTGCTGTTTGCTCGGACCATCTGGATCGGGGAAGACGACGCTCATCCGACTCATGATCGGCGCACTCACACCAGACAAAGGAAGTGTCCACATCGGTGAAACGAAGATGCCAAACATGGATATGCTCCAACAAATCGGATTTATGCCGCAAAACGATGGCTTGTACGAAGACTTGTCGGCCGAGGCGAACCTCGCCTTCTTCGGTTCAATTTATAAGTTAGGGAAAAAAGCGCTCCAGGACCGAATCACAGAAGTGCTCGACCTTGTCGATTTAACGAACGACCGGCATAAACTCGTCCGTAATTTTTCAGGCGGGATGAAAAAACGTCTGTCGCTAGCCATTGCGATTTTGCATAAGCCAGACGTGTTGTTCCTCGATGAACCGACGGTCGGGATTGACCCGATCTTACGTCGTCAAATTTGGAATCAGTTTCAAGTGATTCGGAGAGAGGGGACGACCATCATCGTCTCGACGCACGTCATGGACGAAGTGCTCGAGTGCGATCGTGCCGCGCTCGTCTACAATGGACGGTTGATTGCCTATGACCATGTACAGGACTTGCTCGACCAGACCGAGAATGGTCGCGTCGAAGAACTGTTCTTGATTGCTGGGAAAGAGGAGGTGGGCGGTCATGCGTAATTTAGCGAAACGTGTTATCTTCCAAACGTTAAATGATAAACGAAGTGTGGCCTTGATTTTGATTGCACCGCTTCTCATTTTAACGCTCGTCTATTTCTTGCTCGGTGACTCGGATTACGTGCCGACTGTCGTCCTTGATGACAACGCACCAGAACAGCTCGTCAATGCGTTTGAAGATGAGACGCTCGAGGTGGAACAAGCAACGTTCGATGATCCGAAAGCATACATCGAAGACAATGAACATGTCGATGCTGTCTTTGAAATGGATCAAGAAGGTACGACCATCACGTTACGTGAACCATCGACGAAGTCGTCGAAGGCGGTTGGTGAGATTCAAGATGCGTTGACGACGCTCAACCCCGCAGCCGAGATTGATACGTTATTTGTCTATGGGGAAGAAGACCAGTCGACGTTCGATTCGTTCGGATTCGTATTCCTATCTCTCTTCTCGTTCTTCTTCGTGTTCATCTTATCCGCGATGGCGCTCGTCAAAGAACGTAGTGGCGGTACGCTCGAACGGCTTTTGATGACCCCGATCAAGCGAGGGCAAGTCATTTTAGGATATACGCTCGGATACGGGACGTTTGCGGTCGTTCAGTCAATTTTTATCGTACTCTATTCGATTTATGTGCTCGGTCTTTCTTCTCTTGGGAATATGGCGTGGGTCATGTTGACGATGCTACTCATGGCGGGTACGGCGGTGCTCTTCGGAGCGACCATCTCGGTGTTTGCCCGTTCGGAATTACAGGTCGTCCAGATGATTCCGTTCACCATCATCCCGCAAGTATTCTTCTCGGGACTCATCCCACTTGACTTGATCCCGTACGGCCTCGGAAACTTGAGTTACGTCATGCCAATCTTCTACGGGGCGACGGCAATCAAGGAAGTCATGATTTACGGAAGTGGTTTCTCGGGAATTTGGATGTATTTACTCGGATTGATTCTCTATGCAGGTGTCTTGTATCTCTTAAATATGCGGGCGCTCGGTAAGTATCGGGGGCATTGAGTTAGAAGGACAACACCCAATCTTGAAACTGTTGAAACGCCGGGATTTGATTGGCCAGTCCGATGACGAGAAACCAAGCACTCGTATAGAGGAAAGCTGAAATCGTTGTGTAGAGCGTATACGTTCGAAGTTTGAGTGACGTGAACCCGGCGATGTAATGGAGCGGATGGCGAAGACCAGGAATAAAATAAGAAATCATGATCGTGCGTGCTCCATATTTTTGATAAAATGCCTCAGCTCTCTTGAGATAACGAGATTCTCGTTGTCGCATGGGTAAAATATGATGAAGTCCTTTCCCGATTAAATAAAACCAGCCGAACGTGAGCGTGAAAAGGCTCCAAGTGGAAACAAATAAAAGCCAACCTGGGACGAAGGCATCCGCGACCGTCAGATGCGTGATCATTAAGACATCGTCAGATAATGGGGTAAACATGATACCGATGGCGAGCATGCCATAATGTATGATCATTTCCATAACGTTTCACTCCTTACCTTGTCTAGTATTCACTCGCAAGCGTAAGGAGTTTTTAGTATTCTCTTAAGAAATCTTAAGAAGTTCGTCAGGATGTGTTATTGAGTGGTTTGTTACACTCAATAATAAGATGGATCAATTTCATTATGTAAGACGAGGAGGAAAGATATGCGATCACAACCCGTCATCTGTATCGCCGACGACGATGAGGCGATTCGAGAATTACTTGCCATCTATTTACAAAATGAAGGATATGCACTTCGGTTTGCGAAAAATGGGCAAGAAGTGCTCGACCTCGCATCGACCGAAACGATTGATTTACTCATTCTCGATTTGATGATGCCCATCATGGGTGGAATTGAGGCTTGTATTGAAATTCGAAAGACACAGTTTATGCCGATTTTGATGCTGACAGCAAAAACGAGCGATCTAGATTTGATGCAAGGGATTTCTGTCGGAGCGGACGACTATATCAAAAAGCCGTTCAATCCACTTGAAGTGACGCTTCGTGTTAAATCGTTACTCAGACGGTATCGTGATTATGGGGCAGATCGGACCGAGGCACAGACCATGCTCACCCATGAAGAAGTCACACTCGACCTTCAAACGCGACAATGTCGAAAAGGCGAGGCTTTGGTTCGGCTCACACCGAAAGAGTTCGATATTCTTGCCTATTTTATGCGACATCCGAATCAAGTCCTAACTGTCGAACAGATATACGAGGCGGTGTGGGGTGAAGCTGCATTTGAGGTCGACAATACCGTGATGGTCCACATTACAAAAATTCGTGAGAAGTTAGAAGACACACCACGAAAACCAACGATAATCAAGACGGTGTGGGGCGTGGGGTATCGATTATGAAACAGAGGCAATGGGATCGATTGCTTGTAAAGTTAATTAGCATTATCTTAATCAACGCGTTGATTGCGACGATTGCTTTTTTAATCATGGGATATTCGATTAGTTTGTATTACATCAAGAATGAGACCACACCGGACCCGCTGACATCCAATTTGATGTTTTTAGGCGTGACATTCGTTGTCATTTTGATTTTTATCATTGGGTTTTCACTGATGATGCGGAAAACACTTCGAAAGATCACGTACCTATCGAGCGAGATTGAACAGATTGCAAACGGTGATCTCGGTCGAACAATTAATGTCGAAGGGCGAGACGAAATCGCCTCACTAGGAGAGAGTGTAAATCGAATGTCACGGCAGTTAAGCGAATTATTTGAGAAGGAGCGGGCGCACGAGGAAGAGCGGAACCAACTGTTTTCCAACCTGTCACACGATTTGCGTACCCCGCTCACGAGCATCAAAGGCTATACTCAACTCCTTCAAATGAATCGTGAACTGACAGCTGAAGAAAACAATCATTTTCGTATCTTAAATGAAAAGACGAATCAGCTTGAACATCTACTAGATCAGTTGATGGACGTGAACCGACTCTACGCCCCGAATATGCAACTAAAAAAACAGAAACTCAATCTGAGCTTGTTGACGACTCAGCTCATCCACGAGATGGAGCCGTTATTTAAGGAAAGAGGTCACCGATTGCACGTGTCGATACAACCTGATCAATGGATGGAAGCCGATCAAGAACAGCTTATTCGTGTCTTTGAAAATCTTTTCTCGAATGCTTGGAAATATGCCAAGCAAACGAGTCCAATCGAGATTAGACTTCAAACGAAAAGACAACAGATTGAATGGTCCATCTCAAATGCGACAACGGCAGAAACGATTGAAGCCATCCCCCATCTCTTTGATCGCACGTATCGCGTCGATTCGTCGAGAGGGGTCACTCCAGGTGATGGATTGGGTTTATCGATTGCGCGCCAAATCATTTTGTTGCATGGCGGGACGTTGACGGCCGAGCCAATCGAAGATCAGGTCATTTGTTTTCGAGTGTCGTTTCCGATTGAAACAGATGGCCCATCAAGATCGTATCGAAGTACTGTCCATCGATGAGCTTATCGTCACGTAATCGACCTTCGACTTCAAAGCCGTAGCGCTCATAAAGTGCTATGGCTTTTTCGTTTGTTTCAATGACGCTTAAATTGACTTTATGAATGCGTACCGTTCGTGCCCAATCGAGGACATAACGTAAGATCGCTGAACCTAAACCGAGTCCCCAATACGCTTGGAGAATTCCCACTCCAAATTCGACAGTATGAGATTTCCGTGCGAGTGTACTTCCTTCACAACGAGCGAACCCGACAAGTTTCCCGTTGACCTCGGCTACAAGAAAAATACGATTCGTTTTACTGAAGTCGTATTCAATTAACTGCTTGAATGCATTCTCATCGAGAGTGCCTTCCCCAGGTTCGCGGTCCAAATAGTCCGTCTCTTGATCAATTTGTAAGCGAACGGAAACAAGGGACTTCGCATCATCTTTAGTAGCGATACGGATGAGACAGTGTTGTTCGTTTTGTATGTATGAAATAGGGTTCATAATGTCCTCCTTTGTCATATCGGTCATAAAAAAAGCACTCGGACAATTGTCCGAAATGCTCATTAGCGCTTGAGTAACAACATCACGCCGGTCACGAATAGTGCGATTCCGCTCGCGAGTCTAACTTGTTTGCACGTCACGTTCTTTCACCCCTACATTTCTTCATCGTTTTGCTTTAGCGACACGTTTCGGTGTTTTCGACATTTCTTGATAAATCGAAAGAATCTCGTTTCCGTAATTTCCTTTTGGCTGCATGGCCCACTTTCGATGCAGTGATGGCCAAGTCGTCGCAGAGCCCCGTTTGACGAGGTGGAAGCGTGGATCGACTTTTGTCATGTTCAATGCATCTTTTGAGGCGTATGCCTTTAGATGCTGAATTTGAGCGGTTACCCCTTGATGTGGTGAACGGAAAAAGTGTCCCCTTACGCCGTTCCCAGTCGTCCCAATCCCTGAGTAGTTATGCTGCTTTGGAAGGACATCGCCGCCATAACGGAAATAACCCGTCTCTTTTAGTGCCTGCGCGAACGCAACATCACCACGGACGCCTTCTTTTGCACCGATGATGATGAAAAGTTTCGCCAAATCTTCGACTGACGTTTTGGCGAGCCGGACATCACGAGGATTCTTTTGTTTTACGTAATCCGCCATTTGTTGCGGAGTCAAAGCCGATACTCCCATAATAGCACGATTCTGCTTCTTTGGGGCCGCTTCAACGATGGATCCTGTAGAGACGAAAGATGAAGTGATCAGAAGAAAAGCGACGATGAATCCAAACACTTTTTTCATAATATGTACCCTCCTAAATGAATCCTATCCATTGAGAAATAATACCATATATGTATTAAAGTTTAATTTCGTATTTACGCATGAAGGAAATGAGAAATTAAAAAGCCGTTTTGAATCGATGATTCAGAACGGCTTTCTCCTAATATTAATTCGCTTGTTTCAATTCTTCGACGGTCTCTACTTGATCATCAAACTTACGAACATCCACTCGTTTTACGAAGAACGCAAGGACGAGTGCCAAGAGGTTCATCCCGAGTGCAACGTAAAATGAATATTGAATCCCAGATAAGAGGGCTTGCTGAGTGATGGCACCCATCGAGCTCTCTGTGAGCGTCGCAGGATCGACTCCCGTCATCAATGATTCAGCTTCCGTACGTGTCACCGAGTTCATGATGGTCACGAGTACTGCCGTACCGATTGCACCAGATACTTGTTGGGCCGTGTTGTTGATGGCCGTTCCGTGTGGATTGAGGCGAGTCGGCAATTGGTTCAGTCCATTAGTCATGATTGGCATCATGACCATTGACATCCCAAACATACGCAACGTGTACGTTAATACGATGTACGTATACGTTGAATCGAGCTGGACGTTTGCAAGCATGTACGTCGATACCGCGGTGATTGTCAATCCGGTAAGTGCCAATAATTTTGGCCCGAATCGGTCAAACAGTTTACCCGTGATCGGCGACATGATTCCCATGATGATCGCACCAGGGAGAAGCATGAGTCCTGAATCGAGTGGGGAGATGCCACGAACGCTTTGGACATAAGCCGGTGTCAAAATCATACCGGAGAACATGGCGACCGCGTTGACCATCGCAATGACTGACGCGAGTGCGAACATCGGATGTTTGTAAGCACGCAAGTCGAGTAATGGTTTTTCCATATGGAGCTGGCGATAGATGAATGCGATCAACGAGATGGCACCGACAATCATCGTCGCTAAGACAATTGGGTTGTCCCATCCGTCCGAGCTTGCTGAACTGACACCATACAAAATCCCACCAAATCCGAGCGTCGATAAGACGAGTGACAAGTAATCGAGTGACTGATCTTTATTTTGGACCATGACGTTCTCCGCTTTCCAAATAGCGAGCGCGAGACCGATGATGGCGAGCGGTAAAATCATTTCGAATAAGACGCGCCAATCATAGTACTCTACGATATAACCCGAGAGTGTCGGTCCGATCGCAGGTGCCGAGATCATGACGAGCCCGAAGATTCCCATCGCCATCCCCCGTTTTTCACGCGGGAAGCTGACGAGCATGACGTTCATTAAGAGTGGCCCCATTGTCGAGGCTCCGACGGCCTGAATCATCCGACCGCTCAACAACCAGCCAAAGTTTGGCGAGAAGGCCGCAATCGCCGTACCGATGGCGAAGATACTCATCGAAGTGATGAACAAGCTTCGGTTAGAAAAACGAGTGATTAAATAGGCGGATGCCGGGACGAGTACACCTGTCACGAGCATAAAGCCTGTCGCAAGCCATTGTACGGTCGAGTAGTCTGCAATCTCGAGATCGACCATGATTGAGGGGAGCGCGACGTTGAGTAATGAGTTGTTTAAAAATGCGATAAACGCACCCGCAAAGAGGACCGCCAACATGACGTAAGGCGGTTTCTTTTGGAATTCTGGTTTCATATGGATGGCTCCTTTATTTTCTAAATAGTTATGTGTTGGTAAGTGTCGATGAAATGATTTTATACCCGTTGTATAAATAAAGCAACCATTTTGTACTATTAGTCTAAAATGGTTTTCGGTGCTATAGTAAAGATACAAATTAGATAGAACGGAGTCATAAGAGAATGAAAGAGAAAAAGAGAAAAGTCGCAGATATTGCCATGTCTCTCTTCATCGAAAATGGAGTGCAACACACATCGGTGCAAGAGATTATCGACCGTGCCAATATCTCAAAAGGGACGTTTTATAACTACTTCTCATCGAAGACGGATTGCGTGGCTAGTATCCTCGAGAACTTACGATATGATGCAGGACAGCGCCGGATTGAGATGCAGATGGGACGGGACAAACGAGATCGTGACGTCTTCATCGAGCAAATCTCGATATTGATTCAATTGAACGAAGAACGGAACTTGCACGCGCTATTTGAATCGATCATGTCGTCAAACGAGAATGAACTGAAGAAACTCGTACTTCAACATCGCATTTATGAAATTGAATGGATTGCGATGCGTTTGACGGAAATCATCGGAGAGGCTGTCAGACCGTATTCGATGGAATTGACGGTGCTCTTCAACGGAATGTTGCAACATATCTTGTTCACGAACCGGATCACGAATGCCGCTTACTCTCCTCAAAAAGTCGTGAGGAGTTTATATGCGTACGTAGAACTGATTGCTGCACGAATGATAGAGACAGGGGAGCACGTCTTGAACCCGGTCACGGTCGATCAAATGCGTGGCACGACAGATAAACATCTCATTACGATTGAAGAATTGATTGAGATGGCTGCTCGCATCGAAGAGCATGTCGAGATGACGGAAGAACAACGAGATTTGTTCGATGCAATCTCACATGAACTGAAACAAGAACGCCTTCGGAAAATTGTCTTAGAGCAATTGTTGAAGCCGTTTCAACGTCTATTTAAAGGCGTGACAGGCGAGACGGAAGTACAAAAGTTCACGAATCTTGTTTGGCTGTATACACGGACACATTAAAAATCATCCAACATTTTGGATGATTTTTATTTTTGGTCGGAAAATATAGAACAAGTGCAGGTTCATGTGGGAAATATGGGTAATGATTAATGATGGGTCATGTTGAACGGAGGATGATTGAAGATAGGAGGAGCTGAATGTGCTAGAAAATGTGATTGCATTTACTGCGATCGCTCTACTAATAGGTGGAGCGGCATATGGTCTCTATTCTGTATTTCGTTATTTTATCAAAAAGGATATCACGCCATTCCCGATTATATTAGGAGGTTCGATTTTTCTCGCGGGTATTTGGTTGATTTTCATACTCGGAATTATTGAAACAAATAATCAAGAAGCTGTTACTAATTTTGAAGAAGAGAGCACGGTAGCAGTTACAGAGGACGAAAGTGAACCAGAACCGATAATTGAAGCGGAGGAACCTCAAGAGGTCGAAGAAGTTCAAGAACCTTCTGTGGAAGAGTTTTTACAGGAAGTTCAGCCTGAAGACCCGATATCGAACTATCAAGACTATATGGAATTATATGAATTACAAATTAATCGGGGATACACTGTTTATGGTCGGGAGTTTGATGAAGTCACAATCGAGAGTCGAAACATCATCGTGGTATATAACGCAGACTCAATTATCGAGGTAGGGGTGAATAAAGATTTAGATCAAGTAAAAAATGATCATGTCAAAAGGATTCAAGAGGATTTGACGACAACCATTAATGGATCTGGAGATACGGGTACAGATAACATTGAATTGGTAGAAGGATTTGCAGTTTTTGAAATGCAGTATGACGGTACAGACTATTTTTCGGTTACTTTAGAAGATAGTGATGGCAATATGGTGGATTTATTAGCGAATGACATCGGTAGTTATAAAGGAAAATCATTTGTTTGGATTCAGAATACGGAAGATTATTTCATGAATATAAAAGGGAGCAATGGTAGCTGGAACATTAAAGTGATGCAATATTATCCTTCAGATTTAGAGACACTACCCGGGAAAATCTCTGGAACTGGTGATGATGTGATTTTCTTCGAAGTAGAAAAAGGGTCATATCAGATTGAAATGAGTCATAATGGAGAAGGATATTTCTCGATTTTTATTAACCAACAAGACTTGCTGGCAAATGAAGTAGGAAAGTATGAAGGTTCTCAACGTCATACGTTTTCTGATACAGATCTCTATGTATTTGTTGTGAAAGCAGATGGAGACTGGAGTATCAACGTTAAAGAATAGTTAAATTAAAACTGATAACGAAATAGTTTAACTTGGACACAGGTATGACAAAAATCTTCCCGATGCAGTAATATAGAAGAAACAAGGAATGGAAAAAAGAATCAAAAAGTTTCCTCGAAAAAGAATTGATTCCTACAAATTCATGCGCTACAATCAAATTACCGAAAGCGCTTTCGGGAAGAGGAGAATAACATGGGTACGATTTATGATTTAGCCAAAAAAACAGGATTCTCAATCACGACAGTGTCCAAAGCGTTGAACAACTACAAAGACGTGAGCGACAAGACGAGAGCAAAGATTCTTCAAGCCGCTGCTGAGATGGACTACTTGCCGAACGCACATGCCCAGTCGTTATCGACGAAAAAATCATGGGCGATCGGGGTCATGTTCTCAGAGGCGAATGAAGTTGGGATGAAGCACCCGTTCTTCAACGGGATCATCGAAAGTTTTCGTCACGCGACAGAGGAGCAAGGCTATGATTTGATCTTCGCCTCGCGTAACCTGCGCAATCGTGACATGAGTTATCTCGAACACTTCAAACACCGTGCGGTCGACGGCATCGTCGTCATCTGCTCGGACCGAATGGATGAGCAAGTTCAGGAGCTCATGCGAAGCGACATCCCAATCGTCGTCGTCGATATGGACAGCGCCAATTGTAGCGTCGTCTATTCCGACAACATCGAAGGGGCACGTCTCGCTGTGAATTACCTCTATGAACTCGGTCATCGGAAAATTGCCCACATCGCTGGGGATGAGACGATTGACGCTGGAGCGGCACGGATCAAAGGATATGAACTTGCGATGCAAGAGCTGAACCTTCCGATTCGACCGGGCTACCTCGTCAACGCCGGCTTCTTCTCGGTTGAGGAAGGCAAGCAAGCGATGGAACGATTGCTTGAACTAGACAATCAACCGACCGCTGTCTTTGTGGCCGGGGATCAGATGGCAATCGGCGTCATCGAAGCAATTCACGAACACGGTCTTCACGTCCCGAATGACATTTCTGTCATCGGATATGACGACATTGAAATGATCCAATACATTACGCCGAAACTGACCACGATTCGCCAAGATACGGATGAAATCGGGGAAGCGGCAGCAGAACTTTTACTTGAACAAATGACCGCGAAAGAGCGACTCACCGAACGTCGCATCATTCCGGTACGCTTAGTAGAACGGGCATCTTGTGCGCCGGTCAAACAGTGATTTATAGCCAATGATATTTCGAAGTCGCTCTCTTTTCTTCAGCGGATGGAGAGGGGAGCGCGATTTCGAAAGTCATTTTTAGAGAAAATCGAAACCGCTTTCGATATTTTATTTCGGATAAACCGAAAGCGCTTTCGACAATTATTTACCTCTTTTTGCAAGCGCTTTCTAATACTACTTATAAAAAGGATGGGAACAACACATGCGTAAACTTGTTAGCTTACTTACCATTGGAGCACTTTCAGTTGGTGTCTTGAGCGCTTGCTCTGACGGCGGCGAAGGATCATCTTCAGAAGGTTCAAAAGATGATGTCCTAAAAATTTGGTCATTCACAGATGAGCTGAAAGAGCCAATCAAAACGTTTGAAGAGCGTAACGGCGTAAAAGTCGAATTGACAATCGTACCGACGGCTGACTACGCAACGAAGTTGAAGCCAGCTCTTGAAAGTGGCGTCGGCGCACCGGACGTCTTCACGGGTGAAATCGCGTTCCTTAAACAATGGATTGACGCTGGATATTGGGAAAACCTTTCGGAAGAACCATACAACGCAGAAGAAGTTTCTGGAGACATCGTTCCTTACGTCTTCGACCTCGGGAAAGACAAGGACGGAAACGTTCGTGCCCTTTCATGGCAAACAACTCCAGGTGGGATCTACTACAAACGTAGCATCGCTAAAGAAGCACTCGGTACTGATGACCCGGCTGAAGTCGGCGAAATGATGAGCTCGATGGACGGACTCTTCGAAGTCGGTGAAAAGCTTAAAGATAAAGGCTACAAACTCTTCCCAGACGAAGGTTCAATCCGTTGGTTCGCACAAGGCGATGACCCACAAGCATGGGTAAACGAAGACAATGAACTTGTGTTGACTGAAGGAAAAGAAAACTACTTCGACTACGCGAAAGAGCTTCGTGAAAATAACTTGACTGCTCTCGCACCAGAATGGTCACCATCTTGGTTCGAAGGAATGGACAAGCCAATCAAAGTGAAAGAAGGCGGTAAAGAAACGGAAACAGAAGTCTTCTCTTACGTCCTCCCAACTTGGGGTCTCCACGCTGTCTTGAAAGAGAACGCAAAAGACACTGCTGGTGACTGGGCTGTAACAAGCGGACCGAGCCCATACTTCTGGGGCGGTACATGGGTCGGGATCTACAAAGACTCTAAACATAAAGAAGAGGCTTACGAATTTATCAAACTCATGACACAAGATGAAGAGTTCTTGACTGAATGGGCGAAAGAGACAGGCGACGTACTTGCCTTCAACCCAGTTACAGAAAAAATCAAAACGGACTTCAGCGACGAGTTCCTCGGCGGACAGAACAACTACGAGTTCTTCCTCGGCGAAGCAGAATCGATCAAACCAGGGATCGTTACGAAATACGACCAACAGCTCGACACGCTTTACGGAGCGGCAGTTACATCTTACGTAGAAGGTAAGAAGTCGAAAGAAGATGCAATCAAAGAGTTCAAGAAACAAGTTAAAAACGCTTACCCAGACATCGTAGTAGACTGACGATGACCAACACGAGGGAGGGATTTCCTCCCTCGGTTCTTATGGAAGGAGAAATACACGTGAAAAAATTAGATCGTTACGGCTATCTGTTCATCGCCCCGTTCTGGGTTGTTTTCTTGACGTTTAGCATTTATCCGGTTTTCTTGACGCTTTACTATAGCTTCACGAACTATACCGGTAGCCCAGGAGAAGAGATTGTCGGATTTGCGAACTATACACGGTTGTTGACGGACACATACTTCATCGAAGCGTTTTTCAACACCATCAAGATTTGGGGAGTCAACTTCGCCTTGCAGATGGGAATGGCACTTTTATTGGCGCTCTTATTCTCAGATCTTCGTTTGAAGCTAAAAGGATTAAACTTCTTCCGTTCATTCTTCTATCTTCCAAACTTGATCACAATCAGCTCGGTCGCGCTTTTGTTCGGTATCTTGCTCGACTGGCAGCATGGTTCACTCAACATGGTGTTGATGAAAATCGGTTTGATCTCAAATCCGATCGACTGGTTGGCAGAACCCGTGACGGCTCAACTATCCGTCTCACTCATCTTGACATGGATGTGGTTCGGTCACTCCTTTATCATCGTGATGGCCGGTGTCTCAGGAATCTCAACAGATTACTTTGAAGCCGCTCACATCGACGGTGCGAACCGTTGGCAGATGTTTACGAAAGTGACGTTGCCGCTCTTAAAACCAATTCTTCTCTACATCATGATCACATCGCTCATTGGTGGACTTCAATTGTTCGACCTTCCGATGTTGATTACAGATGGAATCGGTTCACCGGACGGCTCGTTGAACACGATGGTGCTTTACTTGTATAACCAAGCCTTCAAGTACAATAACTACGGCTACGCATCTGCGGTCGCTTACGGCTTATTCTTGATCACGCTCATCTTCTCGGCGATCGTCTTCAAAGGTATGTTCCGCAACGAACGCGCAACACAGAAGAAGGGGGCGTAAGCGATGGAACAAAATGCAGAAACACGGCGAATGCTTCCGGATAGCGAAGCGCAGCCAAAACGTAAAGAAGACCGTCCACTCAAAGTGGTGCCACCTAAAAAACAAAAGTCGAAGCATCGTGTTGTGCGAGGCTTGATCTATGCAAGTTTGGTTATTCTTGCGATTATCTGCTTCATCCCGTTCTTGATGATGATCATCAACGCGACTCGGACGAATGGAGAAGTCATATCTGGCTTCACCTTGATCCCTGGTAATGCGTTGCTCGATAACTACGCTACCCTAAGCGAGTACATCAACATCTGGACCGGCTTTAAAAACAGCTTGATTATCTCGGTATCGGTGACGGTACTTTCGGGCTACTTCTCAGCCCTTACAGCTTATGGATTCACGTTCTACAACTTCAAAGGGAAGAATGCGATGTTCATCTTCATGCTCGTCATGATGATGGTTCCGGCACAACTTGGACTCATCGGATTCTACGAGATTTCAAAAACGCTCGGCATTCTCGATACGTTCATCCCGTTGATCGTCCCTGCGATTGCAACACCATTCACGGTCTTCTTCATCCGCCAGTACACGCAAGCGACACTTCACATCAGTTTGATTGAAGCGGCACGGATTGACGGTGCGAGCGAGTTACGTATTTTCCATACAATCGCGCTCCCAATGATGATGCCAGCGATTGCGACGATGTCGATCTTCACGTTCATCGGCTCGTGGAACAACTACTTGATGCCACTTGTCCTCTTATTCTCTCCTGAGAAATACACGTTGCCTGTCTTGATGGGCTTCTTGAAAGGATCACAAGTCGCAGAAAACCTTGGCGCGCTTTACCTAGGAATCGCGATCTCGGTCGTACCGATCATGATTGCCTTCTTGTTCCTCTCGAAGTACATCGTCAGCAGTATTTCGGCAGGTGCTGTCAAAGAATAAATATAGAGAAAAGAGGAAAACACTATGCATTTTAAGAAAGACTTCGTATTCGGGACAGCCACGTCCTCATACCAAATTGAAGGCGCACACAATGAAGGGGGACGTACCCCTTCCATCTGGGATATGTTCTGTGACATCGACGGGCGCGTGTTTGAAAAGCATAACGGCGATGTCGCATGTGACCACTACCATCGTTACGAAGAAGACATCCAACACATCAAAAAGCTAGGTGTCGACACGTATCGATTCTCCATCGCGTGGCCACGAATCTTCCCTGCCAAGGGAGAGTATAACCCAGAAGGTATGGCGTTCTACAAAAACTTGGCGCTGCGTCTCCGTGAAGAAGGAATCAAACCAGCCGTCACGATTTACCACTGGGACCTTCCGATGTGGGCTCATGAAGAAGGTGGCTGGGTCAACCGTGAGTCGGTTGACTGGTTCCTCGATTATGCGAAAGTCTGTTTTGAAGAGCTTGATGACATCGTCGACTCTTGGATCACCCACAATGAGCCTTGGTGTGCCGGCTTCCTCGGCTACCATGTCGGTGTTCACGCACCGGGTCATCGTGACATGAACGAAGCGGTACGCGCCGTGCACCACATCTTGTTGTCGCACGGAAAAGCGGTCGAATTGTTGAAGCGAGAGATGACATCCACGACCCCGATCGGCATCACGCTCAACTTGTCACCGATGTACGCGAAGACGGATTCGGCGAATGACCGCCTTGCGATGAACAATGCCGACGGGTATTCGAATCGCTGGTTCCTCGATCCGGTCTTCAAAGGCCAGTATCCGGTCGACATGATGAACTTGTTCTCTAAATATGTGCATAACTTCGATTTCATCCAATCGGGTGATCTGGAGACGATCTCGACAGCTTGCGATTTCTTCGGCATTAACTTCTACAGCCGTGGCATTGTCGAGTTCAACGCAGCAAATGATTTCTTGAAGGCAGACGCTTATTCGGACTATGAGAAGACGGGCATGGGCTGGGATATCGCCCCGAACGAATTCAAAGACCTGATCCGTCGTTTACGCGCCGAGTATACTGACCTTCCCATCTATATCACAGAGAACGGCGCCGCATTTGACGACGTGCTGGAAAATGGCGAAGTCCATGACGATAACCGGATCGACTACGTCCGCCAGCACCTCGAAGCCGTTTCTGACTTGAACGATGAAGGCATGAACATTCAAGGCTACTACCTCTGGTCGCTCATGGATAACTTCGAATGGAGCTTCGGATACGAGAAGCGCTTCGGAATCCTCTATATCGACTTTGAGACACAAGAGCGTATCTGGAAAGATAGCGCGAAGTGGTATGCTGGTGTCATCGCCGACCATAAAGCCAAACACGCGGATAGCGTCGAGGCGTAACATGCATCCATCCCTGCCGCTACGGGGATGGATTTTTTTGTGTGCAATTTATCTGTTGAGGGAACTGTAAGAGGGGAGGGATATTCATGAAACGAGAATTTTCGACATACGAAGTAACAGGCTATGACGACCAAGGGAAGATCAAGTTCGTCCATTTGAGAGAAGGGGAGTTCGTGTTACCGGTTGAGATTAAAGGAGACGACTTACTAAAAATCAAGAAGATGATGGAACTGAATCCTGGGGTGACTGTGATTATTCATGCGGCGGTCGACCAGAAACGGATGCGACTGCTTGAGGTAGACGGATATTCACTTCGAAAAGAGGATACGTAAAACGCCAGCACCGAAAACGGGCTGGCGTTTGCTTATGGAATTAAGAGGATTTTCCCTTGGCTCTTCCGACTTTCTAAAAAGGCATGGGCCGATGCCCCGTCTGACAAAGCGAACGTTGTCGGTGATGGAATGATGAGTGAGCCGTCCTCAATCCAACTGAACAATTCGTGTGACCGACGAATGCGTTCCTCTTTTGAGGTGAGGACGTTCCATAAGTCGCCACCCGTCAATGTCTTCGATGTGTCCATGAGCATACGCGGATCGACCGGCTTTGGGTCGCCACCGGCCATACCGTAGAAGACGACCGTCCCACCGATGCGAGTCGCTTCGAAGCTGTTTTCTAATGTCGCACCGACCGAATCATAAACGACATCGGCACCGCGACCGTCCGTGGCATTACGAATCTCTTCGACCCATGCTTCGTCATAGCGATAGGCACGGGCACCATGTGTTTGGATGGTCGCCACTTTTTCATCTGTCGAAGTGAGACCGATGACCTGCCCGCCGAGACGCTGAATCATTTGTGTCAACAATTGACCGACACCGCCAGCGGCTGCATGTACGACCGCGACATCATCGGCCTGAATCCGATAGCTGTCGTGGACGAGGTAATGGGCCGTCAATCCTTGAAGCATGGTCGATGCGGCTGCTTCGAATGAAATGGCATCTGGAAGAGGAATCGCCTTGTCGAGCGGGACGGCAACAAATTCTGCGTTGGCGTGCGGGACATCGGCAAAGGCGATGCGGTCCCCGACTTGAAGCGAGGTGACGTTCGCCCCGACCGCTTCGATCACACCGGTTCCTTCATATCCGAGAATGTATGGAGGTTCTCCGACGAGATGATAGTTGCCTTTCCGGCGATACACATCGGCATAGTTCAATCCGATGGCTTTTGTGCGTACCAATACTTCATCAACTTGTGGCATCGGTGTCGGGACTTCTTCATATGTTAAAACATCAGGACCACCGAACTGATGGAAGACGAGTGCCTTCATGCTGATCACTTCCTTCGTTAGACTCACTAAAACTATAGCATACGGCTCGAGATTCACTCGTGATGACGCACAAAAGTCACCGGCCATTAAGTAGGTTCGGTGACTTCGGTAGATTGACTGATCTGTTTGACTCGCTTCAATACATCCCGCTTCGGTAAATCCGGGTAATCACTCTGGATGCGTTCGACACAGGACACGATTGTCTCCGTGCATAACAGATGAACAATCTGTTGATCGATGGAATCGAGTTCGAGTGGCGTCTTTTCTTTCAAATCCTCTCGATTTAGCCAAAATGATGCACCGAATAAGTGCACGAATATAATCGCTATGACAGTGAGCGTCGATAAATCGATAGACGGAAAGAGAGTCAGTACGACGTATAGACTGATTCCGCTCACGATTCCATGAAGAATGCTGTCGAGTAGACGCGGTATGTTCGTATGAGCAAACGAACGTAATGCTCTCGTTAACGCATCAACGAAAAAACTGAGGATCGTCGACAACAGATAGAAACAACCGAGCATCGCGAGAGTCGATAAGATTCGGAACGGTGTGTCTTCAAGTAAATAGATGAGAATCAAATCGACGGCAAGTAGCGGGGTGAGGGCGAGCGCTAGAATCAGCGAGCCCCAACCGAGGCCTGTCACAACCTTCATGAGATGTGAGCCCGATACCGTCCGAGCGCGATGAATGCAGCAATCAGACAGACCATATGTAGCACGACCCCGATGAGCATGGCGTACGGGATGATGGACTGGAAGCCAAGACCGAATGCGAGGGCGGCACTCGATAAGATGATGAAGCTCGCTGTATAATTTCGTACGGTTCTTTTCTGCTTATTCGCATGTGCCACGGAGTATCCGGCAATGAGTAGAAAGACGGGAAACAACATGATTGAGTAGACCGATTGAAACACCAGTCCGAGTAATCCGGTCAGACCCGCAAGGACAGCGAATATAGAAGGGTAGTGGGCTTTCAAATTTCCAACTCCTTAACTCTTTTACCTAAATATAACAGCCCTCCTCATTGCTGAGAAGGGCTGTCGTTTTTGTTTCAGGCTGACGCTTTATCTGCTTCTTCTTGTGCTTTCAATTCTTCACCATACGAAACGCGGTCTTGAATGCGAACGAATGGAAGGTAAACCGCAACGGCCATAGCAATCGTTGCAATCTGTAAGAGCGCAGCACGCCATCCACCAATCAAGAATCCAGAGATGACTGGAGGTGTCGTCCATGGTACTTGAAGCGCGTTGAACGGCTCGACCCAACCCCACAGGATGGCGAAGTAAACCATGAATGAAGCGATGGCTGGCACGACAACGAATGGAACGAACATGATCGGGTTGAAGACGATTGGCATCCCGAAGATGACCGGCTCATTGATGTTGAAGATACTTGGCGCAAGTGATAACTTACCAAGCTGCTTCAAGTGTGCCGAACGTGCGACAATCAGTGTCGCGATGATGAAACCGATTGTGATCCCTGATCCACCGAGTTTCGTGAACACATCGAGGAACTGGATTGTAACGATTTTTGCGTTCTCACCAGCGACAAGCGTACCACCAGCATCGATAATCGCTTGGTTTTGAAGCGCGTTCGCTGTGAGAAGTGGTCCCATGATTCCCATAAGGATTGCGGCACCGTGAATTCCACACCACCACATGACCGACATGAGCACCATGATGATAACGGCTCCAGCGAGTGTGTCTGTCAAGTTTTGAAGTGGTGCTTGAAGGACATCATAAATGACTTCTGTGAACGTACGCTCTGCCACCGCTTGGAAAATCGCAAACGTTGCAACGGCGAGCGAGATGATTGCCAAACCAGGAACAAGTGCAGAGAATGAGTTCGATACGCCTGGCGGTACACCGTCTGGCATTTTAATGCTGATCCCACGTTTGATGAACTGCGAGTAGATGAATCCAACTGTCAATCCGACGATGATGGCAGCGAGGACACCTTGTCCACCTGTCCATACTTTTGGAATGACGCCACCGACGAATTCCCCAGATTCAGACAAGACAGAAGCTTGTGTGATGATGAGGAACGAGATGATTCCGAGAATACCAGCAGGTACCCCTTCGATCTTTTCGTTCTTGACGTACGAGTAAGCGATTCCAAAAACACCGATTAAAGCAAGGATGTCAAACGTCGCACCGACGACTTGCGTGAGCGGGAGTGACCAATCTGCCCCGAATAGACCTGACATGAAGTCAGCCCAACCTGGAATCGGTAACGCCAGGATGAGAAGGAACAGCGACCCGATGATGGTCATCGGCATCGTGAGGATGAACCCGTCCTTAATCGCAAGGACGGGCTTGGCGTTCGCGAAGCGAACAAAAGCAGGGGTGAACTTTTCAAATACTCTTTCTAAGCGGCTCATAGGGGAACCTCCTTATAGGTCTTCAGCGCGCGTGGCGATGATCTCTTTATACCAGTGGAACGACTGTTTCTTCTTCCGTGCGAGCCCATTGTTATGGTCGACGTAGATGAAGCCGTATTGTTTCTTATAACCGTTCAACCAGCTGAGAAGGTCAATTGCAGACCAAGCGTAGTAACCGGCAACGTTGATGCCTTGTTGAACAGCATGTTTGACTGCACGAAGGTGACCTTCGATGTACTCGATTCGTGGCGTGTCCATGATTTCACCGTCGACGATCGGGTCGACATCACCGAGACCGTTCTCTGTGATATAGATTTTGACGTCGCCGTAACGATCTTTTAACATGTGCATCCCATCGAGGAACGCTTCCGGTGAGATTTCCCAATCCCATTTCGTGTACACTTTGTCGTCCATCTTGACTGTCTTATAGACGCCATCGAACGATGGGTTACCAGGGCGACCTGTCGAGTTCTCACGTCCACCAGCCATGACGAGCGCTGAGTCATTTTTCATGACGCGCTGCGGGCTGTAGTAGTTGAGACCGATAAAGTCGTTCATCGGAGCGGTACGTTTCAAGACGTCGAGTTCTTCCTCTGTCATTTCAGGGAGAAGACCTTGTTCGTTCAGACCGTTCACGACGTACTCTGGATATTCACCTTTTAAGATCGGGTCGTAGAACCAATGTGTCGCATAAGCGTTCGCATGCATTTCGGCAAACTTGTTCTCTTCTGCGTCATCGATACTGAACGCCGGGTTGAACACGTGCGTGATCCCGATTTCGCCAGTGTGACCGTTTTGTTTGAAGAGCTCGACGGCACGGGCGTGAGCGACGAAGACGTTGTGCGTCGTTTGGAAATAACCTTTGACATCGCCTTCGATGCCTGGCGGGTGTGCGCCTGTTAAGTATCCAAGTGAGCAGAAGATGACCGCTTCGTTGAATGTGATCCAGTGGTTGACACGGTCACCGAACGATTGGAAGCAAGTATCTGCGAAACGGACGAATGCGTCAACCGTCTCTTTGTTCTTCCAGCCGCCTTTTTCTTCAAGTACTTGTGGAAGGTCCCAATGGTAGAGTGTGACGAATGGGACGATGTCGTGTTTCAAACATTCGTCGATCAAATTGTTGTAGAACTCAAGTCCTTTTTCGTTCACTTCACCCGTACCGTTTGGGAAGATGCGTGGCCATGAAATCGAGAAGCGATACGATTCGAGTCCCATCTCCGCCATGAGCGCGATGTCTTCTTTATAACGGTGGTAATGGTCGACTGCGACGTCGCCGTTTGTGTTTTCAAATGTCTTACCAGGAATTTTCGAGAAGACGTCCCAGTTCGAGAGACCTTTCCCGTCCTCGTTCCATGCGCCTTCGACCTGATAAGAGGCCGAAGCAGCGCCGAACAAGAAATCTTTAGGCATTTTCAAAGTCATCACCTCAGTTTATTTATTTACAAGTTTTAATGAGTGGTCTAATACTTTCGCACCGTTCATCATGCCGTAGTCGACTGTGTTGATGACATCGATTGGAACACCTTTTGGTTCGCAGATTTGCTTCCCTTTTGAAAGAAGGTACTTCACTTGTGGTCCGAGAAGTGCAACGTCGATGTTGTTAACGTATGTCTCCATTTCTGATTCTGGGTATGCTGCGATCTCAGCTTCGATGCCGCGCTCAGAGGCAACCGCTTTCATTTTTTCTACTAACATACTTGTTGACATACCTGCCGCACAGAAGAGTCCGATTTTAATCATTTTTGATCCATTCCTTTCAATTCGTTGATTTCGTTTTGCATGTTCATCATATATCCAAGCATTTCTTTAACGAGAATTGTGTTCATCAAGTGATCTTGCGCGTGCACCATGAGGACACCGACTGTTGCCGATTTACCTTGTGCTTCGAGCGTGACGAATTTCGTTTGAATCGCATGTGCTTCTTTTAATGTTGCGTCACCAGCAACGACTGCTGCCTCGGCTTCTTCTTTTTTTCCTTCTTGCATGAGGAGCATCGCTTGATGGTAGCTCGCTTTGGCGTCACCCGAGAGGGCGATGAGACCGAAAATATCTTCCGGTGAAATTTCGATTGTTTCAGAAACCATAGTATCTCTCCTTTTTGTATGGATAACTAAAATTCATAGGTACAAATATTTTCTACACGTTGATAGTAGCACGAAAGCGTTTTCGTGTAAACCCTTTCTTTTCGAAAAATTGCATAAAAAATGCGCACGAGAAAAGCATCTCTCGGGCGCGTTTAGGACTTGATGTTCGAGACTTTGAGCATTTTGACATGTTTAAAATGATGGATGGAACGAGAGACGTCGAAGATTTGACCATTTGTTAAATAGACGGTGTTGTCGACAATCAAGGCTGGGTCATTCTCGTTCAAGTCGAGCAGATCGGCGGACTCAGAATCTAAAAAGTCTGCGTAAATGACTCGGTCGGCGAATCCGATGGCGAGCTTTTGGTCACTTCGTAAATACGTATAAATCGACTTTTGGACGATGTTCTCGTCTAAGTAGATGACGAGCTCTTTTCGGAAGTATGAATCTTCCACCGAGAACGGATGGTCATCGACGAGACGTAGACGCTTCACGAAGTAGACGGGTGTCCCAATCGGGCACTTCATACGTTCTGCGACTTCATCGTTTGCGACAGTCTGTTCGAAATGTAAGACGCGTGTCTCGACTTTCCGACCACTGAAGTCACTTGTGAGACCTTGAAGTTTTTCAAGGTTGATGTAATCGCTATTGTAATGGTCGCGGACGAAAACGCCGCTCCCTTGGACTTGATAAACGTATCCTTTGTTGACGAGGATCTCGATTGCTTTTCGGACCGTATTGCGACTGACACCATATTTATTGGCGTACTCATCTTCGGTCAATAATTTATTCGTATGTTGGTAGACGTGATTGACAATGTCTGATTCAATCTGGCTTGCAACTTGCTTGTACTTCGGAGACATACAGTTCTACACCTTTCAAAAAAATTTGTGGGAATGAATTTGCTAACAGTATAGCAGATAACCTTTGTAAGCGGATACGTTTCATTCCTCAATTGTTGAAAAAAGTCGAACGATTCATTGCGGGAATATTCGGAAAATGTGAAACAATATAAAAGGAGATTGCGTATAAGAAAGATAGATCCTGTAAAGAAAGGGTGTTTGTTAAGTGAACAATCAAAATCGATTTGTACAAGGAGATACATGGTGGAAGTCACCACTTCGAATAAAATATACCTCGTTTGCTTTCATATTCATGGCGCTTGCAGTGTCATACTTCGAAGGTAATGTATGGCTGACAGTTCCACTCATTGTTGTCGGAATCGCGATGATTGGGATAGATGTTAGCAAGTATCAGAAACATCGTACGCATGAAAGCGAAAAAATTAAAGTGAAGTCTCTAAAATGGGAACTCATATACGATTTAGTGGATTCAGCAATCCTCATTGTGATCACGGTGGCGCTTCTCTTTATGCAAGTTGACACATTGACAATTTTTGTTGTTCTCACCTTGTGGATGGTGTTCGGTCAGACTTTCCAAAAACAATTCGGAGAACGCATGCCTTTGGTGGATCAATCCGAGAAACAACGGTTGAAGAGATGAATGAACGCATAACGCAAGAGAAGGCATGGAAACGTTTATTCGACCAATGGATCTTCGGCATATTTGGAACATTGGTGGTACTCATGTTTCCCATCAGTTTATGGACGGATGACCTTACGTGGGGCGTGCTCTATATCGCCTGTACACTCATTCCGTTGAACATCTTATATGTGAAGCGTTATCGGATGCGCCTGTCATTTCAACCAGAATTGAAAGGGTTATATCGTCGTCAACTTGCTCGGGACGGGATCAACAGTGTTGCCTTCTTTCTCGCATTGAATCATCAATTATTGTTCACATCAAACGTGGCGTATGTATGCGTCACGGTGTTCATCGCAGGCGCGATGTTATGGACATGGAACGTGGAGACGCAGACAAAACGACAAGATGTAGAGTGTATCAACTTTAACAAGGAGGCGATATAAGTGGAGCAAGACGTAAAGTGGATGCAACGGATGCGAGGTTATGCCGTACCCGTCATGATTCTATATGTCACAGCCGTCATTGTCGCCCTCTTGTTAGAGAAAATGTGGTTGATTCCCATTATGGGGTCGGTCTCCGTGATTATCGTCGTGATGGGCTATCAAGAAATGCGCATCATGTGGCGAATGACCAAGCATCCAAAGGCACATCGAATTCTCATTATTCAATACGTATTCGAATGGGTGGATGCGATTTTATTGACGACACTCATGGTGACCCTGCTGACCGCAGAAGATTTTGGTCTCATGATTGGTCTCTTTTTCGGGATATGGGGAGTACTTAGTCCGCTTCGACAGAAGTGGTTCACAAATAAACTCCGACATATTGAACCAGGGCTTCCGACGTATGAAGAAGTGATTGAAGGGAGGGTCTCGCATGAATCGTCCATTTGAACTCACAGTAACGCATGCCAAACAGTTCGAGCGGTTCTTTGGTTGGCCCGTACTCGTCATTTTCTTGATTTCGTTCATCGTGATGTTGCGGACACAGGCGATGTGGGTCATCCCGGTCATGTTGGTCGTATCCATGGGTTTGGCTTATAAAGGATATATGGAATATCGAGTCATTCGCCATTTTGCCGAACATCAAGCGGTCGCTCGCGTGTTACGCTATCGACTCATTGATTGTTGGATTGATGCCGTTTCTTTATTTGCGCTCTTCATCCCGATGTATGTAAACGAAGATGCCTTCATCCTGATTGGCGGGATCGTCGCCCTTTGGGGGTTGACGAAATCGTATCGAGAGAAGAAGTGGAAAGAGCGAATTCTTGGACATCAGTCTAGGCTACCGACGTATGAAGAAGTGTTGGAAAGGAGAGAGGACGTATGGAACTATCACCAAAAGTAAAGTCGCAAATCGATACGATTTTAAAAGTAGACCGTTTGACTAAATGGGGTGTAGGCATCATCGGAATCGGGCTTGTCGTCAGTTTTTTGATTTACGCCTCGTATTGGACACTCTCTGACGGCGTTGTTACAGGAACATTATATGCCGTGCTCGCCGCAATCCTGACGGGTATTTTTATTCAATATCGGATGTGGCTGCGCTTTGTGACAAATCAAACGGCACGTAACCTCTTATCAATCAAAATAATGGCACACACGCTCGCTTTGACCGGTATCGGGATTTACGGCCTCTTTTACTTTACGAGTGAAACGACGGGCACACAATCGTTCCGCATGTTCCTCCTTTCCCAGCTGACGTTTTTCGGGATTGAATATTTGGCGAAACGGTTCGATCGCGTCATTCAGTCTTATGATGAGAACTATTTGACGGATCAAGATTTAAAAGAAATTCGTGAAGTTCGCGAATACGAAAAGGAGCAACGTCGTGAACAAACGTGATCAGATGAGAGAGTTGACGGCATTTGATGAAACGGGGAAATGGACTGTTAGTATGATGAGCGGGGCACTCGCACTTATGCTTTTCTTTGCTGTGGAAAAAGGGTGGATATCGTTAGTAGGCGTGTTGTTGATTTCAGAAATTGCTGCCTTACCTGCATGGAAGAAGACGTGGGATCGGGAGTCGATTAAAAAACGTTATTTGCTATCGAGAGAAGCGAAACGACTCGCGCATTGGAACTCGATCACCGGTTTAGTTACGTACCCATTTGTCATCGTCTTTCTATATTTCACAGTTACAGGGCAGATTTCGACACTTGCTTTCTTTATAACGATTGCAGTGCTCATACCGAGTTCTATAATGATGCATCGATTGTATGAACAACATATGGTCCGACTTGATGAGAACTATGTTACAGAACGTGAATTAAGAGAAGAACAAAAATGGGGGAGCGCGTGACGACTCTGTCGAAAAGGAAGTAGGAGTATAAAGTGAGGATTGCTAGTTATAATATCTGGAACCATGAGACGCTTTGGCAAGAGCGGATCGAAGCGATTTCCCAAGAAATAAAACGCATCGACGCGGACATGGTTGCTCTGCAAGAAGTCCGTTCTTATGAGCAGGGCAGTGTGGCGCATGACATTGCGGAAGCGACAGGCTATCCGTTCTGCGTATTTCATCCTTATCCTGACTCACCGGACGAAGGACTCGCTTTTTTGAGCAAGGTTCCTTTTGGTTCAGTTGAAGCGATTTGGGAAAGTGACGTGGAAGAGTCTAACTTTTGTGCGATACGAGGTACGCTTGAGTGGGGCGGTCACGAATGGGGCATCACGAACGTGCATCTGAATTGGCGGTCCGTTTCGATTCGAGAACATCAGATGGCGGCGGTTCAAGAATGGTTAAGTCAAGGATGCCAGAAGTCGGTCGAAGTGTTGTGTGGAGATTTCAATGATCATCCTCAATCCACTATCTATCATGACATATCGGATGCGGGGTGGTCGGACGTGACAACGTTTGTTGGCGAAGAGGCACGCCCGACGTTAGACGTAAAGCACAATCCATATTTGCGTTCTTCCCATCTCGAGCAGCCTGAACGATATGATTGGATTCTGGTACGTTCGGAATATAGTGGACTCGAGGTTCAGCATATCGATGTATTCGGCGACATGCGGACGAGTAGGGATGTTGTACCGAGTGATCACTACGGTGTGATAGTTGACTTCACCCTGAATTAAAAAGGAGGATGTGCGATTGCGCATCCTCCTTTTACTTGAACAACCGAGCGATGAACCCCACACATGCCGCAAAGGGAAGAAGGAGAAGAAGTCCGAGCCATTGATCTCGCCAGACGACAAACCAAAAAGCGGCTTGCAGACAAAGGATGCCAACTGCGGCAAAGATCACGAATAAGAATGCTTTCTTACGGGTGGAGCGGTCGTCCCACCATTCTTTAAAGTAAGGAAAACTGCAGAAGAATGCCATGGCCATAAAGAAAATCGCAGGAAACAACATGACATCCCCTAACGTGCTATTCCCTTCAAATTCTAGCCACCTGGATAAGACAGATAACAGTATGCCGATCAACAGGAAGATGCCGCCCATGTGTTTCCCCTCATTTCTTTATTCGTTACTTGTATCATGCCCGTTCTCTCCCTAGTCGAAAACCTGAAGGAGTGATGGCTTTTTAGTGAAAGTGGTGACTTTTACATGAACGGTAAAAAAGTATTCGGCGACAACTTTTCAGATTGCTCTATCCAATTCTTTTTGTACTCGATAGCATGAAGGCGTATCTGGAGAAACGGCTGGATATGAAATAGAAGCGCCAGAACTCTATGGAGTTGACGAGGACGAAGGTGATCGAGGAATTCGGCGGATGCCTTCCAGTCGCGTGTCACGACTGAGAGGGTCTTGCTAAAGCGTTCGGGTGACCGGACGGACAAAGCGAGACTTGATGACATTACTCTAAAAAGCCCGTTTCCTTTTTCGAGAAATCGAAGCATAGAGGAGATTTGTTTATGTGTGGAATCGTAGGAATGATCGGACAAGTTGGAACGAAAGAGATTTTATTAAAAGGGCTTGAAAAGCTCGAGTATCGCGGCTACGACTCGGCAGGGATTGCCTTGGTCGGTGAGGACGTTCTTACATTCAAAGAAGTGGGACGAATCCAAGCACTCCGTGACATCGTACCGGCTGACGCTGAAGGAACCATCGGAATCGGTCACACGCGTTGGGCGACACACGGGGTACCGAGCGTACCGAACGCCCACCCGCACCAAAGTACGACAGGACGCTTCACGCTCGTGCATAACGGCGTAATCGAGAACGACGAACAATTGAAAGTGACACTCGACGCTCCGTTCCTTTCAGAGACGGACACGGAAGTCATCGTCTTGCTCATGGAGAAGCACTTCGTCGAGCTCGGCGATGTCGAAGCGGCGTTCCGCAAGACGCTCTCGGACCTCCACGGTTCATACGCGATCGCGATGATCGACTCAGAGGACAAAGAGCGCCTCTATATCGGCAAGAACAAGTCACCGCTCCTCGTCGGACTCGGTGACGGCACGTTCAACGTCGTCGCATCGGACGCGATGGCGATGCTCCAGGTGACGGACCAGTACCTCGAGCTCCACGACGGCGAGATCGTCATCCTCACGCGTGAGTCGGCGACAATCAAGACGCTCGACGGCGAAGTGCTCGAGCGTGCACCGTACACGGCCGAGATCGATGCGTCAGACATCGAGAAGGGCACGTACGCGCACTACATGTTGAAGGAGATGGACGAACAGCCGGCCGTCATCCGCAACATCATCCAGCACTACCAGAACGAGAACGGCGACATCGAACTCACGGACGGCGTGCGTGAGCTCGTCTCGGAAGCGGACCGTGTCTATATCGTCGCGTGTGGGACGAGCTATAACGCCGGACTCGTCGGGAAAGACATTTTAGAACGCATCGCCGGCATTCCGACAGAAGTGCACGTTTCATCTGAATTTGGCTATAACATGCCGCTCTTAAGTGAACGTCCGTTGTTCGTCTTCTTATCCCAATCTGGTGAGACAGCGGACAGCCGTGCCGTCCTCGTCGAAGTGAAGAAACGCGGATATAAGGCACTTACGATGACGAACGTTCCGGGATCGACACTGTCACGTGAAGCGAACGAGACGATGCTCCTCCACGCAGGACCGGAGATCGCCGTCGCGTCGACGAAAGCGTACACGGCACAGATCGCCGTCCTCGCGATTCTCGCATACGACATCGCCCGTGCGACGGAAAAAGAGTTGCCGTTCAATCTCATGCCGGAACTCGCTCGTGTTGCGACAACGATGGACTCGATTATGGCGCAGAAAGAGTTGTTCGAGGATCTCGCGGAACGTTATTTGAAGACGACACCAAATACGTTCTTCATCGGCCGTGGGCTCGACGCGTCGGTCTGTCTCGAAGGGGCGCTCAAGGTAAAAGAGATTTCGTATATCCAAGCGGAAGGGTACCCAGGTGGGGAACTGAAGCACGGATCAATCGCGTTGATTGAAGATGGCACACCGGTCATCGCGCTCATCTCGCAACCGAAGACGAACTTGAACATCCGCGGGAACGTCAAAGAGGTCGTCGCCCGTGGCGCGAACGCTTGTATCATTTCCATGCAAGGCGTCGAACATGAGAATGATGACTTCATCTTGCCGCACGTCGAGCCACTCTTGGCACCGCTCATCAACGTCTTACCGGTGCAACTCATGGCATATTATGCGGCACTCGCTCGTGGATGTGACGTAGACAAACCACGTAACTTGGCGAAATCGGTGACGGTCGAATAAACTGAACATAAAATAGGGCACCTTTCTTCGGGAGAGGTGCTTTTTACTACTTGCCGATATATTTGCCAACAAGCAAAATAGTAGGAGAAGTAAGCGGTTCCAAATTATGATTAGATAAAGATAAGCGACGAAAGAAGGGCTGACATGAACGTATATATTGCTTGCCATAGCGGATTTGTGACGAGTGCGATGGCGGCGAAGTTGTTCGCACAGGCAAGTGAGGGGCGCTTGTCTTGTACGATTACGCACGGAACGATTCAAAACATCCCGAATGAGGTGGATTTGATTCTCTATCAGGAAGGGGCGACTCCCGTTACCCATCCGACCGCACGTGTCCGGTCAGTCCGACAACTCCTGTCGCTCGAGGAATACCGACTACTTGTCGAAGAATGGATGGATGAGCATGAGACATGAGTGGACCGCGAGAGAACGGTCGATTTTACTACACTTATTGGCAACTGAGACATCGACACCGCTCGCCGAAATCGCGCAGGCGGTGAATTTGTCTGAGCGTACGATTCAACGGGAACGACAATTGCTTGAGGGCATCTTAAAAGAGTTCGAGCTCGAGCTCGCCTGGCAACGGGGGCATGGACTAAGTCTTGTCGGCAAACCGTCTGCGAAGCAACAGTTACGGGAAGACCTCATCTTATCTGCAGAAGCGATCCCGACGAGCGAGGACCGCTTATTTGAGCTGGCGTGGCGCCTTTTGTTCGAGAGCGATACACTCAAATTGCAAGCCGTAGCCAAACAGATGCACGTCTCTCCGAGTACGTTGACGCAAGATTTGGAGAAGTTGGATCGATGGTTCGAAGAGTATCATTTAAAAGTCGAACGGAAAAAAGGTGTCGGTGCCAGAGTGCTCGGCTATGAGTCGGATAAACGAAAATTACTGATCAACGCGCTACTTGCCCACTGGGATACACTTGCCTTTTACCGCTTCGTCCGTGGGGAAGATGACTACATTCCGGCCTTTTTGAAGACCGTACCATGCGAAGAGATGCTGGAAGGTCTTCGGGACGGTTACGATTATTTGAAGTCACGTTCGTTTGAACGGATGGATGACCGCACCATCATGCGGGTCACGTTCGCCTACGGAGTGCAACAAGCACGGCTAGCGTCCGGATTCTTTTTAGAGATGTATACGAAAGGCCGGTCTGAGGACTATTTGAAAGTCGCGACCGACATGGAGGAAGCACTTGGCATCACCTACTCGATGGCGGAACGCGTCTGGTTTGCCGAGGAAGCGAATCGACTTCGCTCGATTAAAGATCAAATGAAAGAAGATGAAGAAGAGCGGTGGATCATGCAGATTCGGGTGCATAAACTGATTCATCACGTCTCGCTTATTTACGGGTTTACCTTTACGGATGACGCGGCACTCGAACGTGGACTGCTCGCGCACATCTTGTCGAGTATGAACACGCAGGCTTTGCCTGAAACGAGTACGGTGAAACCTCATATCGACCGCGACTATCCGGGACTTCGTTCGGCCATTCAACAGGCTGCCGACATCGTCTTTGGGACAAATACCTTCTCCGAGGAAGAGACGGTATTTTGGGCGATGCACTTCGCGGCAGCACTCGTCAAACCGGTGCGGCGTCGTGAGTATCGTGCACTCGTCGTCTGTTCGGCCGGACTCGGTTCGTCGAAAATGCTCGTCAATCGGGTACGTCAAGAGTTCCCGGAGATGCAAGACGTCGTCAACTCGTCTTTATTCGGATTAGAGCAGCACCGACTTGAGGAATATGATGTCATCTTGTCGACGGTGCCATTACCACCACTCTCGGTACCGACATTGATCGTCAATCCGTTGTTGACGAGTGAGGAAGTGCAACGGGTTCGTCATCTCTTGTTGTCGTTACCGCAATCATTCCAAACGGTTACTTCAAAGCCGAGATCGACGATGCTTGATTTTGCCGAACTTGGTGAACTCGTAGAGACGTTCGAGCGGATGGATGATCAGTTTGATTTGGTCACACTCAACAATACGGACCGTTTAGAAGATATCTTGGTCGACATCGGAACACATCTTGAGGAACGAGACCTCGTGCAAAGCGGAATTCAGTTATCTGCGCAATTGCTCCGGCGTCACGAAGTTGCGGGTCTTGGTGTCCCAGGTACAAAACTGGCACTCTTCCATGGACGACATACTTCGATTGAGAAAGCGAGTGTATTTGCATTCGATTTAACAACATCGATCCCGCTCCTCATGATGGATCAATCGACTGAACCCGTGACGCGACTTCTCGTGCTCTTGGCACCAGAAGAGGCGCGCGATGTCGAACTTCAATTTTTAAGTGCGATCAGCGGTTCGCTCATTGAGAGTGAGGAACATATGCGTTTATACAGCACGGGGGCGAAAGAGGACCTTCGTTTATTGTTGCACGAATGTATGAAGAAAATGATTCATGAGACGTTGTACGAAAAATGACCGAACCATGGTCATTTTTTTGTTTGGCACAAAATGTTGCCAAAGTGTGAACTGGATTGAATTGAGAAAGCGCTTACTCCAGGCATACAATACAGGTGTAGAGCACAAACCGGTTAGCTACACTACACATTCAACCTTTCACATTTAAACGACTGGAGGTTTTATACATGGCGAATACGCAAGCGAGCTCGGGCGGGGTCCGAGTCAAAGTTCAACGATTCGGTAGTTTCCTCAGTGGGATGGTCATGCCGAACATTGGTGCCTTCATTGCCTGGGGGATTATCACAGCACTCTTCATTCCGACAGGATGGTGGCCAAACGAAAACTTAGCAGAACTCGTTGGACCAACAATCACCTATCTCTTACCATTACTCATCGGTTTCACAGGTGGTAAATTACTTCACGACGTACGAGGCGGTGTCGTCGGGGCACTCGCCACGATGGGGGTCATCGTCGGGACAGACATTCCGATGTTCCTCGGAGCGATGATCATGGGTCCACTCGGTGGGTATATCATCCGCCAAGTCGACCGTGCCCTTGAAGGCAAAGTCAAAGCAGGATTCGAAATGCTCGTCAACAACTTCTCGGTCGGGATCATTGGTGGACTTCTCATGCTTGGAGGATTCGAAATCTTCGGTCCAATCATGAGTGCCCTCGATAAAGTGATGGCGGCAGGTGTTGACTGGATTGTCGGTGCGAAATTACTTCCAGTGGCGAGCTTGTTCATTGAACCAGCAAAAGTTCTCTTCTTGAACAATGCCATTAACCACGGGATCTTAAGTCCACTCGGTGTCGATCAAGTGGCAGAGGCTGGTAAGTCCGTTCTCTTCTTACTTGAAGCGAACCCAGGGCCAGGTCTTGGATTACTTCTCGCATACATGTTCTTCGCCAAAGGTGCAGCGAAACGTACAGCACCTGGTGCGGCGATCATTCACTTCCTCGGTGGGATTCATGAGATTTACTTCCCATACGTGTTGATGAAGCCAATTTTGATCCTTGCGATGATCGCAGGGGGCGCAACAGGGATTTTCACATTCGTTCTCTTTGATGTCGGTCTCGTCGCACCGGCTTCACCAGGTAGTATCTTCGCCATTCTCGCGATGGCATCACGCGGTTCATACCTCGGACTCGTGGCAGGGATTCTCTTATCGGCAGCGGTCACATTTGCTGTGGCGAGTGTCATCTTGAAATCGAGCGCAGCAGAGGAAGTATCACTCGAAGAAGCGACACAAAACGTGAGCGCGATGAAAGGCAAACAGTCTTACGCATCTGCTCTCGTGACAGATCGCCTTGATAAAGTCGATCACATCATTTTCGCATGTGATGCAGGAATGGGATCAAGTGCGATGGGGGCCTCGGTTCTCCGGAACAAGGTCAATAAAGCCAACTTACCAATCAAAGTGACGAACACGTCGATCAGCAACTTGCCGAAAGATGCGCAGTTTGTCATCACGCATGAAGACTTAACAGAGCGCGCAGAAGCGCAAGCACCGAATGCGATTCATCGCTCGGTCACAAACTTCTTGAACGCCGATTACTATGATCAATTGGTAGAAGAGATTAAAGCGGAACGCAGCAAAATTTCTTGAACACAGCACAGATAGAGATACGGTTTAGCTATTAGGAGGAAATCAAAATGCCATTCATTCAAACAGAGATGATTCGACTTAATCAAACATTCGCAACGACAGAGGAAGCGATCACAGCAGCCGGGGCAGTCCTACAAGACGCCGGCTGTGTGACGCCGGAGTATGTAGAAGCGATGCATGAACGTCAAGCGATCGCAAACGTCTATATCGGAAATCACGTAGCCATTCCACACGGTACAGAAGCGGCGAAGTCAGCGGTTCAGAAGACGGGAATCTCATTTCTGCAAGTACCGGACGGTGTCGACTTTGGTGGACAGACGGCTAAACTCGTCATCGGGATTGCAGGCGTGAATGATGAACATTTAGAGCTCCTTTCGCAAATTGCGATTCTCTGCTCGGACGAAGAAAACGTGGAGCGTCTTGTTCAGGCGAAGACGAAAGAGGAAATCTTGGCGCTCTTCATGGAAGAGGTGGCATAAATGAAAGCTGTTCATTTTGGAGCAGGAAACATCGGACGCGGATTTATCGGGTTGCTACTGAATCAAAGTGGTTATGAGGTGACGTTCGTCGACATTAACGACACAGTCATCGAAGCACTCGAAGCAAAACGTCATTATGAGGTCGGATTCGCGGAAGACGGTGTCGATCGAATCATCGTCGATCGAGTACGCGGGGTCAACAGTTTGAAAGAACCAGCCCGCGTCGCGGCTTTGATTGCAGAAGCGGATCTCGTGACGACAGCTGTCGGACCATCACTTCTTTCAAAAGTAGCGCCATTGATCAGTGAAGGGCTTCGTGCGCGTGAAGTTGAGGACGCGCCGGTCTATGTCATCGCATGTGAGAACATGATTGGTGGTAGTGCCATTCTTCGTCAAGAAGTAGAGGCATGTGGCGGTGTCGGGGAGGCAAACGTCTTCTTCCCGAATGCGGCGGTCGACCGTATCGTTCCCCTTCAACAGCATGAAGACCCACTTTACGTGGAAGTCGAAACGTTCCATGAGTGGGTCATTGAGACGCAAGGACTGAACGAGCAACCACCGATTCAAGGTGTGACATGGGTCGAGGAAATCGGACCGTACATTGAACGTAAATTGTTCACGGTCAATACAGGGCACGCCATCGCTTCTTACATCGGTTCGTTGTTCGGGAAGGCGACGATTGACGAGGCGCTACAAGATCGCCGCGTGCGTCAAGTCGTTCAAGGCGCCTTGTATGAAACGGGTTGGTTATTGCTTGAGAAATATGGCTTCGAGGCGAAAGAGCATAGCCAATACATCCAAAAAATCATCAAGCGTTTTGAGAATCCAAAATTGAAGGATGAAGTGTCACGAGTGGCACGTTCGCCGATTCGTAAACTCGGACCGAGCGACCGTCTCGTCAAACCAGCCCGTGAGTTGATGGATAATGGGATCGAGCCGAACGAACTCGCTTACGGGATTGCAGCGGCCCTCCATTATCACAACCCGGAGGATTCGGAATCGTCAGAACTCAATTTGTCGATTGAAGAGCACGGCATCTCATCAACGATTGAAAAATATTTGCAGCTCCATGAGGGAGACACATTGACGCAATTGATTCTCGACCAATATCATTTGATTCGGGAAGAAGAGAAAGAACGCGTGTCATAAGAGCATGGATAGAGAGAGCACGTCTGTGAAAGCAGGTGTGCTCTTTTACTGTTGAAAGAAAATCTGAACAAATTGAGAAGAGTGACTGAGGATGGTATTTCCTCCTGCAATAACGGGTACTTATCAACAGGAAGGAGACTCGTTATGTATAAAACTTCAGAAATCATTCGATTTATTGCAATCACGTTCGGTTATTCATGGATTGTCTGGGCGAGTCTCTATTGGTGGACCGATTTACCGATTATGGAAATCGTTATCATCGGAGCGTTTGGACCGAGTCTTTCCGGTGTGTTGACGATGTATCGACTTCGGGGTGTAGCAGGGGTCAAGCATATTCTTCAAAAAAGCATTCAAGTGAAAATGAGTTGGAAAACGTATGCGATTCCGTTCGTATTGATTCCATTCTTATTTCTTGTCGCCTATTGGTGGACAGACCGAAGTGGTGCGTTAATCGCTAGCGAACCTTGGTGGATTGCTCCTTACTTTTTATATATGCTCTTCCTCGGTGGGACGCTACAAGAAGAATACGGCTGGCGAGGTTATTTGCTTGATGCGTTGCAGTCGAGATTGTCCCCGCTATGGGCAAGTCTGGTGGTAGGGGGAATTTGGGCGATTTGGCATACACCGCTCTTTCTCATGGCCGGTACCGGGCAGGCAAATTTGCCATTTTGGGCATATGGGTTGTCTGTCATGGCCTATTCAATTCTGATTAGCTGGGTATACAATGGATCATCGCGCAATTTGTGGTCCGCATTTCTCATGCATACAATGTTCAACGTCATGTTCGTGATGGTAGGCTTCGATGCAGAAGAAGGGTATCCCATCGGCTTAATTCATTTGATGATCACGTTATGGACCGCAGTGATCTTAGTATTATGGAAAACATACGGGAAGTTGAATTACGAGCCGCTTGAAGAATTCATTCCTTCGTACCCGAGTGTTACGCATCGGATTCGCGAGGGTAAAGAGTAAAAACAAAAAAAGAGAAAAGGAAGTGGACGTCTTGAACTTTCGCGCACTCGAGCAATCAGACGTAAAATCCTTACAACGCTTATTTATGGAGAGTTTGAGTGACTTGATTCGACGAGAGCGTTTTGAAGACGCTGATTTGCTCGATGAAGAAGTGGCGCGCCTGAATACGACCATTCAGGATCATTTTGACGACGATCATGTTCAATTGTATGTAGTTGAGAAAGAAGGAAGTATTATTGGAGCGGGAGCATTGTTGCCTCCAAACGAAATTATATCGGGCAATCTGGAAATAAAGCGTGGTGCCATTGAACTCGGGAGTGTCTACGTCCTCCCTCGTATGCAACGCCAAGGAGTCGGGCATTTTCTATTAGAAGAAATGAAGCGAGAAATCCTCGCGAGAAAGCAACACGTTTTCTATTTGGATGCGGGCTTTCCCAGTGCTCAGGCCTATTGGCGAAAACAATTGGGTGAGCCCTCATTGATTCTCGAACATTACTGGGGTCCTGGTGCACCTCACATGATATGGAAAGTGGACATAAAATAAGGAACTTAGCGGTGAGTGCTAAGTTCCTTATTTGTTAGTAAGAAGAACGCATGAACTGATGAATCCCGGTCGCTGTCGCATTCGCCATTTGTTGGCGGTTCGTCGCATTCGTCAAATAGGCACGATCATTTGAGTTACTGATAAAGCCATATTCAACAAGTGTTGAGGGAACGACATTTTTTCCGACAACATATACATTTTGGTATTTCACACCACGGTTTTGAACGGCCGAAATACGTGAACCGATCTCTTGATTAATCGAAGAACCAAGCGCTCGACTCGCAGAAACGTATGGGTTTGTCGTGTAGCTTTCCGTTGTCGGTACGAGCACCTCATGTCCATGTGCAGAGCTGTACACAGATGAGTTTGCATGGAGACTAACGAAAACATCCGCTTTATACGATTTACTCAATGAGACGCGCTCTGATAAGGAAAGATACGTATCGGTCGAGCGTGTCAATTTGACGTTGTAGTCATATGTGTTCGTCAACGTGCTCATCAATCGCTTCGCCATATCAAGGGCAATGACTTTTTCATATACCGACCCATAAACAGCACCAGGGTCATTCCCACCATGTCCTGCATCGATGACGACCGTTTTTTGAGACGTATCCGAATCTCCTCCACTAGATGTTGTTACATATTGAGAAGAAACATAGCCCGTGACACCTTTATAAGTAACGCGATACCAAGATCCATACGTGCTCAGATATGTCACAGCACTGCCTGATGGAATGGTTAGTAAAATCGTACCTGAAGTCGATGCCATCTTGCGAAGGTTCAAGTTTGCGGTAGTATAGTAGGTTGCTGTTGAATCTGGCGTAATCGTAGAGGAAGACGTGACTTTGACATACTGGGAAGAAACATACCCGATTGTTCCGTTGTAAGACACGCGATACCACGAGCCATATGTACTGAGATAAATCACTTCTTTTCCACTCGGAATCGTCGTTAAAATCGTGCCTGAAGTCGATGCCATTTTACGAAGATTCAAATTTGCTGTTGTCGTGTAGGTTTTCACAGTGGTCGGCTGATATGTTTTAAGATATTGAGAAGACACATATCCGACAGTTCCGTTATAGGAAACACGATACCATGATCCGTATGTACTGATATACGTGACGGTTTTTCCAGAAGGAATCGTCGTCAAAATCGTTCCCGAAGTAGAGGCCATCTTACGAAGATTTAAATTGACGGTCGTTGTGTAATATTTCGTTGCTGCTTCAACACGATGATTGAAAGAAGATGGAGATTGGAAATCAAATGGTGTAAACGTCACAGCCGAGACGATGAGTGTCGAGCTGATGAACAATTTTGTATGTAATTTAGACTTTAACATTTTCAAAATAGTGACTCCTTTGCAGAAAAATAGTTGAACTTTTCATTATTCGATCAACAAATCACTATTAATTATATAGATAATAAAGAAAAAAATGGGCATTAATATTTAATTTATTTATCTTTTTTTGAAATATAAAGAACTTTTGCAAACAAAAAAGACGCACGAGGCGTCTTTGAGTATTTAAATTAATCTTGGAAGTTCTTCAAACGATGAGTTTGATTTCTCCTCTAAAAAAGCGATTCGTGGTAAATCTTCACCAAATAACTTAATTGGTTCTTCGATTTTCGCAATACGAGGAAGATCTTCACCCATCGGACGAATCGTGTTATTAAGTTCTGCAATACGTGGTAAATCCTCACCAAACAACTTAATTGGTTCTTTAATTTTTGCGATGCGAGGAAGGTCCTCTCCCATCGGGCGAATCGTATTATTGAATTCTGCAATACGTGGTAGATCTTCTCCAAGTGGTTTGATTGAACTTCCTAGTAATAAAACTGCACCAGCGATACATAAAATTCCTGCTACTTTTTTCATTATAATGCCTCCATTATTATTTGATATAATTACATAGCCGCAAAAAGCTATAATAACTTTTAATATTAAGATTTGAGCAATTGATAGATAGAATTACATTGCTGTTCAATACACTTGTTTATACAGCCTTTATAATCATTTGGATGATTTGGCTCAAATACTACAATTTTGGAGTCGTCATTTAGAGACGTTGTCAAAACCGGTACATTCGCAGTTTGACTCAAAAAGCTGCTACACAACGGAATTACTGTATATTGATTTTCTCTCAAATGACTCGGTTTCCAGTGAAATGAAGCCTCTGGGAGAACATACACTATGTGACCTTCTTTTAAAAGGCTAATACAATGATTAAATAAATCATCTTGATCTTCTTCAATTCCTAAATATTGAAAATTATAAAAGTGCTTATCGTAGTTGGTTTTGAGACCACGCTTTATAATTGAGAGTGATAACTCAGGACCTACGATATACAGTTTTTTGTGTATCTGATTCGTACTAAGTGTTTCGATAATTAACTTTGGTAACAATTGATAATAGTCAACTTGGAAAGCATTTATAACGAACCCACTTGATGATTGTAACATTTGGGATAGATGATCAAGTCCAGAGAAATTATTTTTATTGTCTTTAGAGAAATGAATACTATTTTCAGAAGTTTTAGAACGAAAATAGATTTTTGGTTTAATATAATCTTCTGCTAAAAGAAAATTCAACTTACCCATTTGTTATGTTCACCTCCAAAAGCTTACTTATGCCTAGAACAATTGATACATTTTGACTAAGGTGGGATGTTCTGTAGTTAAATTTTATCATGGGTGTCAGGTCTTTCGAACTGTTATAGGTTGGGAAACTAACGCGAATAACATGCGAAATTTATATAAGTTTGAAATGAATTTTCCTAAAGATGCGATAAAACGTAGAAAATGTAAGGAAAGAAATCACTTAGGTCGAAGGGGCTATCGCTTAAATGGAATATAATTATGGAAATTTAATTAAGATTGAACGAATGCGTAAGGAGATGAAACAAGCGGTTTTAGCACGAGGAATATGTTCGGTTTCATATTTAAGCAAAATTGAAAATAACCAAACTTCCCCTAGTGAAGAAGTACTAGAGTTGTTGTTCGAAAGATTAGGGTTAGATGTTCCATTGTATTATGATTTTGCAGAACAGGCTAAAAAGATTGAAATTGAAATTAGAGATATCCTTAGAGATGCTTTATTGAGTAGAAAAGATTCTGGTAAGCAGAAACAAATCCAAAAATATTTATATCATCCAGTTGTAAACCAATCAAAAGATTTATATATTACCTTGTTAATGACTTTAGCAAGGTTTCAAATTATGCCAGGTGGAGAAGGGGACTATATTAAACAAATCGGATGGGTGGAAGACCAGCTATCAAAAGAAAATAAACTGCGTTTTATGGTAATGAAAAGTCTGATTCTATTTGATGAGAACGCAAAAGAAGAGTCTTTCAAATTACTGGAATGCTTGAATAAAGAAATTTCACATGCAAACATTCCCGACTGGGAGTTAGCGGATATGAGATACATCATCGGTGCATCTTACTATCGTTTTACTGAATATCTACCAGCTATTGAGAATGTAAAAAGTGCTCTTGAGTATTTTCAAGAACACTTCTACCTTGAAAGAATTGTAGAATGCCATTTAATAATTGGACTATCCTTAAAAAGAAGAAGACGTTTTTCTGAAGCATTGGCACATTATCATCGGGCAGTGAAAGTGATTAGTGCAACAGACCGAACAGATTATTTTGGGATGCTCTATAACAACATGGGTGAAATCTATTCTTCGTTAGGAGATCAAGAGAAGGCACTTGAGTACTTTATGCAAAGCTTCGATTACAAGTTAGAGGTGAAAAGTAAATTATATAGTGTTCTCTCTCTTATTGAAGGTTATGTAAACTATCAAAATACCGAAGAAATATTAAGTTGGTTAGACAAAGGCTATGAAATTAAAAGTGATCGCAGTGGGCTCGAAGAATTTAATCATCACTTTAAAATTTATGAATATTGCTATCGCACACATGACAAAGAGGCATTAATTCAAGCTCTAAAAGCTGCTGTCATTTATTTTGAAACAATTAATGATTATATATACATTCAAAAATATTCCCTTTGGCTTGCAAGGGAATTAAAAGGTTCAGGAAAATACAAATTATCGACAGATTACTACGAAAAAGTAATTTCAATCATGTCACAAACAGAATGACGCTCAGAAATGAGCGTCATTTTTTATGAAACTAGATGTTCTTTCGCACATCCTATGGCGTTGTAAAATAATGCACTGTCCAAACTTGTTCTTGGACAAGACGTTCATCTGTTAAATGACCGTTATGGACTTGCTGCAATAAATGAATTAAGTGTTTTTGGAGATTTCCTTCATATGAGCCACTGTGCAAAATTTGCTCTTCGCTCGCAATAATATAAAATCCACCAAGTCGCAATGGAATATGTTTTCGAACTAATGCGGCAGCCGTTTGGAACTTCGCCTGCTCCCCTATGTGAGGCACATCGATTTCAAAACGCCCCCATTGTTTAAAGTCTCCAATTTCTGAAAAAGGTGGGTCACGATGATCCAATGGCAAGCCCTCCAATCCTAGCAATCTCTTTATATTCAGTATATCTTGTTTTCGCTTTAAAACGTGCAAAAATAAATACATAGGGTATGGCTCATTTCATACTCTTAATTCATTATTTGAGGTTTTCTATATTTTGTAAAAGAACTCCTTCCGATTTTTCTGAAAAAGAATTAAAAATAACACGGTCTTTTTGACCGTGTTATTGCATAATGTGTTCTTTTATTGTCGGCAATTCACAGATAAAGGTACTTCCTTCTCCGTAAACCGATTCGACGTGAAGTTGACCGTCATGAGCTTTAGCGATTTCTTTACAAATCGCGAGTCCGAGCCCAGTTCCGCCGATTTTACGACGATCTGAGTTGTCGACACGATAAAACTTTCCAAAGAGATGAGGGAGAGAGGCACTTGGAATGCCCATTCCGCGATCTCGTACTTTCATCACGACTTGTTCATCTACTCGTTCGAGTGACACGAGAATGTTCCCGCCGTCTGGTGAGTACTTGATGGCATTACTTAATAAGTTGCCGAGCAACTGACGCATTCCTTCTAAGTCTGCGTCGATCATGAAATTCTGATCAGGATCGGCGTCGATAAACAATTCATGTTGATCAGTCGTTTCTTGATAAAACGTTACACTGTCTTTGGCGAGTTTATACAAATCGACTGGCTCCCATTCAAACGTTTGTTTCCCAGACTCCATCTTTTGAAGGTCCAAGAAATCATTAACGAGATAAGATAAGCGCTTCGCCTCATCATGAATCGTTTTTAAATAAAGTTCTCGTCGATTTTCTTTCAAATCACGTGACAACATAAGTTCCGTAAAGCCATAGATTGAAGAAAGGGGAGTGCGCAATTCATGTGATACGGTCGAAACGAGCTCTGACTTCATTCGATCTACTTCAGTCTCAGCAGTAACGTCACGTAGCACAAGCATCGTTCCACGAAGTCGACGGTCGCGATAGACGCTTTCAGCATAAAGCTGAATGAAACAATCGCCTTGATCGATTGAAATCGTAAGTCCGTCCTCCGGTGGGTCTTGCGTGAAGACACGCTCGAAGTATTTGACGAATTGTTCGTGCTGATCCACACGTTCGGCGAGTTGCTCAATATCGATATCAATCGCTGACAATTCTTCATACCCTTTGTAGTCAAAGTGAAGATCATCAAACATACGAATAAACGCGCGATTTCCAACGACAGTGTCATCTTCATAGTTCACGTATAAAATGGCTTCGCGCACGGAATTGATCAATTGAGCTGTTTCTTTTCGATCTTGTTGCATCTGACGATAAAGCTGCATCCGAAGCAGTGAAATGGCGAGCTGACTAGCAAACGCATTCAGTTCAGACTTTTCACTTGCGTCATATTGCTCATCGTAACGAGCCAAATATAGGCAACCAATCAAACTGTTATCAGATGGATCCATAATCGGAATGACTGTCTCATAAATATAATACGGATACGTGTGTAAAGCATCGACAACCCGCTTTGACGTAGCCGCAGGAGATTTAGAAATCATGACACGTTTAAGGAGCAGTGATTCCTTTTTAAGACTCTCTTGCTGATCTTCCGTCATTTCTTTTGGTACCACAGACGTGATTTCTCCATCTTTTGTGAGTAGCAAGGCGCCAAATTCAGACTTCGTGAGTAAGGCAATTTTTTCGATGACGGAAGAGTAATCAAATAAAGATTCTTTCGACGCCAATACTTCAATCAATTCATTACGGTATTGGAGGTTCATTTCGTTCAACTTTGATTCTTTAATCACGTTTTCGAGCTTTTCTTTTTTCATTTTGAGTCTACTATTTTGATCGGCCATTCGTTTGATGAGCGGACGACCAATCAATAGAATGGCGCTGATAAACATGACGAGACCAATCATCCAAATCCATCGAAGTGCAGTAAGTTCGAGAGTAGACACATCTCCATCTCGAACAAACCAAGCTCCAATGGCAGTCAAAATGAGACTGAATCCGCATACGCTATATAAAATACTGAGTATTTGACGACTGTTTAGTTGTTCAATCCACTTGCTGATCATTCATTCTACTTCCTTCCTTGAACATAAAAAACGATGGGTCATTTTTTCCTTGCCCTGCATTTTATGAAAAAGGGAAAGGAAATTGAATTAATTTGCTTACGTGATGTGCATATCTAGCACATAAATCGATTTACCCGAAATGATTGAAACATACACGTCCCAATCTTCTGTTCGTTGACAAGATCACCAAAAATTATTACCTTGAATTTAAGATAAAAAATGAGGAGTGTAACTAAATGTTATCCATTGAACCGTCCGCCTTAACTGAGCGAGACACGTATAAGTTTTTGATTGGCAGTATTGTACCGCGACCAATTGCTTTTGTAACGACACGTAATGGAGACATAATTAATGCTGCTCCCTTCAGTTATTTCAATGTAGTCACTTCCAATCCTCCGCTCGTCTCCGTTTCTATTCAACGAAAAGATGAGGTGATGAAAGATACGGCAAGGAATGCACTCGCTACGAAAGAACTCGTCATCCATGTTGTTGACGAAACAAATGTTGTCGATGTGAACGAGACAGCCGCCAACCTCGCCGCGGATGAAAGTGAATTGACACGTACAACATTTACCATACAACCGAGCGAAGTGATTTCTACTCCAGGAATCAAAGAAGCAAAAATTCGATTTGAATGCGTCTTACATCAACATGTACCAATTGAACATGAAGGAAAAACGACAGCAGACTTGTTGATTGCACGGATTGTCCGTTTTCACATTGATCGGGAATTGTATAAACATGGACGAATCGATGCGAGACAGTTGGCACCGGTCAGCCGTATGGCCGGGAATAGCTATGCAACACTCGGTGAACTTTTTGATGTGGAGCGTCCTGAATAATCGATAAACGTGCCCGTTTTTCTAAAGAACGTGCCCGTTTTTTGGGTAAAGGAATAAGGAGCGTATTTGCATGTAGTATTTCTTTCATTCCGACACGCTCTTATGTCACAATAAAGTCAGAACATTCTAACTTCAAGTCATCCTAGATTCAGAGAAAAAGGGGAATCCGTCATGTACCGTCCAACTGTCCAATCGATTATAACTGCCATTGAAACTGTGATTGTCGGAAAAGAAGAAGTCATCGCCAAGAGCCTGACTGCCTTGTTGGCAGGCGGGCATGTTCTTTTAGAAGATGTACCGGGCGTCGGGAAAACGATGCTTGTTCGTACGTTTAGCCGAGCAATCGACTTAGATTTTAAACGGATTCAATTCACGCCAGACATGTTGCCGTCAGACTTGACGGGTATCTCGATGTATAACCAAAAAACGAGAGAGTTCGAATATCGTCCCGGACCGCTCATGGGAAATATTATCTTGGCGGATGAAATTAACCGAACCTCACCAAAAACACAGTCAGCTCTTCTCGAAGCGATGGCTGAGCGGAGTGTGACCGTAGATGGCGAGTTAAAAGTGCTACCTTCGCCATTTTTTGTCATGGCGACACAAAACCCGATTGAACATGAAGGGACATATCCATTACCAGAAGCACAGTTGGACCGCTTTTTACTCAAAATCGAGATGGGATACCCGACATTCAATGAAGAAATCGCACTCTTAAGTCGTTTCGAAAAGGAAGAGCCGCTTGAGGCGCTTCATAGTGTCATTACAAAACAAGAAGTAGAGCTCATGCAACGTGAAGTGAGAGAGATCCATGTATCGAGTGCCGTCAAACAATACATTGTACGATTGGTGCATGAATCACGAAAGGATCCCCATACGTATTTAGGAGGCAGTCCGCGAGCTACGCTTGCGTTGATGAAAGCGGCGCAGGCGTGGGCGTATATTCATAATCGTGACTTCGTGTTACCGGATGACGTCAAGGCGATGGCGACGAGTGTGCTCGGACATCGCGTCTTGTTAACGGCGGAAGCGCGATATAAAGGAAAAACACCGAATCAATTGATCCAAGGTTGGCTTGATACGTTGCCTGTCCCGATGAATCGTGAGGTCAACGAAGTATGAAAAACTGGATGAAGCTGTTCGTTGTATGGGCGGCGGCATTCGGATTGTATGCATTCGCCCGAATCGAGGGGAGTATCGTTGCTTCGACATTATGGTGGTCGTTCGTGGTGTTGACGGTTTATTGGACGCTCTTTATGATTTATCCGGTCACAGCGGCGAATGTGTCTCGCCGAGTCACCACGAAACGTCTCGTTTCCGGTCAATCGATGGACGTTGAATTACGAATCGAACGAAAATATCCTTTTTTGATTGGGATGGTGACGTTAGAAGAACGATTGCCGCAACGATTGATTGATGATGATCAGACAATCATCGTGCCGGTAGATCGTTTCTTCCGACGCGCCGAAGTGGTCCATTATGAGGTCGATGCAATTAAGCGGGGGATTCATGTCTTTGACCGAACGGTTCTTCACGTGCGTGATGTGTTTGGTTTATTCGACCGGAAGCGGACGTTGCGAATCGAAACGGTTGTAGAAGTGTCACCTGCTGAACTCCCATTCGATCTTCCACGGGATGAGCATGTCGGAGGGCGCGGCGAACAATATCGTCAAATGCGTACTTACACGGAAGTAGCCAATACGACGAGCGGTGTCCGTGAATACGCGGCAGGGGACCGAATTGGACGGATTGATTGGAAAGCATCCGCTCGACGAGGGAACTTGATGACAAAAACATTTGACCAAGAGCAAGAAAAGAAACTTTCGCTCGTATTCGTCCCGGCTGTTTCTGCCGGGTATGAGGAGGCGTTTGAACGTTCGTTGTCCTTGCTCGTTGGTGCGATTCGACAGTTGGAAAGAAAGAATTTGCCGTTTGAACTATATATCATTGAAGAACAGGTACGGCTGTTCCATCTTCCGGATCAAAGTGCAGAAGTCGGACACTATCTGTTGACTGCGACTCCAGAAGCGGAGGGGCGTCTTGTCGAGCGGGTGAAACAGAACCTGCCTCAACAAACGGGGGATTTGATTTTGATCAGTCCGTTTGAAACGACTTCGATTCGTGAGCTTATGCATGAGACGCAAGGCAATTATCACCTATACACAGCGGTAAATGAGGTGACGGGATGAAGACATGGATTACACGGATTATATATACGGCGCTCGCCGCCTATTTATTGTCTTTTTGGATTGAGCCGATTGTTGGAAGTACAACGTTCGATGTAAGTTGGCCGTTTTATTTCCTTTTGATCGTCCCGATGTTCGTCAGTCTTCTCCCGTGGGGTGCATTTCTTGGAATCTCCCTTCTCAATTTCCTAGTTGTGTTATACGTCTATCACGGAAGTATTTTCGACTGGTTCGGGATATGGATGGAAGATTTTATGGGTGTCATAAGCGGGGAATTACCAAACGAGGCGATTTTCTTCTCTGCGATGGCGCTCATCGGTCTACTATTTGCCATCCTTGTCGGACGAACATACCCGAGTTACGGATTCGCACTTGGGATGATCGTTTCGACACTGGGTGTCATGGCTTATTTCGATACGTGGACACTGTATGACGGAGAAGGGAATATCCTTTATGCGATCGTCACCTCACTTCTCTTACTATTTGTCACGGATTTAGCGAAGCGTCCAAGTCAATCGCTCGTACGATTCGTCAGTATCGGTTTGCTTCTCAGTGTCGTCGTTGCGCTTGCGAGTGCCTCTCCGACATTAGAAGGAGATTGGTCCGACCGAATCACAACGAGTTTCCGAAATGCGACAACAGAAGGTGATGGGAACGGACCTGGTCGGGTCGGATATGGTGTGAACGATGAGGCGCTAGGTGGTCCGTTTGAACAGGATGATAGCATTGTCTTTATCGCGCGAGGCGTACCGGCTCGTTACTGGCGAATCGAATCAAAAGCCATCTACACAGGAAAAGGTTGGATTGAGGCACCTGTTTTAGATTCTAACTATAATCGCGGGCAATTGGTCGACTCTGAAGTAGATACAACCCCGGAACAGGCGCTTTTGCGTTTTGATCGTCGTCAAACATTCGTTCCGTATGGGGGAGAGTATCCTCAAGCGACGGAAACAGAGTCAGGCACTGAATTTCGGGTCGGAGATATCGAACAAGCTTTTCCGAACGAGACAATCACAATCCAACCGTCCGGAAAAATTGTGTTTGAAAACGAAAACCAAGCCACACCGCGAACGATTCAACTTCGCTACAGTGTACCAGCTTTCTCGGAAGAACAGCTTGCCTTAAATGAAGAAGTGAGCTCGCTGACAGAGGAGGAAGAACAAGTCTATTTGCAACTACCTGATTCTTTACCGGATCGTGTACGTGACTTGGCTACGGAGATTACCGCTGAAAGTGAGACTCCAAATGAGAAAGCAGAAGCGGTAGAAGCGTATTTCCGAAACGGGGAATTTCAGTATGATACCGAAGATGTCGCGCAACCAGAAGGGGAAACCGATTATGTAGACCAATTCTTGTTCGACACACAGATTGGGTATTGTGATAACTTCTCTACGTCAGCAGCCGTCTTATTACGAGCGAATGGAATCCCGACACGTTGGGTAAAAGGGTTTACGATGGGTGACACGCGAGGAGTTGTTCAAGGTGAGGAAGAGCATACGATTCGTAACCGTCACGCCCATTCATGGGTCGAGTATTTTATCGAAGGAGCAGGTTGGGTCCCGTTAGAGGCGACGATCAGCTTCTCAGATGCGAACTTACTACAGATGGAACGGGAAACGAATACAGATGATACGACACCGGCAACGAATGATCCGCAGGCAACGCAAGACAATAATGCGCAAAATCGTCCACAAGAAGATTTGTTGATCGATGATGTCACAACAGGTGATGCACAAGAAGAGTCTCGTAGTATCCCGGTATGGGGATGGATTGTCCTTCTTTTTCTCGTGACCGTCGTCATTTGGAACCGGAAAATCATTGAGCGACAAATTATGTACGTCTGGTGGATGAGTCGTCCGCTCACAGACGGTAGTATCGTATCGATGCATCGCTATTTGGTGAAGCGACTTCGCGCGAACGGATTTAAAGTTGAGGGGCGTACGCCGTCGGAGCTTGCCAAAGAAGTCGATGCCTATTACGAAACGAACGACATGACGCGTTTGACGGCTTTGTTCGAGCAAGCGGTTTATGCCGAACAAGGGCCGAATTCAAAATATAAAGAATATTGGAAAATCATGATTCGCAGAATTATGAGTTGAAGTGACGGGATGCATCAAGTAAGATAGACGCATTAGTTAGATAATTGAACATGGCATTCCTTCGTATATACTCGTGAATTGGCGCGAGAGTCTCTACCGGACCACCGTAAATGGACCGACTATGAAGGAGCACGTTTCGCATACAAAGAAAAGGGCGTGCTTCTTCTTCGGTTTGGATAATCTGGGGAGAGGCTCGTCCTTTTTTTGAGGAGAAGGCAGAAAGGTGGAGATTTCGTGAAAGTAGAACAAGAAATGATTTTGGTGCTCGATTTTGGTGGACAGTATAACCAGTTGATCACGCGTCGTGTCCGTGACCTTGGCGTATACAGTGAGTTGCATTCACATAAAATGACTGCAGCGGAGATTCGCGAATTGAACCCAGTCGGCATCATCTTCTCTGGTGGACCGAACAGCGTATACGCGGAAGGCGCATATCGTTGTGACCCAGAAATTTTCGAATTAGGTATTCCGATCTTCGGGATCTGCTACGGCATGCAGCTCATGACGCATCATTTCGGTGGTCGTGTCGAACGTGCCGCACACCGTGAGTATGGGAAAGCGACATTGTTCTCAACACCGGAAGCATCAGCTATCTACAATGGTCTTCCAGTCGAGCATACAGTGTGGATGAGCCACGGCGACCTCGTCATTGAAGCACCGGAAGGATTCATCGTCGACGGAACGAACCCATCTTGTCCGGTCGCTTCGATTAAAAACGATGAGTTGAAAATGTATGGCGTTCAATATCACCCAGAGGTTCGTCACTCGGAGTATGGGAACGACATCTTGAAAAACTTCATCTATGAAGTGTGTGGTGCTAAAGGTGAATGGTCGATGGAGAACTTTATTGACCTTGAAGTCGAAAAGATTCGTGAAATCGTCGGTGACAAGCAAGTGCTCTGTGCCCTTTCAGGTGGAGTCGATTCATCTGTCGTTGCGGCACTCGTGCATCGCGCAATCGGTGATCAATTGACATGTATGTTCGTCGACCACGGTCTCCTTCGTAAAGGAGAAGCGGATAGCGTCATGAAGACGTTCGCTGACGGATTTAACATGAAGGTCATTAAAATCGATGCGCAAGAACGTTTCTTGACGAAGTTGGCTGGTGTGTCCGACCCTGAACAGAAGCGAAAGATTATCGGAAACGAGTTCATTTATGTATTTGATGAAGAAGCATCGAAACTTGTCGATATGGACTTCCTCGCACAAGGAACGCTCTACACAGACATTATCGAGAGTGGGACAGATACAGCACAAACGATCAAATCACACCATAATGTCGGTGGATTGCCAGAAGACATGAACTTCACGTTGATCGAGCCACTCAACACGCTCTTTAAAGATGAAGTCCGTGCGCTCGGTACTGAGCTCGGTCTTCCTGACTATATCGTTTGGCGCCAGCCATTCCCAGGCCCGGGTCTAGGAATTCGTGTACTTGGTGAAATCACGGAAGAGAAACTTGAAATTGTCCGTGAATCCGATGCAATTTTGCGTGAAGAAGTGAAGAAAGCAGGTCTTGAACGAGATATCTGGCAATACTTCACGGTACTCACACCGATTCGCTCAGTTGGAGTTATGGGTGACGAGCGTACGTACGACTATGCAGTCGGCGTCCGTGCCGTTACATCAATTGATGGGATGACGTCTGATTGGGCGCGCATTCCATGGGATGTACTTGAGAAAATCTCTGTCCGTATCGTCAATGAAGTCAGCCACGTTAACCGTGTGCTGTATGACATTACGTCTAAGCCGCCTGCAACAATCGAATGGGAATAAGCCGAACAGAGGGGTCACACCCTCTGTTTTGTCTTAAAACCGAACATTAACGTTTTTTTAAGATGTAAAATCCGTGAATTTAGTTGACATTCTATTTTCACGCTGATACGATAAGAACGTTCTTATTATAACCGAACAATCATAAAATATTTTGCCGTATAATGTCGGGGATATGGCCCGAGAGTCTCTACGAAATCACCTTAAATGATTTCACTACGGCGAGACATAGATGAGGGTGTATACCCTCGTATGTTTCGCGTAGGGTCCTCGGTCATTTGCCGGGGACCTTTTCTCGTTTTACGGCGAGTACAAGGAGGAAAACAAATGAGCACACAGCTCAAGCAAGAACAGCAACAACCTACAACGAGTCGGATTGATCGTTACTTCCAACTCACGGCACTTGGAACGAGTGTCCGCACTGAATTGATTGCAGGATTCACAACGTTCCTCGCAATGGCGTACATCCTTTTCGTTAACCCAAACGTTCTTGGGGCAGCGGGTATGGATACAGGGGCTGTCTTTGTCGCAACAGGACTTGTTGCAGTAGTCGGTTCATTGACAATGGGACTTTTAGCGAATTATCCGATTGCGATTGCGCCGGGCATGGGCCTCAACGCGTTCTTCGCATATAGCGTTGTCATCGGAATGGGTGTACCATGGCAAACGGCTTTGTCGGGTGTACTCGTATCGGGTCTCTTCTTCATCGTATTGACGCTTTCAGGTATTCGCGAAACAATTGTTAACGCGATTCCAGCTCCGCTTAAAATGGCAGTGGCAGCAGGGATTGGTTTCTTTATCGCTTTCATCGGATTGAAAAACGCAGGAATTGTCGTAGCGAACGAAGCGACACTCGTAAGTCTCGGTTCACTTGGAACGGGAACGACACTTCTTGCTGTATTCGGACTTGTTGTCAGTGCCTTGCTCATGGCGCGTGATGTAAAAGGTGGAATCTTCATCGGGATGTTGTTGACGGCAATCGTTGGTATGATCTTCGGTCTCGTTCCGACTCCTACAGCAATCTCTGATGTTGTGTCAATGCCACCGAGCATGTCATCAACGTTCGGTCAAGCGTTCATCAACTTCAGTGACGTGTTCACTCTCCAAATGCTGATTGTCATCTTAACGTTCTTCTTCATCGATTTCTTTGATACGGCTGGAACGCTCGTTGCCGTAGCACGTCAAGCGGGAATCATGAAAGAAAACAAAGTACCGCGCGCAAGTAAGGCGTTAATGGCTGATTCGACAGCAACGGTAGCGGGTGCGATTTTTGGAACATCTACAGCGACTTCATATGTTGAATCGTCAGCTGGTGTTGCTGCAGGTGGACGTACAGGTTTGACGGCGGTGTTCGCAGGATTGTTCTTCGGTTTGGCATTGTTCTTCTCACCTCTCTTGGCGGTTGTAACAGCGCCGGTTACGGCTCCTGCATTAATCATTGTCGGTGTGCTCATGGCTTCGGCTCTTCTTGATATTGATTGGAAGAAAATCGAAATCGCCGTACCAGCTTTCTTGACGATCATTATGATGCCTTTGACATCTTCAATCGCAACAGGAATTGGGCTTGGGTTCATCCTTTACCCACTCATGATGATTGCGAAAGGAAAGACAAAAGAAATTCATCCAATCATGTATGGGATGTTAATCATCTTCTTGGCATACTTCATGTTCTTACCACACGCATAAGTTCATTTGAAAAGCCGGCTCTTCTATTAAGAGTCGGCTTTTTTGTATGCAGTATTTTCGGGTAGGAAAGGGTCATACATCGTGATGGCATGATTTTCTGTAATGAATTCATTTCGGAGATGAGTGCCATTCATTGAGGTTACTTCTCTAAAAATCTGATTATGTCGTATTGTCCCTCCCCACCACTCACGTGTGAAATGGTGGTTTTCTTCATATATACGGTACTGCTCTTTATTCGGGATGGTAGAGCGCCATTCGCCGACGAGATGATCTCCCTCTATATATAGAAGGAGTTGATATGTTTGTGCGGTTTGATTTGTAATTTGTAGATCGAGATAATTGTAAGAGCATGTAGCGCCACTTCCGAATGGTTGGTCTCTTCGATAGTCAGGAAACACGTCGTAGCTATGACGATAACGCTCAGTTACAGTTAATGGACTATGAAGTGTAATCCAATAAATGAGGTTAGATAGTTGGCATAAGCCACCGCCGATTCCTGAGGAGACCTTTCCGTAATGCAGAATCATGCCATCGACATACCCTTTTCGTTTAGTGGGCTTGCCAATCATCTTCCAATAAGAAAAGACGTCGTTAGGTGTTAGGATGGCTCCGTTTAGGTTTGTGATTGCGATCTTTAGATTTGTGACTTTATTATGTTGAACTTCCATGTCTACATCTCGTAGTTGTCGATAAAGGGGAGTTCGGTGTGTAAAAATAAGATAAGGCATTGGTTCAATGTTTTGTTTCGAGACGTATTGTCGTTTGTCTGTCATCCATTCCAATCGTCGTTTCATTGTGTATACTTGTGTACCGGACCAGATTCTAAGCGGTGAACGCTTTTTTGGTTTTTGTAAATCGGTTTGGATCATGAATGTGTCTCCTTATCGGTTGATAGTCGTTATTAGATATAAGTGTATTCTTTAAAGTGATCTGTTCTTCCTTTTAGAAGTTGAGATTCAAACTTTATGAAGATACGAAAAATAATCAAAAGTTTTTTTAGAATAATGCTTGCAAGATTAAAAAGCAGATGATATAGTTATCTCTGTTGCCAGCGACAAACGTTGAACAAACAAAAAAGTTGTTGACATCAAAAAGAATTAAATGTTATTATCATTTAGTCGCCAAGAGCGGCAGACGAACTTTGAAAACTGAACGATGAGGCAAAAAAAGTTTTACAATTTTTGAATGAAGCGCAAGCTTCGTCAATTTAAGAGCTATATCAAATTCTTTGGAGAGTTTGATCCTGGCTCAGGACGAACGCTGGCGGCGTGCCTAATACATGCAAGTCGAGCGC
>NZ_JACSKO010000006.1:0-88310 GCF_018617635.1 Exiguobacterium sp. CH10
CATATTGGTATTGAAAAAGACGGTGAGGTGGGTCAAGCGTTCTCCTTCCTTCACATCACAAAGAAGATCCATGCTTACTAACTCAAATACCCCAGGATCGATGTCCATCCGTTCAGGAAGTCTTCTAAGCAATACCTCTTTCGTCTCTTCAATCGTTTGCTGGTCCAATGTGTGACTCATTTGAATCATCCTCTCCTGTTGATAGCTCAACAATACCTTGAATCTGACCTCTCAACATCTCGGCTTGTTTCATATAAGCCCTGGGCTTGTTTAAAACAAGCCCAGGGCTTACGTAGGAAAAACGGTCATTTTCACCAAACACGCACTCATTTTTCATTAATCCAAACATCGCAAATACACATTCATGAATAGACGGAACAACGTGATTTCTTTATGCCTTTGACTTCTCACCAAAACCATTTGTTTTCGCCACGCGACAACATTCCTTTTCCCGGATCCGAATTCTGGATTCAGGCGAGAGCATTTCCCTGGAGATGGACTTTTAAATCTAAAAGCACAATAACAAATTTATAGTAATCCCTTTATCTATTTAGTCCGAAATATGTGTACGAACCCATAAAAAAGAAAAAAAGACTTGGAGCGAACGAATCGCTACAGGTCTCCTTTTTTCTCTTAATCTAACGGGTTACACGCCAATCCCGAACCTTTTTACCAACTTTGCTTTTTCCACACCGCTTTTGGGCTATTTTGTTTATACGTAGTCACAACGACTTTCCCTGCTTTATCTAATACCAGTGTTGTTTTGGTCGGCGAGTGGTACAAAATCTTCGCGCCTGTGTTTTTATCTACGTACTTCGTTCCATATGCCATTGCACTGGCAAATTGTCGTTCAGTAATCCCCCGTTGTCCTGCTCGTTCTGCAGCATGTTTAGAAATCTTTTTAACCGCTTGCTTTCCTACCCACTGTCCAACTAAGCGAACTACAACTGCAATGATGATAGGCGCGAGCGGAAGCGCCATTACTTGGAAACCCGGATCTTTACTATGTTCAGATTCAATCAAACCTAATTCTGCATTATCATAGTAGATTCGAGCATCAAATTCTTCAAGTCCCTCGTGGTAATCAACAACATATTGTTCGAAATCGAGCTCGCTTTCGTCTTGCATGGCATAGCTAACGTTAGGACCGATTACACCGAACAAAAATACAGTTAAAATAACTCCAGTAATCCACTTGTACATACGCTTACTCCCCCCTTATTCATATGTCTCATACATTTTTGAAGCAATAAATTCAATTTCATATGTTTCACCAAGCTCTTGTTTCAAGCGTTTAGTAAGGAATTCACCTTCACTATTATGTTGTTTCTCCTTGACCTTTCCGTCTGTAGTGAGTGTATCGGTTTCCCAGTCCACCCATTCCCCAAATCGACTAACCCAGTCATGAATATCTTGCTTCAACGAGTCAGAAATCGGAAAGACGTCCAATTCCACATTGTAGTGGCAAACTGCACACCAGATCGGGTCCGCCCCAATATCCGCTTCTACCTTAATACGTTTTAAATCTTCACAATTACAAATGTTTTTCACCGATCGATTACCTCCTTAACTCTAAGTACAACCTTTCATTTTACGATTAATAAAATGTACATTATTTCCTGAAAATCCTTTTCTTGTTGGCGTCGATTTTACTTTCTCATACTCTACTCACCTCTACAACACCGATTTTTAATTTCAATAAAAATGAATAATTGGTCGTATCATAAATTCAAAAATACTCATAATAATCATATTTTTGGACGTTTATCGGGATATCTTCAAATCTAACTTTTTACTTCGTCAATTAGTGTATACCTATATGTAATCTAACGATCACACTTTTTCAGTCATGTATTTAAAATAAAACGGTAAGCGCCAAGTCTGTCTATCATCAAAAAGACGAACCTGACATGTACTACGTCAGACTTATAAAACGACATGAATCGCTACAAACTACGACCATGCTGATGCAACTGATTCCCCAGGATCATATCCACCGAAAATGCGATCACAACTACAATAAACACTACTGCGAAGAAAGAGACCATTAGTCTGCATCACATAAATTCCTCTAACGGTTGCACCCGTAAACTGGCCACTTGTTGATCAGATAGGCAGATCTACGTAACATTTTTCAGTTTTATGCCAGACAGAGCGCCGCTTCAGATCAAACGAAATGCATGTCGTGTCAATTTAACTAGAGGGCATGATGGTCTCATTATCTACATTCCTAAAAAAGCAGAACTTAAGGAAACCTGGCATACATTTAAGGATATCTTACGCATTCCAGAACTATAAAAAAGAATGTCGCTACATCACATGCAAGGTTCTTTTTTATATACACCATACTAGAATTTAAGTGTAAACATTTCGACGTCGAAATGTTTACACTTAAGGTAACATGGTTAATATAGACGATGTTAAACTTTGTTCAAAATCTTCACACTGAACAAACACAATTATTCCTCCGATCCATCAATACCAATAAATACAATGGAGTTATCTACTTTTATCAGTGTCGTACATTATGAATTTAAGCGCTTTTGGAATTGAACATTATAATTTATAAGCCATTTTGATGACCTCCTACAAGTTGTAAACGTCCTATTTGTACATCTTAAATTTCTATATACAGGTTCCATGTCAATTCAAATACGAAATTGAACCAAAACCATATGATATACTAAAAAAAAATACCGTGGAGTGAATAGGATATGACCTCAAACGAAACAAAAGTAAAGTCATTTCGTGTCTCTGAAGAAGTGACAGAACATATTCAACGTTTAATGCAAGAACGACACCTAACGACGAATCAATTGTTTGAAGAATTCATTCAATTAGCTGATAAACAATCACCAGACCCATTAATCGACGAAGAAAATGGTGTACTTGAAACTACACTTAATCAGATTACTTCACTCTTTCAAGAACGAGCGCTTCGCTTAGAGAAGCAACAAAAAGAAACTCAACGTATGACAATTCAATATACCGAAACGATACGAGAACTCGAAGACAGTGTTGTGAAGGAAAGTGAAGAGCTAAATCTAGAGTATGAAGCTAAAGTCATGCATCACCAGGAAGAGCTAGAGCAACTTCAACAGCAATTGGACCAACTACACACAGATAAACAAGACTTACTAAATGCACTAGAGACGGAGAAACAATTAGCGAAAGAGGAGCTAAAGGTTCATAAAAAGATGATTTTTGATTTGGAAGGAACCATTCGAAAATTAGAAGAGAGCCAAAAACAATTAAATCGCCAAAACCAAAGTTTAATGGATGCTGTAGATGAATTGAAAAGCAAAACGCGTCGGAATGATCAACTCGAAGAAGAGAATCAAAAACTTCACTTAGAAGTGCAACTTCTTCGACGCGAGAAAGAAGCTTTTGAACATCGACTACAAGAACAGGTAGAGCTTGCTGTTCTTCGGGAGCGAAATCTTCAACAGAATAATTCTTAATTAAAAGGGCCGAAGAGAAGTCACATATTGACTATTTCTTCGGCCCTTTTAATATATAGACTGCGCTCTTTTAAAATAGATAGTTGCTTTTCTTAGGTTTTTGGGACTTCTAACTGGTTAGGCTTCATAGAAGCCGCGTCTTCCCCCCATTTATATAAAAAATGACCCACCGTGGTCCGCATTTTAAAGAGGCGTGGTGGGTTCTATTACATCAAACATAGCAAAACACGTCAAAATTGTATAGCTAGTAGAGGGAACTTACTACAATTGTTTTTAGAAAAATCACTCATGCTTTGATCTCTCAATATCAATTTTCACACGAGAAATATACATATTTCTCGATACCCATCAAAAATGAACGAAAAGACTCTTTACTTTTCCGGATCCGATTTCTAAACCTAGGAAAGAGTAACGTGTATCATTGATCCTGTAAAACAAAAACATGTGTTTTCTTCTTTTAGTAACACATAAAAAAGCACCCAATCTACGTCACAAGTTGACGCAGATTGGGTGCTTTTTGTCCTGATGATACAACATCGTATTCAGATCTTATCAATGTGTTGATCAAATACAGTTAAATCATGAGGACGAATCGTCTTGAAAAACTTTCGAATCTGGCCCCTCTTCACGACTTCATATCGCTTCAAATGTATACAAAAGTCTAGGAGGGTATGCTGACGTATGAGTGTTTCCTCTTCCTCTTGGTTTACGATGTACAATTCAGCATCTGTGATGACCTCTCGAATATCCGCGTCATCGCTACATATCAACCCAGCGCTCATCAATCTCGCGGCAGCAAGACTATGCATTTCGCCCAAGTCACTCGTATGTTTGAGTGGCCGACCTTCTCTTTTTTTCTTTTCATCCAGTTGTTGGAATGCCAGGCGAACTTCCGTCAGATAAACGAGATAAAGGTCATATAGTTCATCCGTCGCGATCGATGCTTCCGATTCAGGATCGAATAGCACCCACTTCCCATCATGGATGAACGTGTCGACCCTTTCTCTTACCGAAGATGTCTTCAGTTCATTCAATACCTCTACATGGATAAGGACTTGTTTATAGAGACTATTGATCCAATCGAAAACATCGGCTTGTCGAAAACTTGCCGCATGAATGATGATGTTCGCATCGATGAACACCGGCTCCTTAATCATGGGCAGTGTCCTTTTGAAGACGACTGATTTCATCTTCCTGTAACGCTTGAGCCAACTCAGGTCGATAGACAGAGAGTTTATTGGCGGCGCTCAACCGTGTCATTCGATCTTCTTCTACTGCTTTGACGACTACTTGTTCATAGGCTGGAAATGATTCGAAGCGTTGAGCTTGATCCAGTGGACTCGGGGCAATCCCTAGTCTGCTTCGTTCCTCGCGCCAATCGGATTCCTGTTCACTTAAGTCAGTGAATCGATAATTGAGCTCTCGGAGTCGTCTTACAACCGATACGTATGGCACTTGGGCCATATCTGCCAAATAGATGATGGCAGACTTCGTATCATATCCATCCCTCAGCTTTTCCCAGACTTCTTTTGTCGTACTCTTCGGCAACATGATCGCAGCGGCGAATCGATCGGCTGCCCTTTCGTGATCGAATCCATCGACTTGCCACTCGCTTGCTTCAGACAAGTGCCATAGTTCATGAGCCGCGGTAAAGTAACGCATGCGCAGCGGTTGGTAGGAGTTCAATGCGATGAATTCTTCTCCTGACATATGCTTGATCGCGACGCCGTAATATGAGTCGTCCTCGACATATTGAAAGATGAGGTTCGCACGTTTGGCCAATACCTGCTCAATGTAAGCGCCAATAAAGACGTGACTGTCAATGACTTGCTCTAAAAAGTCGGCCGCGAACGCTTCTGCCGTATCTTCCGCAAATTTTGTAGTTGGCTTCATCATAAATCACCCTTGAGAACGACGTAATCCTCTATCGCAAATTTCAGACGCTCAAGCTCCATTTTGGACCGTCGATTTGAGAGTGTCCCGCGCAACTCGACCGTCATCCGCTCTTCTCTCATTGAAGCATCAGTTGTCAATTCGTTGACCGATACACCTAATGCCTTCGCGATCGCAACGATACGTTGTGGTTGGATGACACGGCTCTCATTCAACATATGACCGACCAATGCCTTGCTGACTCCGATTTCTTGGGCCAACCATTGTTGCGGCTTTTGATGATCCTGTAACCATGTTTTTATATTGTTCACGATGATTGTATTTGAGTTCATGATGACACCTTCCTTCTAATTTGATTATACCTCTCTTTGCATCAGTCTACAAATTAATAAAATAAAATTGTAGACAAATCCGATTCTATGCATCAGCAGGAGTCTAATATTTATTCGATATATAAAGACACCATTCTTTTTGATAAGTAATGGTGTCATGTATAAGAAACTTATTCGATTATTTTACCTGTAACTTATAATTCAACCGATTTTCCTATCAGGAAAAGTCTCTTGATCGATATATATGATAAAAATCAAACAAGCAAGATGAAGCGATATAATTACCAACGAATCTAATAATTCATCAATTTTATTTGTAGAGGCTACATACAAAGATATGATCCCACCTCCACCTATGAAAATGATTAATAACACTTTCCTCCAGTTTTTAATACGAGGCTTTTTAAATAGGGAGCGCAAGATGATTCCTATTAAACTAAACAAGAGAAGAGCAATCAACAGTATTGAAACGACCGCAAAGAAGTCGAGCATTTGTATATTACCTAACCAAACCATCATGCATAGACTCATGAAGCTCATAAGTAACATCCATAGTAAAAAGGCAAAAAATGCAGGACGAACAAAGCTGAGAGTCAGCCGATATAGGTCTTCTAGATCTCTTAGAAAACCTCCTGGAACAGTACTACCTTTTAGATTATGTAGGCGTCTGATTTCTATGTTTATAACAGACATTACGTCTTGATAGTTAATACTTTTCTCATTAATCCAATAGAATGACTTTGTGGCAATCTGACTGTCCCCGACTTGACTCATTTTATATAACGCGTCATTTAATTCTTCTCTATCCATAGTGTCCTTGTTAAGACTTCGATGTACAGAAAATAGAGCATCCAATTGATCATTGTATGCAGTCAAGTTTCGTTCTTCTTTCATATCGAAGTATTTTTTCAATGTTGAAAAAAGATAGAAAAATATAATCATCATTACAACGAAAGTAAATAACTCCAAATAAGGGAGTTTGTAATTTTTTCCTAACTCTTTAAGAAATATAGAAATTAAATTGTTTAACATTTAATCTTGGTAACCCTTTAGATACTGGTCCAAGGCCCGTTTAATGATTTCATCTTCAGAGACATGCTCTTTTTTAGCGGCTTGAGTCAACCCGACATATAAAGGATCCGTTAAATCAGCAAAGCGAATCTGGACACGCATTGGTTTCACAGAGTTAGTTTCGACTTCGAGCACGCGCTGTTCTTGACGCTCGATCAACATACGCTTCACTTCACGCAATTCTTCACGTGTCATTTCATAAACTGTTTTGTCCCCATTTGCTGTGTAATATTTCTTACTCTCAAGTAATGCGAGCTTTGGGTCTTCTGGCCATGATAAGAGTTCCGCTAACTTGGTCGCACTGAAATCTTGTTCGATCGTTTTTTCTAAAATATTCGGACCAAACGTATTCCAAAAAGAAACAAAGCGATTCACTTGGGAATGAGACATCCCAATCTTCGCTAAGAAGTCTTTCCAATTTCCCTCTTCTTGTTTAAATTCCTTTTTTGTTTCCGGATCACGGAACAACCTATTTGCATGCGCAAGAATACGGCATTTTTCGACAAAACTTGTCGCCTGAATCGCATCAATGTGATTATAGTATTGAACAATGCCTTCCATGTCTTCGGGCAGTTTTTTTGTGATAATACGAGAAAGTCCGGTTGCTGGTAAGGACTGATACGGGTTCGTAATAGTCGTCGTTGCAGAAAATTCTTTGACAGCTTCCACTTGATCCGTACGATCTTCACTAGATTGTGTTCCTTGTTTCACCGGTAAATTAGCACTGAATGTCGAAATTTTAGGCGTATGTTTTTTACGAGGGCGACTCATAGAGAAAGTACCTCCTGGGCAAGTTGTAAATAAGCATCCGTTGCAGGACTTTTATGATCAATCACGGGTCTAGATTCACGTTGTAGGGTTTGTACCTTAACGGCATACGGGATCGTTGTAAGGACAGGAATACCGACCTCTTTCCCGAGCTCTTCAAGTTCTTCTACCGTCGTCGTATCCCCTTTAGAACGTGCACTGACCATTGTCGGGATAAACGCTGCGATATGAATATCTTCTCGGAATCGTTTCATTTCTTCTAACTCTTCAGGAGCCGAGTATACCGCATCCATCGAAAACTTTTGCATCTGTACAGGCATGATAATTCGATCTTGTGCGACAAGAGCGCAGCGCGCATAAGGATTCAACGCTGACGTCGAACCAGGACAATCAATTAAACAAATATCAAATAGTTCATCTAGTTTAGCCAACTCTTCACTGAGTCGGTACTCATAACCAATTTGACTCGTTAAATCACTCGGTGAAGCAGACCGTCTTGTCGGAACTAAGTAAATCGTTCCAGTCTCATATTCACAAGTGACGATGACTTGTTCAATCGGTGTATAAAATGGATCGTTCTCTTCGAGTAGACAATCCAATAGCACTTTCCCTTCATAGTCGTTCGTCAGACCTAATCCATTCGTTGAAGACGCCTGATCATCGGCATCAATCACGAGTACACGTAAGCCATCCCGTGCGTAGGCATGAGCTAAATTGATGGTTGTCGTTGATTTTCCAACTCCACCTTTACGATTGTACAATGCGATTTTCTTCATGACTGTTCTCCTTGTTCATCTGTGGCTTCAATTATATTGTCTGATACAGTTCGTTCAATCATTTCAGCTAGTAACTCACTGACACTACGATTATGTGCATGGGCATACTGTTGAAATTGTTCCGAAAGATCACTTGGAATACGCGCGGACAAGATCGAAGATGACTTTTTCTCTTGCTGAAAAGGTTTCACTTTAAGGGGTGTATGAGTGTTCCCTTTTCGAAGATCACGGATCTGTTTGACCGTGAGTTCTTCGACCTGTCTTCTTTCACCATTAATATATAGGCCTTGCTCGACGACCTCATCGACATTATCGAGATACATGAGTTCAAAAATTTTGGATGCTGGTAGACTTGTTAGCGATGACTCTAGTGGATGCAGCGTCTCATAGGCTTTTATATATCGTGAGGCAAGTGAGGCGGACATGGAGACCGCTTCTAAAAACGTCCCCCACTCTTTTTTATCATGCATCTCAGAACGGGCGATCACTAGCCGTTTGCCAATCTCAAATACGGAAATGGTTTGTACTTTGACGAGTTCATTGATTTCGTGAACGAGGTCTTCAACTTCCTTTGAAATTGGCAGCTTTTGAACCAGTGAACTGATATTCGTTAAACCGCTCTGATAAGGGTGTTGCTCACTCGGTTTGATTTTATGAATGTTACGATTTCTGGCCTTCATACAGAATCACCTCTGGCTGTTCGGATCATGTGTGCCAACTCTCGAAACGGTTCAGATAACTGTTTTGATTCTCTGGAGCGGTATTGAATGACACTTTTTCCGCTATCCGCTGCTTTTTCAATAAATGTCGATCGCTTGATGACAGGTAAAATAGGCAACGACTCAGTCAACGCAATTTGTTCCATCGCTTCGAAATATTCTTTATCGGCTTTTAACGTATGATCCATCGCCACAGGTAAGACCCCGGCAATCTCTAAATCTGGATTATAGAATTTTTTCACCTTTTGTACGGTGCGAATGGTACTTCCTAGCTGATCAAAGACAAGCTTTTTCGGCATAAACGGAATAATGGTCGTATCGGCAGTCGACAAGACAACTTTTGAGAGTTCGTTGATCGAAGGAACTGAATCTAAGATGACCCAATCAAATTCATCTTCGAGCGGTGCAATCATGTCTTTTAATAGGAAAAGCTTATCTTGCTCAGAAAGTAGATTGATCAACCTTGCATTTCGTTCATTTGAAGGAAGAAGACTGACATGATACGTTTCGTCATCAAATAGAATATCTTTGATATCTAAATTTCGAGTATGTACATCAAACATGGTCATGTATTTGATCGTATCGGATTCTTTTAACATTAGTTTGCTAAGAGAACCCTGAGGATCTAAATCAATGAGAAGAACACGTTCCCCTAACTCTCCTAATGCATAGGCCATGTTCAAGGAACAGGTAGTTTTACCAGATCCACCTTTCGAAATGTAAAACGTTAATATGTTCATGTCCTCTCCCCTTTCTAGTTCTTATGATGCCACACTCTGTTTTATGGAACAACTAAAAATAATGAATAACTGACATATTTAAATAAATAATTTGTATACAAAGTAAAAATAAAATGTATACGTATTTTATTCACTTTTATATATCACCTGATTTGTATACATTTCGACGTCGAAACGTATACTTTTGACTCTCATCTCAAGAGAGTTTTACTATTTGAAATAAAAAAAGACTACAACTTTGGGTTATAGTCTTCGAATTTGAAATTAGTGAATGAAAAATACATAGCAACTTGAGCTAAGCCCTTATCAGGATATGTGGACACTAGAGGAGCATACAGCTTCTAACCCATACATATTTAAAGTTAAAAACACCGAACATGGAAACATCGATAGATAAGATGACATCAAATAAAACCGAAGACAATCGTGCAGCTCTAATGAAAAATACATTTACACGTCAAGTTGATAGGTTGGCTCCATCAGCGAAACAGAGAGTGATCCTAGTGTATAGACACCGTCATCTTCGTTATGTAAATGTTCAAAGATCGCATTAGTGGTGACACAAGGGGCACCGAGTAGTTTTGTCACGTACTCATAGAAAATTTCAGTTGCAAAAATTTCATCTAACATTTGACCCGTAAATACGAGATTCTCAATGTTTTCTCCAGCGTTTTTAAGTTCTAAATCTGTAATTTCATCACGATACGTCCACTGTCCATATTTTTCACTATTGTCAAAACCAGCGAATACATAATCAACATCATAGCGAATACTTCGTTTCATAGGAAAGACCTCCTAGAAGATGATATATACTTTATTGTATGAGGGGTATGTAGGATTAAGTCATCATGTATGTGACACTTTCATGATAGTGAATGAACGGTTTCTTGAACGATTACTATGATTTAAGTCGTTAGAGAATGTACATGTAATCAAACGCTCAGATCTAATCGATTAAGAGAAGAATACAAAACCATATTCTTATGAATAAAAAAGATTAAATAGAATGAATAAGAATTAAAGATAGATTAAAAGAATTAGGAAAAATGAAAGTCCGAAAATCCTTTTGACACCAACATTTTCGAGAGATTTAGAAGATTGTAAATATGTCAGGTATAGTTTCTTTTATTCAAAGAGACTATTTTTTTTTCATTTCTTTTTTGATAAATCATATCCAACAGCCAATTTTATTCGCTATATATTTGATATAAAATCGATCACATTTGATTTTTTTCCAGAGATGTAAAATATAAAAATGACCTTATGAAACACAGGTCATATACGATGCCTTTTGATAGAATGAATCAACAATGGATATAGATTTGGGATGTTTTCATACAATTTTTCAAAATGAGGCATGCCAAAAAGACCATCATGCGATCGTCAATTTTTCCACTTTATGATTTAGTTGTTGATGAAGGTAAAGAATCGGCTCATTGAAGAAGAGTTGATGCTCACTTGAATGAATTAAGTCTTCACGATGGTGAAGAAACGCTTGTTTCAAGTCAGCCAAGACTTCACGGAACGCTAATGAACCGAACGTATCACTCATTGAGTAGAGAGATTCACGGCTTACTTTTAATACATCGAAATCGAAGAACTCACCAACACGCTTACGCAACTCGAACCAAGCAATTTGAGCGTCTGAACGCTCTTGTTCTCGGATCACTTTACTGTCTTGAGATTTGTCTAACGTCAATTCAACGAGGACTGGACGTGTAATATCTTGAACGCGTTTTTTAAGCGTGAGATTTTGCTTCACCACATTTAAGAAATGACGGCTGCCTTCTACAAGGGACACTTGAAGGAACTTCAAACGATCCATCATCTTTTGAATGGCAAGTTTGTGGCCACAGTATTTAGGCAAGAAGCCTTTAATCTCGTCATAGGTAAGGATGGCTTGGTCATGTGATTGAACATGGATATCTTTTTCAACTTGTACGAGTGTACGTAACGCAAGACGCAAAGCGTTCACGTTATCAAGCGTGAGCAGTTCGGAAAGAAGATCATGCCAAATAGACGTGTACCCGGTCTTCGAAACGACAGAGGCTCCGTCAACATAAAGGTCACGATAATTCTCAAGATAATCGGTCAGTTCAATCGAGAGCACTCCAGGGAAATGCCGGACAAGCCGTAACAAGCCATGGCTCTCAAATGTTTTTAAGTTATTATGTAAAGAACGGACAGATGTATGAGCGGAAGAAGCAAGCTCTGTATCTTCCATAAACTCAATCTTGCCTTGGTCATCTGCATAAGAAAGAAGTGTAAGGACATGACGAATCCGTGACTTTGTCCACTTAAAAGAAGTGAAGCATGTAGGGATGTTATAGTGATGCTGTTCATAGCGATAGTGATCAGCTCGTTTCGTCCAACGAGTTAAGCCACTCATCGCGACGAGTAGTTTGTTTGCAACTAAAATGTGACGGTTTTTGTAAGCCACGTACCCTACACCTCCTCTATCCTAAAATATGCTAGTTTTAGTATCTTGTTCTTTCGAGATAGTGTCAAAGTGTGGGTTTGGTACGATGTATCGCGACCAAATTTGATGAAACGTTGATGTTAAGCCATTTTAGAGCTATAAAAATGTGTCATTTCAGTACGATGGTTTGCGACCAAATTAGGAGGAATTGCTTAAGAAAGCCATTTGAGAGTGATTCAGAGTAGAAATTTTATACGAAAAGTAGTCAAAATGTCGTTTCAGTACGACGGTTTGCGACCATTTTAATAAAAGTGTCGTTTCAGTACGACGATTCACGACCAAAACAATCGAAAATGCGGTTTCAGTACGATGATTTGCGACCATTTTTAAGAGACATACACTTAAATTTTTTTTGGTTTTTCATCAAAAAGTTGAGAAGTGTCGTTTCAGTACGACAAATTGCGACAAAAACCAAATAAATGTCGTTTCAGTACGATGATCTGCGACCAAATTAAGAGGCGTGTCATTTTAGTACGGCAATTTGCGACCAAATTCAATTAAAATGTCGTTTCAGTACGTACTTTTACGAATCATTTCACCCTAAAGCGAACAATTTGGTAAGAATGTTTTTTCTAAATTACTCATAAGTGTCATTTCAGTACGACAAGCTTATGCAACTAATTAAAAAAATGATTTTGTCCAAATCGCATAAATGTAGTTTGATAGGATACAGCTTATAATTAAATACTGGCACTCACCTGAATTTAATCATCACTTCATCTAAAAACGTTCCATGTGAAACATAAACTATAGAGTAAGCATTGAAAAGAAGAAGCCTTTAATATAGCAGGCTTCTTCTATGTTTGTATCTATTAAAGTAGCAATGTATCGGGATGATTTAATAGCTCCCATGATTCAAGCGGGTAAAACGTGAAGAAATAGTAGTCGCCCGAACGATGCCAATCTTTCAAAATAAATTCATGTTCTTTAATGCGATCAAGATTTGCCTCAAGTTCCCGCAAGTTCTCTGACTTTCGTGATTTATTGAAGCGAATCGAATAAGTAAATTGACGCCAATGCCGACGAACCGGGCTTTGCTCCCCTGTCTGAAGCGACGCAATACGTTCTTTTTGAAGAACGAATGCCAAATGATAGGCAAAGCTCCCTTTCAACTGTTCAATCTGTTCACCATAGATACTGACGATTTGCTGCTTGAGTAGATCATCATACACTTCTTCAGCTACTGTGACGATGACCTGACTATCCGCAAGGGTTGTGGCGTTCTTGATGGTAACGGAGGAAAAGAGGCCCCGGATAAAGAAATCGCCTTCTTCATTGTGCCCAGCTACTCGATAATAACCAAGTTTCATAAGGCGTTTTGTTGTTAAGTCATAGCTCTTTCCACTCTTGTTAGCATAGAGTTTTTCAACTAATTGAACGAGTGGGAAGATGATCTTGCGACTCGTTTGGAACGAGATATCCCGGTATGACAAGATCTCGGTGAAGGCCTCGAAGTCTTTCGCATCTAAATCAGGCACTTTACCATTTAACTCTTGAATAAACTCTTTACTAACTAGAACAGAAAGGTTCTGTGGGACGCCATCTTTATATTTGGGGACGACCGAGTTGTAGTTCAAAAGCTCGAGGTTAAGCTGTGACGCATCATTGAGCTTTTCATCAAGTTGTTCTGTTTTATTTTTGATGCGATCAGACATCCCGAAAAATGGAATATCAACAGCAAGTGTTGGCGAATGATGTGCCACACGCTTGGTTGAATCAATTTCCTTTGCAACTTCCCCTAATATCATGAGCACATCTGTTTTTAACGTCGTAGTTTTTTGATTGACGGTTTTTTGAGACCAGTACGGATACGTATGAATTAGTTGGTTTGGATCTTCTGCCCACTCTTCAATCTCTGTGATACAGAGATTCATATAGTCTTCAATTGTTTTCACGTGAAACTCTTTGTAAAGTCCCTCAAGACCTGCAACTTTTACATAAGCTGAGATCATGTCGTGTTTGGCTCGCAGTTCTTTATTATAACCACGATTCTCTTGATAATTTCGCACGGCTGTTTTTACCCAGCGGCGTTTTAGTTTCATAAAAGAATAATAACGAATCTTTTTATAGGCGCTTTCGATATTTTCAAGCGCATAGTGCTCTTGATAGAGCGTTGAGACAAATTTATGAATATCAAAAATGGATACACTATGGAGGATCTCCTCCATACCATGCTGTTTAATAGTATTAACCGCTTGCGAAATAATGATTTGTTGGGAGCGGCTGTTGGAGGATGAGTGGTTCTCCATGTTAATCACCTCTTCTTCACTAAATATAGCATATTTATAAAAAAGCATACTTTTGTAGGTCATTTTCCATTTGATATATTTTATTTCAAATACCGTAAAAGTATGCGCCGGCGCATACTTTTACTCATTTAAAAAATCCCCACCCACTAATTATGAATAATAAAATATAATTTGGAGTAAATGGTATTCCGATTTCGAAACGATATAATTAAATTAATGCTAGTAATAATAAAAAATAACTGAGGTGATCTTAATATGGATACGGAACTTGTAAGATACTCAAGAGCTGGAGATGTGTTTCATTACCGGTGGGCGGCAAGAAGATGTTTGGCCTTAATATCACCAAAGACTCTAATTAATAGCATTGTGATAGAGGGGTCAAATGAAAGGAATCTTTCGGGGGAATATGTTATCGATGTAGCAGAATACTCACAATCACAAAATGGATTTGATGAAAATATAACTTATTTTCAGTTGAAACATACTACAAAGCACAAAAACAATCCTTTCATGCTTAATGACCTTAGAAATACATTTGAAGGTTTTGCAAAAAGATATAACGATTTGATAGCCAAAGAACGAATTGATAAAAACAAAGTAAAGTTTGCAATAGTTACAAACAGACCAATTAGCGATGAATTAAAAAGTCAAGTGCTGATCATTTCCAGAAGTGAAAAACCAAACAAGAGATATATGCAGACCCTTTTAAAATATACAAACTTGAATATAAATGACCTAAATGATTTTTGTTCACGAATTATATTTATGGATGGAGAAGGAGACTATGATGCACAAAAATTCGAATTGCATGCAGAAATATCTTTACTAACTGCAGGTATTGTAGACATTCCAGAAGTTGAAAAATTGACTTCCTTGGTTCAACAAAAAGCTCTTCCAGATTCTAATGGAGTTATTACTCGTGAAGAAATACTTAAAATATTTCATGTGACCTCTGAACGAGATTTATTTCCTGCTCCTCCTGAATTTGAAAAAATAGAGAAAATGGTAATGAGAAAGCAACATTCTGATATTTTAGAAGTAGTTATGAATGAAGTGAATCCAGTAATAATCCACGCCCCAGGTGGCAGCGGTAAAACTGTATTTGCTCGTCAATTCATTGAGTCTTTACCAAATGATTCAGTTGGAATTATTTATGACTGCTTTGGTGGGGGGCGCTATAGAAATAGAAGTGAAACAAGACACCACCATCGTCAAGCATTGACTCAAATGATTAATGAACTATCAATGAAAGGTTATTGTGATCCACTTATTGTAAATTATAATGCATCGGAAAGAGACATAATTAGAAAGTTTCTTGAAAGATTAGAGGTATCTATAAGTAGGGTGAAACTGAGAAACGAAAAGGCGAATTTGGTGCTAATTATTGACGCTGCCGATAACGCTGAAATGGCAGCAACGGAATTTAATGATAATTGTTTTGTTAACGAACTACTTCGCGAACACCCAATAGCGGATGTTAAAGTTGTGGCATTATGTAGAAGCGAACGATTACATATGCTAAAGCCTAAAAATTATATTAAGACTATAGAATTAAAAGGGTTTACAGAAAGTGAATCTTTTTATTTATTAAAAAACCACTATCCTTATGTAAGTATTGAAGATGGAATTGAATTTCATAGGCTTACAAACGGTAATCCAAGAGTTCAATCAAATGCATTGGGTTTAACAACAACAATTTCTGACATGTTTAATAACTTAGGTAGTTTTGGCACAACTGTGGATGAACAAATAGAATCACAACTATCATACGCTATAGATTTATCTAAAGATAAACTTAGTGATGTTTACCAACAACAAATTGATTTAATTTGTACAGCTTTAGCTACGTTGCCACCATTTATCCCAATCAATATTTTATCCAAAGCAACGGGGGTTGAAGAGGGGACAATTACAAGTTTTGTATCTGATATAGGAAAATCTTTATGGATTACTGATAACGCTGTACAGTTTCGAGATGAACCTACAGAAACTTGGTTTAAACTAACTTTTGCGGCATCTTCGAAACAGATTAGTTTTTTCCTTGAGCAAATCAAATCGCTTTCCTATGACTCTGCATATATAGCATCAGCATTACCAAGCTTAATGTTACAAGCAGGAAAATATTCTGAGCTGGTAGAGCTAGCTTTATCTGATAGACATCTTCCTAAAAATCCAATTGATGAAAGGAATGTTAGGCTATTTCGTCTTCAATTCGCATTTAAGGCTTCAATGAAAGAAGATAAATATTCTGAAGCAATTAAATTAGCAATGAGGGCAGGAGAAGAATTCGCAGGGAATAGTAGACAATTAGATTTAATTAAAAAAAATGTTGACTTAGTAGCACCTTTACAAGATGAGAATAGAGTTCAAGAACTCGCCTATAAACGACTACTTAATGGAGATTGGAAGGGGTCGGAAAATGTATATTCTGCAGCTTTACTCTCAACAGTAAATAAATTCAATGGAGAATCTAGAAGTTACCTAAGGGGAGCTAATAATTGGCTAAAGATATACTTTGAAAATCAAAAGGTAATGAAAGATGATCAAAAACATCCTCTTCACAATAGGTTAAAGGACGAAGAAATTTTTGAACTCACTTACACCCATCTAAATTTATTTGGTGTTGAAGCTGCATATAAATATTTAATGAGATGGACACCTGATATCTTGATTTATAACGTCTCCAGAATGTTGATTAATCGCCTTATAGATTTTGGAGAAGTTGAAACGGCCAACAGCTTTGCCAAACTAGGTTTGAGAAATCCATATATAGTTGTAGCCTTCGCTTCAGAGGTTATGGAGATTGGATATATTCCAGATAAGAATGTATTAAATGATTGTCTGGAATTATTAATTAATAAACGCTCTAGAATCCCAAAAAGAAACATTAGCAGACATTATGATGAGACTATGACTTCATCACTTATCTCATTCGCGGAATTATGTGCTGCAACAAACTTACCGAAAAATAAAGTGATTCGACTAATAAATTATTATTTCCCTAGTAGTGAAATTAAATATATCGTAAATAATTATAACGATGCATATCGATCGGCTTTTTTGCGTTCAATTTCTTTAAAAATGTATCTTTTGGATAATATGACTATCAATTCGGATGAATTAGTTCCTTCAGAATTAATTGATAAAAAAAAGTATACTGATAATCAAGATGCCCGAGAAATTAAAGAACTTACAGGTGGGTTACTACCTTGGTACCTTGTAAGAATTAGATGCTTAATTAATCATACTTGTGATATTGAAATTGAATTGAATAAGGCTCAGGAAATTTCAAACAAAGAAAGGGTAAATCGATATAAAGAATATGATGTCATTCCGCGTGAAATTACGAAGATATGCTGTGACATTTTAATCTTTCATGAATTCGGATTTAGCTATAGTGTTGAATCATTCTTTGATAAGTATATTTTTAAATCAGACAATTTATTTTTAAAAGATATTTTAACTTTAGTGCGTGCCATTTATCGTTTAAATCATTTATCGGAAATAAGACTAAAGTGCGAACAGCACACTTACCAGCAAATAAACTCCGTGACAAATATTAATCCAGAAGAAAAAGCTGATTTTTATATAAAGCTTGCTCGTGCTGTAATGAACAATGATATGGATGATGCAGCTGTCTATTTTGATTGTGCAATAAATGCTTTGTCCAAATTTGGTGATGAATTGGTAGAAAGATGGGAATCGATTGTTTCTCTTGCAAATATTAGAAATGTTGATGAACACGTATGTGACGAAACAGCATACAGATTTATTCGTTGTGCGGAGTTAATTGGAGAAAGTGTGGAGCGAGAAAAATACTGGAATAGAAATGAAGCTATAAAAACCTGTGCACGATTATCCCCCGCTTCAGCTATAGCTGCATTAAGTAGATGGCGAGATCGAGAAGTTGGAAATTTCAATCACCAATTAGTTGAGTTAGCTAGCGAGCTTGTGAGTAGAGGTTATATAACCCCAGAAGTGGGTTGGTCACTTTCTTCGTTCATGAACATATATGACTTAGAGAACTTTGCATTACTTTGTTTAGATAAAGAAGAAAAAATTGAAAATCGGACTATATTGTTTAATTCAATTATCAAAGAGTTAAGGATTAATGGAGCAGAAGGAGAGATATGGACAAAAATTAAAGAAATTTCAACAGAATATTCTCTAAATAATGAATTATTAGATGATGTACTTCTTAATATGGGTAAAAACAAACTCAAAAATAACAATATACTTAACCACGAACCGGTAGCGTCGTCAGTGACTTCTAAGAGTGACGAAGTATCAAAGTGGAGTGAGTACCTACAAAGTCTAAATTTGGAGTCATCTAGTAGTATTAAAAAAGCACTAATTTTTTATCGCGAATCTGACAATTTGGGTGGAAATAGAGGAGCGTACTGGAATGAAATTTATAGACAAGTTCCCGAGGCGACAGCTAAAAATTTCATATATGAATTGATACAATCCGAGGAAATTGATTTTTACGATTTGAAACTTGGATTAGAGTTAATACCGGAAAAATGGCTAAAAAAAGTAAGTGTAAAAAAAGAATGGCCGCACTTTATGGAAATGATAGGTAATAAGCATGCATTATATTTTTTAAACAAAAGCACACTAAGTTTTTTTGTTAATTCATTGGATGCTGGCATCGCAAATCTTCCCTATATTGAAAAAGGAGTAATTGGAGCAATAACAAACCATATAGAAATGGTTAGAAGTTCCGACTTTTTTGGGATAGTAGACATACTAAGTAACCATATTTCCACACAAGAAGCTACAAAGTTATTAGATTACTCTTTATATAGATTGGAAATGTATATTGATCCTGATTATAGCGACGGTCTATGGTCCCCTAAGTTGTTTTTACAAGATGGTCTAGCAAGTGCTCTTACAGGATTTATTTGGTCTGCTTTAGGGTCGCCGAAGTCATCAATACGATGGTGTGCAGCACACAGTGTTAAAAGATTAGCAGAGTTTAATTGTGAAAATGAAATTGACCAGTTGATCAACTGGATGGAGAAAGATACAGTTGGAGCCTTCGGAAATTTTGAATTCCCTTTTTACAATCTTCATGCAAGGTTATTTTTGTTAATTTCGTTTGCACGAATTTCAAAAGACAAAGCAGAAATACTATTACCTTATACCGAAAAATTTCGTTACTTTTATCATGACTTTTCTCATTTTTTGATTCAAAAATATTCAGCCGATATTTTACTAAATATTGGTTCAATAAATGGCAATGAATTTGAGTATGAAGTATCAGATTCAATTCTGATAATTAATGATAATGAATTGGAGCCGGTTGAAGAAAATACACATTCGGCGTTATTTGATTCAGATTATAAGGAGATAAATCAAAATAGCCTCGATTTTCATCATGGCTATGACTTTGAACGTTATTGGTTCGAGTCTTTAGAATCCGTGTTTAATATTGCAAATGGTATGATTGCACGCCTTGCTTCTAATGTGATAATAAATGACTGGAATATTGATTTTAAAGGTGACTATCTAAATGATCCACGACAATATTTATGGAGAATGTCATATGAACAAGAGAATACTTACCATAGTCATGGGAATTATCCCTCAATAGAAACCTATAGTTTTTATCTTTCATTCCATTCAATGTTTAATGTTATTGGAAAAATAATTAACAAAATTCCATTTGCCAATCGTGAAAACAAAGATAAATTTGAAGAATGGTTGGATAGACACTTGTTAACCCGTAATGATGGTTACTGGTTGTATGACAGACGAGATCCTATACCTTTAGCAAGCAGAGGGGGTAATAGTTTAGAAAGTAATGAATACGATGAAATAAATGACTTTCTTGAAGGGATTTTTTCGAAACGAAATGAAGAAATATGGCTTAATGTTTTCGGGACGTGGACTGAAACAGAAGGTAATAAATCTGAAGAATTTAACATAGCTAGTTCTCTTGTATCAGCGAAAACATCTGATGCACTTTTAAATGCTTTAACTACATGTTCCGACCCTTATGATTTTAAATTGCCTGAATATCAGGAAGAGCGAATGGAAATAAACTCAGGAGATTTCAATTTAAAGGGCTGGGTGTATCAAGAGCCACTTACTGAGGGTGCCGATTACTTTGATCCTCATTCTAAACATTTGCTGTATCCAGCATATAAAGTTGGAGATACCATTGCTAAGCAAATGAACTTGTATTCTGATTTGGAAAATAGAGAATGGAGAGAAATAAATGACTCAGATACTTCAGTAAATTGTGAAATGTGGGCCCCTATGTCTACAGAGAGTGATGAAAACTATATAAGACGTGGGAAATTACTTTCTGCCTCTTTGTCCTTCTTAAAAAAACTATGTAAAGAGTATAAAAGTGAGCTTATTATTGAAATTCAAATTAGAAAAAAATTAATTAGTGGATCATATCAAAGATCGGGGGAACCTTATAAATATGAGGCACCACACAACAAACTCTTTATCTTATCGGCGGATGGAAGACTCAGAGACTCGGAAAAATATCATAAACTATGGTAAGAGCCTAGTAGAAGAACTTAATTTAGATCCCGGTGTAGATACATTAGGACGATGGATGGCGCATTATATTGCTGAACAAATAAAAATTGCAGAAAATTCTACGGGAATCGAAAAAGCAGTGGCAGAAGAAAAGTGTTTTGAAACAATTCTTAAGCTTTGGGAGCACGAAGTTATTCTGCCTGGGAAAACAAAACCATTTACCGACTTTGAACCTATTTTCCGAACGCTTAATAGACTTGATCCTGAACGTAATCAAAATTACTTTTTCGATAGAAGTGATTCATCAAAAGGAGATTCAGAAGAATTTAATTCTTTGCTAGATTTAGCAATAGAAATTGATAAAGTTGCTCGGATATGGATTTTGCATATTCTGAATAAAGCTACAAAAATCTCTACTAACGAAGCTACAATAAAATGGTTAGAAATTTCAAAAGGTCAAATAGAGAAAAATAAAATGACTGTATTGTACGAGGAGCTAATTTGGGGTAATGATGATTTTACAGATAGTGAAACGCAAAATGATATCGATAGATTAAGTTTTAATATCAAAAATTTAGAAAAATTCGAAAAAATAAATCAATTAATCATGGAAGAATATAAAAGTGAAATTGAAAGAATATTAAAATCTAGAGATTAAAAAGTTCTAAAAAGTAAATTTAATTTTGATATTAATTTAGAGGAAGAAATTTTTGTTATACATTCAATAGAATGAGTACCAATTATCATTAGTTGGTACTCATTTTATCTATTTTAAAAATAGTTTCATAGGTATTAAAAGTGTATATAAAATAGTAAAAAGTCTAAAAGTAGGAAAAGAATATTCTGACTAACTATACACTTATTTATAAGGTAAGTTTGCATTCGATATGTTTGAAAGATGACTAAGTGTTTGTAGATATTCATTTGTTGTGTTGATTGATTCGTGACCAGCTAACTGCATGACCTCAATCAACGAATTTCCGTTCGCCAGGAGCTTTGTGATATAGGCTCGGCGGAACCAGTGGGGTGGGCTCTTCTCTTCGTTCGCAACATGGTCGACCGCCTGATGGGTCATCAGCCGTAGAGACTCATAGGTGAGCGCCTTATTGGCTTTTTTAGTGCTGAAGGCGATGAAAGGGGACGAGACTCCCTCAATCATCATCAATGCCTGCAGCCGACTCACGAGATGGTTCGCCTTCTCGGTGAGCGGGATGCGGCGCCACTTGTCGCGCTTTCCCTTCACTTCGAGGTAGAATGAATGCTGATTTCGTTTTACGTCAGTGAACTTTATTGATAATAGTTCTGCAGCCCTCATGCCAGTCGTCAACAACAAATAACCGATCGTCTCGTTCCGGAGCTCCATGAGCTCCTTTTTTTGCGCTCGTTGAACCGTGTAACGAAACGATTCAGCAATGCGTTCAATTTCTTCAAAATCAACTTCCCGACGAAGGGGTTCTGGTCGCTTCTGATTTTTCACATGAAAAGCTAAGTTGTGTTGATGATAGTTATTGATGTGAAGGTAAGTCAGGAGACGCTTTAACATATTGTTCTTGCGTTGTGCAGTGCGAGGTGAATATTGCTCGTTTACGTCAAACAAATAACGATGAATATCTAGAACGGTTAAGCGCTTTAGACCTTCAGTTTTGGTCATCATAAAACTGAGAACGAACTCGAGATCTTGCTTATAGGCACGACGCGTGTGCGGACTCTTATCAGCGTAGATTGGGAATAGTTCCGTTGCCCAGAACAATTCAATCACTTCGATGTCAGTTAACGTATCGAGATCGATATGGTCCTTTTTCAACGCCTCGGCTAATTTTGGATTTGCCCCGGTCAATTCACGCAATGCCACTTCGAACGCCTGCTGCTTTTTCTTGATCTCCATACCTCTTCCTCTTTTCTAATCAATTTTCATACAAAATGAAACTTACGAACAGTAACTAGTGATTTTATGTGTAATACATCTGTATTTTTGATTATTTACAGATGTTTTTAAAAGATATTCTAGTAATTTAAAAGTAATACATTAGTATCTGTGATTTCGGATATAAACCATTAACTTGTGATAACCTTATATTATCACAAGTTAAGGATTTTAAGATGTAAAAGTTCGTTATGTAAATGTTATGATTTTTTTGGTAAAATTATAATGGGTGGTAAAAATGATTAAAAGTAGTTGGGATAAAATTGAACTATACATCATATCGCTATGGCTTCTATTTATATTAATAATAGTAGTAACCATTGATGTCCCTATATGCATAAAGGATAATTGTTCTTTTATTGGTTTTGATAAATTAATATTAAAAAATTTAATTCCAATAGTTTCATTCTCTTTTTTCTTATTAGGCGTAGTTTTTATGTACAGATTCAAATATAAGCTTCAAGGTAGTCAAAGAAATAATATAATAGTCAAAAAAATTGAAAATCGGAATTATGAACATTTGACTTTTCTTACTACTTATATAATTCCATTGATTGCTTTTGATCTTACTAAAATAAAGTATGTAATTGTTTTATTTCTGCTATTGGTAGCAATCGGAGTTATGTATGTAAAAACAAATATTTTTTATACTAACCCTACTTTAGCTTTGTTAGGCTATAGAATTTATAGAATAGATGCTGAAGTTAATGGGAACTACATAGAAGGAATTATAATTATTTCGAAAGAAAACGTATCCTTGAGTGATACGCTTAGTTATAGGAAAATTCACGAAGATATCTATTATGTAAGGGTGAGAATATGAACTTAACAGAATTAAAGCAAGAACTTCAAGTTTTTGTATCTGAATCTAGTAGATTTGTATGCGAAGTTTATTTCATTCTAAAAAAGGAAAACGGAAATGAAATTAAATTTGCAGATATTGATGCTGAAGATCAAGAGACTTTAAAGGTAGATTTTCTAGAACACTTAAATGAAAGTATTGTTTGTAATGCTGATCTTAGGCTGGTAGAAATTTCAAGAATTGAAGAACGAAAAAACTTCATATTCAAATACGATTATGAAGAACCGATAGAGGAATTTTCGATTTTTTCAGAGTTTCAAGGTGAGCGAGATTTTGAGATGTTTTCATTCTTAGTCGATAACTTGAATGAAATAACAGGAATTGTATTTGTTTTAAATTATGACAACAATAAAATAGTATCTTATAAACATAACTATCCTATAAATCTCTATAAACGTGATAGCAAAGCGATGGGACTAATTAAATCAAGAGAACGCTTAATTCAAATACCTGAAGATATTCTAAAAGTATATCCAAGTACAGATTTTTTTTATTTTAATAATAATCTCTTTGTAAAAAACCTAAAATTATTGGAGAGATCTTTCTCTTTCCACGAAATAATAAAAAAAAGTGCAACAGAGTGTATTGAATTATTAGAAGCTTCAAGTTTAATCGAAAATTTGAGTGATATAAGCTCAAGAATAGATGATTTGAATTTTGCAAGAAAATTAGCAGATATAAAAACACATTCAGAGGTATTAAATAATTTAAACTTTAGTAAAATCCATGATTTTATAAATGCCTATGAACCTTTAAAAGACAAGTTTAAGGTAAATGAGACAGCGGATATGTTCGTTTTAGATACAAAGAAATCGCAAAATTTGTTTTTAAAAGTACTAAGAGATGACTATTTGGTTTCTCTGTTGACGGAAACTTACTATCAAAGTACTAGCAAAGATAGTGTGGAGGTGTAATAAATTTTCTCACTTCCAGTTTAACCTTAACCTTGTAACGAAAAGTTAGTCATTTTAAAGAAAAAAAGCCATTCCATTGTGAGTATTGTAATTACTATGACTTGGAATAGGCTTTTTATATTATGGATTATAAAGAGGGATTTTACTTGTTTTTTGAGAAGAGGCTAATCTGTCGATAATTGTGAAGTCGTTTTCTAGAGCTACTGTCTGCCTCATATTTAGCCAGCTACGTCTCCTTGTTACGTTACGCCCTACTTATTAGGATGACGCTTCTTGAAACAGATTACCACGGCAAGTCAAATTTCTAGTCATGCAAATATTCGACCATACGGGGGTTCGGATAAAGTCACTTGAATTTGTTATGTCATTTATCTCAATAATTACTTCCAAAGTTCATGTAAACTACGACAAAGAAAATTTTCATGACTTTCACCATATAAATAGCAATTATCATATACTTAATGGGATTTATAATGATCACTACTCATCCAATAATTCTTTTTGGTCCTAATTATTTCTCTTGTTTTTCGAGCATCTTCAGTACTTTTCGACATATTAATTAATGTCTTTTGAATATCATAACAATTGTTAGATTGGACATTATTCAATAGACTATTACATAACAAATAAAGATTGGCAAAATTAGAAAAAGAAATAATCAATCCATCAGTCTCATCTATAGTCTGATCTTGGTAAACCTCTTTAAAAAACCCATCTTTATATTTATATATTTTTATAAGTTGATGAGGGAAATCCCGACCAGTTAATATTTCTAACAAAATATTTGAAGGTTTAAGTTTGCCACTCTCTTTTTTAATTAGAAAGAGCGATGCTTGATCTTCTATCGATGTAATTATCTTTTGAAGCTCAGCGATTTTAATTTCCCTTTCTTTGTTTTTTTGTAATTCACACAATTTATCAAGTGATAGTTTTATAAAAATATCACTTCTAAACAAAGATAAAGGAAAACGGTATTGGAATGCGTTTAAAGCCATCGCTACTTCCGTTATTTTATTTTGTGATATTATGATAGACATCAATTTACTCGGAGTAATTATATTAGTTTTTTTCGAATAATTATTTTTCCTTTTAACATATTCAATATGTTCAGCGGCCAACTCTTTATTAATAATGAAATTCCATTCTTTTAAGTCACACTCGGTAGTTTTTAAAAACTCCATTACACCTTCATAATCTTCATCAACTTTTTTTTTGAATTTACTAAATTCTAGTTTTTCAGGACCATAAATTGAAGTGGCAGACACTTTTTTCGATTTTTCATATTGAAGGCCATCTACTTTTCCATCTTTCACTACCCTAGTGGAGTTATAGTCAGATGATAGTAATTGTAGAATCATGTTTATTTTAGTTTCGAACTCTCCCCCGTTATAATTTTTAATTAATGACTCTATATAACTTACATTTATGTTCACTTCATCAATGGAATTTTCCATAGTATTCTCCTTATCGATTCATGTGCCATGAATTATTTAAACCTATCATTATCAAAAAAAGAGCTAAGATGAATTCCTAATCCATTACAAAACTTTTGAATTGTACTTACTTTCGGATGTTTTGTCCTCCCGCTCATCAGCTCTGAAATTGTAGCTTGATTCAATCCACCTTTTTGAATGACTTGATGGATGGTCATGTTATGTTCAGCTGCGAGCTCCTTCATCCGCTCGATGATTACCTCGTTCAACTCCACTTGCTCACCCCACGATCCAAGTTCTCTCCTCATCCTTATTCTTTACCAACGCCTCTATTCCTGTACCTTACCATAATCTCTTGAAATCAAAACACTTGTCATTATTTTCTATCTAAAATGGGTTATTTTTTACAGTTGTGCGACAAAACAAAAAATATTGAGTTACTGTTGCTCTTCATCCCTTGTACAGAGCGGATTCGACAAGAACCGTCAATTGTAAAATTTCTTACATATCAGAAAACTGATGTTCTTTTTAGCTTAATCCTGCTATATTGGAACCAACAAAAGGAAACATCTGTTTGGTCGCCGCTCTGGTTTATAGAAAGGGGAAGGCTTATGTATCGATTCGGGGAGTGGTTGAAGGAGAACCGCCGGCTCTCGGGCTGGTCACAGGTCGAACTATCAGAGAAGACATTAGGGGAGATATCGCAGCCCGCCATCAGTCAATATGAACAGAACCGGTCGGTGCCGTCGATTGCCGATATTGATCACCTGGCCCGCGCGTTCGGACACACGCTCGCAACGGTCCCGTGGGACGCCATCGACTTCGGATACGGGGCGAAGCGTTCCGTCACCAAGCTCGAGCGACGCCGGTTCGACCTGAAGGAGTTGCCACAGGCCGACTCGGTCCGCACGTTCGACGGAAAAACCTATGAACTGCACGGTTTCATCGGCATCGAGAAAGGAAGCGGCGAGGCGGTCCAGTTGACGCAGCTCTACTATCGGATCCGTACGGTCGTCTGTGACGCCCATGTGCTCGCTAAACGAAAGAATCCGGATGACGAGCTCATCCATGTCAAGAAGCGGAAAAGAGTCCGACAGTAACCGACATCGACGCAGCAGCACATCCTTAAGGATGGTCTACTCCAATCACATACCGGCGTGTCCCTCACCAGTGACCGGGTGGGCGGGATCTACGCACAGATGGTTCGGCGAGAGTCGCCTAAAACTCGCCACAAGGTCACCGCATCGTTTCGGGTCATCGAAAAACCCTGTACAGCTCCTTATCAAAACGAGGAGCGGAGTTCGTGGGGGAACGGCTAGAAACCCATCGCACCGAATCCGACTGTCCTTAATGATGTGCTGCTGCACATCAAGAGATCAAGGGAAGGAAGTGTGTACTGTGGCATCAAAAGAACAGAAACAGAACCGTAGCTTCGCCGAGAAACTCTTACGCATCCGTGGGAAGGACTATGAGGAGTGGCTCGACGAACAACATCAACAGGTTATCCAGGACAACCAGGAACTCATCATGGAGGCGCTCGAGGCGAAGCTCAGCTTCAAGTCGCCGGCGCACCAGGACTAAGGAGGGAACGACATGGGACTCAATGAGACAGGGCTCAGCTTGCTTCAGTTCTTCCAGGGGCTCGCCGTCATCGCCGCGGCCATCGCCTTCGCGATCGGGGGCTTCTACTTCATCTTCGGCGGGGATCGAGGTCGCTCGAAGGCCGTCGGTTGGCTCGTCGGTGGCGCAGTCGGCCTGATCATCGTCATGGGCGCGTTCACGCTCGCCGAGATGGTCGACCAGAACATCAAATTCTAATGCACACGCACGCAGCGTTCCAATCGGAAGGCTTTTTTTGTTGCTTGAAACGAGAGGAGGAACGAGATGCTGTTTGTACGATTCACCGACGTACCGGATACACGGATCCAGAACTATGAAAGGCTCACTTTCGCCGAGGCGGTCGTCGCGACCCATGATCTGCACCAGGCACGTAGCGAGGAAGGGACGACCTGTTCCGGTGACTTCCGGCTCTTCGACCAGAAAGACGAGTTGCTCTATCGAGGCACGTTCACGTTCGGGACTGGAGGCACCTATCCGAACCTGTATCATCAAGTGAATGACCGGGTACAACGGATCCGGACGAAGAAAGAGGATAATGCGAAGAAGATGTGGCTCCTCGACGAGATCGAGTCCGAGACACCGGAAGACTATAAGCACCCGTCCACCAAATCGAACCCGATTGTGTCGTCGACCTATCAGTCACGGCTGACCCGCTTGCAGCGCCGCCTCATCTACGGGGTTGCCACGGCCGGGGTTCTATTCACATCGTTGTTCACTGCCACGCAATGGTTCATTGATAAAGAGGCGCACGCCGAACAGGTGACCGGTGGAGAAGAGGCATGGTTAGACGCCTACGAACAGGCGCTCCAAGGTGAGGAATCCTCGCTCATCCAACTGCTAGAGCGGAAAGAGAGGTCGGAAGAAGAAAGTGCTCTATTGGTTGACCTCTATTTGGCAGAAGGCGCAGACCACAAAGCGCTCGAGCTCACGGATGACCCCATCCTGATCGAGACGAAGCTGGCTGGGCTCGACCTATCCGATCAGGAGAAATTGGAACGGCTCCAGGACTTCCAAGCGTCATATCCGACCGATGAGGGCGCGTTCGATCTTGCCGTGCTGAAACGGGACCATGAGACCGTGGCTAAAACGGATGACGTGGAGTGGACCGCTCCCCGCGTCTCCTCGAAAGTGACCGCCTATCTCTACCTCGGGGACATCGAGTCCGCTAATGAGTGGGCGTCCAAAACAAACGACCCTGCCGTACAAGTAAAGATCGATAAATACCAAGACATTACGGCCACGATCAACGAACTGAACGAAAAATTGAAGAAGACCTCTAGCAAGGACACTTCGGCCCGTGAGAAGATTCAAGCCGCTATCGCTACTGAAGAAGTTAACCTGGAAACGATTCTTTATTCAGATTAAGGTAGGTGAAATAATTGAGAACTCCGTCCCGATCACTACGATTCCCGATACGTCTAGTTTTCCCCGTCCTGTTCTGCCTGTTGGTGTTGCCGGTCGGGATTTTTTATCTACTGAACGGTGTCTACAACATCATTCGACAAATCATGACCCCAATCGTACAAGACGGACTGTTGGCCGGGGCGACGATTCCGACTCTCTCCCCCTCCCTGTTCTTGGAGGTGAGTCTTCCCTCTTCGACCGTCTTGATCGGCTTGATGTCGTTCAGTCTGTTCATCGGACTGGTCGTGTTCGGCAAGGTATGGCTGAACTTCCGGGACCTGCGGAAAGATCAGAAAGGCAGCGCCCGCTTCACCTCGTTCGATGAACTGAAGCAACAGTACCGCCGCGTCCCGGACCGGAAGAAACAGTATGACGGATTGGGCGGTGTCCCGGTTGGACGGGTCAAGAACGAGCTGTTCATCGATGACTCCCCCGTCAATAACCTGGTCATCGGGACGACCCGATCTGGGAAGGGCGAGACGTTTGTGTTCTCGACGATTGACCTGTACAGTCGAGCCAGTAATCAGGCGAGCCTGATCATCAATGACCCGAAAGGTGAGCTCTTCGCGGCCTCAAAGGAGACGCTCGAGCAACGCGGCTATCAGGTCGAGGTGTTGAACCTGATGAACCCGCTCCAATCAATGTCGTACAATCTGTTGCAGCTGACGATTGACGCATTTCTCGAAGAGAACTATTCGCTCGCCCAACAGTATGCGCGCTCGGTCGCGTTCATGTTGTACCATGACCCGAAGGCACGGGACCCGTTCTGGGCCAACTCGTCGATCGACCTGTGCACGGCGCTCATCCTCGGACTCTGTGAGGAGGCGAAGGACACGCCGGAGAAGATCAACATGTACAACGTCGCGCTCATGCTCTCGGACCTCGGCTCACGAATGGTCGTGACGCGACAAGGACAGGAAATCTCCGCGCTAGACGAGTTCTTTCAACGGTTCCCGGAGAACCATCCGGCCCGGCTCCAGTTCGCGACGCTCCACTTCTCGGGTGGTCAGACACGAGCGAGTATTTTAGCCAATACCAATGCGAAACTCGGGATCTTCACGTTGAACGGGACCGGGAAACTGACGTCGATGAACTCGCTCGACATGCGACGCATCGGATTCAACCGCTGGATCAGTGGACGGACTGAACCTTTGACACGGATCAAGTTCAAATTCCCAGATGGGACAACCCATGCGCTCACGACCGATGACGATGGCAGCTTCATCGTGTATCATACGTCGTCGCTTCAATCTGGAAACACCGTTCAAATCTCGACCGACTCAAGCACTGCGACGATCCAACTGGAAGCGCATGACGAGGAGAGTGGGAGGTTCCACTACGCCATCGACGGTGCCATCCAAATCCGAGAGGTGATGCATCAACTCCAACCTGTGGCGGTGTTCCTGATTGTCCCGGACTATGACCCGACATTCAACGTCATCGCATCTCTTTATATCAAACAGGTGTACACGGCGCTCGCCCGGGTCGCCTCGCAGACTATACAAGGCAAATGCGAGCGTCAGGTCGTCTTCTTACTCGATGAATTCGGCAACATGCCGCCGATTGAGGGCATGGCCAACATCATCACCGTCTGTCTCGGGCGCAACATGCGCTTCAATCTCGTCATCCAAGCCTATTCCCAACTCGAGAACCTATACGGAGAGGATTGGAAGACGATTGACGGCAACTGTGGGAACACGCACTATCTATTGACCGCGGACGAGTCGACCGCCGAACTGATTTCGAAGAAGCTCGGTGAGGCGACCATCGTCACGAAATCGCGCTCCGGTCAAACGTTCTCGTTCAAGAAATCGAAAACGGAGAACGTGGACGGTCGTCGGCTCATGACAGCGACCGAGGTCATGGGACTCAAAGAAGGCGAGATGCTCATCATCCGTGTCACCAAACGTCAGGACATGAAGAAGCGACGCATCCAGTCGTATCCAATCTTCCTGAGCGGCAAGACGGCGATGAAGTACCGCTACGAATACCTGGCGAACGACTTTGACACGGACCGCTCGCTGCATGATATCGACATCCCCTGCCGTCACGCCGGTCTCGACTTCGAGCAAATCCGTGTCCGTTTCGCGAAGAAGGAAGACAAGACGGATAGCAACGCGCCATCGAATCAGAAAGACACGTCCTTGACGGTACGTGACGTGCTTCAGGACAGCATCCTCCGTTCGATGTTCGAAGGGCATGACATCGGTGGGATGTCCCTCCCCGAGTTCGAGACGAACCTGAACCTAGGAGTTTACGACGTCACCGACAGCCAGAAGAGCTTTTTGAGCACAATGATCGCGAAACGACTCGAGAAACTGAAGCAAGGCACACCGTAGAGAGGAGGCCGAACCCATGGCCGAGAGTGCGAGAGAGAAGCGAATCCAGAACGAATTGCGTGTCGTCGCGAGGATCATCGAGACGCAGCGCGTCCGCCTCGAGCGGGGCGACGTGCTCAACATTCAGACGACCGATGGCTTTCTGACCGTCTATCAGGACGACACCTCAGACACCCCGAAAACTGTTACACTAATAGATAAGTTCGACTTCCGCGTCAACCTGAAAGTCGCGGATCTATTGAAGGGGAAAATCGTCTGACGGAGGGGTAAACGTTATGAGGAAACTACTTGCGGGTACTTTAGGAATCAGCTTGTTTTTACTTGGAGCTTGCTCAAATTCCAATGAGTCTTTGGTTCAACGTGATATTGAACACGTTGAGAAGGTCATGACAGCCGAAGAGGATGATTATTTGCTGATTGTAAAAGAAGAAGATGGTGAATTCGAAGAGTTCGTTGAATTCGTAAAAGAGGTAGCGAACAAAGAGAGTCAACAAGTCACGCTCTATAATACGTTTCAGCCAGATGGCGAAGAACTTGTCGATCGTGGTAACTTTGAATACACTGACGAACTAAAAGGTGCCGTTCTATACTCGATTCAAGATGGAAACGTCACAGATGAAATCAATGTTGGAATGTTGACGGCGGATAATTACAAACAACAGTTAGCAGACTTCTTTACTAGGACTCAGTAGATTGGGGGTCTTTCAATGGCTGATTCCGATTTAATCACCAAATTACAGGAATACGAAGATGTACTCCAAATAAGTAGTATGGTCAATGACGCACTGCGCTCAATGGGATGGATTCTTGTCAGAGGACTATCAGTCTTGATTGACGGCCTTGAATCAATCACGAATCAAATCCTATTAACCAATACATTCTTCAATAATGAACAAGTGGTTGAATTCGTTCTTACGATTCAACCTTTTTTGTATGTTCTTTTAGCAGGAAGTTTCTTGTTCACTGGGTACTTGTTGATTTTCCAAAAGAAATTTGAACGTGAGAGTTTTTTGATCAACCTGTTCATCACACTATTGATCTTAGGTTTACTTTCACCAACTATGAGCCGAATTCAGGAGTTCTCTGACGAGGCAATCGCAGAAATCGGAACAGACTCGCTTTACGACGGAGAAGCCTCATTATCTGAGAGTATCTTAAAGCGGAATGTGCATGATTTGATTGAGCATGATTCGAAGAATTTTGATGCTAATACAGGCGAATCATTAAATGCCATTCCGACTGAGTTGATTGATAATATCCGAATTAATGAGATTTTCGACAAGAACAACTATGACTTATCGGCAACAGGAAACAAATTGGCCGAGTCCTATATTCTATGGAACGGAAAAGAGACAAGTCTCGGTAAACTCGACCAAAGTGGCGTCGAATGGAACAACCAGTATTACTACCGCTATCAGCCGAACTGGTTGACCATCTTCGTGACACTCGGAATCATGGGCTTCACGCTGTTCTCGATCGCCTACAAACTGGCTCGTCTCTCGTTCGAGCTTGCCTTCAACTATGTCTTAGCAATCCTCGTCGCACCGGCCGATCTGCACAGTGGTCAAAAGACGAAAAAGGTCATCCAAAGCATTTTGAACACGTTCCTCGTGATCATTCTGATCTTCGTCTCCATCAAGCTGTACACGATCGGGACCGCCTATCTCGCGGAGACGTTGGACGGGTTCGCCTATCTGATCGCCCTCATCGCCTTCTCGGTCGCATTGATCGACGGGCCGAACATGGTCGAGCGGCTATTCGGAATCGATGCCGGGCTCAAAAGGGGCTGGGGTGTCGCGCTCGGCGCCTATGCTGCCGGTAAAGGCGCGACCTCGGCCGGTGCCCATGCGGTCTCGAAGGTCGCGCGAGCCACACAAGGCGTACCGAAGATGCCATCGCTCCATGAGGCCGCGACGACGCGGATGGATTCAAACGCCATACCGCAGAACGGTTCACCGCTTAGTGCAACAGGCCAATCTTCACAGCGGATGGACACCGAGAGACAAAACGATCCAGATGGTGTTGCTCAGACGAATCAAACCGCAAGTCGTAGTCAACACGACCAAGATAAACCGACAAATCCGAAGGACGTTGCGCAACCAATCAGTGGTCAAGAATCAGAACCTGAAGCGCACAGTTCTCCACATGTCAAAGAAACGTCGGGTCGCACGTCTCCCGAATCAATCCATTCGACGAACCCTGAATCAAATGCCGAACGTGGGTCCGACCATCAAACAATATTATCGGAAACGCAAAGACCGGAATCGATTCACGATCAGTCGAGCTCTGGGCATTCTCCAATCCCGGCTTCGTCGACTCTTGAACCGGTCACTGGATCTATCGATACCACATCCGGATCAAACAATCGTCACAATGAATCTCTAGCCCGAAACGACGGGACGTCACCGACAACTCATGAGGCAACACATTTAAACAATTCATCCTCGTCTTCGGCATCTGCGACAGACTCGAGTGATACGACAACAGAGAAACGCCAAGGCCGCGCCCGCCGGACCATCCATCAGGAGACCGCGCTCGACGTCGAGACCGAGGTCATCGAACAGGTGCGTGAGAATCAGACGCACCGTCATAGCCGGCACCTGGAAGAGTCGCGACGGATCTATCCGACCTCGCCACCGAAACCTGACAACATGAAGAAAAAGGAGTGATGACCCATGCGCAAATACCGGATCCCGAACGAGGTCACGACCGAGCTCAAGATCAACAAGATGCTCTATCTTCATGACTTCCTGTTCCTCGTCGGGCTCATCGTGCTCCGGCTCGTGACGCTCCCGCTCATCCCGTCGGTGCTGCACATCCCGTTCACGGTCTTTCTCGTCGTCTTCGGGCTGTTCATGGTGCTCCGGCCGGCGACGAACCCGCAGAAGCGGATGGTCCACGCGCTCTATTACGCGCTCATCAAACGGAAAGACACCTATCTCGCGCTCGACGCGCAGACGAAAGGACGTGACTGAGATGGCTTTCATCGAGGAGTCGCTACAAGAACCGAGACGCACGGGCACCTGGCTCGACGAACAGGAAGTGGTCGAGAAACGGAAAGTCAAAGACAAGGTCGTCGTCAAACCGACGGTCGCCGAACTGATGCCGGTCGTCGACATCACCGGGACCGAGGCGTTCGAGATGCGCGACGGGACGTATCTCGACATGGTCCAGCTCACCTCAAAGGACATCTACTCCTTGAATGAGGAGGAAAAAGACCATGACGTGTTCTCGCTCGCCTATCTTTTTCAAGCGTACACGCACCCACTTAAGGTAGTGCCACTGAACACACCGCTCAGTCTCGAGCGGCAGAAGATCAGCATCGAACGACAGATTCGACAAAATCAGACACCGGCCTACCTGCCCTTTCTATTGAAGAAGAAACAGGAACTTGAATACCTCGAGGAGCATCGCACCAATCGCGATTATCTCCTCTTTTTTTATGCCGACGACGAGCGGACGCTACGCGAACGGAAGACGCATCTCTATAAACTGCTCCGCCGCTCGAACCCGATGCGCGAGCTGACGCTCGACCAGAAGGTACATGTGCTCTATCAATTAAACAACCCGAACACGAAACCGCAACTCGACGCCTGAAGAAAGGAGTGACTCAGCATGTGGCAGCGCCTGCGTGACAAATTGTCCAGACACCAGGACCCGGAGACCGTCAAGATTGAGAAAGGCTATAACCCTGACGTCATCGCCAAGATCCAGCCACAGGGCGGCATTAAGTTCGACGCCAACTTCGTCCGGCTCGGGGACGGCTATCTGTCTTGCCTCCATGTCTACAAATATCAGTCGCTCGTCTATGACTACTGGCTCGAACCGATCCTGAACATGCCGGGCGTTCTGACGACGCTCGACATCGGGACGGCCGACAAGCGCGAGATCATCCAGACCATCAACAAGTCGATGGCCGAACAGAACACACGCTTCGAGAATGCGAAGGACAACATCGACCGCATCGACGCTCGAGAGACATATAAGGAGCTGAACGAGCTCTATGAACAGATCACCCAGGGCGAGACGATGAAATATCTGCATCTGCGCCTCTATGTGAAGGCGAAGACGCTCGACGCGCTCGAGGTGAAAGTACAGGAAGTGATGGAAGAACTCGAGGCCCGGAACTTCCGCTCGACGATTTTCCTGAACGAACAGGAATGGGAATGGCAGAGCCTGTTCACGAACTATGACCAACAACAAAAGCTCCCGAACCGACGCCGTGGGAAAGAGATCCCTTCCCTCTCCATCGCCGGTGGTTATCCGTTCCATTTCACGTCGCTCCAGGACGCGACCGGAACGTATTACGGGACGACCGACACGAACGGCAGCGTCATCTTTGACCTGTTCCACAAGGACAAACAGCGCAAGTTCTATAACGCGCTCATGATCGGCAAGATGGGATCCGGGAAATCGACACTCCTCAAGAAGACCGTGCTCGATCAGGCGATCAAGGGCAACAAGATCCGCATCCTCGACGTCACGGGCGAATTCTCCGACCTCGTGCGTCAGCTCGGTGGGAAAGAGATCGCGCTCGACGGGTCGGCCGGGCTCATCAACCCGCTCCATGTCTATAAGACGGTGACGAATAATGACGGCAGCGCCAACGAGGCACTCTCGTTCATGCAGCATCTGTCGAAGATGGCCGTGTTCTATCACTACATCAATCCGGCGGCGACGCAGGAAGAAACGAACGAATTCGAGATCCTGCTCCGGGACTTGTACGTTCGGCACGGGCTCTGGGACGAACAAGGCGAACTACCGATCACGACGCATCCGGCGAAGCGGTACCCGACGTTCTCCGACTTCTTGCATCTCGTGCGTCGTGAGCTCTACACGGACGACACGCGCACCTCAATCAAGGAAGCGATCAGCCCGAACCGGGTCCGACGTCTCGAGAACATCGAGCTCGCCGTCACGAACCTCGTCCATAACTACGGCAACATCTTCGACGGGCACTCCTCGATCGACCGGTTCGACGAGGAGCTCATCGTCTCGTTCCCGCTCCGGAACCTGACGAGCCTACGGGACGAAGTGTTCCAGGCGCAGGTGTTCTCCTTGATGAACATGCTGTGGGACGGGATGATCGCCAACGGTTCGAGTCAACTGAAGGCTTATAACCAGGGCGTGCTCCGGACCGAAGAGGCATGCAAGTATCTCATCGTCATCGATGAGGCGCACCACTTGATCAACACGCGCGACATCGCGCAGCCGGCCATCCTGTATCTGCAACGTTGCATGCGCGAGGCGCGCAAGTATTTCGGCGGCATCTTTTTCGTGTCGCATCTGATCACAGACTTCGTGCCGGCCGGATCGAAGTCCGAGAACGCGGAGAACGTCAAGTCGCTCTTCCAGCTTACGCAATACAAGATCATCGGCGAACAGGATGCGGAGAGCATCCCGATCATCCAGACGGTGTTTGATGGCCAACTTTCGAATTCCGAGATGCGGATCATCCCCTCGCTCGAGACGGGGCGTGTCGTCCTCAGCATTTCCGGCGTGCAGAACCTCATCTTTGACGTCGATGTCGCACCCGAGGAGCTCGCCCTGTTCGGTGGAGGTGCCTGATGTGGGCGGCCGCGAAACGGACCGCCCGATTCGCCGTCACATCGAAATGGCAACTCGCGACGCTGAAGTGGCGGCTCATCCTGCTCGGCATCGTGGCACTCGTCTTGTTCTTGATCATCCTCACCGTCGGAATCCTCGACACGCTCACAGGTGTCCAGAACGAACAACCGACCGACGTCACGTTCGACACAACAGGCGGTCTCCAGGTGAGTGACCAGGTGCTCCAATATCGAGCCTTGGTCGAATCGGAACTGACGAAGCACGGGCTGGCCGAACAGACGAACCTCGTGCTCGCGCTCATGATGCAGGAGAGCGGCGGACGCGGGAACGACCCGATGCAGGCGAGCGAATCGAAGTGTGGACGGATTGGGTGCATCACCTCGCCCGAAGAAAGTATCGTCTATGGCGTCAAACATTTCGCGTCCGTCTTCGAACGGGCGAACCGTGACGTGCACCTTACGTTACAGAGCTACAACTTCGGCGGCGGCTTTATCGAGTATGTTCAGGAGAACGGCGGACGTTACTCGAAAGAACTCGCCATCTCGTTCTCCCAGATGATGTATCAGCGCGTGAAGCACACCGGCATTTACCGTTGCCATCGACCGAGTGCTGTCCAGCACGGCGCCTGTTACGGGGACATCGAGTATGTCGATGCGGTGTTGAAATATCTCGCACCGGTCGCCGTCGCCGACGGAGTCATCACGAAAGAACTGTTGTCGGGGTTACGTTCCCCACTCGCCATCCCGCTCAACGTGACATCGCGTTTCGGGTGGCGCGTCGTTTTCGGACAACGGGACAACCACACCGGCATCGACTTCAGTTGCACGCCTTCCGACACGATCCACGTGGTCAAGAGCGGCACCGTCATCTATAGCGGGAACCGTGGACCGTATGGCAATCTCGTCCAGGTCCGGCACGACAACTACATCACGGCGTACGCACACCTGAGTCGTCTCGGCGTCCAGACCGGACAACAGATTGACGCCGGACAGGCGATCGGGTACTGCGGCACGACCGGTCGCTCGAGCGGGAACCATCTGCATTTCGAGATCAAGACGGGTGAATGGTCCGGTCATATCGACCCCGCCCCGGTCTTCGGATTTTGAGTCATGGATGTATGGAAAGGAGGAAGAAGAATGAACTTCACCGCACGTCACCTCGCGTACCTGTTCGGGGTACTGCTTCTCGTTTCACTCGCGGCGAACGCCTTTTTCTATCAACAAGCGACGGCTGTCACGAGTATTTCAGACCCTAGTGAGACGAAAAACGAGAGCGTCACTTCCCTTGAATCGGCAACCTCCGAGGATACGTCAGCGGACACCGAACAAGTCGTCGCTTCAAAGGAGACGGAACGAATGGAGGAGCTGACGACACAGGCGACGCGCTTCGTCGAGTACGCCTTCACCATCACGAAGGACAGTTACACGACCCAGAAACGACAGGCGAAGGACGTCATGTCGGAGGAACTCGCGGCCACACTCTTCGCCGCTGATGGGAGCGACGTCGGCACGTTCGAGACGACCGTCCGCGACATTGAGGTGTTCCCTTCTGACTCCGGAGAAGAATGTCTCATACGGTTCGAACAAGACCTGTCGATCACCGAGACAGGTTATGAAGAGGTGACGCAAGAATTGTTAGCCCTGACATTTGAGTCCATCGACGGCCATTTGGTCGTCACAGAGATGGAAGACCTGACACCTGAAGGAGGAATCTAGATGCGACGACAAACACGACGGCGTCTCACCCAGAACGTCTCCCGGTTCTACCTCGTACTCGGCGCATTCTTTGTCATCGGCTTCCTCTTCTTTGGTACCTCGTCGTTCTTCTTCGCCGAGGAGGCACCGGTCAATGAGACGCCGATCAACGAGGCAATCCGTCTCTCGAACGGGGAGACCGTGACGCTCCACGCGTCCAGTTACGATACGGAGGCCAAGACAATACGCATCCGACTCTCGCTCGATGAAGCACCAGGTAACACGAACGATCATCTCTTCCGCTATGTCTATAAGGCACGTCCGGATTCCGAGAAGGAAGTCATGGTGCTGTATGACCGGAACGATCAATACGTGCTCGAATTGAAAGATGTGCCGAGCGACTTCGACCAGCTCGCTGTCCGGATTTACGGATTGGATGAGTCACAATCGATCGACACACTCACATCCGAGGAACGGGAGAACAGTCTTTTGACGTCACTCTATGCCGACCACCGGACCATCGAACAGGCGAACCACAGTTCATCTGATGAGACAACCTTCACGAGACTATTCGTCGAGGACGAGCTCGCGGAGACCGAACGGCATTTGGAAACAGCACAGCAGTCAGTCGAAGCACAACGGCAACAGATCGAGCGACTCGACCGTGACAAAGAGGAACTTGAGGACGAACTCCCCTATCTTTCGCTCGACGAACAGGTCGAACAGGAGAACGAAATCTTCGACCTCGGCCGGAAGCGTGACGAGCTCACACTGGAACTCGAGAAACTCGAACAGTCGGTCCAAGCACTCGAAGAAAAGCACGACAAATTGCGCGTTAGGCTCCGGGAACTGTCGATTTAAGTGGCACATTTCGTGCCAAATCGTTGGTTTTACTGGCACATTTCGTGCCACTTTCGGACTTTTGGTGATATCACGGAAACCCCAGGCTCTGCCTGGGCTATCACGACAAGTGATAGCAGTTTCCCCTTATGCTCTTTGAACGAACTTTTTAGGACCTCGGCAATATACAGCCTCTAGAAAGGTGGTCAGGCAGATGGATCTGTTACTCCGCGACATCGACCCCGTCATCGTGAAGCAAATCGATGAATGGGCGAAGGAACACAACCGCTCCCGGCAACAATATTTGAAAGAACTGCTCGCCTCCTGGTGCGCGAACGGCATCCAATCGACGCAGGTCGAGCGGCTCGAACGACAGCTCGAGGCAAACACACTCCACCTGAAACGAAGTGCGGACGAGCTCGCCGAGGTGACCCGGTTGTTGAACGAGGTGATGCAGGATGCGTGAGACGCCGGGCGTCGTTATCAAGTCGAAATTTAAGGTGCCGGGCACGAAAAAGAAGTCGCGTCGTTATACGACATACCTCGACTACATCAATCGACCGGACGCGAAAGACAGCCGCGAACAGTTCGAAACATATCACGACTATATGGAAGACGAGACGAAATCGAGCGGTCTGTTCACACGTGAGGACGACCGATTGAATGACGAAAAACGTCGCGCTGTCCGCGACATCTTCAAGCATGCACAAGAGAACGGGAGTATCCTTTGGCAAGACGTTATCTCGTTCGACAACACCTGGCTACTAGAGACCGGTGTGCTCCACGACGACCTCGTCGACGAGAAACGGTTGATCCAGGCGACGCGGAACGCGGTCGAGACGATGCTCCAAAAAGAGAAGATGGTCCATGCCTACTGGACCGGTGCCGTGCATTACAACACCGACAACATTCACGTGCATGTCGCCATCGTCGAGACGAGTCACATGCGCGAGCGCGGCAAACGCAAACCGAAATCGATCGAGCTGATGAAGTCGAAGGTCATCCATTCCCTCGCCGACCGGACGAAAGAACAGGAGAAACTGAACGCCTTCATCCGCGACGAGTTGGTCGCCCATAAACGGAACCGGAAGATTCAAACGCTCCCGAACCGTGTCCTGCATCCCGACCTCGTCTGTCAGTTCAAGGACATCTATGAACGGTTGCCGGAAGACAAACGACAGTGGCGCTACAACATGAACGGGATGCAGCCGCTCCAGGAATCACTCGACCGTCTGACCGACCGCTATATCGACATTCACTTCAAATCAGAGTTTCAAGCCTTCAACGAGCGGCTTGAACAGGAAGTATTGTTCCATCGTCGCAGCTATGGCGACACGGAGAAGGCCGAGCGTTATCGGACGACGAAACGACAGGACCTCTACACCCGGATGGGGAACGCCATCCTCTCTGAGATGCGCGACTTGTCGAAAAAACAGGCGCCATTCAAGAAAAGTGAAACCCCTAAACATCCGGTCCGACGCGCGTTCAACCAGCAAAAGATATTCAACGAATCACTCTACCGGATCGAACGGCACATGAATGACGAGTTCGAACATTTGAAGAACCAACGCGCTTTCGAACAGCTGGAGCGGGACATCGAATATGGAAAGTGAGGGAGGACGATGGAAGAGTTGAGACAGATCCGCCTTCGATTAAAGCCGGAGACGGTCGCGTATTTGGAGGAGTTCGCCGACGACAAACGCTTCGGCCATCTCGGTCAGGTCATCGACCATATCGCAGACGAGCATAAAGAACTGACTGACGAGCAGTGGGACATGCAGTTCCTCACCCGCTCGATCAGCACGCAGGTTTCCCGTCATATAGAGGAGTCGATCAACGAGCAGGTATCGACAGAACTCGAGCGGATCCGGTTCGCCGCGAACCGCTCTGACCGTCACGGGCAAATCCTGACAGAGCTCCTGCAGGCGCTCATGCAGACCGAGGGCATCGAGGACATCATGACGACGGACCAGTTCAAGCCGACGTTCCTCGAGACGGCGGAACGCATCGTCCAGGAACGTATCGAACACCAAAAACAGAAGAAGGACACACTAACTTTTGAGAGAGGATGAATTCTATGCGACCACTTAACCGTCCCTTCACGATGGGACAACTGTTGACGCTTCGACCCGACACCGTTACGGTCCTCATCTATGGAAAACGGTACGACATTCCGGTGTCCGTTTCCGAGCACCAACTTTTAACCGCCATCGCAAAAGACGAAATCGTCTTGCTTCCCGTCAATTTCGAACGGACACGGCTGTTACTCGACATCCCGGATACGTCGCCACAACTTGAACGTGAACTGAACGAATTCACGGATACTACAGAACCTGTCACCGACTTGTTGAAGGAAGGAGTCTGACACCATGGACAAGATGAAGACGAACGAAGAACGGAAAGCCGAGCTCGAGGCCTTGACGGAACAGATGGGAAAACAGATCGACAGCTACTTCGAGAGTCCAGAAAAGATTCGAGAACATCTACAGTTCCTCGGCAAGTTCCATCAATATTCGATGCGGAACGCGATCTTGATCGAGTCCCAATTCCCCGGCGCGGTAGCAGTCGGCTCTTATCCGTTCTGGGAGAAACAAGGCGCACAGGTGCAAAAAGGCGAGCGTGGCATCAAGGTGTTCGTCCCAAGTCCAGTGACGTACGCCCTGCATAAAGACGAATGGGTACCGCTCAGCAAGGCACCGAACCCGATCAAAGACGGCGTGAAACAAGGACGCATTCCGTCACGCAAGATGATGTACTTCAAGATTGGTCACGTCTTCGAGTACACGCAGACCGACGCACGCGAAAAAGGGATCGAGGTCTCGGACATCTTCAAACGGTATCACCGAGATGGCGGGATCGAGAACGAACAAGACATCCGCAACGCCTTGACGACGCTCGCGGATACCCGAAATGTGACGCTATTGGAGGAACCGCTCGACGAGATCGGGACGGCGAAGGGTTGTTACTATCCGGAGTTGCATGCAATCGCCTTAAACCCGCGGAACACATCGATTGAGGACATCAGCGTCCTAATCCACGAACTCGCTCACGCGGAGCTACACAATCAGGAACGGAACTTTGAACGGAACAAACCGCTCACGGCACCGGAGAAGGAGTTCCAGGCCGAGATGGTCGCCTACGTCGTCTCACATCAGCTCGGGTTCCCGACGGACGACTTCTCGCTCTCCTATTTGGCCGGTTGGACGAAAGACAAAGAACTCCTCGACAAGGAACAGCTGTTGCAGGAGGTCCATCAGACATCCGCCACGTTCCTTGATCATATCGAGTCACACTTAGAAAAGGTACGCGCGTTGGAGCAAGAAAAGGAACAGACTCCACTTGAATATATCGAGCAGCTAAATCAGCGTATGGGATGGAAAGACACCGACCTCACACTCTATGAGCGAGTACATGCCGTACAGAGTGTGTTTCCTGAGGAAGTGGAATCCTATCTGAACGCAAAAGCGACCCTCGAGACAAATCTGAAGATGGATTGTGTGAATGAGCCGCTCATGTATATTCATGACAAAGGTCTTGGGTTTCAACAGTTCGGTGTCGCCAACAATCACGATTTTAGTGAGAACGCATTGATTGCCTATACAGTCGTCCTACCCAATCAGTCATTGATTAGCGGTCACTTTGATCCTGAAAAAACAGTTCATCCATTACACGATTTAGAAAAGAACAGTAAGATTGAAAAACCAATCCTCAAAAATCTTGAATCTAGTTGGCATAATGTATTACTTGAAGAAGAAAAGAAGTCACTATCAAGAACAGCTGTTATAAATGTTGAACGATTAATTTAAATTTCTGACGTATGAAATTCTCACTAATTTCATACGTCTATTCACTTTATTACAATGATGTGATTTGACAGATAAATCACATTAGTTTTAATATTATAAATAATTAGCAATTAAATGCCTTTAAAACCATTAAATCACTAATTCCGAAATATAAAATAGAAAGTAGGATACCAAAATGAGAAAAAAAATTCAGTGGATAGCATTCTTTTTAGCGATTCTGGCTACAATTGGACTAACTATATTTATGATCAATGACGTACATATGTCTAGAGAAGAAATGTATTCAATACTAATCCCTTTTTATGGATTATCATTATTAATGATTATAATTTCCAATCTTTTTCCTAAAAAGGGTTGAACAATATTTTTGTAAGTATATTATTAAATTTAAGGATATTTTCTGAATATTCTTAAATTAATAATAGGGGTGTTTTTATGAAAAAGATTACTGCTTCTTTAGTGGCCTCAATGTTGCTAACCACTATGGTGACGACAAACGTAACTGAAGCGGCTACAAACACTAAGTCAAATAAGAATAATACTCAATACGCTGTTGCTGAAGAATCACTTAACAGTAAAATTTACTACTTTCCTAACAACAGTACTTTAGAGGAAATTCAGAAAAATGGGGAAAGATATTTCATTTCAAAATCAAAAGGTGAAAAACAAAAAATATATAAAGAAAATAACATCGTGTATGTTGTCGACATGAAAACTGACAAAGTAGTATCTTCATACAACATTGATGATATTTCCTATGAAAGCGTAGAAGTTTTTGAAGATGCACCTGAGAGCTTAAATCCCATTCAAACCGCATCAAATTTTAATGTAACTTCTTCTTCAAATGTAGGTACATATGCTGTCGCAATTGATCCGGGATCTGGAAGTAAGTACAAGTACATTAAAACTGTTAATTTAAGCTTCGATATTATCGGGCTTTCCTCTACATCAGTTGCTGGAATCATGGCTTCTCTATTAGGAGGACCTATCACAGGTGTGATTACTACTATTGCTAGCGCAGCCGTATCTTATGCCCTACCAAAATTATATTGGAAGAAACGAATGTACGCGTATACTGAAGGAATTTATAAATATAGTCAAAATGTAGCTCTATACTATAAATATTATGACTATACTGGTTACCTTGGTACTGAAACGATGTACAGTAAAACTCGAATTATGTACTAATGACTTGATGGTATAAAAAGACATCCTTAAAAATAAAGGATGTCTTTTTATGTTCATAAACGTTTTCGATTCACTTTATCGAGCCGAATTTTCTCAATCAATGCGTGGATGATCTGTTCATTTCTCCCTACGAAATCTTTGTCGAAGGGAATCCGCTCCCCTTCGAACATGAAATATCCGAGCAGGTATGGGACTCGCGGTGTCGCATAACCCCACGTATACTTCGAGCAACGTTCCCACACCTCGGCTTCGAACTCTTTTGAATAGCGCATATGCTCGACGGCAGCCTTGACCTCTGATTTCTTTAGGACGAAATAGTCCTCGAAGACGAATTTACCGAGAAGCTCGTACCACATCTCCTCGCGGACTTGCTCTCTAATCGTTTCTACATCGACTTCAACATGATACGGGGCCTCTTCTTCATTCTTGACGACATCTCGTGAATCTCCTGTCATCGACTCTGGATACAGCTCCCATCCTTCAGGCATCCGTTCTTTGATGAACTGTTCGAGCGCCTCCTCACTAATCCGATAGCCTTTTTTACGCGACTCGAGCGGTTCTGCCTGTATCACGCCTTTTCGTACCCAGTTGCGGACCGTCTCCTTGTGGGTCGTGAGCTTGTTCTTTGATAAGATTTCAAATGCTTCGTCAATCGTATACATAATAGACCTCCCTTTAACACAATGATGGTTTTATTAAATAATACTATATTCATTGTATTAAAGTAAGCTAATTTCTGAACGGAATCCGAGTTGATCAGAAAAAAAACGAATAGCTTACAAACAAAAACACCATTCGACCGAATGGTGTTCCTCGCGTGGCGTGAGACACGCCCACGTTTTTGGTTTTGACCTTGCTCTTACGCTCCGTGCCTTCCGTCAGAAAGGTCCAGGAACATAGAGATGCGGCGGTGAGCCGGCAGCTCTTGTTATCGGGCCGTCAGGGAGGCAGCGGTGCGATGAGCGACTTCGCCCTAAGGCGTTAGACGCTCACGCATGAGCCCAAATCACCATTCCTTCTTCCATGCCCCGTCTTCAGACACGCCCCAATCCTCGAACCGATACTTGATGAGCCAATGGACATGCATCACCTCATATTCGAATACATCCCTGGATAGCTCTGAGACGACGAAACTGACATCCCCATCCGCCACCACCCATGTCCCATATAGATACACGATCTTGATTGGACGCTCTTCCGCATCCAGATAGATCACCACGCGAAAGTAAGGCGAGTTCCGTCCCTCATCGAACCGGACGACCTTCTCGACGCAATGTTCCTTGTCGACGACACGCATCCACTCGGGATGTTCCATCAGTTCCGAGAACACCGTCCGGACGAACGGATCCAACCCTTCGAACGCATAGTCATCAAGCAGTCCCTCGTTCATCACGTCTCCCCCCTTCTGGTCCTCTCTAAAACGATTCCCCCTCCAGAGCCAGTTCAGTCCTTGTTCATGAACCTACAGAAATGAAGACTTTTTAAAACTGTATACACATATACATGTATACACGTATACAAATATACATGTATACAAACATTCCTTTTTCTTATGTACGACGATTCCGTCGAATCATATTGGTATTGAAAAAGACGGTGAGGTGGGTCAAGCGTTCTCCTTCCTTCACATCACAAAGCAGATCCATGCTCACAAGTTTTAAGTCGTCAAAATCTTCTTGAATCCGGTCAGGAAGGCGTCGAAGCAATACCTCCGTCATCTCGTCCATCGTCTGTTGATCTAGTTGGAAGCTGTCCATCTGAATCATCCTCTCCATTTGATAGCCTAATGATATCTCGCATCCACGTAAGCAACATCTCGGCTACTTTCACGTAAGCCCTGGTGTTGTTTCAAACAAGCCCTAGGGCTTGTTTAGAAAACATGGTCATTTTCAATAAACAAACCGTGTTTTCACTTCTGCCATTTCATCAAACAATCTTCTTACGAGACAGTCCAAAACAACGTCCAATCTTCACACACGAACCATCTCGTTTTCGTCATACGAAAACGGACCTTTTCCGGATCCCGCTCTATGGATCTAGGCGAGAGCAACGCGAGTCGCCCGTCCCCTCAAAGAAAAACGCACGTTTTTCGTCCTTGCCCTTACCGGAAGGACCGAGACCGGTCCCCCGGCCCCACTCCATTCTGTTCAACCCATGTAACCTCGCTGTTTCATGCTGACGTACGACTCGGCCGCTCCGAGGATGAGATGGTCGAGCACCGGGATGCCGATGAGGTCCCCTGCTTCATGTAACCGTTCGGAGACGAGGATGTCCTCCCGGCTCGGGGTCGGGTCCCCGCTCGGGTGCTGATGGCAAACAATGAGGCACGAGGCGTTGTTCAAGATGGCGCATTTGAAGACCTCCCGTGGGTGGACGACGCTCGAGTTGACGCTCCCGACGTGCGCCCGATGGACGCCGATGACCCGGTTCTTCGTGTTAAGCATGATGACGAGGAACACTTCACGGTCGTCATCCCCGATGAACGATGACCCGATTTGTCGGGCGCTGTCCGGCGAATGGATAATGGCGTGCTCGAGGGCGACCATTTCCTCGCGAACCTCTTGTTTGATACGGATGACCTCGATGATGGCGGATAGTTCCATGATGATTTGTCCCCTTTCGGATAAGCTGACCTCAGAACGAACACCGTTGTGCGTCCTGTTGACGGGAACGCAGCGAGCGTCGGGAGACGGTGCAAGGGCGACCGCAGGGAGAGCCTCAAAAAAATGCGTAGAGCAAACGGAGGGACAGGCTTCCGTAGCCAACGAGCGAAAAGCCTCGCTTTGAGCTTTAAGCGGAGGAAGACGGACCGGAGGGCGCGTCATTTTTTTGACGTCCCTTGCACCGACGACCAGCAAGCTAGAGTACGGAAACAGGACGCACGGATCACCAATCACGAAAAAGACTGTTCAAACGAGACAAATCGGGTATAAAATAAGAACAAACGTTCGTTTTATTGAGAGGGGTGATTGTTATGACGATGTATCGCGACCGGGGTGAGTTAAAATGGATCCCATTCCTCATGCCCGAGCACAAGGCGCTGCTGACGAAGTACTACAAGGAAATCCAAAAGATTGAGATGCCCGATGTCGATGAACAGGTCCTATCGGTCTATGAGAATGTGTTGAATGACGCGATCTTCAGCGGGGATATGGTGGAGGTGAGATATGTGGAGGAGCGGGAGATGAAAAGATTCAAGGGGTTCGTGCACCGGACGAACTATTTGGAGCGGACCGTCGAACTGGCCAATCAGCGGGACGGGATCATCCATGTGCCGTTCGAGGTAATCATTCACGTGGAACAATCGATGGACTAACGCCCTGGCGGTTGTTCGAAGTCTGTGTCACGAAAATTATTTCGTGACACAGACTTCCCTAAAAATGAAATAAAATCCTGATTAGCTCTCATTAACTTTATCATCAAAGAATAGCTTCCTAAAACATCAAGACATTATATATTTTTGTACTTCTTTAATTTTTTTCATCTTTTGTGAGAAAGTACATACTGACTCCTAAATAAATAAACAAAAAGAATAACTGACTCAAGAATGATATGCTCCCCAATAGGTAGACAGATGAAATAACAAATCTGTTTATTCTATTGGGGAGTGTTTTTTTATGGCGAGAAGTCGGCATTCAATCGAACAAAAACTGGCTGCACTGCGCATGATGGAAGAAGAAACGCATACATGGAAGGAAATCATGGAGACTCATCACGTTTCTGAGAATACCCTCCGGGTGTGGAAAGTGAAATTCGATACCGGCGGGAGTGACGCATTGAAGGAATCGAAGACATGGAAACTGTACACCAAGGAACAGAAAATCGCGGCCGTCCGTGACTACCTCGACGGGGCCACCACGATGGAAGTCCTCTCCAACTATCAAATCAGTGATGGATCTGTTCTTCGAAAATGGATTAAGAAGTATACTAGTCATAGCGAGTTAACAGATTCGAGAAAAGGGATGGATCGAGCTATGACAAAAGGGAGAAAGACCGCATTCGAGGAACGCATGGAGATAGTCAGGTATTGCCTGGACAACGGACGGAACTATCAACGGACGGCCGAGGTATTCGCCGTGTCGTACCAACAGGTCTATGGGTGGACGAAAAAATATGACGCCGACGGCGTGCACGGGCTCGAGGACCGGCGCGGACGGACGAAGCAAGAAGAGGAACTGACCAACGAGGAGAAGCTCGAACGTCGCATTCAACAGATCGAGCGGGAGAACGAGCGCCTTCGTGCCGAGAACCTGTTCCTAAAAAAGTTGGAGGAAATCGAGAGGAGAGGTTGATCAGCCAGATCAGGCTACAATTGCGATACATGGTCATCGAGGAAATGTCGACGACCGACACGTTCCCGGTCGTGCTCCTGTGCGAGATCGCGCAGGTCTCACGGGCCGCCTACTATAAATGGTTGAAGCGTACCGTCTCGGTACGCGAAGAAGAGAACTTGAGCCTATTGGAAGACATCCGCCTCCTCTACGACCAGGTGAACGGGACCTACGGTTATCGACGGATCACCATGACGGTCAATCGCAGACGACGCCAGCATGACCTGCCGGCATACAATGAGAAGCGCATCTATCGTCTCATGCGTATCCATGAGATCCGTTCGGTCATCCGCCAGAAGCGAAAACGGCACAAAAAGTCGTCACCACAACATGTGGCAGAGAACGTATTAAACCGTGAATTCACAGTTAAAAAGCCGAATGAGAAATGGGTAACGGATGTGACAGAATTTAAATATGGCCTATCTAAGAAGGCCTATCTCAGTGTGATTCGTGATCTTTATGACGGATCCATTATTAGCTATGTGCTGGGACACTCTAATAATAATCAACTGGTATTTAAAACGCTTGACCAGGCAATCGTACGATTGCATCAAGAACACCCACTGATTCATAGTGATCGTGGATTCCAATACACCTCTAAGGCGTTCAAGCGTAAATTAGAGGCGGCAGGAATGACTCAAAGTATGTCACGGGTTGGTCGCTGTATTGATAATGGACCAATGGAATCTTTTTTCGGCACGTTAAAATGTGAAAAGTATTATTTACATAAGTATCAGACCTTTGAAGAACTTAACATTGCCATAAATGAGTACATCTATTTTTATAATCACGAAAGATACCAAAAACGATTAAACGGCCTCAGCCCTAAAGAATATAGAGCGAAAGCCGCTTAAATCACTTTTATTATTTCCACTGTCTACTTGACGGGGGGCAGTTCAGATTATTTTTTAATAATTTATTAAACTCAAAAGGGCACTGAAAGTTTCGTTCTCTGCCATGATGTATACCCCTAATCCAACAAAGACTATAGGGATAATCCATCTTCCGTATTTCTCCAAAACTTCAGAAACATGTCTGAAGGAAGCTAAACGATATCCTACAAAACACCAGACAGCAACCATTATAAAGAAGATAATAACCGTAATTACCAGTTCATTCACACTTAAAGTTGTAAAATAAGGCACATAGATGCCGATATTGTCCCCGCCATTAGCGAATGTGATGAAGGCTACACTCATAAATAGTTTGTTAAATCTCCCTGAGTTTAAACTGGAGAGGATCGCACCTTCATCTTCATCTTCACCCTTAATAAACAGTTTAATCCCTAAATAGATCGGAATTAAACCAAGCAATCCAACCCATTTTTCTGGAATCAACATGACGCCAAAAGTTCCCAAAAGACTGATCAAAACCAGCAAGGCAAAACCTAAGTATTGCCCAATGACTATATCTTTAGGGTAGATCCGGTTACTCTTTGTCTGCGCGTTCATCTTTAAACCGCCAGTCGCTCTAGCCTGTGCATTTGCCTGAGAGAACAGCAGCATCAAAACAAAAATATCATCAATATTGGTTACTAAGAAAGCCCCAATTGCGGAAATAATAGTCAAAGCCACTTTTATCAACTCCATGGTAAGTTATTAAAACATTCGCACGTATGTTTGAATGTTATGAATAGGTTCTCCCCTGCTTAGTGTAAATATACGGGAAGTAGCTCCCCTATCCAGTGAAGAGCTAAATATAGCAATATCCCTACAAAAAAGAAAAGAATAACGACTCTGTCTTCAGTGGCACTAACAACAGGCAGCAAGTCAACGGTAGATATGTATAGAAATATTCCTGCTGTAATGGAAAGAGCTATCGCGAGGATGCTGCTATCTACCATAAAAAATTGTGTTAGAGACACGGCTGCGATCGCGCCTGTTATCGTTGATAGACCCAATAAGAAAGATGCTCCTATCGCCTTCTTCTTGCTTTCAAAGCTTGCAAATACGATGGAAGAAATCGTTAAACCATCCGGAATTTTATGTATTAATACAGCAATCAATACAACAAATCCTATTCTCTCGTCTATTTTGAAACTGGCTACAATAGAGACACCATCAAAAAACGTGTGAACCAGCATGCCCAATAAAGCACTAAAGGTTGTGCTTTGAGAATGAGAATGTTTATGAGTCTCTTCTCCGAAATGAAAATGGGGTGCAAGAAACTGCTGGAACAAAAAGATCAAACCAAATCCAATAACAATATATAGGGCACTGGATTCCTGAATTTCTAATGCTTCTGGTATTAAATCCATAATCGCAATAGCGAAAAGTATCCCGGCGCTCAGCGCCATTAAGCCATTTAAGCCCCTTCTAGACCAATTTTTTTTAAGAAAGATCACAAAGCCACCCAGGACATTTGCGAAAGCCGCAGTTAGGACGTAAAACAAAATGTCCATTAATTCCCCCACTCCATTAAATGAAAAGTTTAACCTGTACTTATGAAAAGTGCAGGTCTGCTGCATTCACATTATTTCTTTTTATTCAGCATGTGAATGGCGTGCCCCATCACCCCTTCCGCCGCTTCCATCAATGGCTCAGGCAACGTTGGATGGGCATGGATTGTAAGGCTTAGATCTTCGGCAGTTGCTCCAGATTCAATGGCAAAAACTGCTTCAGCAATAAGCGACGATACTTCTGGTCCTACCATCTGTGCGCCTAACACCCTTTTGCTGTTCTTCTCGGCTACAATCTGCACAAAGCCATCTGCATCTGAAACAGATAATGCCCTTCCGTTCGCTTGGAATGGAAAACGGCTGGAAACCGTTTCGTATCCCTGTTCTTTTGCTTCTTTCTCTGTTAATCCTGTGTAGGCAACTTCAGGATCACTGAAGATAACAAAAGGCATGGCTTGAAAATCAATGATGCTGTTTTGTCCGCTAATCACTTCTGCAGCTACTTTTCCTTCGTAGCTAGCTTTATGGGCAAGGAGGTATCCGCCAGCACAGTCACCTATTGCATAAACATGCTCCACGTTTGTCTGGCATTTCTCATTTATCTTAATAAAACCACGCTCGTCTAATTCTACTCCGATATTTTCCAACCCAATTTTCCCTGTGTTCGGCTTTCTTCCTATAGAAACTAAGCAATAATCTCCGTTAACCACTTCTTCCTTGCCATCAACCTGTACACGAACTTTTACTTCATCCCCTGTGTTTTCTCCGCCTTGGACCAGAGCATTGGTTACAACTGTGATACCTAGTTCTTTTAGATGCCGTTTTACCACATTTGTAAGCATAGGATCGGTACCTGGAAGAATCGTGTTGGACCCTTCGAGAATGGTCACTTTTGATCCGAATTTGGCATAAGCAGTGCCCAGCTCCAAACCAATATAACCACCGCCTACCACAACTAAATGTTTTGGTACTTCCTGCAGCACTAATGCCTCAGTGGAAGAAATGATTCTTTTTTTATCAAATGGCATACTTTTTAGTTCGAAAGGCAAAGATCCTATCGCAAGGATTAAATCTTTGTAGGAATATACTTGTTCTTCGTTATTCATTTTGATTTTAGCCGTATAGGGTTTAGTAAGATAGGCTTCTCCACTGATTACCTCTACTCCATTGCCTTTCAGTAAGGTCTTAACCCCGCTGGTTAACTTATTCACGATGCCGTCTTTCCACTTTACTACTTCCGGCATATCTACTTGAACTTCACCAGAAACCTTGATGCCCATTGCACTGGCGTGTTGAATATGTTTTACCCGCTCAGACGCACTAATAAGAGCTTTTGATGGGATACACCCCCGGTTAAGGCAAACGCCCCCTAGTTCTGCTTTATCTACCAGAACCACTTTTTTCCCCAACTGGGCCGCCCGTATGGCCGCCACATAACCTCCAGATCCTGCTCCTATTACTAACAAATCGACATCTTTTGTCATTTTAGCTTCCTCCTCCGGTGATTTCAGAATGAAATAAACGAACGGTCTTTCACGAAAAAACAGAACCGTTTTCGTGCAATATGTAATCCTAAAACTGCTGTGAACCAGCCTGTAACGTGTACCCGTTTTTAATCATTTTTAATGTAACTAACCCCCAAATTTCTATACATGGTAAGAAAAAGGGCTTTCCAGACAACCAGAAAGCCCTTTTCCCTTTTATTCCTTGACCCGCATAAGCCGCATACTATTTAACGCTACCAGAAGAGTTGCCCCCATGTCTGAAAGGATGGCAATCCAAAGTGTTAACCAGCCCGGTATGACCAATAGCAAGGCAATAAATTTAATGGCAATTGCAAAGGTGATGTTAGCTTTGATGATATTTAGGGATTTACGGCTTAGTTTCACAGTGAATGGAAGTTTTCTTAAATCATCTCCCATTAAAGCAACGTCTGCCGTTTCCAGTGCTGTATCTGTACCAGCTCCACCCATTGCAATCCCAACGGTAGAAGCTGCTAACGCAGGGGCATCATTGACACCATCTCCAATCATGGCTACTTTTCCGTACTCGGATCTCAATTGTTTAATATAGTTTAATTTATCCTCTGGCATCAGTTCTGCCTGAATATCCGATACGCCAACATGGCCGCCGATCGCATTCGCGGTACCTTGGTTATCGCCTGTAAGCATAATGGTCTTTTTGATGCCAAGTTGATGCAATTTCTGAATAACGTCTTTACTTGATTCACGTACTTCATCCGCTACCGCAATCACAGCAAGTATTTCTTTTTCAGTTCCGACCACCATAGCTGTCTTGCCTTGGTTTTGAAGAGTAGTAACATTTTGCTCTAAGTCTTTATCGAAATCATTAGTCAATAATTCCTTAAAGAGTTTCGGGCTACCGATGTAATAAGTCGTCCCGTTTACGATACCCTTTATACCCTTTCCTGTGATAGAAGAGAAATCCTCTACCTGTACGTCAGAATAATTAATGTTCTCCGCTTCTGCTTTTTTCATAATGGCTGAAGCAAGAGGATGCTGGGAACGATATTCTAATGCAGTAATGATGGACAGCAATTCTTTTTCATTTGCCTGCTTGTTCAACACATTAAAATCAGTTACCACTGGGACACCTTTTGTTAGTGTGCCCGTTTTATCAAATGCAATGGCCTTTAAGGCACCCATTTCTTCTAGATAAATACCGCCTTTTATAAGAACGCCCTTTTTCGCTGCATTCCCGATTGCTGAAACAATGGAAATCGGAGTGGAAATAACCAATGCACAAGGACAGCCGACAACAAGAACAGCTAATCCTTGATAAATCCATGTTTCCCAACTGCCATCAAAGAATAATGGAGGGACTATAGCGACTAAAGCTGCAATGACCATAATGACTGGCGTATAATATTTCGCGAATTTTTCGACAAATGCTTGAGATGGGGCACGTTCTCCCTGTGCTTCCTCTACAAGATGAATAATTTTTGCAATCGTTGTGTCTTCTACCAGCTTAGTTATTTTTACCTCAAGCAAGCCTTCTTCATTTAAAGTACCTGCAAACACTTCATCATCAACCGTTTTCGCAACAGGAACAGACTCGCCCGTAATGGCCGCCTGGTTAACAGCCGAATAGCCGCTTACTACAGTCCCGTCCATGGCAATCTTCTGGCCGGGTTTCACGATCATAATATCACCAATGGCAATGTCATCCACATGGATCATCATTTCTTGCCCATTTCGTCTAACGAGTGCCTCTTTTGGTGCAATATCCATTAATGAACGAATGGATTGTCTTGCTTTATCCATAGAGAATCGTTCAAGAGCTTCACTAATCGCAAAGAGAATGACAACAATGGCCACTTCTCCCCATTCCCCAATGATAGCGCCACCTATAACAGCCACTGTCATAAGGGTTTTCATGTCAAACTCAAAGCGAAACAAGTTTTGCAAACCGACTTTGAAAAGCGATAATCCTCCGATCAACATGGATGCTAAAAATAATAATGTAGTAACGAGGTTCTCTTCCCCATTCACACTCTGGGACAGGTAACCGAACGCAATCAATAAGGACGCAAAGAGCAGCGTACTGTGCTTTTTATAAAATGGCACTTTATCTTCTTTCGTATCTTCTTTTACCTCTTGTGATGCTTGGCGAGCAGATTTTTCAGGTGTCACTTTGAGATTCTCAAATGCACCTGCTTTTTCTAGTTCTTCTATCGTTGCATTACCATAAACAGCAATTTTAGATGCACCAAAATTTACTTTTGCATCCTCAACTCCAGATAGCTGTTTTACATTTTTTTCGAATTTACCCGCGCAGTTTGCGCAAGTAAAACCTTGTACACGATAGGCCTTCATTTCTTGTTCAGATGTTATTGCCTTTTGATCAGACATTGACATTCACTTCTTTCTTATGTTCTAGTACAATCATCATTATTTGTCTAATATGTTCATCGTCTAACGAATAAAACGCTAGTTTTCCTTCTTTTCTATATCTTACAATCCCCTGCTTATGAAGGGTCCTTAAATGATGAGAAGCATTTGCCACCGTAATACCAATAATATTTGCTATATCACACACACATAACTCTTCATCTTGACACAAAGCATAGGTAATCTTTGCCCTATTTTCATCCGCAATTGCTTTTAACATTTGGGCAACACTAACAATATCGATTGTTTTTAAATCACCTTGTATTCGATTGACCTTTTCCTCGTCATAACAAAAAATTTCACAAGTATCTTTCTTATTCACATTATCACCCCATTGATATTCAAGTGTTCACTTGAATATAGTATATACCTTTCCTTGGTCAATATTCAAGTGAATATTTGAATGAAAAACATAAAATGATTTTTCTAATAGTAATTCCCGTTAACGAACGTTAGAAAGACATATTTGTTTATCTTTTCACAAAAAATGAAAAGGGCTTTAAATAGTCCTTTTCATTTTGTCTTAATTGTCCATTAACTCATCTTTTTATCAATGTTCGTTTTTTATATTTGATGAGTAAGCAAACGAACAGAGGTCCTTAATGATGAAATTGGATATACACGAGTCTCAAACAACTTGGATTCACAGTCAGATAAATAAAAGAATTGGTAATACTGAAACTATTCATTCAAGAGAAAGGAAATGAATTTCACTTACTCAGCCGCACCTCAAGCTATACCTTTATTTTCCTGATGTTCCCAATAGAGCATTTCCTCTACAGTAGAGAACACAGAAAAAATACTTACGACAGAGGAAAAACATCAAGACGTCCGAGCCGGGCACCACGGAATCAAGTGCGGCGACTATTACAGAAGGACCTATCGATATCAAATATGGGGATTGCGAGTATTGTGCGTCCACGAATGAGCATTGTAAATTGATCCGTGTCACGTCAGACGGTCGTTAAGGTTTCAGGCGTCGAATACAGTAAGCTCGACAGGTGACATGTTATCCGTAAGGACGGCGGCGCGATTGACTTTAAAATGATCATCACATATCTAGATACGAAAACTTATATTACATCACATTACCAATACACATATACGGTCAAAAGAAATGTGGTTACCGACTCGTTCGACAAGGTCAATCCGGACGAGTTGAACGAGGCACTCACAGAAAGTGAGTTGGAATCCCCAGCCACGAACGAGCCTGCTGGTGATGAGATACGAATGGAGACGGTCAGGTGACGATTCAATAGGCGAAAGACGCCGGTTTCACGATGCCGATAATGAGCGACCATTGGCTTTATCCTTATATGCGTGATAACGACAATGACGGGATGGTCGGGGAATGATTTCAACCCAAAAATTAAAACAATGATGATTGTAAAAAAGACATTCTCCATTTCTAAGAGAATGTCTTTTTATATTCATTTACGTTTTCGATTCACTTTATCGAGCCGAATTTTCTCAATTAACGCGTGGATGATTTGCTCATCTCTTCCACCGAAATCTTTATTGAAGGGAATCCGCTCTCCTTCGAACATGAAGTAATCGAGCAGGTACGGGACTCGAGGTGTTGCGTGGCCCCACGTGTGCTCCGAGCAACGTTCCCACACCTCGGCTTCGAACTCTTTTGAATAGCGCATATGCTCGACGGCAGCCTTGACCTCCGATTTCTTCAGGACAAAATAGTCTTCAAAGACGAATTTACCGAGAAGCTCATACCACATCTCCTCGCGGACCCGTTCTTTAATCGCTTCTACATCGACTTCAACATGATACGGGGCCTCTTCTTCATTCTTGATGACATCCCTTGCTTCCCCTGTCACCGACTCCGGATGCAGCTCCCACCCTTCAGGCATCCGTTCTTTGATGAACTGTTCGAGCGCCTCCTCACTGATCCGATATCCTTTTTTACGTGACTCGAGCGGTTCTGCCTGGATCACGCCTTTTCGTACCCAGTGGACCGTCTCCTTATGACTTGTGAGCTTGTTCTTCGATAAGATTTCAAATGCCTCATCAATCGTATACATGATAAGCCTCCTTTTAACACAACGATGATTTTATTAAATAATACCATGACCATTGTATTAAAGTAAGCTGTTACTTTAATCGGTTTCAAATTGATAAGAAATTACTAAATGGATACCAAACAAAAACACCATTCCGGAGAATGGTGTACCTCTAGAAAATTGTTTTCATTTCTTAAAAAATATTTTTAATACTTATTATACTGCTTAACGAGACTTATCTCCTACTTGCGAATACGTTTGAGTAACTTTAAGTCCAGTTGACGTAGAAGCATCCCATCTCACTTTACTTGTTATTGACATATCAAATGACATTAATCCAATTCCGTTATAGCCACCGACAGTAACGTTGTATAATCCCATAGCGTTAATATCGTATCCGATTTTTTCAGCACGTGAATCAATTGCTTGCGAAGAAGCTTTGATTGCTGTCGGAAAAATACTCGACGTCCCACTAGTACTGTGCCCAGTTAATCTTAAGCCATCAGATCTTGTGGTATAGGTAGTCACAAGACCACAAGTAGAATCAGGGTACAATAACGCACGGATACTATATGCAATTTTATAAGAATATGTACCAAAACTTCGTGTTAATTGAAGACTTTGAACAGTAGCTTTATTTTGAGGAGTTTTTGCCAATTCAACTAATTCGTTTGATGTCACCACTGTAATTTCTGCTCCAGTTTTAGGAAGTGTATACGTCACTTTAGAATTCCCTCCTAAATTTTCATCATCAGCGATAGAAAAAACAGAGATTTCCTCTTCTAACAATTCGTTATATTGATTAAGAACTTCTGGGCTAGTATTTTTAATTAATGTTAATTCTTCTGGAAGTAAACCTTCATTTGATGAGAGTACAGAATAACTGAAAGATTTAGAGTTGTTTATTTTAGTCAACTTTTGATTAGTTTTGCTAGCTTTTTTCTTATCCATTATTTCTTTACTTTCTTGTGAAAATTCACTCAAGCTATCAATAAAGTAGTTTACATTTTCTTCAGCGCCAACTGATGGGATAAATAGATTAGCAGAAAGTAAAGTTGCTAAAGTTAAAGTGGAAATTTTTTTCATTTTATTCCTCTGCTTTTGAGTTATAATAAGTATTAAAGAAGCAAATAGCCTCTATTTCTTTCTTACAGAATAATATTAGAACATTATTTTCTTTTAATAAACAAATTTTAGGATTTTTTTGGATTTGATTAATAATAAATACCTTTTTTATTCATCTTTATTGCTTATATGCGTAGGATTAACAAGTAATATCCTTCTTGAAAAATTAGGTATGTTTTCAAACAGTACATTTAGCATCTTAAGTATTCCTATTGGTTCAGTTGATAATTATTTTTATCCCGGATTATTTTTATTGTTTTTGACCACGATAGGTCTGTATTTATTGCCCTTCTCATTCCTTCTTATTAAATGAGAAAAAAGCCACTATTAGTTTCACATTCTTAGTAGCAGTTATAATCTTCCCTCACATTCCATTTTAATTTTTCAGTAAGTAAATGCTGGTTAGCATTAATCTTGGCGAGTGCGTCTGCTAGTTCGTCATCACTGACCTATGAGAAGTTTAAACCCTTCGGGAAGAACTAGCGGAGAAGACTGTTGAGGTTCACATCGCTCCCCTGCTACCGTGATGAATAAGGGTCGGCGAAATAAAGTGGCATGCCAAGTGAGGACCGGATGCGCTCGTAACAGCTGAACGCCTTGCCTCAGTCCGTCGTCGCCGTCATGAATGTACCCCTCTGGGAAGACGCCATGGAACGTGTTGATCACCTCCAAAATCGAGGCCGCACTGCGGTTCGCGATTGGTAGGACGAGGTAGAACCGGTCCTTGCGCTCGATGAACGTCGCGACGCAAGCCTCCGACCTCCCGCGGCCGGTCCGAGACGGTCAGCCCGACGTTGATGCGCCCGACGATCTGTTCCGGGGACCAGGTCGCCCGCAGTTTCTCGATGATCGTCAGACGCATCATGTCGTCGAGCTTCGTCTTAGCGCCACAGTTCTCTTTCGCCCTCACATAGCGTTCCTGTGCACGTTCCGATTTTTACCCGGGGTTCCGTCTGATCTCCCGCGAGACGGTCGAGGACTGCCGCCCAAGCCCCAGATAGGTCTCTATTTCCACGCGCTCGGTTGTGGTAAGATGGGTATAGCTCATGGCGACTCCTCCGTCTGAATGTTTGCGTCGTAACTTCATTCTACACTAGGCCGCCGCTATGGGCTTTTTTTGCGTTCACGTTGGGGTATTGCACTTAATTTTATAATTCATCTAATATAAATAATGGTACGATTTACAACTTCCACTTTGAAACTATTGAATTATATTTAATCACAGAATGTCATAATTTTAAAAAAAGTATATCCATCCAAATAAATATACGCACAATAGTCAGTTGTTGAAGATACACTAAAATTTACGGATGCCGCTTGATTTAGTCCGATGCTCGCGTCCCCGTTTGTGGTAATTGTATTGTTATTATAAAAATCTCCGTTCACAATCAAAAAATTCGACCATCGTTTTGTAAATGCGTGTCTCGATTTTCCGTAACAGTTGGTTCGCTGGCACGAGTTCGTCGAACGTTACTATCTCCAATTGAGTTCGGTTGGTTTTCCGATTTTGTTGATTTCCTGATCATTCGATTCTCCTACATAACTGTTTCTATGTCCCTCATTATAAAAAAGCGATGACGTTACGAAAAAAGGATTGATGCGTGGACCGACCAAGGGCACGGCGAGACTTCCAGGGGATCAGCAAGCAAAGGGAGGTCCAGCAGCGACAATGTCTCGATGCGGCTCCCTGTTTGTCCTCAGAAAAGCGAACTGTGCCCGGTCGGGCAAATAAAAAAGACTGCAGACAATGTGATGTCTACAATCTGAGACAGCACGGGCCGTCTTAAGAGTTCTGTAAAATCTTGATGTCGTTGACGATGTCCTCGATCGGCACGTCTTGGAATCCTTGATACGCCTTGATGATTTTCCCGTCCTGATCGACGAGATAGAACCACGTCGCGTGATCCACTTGGGTGCCTTCTGACGGTTTGCGGACGAGCGCTTTGAAGTTTTGTTGCGCAAACGCCTCAATCTCTTCTTGCGAATAGCCCGTCAAGAATTGCCAATCGGCTTTCGCCAAGTCGTAATCAGCCATGAACGCTTGAATCTTGTCCGGCGTATCGACGGTCGGGTCGACGCTGAACGACACGAATTGGACGTCTTCGACGCCTTCCTCGACGAGCGCTTCATTGAGTTTCGTCATGTTGTACGTCATCGGTGGACAGACCGTCTCACAGTTTGTGAACACGAAGTCGGCCATCCATACCTTCCCTTTCAAATCATCGAGACTGACCATCTCTTCATTTTGATTCATATAATTGAACGACTCGATCTCCCAATTGAGCGGGTCTTCAATTTCATTGCTGCACGCGGCGAGCACCGCCATCAGGCTAATCAGGCCAATGAGCATCCATTTCTTCACACGTTCCATCTCCTTCATTGTCAGTTGCGTCTCACGCGCCAGACGAGGAGCGTGATCAAAGTAAATGCCGTCAAGGCAAGGAACGGGATCGTGACGAACCCGAACCAGTTGATGTATTGCACGTTGCACGGTACGCCTTGCACGCACGGCTTGATATCGGCGAAACCGGGTACTTTTTGAACCAAATAATGGTACAGTGAAACCAGACCTCCGAGGATGGAGAGCGGCAATACATACTTCTTCACCGCCCGGTCGTCCGTGAACACGGCGACCCCGAGCAAGATGACGAGCGGATACATAAAGATGCGTTGAATCCAGCAGAGCTCACATGGCACGAACTCGCGAATCTCGCTGAAATAAAGGCTGCCGAGCGTCGCCGTGAGGGCGACGAGCCAAGCGAGATACAGACCATAACGGGTCAAGAATGAATGCTTCATGGCGTGCCTTGCTCAATCAATCGCTCAATCGTCTCGTAGTCGAACGGGTCTTCGAGCATGACGCCGTTAATCATGATCGATGGCGTGAACTGGACACCGTGCTCTTTGACAAGCCCGTCATCGAGACTCACCTGTTCGAGCACCGTCGAGTTTTCACTCAAATCGTCCTCGAGCTTCGCCACGTCGACCGATGTCGTCTCGCTCGCAATCTCTGTCAACCGCTCGACCGTGACCCATGCCTCGTCGTGCTGCTGACTCGCCGGTTGCGCGTCGTAGAGCGCCTTATGGAAATCCCAGAACGCGTCCGGGTCTTGTTCATACACCGACTCTGAAGCGAGCGATGCCAAAATCGACTCTTGTCCGTGGAACAGGACGTTGATGTAGCTGAAACTGATTTTTCCGGTGTCGATATAGTCTTCCTTCAACTTCGGATAGACCGTTTCGCCCCACTGTTTACAAGACGGGCATTTATAATCCCCGAACTCCACGACCGAGACGGGTGCGTCCGCATCGCCGAGCGTCGGCTGGCCTTCCGTCGACACGTGTTCTGTCGTCGCCGGTGCCGCCGTTTCGGCTTGTTCGGTCGGTTGATTCATCAGGACGACCACGACGGCCACCAAGGCGACCGCGAAGAGCGTCGCGATGACCAATAGTTTATTCTGTTTCATTATGTCTCACCTCTATTTATATCGATTCGTCTTTCATTATAACGAAAGCGCTATCTGTTTCCACGAAATCGACCTTGTTTTTTCTCAATTTTACTTCATGTCATGGAAAAGATGACGATGACGTCGCATCAACTCGTGAACAAGCTCAGACAATCTTCATTCAAAAAAGAGTGTCTTTCCTAGTGAAATTATGTCTCGAGTTCACTATACCTAGACGATTCTTCATCCCTCTGTGAACGCTAGAATAAAATTGACAGTTTTTGCTCGATACGATTTTACACTATTGCCGAAAAATCAGAACAGAACTCCGATAGAGTAGTTGAGGCTATTTTATCTGGAGGGAATGGATTTGGAGGAAAAGTTAGTGTTACATATCAAGATTCATCAAATGTATCAGCAAAACATGAAAGTGGCTCAAATCGCACAGCACTAAAAATATCGAGACCGACGGTATATAAGTACCTGAAGATGACATATGAAGATGCCCTACATGAATTTGACGAGAAAGCCTGTTCACGAAAGAAGAAGCTCGATGCCTACCGAGACTGGATCATTGCATGGTTGGAGGAGTATCTGCATTTGAGCAGCGCACAAGTACATGACTGGTTACTTGAAAGATATCCCGACCTGTCGGTCGGATCGAGCACGGTCAGGACATACGTGAATGAAATCCGAGAAATCTATCAGATCGAAAAGAAAAGGGTCGTCCGCCATTACGAGGCCATCCCAGAACAACCGATGGGCAAGCAAATACAGGTGGACTGGGGTGAGACCAGACAACGGACTAAAGATGGAAAAATGATAAAGCTTTATTTCATCGCGTTCTTACTTACGCACTCTCGGATGAAATATGCCGAATGGAGAGAACGACCGTTCACCACCAAGGACACCATTCACTGCCACGAAAATGCGTTCCAATTTTATGGTGGGCGCCCTTCTGAAATCGTCTACGACCAGGATCACCTCATCGCAATCAACGAGAACGCAGGTGACGTCCTATTGACCAATGAGTTTCAAGCCTACGTGAACGAACGGAAGTTCAAGATTCATTTATGTCGCAGGGCCGACCCGGAGTCGAAGGGTATGATCGAGAACGTCGTGAAGTACATCAAACGGAACTTTGCGGACAGCCGAGTGTACCGGCATATCGAGGATTGGAACCACCGTTCCATGAGATGGTTGGAGAGGACTGGAAATCATAACGTCCATCAGACAACGAAAAAAAGACCAGCTGAAGTGTTCTCCGTCGAAAAACAACACTTACAACCGGTCTTATCGCTACTCTCTTTCGAAAGTATCCGTACCGAAAGTATAGCAAGGAACGTCAGCAAGGACAACACAATCCGTTATCGCTCAAACCGTTACACCGTCCCAATCGGGACCTACTCATCGGTCAAGAAGAAGGTGGTGTTCCTCGAGGTGACCGAACAGGAACGGTTATTGATTCGCGAATCTCCCGAGGGAGAAGTGATCGCAGACCACCGGGTCAGCAAAGAGAGCGGAAAACTGATTCAAAGCCGTGACCACCTTCGGGATCGTTCCAAAGGAATCGAAGAACTGAAGCAACAGGTCCTCACCTATTTCGAGGACAGAGGGGCGGCGTCCGATTATCTGGGTAGCTCTCAAAGCGTTACCCGAGATACCGACGTGACCAGTTCAACATCATTAGGGACGTCGCGACCATGTATCCTAATCACTTAACGATAGCACTGGAAAAGTGTTCGCAAGAGAGTCTGTTCAGCGCCAACGATTTCCGGGACGTGGTCCACTATCTCGCGATCCTCGCGGACGATGGGTGTGATACAAAACCCGATACCGAACGTCCGAAGAAATCCGGGATACAGGTCGCAACGAGGCCGATCCAAGCCTACACCGACATCCTGAAAGGGGTGACGGCAAAATGAGTCAAAGCGTTTCCGAGTTACAACAGGACTTTCGGCAGCTTCGTCTCGCCGAGACGGCTGACGCCCTCCCACAGATTTTGAGAGAGGCCGAAATGGCCTCCTGGACGTATATCGAATTTCTAAGTGCCATCACGAACCATGAACGCGCAAAACGAGACGCTAAAAGTTTGGAAAGACGAATGAAGTGGGCCCGATTCCCGTTCATCAAATCCCTCTCGGAGTTCAATTTAGTGGAACAGACCGCACTAACCGCCCGACAGCTGAAGCAGTTGAAACAACTCAACTGGCTCGAACAACAGTACAACCTGATCCTCTTGGGCCCTCCGGGCGTCGGAAAGACGTTTTTGGCTGTGGGGCTGGGAATCGAGGCGGTCAACCACGGGTTCAAGGTATACTTCGTCACGATGGGCGAACTCGTCCAACTATTAAAAAGTGAAGAGTTCTCAAGCAAGTCGAAGATCCAGTTAAAAAGGTTGCGAGATTCGGACCTGGTCATCATCGATGACCTGATGTACATGGCGATGGGCCAACGAGAAGCCAATCTCTTCTTCCATCTCGTCAACCACCTTTATGAGCGCAGCTCGATCATCCTGACCTCGAACAAAAGCCCCGATCAATGGGGCGAATTGATCGGGGACCAGGGCATCACGACTGCGATACTGGACCGCTTACTCCATCGCGTCGAAATCATACATAGTGATGACGACAGTCATCGGATGAGGAACCGAAAATCATTGTTTTCGGCAGAAGTGTAAAAGGCAAACGAGCAAAAAGTGTCAAAATCAACTTGACGTCTACACCCTCGCATATGACCACCCAGAAACATATCTCCACTAAAATCCTTTCTGAACAAACCCTATCCGCTTATAATGACAAAGGTCTACCTATTGTCGTTCTAAGGTTTGGTGCCATCTGTGCAGAAACGAATTCTTATGGGGTGGCGATCATATTAAACGCATGCTGAACTTCGACAATGTGACATGGGTTCACCTTGATGACTCCGTTCCTTAGGTCCATACCGATAATTTATTAGAAATGATTTACATAGTTTTATTACAAGGCATAGACGGAGAAGTCTACCACGCCATAAAACAGAATGTAGACAATCGCAATTCCCGTGTAAGATTAGCCATTGCCGCAAAAAAAGAAAATCATTGCTCCCAATTATCAAGTAAAAAGTGACCTATACATTCGATAAGATTCAAGCAATTGGATATAGACCGCGTAAAACATGCAAGCAGACGGTGGGAAAACTTCAAAAAAATCGGGAGAAGAATAAGGGTATGGTCTCATTTTTGAACACAAAAACACCATTCGCCCGATTAGTCAGGCTATTGACAAACCAAATCGCCCTTTGCGATTTGAACCGCTCCCCGTCAAGTAGACAGGGCAAATAATGAAAACCAATCTAAACGGCTTGAGACCTGTATTCGACAGGGCTCAAGCCGTTTAGTCGTTTCTAGAGTAGACCATGGTTGTAGAACGATATGTAGGTCTCGATGGCCGACGTGAGTTCGCTATAGACCTGGAACTCACGCAAGTAGTACATCTCGACTTTCAAAGTGCCCCAAAAACTCTCGATCGGGGCGTTGTCGAGACAACGACCAACTCAGGACATGTTGCCGATTAGTCCTGCGTCTTTCACCATACGTTTGAACCCTCTCGAGGTATATTGGAGCCCTCGGTCACTATGGATCATCGGACGCGCTCCTGGACGGAGCCCCGCGATGGCTGGCATCATCGTCTGGAAGACGATCCCGTTGTTGTTGGACCTTCCGATACGATAGGCGACGATCGATCCGTCGTACAGGTCGATGATCGCGCTCAGATACGCCTTCTTCCCGGTACCATATTTGAACTCGGTGACGTCGGTGCACCATTTCTCGTCCGGCCGAGACGCACCGAATTCTCGGTTCATCAGGTTCTCGGCCACATGCTGTGGCATCGACTTCTTATGTCTCTTCCGCTTCCCGCGGATGATCGATTGGATCCCATGGATATGCATCAGGCGATAGACTTGCTTTTCATTGAACGTGGACAGACCTTGTTGCCTGCGTAGCCGATTGATTGTCATCGTGACCCGACGGTAGCCGTATGTACGGTTCGCCTGGTCATAGAGTAGACGAATGTCCTCCAGGAGCTTCTCGTTCTCTTCTTGACGCACCGATACGGTGCGGTTCAACCATTTGTAATAGGCCGCACGTGAGATGCCAGCTGGGAAACCTGGGTCTATCAAGGATTGGCGGTTCTAATAGTGGGTTGCCCGTGTGCCTTAGTCATTTCGACGCCGATTTCGATTGTTTCCGCCATCGGTAATGCTGCCAAAAAAGGGGTCTTGATTAAAGGCGGCGTATACCTGGAAGAAATGGGCGCGCTGAAAGCTATTGCATTTGACAAAACCGGTACTCTGACCAAAGGTGTACCTGTCGTCACAGACTTTAAAATCACGAACAAGCAGGTAAACGAGAGAGAACTGCTTTCTATCGTGACGGCATTGGAATATCGTTCTCAGCATCCGTTGGCCTCTGCCATCATGAAAAAAGCGGACGAGGAAAACATACCTTACACCTCTATCAGAGTTGAGGACTTCTCTTCCATCACAGGAAAAGGCATTAAAGGAACGATAGACGGCACCACCTACTTTATCGGAAGCCCGCTTCTCTTTAACGAGCTAGGTGTTGAAAGTATTGATAATAATCTGGACCAAACCGTAACGGCTCTGCAACAGCAAGGTAAGACTTCGATGATTATCGGAACGAAACAAAGCATATTGGCGGTTATCGCCGTAGCCGACGAAGTCCGGGAATCCAGCAAAGAAATCATCCGGAAACTACATGATATGGGTATTAAAAAGACAATTATGCTGACGGGTGACAACAAAGGGACAGGCAAAGCTATCGGCCAGCAAGTTGGCGTCAACGAAATCCAGGCAGAATTGATGCCAGAGGATAAATTAAATGTCATTAAACGCTTGCGAGCTGAGTACGACAATGTCGCGATGGTCGGGGACGGCGTAAATGACGCTCCGGCACTCGCTGCCTCTACTGTTGGAATTGCCATGGGTGGTGCTGGAACGGATACCGCTTTGGAAACAGCAGATGTCGCCCTGATGGGCGACGATTTGAGCAAACTACCGTTTACGATAAAATTGAGCCGAAAATCCCTAAATATTATCAAAGTGAACATCGCGTTCGCTATCAGTATCAAAGCGATTGCATTACTCTTGGTCATCCCGGGCTGGCTCACCCTATGGATAGCTATTATGTCCGATATGGGGGCAACTCTTCTGGTAGCACTGAACAGTTTAAGACTGATGAATGTCAAAGAATAAAAAAACAAAAATATTCATTTTTATATCCTCGAATTTGTACTGGGTATGATAAAAATAAATGATCTCTGTTTTTTAAGACGGCTTTAAGATGACTTCGGTATTGTTCCCGAGTCATCTTTTTAGGTTTCATTGTCAGCTTTTTTATCATCAGACAGTTTTAATCGAGGCCGAACCTTATTCATTGACCGGAATATTCTCCGAAGTATGGAAAGAAAATCCGGTCGACAGATCTACTAAACTATGACAATTAAATCTAAATATTTGAACGTTCGTTTTGGAATCATTCATTCATTCGAATACATCCTATTTTAAGAGACGAAATTTCGATAGTGTTCAAAAAAAAAACGAATGAGGGGGTTTCTAAATATACCCTCATTCGATATTCAGTTTCCTTGCACGTAGAAAAGTATTTATTGGTATCAGACGGTATGAAGTATAGAATTTTTACTCATATGTCGAACCTCAGTGTGGATTTGGTGCAAGGATGACTTATTTCTTTAGTTGTGTTTTTTTGATTCTAACTCTATTGTAGAATGTTTAATATCTAGTTTTGAAGTCACTTCTTTGACTTTTTGTTTAACAATAGTTGAATCCTTTAGATTCATCTCTTCTACTATTAAGTGTAAATTCATGGCGTTATCTTCGCCATCAATTGACCAGACATATAGGTTTTGAACAGAAATCACTTCTTCAATACCTTCAATCTTTTGCTTCACCTCATCGATGTCAATACCATCAGGGACAGCACCTAAAAGTATTTTCATTGTTTTAACTAAATTACGAAACACATTCACTAATATAAACAACGCAATAGCAATTGATAGGATGGGGTCAAGTATATGTATATCCTTGAAGAGTAAAACTATCCCTACTACAAGAACGGCAATCCAACCTAAAACATCTTCTAAAAGGTGCCAAGATAGTACTCCCTCATTTACTGATTTTCCTTTGTGTAGACGGAATGCCGCAAAACCATTTAAAAGCACACCAAAAATTGCAAACCAAATCATTCCTTGTGCATTAGAATGCTCCGGTTCAAACAGTAGAGGAATTGCTTGAGTAAAAATATATACAGATCCAATTATTAATATTGTCGCATTTATTAATGCTCCTAAAAGGGAAAAACGATTATATCCAAAAGTGAAGTTATGATCGGGTTTTTTGTTCGAAAATTTTTGTAAGAACCAGGACAGGCCCAATGCAAGAGCATCACCTAAATCGTGAATGGCGTCCGACATGATTGCAACACTATTAATCAAAAATCCCCCGATAAATTCACCAATCGAGAAAACAAGATTAATTATAAATGCTAGTTTGATATTTTTTGATGCCTTATCAGTACTCGCCATTGTTCGATCTCTCCTCACTTGGTAGTCCATCCTTAAAAAGGTTAGTTGTTAGAATAATACTGGTCTCTAGCGTTCTGCAATATAATAAATTTCTTTGCCTATTGATTGTAAACAACGCATACTTGAGAACTTAAGCGCAGTTCTTAATATTTTAATAAACAATCGAAGGACGTAATTTTTGAAAGCGAAATTAAATACATGTATCTAATTTGTTAGAACCATTTAGGCACTAATTTTATATATAAGACTTCTCCGAACAATTCGGTAACGGTCTGTAAAATGATCACTACAGCTACTTGTGTTGATAGGGGCTCTGGTAATATAGATGCTAATGGAAGAACTACAAGTGAATTCCTTGTTCCCATACTAAATGTAATTGCTCTTCTTGAAGCAATATCTAGTTTGAACAACTTACCAAGGGACTTTGACACCCATGGTATGATAAGTAGAAATAAAATATAAACTGGTATTACATCTATTAATGTCCCGAGGTCACTATACACTTCCCTAATTTGAGAGGCAACTACCACAAAAAGTACAAAAGACATAAATGGAACGGGAATCCATGGCGGCATTTTCATGATACGATTACCTAAAGAACTCTTTTTAGAACACAATTGTGTCATTATCGCTAATAGAAGCGGTATAAAAATCAAAAATAGAAATGCATCTAGAAATGGACCCATCCTAACGATACTAATAGCCTTTTCTCCTAATAATACGAATAAATATATGGGTAAGAGTATCGTCTGTAAAATTAAAAGAATCGGTGTTACTTTTAACAATATTGATTCGTTTCCCTTTCCCATCTTTGTAAAAACAATCACATAGTCGATGCACGGTGTTAACAACACCAAATACACCCCCAGCATTAGTGATGAATCTTGAAGAAATATGATAACCAAAACCTAAACTATTAAAGGAACGGCAACAAAATTTCCTAATAAAAGAGCTACCACAAACCTCATGTTTGTAGCAGATCCATTCGATTTCAGAAACGGAATTTGAACGAACATCCCATACATCAAAACTCCTAAAAGGGGAGAAATAAAAATATCGAGATATACAGCTTCTGTATTCAATAGACCAAAGATTACTGCCAACATCAAAAAAATGATGTATATACTGACTTGGTGGGCTTCCACCTTCTCTAGCACTTGAATTCCGAATTTGCTTTCCTTCTCTATCAAAATCACCCTCAAAATTTTCAGGAAATTTCAGAATGAAATAGATAACTCCACGATTTTAATTGCCAGGGCAAGAGGTTTTATATTTTTTCTTCTAGTATTTTTATTTATCCAACAGTAAAAATACCGACTGAAAGTAAATATAATTAAGGCTCATTATTTACACTTCCGAATATAGTTAGTATCTTGAATATATATCAGTCAAAAAATAAAGTGATAACCATTAAAAAAATAATTATTTTAGCCTAAAGCCACATCTAAAATCATCATGATTGTAAAGCCAAACATTAAACAAACAGAAGCCAAGTCCTTGTTTCCATTTTCTTGAGATCCTGGGACTACCTCCTCCACTACAACAAAAATCATTGCTCCTGCAGCAAAGCTTAGCGCAAACGGAAGTAAAGGCTCCATTATGAGTACTGCTACTACTCCTACCAACGCCGCGAACGGTTCAACCATACCAGATAACTGGCCATAGAAAAAACTTTTACGACGAGATAATCCATCTCGTCTCAATGGCATTGACACAGCAGCACCCTCAGGGAAATTTTGTATGCCGATTCCGATTGCCAGCGCGATAGCTCCCGTGATTGATGATGAAGGGAATCCTGCTGCAACTGCTCCAAATGCAACGCCTATGGCAAGTCCCTCTGGAATATTATGCAATGTTATTGCTAACACCAGTAACGTGCTCCGCTTTCTCTTCTTAGGGTTTATACCCTCAGCCTCATCCATCGGTGAAGTGGGATGCAGATGTGGAATCACTTTATCAACACCTGATAAAAAGAATCCTCCAAGTAAGAAACCGATTGCAGCTGGTAACCACGCCGGAAGAGAATCTTGTTCCGCCATCTCAATTGCAGGTGAGAGTAATGACCAAAAACTAGCGGCAATCATTACTCCTCCAGCAAAACCGAGCATCCCATCCATTAGCTTTTGATTCATTGATTTTGTCATAAACACTAACGCGGCACCAAGCGCCGTCATCCCCCAAGTGAATAAAGTACCCAGCAATGCTTGAGTAAGGGGTTCTAACGAAGAAATATATTCAATCATCTATCAAAACTCCGTTGCCAAAAATCGAGTTTCTATACATGCTCAAAATTAAGTAACTATTATCCAAAATCAGCATTGCTGTCTCCTCCTCTTGATTGTCAATCCTACTCAACAGGTGATTTTTTTAATGTTGATGTACTACTTCCCCTACCTTCAGTTTGCAAAGCAATTCATCGCTGTGAGGATGAGAAAGAGTTTCGAATTGAATCGTAGAGTGTTGAACGTTCAGATGTGCTAAATCGTGTTCAATTTCTTGAAGTAGATTCTCACTGTCATAGATTTGTAAATTACCATCAACGACAACATGACATGAGAGTGCATTCATTCCACTTGTGATACTCCAAAGATGAAAGTCGTGTATACTCCGTACCCCCTCCTTGTTGTGAATGACTTGAAGAACCTTTTCGACATCAACGTTTTGTGGTGCACCTTCCATTAATACGTTCAATCCGGATTTCGTCACGAAATAACCACTTCGTAAAACAAGTCCCGCTACAATGATTCCTGCGAGCGGATCTGCCCAGTTCCATCCAAATGCCATGATAAGAAGCGCTGCCAGTATTGCACCGACTGAACCCAACGTATCGCTTACAACATGTAGATAAGCACCTCGCATATTCAAATTATGTTCTACGTCTGCACCTCTTAACATAATCCATCCAACAAGAAGGTTTATAGCAAGGCCAATACTGCTAACAATTAACATTCCTACGGATGCGACCTCAGGTGGTTGAATAAATCGATTGATGGCCTCATAAAAGATATATATGGAAATCAGTATGAGTGTGACCCCGTTTAAAACAGCTGCTAGAATCTCGAAGCGTCTATATCCGAACGTTTTACGATTGTTCGCTATTTGTTCACCTAATTTAAAGGCAAGTAATGCAATAGCGAGCGAAGCCGCATCACTAAGCATGTGACCTGCGTCCGCTAAAAGTGCTAAGCTATTTGTAAGGTACCCTCCAATCGCCTCTACAACCATGTATGCCGAAATAATAAAGAATGAAATGATCAAAATCTTTTTGTTAGAGGTATGAGAATGATCATGTGCATGATTATGTGCCATAAGATTAACTCTCCTTACTATATTTAGTGGTGTTTCGCATGCTCAATCGCCTGTCTTAGTAAGTTCATGACATGGTGATCATCTTCTGAATAAAATAGAGTAGTTCCTTCTCTTCTAAACTTGACAAGTCGAAGATTTTTTAAAAAACGTAGCTGATGAGACACGTTTGATTGACTTAAGTTAAGAAGATCAGCTATTCCGTTGACCGAATGTTCCTTTGTGCATAGCAGGGTTAATATTTTAATTCTTGTCGGGTCACTAAGTGCCTTGAACGTCTGAGATACAATAAATAGAGTCTCATCGTCAATCTGCGCCCCTATTTCTATTTCATTTTCTGTAGTATCTTCAATCGGTTCATCCATAAGTCAGTACCTCCGCTCATGATAACTATACATGTTCATATGTTCATATATAACTTATTAGACTTTTGCTGTGCCGTCAACACTTAATTTAAAAAACATTTATTCTATCAGCTCTACATACTTGAAGATTTGAGATACTTTCTCTGGTTTTGCGATTATTTCTTATTTTTAGCCATACAAAAACTACCTATTAGAGAGCTAGTTAGATCTCATACTCGATAGGTAGTCACGCTTTTTCAAAAAATCAATATAGTACACTAACGTTTTAAGAAAACGTCAATTGAATTATTTACTGGGTATTGTCTAATCTATTTTCCAACTTCAAAAAGCTTTTCATGTTTTTCTAAATCAAAGCTGTTTTTTAGTAAGCATACCAATTTGATACAATTAGTTCTTCATTTTTCAAATCCAAATCAAAAACTACTGTTTGGTACTGATTCGTCCAAGAATGACTGTAATCAGAAAAAAGGCGGTCAACGCTAAAAACGGAATTGTGATAAAACCCATCCAGTCAATGTACTGTGCATTACAGGAAACTCCTTGTTCACATGGTCTGACTTCCGAAAAGCCGGGCACCTTTTGTACAAGATAGTGGTAAAAAGAGATACAGAATCCGATTATTGATAAAGGGAGAACATAAAATTTGATTGAGCTATCTTCTCTGAAAACTGCAATTGCAAGAATCAAAGCTATTGGGTACATAAAGATACGTTGAAGCCAACAGAGTTCACAAGGTATAAAACCACGAATTTCGCTAAAATATAGACTTCCAAGTACTGCAGTAATTGAAACAACCCAGGCGAGGTACAGTCCATATCGGTTTATTACTGAAGCGCTCATTGGGTTAGCTCCTTTTCAATTTGTTTTTTTATAGAGGTATAGTCGAATGGATTTTCAAGGATGACCCCATTAACTGCAATCGTCGGGGTCAGTGTAACATTGTATTTTTCTACGAGCGCCGCATCCATTTTAACTGATTCTAATCTAGAAGAACGACTTGATAGGTCTTCTCTAAATTTATTTAAATCTAGAGAAGGGACAGTCTTCGTCGCAATCTCTTCCATTTTCTCCACCGTAACCCATGGATTATCGTGTATTTGCACGTCAGGTTGAGCTTCATAAATAGCTTTGTGAAATTGCCAAAATGATTCTGGGTGATTTTTGTAAACAGATTCTGATGCAAGGGCAGCTAAAGTGGACTCATCTCCGTGAAACAAAACATTAATGTAACTAAAGGAAGCTTTCCCACTTTCAATGTAATCTTTTACAAGTTGAGGATAGATTGTTTCACCCCACTCTTTACACGAAGGGCATTTATAGTCTCCGAATTCTACAATTGATATCGGCGCTTCCTTTTTACCTATTGTAGGTTGATTATTAACTGATATCTTTTCATCTTGAACAATTTTAGTCTTTGATTTTTCGGAACTTTGATCATTTAAAAATAAAAAAGCTAAGACTGCAATTACTAATACGGATGTAAAAATAGTCAATAGTTGATTAGTTTTCAAAACAATTCACCTCTTTTATAAATTCGTTATTTCTTTTATCAGAATTATAGCTAAAAATACTAGAGTATCCTTAGTTTTTCAACATTGAATCCATGGACTTCTAAAAACGAAATCTATGAGTCAAACAAGTTACATTCTAACACATTCATGCAACTAAACTTTTATGCAGATGAAAGGAGGGCCAATTTATTTCTTAAAATACGTCTATTCCCCTTAATAATAGTGCATTTTAAAACAGGGCAAGAAAACTTTTAACTGTAGATAGACGAAAGCCAATAATCGTTGCATAGAATGACTAATATTTAAAGGATAAGTACCATACAGATAGTAAAAAACCATTCATGGGTCTTTACAACCAAAAAAACTACATATGAGGAGTCTATTATGAAGTCTAAACATAAATTTCGAATAAGCTTAGTAATTTCCTTGGCTTTATTAACTTCTTTTTTCTATCCCTTTAAGCTTTTAACTAGTGTTAACGTCCTAAACGTCGTACATGCAGAGGAATCTCTATTCATAACAACTGAAAATTTGAATTTGCGTTCCTCGTTCTCTTCAAAAAGCAAAGTCCTTTTGACGATTCCAAAAGGAAAAACCATTAAGAAGATAGGTGTATATGGAGAAGATAAATCCTGGTTTAAAGTTTCATTTAATTCAAAAATCGGTTATGTCTCAACGAAGTACGTGACGCCAAAACCTATACCTAAAAATTCAGTCAGTTCAATAAACACAATATATAAAACTAAAACTTCACTAAATCTGCGTAAGGGCCCATCTGTCAAATCACCCGTTTTAATGACTATCCCAAAGTCCAGCCCACTAATGTACCATGCTGCCTCAGGCCCTTGGTATAAAGTATCATACAATGGGACTCAAGGCTATGTGGCAAGTCAGTATGTAACCATATCGCCCTCGGCTATGAAGTCACGAAGTAAGCAAACGACCGAGATTCGCTCAAGCATGTCTTTAGTGAACTCAAAGGTCCTTATTACGATTCCAGCATCTACTGAAGTGACTGTACTAGGAAAATCGGGCACAACGGGTTCTTGGTTAAAAGTTATGTATAACGGTATTACAGGATTCACACCTGCTCGACATTATATAGTGCAAGTGGCACCGGGGGATTCTTTATCCACTTATCCAACATATATTACTATCGAAAATCTTAATTTACGTAACCAAGCGAGTCGTTACGGATCTATTTTGACAACAATTCCCTCAGGCACTTCGATTTCTGTCATATCGAAAAGCGCCAGTTGGTACAAGGTGCGATATAACAATCAAGTCGGTTACGTATCATCTGGTTTTGTGCAACCATTTACCGGAAAAACTCCTATAAAATCACCGGTGATTCCAGCTAACAAACACGTGATTTTAATTGACGCTGGACACGGTGGGGGAGATGCTGGTGCAGTGACTTCAAACGGTACAGTTCAAGAAAAAGTACTCACCCTAAACATTGCTAATCGTGTGGCCGACGAACTAAAGAAAAACTATGAGCTTTATGAAGTGAAACTAACGCGCTCAAATGATAGATACTTGTCACTTGTTGAGCGGACCAATCTATCAGAAAGGCTTGATGCTGACGCTTTCATAAGCGTCCACATTAATTCTTCACCTTCTTTCGCTACAGGTCATGAAGCACTCGTCCCTACTTCTAGCGCGTACACCACAAATCCATATGCGAACGCTAGCCGCAGATTAGGTGAAGTAATTAATCAAGAAATCGCCATGAACGTTCCAGATTTTAAAAATCGAGGCGTTAAGCGACAAGATGTCTATGTGGTAGGAAGAAACACGGTACCTTCTACTCTCATCGAATATGGCTTTATTGCTAACTCAGTAGATCGCTCCTATATGTCGGGAAGTAACATGATCAAAGCAACCGCCAAAGGAATTGATAAATTTATGAAGAGTTACTACTAAATAAACACCAAACAAATACTAACAAACGATTTGACCACTGAATTTGAGACAAAATGTCCTAAATTCAGTGGTCATCATTCATTTCCTCATCAAAATGGCATTATAAGTATTTCTCTTGATATACTCGAATGACAATAAACTCAAAAGAACAACTGACATAGAAATGAAAAGAAATAGAAATATAGATGGTGAAGTAATATTGATACAATGATTCCGGTTCGAGTTTTAATCATGATACGAATACTTTTATCCAGCAACGCATTTTTTATAATAGAGATAAGTTACGGAGGCAACAACATTGTTTACCATGAAAAAAATTATAGCTTCAACTTTACTTGGTGTTATGTTAGTTCAAAGCGCATCCCCTTCTTACGCTTTAAACTTGACTGAAAAACAAAAAAATATCCAGCAGAAGCAAGCGCAAAATTCTACAGAGCAACGTAAAGCTAATACGTCAATTCAGCAGCGTGAACAAGATATCACACTCGAAGAACAGAAACTGAATGACTTGGAATCCGAGTTACAGGATATTATCAATGAGGTCACCCAGAAGAAGGCTGAAATTCGGACAACCCAAAAGAAAATTGCTCAGATTCAAACTCAAATTAAAGAATTCCAGAAAAAAATGAGCTCTCAAAAGACATTGATGGAAGAACGCATGGTCACGATGCAAAAAAACGGTGGTTCTTCTATAAACTGGGCTGAATTTATTTTTGGTTCAAAAGACTTTGGTGATCTGGTTTCACGCATGATCACCGCAGGGACGATTCAAGAAAATGATCAAGAACTTTTCAAAGAATATCAATCAACAAAAAATAAGCTTCAAATTGCTAAAGCTGAATTGGACACTGAAAAAGATAAGCTTATTAGTCAAAAAGAAGAGCTAGAGAATAGTCAGAAAAAATTGAACGGCAAAATTAAAGTGCGGGCTGCTCAAATAAAAAAATTAGAGGCCGAAAAAATCCAGTTCACATCTAAATTGGTAAGCTTGCAACAAATGGAATCGACGCTTCAAGAACAAGAAAAATCAATTCAAGCAGAGATTGAAGCCCAAAGGCTTGAAGAACAAGCTAAAATTCGTACCAAAGAGGCTGCGCGTAAAGCTGCAGAAGCAAAAAGTGCCGAAAAAAATGAAATCAGCGAGAATAAAGCCTCTCTCGAAAAATCACCAAACTCTGAGAAAGTGGTAAACACTTCAAAGACTACGGATTCACTCGCTTCTCCAACAAGTGGCGGAGTTTTTCAACGTCCAACCTCAGGTATCGTAACCCAAGGATGGGGTCCAGCAGGCGGGGCCAATGGCTACAGCTTCCATAATGCACTAGATACAGCTGGACCAGTAGGAACTCCTATTATGGCTGCTCAAACAGGAACTGTAACTCGAGCAGGCTGGGGTGGACCTTATGGAAATCATGTCATCATTACGCATGTCATAGGCGGTCAAGTTTGGACTACCCTTTATGCTCACATGAGCTCATTGTCCGTTTCCGCCGGACAACGTGTGACCCGAGGACAGAACATCGGTGCGATGGGGAGTACCGGAAATTCGACCGGTTCTCATTTACACTTTGAAGTCCATCGAGGAAACTATTCGTACTCAGCTACAAGTGCAGGGAATACAGTCAACCCATCCCAATTTTTCTGAATTTCAGAGGCGAAATTGTTTAACACTATATAATTACTTCAGTAAATCACTTAATATTTAGACCACAGAATATTAGATGCCCCGTAAAAGTTGGACCTGATAATCTAATTTTTATGGGGCGATTTTTATGTCCGAAAGCTTTTAAAGTCTCGGTGACCAAACGCTAACTGACTCGCAAGAAAAACTTCAGAAAGTTAGGATGAGCTTTCGTTCGTGCCCCCACCCCCCTACGAGTGCCTGGGGAATACAATCTCAGGTGCGACATACACATTCACTATGTAGATATTAAAAACGATATGGATGGGTAGACAATCTTTAATCGATTCAATCTTGAAGTACAGACTCTTCTCTCCTTTGATGACCTTCAACTGGCAATATACGTCGAGACGAACCTTAGGTTACTAAGGCCGTGTCTAACGGTCGATGATAAATTTACGGATATGAAGGTCCAAATTCAAACCTAGGTTGTCGAAGTCACCAGATGATCTATTTCATGATCCAACTTTTTGGATTAAGTTCAATTAATATCTTTTGAACTTAATATATAAAATTGAACTTAATATATAAAATGTACATTTCTTTATTTTTTATATAGAAAAGTAAACCAATCGAGCATACGACGCTCTATAAAGTCTTGAACCTTAAAAGTGACATGGGGTCTATGCTCGATAGCTAATAAGATTGCATGATCAGGTCACTTTTAATGTAATAATCAATACATCACATTTTCGTGTATGTTAATATTAAATCGTTTAAAGGAGAGAAAAAAGATGGCAAGGTTTTTTTCACTGTTGATTGTTTTGTTAGTATTATCTGGTTGTGGAAGTACAGTAAGCAATAATGGACCTGAAGTGATTCCAGAATTAATTGATGTACAATTTAAAACAGATCCTGAAATAGTAAAAGCAAACGAAGTTATTGAACTTATAGCAACTGTTTCTCAAGGAAACGAGAAAGTAGACGATGCGGATAAAGTTGAATTCGAGATATGGAAAGAAGGCCAAGAGGAAAGCCAACACGAAAAAATTGAAGCCAATTATCAACAAGACGGACTGTATGTAATTTCTTATATTTTTGAAGAGCCCGGTAAATACTTTATATATTCACATACGACAGCAAGAAGCTATCATTCTATGCCCAAAAACGAAATATTAGTAAAATAATAAATTTTAATTATTACAATTAATAATATAGACGAGCTAATCCATGATGAAAAAACTCGTTTTTATTGAATCGCGCGACAACATCAACCTTGTGATATATGCTCGAAAAATACCAATTTTATGATATATCCTTTCCGCTCCAATGTCTGATACGTCCACTCCGTCGCTCCACCTTGGAAACTACCATCAGTTGTATGCTTATATGTAGGAATATAAACGCGAGTCAAATAGAGTCACATTGCTCAAACGCATCCTCAAAAACTCGAAGGATGCGTTTTTTGTCCTGCTGAGTATTGCGGATACAGAGAGCCACTAGTGCGGACGACTGAGCGAGTCAATATGAAGAAAAAGGCCATCGACTCATCGATGGCCAAGATCTTAGCTTATCCCTAGCCAGTGGTGTTCCCTCATTGAGGTTTCGCCATCGACCAGGATTTTATAGGAGTCGTGTACGATCCTGTCGAGAATTGCGTCCGCGATTTGGGCCTGTCCTAGATTCGAATGCCACTCCGCGTGGCGTTAGACGCGCCCACGCTCTTGCTTTTGACGTTGCCCTTACGCTCCGTGCCTCCCGTTAGAAAGGGCCAGGAACATAGAGATGCGGCGGTGAGCCAGCAGCTCTTGTTATCGGGCCGTCAGGGGGGCAGCGGTGCGATGAGCGACTTCGCCTCCTGGCGTTAGACGCTCACGCATGAGCCCGGATCACCATTCCTTCTCCCATGCCCCGTCTTCAGACACGCCCCAATCTTTGAACCGATACTTGATGAGCCAATGGACATGCATCACTTCATATTCGAATACACCCTTGGATAGCTCTGAGACGACGAAGCTGACTTCTCCATCCGCCACCACCCATGTCCCGTATAGATACACTTTCTTGATCGGACGCTCTTCTGCATCCAGATAGATCAGCACCCGGAAGTAAGGCGAGTTCCGTCCGTCATCGAACCGGACGACCTTCTCGACGCAATGTTCCCTGTCGACGACACGCATCCATTCGGGATGTTCCATCAGTTCCGAGAACACCGTCCGGACGAACGGATCCAATCCAGCGAACGCATAGTCATCAAGCAGCCCCTCATCCATCACGTCTCCCCCCTTCCGCTTCGCTATAGAACGATTCCCCGTCCAGAGCCAGTTCAGTCCTTGTTCATGAAACTACAGAAATGACGACTTTAAAAAATGTATACATGTATACGCGTATACAAATCTACATGTATACATGTATACAAATATTTTTGTTCTTATGTACGACGATTCCGTCGAATCATATTGGTATTGAAAAAGACGGTGAGGTGGGTCAAGCGTTCTCCTTCCTTCACATCACAAAGAAGATCCATGCTTACTAACTCAAATACCCCAGGATCGATGTCCATCCGTTCAGGAAGTCTTCTAAGCAATACCTCTTTCGTCTCTTCAATCGTTTGCTGGTCCAATGTGTGACTCATTTGAATCATCCTCTCCTGTTGATAGCTCAACAATACCTTGAATCTGACCTCTCAACATCTCGGCTTGTTTCATATAAGCCCTGGGCTTGTTTAAAACAAGCCCAGGGCTTACGTAGGAAAAACGGTCATTTTCACCAAACACGCACTCATTTTTCATTAATCCAAACATCGCAAATACACATTCATGAATAGACGGAACAACGTGATTTCTTTATGCCTTTGACTTCTCACCAAAACCATTTGTTTTCGCCACGCGACAACATTCCTTTTCCCGGATCCGAATTCTGGATTCAGGCGAGAGCATTTCCCTGGAGATGGACTTTTAAATCTAAAAGCACAATAACAAATTTATAGTAATCCCTTTATCTATTTAGTCCGAAATATGTGTACGAACCCATAAAAAAGAAAAAAAGACTTGGAGCGAACGAATCGCTACAGGTCTCCTTTTTTCTCTTAATCTAACGGGTTACACGCCAATCCCGAACCTTTTTACCAACTTTGCTTTTTCCACACCGCTTTTGGGCTATTTTGTTTATACGTAGTCACAACGACTTTCCCTGCTTTATCTAATACCAGTGTTGTTTTGGTCGGCGAGTGGTACAAAATCTTCGCGCCTGTGTTTTTATCTACGTACTTCGTTCCATATGCCATTGCACTGGCAAATTGTCGTTCAGTAATCCCCCGTTGTCCTGCTCGTTCTGCAGCATGTTTAGAAATCTTTTTAACCGCTTGCTTTCCTACCCACTGTCCAACTAAGCGAACTACAACTGCAATGATGATAGGCGCGAGCGGAAGCGCCATTACTTGGAAACCCGGATCTTTACTATGTTCAGATTCAATCAAACCTAATTCTGCATTATCATAGTAGATTCGAGCATCAAATTCTTCAAGTCCCTCGTGGTAATCAACAACATATTGTTCGAAATCGAGCTCGCTTTCGTCTTGCATGGCATAGCTAACGTTAGGACCGATTACACCGAACAAAAATACAGTTAAAATAACTCCAGTAATCCACTTGTACATACGCTTACTCCCCCCTTATTCATATGTCTCATACATTTTTGAAGCAATAAATTCAATTTCATATGTTTCACCAAGCTCTTGTTTCAAGCGTTTAGTAAGGAATTCACCTTCACTATTATGTTGTTTCTCCTTGACCTTTCCGTCTGTAGTGAGTGTATCGGTTTCCCAGTCCACCCATTCCCCAAATCGACTAACCCAGTCATGAATATCTTGCTTCAACGAGTCAGAAATCGGAAAGACGTCCAATTCCACATTGTAGTGGCAAACTGCACACCAGATCGGGTCCGCCCCAATATCCGCTTCTACCTTAATACGTTTTAAATCTTCACAATTACAAATGTTTTTCACCGATCGATTACCTCCTTAACTCTAAGTACAACCTTTCATTTTACGATTAATAAAATGTACATTATTTCCTGAAAATCCTTTTCTTGTTGGCGTCGATTTTACTTTCTCATACTCTACTCACCTCTACAACACCGATTTTTAATTTCAATAAAAATGAATAATTGGTCGTATCATAAATTCAAAAATACTCATAATAATCATATTTTTGGACGTTTATCGGGATATCTTCAAATCTAACTTTTTACTTCGTCAATTAGTGTATACCTATATGTAATCTAACGATCACACTTTTTCAGTCATGTATTTAAAATAAAACGGTAAGCGCCAAGTCTGTCTATCATCAAAAAGACGAACCTGACATGTACTACGTCAGACTTATAAAACGACATGAATCGCTACAAACTACGACCATGCTGATGCAACTGATTCCCCAGGATCATATCCACCGAAAATGCGATCACAACTACAATAAACACTACTGCGAAGAAAGAGACCATTAGTCTGCATCACATAAATTCCTCTAACGGTTGCACCCGTAAACTGGCCACTTGTTGATCAGATAGGCAGATCTACGTAACATTTTTCAGTTTTATGCCAGACAGAGCGCCGCTTCAGATCAAACGAAATGCATGTCGTGTCAATTTAACTAGAGGGCATGATGGTCTCATTATCTACATTCCTAAAAAAGCAGAACTTAAGGAAACCTGGCATACATTTAAGGATATCTTACGCATTCCAGAACTATAAAAAAGAATGTCGCTACATCACATGCAAGGTTCTTTTTTATATACACCATACTAGAATTTAAGTGTAAACATTTCGACGTCGAAATGTTTACACTTAAGGTAACATGGTTAATATAGACGATGTTAAACTTTGTTCAAAATCTTCACACTGAACAAACACAATTATTCCTCCGATCCATCAATACCAATAAATACAATGGAGTTATCTACTTTTATCAGTGTCGTACATTATGAATTTAAGCGCTTTTGGAATTGAACATTATAATTTATAAGCCATTTTGATGACCTCCTACAAGTTGTAAACGTCCTATTTGTACATCTTAAATTTCTATATACAGGTTCCATGTCAATTCAAATACGAAATTGAACCAAAACCATATGATATACTAAAAAAAAATACCGTGGAGTGAATAGGATATGACCTCAAACGAAACAAAAGTAAAGTCATTTCGTGTCTCTGAAGAAGTGACAGAACATATTCAACGTTTAATGCAAGAACGACACCTAACGACGAATCAATTGTTTGAAGAATTCATTCAATTAGCTGATAAACAATCACCAGACCCATTAATCGACGAAGAAAATGGTGTACTTGAAACTACACTTAATCAGATTACTTCACTCTTTCAAGAACGAGCGCTTCGCTTAGAGAAGCAACAAAAAGAAACTCAACGTATGACAATTCAATATACCGAAACGATACGAGAACTCGAAGACAGTGTTGTGAAGGAAAGTGAAGAGCTAAATCTAGAGTATGAAGCTAAAGTCATGCATCACCAGGAAGAGCTAGAGCAACTTCAACAGCAATTGGACCAACTACACACAGATAAACAAGACTTACTAAATGCACTAGAGACGGAGAAACAATTAGCGAAAGAGGAGCTAAAGGTTCATAAAAAGATGATTTTTGATTTGGAAGGAACCATTCGAAAATTAGAAGAGAGCCAAAAACAATTAAATCGCCAAAACCAAAGTTTAATGGATGCTGTAGATGAATTGAAAAGCAAAACGCGTCGGAATGATCAACTCGAAGAAGAGAATCAAAAACTTCACTTAGAAGTGCAACTTCTTCGACGCGAGAAAGAAGCTTTTGAACATCGACTACAAGAACAGGTAGAGCTTGCTGTTCTTCGGGAGCGAAATCTTCAACAGAATAATTCTTAATTAAAAGGGCCGAAGAGAAGTCACATATTGACTATTTCTTCGGCCCTTTTAATATATAGACTGCGCTCTTTTAAAATAGATAGTTGCTTTTCTTAGGTTTTTGGGACTTCTAACTGGTTAGGCTTCATAGAAGCCGCGTCTTCCCCCCATTTATATAAAAAATGACCCACCGTGGTCCGCATTTTAAAGAGGCGTGGTGGGTTCTATTACATCAAACATAGCAAAACACGTCAAAATTGTATAGCTAGTAGAGGGAACTTACTACAATTGTTTTTAGAAAAATCACTCATGCTTTGATCTCTCAATATCAATTTTCACACGAGAAATATACATATTTCTCGATACCCATCAAAAATGAACGAAAAGACTCTTTACTTTTCCGGATCCGATTTCTAAACCTAGGAAAGAGTAACGTGTATCATTGATCCTGTAAAACAAAAACATGTGTTTTCTTCTTTTAGTAACACATAAAAAAGCACCCAATCTACGTCACAAGTTGACGCAGATTGGGTGCTTTTTGTCCTGATGATACAACATCGTATTCAGATCTTATCAATGTGTTGATCAAATACAGTTAAATCATGAGGACGAATCGTCTTGAAAAACTTTCGAATCTGGCCCCTCTTCACGACTTCATATCGCTTCAAATGTATACAAAAGTCTAGGAGGGTATGCTGACGTATGAGTGTTTCCTCTTCCTCTTGGTTTACGATGTACAATTCAGCATCTGTGATGACCTCTCGAATATCCGCGTCATCGCTACATATCAACCCAGCGCTCATCAATCTCGCGGCAGCAAGACTATGCATTTCGCCCAAGTCACTCGTATGTTTGAGTGGCCGACCTTCTCTTTTTTTCTTTTCATCCAGTTGTTGGAATGCCAGGCGAACTTCCGTCAGATAAACGAGATAAAGGTCATATAGTTCATCCGTCGCGATCGATGCTTCCGATTCAGGATCGAATAGCACCCACTTCCCATCATGGATGAACGTGTCGACCCTTTCTCTTACCGAAGATGTCTTCAGTTCATTCAATACCTCTACATGGATAAGGACTTGTTTATAGAGACTATTGATCCAATCGAAAACATCGGCTTGTCGAAAACTTGCCGCATGAATGATGATGTTCGCATCGATGAACACCGGCTCCTTAATCATGGGCAGTGTCCTTTTGAAGACGACTGATTTCATCTTCCTGTAACGCTTGAGCCAACTCAGGTCGATAGACAGAGAGTTTATTGGCGGCGCTCAACCGTGTCATTCGATCTTCTTCTACTGCTTTGACGACTACTTGTTCATAGGCTGGAAATGATTCGAAGCGTTGAGCTTGATCCAGTGGACTCGGGGCAATCCCTAGTCTGCTTCGTTCCTCGCGCCAATCGGATTCCTGTTCACTTAAGTCAGTGAATCGATAATTGAGCTCTCGGAGTCGTCTTACAACCGATACGTATGGCACTTGGGCCATATCTGCCAAATAGATGATGGCAGACTTCGTATCATATCCATCCCTCAGCTTTTCCCAGACTTCTTTTGTCGTACTCTTCGGCAACATGATCGCAGCGGCGAATCGATCGGCTGCCCTTTCGTGATCGAATCCATCGACTTGCCACTCGCTTGCTTCAGACAAGTGCCATAGTTCATGAGCCGCGGTAAAGTAACGCATGCGCAGCGGTTGGTAGGAGTTCAATGCGATGAATTCTTCTCCTGACATATGCTTGATCGCGACGCCGTAATATGAGTCGTCCTCGACATATTGAAAGATGAGGTTCGCACGTTTGGCCAATACCTGCTCAATGTAAGCGCCAATAAAGACGTGACTGTCAATGACTTGCTCTAAAAAGTCGGCCGCGAACGCTTCTGCCGTATCTTCCGCAAATTTTGTAGTTGGCTTCATCATAAATCACCCTTGAGAACGACGTAATCCTCTATCGCAAATTTCAGACGCTCAAGCTCCATTTTGGACCGTCGATTTGAGAGTGTCCCGCGCAACTCGACCGTCATCCGCTCTTCTCTCATTGAAGCATCAGTTGTCAATTCGTTGACCGATACACCTAATGCCTTCGCGATCGCAACGATACGTTGTGGTTGGATGACACGGCTCTCATTCAACATATGACCGACCAATGCCTTGCTGACTCCGATTTCTTGGGCCAACCATTGTTGCGGCTTTTGATGATCCTGTAACCATGTTTTTATATTGTTCACGATGATTGTATTTGAGTTCATGATGACACCTTCCTTCTAATTTGATTATACCTCTCTTTGCATCAGTCTACAAATTAATAAAATAAAATTGTAGACAAATCCGATTCTATGCATCAGCAGGAGTCTAATATTTATTCGATATATAAAGACACCATTCTTTTTGATAAGTAATGGTGTCATGTATAAGAAACTTATTCGATTATTTTACCTGTAACTTATAATTCAACCGATTTTCCTATCAGGAAAAGTCTCTTGATCGATATATATGATAAAAATCAAACAAGCAAGATGAAGCGATATAATTACCAACGAATCTAATAATTCATCAATTTTATTTGTAGAGGCTACATACAAAGATATGATCCCACCTCCACCTATGAAAATGATTAATAACACTTTCCTCCAGTTTTTAATACGAGGCTTTTTAAATAGGGAGCGCAAGATGATTCCTATTAAACTAAACAAGAGAAGAGCAATCAACAGTATTGAAACGACCGCAAAGAAGTCGAGCATTTGTATATTACCTAACCAAACCATCATGCATAGACTCATGAAGCTCATAAGTAACATCCATAGTAAAAAGGCAAAAAATGCAGGACGAACAAAGCTGAGAGTCAGCCGATATAGGTCTTCTAGATCTCTTAGAAAACCTCCTGGAACAGTACTACCTTTTAGATTATGTAGGCGTCTGATTTCTATGTTTATAACAGACATTACGTCTTGATAGTTAATACTTTTCTCATTAATCCAATAGAATGACTTTGTGGCAATCTGACTGTCCCCGACTTGACTCATTTTATATAACGCGTCATTTAATTCTTCTCTATCCATAGTGTCCTTGTTAAGACTTCGATGTACAGAAAATAGAGCATCCAATTGATCATTGTATGCAGTCAAGTTTCGTTCTTCTTTCATATCGAAGTATTTTTTCAATGTTGAAAAAAGATAGAAAAATATAATCATCATTACAACGAAAGTAAATAACTCCAAATAAGGGAGTTTGTAATTTTTTCCTAACTCTTTAAGAAATATAGAAATTAAATTGTTTAACATTTAATCTTGGTAACCCTTTAGATACTGGTCCAAGGCCCGTTTAATGATTTCATCTTCAGAGACATGCTCTTTTTTAGCGGCTTGAGTCAACCCGACATATAAAGGATCCGTTAAATCAGCAAAGCGAATCTGGACACGCATTGGTTTCACAGAGTTAGTTTCGACTTCGAGCACGCGCTGTTCTTGACGCTCGATCAACATACGCTTCACTTCACGCAATTCTTCACGTGTCATTTCATAAACTGTTTTGTCCCCATTTGCTGTGTAATATTTCTTACTCTCAAGTAATGCGAGCTTTGGGTCTTCTGGCCATGATAAGAGTTCCGCTAACTTGGTCGCACTGAAATCTTGTTCGATCGTTTTTTCTAAAATATTCGGACCAAACGTATTCCAAAAAGAAACAAAGCGATTCACTTGGGAATGAGACATCCCAATCTTCGCTAAGAAGTCTTTCCAATTTCCCTCTTCTTGTTTAAATTCCTTTTTTGTTTCCGGATCACGGAACAACCTATTTGCATGCGCAAGAATACGGCATTTTTCGACAAAACTTGTCGCCTGAATCGCATCAATGTGATTATAGTATTGAACAATGCCTTCCATGTCTTCGGGCAGTTTTTTTGTGATAATACGAGAAAGTCCGGTTGCTGGTAAGGACTGATACGGGTTCGTAATAGTCGTCGTTGCAGAAAATTCTTTGACAGCTTCCACTTGATCCGTACGATCTTCACTAGATTGTGTTCCTTGTTTCACCGGTAAATTAGCACTGAATGTCGAAATTTTAGGCGTATGTTTTTTACGAGGGCGACTCATAGAGAAAGTACCTCCTGGGCAAGTTGTAAATAAGCATCCGTTGCAGGACTTTTATGATCAATCACGGGTCTAGATTCACGTTGTAGGGTTTGTACCTTAACGGCATACGGGATCGTTGTAAGGACAGGAATACCGACCTCTTTCCCGAGCTCTTCAAGTTCTTCTACCGTCGTCGTATCCCCTTTAGAACGTGCACTGACCATTGTCGGGATAAACGCTGCGATATGAATATCTTCTCGGAATCGTTTCATTTCTTCTAACTCTTCAGGAGCCGAGTATACCGCATCCATCGAAAACTTTTGCATCTGTACAGGCATGATAATTCGATCTTGTGCGACAAGAGCGCAGCGCGCATAAGGATTCAACGCTGACGTCGAACCAGGACAATCAATTAAACAAATATCAAATAGTTCATCTAGTTTAGCCAACTCTTCACTGAGTCGGTACTCATAACCAATTTGACTCGTTAAATCACTCGGTGAAGCAGACCGTCTTGTCGGAACTAAGTAAATCGTTCCAGTCTCATATTCACAAGTGACGATGACTTGTTCAATCGGTGTATAAAATGGATCGTTCTCTTCGAGTAGACAATCCAATAGCACTTTCCCTTCATAGTCGTTCGTCAGACCTAATCCATTCGTTGAAGACGCCTGATCATCGGCATCAATCACGAGTACACGTAAGCCATCCCGTGCGTAGGCATGAGCTAAATTGATGGTTGTCGTTGATTTTCCAACTCCACCTTTACGATTGTACAATGCGATTTTCTTCATGACTGTTCTCCTTGTTCATCTGTGGCTTCAATTATATTGTCTGATACAGTTCGTTCAATCATTTCAGCTAGTAACTCACTGACACTACGATTATGTGCATGGGCATACTGTTGAAATTGTTCCGAAAGATCACTTGGAATACGCGCGGACAAGATCGAAGATGACTTTTTCTCTTGCTGAAAAGGTTTCACTTTAAGGGGTGTATGAGTGTTCCCTTTTCGAAGATCACGGATCTGTTTGACCGTGAGTTCTTCGACCTGTCTTCTTTCACCATTAATATATAGGCCTTGCTCGACGACCTCATCGACATTATCGAGATACATGAGTTCAAAAATTTTGGATGCTGGTAGACTTGTTAGCGATGACTCTAGTGGATGCAGCGTCTCATAGGCTTTTATATATCGTGAGGCAAGTGA
>NZ_JACSKO010000007.1:0-53558 GCF_018617635.1 Exiguobacterium sp. CH10
CCCATGCCGAACACGGAAGTTAAGCGTCTCAGCGCCGAAAGTAGTTGGGGGATCTCCCCCTGTGAGGATAGGACGTTGCCAGGCAACAACAGAGAGGACGACCGAGCATACGCTCGGTCGTTTTTTTATTGATTGGCGGTGCTCTCTATGAGAGCATCGCTTTTCGTTTGCCTTTTTTTAAATCAATGATAAAATATAGTCAAAAGTCAAAGATGGTCAGAGGGTGGTGGAGATGAGAAATATTTCGGATGTTATCGAACAGTATTTGAAGCAAGTATTGAAGGAAAGTCAGGCAAATGCAATCGAGATTAAACGCCAAGATATCGCGCAACGATTCGAATGTGTCCCATCCCAAATCAATTATGTCATCAACACACGTTTTACCGTCGAAAAAGGATATTTAGTAGAAAGTAAACGAGGTGGGGGTGGATATATTCGAATCCGACGCGTCATCTTACATGAAAAACAGGATGTGCTCTCTAGTTTGATGGATGTCATTCATGAGCATCCACGTCTGAATGAACAGCTCGTTGAAAATGTGCTCGTGCGATTAGTGGAAGAACAAATGATGCACGAACAAGAAGCGCAATTGATTTACCATCTCTTATCAGATGAAGCATTAAACTTACAAGTTGATGATCGCTCTTTTATTCGACGTCAACAATTGCTGGCACTGATGAAAGTACTTCGTTATCGTAATGGGGGATAAGTCGTATGTTATGCGAACGTTGTAAACAACGACCTGCTGTCAATGAAGTCGTTGTGATGGAACAAGATGTACCCGTAAAAAAACGATTATGTCGACAATGTACGGTAGAACTGATGACAGGATATGTACCAGTCGTGAAGCGATGCCCGACTTGTCAGATGACACGCCAAGACCTATTGCGCGTACGAAAAGCAGGATGCGCTACATGTTATACCGTATTTCGGGATGAATTGATTAAAATCACTCGTCAATATCAACAAGGACACGATCATCATATCGGTTCAATCCCTGACCAGTTACGCACGCCACATGAACGAATTGAAGAACGGCTCGAAAAGTTGGCAGGGGAGTTGAACCGCGCTGTCGAACAAGAAGATTATGAACGGGCAGCACGCATTCAAAAAGAAATGAAGCAATTAGAAGGGCAGGGAGATGTCTGATGGAAACTTTCCTAACACATCCACTTGGTCCAAAAATGAAAGAACGTGCCAAGCTCGATGATTTGGTTGTTTCTACAAGAATTCGACTGGCACGTAATGTCAAAGACACGGTATTCTCTCCCGTACTTTCTAAAGAAGGAGAACGTCAGCTTTGTGATCGTCTAGAAGGGCGTCTACGTGGGTTGAAAGGATTCGAATATCTTCATATGCGTGATTATGATGAAGTGACACGACAGGCGTTGATGGAGAAACACCTCATTAGCCCAGCCGTTGCAACCAATGAAGAGAGTGCGGTCTTCTTAAGTGAAGATGAAACAATTAGTGTATTGATTAATGAGGAAGACCATTTACGCATTCAAACGCTACTTCCAGGATATCAAGTGAAAGAGGCGTTTGAATTAGCGAAACAAGTTGACGCATTATGTGCAGAATCCCTATCGTATGCGTTTGATGAACAGTTAGGTTATTTGACGACATGTCCAAGCAATATCGGAACAGGACTTCGTGCCTCGGTCATGTTACACTTGCCGGGACTCACCTTAACGGGACGAATCAGTCCAATCTTGCGAGAACTTCGAAAACTTGGCTATACGATTCGAGGTCGTTATGGTGAAGGTAGTGATGCGGCGGGTCGCTTGTTCCAACTGTCGAATCAACGGACATTAGGGAGTCACGAGTCACAGTTACTGGCTGACTTTATGGAAGTGACAGAACAAGTGATTCAAGCAGAGCGTCATGCGCGCGAAGAACTCGTTGCGAATCGACAGGAAGAGTTGGAAGATCGATTTTATCGATCATATGGTATTTTGCGATATGCTAAATTACTATCTTCTACTGAAGCCGTCGAACGATTATCTGATTTACATTTAGCGAGTGACCTAGGGATTTTGTCTGATTGGAGTCCACCAAAGTTCCATGAACTCATTGTTCGGCTACAATCAGGTTTTCTACAAAAACATTTCGGGAAAACATTATCTACGCAAGAACGGGATCGAGAACGAGCGACCCTCGTTCGTCGAACGTTAGATCAAGGCTTAGTTTGATCCAACTACAAGGAGGTTTTGTCAATGATGTTTGGACGATTTACAGAACGAGCACAGCGCGTATTAGCTTTAGCACAAGAGGAAGCAGTACGTCTTGGCCATCATAATATTGGTACAGAACATATTTTATTAGGATTGGTTCGTGAAGGAGAAGGGATTGCGGCAAAAGCGCTCTTCGCTCTCGGATTGACTTCTGAAAAAATTCAACAAGAAGTAGAATCATTGATTGGACGCGGTTCTGAGAATGGATCGACGATTCACTACACACCACGTGCGAAAAAGGTCATTGAACTCTCGATGGATGAGGCACGAAAACTAGGACATTCATATGTTGGAACGGAGCACATCCTTCTTGGATTGATTCGTGAAGGCGAAGGTGTCGCAGCACGTGTCCTCAATAACCTTGGAATCAGTTTGACGAAAGCGCGTCAACAAGTATTACAGCTTCTCGGTAACACGGAGTCTTCTTCAAATGCTTCGCAACCAGGCGCGAGCGCTGCAACCCCAACACTTGATGGATTGGCACGCGACTTGACGCAACAAGCACGTGAGTCACGTTTAGACCCGGTCATCGGCCGCGCAGGTGAGATTCAACGTGTCATTGAAGTCTTATCTCGTCGTACGAAAAACAACCCGGTTCTTATTGGAGAGCCAGGTGTCGGGAAAACGGCAGTAGTCGAAGGTCTCGCTCAACAAATCATTAACAACGAAGTACCTGAAACACTTCGCAATAAACGAGTGATGGTACTCGACATGGGTACACTCGTAGCAGGTACGAAATATCGTGGTGAGTTCGAAGATCGATTGAAAAAAGTAATGGACGAAATTCGTCAGGCAGGAAACGTCATTCTCTTCATTGACGAGTTGCACACATTGATTGGTGCGGGTGGTGCAGAAGGTGCGATTGATGCGTCGAACATCCTCAAGCCGTCATTGGCTCGTGGCGAACTTCAATGTATCGGGGCGACTACACTTGATGAATACCGGAAGTACATCGAAAAAGATGCAGCGCTTGAACGACGCTTCCAACCGATTCAAGTAAATGAACCGACAACAGAAGAAGCTGAGCAAATCCTACTCGGTTTGCGCGATCGTTATGAAGCGCATCACCGCGTAACGATTACGGACACAGCGATTCACGAGGCGGTCGTTCTGTCTGACCGTTACATTTCAGATCGTTTCTTACCGGACAAAGCGATTGACCTCGTCGATGAGGCGGCATCAAAAGTACGACTTCGTTCGTTCACGGCACCACCGAACTTGAAAGAGTTGGAGTCACGCCTTGAATCGATTCGTAAAGAAAAAGACTCTGCTGTTCAAAGCCAAGAGTTTGAAAAAGCGGCTTCTCTCCGTGATACAGAACAAAAGTTACGCGATGAGTTAGAAGAGTTAAAAGCAGAATGGCAGAACAAGCAAGGAAACGAAAAACTTGAAGTGACGAAAGAAGATATCGCTCAAGTTGTCGCAAACTGGACAGGTGTGCCGGTCACGAAGATTGCCGAAGAAGAGACAGACCGTCTCCTCAAACTCGAATCAATTCTTCACAACCGTGTCATCGGTCAAGACGATGCGGTGAAATCAATTTCCCGCGCCATTCGTCGGGCTCGTGCTGGCTTGAAAGATCCAAAACGTCCAATCGGTTCATTCATCTTCCTTGGACCTACCGGAGTCGGGAAAACCGAACTCGCTCGCGCAGTTGCCGAAGCGATGTTTGGGGATGAGGATGCGATTATTCGAATCGACATGTCAGAGTACATGGAAAAACATGCGACGAGCCGTCTCGTTGGTTCGCCTCCTGGTTATGTTGGTTACGAAGAAGGCGGTCAATTGACAGAGAAAGTACGCCGGAAACCATACTCGGTCATCCTTCTCGATGAAATTGAAAAAGCGCACCCTGAAGTGTTCAACATCTTACTTCAAGTGCTTGACGACGGTCGCTTGACGGATTCAAAAGGTCGCACGGTCGACTTCCGAAACACGGTCATCATCATGACGTCAAACGTCGGAGCCGCAGCGCTTCAACGTAATAAATATGTTGGATTCACAGTCGAAGATGATGTGAAGCGGGAGTATACGGAAATGAAGGATAAAGTACTCGAGGAATTGAAAAAGGCGTTCCGACCTGAGTTCTTGAACCGAATTGACGAAATCACGGTCTTCCATTCACTTCAAAAAGAGCACATTCAAGAAATCATCAAACTTATGGCAGAGACACTTAAGAAACGTCTTGCCGAACAAGGTGTTGATTTCAGCTTGACGGATGCGGCGCTCGACAAGATTGCCGAAGTCGGCTACGATCCGGAATACGGGGCTCGCCCTCTCCGTCGTGCCCTTCAACGAGAAGTGGAAGATCGCCTCTCAGAAGCAATGCTTGGCGGCACAATCGCTAAAGGTAGTAAAGTTGCGCTCGATGTACAAGATGGAGAGTTTGTCGTTCGTAACGAAGGTGTGGTTCAGTAAATCATTCAGCTCCCTCGTTGTTTATGAGGGAGCTTTTTTTAGACAGGAAGGAAACTTATGGCCAAAATTAAAACGAAATACGTCTGCCAATCGTGTGGATATGAATCAGCCAAATGGATGGGGCGTTGTCCAGGTTGTAATGAATGGAATACGCTCGTTGAGGAGTTTGTCGAAGAGAAGAAGGCCAAGCGCGGCGCAGCGTTTGTGCATAGTTCATCTCGACAATTAAAGCCAGAACGACTCGCAAACGTCGTCTCACAAGAAGAGACACGCGTGCACACGAATAGTCGTGAATTTGACCGTGTGCTCGGTGGTGGGATTGTTCCGGGTTCACTCGTCTTAGTCGGCGGGGACCCGGGAATCGGGAAGTCGACAATTCTTTTACAGGTCAGTGCACATCTAGCCCATAGTGGTAAAAAGGTGCTCTATATCTCAGGTGAAGAATCACTCAAACAGACGAAACTGCGAGCGGAACGTCTCGGCTTACCGACCGAAGACTTGTTTGTGCTAGCTGAGACAGACATGTTGATGATCGAACGCGTCATTGATGAAGAACAACCCGGGTTTGTCATCATCGACTCGATTCAGACGGTATATATGGATGAAATTCAATCGGCGCCAGGAAGTGTGTCACAAGTACGAGAATGTACAGCAGCGCTCATGAAGATTGCAAAAACACGAGGGATTGCTGTGTTCATCGTCGGTCACGTAACGAAACAAGGATCGATTGCGGGTCCACGTTTACTCGAGCATATGGTCGATGCGGTACTTTACTTTGAAGGGGAGCGCCATCATACGTTCCGTATTTTACGCGCGGTGAAAAACCGTTTCGGTTCAACGAACGAAATCGGGATCTTCGAGATGAAAGAGAGTGGGCTAGAAGAAGTCCTCAACCCGTCCGAAATCTTTTTAGAAGAACGAACTGCCGGTGTTTCCGGTTCGACGGTCGTCGCTTCGATGGAAGGGACAAGGACAGTGCTCGTCGAACTACAAGCGCTCATCTCGCCAACATCATTCGGTAACCCGAGACGTATGGCGACGGGAATCGACCAAAACCGGGTCGCGCTTCTGATGGCCGTCCTTGAGAAACGCTCTGGCTTATTGCTTCAGACACAAGACGCCTACTTGAAAGCGGCGGGTGGCGTCAAACTAGATGAGCCTGCGATCGACCTTGCGATTTGTGTCTCGATTGCCTCGAGTTTCCGTGATCGTCCAACCCGTCCGACGGATGTTTGTATCGGTGAAGTCGGATTGACTGGAGAAGTGCGACGCGTATCACGGATTGAACAACGTGTCGCTGAAGCCGCAAAACTAGGATTCACACGTGCCATCATTCCGAAAAACAACATGGGTGGATGGACCGCTCCGGCAGGGATTGAAGTAGTCGGCGTCGGAACGGTGGACGAAGCACTGCAGTTGGCGATTCCGTTTTAACGGGTCGCCAATGGCAGTTTTTAACGCTTTGTAACGAACGTGATTGAAAAAAGCATGTTACAATGAAAGTGTTATTTTTGAAATTTTATTTCATATAGAAGGAGGTGGAATGAGTGAAGATTGCTGTACGAATCGGATTTATTTTGATTGGTCTCGTCGTAGGTTGGTTCGGAATTATCGAAGCGACGTTATTATTAGGAGACCTCGGCATGAATGTGCCGGAGTGGTTAACGATTCCATACGTAGCAAGTTTGATTGGTGGACTTATCTTCTTCATTCTTAGTTTATTCTTAACCGATGGTGTTGTTGCATTTATTCGTTTTGTCGAAGAACGGCTCGTCCGTTTACCGGTAGGGGATATTTTATTCGGTTCGATTGGCCTCATTATCGGGCTCTTGATCGCCTTTTTGATCAGTGTCTCGCTTGAAGTAACGAACATTTTCTTACTGAGTAAGATCGTTCCGATCTTTGTCACGGCGCTGTTTGGTTACTTCGGTTTCGCGGTCGGATATCGGAAGCGTAACGAATGGATCAAACTATTTGTAAAGAGTGAGCGGGAGAAACCTGCGGCTGAACCGGTGCAACGTTCGAATGATAAAATCTTAGATACGAGCGTCATTATTGACGGTCGAATCGCAGATATCGCCACGACTGGATTTGTGGAAGGTACATTGATCGTTCCGCAGTTCGTCATCGGAGAACTTCAATATATCGCGGATTCATCGGATACGTTGAAACGAAACCGTGGTCGCCGTGGGCTCGATATTTTAAAAGAGCTTCAAGAGAACAAACGAATCCAAGTTGAAATTTACGATGGGGACTTTGAAGATGTACCAGAAGTCGATATCAAATTAATCAAATTGGCAGAGTTGAAAAATGGGATTGTCGTCACGAACGACTACAACTTAAACAAAGTCTGTGAAGTGCGAAATGTTCCAGTTTTGAACATCAATGACTTAGCGAATGCCGTCAAACAAATCGTCATCCCTGGCGAAGAGATGGTCGTCACTGTCATTAAAGAAGGGAAAGAACAAAATCAAGGTGTTGCCTATCTCGAAGACGGGACGATGGTCGTCGTGGAAGGTGGACGTAAGTTGATCTCGAAGACGCTTCCTGTCGTCGTGACGAGCGTGCTGCAGACATCTGCAGGCCGAATGATTTTTGCTCGTCCTGAATAACGAACAAAAAAGAGACGCGTGAGCGCTCTCTTTTTTCACGAAGAGAGGTGTTTGACATAGTATCTTATACAGTTGTGATCCCGGCTGCGGGAAGAGGGAAACGAATGGGAGCGGATGCGAACAAACTCATGTTGTCGCTCCGTGACAAACCGATTATCGCGTGGACGTTACAAGCGTTCGATACCGATCCGTGGTGTGAACGGATTGTTTTGGCGATTCGTCCAGAGGAACGTGACTGGTTTGAAGCGATCACGGCACAAGTCGAAACACCGATTACATATGTAACAGGTGGGGAAGAACGACAACAGAGTGTCCATGAGGGGCTCAAGGTGGTTGCACCAGACACGATTGTGATGATTCATGACGGTGCCCGTCCGTTTGTAAAACGTGAACAGCTGCATCAAGTGGCAGAAGCGGCGTTACAAGGTGGCGCCATTTTAGCGGTACCGGTCAAAGACACAGTCAAACAAGTCGAACGTCATCAAATCGAACGAACAGTTCCTCGTGAAAATCTATGGTTGGCGCAAACGCCGCAAGCTTTTCAGGCCAAGGCAATCTTAACGGCACATGAACGAGCGGTCGAACAACAGATGATGGGAACGGACGATGCGAGCTTATTCGAATGGCTTGGTGAGACGGTACAAGTCGTTCTTGGAGACTATCATAATATTAAGATGACGACGCCAGAGGATTTACTGTTTGGTGAAGCGATTTTAGCGAGGGAGGACTTACAATGAGAATTGGTCAAGGATTTGATGTACACGCATTTGCGGAAGGACGTCCATTAATTTTAGGAGGAATTGAGATTCCACATGAACGTGGTCTACTCGGTCATTCCGATGCGGATGTGTTACTCCATACGATTGCCGATGCAGCGCTTGGAGCGATTGCGGCAGGTGACATCGGGAAGCATTTCCCTGATACGGACCCGGAATTTAAAGATGCGGATTCGAAAGAATTGCTTCGCCACGTATGGCAACTTGTGAAGGATGAGGGATATGTCCTCGGAAATGTGGACGCGACCGTCATGGCACAACGTCCAAAACTACGTCCTTATATTGATGAGATGCGAGCGGTCATTGCCGACCTACTCGAAGCGGACATCGAACAGGTGAACGTGAAGGCGACGACGACGGAGAAGCTCGGCTTCACAGGACGTGAAGAAGGAATCGCGGCGCAAGCGGTCATCTTACTCAACCGGGCTTGACAGAAATGGTATACTATTTGGGCAGAAGAGAAGAAAGGTGGAACTATTATGAGTGAAGTGCGTGTACGCTATGCGCCTAGTCCGACGGGGCATCTCCACATCGGAAATGCGCGGACTGCGTTGTTTAACTACTTATTTGCTCGTCATGCAGGCGGGAAATTGATTCTTCGAATTGAAGATACTGACCAGAAACGAAATGTATTAAACGGTGTCGAGAGTCAAATGAAGTATTTGGAGTGGCTCGGAATCGATTGGGATGAAGGTCCAGGTCGTGATGGAGACTACGGCCCATATTATCAAATGGAACGTCTTTCACTTTATGAGAAATACGTCAACGAATTGATGAGCAAAGGTCTTGCTTATAAATGCTATATGACATCAGAGGAGCTCGAAGCAGAGCGTGAAGCACAAATCGCGCGCGGCGAAGCACCGCGTTATTCTGGTGCGCACCGCAACCTGACTGTCGAAGAACGTGAAGCGTTTGAAGCAGAGGGCCGCAAGCCGTCAATTCGAATTCGCGTGCCTGAAGGCGTGACGTATAAATGGACGGATGTCGTCAAAGGTGATGTTTCATTCGAGTCGAAAGACTTTGGTGATTGGGTCATCGTGAAACAAGATGGGATTCCGACTTACAACTTCGCTGTTGTTGTCGACGACCACTTGATGAAGATCAGCCACGTCTTGCGTGGAGACGACCACATCGCAAACACACCAAAACAGATGATGGTATATGACGCACTCGGATGGGAATATCCTGAGTTCGGTCACATGACGCTCATCTATAACGATCAACATAAGAAATTGTCAAAACGTGATGAATCAATCATCCAGTTCATTGAACAATATGCGGATCTCGGTTACTTGCCAGCAGCGCTCTTCAACTTCATTTCTCTTCTTGGCTGGTCACCAGTCGGAGAAGAAGAAATCTTCTCGAAAGAAGAGTTTATTGAAATGTTTGATGCGAACCGTTTGTCGAAGAGTCCGGCTGTATTTGACCAACAAAAACTTTCTTGGATCAACAGTGTATACATGAAGAAGGCCACGCTTGACGAAGTAGTGGCACTCAGTTTACCATTCTTACAAGAAGCAGGACGATTACCCGAGGCGGTATCTGTCGAGGAGGCAGATTGGGCTACAAACTTGATCGCATTGTATAAAGAACAAATGACGCACGGGGCGGAGATTGTCGCGTTGACAGACTTGTTCTTCAAAGATGAAATCGAGTATGACGAGGAAGCGAACGCTGTCCTTTCAGGGGAAACGGTTCCCGCTGTCCTTGCAGAGTTCAAACAACAACTCGAAGGAATCGAAGACTTCACACCAGAAGCGATTAAAGCGGCAACGAAAGCGACGCAAAAAGCGACTGGTCAAAAAGGGAAGAACTTGTTCATGCCAATCCGTGTCGCGACGACAGGACAAACACATGGACCAGAGCTCCCGAACGCGATTTCGTTAATCGGAAAAGAGCGTGTCTTGAAACGTCTGACAACTTTATTGGCATAAAGGCATCGATGAGGAAAGTAAGCGGTATGACACTTTGCAGAGACTAGAACCTAGGCTGGGAGTTCTAGATGTGTCCCCCGAAGAAGTGCACCTCGGAGCCGTCTCGGCGATATGTAGTCGAGGCCGTGACTCGGCGTTAACGAGACTTGAGAGGGGAACACTTTTTCCCAAACAGAGTGGAACCGCGCTTACGGCGTCTCTGTGCCTTGGCACAGGGGCGTCTTTGTTTTTGTATACGAAAAGGAGATATCAATTATGGGATTTTGGAGCAGTGTACGCGAAGACTTGCGAACTGTCCTGGAACTAGACCCTGCCGCCCGCTCGAAAGTTGAGGTGGCACTGACGTATCCGGGACTACACGCCATATGGGCACATCGCATCGCGCACGGATTATGGAAACGTAACGTGAAGCTGGTGGCCAAGCTATTGGCCCAGTTCAGTCGTTGGTTGACCGGGATTGAAATTCATCCGGGAGCAGTTCTCGGCGACCGTGTATTCATCGATCATGGTTTCGGTGTCGTCATCGGAGAGACGGCGATTATCGGAAACGATGTAACCATTTATCAAGGCGTCACACTTGGTGGAACGGGGAAAGAAAAAGGGAAGCGTCACCCGACGATTGGGAGTGACGTACTCATCTCAGCAGGAGCGAAAGTGCTCGGAAACATTACGGTTGGCGATTGCGTCAAAATCGGAGCGAGCTCTGTCGTCTTGAACGATGTACCGTCTGATTCGACCGTTGTCGGGATTCCAGGACGTGTCGTCATTCGAAACGGGAAGCGTGTGAAGCAACATGACCTCGATCATCGTTTCCCAGATCCGGACCGCGAGTGTCAAGAACGTTTAGAAGCGGCAGTGGATGAACTACAACAAAAATTAGCGACGCTTGAAAAGCGGATGGAGGAGAAAACGCATGATTCAGCTGTACAACAGTCTCACGAATAAAAAAGAACCGTTTGTCCCGATTGTTCCGGGGAAAGTATCCATGTATGTGTGCGGACCGACCGTCTACAACTACATCCATGTCGGGAATGCCCGTCCGGCCATCGCCTTCGATACGGTTCGTCGTTATTTGACATATCGTGGGTATGAGGTGAAATACGTCCTAAACTTCACGGACGTAGACGACAAGATCATTCGTACCGCGAACGAACTTGGGGAAGACACTGAAACGTTGACGAATCGTTATATTGAGGCTTATTTAGCCGATACGGGAGCATTGAACGTGCAACCGGCAGACGTTCACCCGCGTGTTACCGATACGATGGAAGAGATCATCGAGTTCATCCGTCAGCTAGAGACGGAAGGGTTCGCTTATGAATCAGAAGGCGACGTTTATTTCCGGACGAAGAAGTTTGAGACGTACGGGAAGTTAAGTCAACAATCGATCGAAGATTTACGGGCAGGCTCGCGTGTCGATGTCGGCGAAAAGAAAGAAGACCCGCTCGACTTCGTTCTATGGAAGGCCGCTAAACCGGACGAACCTTCTTGGGATAGTCCGTGGGGCCAAGGGCGACCAGGTTGGCATATCGAATGCTCGGCGATGGCGAAAAAGCATCTCGGGGCAACGATCGACATCCATGCGGGAGGTCACGATTTAAAATTCCCACACCACGAGAATGAGATTGCCCAGTCAGAAGCTTGCAACCATGCGAAGTTCGCCAACTACTGGCTGCATAACGGATTCATCAACATTGAAAATGAGAAAATGTCCAAATCGCTTGGAAACTTCCTTCTCGTCCACGAAGCGCTGAAAGAAGTAGATCCAATGGTTCTTCGTTTCTTCATGTTGTCCGTCCATTATCGTCATCCGATCAACTATAGCCGTGAATTGATTGAACAAGCGGCAAACGGTTGGAGTCGAATCAAAGAAGCGTATCAAAACATCGAATATCGTTTATCGGTAACGGCTGGACTTGGTGAACCGAGCGAGTCGATGGAGCGGAAACTTGAAGCAATCAAGACGTCGTTCATCGAATCGATGGATGACGATATCAATACGGCCAATGCGATGACTGTCCTCTTTGACTTGGCACGAGAAGCGAACATTTACGCCAAGGCGGACCATGTGGCAAAAGCGACACTCGAACAAGTTCTCTCGTTATTCGACGAATTGACAGGTGTGCTCGGATTGACGCTCGCTGAAGAGAAAGAACTGCTTGATGCTGAAATCGATCAATTGATTCAAGAACGAAACGACGCACGCGCAGCACGTAACTTTGCCCGGGCTGACGAGATTCGTGATTTACTAAAAGAACAAAACATCCAACTCGAAGACACGGCCCAAGGGGTTCGGTGGAAGCGGTTATGATGCAACCGAAACAAATGAATGCCCTCGCACTCGCCTATATGGGTGACGTGGTATATGAATTGGCCGTACGAGAAAGACTGCTCGAGCAAGGATTGACGCGCCCGAACGATTTGCATCGGGGTGCCGTCCGTTATGTGAATGCGCGGGCGCAAGCGAGCGTCGTGACCTATTGGCTAGAGACGGATGTGTTGACGGAAGAAGAACAAGCCGTCGTCAGACGTGGCAAAAATGCAAAATCAGGCTCGATTCCGAAGCGGGTCGACGTCCATACGTATCGTTATTCCACAGCATTCGAGGCATTGATTGGCTATATCTACTTAACAGAAAGAAGGGATCGTCTTGAAGAACTCATCAAACAAGCGTTCGAACGACTCGAAGCCGAGTCGACCGAAACGACATGACGGAAAACGAGGTGCGGAAAAACGAACGTTTGACCGCCCACGTGGGGAACGTTCAGAGCGTTCGCGCCATCAAAAGTCGGAACGACCGGACTATAAGGAAGTAGACGTGATGGAGGAAGGGATTGATTTCCTTTACGGGCGAAACCCTGTACTCGAAGCACTTCGAAGCGGTCGCGACATGAACAAAGTATTTATCATGGAAGGGCAACAAAAAGGCCCGCTCGCTCAAATCATTGCGATGGCGAATGAAGCATCCGTTCAAGTGTCATTCGTACCGAAAACAAAGCTTGAGAAGATGGCCGGCAGTGAACATCATCAGGGTGTCGTGGCAGCCGTCGCGGCCTATGAATATAAAACCATCGAGGACATGTTCGCGCTCGCCGCTTCAAAAGAAGAGACACCGCTCTTTATTTTACTAGATGAACTCGAGGACCCACATAACCTCGGTTCCATTTTACGGACCGCGGATGCTGTCGGCGCACATGGAATCATCATCCCGAAACGCCGCTCGGTTGGTTTAACTCAAACGGTCGCCAAAGCTTCGACTGGGGCGATTGAGCATATCCCGGTTGCGCGCGTGACGAATTTGACGCGGACACTTGAAGAATTGAAAGAAAAAGGACTATGGGTCGTCGGGACCGATGCGAAAGAGAGTCAGGACTATCGTCGATTAGATGGGAATATGCCACTTGTCGTGGTCATCGGAAGTGAAGGAAAAGGAATGAGCCGTCTCGTGCGTGAATCATGCGACTTCCTCGTTCATTTACCAATGGTTGGTCATGTCACGTCACTCAATGCATCTGTTGCAGCGGCACTCCTTCTGTATGAAGTGCATCGCTCACGTAACCCGTTAGCATGAGTATCCAAAAACGCGAGCTCCTTCTTGTCGACGGATATAACATCATCGGGGCGTGGCCACATTTGAGAAGTTTGCGCGATATGGATTTTGATCAAGCGCGCAATTTGTTAATTGAAGCGATGGCGGAATATCAGGCCGTATCTGGAAAAGAAGTCACCGTCGTCTTTGATGCCCATATGCGTTACGGTCGTGAATCGAAAGAAAAACGAAGTCGTGTCGATGTCGTCTATACGAAAGAGAACGAGACGGCAGACGAGTGGATTGAGCGGCGAGCGCACGAACTGGTGGATAACCGACTCGTCACACTATTCGTCGCGACGAACGATTTCACCGAGCAGTGGGTCATTTTCGGCCAAGGTGCCTTACGTGTCCCCGCGACCGAGTTATTAAAAGATTGGAAGCATGCGAAAACACTGATTGAGCAACAACGCCTCTCGTTAGAGAAGGAACAATCGAATCGAAAAACGATTGATATTCCTCCGCATATTCAAGAACGATTTGAAGAAATGCGACGTCGTAAATCAAAAGGTGATTGAAATCACGGACGAGTTCATGAAATGGACTCGTCTTTGTTTCGATTTTGACATTTTTTTGCAGAGGAATGTTGTATACTATTACATATATGAGTTACACAGTATTTAATTGACGGAATTTTTAGAAATTTGTTTGACGCATAGGAGTAGGGAGTCCTATAATGGGACACAACCTTACATAGTTCAGGATCAATCGCCGGGGGGTAACGAGCATGAACGGATGGCCGTACGAACAGTTTGAAAAAATGTCAGACGAAGAGTTGGTCTTATTGGCGCGCAACGAAGGGGATAGCGACGCGCTCGAGTTTTTGATTGAACGATACCGGTATTTTGTACGCGCGAAAGCACGATCTTATTTCTTGATTGGTGCAGATCATGAGGACATCGTCCAAGAAGGCATGATCGGTCTCTATAAAGGGGTGCGGGACTATAAAGACGAGCGACTCGCCTCGTTCAAAAGTTTTGCCGAAATGTGCATCACACGCCAGATGATCACGGCAATCAAGACGGCGACACGTCAAAAGCATATTCCGCTCAACTCATATGTGTCACTCGATAAACCGATTTTCGACGAGGAGTCCGACCGGACGTTACTCGATGTCATCTTGCCACCACATCCGACGGATCCACAAGAACTCATCGTGACACAAGAAGAACAGACGTTTATGGAAGCGAAGATGGATGAGATTTTAAGTGATCTCGAGCGGAAAGTGTTGCGTCTTTATTTAGACGGACGTTCTTATCAAGAGATTTCAGACGACCTCGACCGTCATGTTAAATCGATTGATAATGCGTTACAGCGTGTGAAGAAGAAATTCGAACGTCATGTTGACGTCCGGATGCTCACGAGCTAACCGATGATTGACCGCGTGCCTCCTATGTGATACTTTAAAAGCAGCGCCTTGTCCGTAGACGCCATTTACAGGAGGCGTTTTTTTTTCGCTCTTTTTTAAGAGGGAGTAGTCGAAAGGGGCGCTTATGAATGGCAAAGAAAGTAAGTCTCGCTTGCTCAGAATGCGGGTCTCGGGAGTATTCGACGACAAAAAAAGACGGTGTGTCGACACGGCTTGAAATGAAAAAGTTTTGTCGCCGCTGTAACGCGCATACGATGCATCGAGAATCAAAGTAACGTAGATTGGCATTCAATGTAGGAGGAAGCTACCATGAACTTTTTGCGCGACGTATGGAAAGAGTTGAAAAAAACGAGTTGGCCAACTCGTAAAGAACTCACGAAATATACCGTTACCGTCATCGCGACTGTTGTCGTGATTGGCCTGTTCGTGTTCGGCGTAGATACTGGAGTCAGCTATCTCGTCAATTTATTGATTAACTAAGGAAGAGGTGAAAGCCGTGGAGAAACAATGGTTTGTTGTCCAGACGTACTCAGGTTTTGAGAATAACGTCAAAGAAAACCTAGAACGTCGAATCGGTTCGATGAACATGGAAGATAAAATTTTCCGCGTCCTCGTCCCGACTGAAACGACGCAAGAAGAAGTCACATTAAAGAGTGGCGAAAAGAAAATTAAAGAGCGTGAAGTCAAAAGTTTCCCGGGCTATGTGTTCGTAGAGATGGTCATGACTGACGATTCATGGTATGTTGTCCGCAACACGCCTAACGTCACCGGCTTCCTCGGTTCAACGGGCGGCGGGGCAAAACCGATCCCGCTCCAACCGGACGAAGTGACAAACGTCTTGTCACAAATGGGACTCATCGAGAAGAAAGATCGTTACAACTACGAGCTCGGTGACCTTGTCCGCGTGAAAGAAGGCGCGTTCGAGAACTTTGAGGGGACAATCGACGAGATTGAAGCCGACAAAGAGAAGCTCAAAGTCGTGGTCGACATGTTCGGTCGCGAAACAAAAATTGAGCTTGATTTCGAACAAGTTCAGAAAATTAACTAAACCCACTTGCTAATCCGTGAAACGGATGGTACAATCGAAAATGTTTGATGTTGTGCTATATTTCGGTACAAACTCGACCTAATAGATTGAGTGGGAGGGCGCACAACGTCCAAGAAACCACATTTTAGACTTAAGGAGGTGTGTCTCGTGGCGAAAAAAGTTTCTAAACTCGTTAAACTTCAAATCCCAGCTGGTAAAGCTAACCCAGCACCACCAGTAGGTCCAGCACTTGGTCAAGCAGGTGTTAACATCATGGGATTCTGTAAAGAGTTCAACGCTCGTACACAAGACCAAGCCGGATTGATTATTCCTGTAGTCATCACGGTATACGAAGATCGTTCGTTTACATTTATTACGAAAACTCCACCAGCTGCAGTTCTCTTGAAGAAAGCTGCTGGTATCGAGAGTGGTTCTGGTGAACCAAACCGTAAGAAAGTAGCAACGGTTAAGCGTGACAAAGTTCGCGAAATCGCTGAACTTAAAATGCCTGACCTTAACGCATCATCTGTAGAAACAGCGATGCTTATGGTTGAAGGTACTGCACGTAGTATGGGTATTGTAATCGAAGACTAATTGTTAGTCTCTGGGGTTGTCGGTGAATACTGCTCACCTTCAATCCCTTCATTATGTGGGAGGAAATTCCGCTAACCACAAGGAGGAAAAGATCATGGGTAAAAAACACCAAGAAGCAGCTAAGCTTGTTGACCGCACGAAGTCATACGACCTCGCTGAAGCTGTCGAACTCGTTCAAAAAACAGCTACTGCTAAATTCGATGAAACAATCGAAGTTGCTGTCCGTCTCGGCGTAAATCCGAAGAAAGCAGACCAACAAATCCGTGGTGCCGTTGTACTTCCACACGGTACTGGTAAAACACAAAAAGTTCTCGTCTTCGCAAAAGGTGAGAAAGTGAAAGAAGCGGAAGCTGCTGGTGCAGACTACGTTGGCGACGCTGAGTACATCAACAAAATCCAACAAGGATGGTTCGACTTCGATGTAATCGTTGCGACACCTGACATGATGGGTGAAGTTGGTAAACTCGGTCGTGTTCTCGGACCTAAAGGCCTCATGCCTAACCCGAAAACAGGAACAGTTACTTTTGACGTAGAAAAAGCAATCGCGGATATCAAAGCTGGTAAAGTTGAATACCGTGTTGATAAAGCTGGTAACATCCACGTTCCAGTTGGTAAGAAATCATTTGAAGCATCTAAACTTACTGAGAACATCGAGACAATCCTCGAAACACTCATGAAAGTGAAGCCTGCTACTGCAAAAGGAACTTACCTTAAAAACATCGCGCTTTCATCTACAATGGGTCCTGGGATCCGTGTAGCGACTGCGGATTTCCTTAAGTAATCTTGTTGAAATAAATTGTTGACAACGTGTGACGCCGCTGTTAAAGTAATACACGTTCAACCGAATATGTTGGATTACCGTAGACAGAAGGTGGACATCGGTCCGTAAACCCTTCCGAGGTGTCTTTGCTCGAACTTGAGCCTGTTGTCACAGGTTTACTTTCAAACAATTACGCCCTCGTATGTCTTCATACGAGGGATTTCTTTTGGAGAGCAGCCTCTCGTCCGGTATAAGAATTGACTAGGAGGTGCAAACACATGGCAAACGAAAAAATCGTAGCTCAGAAATCGGCACTCGTCGATGAAATCGCTGAGAAAATGCAAGCGAGCGTTGGAACAGTTGTTGTTGACTACCGTGGACTTACAGTTGAAGAAGTGACTACACTCCGTAAATCACTCCGTGACGCTGGAATCGAGTTCAAAGTTTACAAGAACGGTCTTCTTCGCCGCGCAGCTACTCAGTCGAACTTCGAAGGTCTTGACGAAGTCTTCACTGGTCCTACAGCAATCGCCTTCTCTAACGAAGACGTTGTTGCTCCAGCGAAGATCTTGAACGACTTCTCGAAAGAGCACAAAGCGCTCGAACTTAAAGGCGGAATCATCGAAGGCAAAGTGACTTCACTCGAAGAAATCAAAGCCCTTGCAGAACTTCCATCACGCGATGGTCTTCTCTCGATGCTTCTCAGCGTACTTCAAGCTCCAATCCGTGGGCTCGCAGTCGCAACAAACGCAATCGCAGAACAAAAAGAAGAGCAATCAGCTTAATTTTTGTCGCGTAGCGTAACTTAAAAAACTTTTTCACAACATCAAAGGAGGAAAACCATAATGGCTTTCAACAAAGAGCAATTCATCGAAGACCTCAAATCAATGACGGTTCTCGAACTTAACGAACTCGTAAAAACAATCGAAGAAGAATTCGGCGTATCAGCAGCAGCTCCAGTAGCAGTTGCAGGTGCTGGCGCAGGCGCAGCAGCTGAAGAGAAAACTGAATTCGACGTAGTACTCACAAACGCTGGCGCTGGTAAAATCAACGTCATCAAAGCTGTTCGTGAAATCACAGGTCTCGGCCTTAAAGAAGCAAAAGCACTCGTTGACGGAACTCCAGCTCCAGTCAAAGAAGGCGTTTCTAAAGAAGACGCTGAGTCAATCAAAGCTAAGCTTGAAGAAGCTGGCGCATCTGTTGAAGTTAAGTAATTCAACTTCACAACCTATAGAAGCTCGCCATGGCGAGCTTCTTTTATTTCCTTGAAGAAAGGGTTAGGAGGTTCAACGCATGGGAGATCATTACTATACGAACGATCCACGTTCGGAAAGTGCCCCGGAGACATGGACGTACGAGTTGCGAGGGAAACAGTATCATTTCACTTCGGACCGCGGTGTGTTCTCGAAAGGATCAGTCGATTTTGGGTCGCGTCTTTTAATTGAGTCGTTTGAAGTGCCTGATGTCTCAGGACGTATTTTAGATGTAGGCTGTGGCTATGGTCCGATGGGGATCTCGCTTGCCGATGCCTCTGGGCGTGAAGCCTTGCTCATCGATGTGAATGAGCGTGCGCTGGCGCTCTCTGAGCAAAACGCCGCCCGTAATGGAGTGACGGTCGAAACACGACTTTCTCACGCGTATGACGCGGTGGGGGGAGAACGGTTTGCCGCCATTGTCACCAATCCGCCGATTCGTGCGGGGAAACAAGTCGTCCATACGATCTTGCGTGAAGCACATGCGCATTTGGTCGATGGAGGAGCAATCTATGTCGTCATTCAGAAAAAACAAGGAGCGCCTTCTGCTAAGAAATTATTAGAAGAGGTGTTTGGTCAAGTCGAAACGATTGCGAAAGAAAAAGGTTACTTTATTTTCCGAGCAATTCGGTCTTGACAAACGGTGAAGTCTTGTTGACTCGCCATAACGTATATGCTAACATTATAAAATGCCATTGGAATGGAATTCGCTTGAAACTGCCGTGTCTGCTGCTTTTTAGAGACGGAAAACGAGCGACATTCAATGACAATGTTCGATTACTACGCCCGAAAAATTCGCTAAAGAATTGGGGGTCTGAGAGGTGAATCAGTTGACTGGTCAACTTGTTCAGTACGGTCGTCACCGTCAGAGAAGAAGCTTTGCCCGTATCAGTGAGGTATTAGAGCTTCCGAATTTGATTGAAATTCAAACTGCTTCTTATGAGTGGTTCTTGCGTGAAGGATTGAAGGAAATGTTTACGGACATTTCACCGATTTCCGACTTCACAGGAAACCTCGTATTGGAGTTCATCGATTACTCGCTCAGTGAGCCGAAGTATTCAATCGATGAATCGAAGGAGCGCGACGTTACTTATTCTGCGCCACTTCGCGTAAAAGTACGTCTCCAAAACAAAGAGACAGGTGAGCTTAAGGAACAAGAAGTGTTCATGGGGGATTTCCCACTCATGACAGAATCGGGAACGTTTATCATTAATGGTGCAGAACGCGTCATCGTTTCCCAGCTTGTCCGTTCACCGAGCGTGTACTATAACGCTAAACTCGATAAAAACGGTAAACGTGGATTTGGCGCAACCGTCATCCCGAACCGTGGTGCTTGGCTCGAACTCGAGACAGATGCCAAAGATATCGTTTATGTTCGTATCGACCGTACCCGTAAAATCCCGGTAACGGTGTTGTTGCGTGCCCTCGGATTCGGTACGGACCAAGAGATTATCGACCTTCTCGGGGATGACGAATACCTTCGTAACACCCTTGAAAAAGATAATACAGAGTCTACAGAGAAAGCGTTGATCGAGATTTATGAGCGTCTCCGCCCTGGTGAACCACCAACGGTAGAAAATGCGAAATCACTTCTCGTGTCACGTTTCTTCGACCCGAAACGTTATGACTTAGCGAACGTCGGTCGCTACAAGATGAACAAAAAGCTTCATCTTAAGAACCGTTTGTTCGGTCAAAAATTGGCGGAAACGCTCGTGGACCCAGAAACAGGCGAAGTACTCGCTGAAGCTGGAACAGTCCTCGACCGCCGTAACTTAGATCGTATCCTCCCACACTTGGAGAGCGGCCTCGGTTATGTCGATGCGGAACCAACTGGTGGTGTCGCTGAAGGTGAACCGTTCGGTCTTCAATCAATCAAAGTCATCTCACCAGATGACCCAGATGGAGAGCGTGTCTTGAACATCATCGGAAATGGCAATATCGACCGTAGTATCAAGCATATTACGCCGGCTGATATTATCGCTTCAATCAACTACTTCTTCAACTTACTTCACGAAGTCGGAACAACAGATGACATCGACCACTTAGGAAACCGTCGTCTTCGTTCAGTCGGAGAACTTCTCCAAAACCAATTCCGTATCGGGCTTTCTCGTATGGAACGTGTCGTAAAAGAACGTATGTCGATTCAAGATCAAAACGCGATCACACCGCAGGCGCTTATCAACATTCGCCCGGTTATCGCATCATTGAAAGAGTTCTTCGGTAGCTCGCAATTGTCACAGTTCATGGACCAGACGAACCCGCTCGCTGAGTTGACGCACAAACGTCGTCTCTCTGCACTTGGACCGGGTGGTTTGACACGTGAGCGTGCTGGTTTCGAAGTTCGAGACGTTCACTATTCGCACTACGGTCGGATGTGTCCAATCGAAACACCAGAGGGACCGAACATCGGACTCATCAACTCACTCTCGTCTTATGCGAAAGTGAACGAGTACGGTTTCATCGAAGCACCGTATCGTCGCGTCGACCCGGAAACAGGTCTTGTCACTGGCGATATCCAATATATGACGGCTGATGAGGAAGACCTCTACGTCGTCGCACAGGCGAACATGCCGCTCACAGAAGACGGTCACTTTGCAGACGAACAAGTTCTTTGCCGTTTCCGCGGACAAAACTTGTCAGTTGAGCCAAGCCGAGTCGATTACATGGACGTTTCGCCGAAACAGGTTGTTTCTGCTGCGACAGCATGTATCCCGTTCCTTGAGAACGATGACTCGAACCGTGCCCTCATGGGAGCGAACATGCAACGTCAAGCAGTACCACTTCTCCAACCAGATTCACCGATCGTCGGTACTGGAATGGAGTACGTGTCTGCGAAAGACTCTGGGGCAGCAATCGTTGCGAAATACCCAGGTGTTGTTGAGCGTGTCACAGCGCGTGAAATCTTGATCCGCCGTACGTCTGACGTCAACGGTTCTGAGGTTTCAGGTGACTTGGATCGCTACAAACTTCAAAAATATGTCCGTTCTAACCAAGGGACATGCTACAACCAAAAACCAATCATTGCAGCTGGCGATCGTGTCGAAAAAGGAGAAATCCTCGCAGACGGTCCGTCGATGGATATGGGTGAGCTCGCGCTCGGCCGTAACGTCGTCGTTGCCTTCATGACTTGGGATGGTTACAACTATGAGGATGCGATCATCATGAGTGAGCGTCTCGTGAAAGATGACGTGTACACATCGATTCATATCGAAGAGTACGAGTCAGAATCACGTGATACGAAACTCGGACCAGAGGAAATCACACGTGATATTCCAAACGTCGGGGATGACGCGCTTCGTAACTTGGACGATCGTGGAATTATCCGCATCGGAGCTGAAGTCAAGGATGGCGATATCCTCGTCGGTAAAGTAACGCCTAAGGGAGTTACGGAATTGACGGCGGAAGAGCGTCTCTTGCACGCAATCTTCGGTGAGAAGGCACGTGAAGTACGTGATACGTCACTTCGTGTACCAAACGGTGGAGACGGAATTATCTTGGATGTCAAAGTGTTCGACCGTGAAAACGGCGACGAGTTGTCTCCAGGCGTCAACCAGATGGTACGTGTCTATATCGTTCAAAAACGTAAGATTCACGAAGGGGATAAGATGGCGGGACGTCACGGTAACAAAGGTGTTATCTCGCGGATCCTCCCTGAAGAAGATATGCCATACATGCCAGACGGTACACCGGTTGACATCATGCTCAACCCGCTTGGGGTACCATCTCGTATGAACATCGGTCAGGTTCTTGAACTTCACTTAGGGATGGCGGCGAAGAAGCTCGGCATCAAAGTGGCGACACCTGTATTCGATGGAGCGCGTGAGGAAGACGTATGGGCAACGATTGAAGAGGCTGGTATGGATAAAGATGCGAAAACGCGTCTCTATGACGGTCGTACGGGTGAACCGTTCGATAACCGTGTCTCTGTCGGTGTCATGTACATGATCAAACTCGCGCACATGGTTGATGATAAACTTCACGCTCGTTCGACTGGACCATACTCACTCGTTACGCAACAACCGCTCGGTGGTAAAGCACAGTTCGGTGGTCAGCGCTTCGGGGAGATGGAAGTTTGGGCTCTTGAAGCGTACGGCGCAGCCTACACGCTCCAAGAAATCTTGACAATCAAGTCGGATGACACGGTTGGTCGTGTGAAAGCATATGAGGCCATCGTGAAAGGCGAGAGCGTTCCGAAAGCGGGCGTTCCTGAATCATTCCGCGTCTTGATCAAAGAGCTTCAAGCGCTCGGTATGGAAGTCAAGATGATGTCAGCGGATGATGAAGAAGTCGAAATGAAAGATGAAGATGACGACAACATCCCGAACGCAACATCGGCGTTAGAACAAGTCGTTCAACCGACTGTTACGGAAGAGGAATAAGGCGAAAAGGGAGGTCGGCCCCTTGGTAGATGTTAATCGATTTGAATATATGAAAATCGGCTTGGCTTCATCAGAGAAGATCCGTTCGTGGTCTTACGGTGAAGTCAAAAAGCCGGAAACGATCAACTATCGTACACTTAAACCAGAGAAGGACGGATTATTCTGTGAACGAATCTTCGGTCCTACGAAAGACTGGGAATGTTACTGCGGGAAGTACAAACGTATCCGTTATAAAGGAGTCATTTGTGACCGCTGTGGCGTTGAAGTGACGAAAGCGAAAGTGCGTCGCGAGCGAATGGGCCATATCGAGCTCGCGGCACCAGTTTCGCACATCTGGTACTTCAAAGGGATTCCAAGCCGCATGGGGCTTGTTCTCGATATGTCACCACGTGCACTCGAAGAAGTGATTTACTTCGCTTCTTACGTGGTCACAGAGCCAGGTGATACACCGCTCGAGAAGAAACAACTTCTCTCGGAAAAAGAATTCCGTCTCTATCGTGAAAAATACGGTAGCGACTTCAAAGCAGACATGGGTGCTGAAGCCATCCGTACACTCCTTCAAGACGTTAATCTTGAAAAAGAAGTGAGCGAGCTTCGTGAAGAGTTGAAAACTGTCCAAGGTCAACGTCGTACACGTGCGATCAAGCGTTTGGAAGTTCTCGATGCGTTCTTCACATCAGGGAACAATCCGGATTGGATGATCCTTGAAGTACTTCCTGTCATCCCACCAGAGCTTCGCCCAATGGTACAGCTCGACGGTGGACGCTTTGCAACATCTGACTTGAACGACTTGTATCGTCGAGTCATCAACCGTAACAACCGTCTCAAACGTTTGCTCGACCTCGGCGCGCCGAACATCATCGTGCAAAACGAGAAGCGTATGCTTCAAGAAGCGGTTGACGCCCTCATCGACAACGGTCGTCGTGGTCGTCCGGTAACAGGTCCTGGTAACCGTCCGCTCAAATCACTTTCACACATGTTGAAAGGGAAACAAGGTCGCTTCCGTCAAAACCTTCTTGGTAAACGGGTCGACTACTCAGGACGTTCGGTTATCGTCGTCGGACCGAACTTGAAGATGTATCAGTGTGGTCTTCCAAAAGAGATGGCACTTGAGCTCTTCAAACCGTTCGTGATGAAAGAACTTGTCGGTCGTGGCATCGCTTCGAACATCAAGAACGCAAAACGCAAAATCGAGAAGATGCAACCTGAAATCTGGGGCGTCCTTGAAGAAGTCATCCGTGAGCATCCGGTTCTCTTGAACCGTGCCCCGACACTTCACCGTCTTGGTATTCAAGCATTCGAACCGATTCTTGTTGAAGGTCGTGCGATTCGCCTTCACCCACTCGTATGTACGGCTTATAACGCCGACTTCGATGGTGACCAAATGGCCGTCCACGTTCCGCTCTCTGCAGAAGCACAAGCGGAAGCACGTCTTCTCATGCTCGCTGCACAGAACATCTTGAACCCGAAAGACGGAAAACCGGTTGTTACACCATCGCAGGATATGGTCCTCGGTAACTACTACATCTCACTCGAACGTGAAGATGCCGTCGGTCAAGGGAAAGTGTTCTCGAACGTCAACGAGGCGTTGATCGCTTACCAAAACGGATATGTCCACTTGCACTCGCGTGTGGCACTTCCGGCACGTACGCTCAACAACCCGACGTTCACAGACGAGCAGAACGAGAAATTGCTCATTACGACTGTTGGTAAGATGATCTTCAACGAGATCTTGCCAAACACGTTCCCATACTTGAACGAACCGACGATGGAAAACTTGCAGGAAGCAACTCCTGATAAGTACTTCATCGACAAAGGGGCGAACGTTGCGGAAGAAATCGCATCACGTCCAATCATCGACCCGTTCAAAAAAGGATTCCTCGGAAAAGTCATCGCGGAAGTGTTCCAGAAGTTTGAAACGACTGAAACAAGCCGCATGCTTGACCGTATGAAAGATCTCGGCTTCAAACACTCGACGAAAGCCGGTGTGACAGTTGGGATCGCCGACATCATCGTACTTCCTGATAAACAGGAAATCTTGGATGAGGCACAAAAACAAGTCGACCAAATCATGAAGTCGTTCCGTCGTGGTCTCATCACAGAGGATGAGCGTTACGAGCGCGTTGTACGTGCTTGGAACGAAGCGAAGGATGAAATTCAATCTCGATTGATGAAATCCCTCAACCGCTTGAACCCGATCTTCATGATGTCTGACTCTGGTGCCCGTGGTAACGCATCTAACTTTACGCAGCTTGCGGGTATGCGTGGTTTGATGGCCGCTCCATCTGGTCGCATCATCGAACTTCCGATCAAATCGTCGTTCCGTGAAGGTCTGACGGTTCAAGAGTACTTCATCTCGACTCACGGGGCTCGTAAAGGTCTTGCCGATACAGCCTTGAAGACAGCCGACTCAGGTTACTTGACGCGTCGTCTCGTTGACGTTGCGCAAGATGTCATCATCCGTGAAGAAGATTGTGGAACAGACCGCGGGATCCGTGTATCTGCACTCCGCGAAGGTACGGAAGAAATCGAAAACTTGTACGACCGTCTCGTCGGACGTACATCGTTTGAAACAGTCACACACCCTGAAACGGGCGAAGTGTTGGTTGATAAGAACGAATTGATCACAGAAGACATCGCACGCGTCATCGTTGATGCGGGTGTTGAGCAAGTAGAAATCCGTACAGCCTTCACATGTAACACGTCACACGGCGTATGTAAGAAGTGTTACGGACGTAACTTGGCTACTGGATCAAACGTTGAAGTCGGAGAAGCCGTCGGTATCATCGCCGCACAATCAATCGGTGAGCCAGGAACGCAGCTTACAATGCGTACCTTCCACACAGGTGGGGTTGCCGGAGACGATATCACACAAGGTCTTCCACGTATCCAAGAGGTATTCGAAGCCCGTAACCCGAAAGGTCAAGCGGTCATCTCGGAAATCTCTGGTACGGTCATCGACTTCACGGAATCGCGTGACAAGCGTGAACTCACTGTCGAAGGATTCAGTGAAACACGTTCTTACACGATTCCATTCGGAGCGCGTCTCCGTGTTCAAATCGGCGATACAGTAGAAGCCGGTGAAGTCTTCACGGAAGGTTCGATCGATCCGAAAGAATTGCTCGCCGTCCGTGGTGTGTCTGGTGTTCAGAACTATCTTCTCCAAGAAGTTCAAAAAGTATACCGGATGCAAGGGGTAGAAATTGGTGATAAGCACGTTGAGGTTATGGTTCGCCAAATGCTTCGTCGTGTCAAAGTCATCGAGTCTGGTGACACACCACTTCTCCCAGGTTCACTTGTCGACATCAGCGTCTTCAAAGAAGCGTGTAAAGATGCGATTCGTGACGGAAAACACCCAGCGACTGCAAAACCAGTCCTTCTCGGGATCACGAAAGCGTCGCTTGAGACAGACTCGTTCCTCTCAGCGGCTTCGTTCCAAGAAACGACTCGTGTCTTGACAGATGCGGCAATCAAAGGGAAACGCGACTACCTCCTCGGACTCAAAGAGAACGTCATCATCGGTAAACTCGTTCCAGCTGGTACTGGAATGGCTGTCTACCGCGATGTCGAACTTAAAGAAGATGAGGCGCCAGTTGCACTCGAAGATACAACAGTCGAGTAAAATACGTCTTGACAGCGCAGGTTGGCGGTGCTACTATGATTTAGTGCCGCCAATCGGTTGTTGTCGATGACAACGATGTCCAGCAGTCGGCAAGCTACTTGGACGTCCATCCGAACTTTCTACGGGAAGGTTTGGCTGCTACAATTGCCACTTTCAAGGTATAACTCACGTTTTTGCGAGGTCATGGAATGCCTACGCCTCGTAAAAGCGTTTCGTTATGACCTTAAATGAACCACCCGGGTCGGTGGGACTAGAAAATAGCAACATTCAGGAAGGGAGGATCTTCAAAGATGCCTACTATTAACCAGTTAGTCCGTAAAGGACGTAAATCGAAAGTCGTTAAATCTGACTCTCCAGCACTTAACAAAGGTTACAACAGTTTCATCAAGTCACAAACAAACGTGAGCTCACCACAAAAACGTGGTGTTTGTACACGTGTTGGTACAATGACTCCGAAGAAACCGAACTCGGCGCTTCGTAAGTATGCTCGTGTTCGTTTGACTAACCAAATCGAAGTGACTGCGTACATTCCAGGTATTGGCCACAACCTTCAAGAGCACAGCGTTGTTCTTATCCGTGGAGGACGTGTAAAAGACTTACCAGGGGTACGTTACCACATCGTTCGTGGTGCGCTTGACACTGCAGGTGTTGATGGACGTATGCAAGGCCGTTCTAAATACGGTACGAAGCGTCCGAAAGCTGCGAAGAAGTAATTCTCGCTAACTAAAATACAATTGAAATTTTGAAAGGAGGGTACTCGGATGCGTAAAAACCGTGCAGAACGTCGTGACGTTATCGCAGATCCGATCTACAACTCGAAATTGGTAACTCGCCTCATTAACCGTGTCATGTTAGACGGTAAAAAAGGTACAGCTCAAACTATCATTTACAACGCATTTGGCATCATCGCTGAACGCTCAGGCAAAGAGCCTATGGAAGTGTTCGAAGAAGCAATGAACAACATCATGCCTGTACTTGAAGTTAAAGCACGCCGTGTAGGTGGAGCTAACTACCAAGTTCCTGTTGAAGTTCGTCCAGAGCGCCGTACAACACTTGGTCTTCGTTACCTCGTGAACTACGCTCGTCTCCGCAACGAAAAAACGATGGAGCAACGTATCGCGAATGAAATCATGGATGCAGCCAACAACACTGGTGCGTCTGTTAAGAAACGCGAAGACATGCATAAGATGGCAGAAGCAAACAAAGCGTTTGCTCACTATCGTTGGTAATTTAATCGTAAAGTCCACTCCGCCAAGCATGGCTTAACGGAGTGGCTTTCGGGTATAATCATATCGTGTGCGCGCACACGAAAATCAAACATGCGGAAGGAGAATACCCAGTATGGCAAGAGAATTCTCCCTAAAGAATACTCGTAACATCGGGATCATGGCTCACATCGATGCCGGTAAAACGACAACAACTGAACGTATTCTTTATTACACAGGTCGTATCCACAAAATTGGTGAAACGCACGAAGGTGCTTCACAAATGGACTGGATGGAGCAGGAGCAAGAGCGTGGAATCACGATCACTTCAGCTGCGACAACTGCACAGTGGAATGGCCACCGTGTAAACATCATCGATACACCTGGACACGTAGACTTCACAGTAGAAGTTGAACGTTCACTCCGTGTACTTGATGGTGCTGTTGCTGTACTTGACGCTCAGTCAGGTGTAGAACCACAAACTGAAACTGTATGGCGTCAAGCGACGACATATGGTGTACCACGTGTCGTATTCGTCAACAAGATGGATAAAATCGGCGCAGACTTCTTGTACTCTGTGAAGACGCTCCACGATCGTCTTCAAGCGAACGCTTACGCGATCCAACTCCCAATCGGAGCAGAGGACGATTTCAAAGGGATTATCGATCTCGTTGAAATGAAGACTTACATGTACAACAACGACCTCGGTACTGACATCGAAGTAACAGATGGCTTCCCAGCTGACATGGCTGATCAAGCTGAAGAACTTCGCGGTCAATTGATCGAAGGTGTTGCTGACTTCAACGAAGAGTTGATGATGAAGTACCTTGAAGGTGAAGAGATTTCAATCGATGAATTGAAAGCTGCAATCCGTCAAGCGACACTTAGCGTTGAATTCTACCCTGTACTCGTTGGTTCTGCCTTCAAGAACAAAGGTGTTCAGCTCATGCTTAACGCCGTTGTTGATTACCTCCCATCACCAGTTGATGTTGAGTCAATCAAAGGGATCAACCTCGATACAGAAGAAGAAATCACACGTGAGCCTTCTGACGAAGCTCCATTCTCAGCACTTGCGTTCAAAGTTATGACTGACCCTTACGTCGGTAAATTGACGTTCTTCCGCGTGTACTCTGGTACAGCTGAAGCAGGATCATACGTGAAGAACTCGACTAAAGGGAAGCGTGAGCGTCTCGGTCGTATCCTTCAAATGCACGCAAACAGCCGTGAAGAGATTCCAATGGTATACGCTGGTGACATCGCCGCTGCTGTTGGTTTCAAAGACACGACTACTGGTGACACGCTTTGCACAGAGAAAGATAACATCGTTCTCGAGTCAATGACGTTCCCAGAACCAGTTATCTCGGTTGCAATCGAGCCTAAATCGAAAGCAGACCAAGATAAGATGGGTCAAGCTCTTGCGAAACTCGCAGAAGAAGATCCAACATTCCGCACTGAAACAAACCCTGAGACTGGTCAAACGATCATCTCTGGTATGGGTGAGCTTCACCTTGATATCCTCGTTGACCGTATGCGTCGCGAATTCAAAGTAGAAGCTAACGTTGGTGCACCACAAGTTGCTTACCGTGAAACAATCCGTGGCGCTGCGAAGATCGATTCGAAATTCGTTCGTCAGTCTGGTGGACGCGGTCAGTACGGTCACGTTGTCGTAGAATTCGAGCCGAACGAAGAAGGCGCTGGATTCGAGTTCGAGAACAAGATCGTCGGTGGTGTTGTACCACGTGAATACGTCCCAGCTGTTCAAAACGGGATTGAAGAAGCTCTCGAAAACGGTATCCTCGCTGGTTACCCAGTAGTTGACGTTAAAGCTCGCCTCGTATTCGGATCGTACCACGATGTCGACTCGAACGAGATGGCGTTTAAAGTTGCTGCTTCGATGGCGGTTAAACAACTTAAGGACCAAGCGAAAGCTGTCATCCTTGAGCCAATGATGCGTGTTGAAGTTGTTATCCCTGAAGAATACATGGGTGACATCATGGGTGACGTAACGTCACGCCGTGGACGCGTAGAAGGTATGGAAGCTCGCGGTAACGCACAAGTCGTTAAAGCGATGATTCCACTTTCAGAAATGTTCGGTTACGCAACATCACTTCGTTCACGTACACAAGGACGTGGAACGTACTCGATGCACTTCGATCACTACGAAGAAGTACCGAAATCAATTGCTGAAGAAATCGTCAAAAAAGCGAACGGCTAATAACGGTTGTATCGCTAGATTGATTGTTGTAAGCTAAGGAGGACGTATGTTAAAAGTAACCTACGTCTTCCTAGTTAAATAAAAACTAATCGTTTAATAGAGGAGGAATCTAGAATGGGTAAAGAAAAATTCGACCGTTCTAAGCCGCACGTTAACATTGGTACAATTGGCCACGTTGACCACGGTAAAACAACTTTGACTGCAGCAATCTCTGCTGTACTTTCACGTGCACAAGGTAAAACAGCTACTAAGTTCGACCAAATCGATGGTGCTCCAGAAGAGCGCGAGCGCGGTATCACAATCGCAACAGCTCACATCGAGTACGAAACTGACAAGCGTCACTACGCACACGTTGACTGCCCAGGACACGCTGACTATGTTAAAAACATGATCACTGGTGCTGCTCAAATGGACGGCGCGATCCTCGTTGTATCTGCAACAGATGGCCCAATGCCACAAACACGTGAGCACATCCTTCTTTCACGTCAAGTAGGTGTTCCTTACATCGTAGTCTTCATGAACAAAGTTGACATGGTAGACGACGAAGAGCTCCTCGAACTCGTTGAAATGGAAATCCGTGAACTTCTTTCTGAATACGACTTCCCAGGCGACGACCTCCCTGTAATCAAAGGTTCTGCACTTGGCGCACTTAACGGTGAAGCTCAGTGGGAAGAAAAAGTTATGGAACTCATGAACGCTGTTGATGAGTACATCCCAGAACCAGTTCGTGATACAGAAAAAGACTTCATGATGCCTGTTGAGGACGTATTCTCAATCACTGGTCGTGGTACTGTAGCGACTGGTCGTGTTGAGCGTGGTGTTCTCCGCGTCAACGACGAGATCGAAATCGTTGGTCTTACAGAAGAAACTAAGAAAACTGTATGTACTGGTGTAGAGATGTTCCGTAAGCTTCTTGACTATGCTGAAGCTGGCGACAACATCGGTGCACTTCTCCGTGGTGTATCACGTGACGACATCGAGCGTGGACAAGTACTTGCTAAGCCAGGTTCAATCACACCACACTCAAAGTTCAAAGCATCAATCTACGTTCTTTCTAAAGAAGAGGGTGGCCGTCACACGCCATTCTTCGCGAACTACCGCCCGCAGTTCTACTTCCGTACAACTGACGTAACAGGTATCGTTCACCTTCCAGAAGGTACTGAAATGGTAATGCCAGGAGACAACATCGAGTTGACGGTCGAATTGATTTCTACAATCGCGATCGAAGACGGTACACGTTTCTCTATCCGTGAGGGTGGCCGTACTGTAGGTGCTGGTTCAGTAACAGAAATCATCGAGTAATCGATTGATTCAACTGAACAACTTCAAGCAGTCCGCAATATGCGGGCTGCTTTTTTGTGTTTCTGGATGGGCGTGGTAAGATGAAGCATACGAGAAAGGGGTGGCGTCATGTTGAAACAATTGGAGACGATTTGTCGCTTGAATGGAATCGCATATCGTGTCGGTGGCTCGCAACTGTTAAAGCATCATGGGATTGTCGACGTAACGAATGACATTGATGTTTTCGTAGAGCCCGATCAGTTTGAACGGTTAGACCAGATCTTGAGTCGTGCTGGAGAGAAACAATCGACTGAACCACATGAGGCGTACTTGACGACATACTTTGGGGAGTATGTTTTCGAGGGGACTGACGTGGATGTCATGTCTAGTTTTCGCATGAAGTGTACCGACGGGATCTATACACATCCTTATATAGAAGCAGAAGGGAACTGGATGCACCTCGAAGAATGGATTGTCCTTTATACAGTCATCGGTAGAGAGGATAAACTGACACGTCTGACTCGCTATTTTGAGACACACAATATAAATGAAGGAATTGTTCATGCGTGTCTAAAGCGAGCCCCGCATTCGGTCATTGAAGCGGTCACAGAGCGATTTGGAGAGATGATGAAACGCTAGGTCGAGTTGACATGGGACTTCGTTTGAAAAATAGTTCAATAAAAGAATGAATTTTCTCTTGCAAAAGCTCGCGAATCTTGTTACATTAGGGAACGTTGAGCAACTCATCAGACAACCAGCAACTTCAAAAATCTAATCTTGCATTCTATGACCAGATTAGATATAATGATTAAGTGTTTGTGCGAGTGGTGAGAGACTTTACAGCAGAAAATGGGTCCAATCGTTGATTCGCAATGATCGGATGCCTCTGCTGACACAAGCACGCTGCGTTGAAGCGGGAGGTTATGACACGCCAGGCAGCATTGCCATGGCCGGTGTGGAAATTTCCGCGGAGAATTGTCTATTTTTAAAATAGGCGACAAAGGAGGGAAACAAACATGGCAAATGAAAAAATTCGTATTCGTTTAAAAGCATATGACCATCGCGTTCTCGATCAATCAGCTGAGAAGATCGTTGACACTGCGAAGCGTTCAGGTGCAAAGGTATCGGGTCCAATCCCGCTCCCAACTGAAAAATCGGTTTACACGATCCTTCGTGCGGTTCACAAGTACAAAGATGCTCGTGAGCAGTTCGAAATGCGTACACACAAACGCTTGATCGACATCGTAAACCCAACACCGAAAACAGTCGATTCGCTTATGCGTCTCGAGTTACCATCAGGTGTAGACATCGAAATCAAACTTTAATTCTTCATATAGTAGATACTAGCCAGAAGAGACAATTAATTATTAACAGGAGGTGTATCTCATGGCTAAAGGAATCTTAGGAACAAAACTTGGTATGACTCAAATCTTCAACGAAGCAGGCGAAGTTGTACCGGTAACAGTAGTTGCTGTAGAAGGTAACGTCGTTCTTCAACTTAAAACAGTTGATACAGACGGTTACGAAGCAGTTCAACTTGGTTTCGGAGACATCAAAGAATCACGTCAAAACAAACCATCAAAAGGTCACGCTGCGAAAGCAAACGCGACACCTAAGCGCTTCATCAAAGAAGTTCGTACTTCAGTAGAAGGATACGAAATCGGTCAAGAGATTAAGGCAGACATTTTCGCTGCAGGTGAATTAGTAGACGTTACAGGTACATCGAAAGGTAAAGGATTCCAAGGTGCGATCAAGCGTCACGGACAATCACGTGGACCAATGGCCCACGGTTCGCGCTACCACCGTCGTCCTGGTTCGATGGGTCCTGTCGCTCCTAACCGCGTATTCAAAGGGAAACTTCTTCCTGGTCAAATGGGTGGAGAGCGTAAAACAATTCAAAACCTTGAAATCGTTAAAGTTGATGTGGAACGCGGCCTTCTCCTCGTGAAAGGTGCTATCCCAGGCGCTCGTAAATCGAACGTCATCATCAAATCAGCGGTCAAAGGTAACTAATTAACTGCACGGAAAGGAGGAATTACGAATGCCTAAAGTAGCTTTGCTTAACCAAACAGGTTCACAAGTTGGCGAAATCGAATTGGCAGAAGCCATCTTCGGAATCGAGCCAAACGAATCAGTACTTTACGACGCAATCGTCATGCAACAAGCATCACGCCGTCAAGGTACTCACGATACGAAAGGTCGCTCGGAAGTACGCGGTGGCGGCCGTAAACCATGGAAACAAAAGGGAACTGGTCGTGCGCGCCAAGGTTCTATCCGCTCACCACAATGGGTTGGTGGTGGTACAGTCTTCGGTCCAACACCACGTTCATACTCTTACAAACTTCCTAAGAAGGTTCGTCGTTTAGCACTTCTCTCGGCTCTTTCGTCGAAAGTACAAAACAACGAAATCATCGTCCTCGAAGGCCTTGCTTTCGACGCACCAAAAACAAAAGATATGGCTGCTGTACTCAACAGCTTATCAGTAGAACGTAAGGCTCTTGTAGTCACAGCGGACTACAATGAGACTATCGCTCTCGCAGCTCGTAACATCCCAGGAGTGACTGTGATCGACGCAGCAGGCGTAAACGTTCTTGACCTCGTTGCTAACGACAAAGTCATCTTCACTAAAGATGCGGTTGCGAAGGTAGAGGAGGTGCTTGCATAATGGCTCAAGCATACGATATCATCAAACGTCCGATCATCACTGAGCGTTCAGTTAGCCTCATGGAAGCTAACAAATACGTTTTCGAAATCGACGTAAAAGCGACTAAATCGCAAGTGAAACACGCTATCGAAACAATCTTCAATGTGAAAGTTGCTTCGGTAAACACAATGAACTACAAACCGAAAGCGAAACGTGTCGGTCGTCACGCTGGTTACACAGCTCGCCGTAAAAAAGCGATCGTAACTCTTGCAGAAGGCAACACAATCGACTTCCTCGGTTAATTAACTACCTTAGAAGAAAAGGAGGGAATCCTCGATGGCAATCAAAAAGTTTAAGCCGACCACTAACGGTCGTCGTAACATGACATCTCTCGACTTTGCAGAGATCACAACGAATCGCCCTGAAAAATCGTTAACTGAAAAGCTTTCGAAAAAAGGCGGACGTAACAACCAAGGTCGCTTGACTGTTCGTCACCAAGGTGGCGGTCACAAGCGTAAATACCGTATCATCGATTTCAAACGTAACAAAGATGGCGTTGCAGGACGCGTAGCAACGATCGAATACGATCCAAACCGTTCAGCAAACATCGCACTCATCAACTATGTAGATGGTGAGAAACGTTACATCCTCGCTCCTAAGGGCATCAAAGTAGGCATGGAAATCATGTCTGGTCCTGAAGCGGATATCAAAGTGGGGAACGCTCTTCCACTCGTAAACATCCCTGTCGGTACAACAATCCACAACATCGAGCTTAAGCCTGGTAAAGGTGGTCAGCTTGTTCGTGCGGCTGGTGCATCGGCACAAATCCAAGGACGTGACGGCAAGTACGTCATCGTTCGTCTTCAATCAGGTGAATCACGCTTGTTCCTCGGCACTTGCCGCGCGACAATCGGTTCAGTTGGTAACGAAGAACACGAACTCGTAAATATCGGTAAAGCAGGACGTTCACGTTGGTTAGGCAAACGCCCAACAGTACGTGGTTCTGTAATGAACCCGGTTGATCACCCACACGGTGGTGGTGAAGGTCGTGCGCCAATCGGTCGTTCGGGCCCACTTACTCCTTGGGGTAAACCAGCTCTTGGTCTTAAGACTCGTAAGAAAAACAAATCGAGCGACATGTACATCCTTCGTCGCCGTAAGAAATAATTACTACATGATTCTCGGGCGGTTCGAAAGGGCCGTTCCCGAATCATTCCAAAGGGAGGTTCTAACATGGGTCGCAGCTTGAAAAAAGGTCCATTCGCAGATCACCACTTGCTCGCTAAAGTTGACAAACTCAACGAATCTGGTGAGAAGCAAGTCATCAAAACTTGGTCACGTCGCTCGACGATCTTCCCAGAATTCATGGGTCACACGTTCGGTGTGCACGATGGTCGTAAACACGTACCAGTATTCGTGACAGAAGACATGGTTGGTCACAAACTTGGTGAATTCGCTCCAACACGCACGTACAAAGGTCACGGATCAGACAAGAAAACGAAACGGTAATTTGAGGGGAGGTCAAATCCATGCAAGCTAAAGCATCAGCTAATATGGTCCGTCTTGCTCCTCGCAAAGCACGTCTCGTTGTAGACTTAATTCGCGGGAAACAAGTCGGCGAAGCGCTCTCTGTCCTTGCTCACACGAACAAGGCAGCATCGCCAGTCGTTGAAAAAGTATTAAAATCAGCGATTGCTAACGCAGAGCACAACTACGATATGAACATTGAGAACCTCGTTGTAACAGAAGCTTACGTAAACGAAGGTCCAACACTCAAACGCTTCCGCCCACGTGCGATGGGTCGCGCAAGCCGTATTAACAAACGCACAAGCCACATCCACATCGTGGTAACTGAGAAATAAGGAGGGATATGTAGTGGGTCAAAAGGTAAATCCGCACGGTCTTCGCGTTGGTGTTATCAAAGACTGGGATTCGCGTTGGTACGCTGAGAAAGACTACGCTGATCTCCTTCATGAAGACTTCGTTATTCGTGAATACATCGAAAACAAAATGAAGGATGCTAGTGTTTCTAAAGTTGAAATCGAACGCGCTGCAAACCGCGTGAACATTTCGCTTCACACTGCGAAGCCAGGTATGGTAATCGGTAAAGGTGGTTCTGAAATCGAATCACTCCGTAAACACATTACAAAAATCGCTGACGGAAAACGCGTTCACATCAACGTTGTTGAAGTGAAAAACGCTGACGCTGTTGCGAAGCTTGTAGCAGAAAACATTGCTCGTCAATTGGAAGGTCGCGTATCATTCCGTCGTGCAATGAAACAATCAATTCAACGTTCGATGCGTACTGGCATCAAAGGGATCAAAACAGAAGTTTCTGGTCGTCTTGGTGGCGCTGATATCGCTCGTTCAGAGAAATACTCGGAAGGAACAGTTCCACTTCACACACTCCGTGCCGACATCGACTACGGAACAGCTGAAGCTGACACAACTTACGGTAAAATCGGCGTAAAAGTTTGGTTATACCACGGTGAAGTTCTTCCAACAAAAAACAACACAGCGAAAAACGCTGAATAATAAACACTCTTTCAGGAAGGAGGCAACACACTATGTTGTTACCTAAACGCGTGAAATATCGTCGTGTACACCGTGGTAAAATGCGCGGGAATGCTAAACGCGGCACAACTGTACACTTCGGTGAGTTCGGTCTCCAAGCTCTCGAAGCGAGCTGGATTACAAACCGTCAAATCGAATCAGCACGTATTGCAATGACACGTTATATGAAACGTGGTGGTAAAGTGTGGATCAAGATCTTCCCACACAAGCCGTACACTAAAAAGCCTCTCGAAGTCCGAATGGGTTCGGGTAAAGGTGCTCCAGAAGGCTGGGTAGCTGTAGTTAAGCCTGGCAAAGTAATGTTCGAAATCGCAGGTGTATCTGAGGAAGTGGCACGTGAGGCACTTCGTCTTGCATCGCACAAACTTCCAGTAAAATGTAAGTTCGTGAAACGTGAAGAAAATGGTGGTGATACGAATGAAAGCAACTGATCTCCGTCAATCAACAACTGAAGAGCTCAACGGTAAAGTGGGCGAGTGGAAAGAAGAACTCTTTAACCTTCGCTTCCAACTTGCTACAGGTCAGCTTGAGAATCCTGCTCGTATCCGTGAAGTACGCAAGTCGATTGCGCGTGCTAAAACGATTCTTCGTGAACGCGAACTCGGCATCAACAACGGCTAATTACATCGGATTCTTGAGAGGAGGTAACACTCATGGAACGCAACAACCGTAAAGTGTTCACTGGTCGCGTCGTGTCTGACAAAATGGACAAAACGATCGTCGTCGCAGTAGAAACAAAGGTTCGTCATAAACTTTATGGCAAACGTGTAAACTACACGAAGAAATATAAAGCACACGATGAGAACAACGTCGCTAAAGTGGGCGATATCGTTCGCATCGCGGAAACACGTCCTCTTTCTAAAGACAAACGTTTCCGTCTTGTAACAGTAGTAGAAGAATCAGTAATCATCTAATAACAGTTCGGATTTATTAAACATCCGGAGGGAGGTACACTCGCATGATTCAACAAGAATCTCGCTTGAAAGTAGCAGACAACTCTGGCGCGCGTGAACTGTTGACAATTAAGGTTCTCGGTGGTTCTGGTCGTAAGACTGCAAACATCGGTGACGTTATCGTCGCTACGGTAAAACAAGCAACACCAGGTGGCGTTGTTAAAAAAGGTGACGTTGTCAGAGCAGTTGTCGTTCGTACAAAACGCGGCGCTCGTCGTAAAGATGGTTCGTACATCCGTTTCGATGAGAACGCAGCAGTCATTATCAAAGATGACAAGAGCCCACGCGGCACACGGATCTTCGGGCCAGTTGCACGTGAACTTCGTGAAAAAGAATTCATGAAGATCGTTTCGTTGGCACCGGAAGTACTTTAATTTCCAATTTCAATCCTATAAGGAGGTGCGCAAACGATGCATGTTAAAAAAGGCGATACAGTCCAGGTAATGTCTGGTAAAGATAAAGGCAAGCAAGGGGTTATCCTCAAAGCTATGCCAAGCAAAAACCGCGTAGTGGTTGAAGGCGTAAACGTGATGAAAAAACACTCAAAACCTTCACAAGCGAATCCACAAGGCGGGATCCTTGAGATCGAAGCACCAATTCACGTCTCGAACGTAATGCCACTCGACCCTAAAACTGGCAAACCAACTCGTGTTGGTTTCAAAGTAGTCGATGGTAAAAAAGTTCGTGTCGCGAAATCGGGCGAATCACTCGATAAATAAGAAGAACGTGACGAAAGGAGGTCCATTCGACTATGAACCGTTTGCAAGAGAAGTATAAAAGCGACATCGTGAAAGCGATGATGGATAAATTCAACTATGACTCGGTCATGCAAGTACCGAAAATCGAAAAGATCGTCATCAACATGGGTGTAGGTGATGCTGTTTCGAACTCGAAAGCACTTGACATGGCAGTTGAAGAATTAACAATTCTTTCAGGTCAAAAACCACTCGTAACGAAAGCGAAGAAATCAATCGCTGGTTTCAAGCTTCGTGAAGGTATGCCAATCGGTGCGAAGGTTACACTTCGTGGCGAGCGTATGTACGATTTCCTCGACAAATTGGTAACTGTTTCACTTCCACGTGTACGTGACTTCCGCGGTGTATCGAAGAAAGCATTCGACGGACGCGGTAACTACACGCTTGGCGTGAAAGAGCAACTTATTTTCCCTGAGATCGATTACGATAAAGTATCTAAAGTACGCGGTATGGACATCGTTGTTGTTACAACAGCAAACACAGACGAAGAAGCACGTGAATTGCTCACACTTCTCGGTATGCCATTCCAAAAATAATCTAGAGGGAGGTCGACAACATGGCTAAAAAGTCAATGGTGAATCGCGAACTTAAACGCGAGAAACTCGTTGCCCAGTACGCTGAAAAGCGTGCGAAGTTGAAAGCTGAAGGCGATTATATCGGACTCAGCAAATTGCCACGTAACTCGTCACCTGTACGCTTGCACAACCGTTGCAGCATCACAGGTCGTCCGCATGGTTACATGGGTAAATTCGGGATCAGCCGTATCAAGTTCCGTGATCTTGCATACAAAGGTCAAATCCCTGGTGTTAAAAAAGCAAGCTGGTAATCCACTAACAGTGTGAAAGGAGGTACATCGCATGGTAATGACAGACCCTATTGCAGATATGCTTACACGTATCCGTAACGCTAACATGGTTCGCCATGAAAAAATGGAGCTTCCAGCTTCGAACATTAAACGTGAGATCGCTGAAATCCTTAAGCGTGAAGGTTTCATTCGCGATGTTGAATATATCGAGGACGCTAAACAAGGTACACTTCGTCTTTTCCTTAAATATGGAGCAAGCAACGAACGTGTAATCACTGGTCTCAAACGTATTTCGAAACCAGGTCTTCGCGTATACGCAAAAGCTGATGAAGTGCCTAAAGTACTCGGAGGACTCGGAATCGCAGTTCTTTCGACATCTAAAGGTCTTATGACTGATAAAGAAGCTCGCCAACAACAAGTCGGCGGCGAAGTGATCGCCTACATCTGGTAAGTCACTTTTCTAACAAGAACGGAGGTGTAATCAATGTCACGTATTGGTAAAAAACCAGTTACGATTCCTGCTGGCGTTACTGTAACAGTTGCTAATGACAACACGGTCACAGTAAAAGGTGCTAAAGGTGAACTTTCGCTTTCAGCTAACCCGGCATTGGAAATCAAAGTTGAAGAGAACGAATTGACGGTTGTTCGTCCAGACGAATCGAAAGAAAGCCGCACAATTCACGGTACGACACGTGCCCTTATTGCCAACATGGTACAAGGTGTGTCGAACGGATTCCAAAAAACACTTGAGATCTCGGGGGTTGGTTACCGTGCTACGAAGCAAGGTAACAAACTCGTCCTCAACCTCGGCTACTCGCACCCAATCGAGTACGTTGCTGAGGAAGGTATCGAAATCGAAGTTCCTTCAAACACGCAAATCATCGTAAAAGGGATTAACAAAGAGCGCGTCGGTCACGTTGCTGCTCAAATCCGCTCGTACCGTGCTCCAGAACCTTACAAAGGTAAAGGTGTTCGTTACTCTGATGAACGTATTCGCCGTAAAGAAGGTAAGACTGGTAAGTAATTCGTCACGAAATGAACGGAAAGGAGTGGCATAAATGATCACAAAGGCAGATAAAAATGCAGTTCGTAAAAAACGTCATGCTCGCGTACGTCGTACGATCTCGGGGACAGCAGCTCGTCCACGTTTGAACGTATTCCGTTCGAGCAAGCACATTTACGTTCAACTTATCGATGACGCAGCACAAACAACGCTTGTGTCTGCATCTTCGAAAGATAAAGCTCTCGATCTTACAAATGGCGGTAACGTTGAAGCAGCGAAAGCTGTTGGTAAACTTGCTGCAGAACGTGCACTCGAGAAAGGTATCGACACAGTTGTGTTCGACCGTGGTGGATACCTCTATCATGGCCGCGTCAAAGCTGTTGCAGAAGCAGCTCGTGAAGCAGGTCTTAAATTCTAATAAAAAGGAGGGGACACTCGATGCGCCAGTTAGACGTTAACATGGAACAACTTGAAGAACGCGTTGTTACCGTAAACCGCGTCGCGAAAGTCGTAAAAGGTGGCCGCCGCTTCCGTTTTGCTGCTCTCGTAGTCGTAGGTGACAAAAATGGTCACGTCGGTTTCGGTACAGGTAAGGCACAAGAGGTGCCAGAAGCGATTCGCAAGGCTATTGAAGCCGCTAAGAAAAACATGGTACAAGTACCTATGGTTGGTACAACAATTCCACACGAAATCACAGGAGTATTCGGAGCAGGTCGTGTATTCATGAAACCAGCTTCTGAAGGTACTGGGGTTATCGCTGGTGGTCCAGTTCGTGCGGTGCTCGAACTTGCAGGTGTAGGTGACATCCTTTCGAAATCGTTAGGTTCAAACACACCGATCAACATCGTCCGTGCGACGGTACAGGGCTTGACTGAGCTCAAAAAAGCAGAGGAAGTTGCTAAACTACGTGGTAAAAGCGTAGAAGAACTTCTTAACTAAGGGAGGGAACTAGACATGGCGAAACTCGCAATCACCCTCACACGCAGCACAATTGGTCGTCCGGAAGGTCAGCGTGTTACTGTACGTACACTCGGTCTTCGCAAAATGCATCAAACGGTCGTTGTCCCAGACAACGTCGCGATGCGCGGTATGATCAATAAAGTGTCGCACCTTGTGACTGTAAAAGAAATCAACGAATAATAAAGATTTTAATAAATAAGGAGGTGCCACTATGAAACTCCATGAATTGAAGCCAACTCCAGGTTCACGTCACGAACGTAACCGTGTCGGTCGCGGTATGGCGACTGGTAACGGTAAAACTTCTGGCCGTGGACACAAAGGTCAAAAAGCTCGTTCGGGCGGTGGCGTTCGTCCAGGATTCGAAGGTGGACAAAACCCACTTTACCGTCGTCTTCCAAAACGCGGTTTCAACAACCCAACTCGTAAAGAGTACGCGGTTGTTTCCCTAGACACGCTTAACCGTTTCGAAGCAGGTACTGAAGTTACTCCAGAACTCTTAATCGAGACTGGTGTAGTCAGCTCTGCTAAAGACGGAATCAAGGTCCTTGCTAACGGCAAGCTTGAAACTAAATTGACTGTAAAAGCCAACAAGTTCTCGGGTGCAGCGAAAGAAGCAATCGAAGCAGCTGGCGGTACAGTTGAGGTGATCTGATGTTTCAGACGATCTCCAATATGTGGCGCGTGAAAGATATTCGACAGCGTATTCTCTTCACACTCGCAATCATCATCATTTTCCGCATCGGGGCTCATATCCCGGTGCCGATGGTGAATACGGATGTGTTGCGTTTTGACTCAGGAGGTCTTCTTGACTTCTTGAACTTGTTTGGAGGAAATGCTTTACAGAACTTCTCCTTGTTCGCAATGGGGATCATGCCGTACATTACGGCATCGATCGTTGTGCAACTTTTACAAATGGACGTCGTTCCAAAGTTTGCCGAATGGGCAAAACAAGGAGAGGCGGGCCGTAAAAAGTTAGCGACGGTCACGCGCTATGGGACGATCATCTTAGGCTTTGTCCAAGCGACTTCATTGTCGTTTGGATTTAACCGCCTCTACCCAGGTCTCGTCAATGAAACATGGGGAACGGCAACTTACTTTGTGATCGCGATTGTACTCACTGCGGGTACAGCGTTCTTGATGTTCCTTGGTGAGATGACAACGGAGAAAGGTGTTGGGAATGGTATTTCCATCATTATCTTCGCTGGTATCGTCGCTGGGTTCCCAAGAATCTTTACGCAGATTTATGAAACAAAACTCCAAAACGCTGGAGATGCATTGTTCATTAACATCGTTTACTTGGTTGTATTGGCCCTTGTCATTTTGGCTGTGACGGTTGGAATCATTTATGTTCAACAAGCGGCACGCAAAATTCCAATCCAATATGCAAAACGCACGGCAAACCGTACCCCAGTGGGCGGTCAGTCGACGCACTTGCCGATCAAGCTAAACGCTGCAGGTGTTATCCCGGTAATCTTCGCGATTTCCTTCATGGTAACACCACCAACTGTTGCAAGCTTCATTGCTTCTCCAGAGACAACGCAAAAATTACAGACGTACTTTGACACGACGGCGCCAATCGGAATGTCGATTTACGTTGCGTTAATCATTGCGTTCTCTTACTTCTATACATTTGTTCAGGTCAACCCAGAGCAGATGGCAGAAAACCTGCAGAAGCAAGGTGGTTATATTCCTGGGATTCGTCCTGGGGCGCAAACAGAACAGTACATCACGAAGTTGCTGTATCGATTGACTTTCTTCGGAGCGATTTTCTTATCGCTCGTGGCGATCATGCCGACAATCTTCATTAAGCTTGCCGGTCTTCCAACTTCCGTTCAAATCGGAGGAACGAGCTTATTGATCGTCATCGGGGTAGCCCTCGAAACGATGAAACAGATCGAGAGTCAACTTGTAAAACGACACTATAAAGGCTTTATCCGTTAAAGCGGAAGGAAGGGTTGACCCTTCCTTCCTGTCGTGTTTACAAGCCCTTCGTGAAAATCAAAACTGGAGGCTAACCGAGATGAATCTAGTACTCATGGGCTTACCGGGTGCTGGGAAAGGGACTCAAGCTGCTAAAATCGTAGAAGAGTACCAAATCCCTCACATTTCGACAGGCGACATGTTTCGTGCGGCAATCAAAGGCGGAACGCCACTCGGTAAAGAAGCCAAGTCGTTCATGGATAAAGGCGAACTCGTACCGGATGAGGTAACAATCGGAATCGTACGCGAACGTCTTAGCCAAGATGACACTGAAAAAGGTTTCTTACTTGATGGATTCCCGCGTACTGTTGCTCAAGCAGAGGCACTCGAAAGTTTGCTTAAAGATTTGGGGAAACAGATTGACCACGTCGTCAACATCGATGTGGATGCGGAAATTCTCGTTCCACGTTTGACAGGTCGTTGGATCTGCCCAACATGTGGTGCGACATATCACGTGATCTTCAACCCACCAAAAGTGGAAGGCATCTGTGATGTGGATGGGTCGGCTCTCATGCAACGTGAAGACGATAAAGAGGAAACGGTTCGCCGTCGCCTTGACGTCAACATCGAGCAATCGAAACCACTCATTGACTTTTACGCTGAAAAAGGGTATCTTCGTACATTGGATGGAGATCGTCCAATCGATGTCGTATATGCCGATGTCAAAGCATTACTCGGTGATACTGAATGATCATCACGAAGACGCCTCGTGAAATTGCGATTATGCGTGAGGCTGGGCAAATTGTTGCTCGAACGCACCAGGTGCTCAAACAGCACATAAAACCAGGAATCACGACGCTTGAGCTCGACCAGATTGCGGAAGATTACATTCGCAGCCAAGGTGCGACGCCATCGTTTAAAGGCTATAACGGTTTTACCGGTAGTGTTTGCGCTTCGGTGAATGAAGAGCTTGTTCATGGCATTCCAGGAAAACGGGTATTGAAAGATGGAGATATTATCTCAATCGACATCGGTGCCTACTATAATGGATACCATGGAGATTCCGCTTGGACTTATCCAGTGGGAACAATCTCAGAAGAGACACAGCGGCTACTTGACGTAACCGAAGAAAGTCTGTATAAAGGATTGGAGCACGCCAAGGCTGGAGGGCGATTGACAGATATTTCACATGCGATTCAAGCATATGTTGAATCACACGATTTTTCTGTCGTCCGCGAATACGTCGGTCATGGTGTTGGACAAAATTTGCATGAAGAACCGCAAATTCCACACTATGGTCCACCGGGGAAAGGGCCGCGCCTGAAGACTGGGATGACGTTAGCTATTGAACCAATGGTTAATGCTGGTCAACGCTATGTTCGAACACTGGCTGATAACTGGACAGTTGTCACAGTGGACGGTAGCATGTGCGCCCACTTTGAGCACACCATCGCCATCACAGACGATGGATACGAGATTTTAACGAAACTCGATTCCGGTGAATGAGGCTCTATTGTTTCATACTGATCCATTTTGGATCCTTCTCTCACAGTAGATGGCAATAGATCGTCTGTGCTCCTAAAGATCTTCATATAGAAAGGGGAATAAATGATGGCGAAACAAGATGTCATTGAAGTGGAAGGCACTGTTGTCGAACCACTTCCGAACGCAATGTTTAAAGTGGAGTTAGAAAACGGCCACACGGTGCTCGCGCACGTCTCAGGGAAAATTCGGATGCACTACATTCGGATCCTTCCAGGTGACCGCGTAACTGTTGAGTTGTCTCCATACGACTTGACTCGCGGGCGGATTACGTACCGTTATAAGTAACTCCGATTTTTCCAGGAGGAGGGTATACTCATGAAAGTAAGACCGTCGGTAAAACCGATTTGCGAAAAATGTAAAGTTATTCGCCGTAAGGGTAAAGTAATGGTAATTTGCGAAAACCCGAAACACAAACAAAAACAAGGTTAATTTCAGAGGAGGTGCACACATGGCACGTATTGCTGGTGTAGATATTCCACGCGAAAAACGTATCGTTATTTCGCTCACATACATCTATGGTATTGGTAAAACAAAAGCACAAGAAATTTTGAAGGCTGCTAACGTTTCTGAAGAGACACGCACACGCGACCTTACTGAAGATGAACTCAACCGTATCCGTGAAGCAATTGACGGAATCAAAGTTGAAGGTGACCTTCGTCGTGAAGTTTCACTTAACATCAAACGTTTGATCGAGATCGGCGCATACCGCGGTATCCGTCATCGCCGTAGTCTCCCTGTTCGCGGTCAAAACACGAAGAACAACTCGCGTACTCGTAAAGGCCCACGCCGTACAGTAGCGAACAAGAAGAAGTAAAGGAGGGAATTGAACAATGGCGAAACGTAAGCAAAACGTACGTTCTAAACGTAAAGTTAAAAAACATGTTGAAGTCGGTGTGGTACACATCCGTTCTACATTCAACAACACAATCATTACAATCACTGACACGCAAGGTAACGCGATCTCATGGGCTACTTCTGGTAACCTTGGATTTAAAGGATCACGTAAATCGACTCCGTTCGCAGCGCAAATGGCTGCTGAAACTGCAGCAAAAGTTGCAATGGACAACGGTATGCGTACAGTAGAAGTTAACGTTAAAGGTCCTGGTGCTGGACGTGAAGCGGCTATCCGTGCGCTCCAAGCTACTGGTCTCGAAGTTACTGCAATCCGTGACGTAACTCCAGTTCCGCACAACGGTTGCCGCCCTCCGAAACGTCGCCGCGTATAATCGCTTGAACGTGTGAGGGGCTTACCTAGCACGACAGCTTATACTTTAGCAGTTCAAACTGCACGGCAGGATATACTCAAGGAGGGGTTCAGATGATCGAGATTGAAAAACCAAAGATCGAAACGGTCGAAATCAGCGAGGACGCTACGTTTGGTAAATTCGTAGTAGAACCGCTTGAACGTGGATATGGCACTACTCTCGGTAACTCACTACGTCGAATTCTATTGTCATCGCTCCCAGGTGCAGCGGTAACAGCGGTTCAAATCGATGGCGTGCTTCACGAGTTCTCTACGATTGACGGTGTCGTCGAAGACGTTACTCAAATCGTACTAAACCTCAAGAAGTTAGCACTCAAAGTGTACTCGGAAGAAGAGAAAACGCTTGAGATTAACGTTTCAAGTGCCGGTGCTGTCACTGCGGCAGACATTACCCATGATAGCGACGTTGAAATCTTGAATCCTGAGCTCCACATCGCGACTCTCGCTGACAATGCGACGCTTCGCATGCGTTTGACTGCTCGCCGTGGTCGTGGTTACGTCCAGGCAGAAGATAACAAACGTGATGATATGCCGATTGGGGTCATTCCAATCGATTCGATCTATACACCGATTCAACGCGTGAACTACGAAGTAGATAAAACACGTGTCGGTCAAGACGCTAGCTTTGATAAGCTTTTATTAGACGTGTGGACAGATGGTTCAATTCGTCCGGAAGAAGCTGTATCATTAGGAGCGAAAATTTTGACTGAACACTTGAACATCTTCGTTGGTTTGACAGATGAGGCTCTCAACGCAGAAATCATGGTCGAGAAAGAAGAAGACCAAAAAGAAAAAGTACTCGAAATGACGATTGAAGAACTCGATCTCTCAGTTCGTTCGTACAACTGCTTGAAGCGCGCTGGCATCAACACTGTTCAAGAACTCGCAAACAAATCAGAGGAAGAGATGATGAAAGTTCGTAACCTCGGACGTAAATCACTCGAAGAAGTTCAACACAAGTTGGACGAACTCGGTTTGGGCTTGCGTAAAGAAGACTAAGTTCAACCGAAGGAGGGAAATGTAATGGCTTATTCGAAACTTGGCCGTACAAGCTCGCAACGCAAGGCGCTTTTGCGTGATCTTGCAACTGACCTAATCATCAACGAGCGCATTCAAACAACTGAACAAAAAGCGAAAGAACTTCGCCCAGTCGTTGAAAAATTGATCACTCTTGGGAAACGTGGCGATCTTCATGCCCGTCGTCAAGTAGCTTCATTCGTTCGTAAGGAGAACGCTGGAGAAAAAGACGCAATCCAAAAATTGTTCGAAGACGTGGCTCCACGCTACGCTGAACGTCAAGGTGGATACACGCGCATCATGAAAGTCGGCCCACGCCGCGGTGATGGTGCAGAAGTTGTAATCATCGAACTCGTCTAATTCATTAGGCAGTCAACAGGGCATGCGGTGACGTATTGCCCTGTTTCCACATCAGAAAGGAGTCGACCTATGGAATCGCAAATTATGGTACGGGACGTCGTATTTCATTACCCTGGACAGCCTGAGCCGGCACTTAACGGCCTGTCGCTCGATGTATATAAAGGGGAATGGCTTGCGATTGTCGGCCATAATGGTTCTGGTAAGTCGACACTGACGAAGTTGTGGAACGGACTTCTTATTCCTGAACAGGGGGAAGTCCGCGTCGAGACACTCGATCCATCGAACGCCGCAGACGTGTGGGACGTTCGAACTCGGATCGGGGTCGTCTTTCAAAATCCCGACAATCAATTTGTCGGGGCGACCGTGCGCGATGATGTGGCATTTTCTCTCGAAAACATGGGACTTCCACGTCAAGAAATGGTTCGTCGAATTGATGACAGTCTAGCGCGCGTTGGATTATCGGAACTAGCGGACCGTGAACCGCATCAGTTATCCGGTGGACAAAAGCAGCGCGTTGCGATAGCTGCGGCTCTCGCAATGCGCCCGCGTGTCCTCGTGCTCGATGAAGCGACCTCGATGCTCGACCCAATTGGGCGACAAGAGGTATTACAAACGGTAAGACAACTCGTCTCAGAAGGGATGACCGTTGTCGCCATTACACACGAGCTCGACGAAGTGTTGTTTGCCGACCGTATCATTGCATTATCGAAAGGTAAGATTGCGATGACCGGTACACCTGAAGACGTGTTTCAACATCCCGATACGCTTCGTGACATTCAATTGGATGTTCCGTTCATTGTCCGGATGCAACTCGAACTGAAGGCACGTGGCATTCCACTCGATCGTCTGATGCTACAACATTCGGAGTTGGTGAACCATCTATGCCGATACGCATTGAAGAAGTAACATATCAATATCAAATGAATACTCCGTTTGAACGAACCGCGCTGCGCGATGTGAATGTAACCATTCCGTCGGGAGCGCTTGTTGCGTTTCTTGGGCATACGGGCTCTGGGAAATCAACACTCGTTCAACATATGAACGGCTTATTACGACCGACTGATGGACGTGTCGTGGTCGATGATATCACGGTCACACCGATTCGAACGCGTCGTGATAAAAAACAAAATCTCTTGCCGCTTCGGCGTCGCGTTGGGCTCGTCTTTCAATATCCTGAGCACCAATTGTTTGAAGAGACGGTCGAACGCGACGTCATGTTCGGTCCGCGCAACTTTGGCGCGACAGATGCCGAAGCAAAAGAGCGTGCCCATGAGGCACTTCGTCTCGTCGGTTTAGATGAATCACTATGGGACCGTTCTCCATTCGACCTTTCCGGGGGGCAAATGCGTCGCGTCGCGATTGCGGGTGTCTTAGCGAGCCGTCCCGACGTCCTCATCGTCGACGAACCAACAGCGGGTCTCGATCCGATTGGCCGACGAGATATGCTGGCATTATTTAAACGATTACGAGAAGAGCTGAATCTAACGCTGATTCTCGTTTCTCACGATATGGATGACGTGCTCACTTACGCCGAACGCGTCGTCGTGATGGAGCGTGGACAGGTAGCGTTCGATGGCGATCCGTTTGAGTTGTTTCAGGATGAAGCTCTCGTACGTCGTCTCCAGCTTGATATCCCGCACGTTCTCCGATTCGCCCGTGATCTAGCACCGGCTTTTGGAGAAGCGGTCATTCCACTCGTACGAACGGAGGCCGAATTAGCGGATTGGATCGCAGAGCATTTGAGAGGGGGAGCCATATGATTATTGGTCAATATATACCGGGTCATTCCTGGCTCCATTCACTCGATGCCCGTGCGAAGACACTCTTTATTTTAGGATTTATCCCGGTCGTGTTTTTAGCGGATAACTTATGGACGAACTTATTTCTACTAGCGTTCACATTATTTGCGGTGAAACTATCACAACTATCTTGGCGTTATTTATGGAATGGGTTACGGATGATTCTCTTCTTGATCGTCTTCACGTTGATCTTGCAGTTATTATTTAATCGTGACGGGACACTCCTTTTTGAATTTGGCCCGATTGCCATTTACTCAGAAGGGATTCGGATGGGACTGATTGTCTCGCTCCGGTTCTTCTATCTCGTCATGTTAACGACACTCGTCACATTGACGACGACACCGATGGAATTGACCGATTCGATTGAAGCAGGTCTCCGACCGTTTGAGCGGATTCGTGTACCGGCACATGAGATTGCCTTGATGTTATCGATCTCGCTTCGCTTCTTACCAACTCTTGCAGACGAGACAGACCGAATCATGAAAGCCCAGCAAGCACGAGGGGTTGATTTGATGAGCGGTCCATGGAAGTCCCGTTTAAAAGGAGTCATCCCTTTATTGATTCCATTGTTCATCTCGGCGTTTAAGCGCGCTGAGGACCTCGCTACGGCGATGGAGGCTCGTGGGTATCGTGGGGGTGAAGGACGGACGAGGTTGCGTGAGATGGAGTGGCAGACGCGTGATACAGCAGTATTGCTGATCTTTGTCGCGTTAACACTCATATTGTTTGGATTGAGAGGGATTGGATGAGACGGATTAAACTGACAGTTGCCTATGACGGGACACACTACGCGGGATATCAAGTACAGCCAAATGGGAATACGATTCAAGCGGAGATCGAGGCAGTTCTAACACGAATGCATCGCCACCCCGTCAAAATTGTCGCCTCAGGTCGTACAGACGCTCGTGTCCATGCCTTAGGGCAAGTGATTCATTTTGACACTTCGTTACAGATGCCCGCGGAGCGTTTTGTTAAAGCGTTGAACGCGATGTTGCCCGACGACATCCTCGTCAAACAAGCAGAAGAAGCGGACACTGGGTTCCACGCGCGATATGGGGCGAAGCGAAAAGAGTATCGCTATCATATCCGTAAAACCGAAGATCCATTCAGAAGGCACTATGCTACCACGGTGACGTATGACCTTAGCCTTGGTCGAATGCGTGAGGCAATGGAACGATTAGTCGGAACTCATGACTTTACGTCATTTTCTGTGACAAAGGCGGAAGTCGAGGACCGTGTCCGTACGATCTATGAAGCAGAAGTGTTCGAAATGGGGGATGAGATCGTATTCCGTTTCGTCGGTTCTGGTTTCTTATATAATCAAGTACGTATCATGGTGGGGACGGTTATTGAGGTAGGGAGAGGCAAATATGAGCCAGCTGACATCACCGAAATGCTGGAAGCGAAAGACCGCCGTATGGCGGGGATTACCGCGCCTCCACACGGTTTGTATTTGTGGAATGTGAATTATGAAAAAGTAGATTGACATTCCCTCTATAAAATCGTATTATATTCATTGGCATTTCATTTTCACATTTAGAGATGAACCACAATCTTAGCCCCGTAAACTAGGATTATGATAAAGCATCAAAAAAATTAAGTGAACAGACATTTTAGGAGGTATTCCACATGCGCACAACATTCATGGCTAAAGCATCTGAAGTAGAACGCAAATGGCTCCTTATCGACGCAGAAGGCAAAACACTCGGTCGTTTGACTAGTGAAGTAGCATCACTTCTTCGCGGTAAGCACAAGCCGACTTTCACACCACACGTTGATTGCGGAGACCACGTCATCATCATCAACGCTGAGAAAATCAAATTGACTGGTAACAAATTGAATGACAAGATCTACTACCGTCATTCAGGTCATCCAGGCGGTTTGAAATCACAAACTGCAAAAGAGCTTCTCGCAAAACGTCCAGAGCGTATGCTTGAACTCGCGATCAAAGGGATGCTTCCAAAAGGATCACTCGGTCGTCAACAATTCAACAAACTCCACGTTTACGCTGGAACTGAACACAAGCATGAAGCACAAAAACCAGAAGTTTACGAACTTCGCGGTTAATCGAGACACAGGGAGGAACTAAACGATGGCAGATGTACGTTACTACGGAACAGGCCGCCGCAAACACTCGGTGGCTCGCGTTCACCTCGTTGCAGGTGACGGTAAAGTTGTTGTAAATGGCCGCGATATCTCAGAATACTTCGGTCATGAGACTTTAATCATGATGGCTAAATCACCACTCGTATTGACTGAAACAGAAGGTAAATACGATGTAATCGTTAACGTTAACGGTGGTGGATACACTGGACAAGCTGGAGCGATTCGCCACGGCGTATCACGTGCGCTTCTTCAAGCGGACCCAGAATTCCGTCCAAGCCTCAAAGAAAAAGGCTTCTTAACTCGTGACGCTCGTATGAAAGAACGTAAAAAATACGGTCTTAAAGCAGCACGTCGCGCACCACAATTCTCGAAGCGTTAATCTTCGCGAAGTGGTTCGAACTCTCCATCCTTTCGGGTGGAGAGTTTTTTGTTTGAATTAGTCGATTCCAAAGCCGTCAAGAAAACGCTTTTTTTGATATACTGATATCGAAACAGTTATAAGGGGGAAGCGATATGCTTACAGTAGAGCAAGTACGCGAGGAATTGGCGGGGCTCGTTGATCCAACGATCAACCGAACGCTTGGAGATACAGCGGGAGTCAAAGACATCCGCATTAAAGAAGACTACGTCAGTGTGAAAGTGGCACTCGGACAAACAGGGAGCGGGGAACAGCTTCAGTTACAACAAGAGATCGTCACATTGCTCAAGGGGAAAGGCTTTAAGACGGTCGGGCTTCGCTTTGAAGCATTGAACGATGAAAGTTTGAAGGAGGCAACGAAGCCGGCAATCCTTCGTGAGAATTCAGGAACGACATTTATCGCTATCGCTTCAGGTAAAGGTGGCGTAGGGAAGTCGACAGTATCCGTCAACTTAGCGGTTGCGCTTGCACGTGCTGGGAAGAAAGTTGGATTGATTGACGCGGACATTTACGGTTTCAGCGTTCCGGATATGCTCGGAATCGAAGAACGTCCGGTCGTTCGTGGAGAAAAAATCATTCCAGTTGAGCGATTTGGTGTAAAAGTCATCTCGATGGGCTTCTTCGTTGAAGATAATGCACCTGTTATCTGGCGCGGACCGATGCTCGGGAAGATGCTCAACAACTTCTTTAATGATGTGGAGTGGGGAGACCTTGACTATCTATTGCTCGACTTACCACCAGGAACAGGAGATGTCGCGCTCGATATCCACTCTATGCTCCCATCATGTCAAGAGTTGATTGTGACGACACCTCATGCTACAGCAGCCTTCGTTGCTGCCCGTGCAGGAGCAATGGCGATTAAAACGAACCATAAAGTGTTAGGCATCATTGAGAACATGGCTTACTTCGAAAGTAAGGTCACAGGCGAGAAAGAATACGTATTTGGGTATGGTGGTGGAGAAAAACTCTCAGAAGCACTGAAGAGTAAACTCCTCGCTCAAATCCCACTCGGTCAACCGTATGACAACGAAGAAGACTTTGCACCATCTGTGTATCGTGATGGGCATCCGTTTGAGCATACGTATGATGAGTTGGCGCAAGCAGTCATTCAACAAATAGAAGGGTGAATCGGTGAGAGATGAAAGTACAAGGTTTTTTACGTTTGTTTTGGACAACGCTCGTTTTTGGGACGTTGTTTGGGTTCCTGATGAATTTATTGGCGAACCCGGGTTATTTGGTCAGTCAGTCCTGGGAGGCAATTGTCACGGCGCTTAGTTACTCGAGTACATGGACCGGGATCAGCATGATGGGCTTCTTCGCCTATTTAATCATCCACCGAGTCGGTCTCGACTTGTTTAGAGGACCACGTCTATGGAATCGTGTTCAAGTATTGCTGATTGCTTTTGCAATCTTTGATGCCGTTTATTTACGAATGCTCGCATTTGGGAACGATCATATGTGGCGTTATATCGGTGAGATGGTCGTGTTATTAATTGTTGCTTGGATAGTTGCTGCAAGTAAGGCGAAACAAACGAATATGAGTGCTTTCATTCCGACACTCTTCTTAATGACGGTGATTACGTTAATCGAATGGATTCCAGCGCTTCAAACAACTGATGAAATCCCATTACTTTGGCCAGCACTCGCGACACTCGTGTTTGCGAACGCCTATCAAGTATTGATGCTTCATCGTTTCCAACAGACTGGACAAGTTGCAGAGCCGACTTCATCAGAAACAGCAAAGAAGAAAACAAAAAAGCAGATGTCTTCTAAGTCATCCTAACGATCGAGCGGTCGTGGATTACTCCTTGTCAGGGGTTGATCCACGACTGTTTTTTTCTTTTAGTGATGTTAATAGAAAAAAATAAAGTTTTTTTAGAAAAACAGTTGACGGTTTTTTAGGATGCTGATATATTAATAAACGTCGCTGATGTTGTTCACGAAACGATAATCAGAAAGCAAAAAAAATAATAAAAAGTAGTTGACTTTCACAAGTCAAGTCGCTATTATTAAAAAGTCGCTAACACGACAACGATTGGTCTTTGAAAACTGAACGATGAGGCAAAAATAAGTTTTACAATTTTTGAATGAAGCGCAAGCTTCGTCAATTTAAGAGCTATATCAAATTCTTTGGAGAGTTTGATCCTGGCTCAGGACGAACGCTGGC
>NZ_JACSKO010000008.1:0-43917 GCF_018617635.1 Exiguobacterium sp. CH10
TCGTCCTGAGCCAGGATCAAACTCTCCAAAGAATTTGATATAGCTCTTAAATTGACGAAGCTTGCGCTTCATTCAAAAATTGTAAAACTTATTTTTGCCTCATCGTTCAGTTTTCAAAGTTCGTCTGTCGCTCTTTGCGACTCTTAAAATAATACAAGTCATCGACACAGTTGTCAACCACTTTTTTTATTTCTTTCCGCTGCCATCAGCGGCAACGTTTATTACTTTACCGCACACCTTTAATTAACGCAAGGGTTTTTTATAAAGTTTTTTCAAAAAAGTTTTTCCGTTAGAGTTTACCCTTTATTCAACGGCTTGTTTCCAAGCGTTCATCCGGAAAAATAAAAAAAGAGAAGCTGGATTGCACCTACGTACAAACCGGCTTCTCTACTATTATTTACTGTTGATGACGCATTGTAGGGAAAAGAAGAACGTCGCGGATTGATGGTGCGTTCGTCAATAACATGACAAGACGGTCAATCCCGATTCCAAGTCCACCTGTTGGTGGCATACCGTACTCAAGCGCCTCAAGGAAATCGTTATCGAGTTCATGCGCCTCGTCGTTACCTGCTTCTTTTTCAAGCAATTGTGCTTCGAAACGCTCACGTTGATCGATTGGATCGTTCAACTCCGTGAAGGCATTCGCGTGTTCACGACGAACGATGAACAATTCAAAACGATCTGTGAAGCGTGGATCCGTTTCGTTTTTCTTCGCTAACGGCGACACTTCAACTGGGTGTCCTGTCACGAATGTTGGTTGAAGCAATGTCTCTTCGACCTTTTGCTCAAAGAACTCGTTGACGATATGACCGAACGTCATATGGTCCTGAACTTCCACACCATGCTCTTTCGCAAGGGCACGTGCTTCTTCGTCGGACATTTGTTGCCAGAAGTCTACACCTGTCTCTTCTTTAACAAGGTCGACCATGTGTGCACGTTTCCAACCGATGCCGAGGTGAATTGTATCTTCACCATATTGTACATCTGTTGTACCGAGTACTTCTTTCGCTACGTGCGCAACCAATTCTTCCGTCAAATCCATGATGTCGTTGTAATCGGCATACGCCTCATACAATTCGATCATTGTGAATTCAGGGTTGTGGCGTGTCGAGATTCCTTCGTTACGGAACACACGTCCGATTTCATAAACGCGCTCGAGTCCGCCAACGATCAAACGTTTCAAGTGAAGTTCGATGGCAATACGCATATAAAGTTCCATATCCAACGCATTATGATGCGTTAAGAACGGACGCGCCGCTGCTCCACCCGCAATCGTGTGTAACATCGGTGTTTCCACTTCTAAATATCCTTTTTGATTTAAGAAGTTGCGAATCTCAGAAATGATGCGGCTACGCAAAATGAATGTCTGGCGTGAATCTTGGTTTGTGATCAAATCAAGATAACGTTGGCGATAGCGCTGTTCCACATCTTTCAATCCATGATATTTGTCTGGAAGCGGGCGAAGCGCCTTCGTCAAGAGCTCAAACTCTTCCACATGAATCGAGAGTTCACCTACATTTGTTTTAAAGAGCTTTCCTTTGACACCAACGATATCACCGAGGTCTGATGATTTGAACAAATCAAACGGCTCATCCCCGACATCGTTTTTACGAACGTAAATTTGAATCTGGCCTGTCACATCTTGAATGTGGGCAAAAAACACTTTCCCTTTCCCGCGTTTCGTCATGATGCGACCCGCTAGCGTGACTTCTACGTCCTGCTCTGCTAAAGCTTCTTTTTCAACTGATTCATACTGCTCATGTAATTCACCTGCGTGCGCAGAACGATCAAAGCGTTGACCGAACGGGTCGAGACCGCGCTCGCGCATATCGGTCATCTTCTCAAAACGAACCTGCATTTGATCATTCATTTCTAACTCGTGGCTCACTATTCCATTCACTCCTCTATCCATATTGGGTTTATCCCTAACAAAAAACTGTCGACCCGATGGCCAACAGCACAGCCGAAGCCGTTCATTCGTTGTGGTGCACTTTTTCGCCAAACAAGCTTACCATAAATTAGTTCTTTTCTCTAGTTCACACTTCTGACAGTTGTCGTTCGAGTTGATCAACAAATCCATACAGGACCGCTGCGAAAGCCTCACGCGATTCCGTTTCATTGATTTGTTTGCGAATTGGACCACTGCCTTTCAATCCTTTCAAATACCAAGCCGCATGTTGACGCATTTCACGAACGGCCGTCAGCTCACCTTTAATTGCGCTCAATCGGTCGAGGTGCAACATGCAAATATCAATTTTTTCACGAGCTGCTGGTTCCGGTGGAAGTTCTCCCGTTTCGAGGTACTGAACCGTCTGATAGAGCATCCACGGGTTCCCAAGTGCAGCACGCCCAATCATGACGGCATCCACACCGTATTGATCAATGACACGCTTCGCGTCTTGTGGTGTGGCAATGTCCCCGTTCCCGATAATCGGCACGGTCGCGACTTTCTTCGCTTCACCGATCCAATCCCAGTTCGCAGTTCCTTCATATTGTTGGGCTCGCGTACGTCCATGAATGGCAATGGCTGCCGCCCCACCTGTCTGAGCCGCTTTGACGTTGTCCAAAATAAAGATGTGATCATCGTCCCAACCAAGGCGCATTTTCACCGTGACCGGTTTTTCGACCACATTCGTGACGGCATTGACCATCTCATACACTTTATCCGGATCAAGTAACCACTTTGCACCTGCGTCACATTTCGTTACTTTCGGCACAGGACAACCCATGTTGATATCAATGATGTCGGCATTCGTATTTTGATCGACGTACTGCGCCGCTTTGACGAGTGTATCTTTAGAACCACCAAAAATTTGCAAGCTGAGCGGTTTTTCTCGTTCATCGACATATAGCATGCGCATCGTCCGCGCGTTCTCCAGCAAAATCCCTTTATCACTGACCATTTCAGCACAGACGAGTCCTGCCCCAAATTCTTTTGCAATCAATCGGAATGCCGGGTTGGTCACGCCAGCCATCGGCGCAAGGACTGCACGGTTTTTAATATCTATATTTCCAATCTTAAAGCCTGTCAAGACAACACATCCTTCATTTCACCAAATTCGTTAGCAACTGTAACCGAACGACATCTTGGCGGTCTGCCATCGGTAAATCTGCTAGCCATGATGCGACCGTTCGTCCTCGGACGATGAGTTCTGGCGCAATCTCAGCTAATGGAGCGAGCACAAACGCACGTTCCTGCATCCGCGGATGTGGTACCGTCAAGTGTTCTGATTGTATATCTTCCCCATTATAATAGAGGATGTCAAGGTCGATGGTGCGCGGACCGTTCTTAAAGAGACGCTCTCGACCTAACTGCCGTTCAATTTGTTGAAGGGTGTCTAATAAGTCCGTTACAGATTGATGAGTCTCCACTTCGACCACCATATTATAAAATGATGGTTGATCGGTATAACCGACAGGAGCGGTCTCATAAACCGATGATTGTTTCGTGACCGTAACACCCATTTTTCCCATTTCATTAATCGCGTCAGACAATTGTGCGGCCCGCTCCCCGATGTTTGCTCCTAATGCGATAAAAATCATGACGTGCGTCTCCTTGTCATCTCAATCGCCACCGAGTCGTAATGTCCTGGGATTGGTGGGTCCGGCTTGATTACTTTTACTGTCACGCTTTGAATCAAATCATGATGTGCCAAAATGGCCGTCGTGATTCGTTCTCCGAGTGTTTCGAGTAAATTGACCGGTTCTCCCGTCACAATGTCTTCTGTGACTTGATATAATCCCGCGTAGCTGACTCCATCCTGTAAATCATCTGACTTCCCAGCAGGTGCAAGGTCTAACTCACACATTAAATCCACGTGAAACCGTTGACCGAGACGGTTCTCCTCTTCAAACACACCATGATATCCATAAAAGCGCATGCCGTTCACAAAAATCTTATCCATGTCCGTTCCCCCTCATCATCGCATCCATCATCTTCGCTGCACGCATATTCTCTTTCACGTCATGGACGCGTACCCAATCGCACCCTTTCATGATGCCTAAACACGTCGTCGCAATCGTCCCTTCCACGCGTTCTTCGGTTGGTAAATCGAGCGTTTGGCCGATAAACGATTTACGGGACGTACCTAGTAACACCGGATAGCCAAGACGCGTGATCACATCGAGGTGATTCATGAGCTCTAGATTTTGCTCCACGTCTTTTGCGAACCCGATTCCTGGGTCTAGCCAAATATGCTCATCTTTCACACCCGCTGCATGAGCAATCTCAATCGACTCCTGCAAATCACTCACCACATCTTCAATAAAATGATGGTAGTCTCGATTTTCTCGGTTATGCATCAAAATGATAGGGACGCCATATTCAAAGGCGACACGCACCATCGACCGATCTCCCCACTTCGAGCCCCACACGTCATTGATGATTGTCGCACCCGCTTCTAATGCCGCCCTCGCAACAGCAGGCTTATACGTATCAATCGAGATCGGAACATCTATTTCTTGTACCAATCGTTCGATGATCGGGACGACACGTTCAATTTCTTCTTCTGCAGAAACAAGCGCCGCACCGGGTCGCGTCGATTCACCACCGACATCAATCGCATCCGCACCTTCTCGTACGAGTTGCTTTGCGTGACGTACGGCTTCTTCGACCGCTGTATATCGTCCTCCGTCTGAAAACGAGTCCGGGGTCACGTTTAAAATACCCATGATTTTCGTCATGTTTCAGCCTCCTATCCAAGTGAACGAACGAGCTCCGCCCACACTTCGTTAAATCGTTCCCCGTCTTTACCGGGGTATTGCAGATTTCCATAATGCGTCACCGGAGCGACTTGCTGAATCGAGTTCGTCATCCAAATCTCTTTTGCTGCGGTTAATCCATCAAATGTCACCGATTTCTCCACCACAGGAAAGCAATCGATCACCCATTGTCGCGTCACGCCCGCGAGTGCTCCGCTCGAAAGTGGTGTCGTATACAACACATCATCAGACCCGATCCAAAAGATGTTCGACACGAGCCCTTCCACCACGTAGCCCCGTTCATCCGCAAACAATCCTTCAGCATTCTGGTCTTGCAAGGTGCGTTTTCCGAGGATATTGTTCATGTAATGATGCGACTTTAATCGAAAAGCCGCTTCAGGACGACTTCTCGGGAAAGGGATTGGTTCGACTCGTTTCTCCTGTGGCACAACTTCCGAGGAGAGCGGTTTGGCAATCAACGTGACGTTCGGATTTTCATATCGTCCGGCATACAGACCGAGCGGCGCGACTCCTGCCGATACATTCAATCGGATGTACAAGTCAGGAGCTTCATTTTGACGACACAGCTGCTGAATCGCCGTCTCGATTTCTTTCTTCGTGTACGGAAAATCGATCCACAGCTCATCTACACTCTTCATCAATCGTTCCCAATGCGCATCGAACAAGAACGGAATGAAATCATATGTTCGAAACGTCTCGAATAAACCCATCCCATATAAGAATCCATGATCCTCGACGGGAATCCATGCATCCTCTCGCTCAACAAGGTCTCCGTTATGCCAATACCACATGGCGGTACTCCTCGATAAAGTTTCGAATCATCTCTTTTCCATGCTCGGTCAAAATCGCTTCAGGGTGATACTGAACCCCTTCAATCGGAAGTGTCCGATGCCGGAGTGCCATGATTTCCTTCGTTTCTGTTTCCGCTGTGACCATCAAACATTCCGGCAAGGTAGAACGCTCCACAGATAACGAGTGATAACGGGTCACGACCGTCTGTTGAGGAATATCTTTGAAAATCGATTTCCCGTCATGTTGAATCTTCGACGTTTTCCCATGCATCAGCCGCTCCGCATGAACGACGTCTCCTCCAAACGCTTGCGCAATCGCTTGATGACCGAGACAAACACCTAAAATCGGAATACGCCCTGCGAACGCTTGAATCGCTTCGACGCTAATCCCGGCTTCGTTCGGTGTACAAGGTCCAGGGGAAATGACTAGGTAGCTCGGAGCGAGTTTCTCAATGTCTTGAATCGTCACTTCGTCGTTTCGATAAACGACCAGTTCTTCACCGAGCTCTCCAAAATACTGCACTAAGTTGTATGTGAATGAGTCATAGTTGTCGATTAGTACAATCATGTTGTCTCCTCCGTCATTTGCTTCGCCGCCCATAGCGCCTTCGCTTTGGACAGAGATTCTTCATATTCTGAGACCGGATCTGAATCGATGACGATGCCCGCTCCGGCTTGAACGTATGCAATCCCATCTTTCACGACCATCGTTCGAATGGTGATGTTAAAGACGAGATCATCGTCCCAACTTAACCATCCATATGACCCGGTGTATAATCCCCGGCGAACTGGTTCAAGTTCCTCGATAATTTCCATCGTCCGAATTTTCGGTGCACCGGTAATCGTACCACCAGGGAACATCGCTGCTAGCGCCTCCGCTCCTGATACTTCATCACGAATCGTACCCCGTACGTTCGAGACGATATGCTGAACATGTGAATACTTTTCAATCACCATCAATTCGTCCACATGAACACTACCGTATGCCGCGACTTTCCCGAGGTCGTTCCGTTCCAAATCGACGAGCATGACGTGTTCCGCTCGCTCCTTCTCATTTTCAAGTAGCGTGTTCGCCAATTCCAAGTCCTCAACATCGTCCTTCCCACGTGGACGCGTACCCGCGATCGGTCGCGTTGAAATGTCAGACCCGTGTTTTTCAAGCAATAGTTCCGGTGAAGCGGATACCATTGTCAGTGCGTCATCCACAAAGTATCCCATGTACGGAGATGGATTCATTTGACGAAGCGTATCGTAAACACGACGCGGGTCGGCGCGTAACGGTTCGGATTGACGAACGCTCAAATTCACTTGGAACACGTCACCTTCCACGATATAAGACTGAATTCGTTTGACCGCCTCCACAAATTCGTCCTGAGACATGGAGCGCGAACGCTCGACAGGCAATTGTTCAGTCGGCTTGAATGCGTAGTGTGATTCGACGTTCCACATGGCTGCTAAACGATCCGCTTTACGTTCGGCATTGCCCTCTGCTGTGACCATCAAATAGAGAGTAGAACTCTCTTCGTCGAACACAGCCACTTCATCAAACAACAGAAACGAGACATCCGGCGTCGCTAAATCATCTTCTGCCTGATGAGGGAGTCGCTCAATCGTTCGAGAAACGTCATAGCTGACATAACCAATCATGCCACCGAAGAAGGGAGGTGCCCCTACCGGACGCTCAGCTTCAAATCGTTTCCGCACTTCACTGACCATCTCGAGCGGTTTCCCATACATCGTTTCAGTCGTTTCCCCTATTTGCAAGAGACCGACACCGTCTTTTACATGGAAGCGACCGAACGGTTCGATTCCCGCAATCGTATACCGTCCCGCCCTTCCACTTTCTAGCCATGCATGGTACGGCTGGTCTGCTGTCAACGTCATGTATGCCTCATACATCTTTTCTTTCGTCATCCGCTTCGTTCTGAACGCTGTCGATCTCACTTGTCATTCCTCCGTCTATTCATTCATGCCTTTTATTGTACACAAGAAAAGGCAGCAACCGAAAGAGAATGTCTCTCGATTACTGCCTGAAATGTTATACGCGACTCTCGTTTGATTCTTCATCAAATTGATAAAGCGGTGTGCTCAAGTAACGTTCTCCGTTTGACGGGATAATCGCCAATACGTTTTTCCCTTTACCGAGGCGTTTCGCTGTATCAAGTGCCGCTGCAATGGCAGCCCCTGAAGAAATCCCACCGAGGACACCGTTCGTGCGTGCCGCTTGGCGCGCGTATTCAAACGCCTGGTCTGTCGTGATTTGAAGGACACCCTCATAAATCTCAGTATCCAGAATGGATGGGACAAAGCCGGCACCAATTCCTTGAATCTTATGAGGTCCTGGCTTCCCACCCGACAAGACTGGGGAATCAACCGGTTCAACCGCCAAAATTTTCACGTCTGGATATTTCGCTTTCACGACTTTTCCTGCACCGGTGATCGTACCACCTGTACCGACTCCCGCGATGAGAGCATCCACCGAAAGTCCTGACTCTTCGAACGCCTCGACAATTTCAGGCCCCGTCGTCATTTCATGCACGTTCGGGTTCGCTGCGTTGTTGAATTGTTGCGGAAGGAAGTAGCCGTTTTTCTCAGCTTCTTCAGTAGCACGACGAATCGCTCCACCCATTCCTTCTGGCCCTGGCGTCAAGATGAGCTCGGCCCCGTATCCACGAAGAAGGTTACGACGCTCCATGCTCATCGTCTCAGGCATGACGAGAATGGCTTTATATCCTTTCGCGGCACTGACCATCGCTAAACCGATTCCTGTGTTCCCGCTCGTTGGCTCGATGATTGTATCGCCCGGCTTCAAGATTCCGTCTTTTTCTGCCGCTTCGATCATGGCGAGAGCAATCCGGTCTTTAACACTTGACCCTGGGTTCATATATTCAAGCTTGAGATACACATCGGCATCTTCTGGTCCAGTCATTCCGTTCAATTTCACAATCGGAGTCTTACCAATCAAGTCTGTCACTGAGTTTACGATTCGCATTACATTTCCTCCTTCATAATTCCGACTATTCCGATATTGTTATCATACCCTATCGAATTGAAAATATGCAATTTGGAACGTTGCTTACGATTGTGCCTGTTCTTTCATCGTCTCCAACTGTTCAGCCGAGAAATGATACTTTTCACCACAGAAATGGCAAACTGCTTCGGCTCCACCGTCTTCTTCGATCATTTGGCGAATCTCTTCTTTTCCAAGACCGATAATGGCGCTTTCCATTCGTTCACGACTACATGTGCAATTGAACTGAATCGGGTTCGTATCGAGGACATCAAGGCTATCGCCGAGAAGTAATTGCAGCATTTCTTCTGGTGTTTTTTCTTCACCGATTAAAACAGATACCGGCGGGAACGTCTGCAGTGCTTTTTCAAGCGCTTGTACCGTCTCTTCGGAAGCGTTCGGCAGCAACTGAACGATGATACCACCTGCAGCAAGAATTGATTCATCTTCTGGTAAGACGAGAACACCTGCTCCGACGACTGATGGTACTTGTTCAGATGTCGCGAAGTAGTATGTGAAGTCTTCACTGATTTCACCTGTTTGAATCTCTGAAGAACCACCGACATAATCTTTCAAGCCTAAGTCTTTAATGACCGAGACCGTTCCTTTCCCGACCGCTTCGCCGACTTTCAACTTCGTCAATCCTTGGTCGTTGACGAACGTCCCACCATCGACACGAGGGTAAGATACGTATCCACGGACATCTCCTGCTGTATCTGCGTCTACGATGATTTTCCCGATTGGACCATCACCTTCAACTTTAAGTGTGACGCGTGCCGCACCTTTTTGCATGGCTCCAATCATCGAACCGATTGTCATCGTCCGTCCGAGGGCGGCTGAGGCAACCGGTGTCGTTTGATGACGAAGTTGTGTTTCGTATACTGTTTTTGTCGTACGGGCTGCAAATGCACGCACCTCTCCATTAAAGCCGAGGGCCCGAACGAGATAATCGTCTTTCATTTGATCGAGTAATACTTGTTGTTCTGAATGAATCATATGAGTTAACTCCTTTAGTTTACTTTTGATTACGCTCGTAAATGAGACGGAGGCCTTCGAGTGTCAGGAACGAATCCACATAGTCAATCGTTTCTGCATGTTCACTGATCAATCGTGCCAATCCTCCAGTCGCAATGACGGTCGCTTCACCAACTTCACGCTTCATCCGATTCACGATGCCATCTACTTGGGCGACATACCCATAATACGTCCCCGATTGCATCGCTTGAATCGTATTTTTCCCGATAACCGTTGGTGGTGTTGCCAGTTCAATCCGTGGTAATTTCGCAGCACGTTGATAAAGTGCTTCCACTGAAATCATGATCCCTGGTGAGATGATGCCGCCATGGTAGCGACGTTTCTCATCGATGTAACAATACGTGGTTGCCGTTCCAAAATCAACAATTATGAGCGGACCGTCATACTTGGCGATTCCTGCCACCGCGTTGACAATTCGGTCGGCCCCGACTTCGCGGGGATTCTCGACGTGAATATCTAATCCTGTCTTCACACCTGGGCCCACAACGATTGGACGTACATTGAAGTATCGTTGTGACATTTGTTCAAGTGGAAAAATAACAGGAGGTACGACAGAGGACAAAATGACACCATCGACTTGATCGAACGAGACGTTCGAATGGTCAAAGAGCGATTTCACTAGCATGCCATACTCATCCGTCGTTTTCGTCCGGTCCGTTGAAATTCGCCAATGGTGTACGAGATCGTCTCCATCGTACATCCCTAGAACAATATTTGTATTTCCAACATCAATCACTAAAATCATGATATAGTTCCTCACTTTGTTGTCAATTGCAGTTCGCTCGAATTATAACACGAAAAAAGACGAATGCCTCGTCAAGGGCATTCGTCTCATTCATTAACGTGATTCGTTATTCGGACGTTCCGTTGGAGTCGCCTCTGGCTTATCGCCTTCAGGTACGACATCCGGTTGGCTGTCTTGAACAACTTCAGGTTGATCGACGATTTGTCCGTGTTGTACGGCTGCATCATCTTTCTTCGCTGCGTCGTCCGAGTCCGTTGATGCATCCACGTCTTCTTCCGGCTCATGCGGGAGATATTCGCGTGTCTTGATCAAGTGACGAATCTGTTTCGAGTCGAGCGTTTCCACATCAAGCAATGTTTTCGCTACGAGCTCGAGGTCTTCGCGACGCTCTGTCAAAATCTGTTTCGCTTTCGCGTAACAACGGTTGATGATGTCACGAATCTCTAAATCGATCTCTTGAGCGATCGCATCCGAATAGTTCTGCTCTGTCTGGAAGTCACGGCCAAGGAAGACTTGTCCGCCATGGTTTGAACCGAGCTGGAGCGGCCCGAGCTTATCGCTCATCCCGTAATCCATGACCATCTTCCGCGCAATCCCAGTTGCACGTTGGAAGTCGTTGCTCGCTCCTGTTGACACTTCACCAAAGATGACATCTTCGGCGACGCGTCCACCAAGAAGTCCGACAATCTTATCTTCGAGTTCAGGTTTTGTCATGAAGTAACGATCTTCTTTTGGAAGCATGACGACGTATCCTCCAGCGTTACCGCGTGGGACAATCGTCACTTTGTGTACTTCATCCGCATTCTCAAGTTCGAGACCGATGATTGTGTGACCCGCTTCGTGATAAGCGACAATGTTACGTTCTTTTTCAGAAATAATTCGGCTCTTCTTCGAAGGTCCTGCAATGACACGGTCAATTGCTTCTTCGACATCGACAACCGATACTGCCGTACGGTTAGAACGTGCCGCAACGAGTGCTGCTTCGTTCAAGAGGTTTTCCAAGTCAGCCCCAGAGAAACCAGGTGTACGTTGTGCGATTGACTTCAAGTCTACAGTTGAGTCAAGTGGCTTGTTGCGTGCATGGACTTTCAACACTTCTTCGCGCCCTTTTACATCTGGACGATCGACCGTGATTTGACGGTCAAAACGACCTGGACGAAGGAGGGCTGGGTCAAGGATATCCGGACGGTTTGTCGCCGCAACCATGATAATCCCTTCATTGTCACTGAACCCATCCATTTCAACGAGCAATTGGTTCAATGTTTGTTCACGCTCATCGTGACCACCGCCGAGACCGGCACCACGTTGGCGTCCGACCGCATCGATTTCATCGATGAAGATGATACATGGAGCATTCTTTTTCGCATTTTCGAACAAGTCACGGACACGTGACGCACCGACCCCGACGAACATCTCAACGAAGTCAGAACCTGAGATCGAGAAGAATGGTACTCCGGCTTCTCCGGCTACTGCACGGGCCAAAAGTGTTTTACCTGTCCCTGGAGGACCAACGAGTAAGACCCCTTTCGGAATACGCGCACCGAGTTTCGAGAACTTACGAGGGTCTTTCAAGAATTCAACAACTTCGATGAGTTCTTGTTTCTCTTCGTCTGCTCCGGCCACGTCTTTGAATGTGACGCGACGTTTTTCTTGGTCGTATAGTTTCGCCTTCGATTTCCCGAAGTTCATCACACGACCACCACCGCCACCACCTTGCGCCTGGTTCAACAAGAAGAAGAACAAGATGAAGATGATAATGAACGGTAAAATCGCGAAGACGATGCTGAACCAGCTACTGTTCGATTCAGCCTCCTCGATTTGAATATCCGTATTCGCTCGAAGCTGCGTTAATACATCTGCATATTCAGCTTCGTTCGCTGGAATGTTTGTTTCGTAACGCTGGTCGTCATCTCCTGTAAGGTCGCCTGTAATCGAGATAGCCCCCGGGATTTCTTGTACGGTTGCCGTCTCAATCCGATCATCTTCCACATATTCTAGGAATTTCGAATACGAGAGCGTTTCACTCTGACTATTCGGATTCTGCAAATATTGAAGGAACAAGATCAAGGCTAGGAAAATCACACCAAAAACCAATGTGTTTTTCACTGCACGATTCATTCTCTGCCTCCTATTCCGAGAAACGATGTTCTCGCCCATTCAGTATATGCCTATACTTTGGGGATTTCTTTTATCTTACCACGTCACATTTTCAAAAGAAAAACGTTAGCCCCCGTAAACGCTCGGTTTGAGCACACCGACATAAGGAAGGTTACGATATTTCTCTTCATAATCGAGACCGTAACCGACAACGAATTCGTGTGGAATCACGAAACCGCTATAGTCTGCTGATAAACCATTTTTGCGTCCTGTCGGTTTGTCGAGAAGCGTGACAATCTTCACAGACTTCGCTTTACGGTATTTAAGAAGATCGACGAGATAGCCAAGCGTCAATCCACTATCAATAATATCTTCTACAATCAAGATGTCGCGTCCTTCTACAGATGTATTTAAATCTTTCTCGATTTTTACTTCACCTGTTGAAGAAGTACCTCCGTGATACGTCGACACGTCCATGAAATCCATTTCTAAATGGATATCCATTTCTTTGACGAGATCAGACATGAATGGCATCGCGCCTTTCAATACACACACGAGAAGCGGAAACTCTTCTTTATAGTCTTCGCTAAGTGTTCCAGCGAGTTCTTTCACCTTTTCTTGAATCTCTTCACGTGAGATTAAAATTTTCTCCATATCGTTCATTAATGACATCTTGAAATCCTCCTCTTTCTGTTTCGACACAATCATCATTTTACCATTAATCGTAGGCAAATCGCATCCGACTTGTCTAGAAATTCTGAAACTCGTACCCCAACAATCGCGAGAATTCGTCCTGAGGCATCTTCAAGTAGGGGTAGCGTCGGACGAATCGTCCGCTCAATCTTTTCATCGATCAGGATACGGGAGACTTTTTTTGTTCCCACGGCCAATCGCATCCGATCACCTGGTGCACTTGTCCGAATCGTAAGCGGACAAGTGATTTCATGTAACGGAATGCCCTCTCTCCCCTCCTCGACGGATAAAGAGATAGTTCGGTCTCCGAATTCAACAACGGTCGGCAACGAATCAATTTGAATGGGGTGAAGTGAATCTGGCGCAGAACGCTGTACAAGATTCAGTACCCTATTCTGCTTCGTCATGAACCACTCGCCTGTCAGATGATAGGTTCCTGTATCCTTTTGACTCTGGAGTAGCTTCTCCACCGCCTCGTTCACGTTCACCTCGTAACGAGAGGAAAGCAATCGACCGACCGTATACCGTTCAAGGAATGATAAGCGCTCGAAATTCTCGAGTTTCACATGAAACGCTTTCATTTCAAGTTCGACATATGCCTCCACCCATTGTTCGCACGATCGATACCTGCTATCCCAATCAGCACGGGCCACCTTTGCCGCTTCGCTGACTTCTCTCACAATCGATGGCCGCATCTGTTTCAGTCGCGGCACGATCTCATGGCGAATTTGATTCCTTAAGTAAGTACGTTCTTGGTTTGTTGCGTCTTCGCGCCACTCTAATTGATTCTGTCGTGCATACTCGATCAGTTGAGCTTTCGACTCATGTAACAACGGACGGATGAGCCTCCCTTTACCAAATTTCCGGCTTTCGGGAATCCCTTTTACTTCGATCACGTTTCGATGTAGTTGAATGAGCACTGTTTCTAACTCGTCATCCGCATGGTGCGCCGTGGCCAATGTGTCATATCCATATTTGTTCATGACGTCTTCAAAAAATCGATAGCGGGCTTCACGATAGCGGGCTTGTGATCCTCCATCTTGAAAGCAGAGATGCGTTCCATGAAACGGAATATGGTAGGTTGCCGCGACACGGGCGACGAACATATACTCTTCGTCTGAAGCTTCTCGTACGCCGTGATGGACATGCGCCACCGCAACATTCCAGCCCTTTTTGACGAGACGATCCAACAAGACAATGGAATCCACCCCACCAGACACTGCGACGAGCACTTTTTTCATGAATTCCCTCCTTGACATAACAAAAGAAGCCATCTCGATTGAGATGGCTTCTTTTCGCTTAGGCTAAGTGACCCGTACGGGATTCGAACCCGTGTTACCGCCGTGAAAGGGCGGTGTCTTAACCGCTTGACCAACGGGCCTAAATAAAATGGTAGCGGCGGAGGGAGTCGAACCCACGACCTCACGGGTATGAACCGTACGCTCTAGCCAGCTGAGCTACACCGCCATGTTATTGTTGTGTCCTAAGCACATTTTCTATAATAACCAGTCACCATTCGAGTGTCAATTCTTTTTTGAAATTTTTTTAATAAAAAAATCGTGCATAGTGTCATCTTCATCACTATACACGATTTCATTACGTTTTTACATCATGCTTCTGATACAACTTGACGATATTTTTTCTTCCACGCAATTCGGAAGTACGCCCACAGTAATGCAAAACATCCAACAGCCACAAATGCTAAATATGTTGTCGCCGTCTGCAAATACTGCGCACCGTCAGCTGACAAGATTTCTTTATATCCGGCAACCGTATACGTCATTGGAAGGAGCGCATTGAACGGTTGCAGCGCTCGTGGAATCAACTCGAGCGGGAACGTTCCAGCAGAAGTCGTCAATTGCAAGATTAACAAGACGATTGCTACAAAACGTCCTGGGTTCCCAAGTGTGGTTACGAGTAACTGCACAATAAAGAGGAATGTGATGCTCGTCAACCAACTGAATCCGAAGAACTTCAATGGTTCGCTCACTTCAAGTCCTAATAGTTGTACCATCGCCACGTCTAAAATGAGCGCTTGAAGGAACCCGACGACCATGAGAACACCAGACTTCGACAATACCCATGATAGACTACGTTTCGGACGTCCAGCCGGATCATACAATGGATAGACGATCGATAAGAGGAGCGCCCCTACAAAGAGTCCGAGTGACATGAAGTATGGAGCGAACCCTGTACCATAGTTCGGTACCTCGTGAATCGAGTTGTCGACGAGCGACACTGGTCCTGCCATCATCTCGACATTTTCATCGTTCAAGCCGATGTCTGCATCTTTCGCACCTTTTACTAAAGCGTCACGAAGTTCATCGCTACCTGATGCGAGATCTGTCATTCCATCTGCGAGTTCTCCGCTACCATCTGAAAGTTCTTGTCCGCCGTCCGCGAGCTGATTCGCGCCGTCCGTCAACTTGCTTGTTCCTGCCCCGGCAGTCTTCGCGCCATCTGCAAGTTCACGACTACCTTCTTGAAGTTTTTGTCCGCCGTCCGCTAATTGAGTAGCACCATTCGCCAACTCACTCGTTCCCGAACTTGCGCTTTTCGCACCATCGGCAAGCTTCACACTACCTTCAGACAACTGTTCAGTCGCGGCTACGAGTTTGTCACTGCCTGCCGTAAGTTCAGTTGTCCCGTCTTGAAGTTGTGTTGCACCTTGATTGAGTTTTGAACTCGCTGACACGAGTTCTTGTGAACGGTCGGCTGCAGTTTGTGTCCCTTGCTCGATTTGACTCGAACCACTTGCTAACGCCTGAGCACCTTCCGCTAACTTCGCTTGACCCGTGTTCAATTCAGAAAGTCCTGACGAAAGTTGTCCTGCACCTGTTTCCGCTTGTGCAAGACCTGCCGCCAATGAGGTCTGTCCCTCTTTCACTTGCGTCGCCCCTGCAGCTAATTGATCAAACCCAGCCGATGTCGCTTGTTTTCCTTCACTGAGTTGTGCTGCGATGGCTTGAAGCATTTCAGGTGACGCAGATTGACCGGACTCAGCAAGTGCCGTTAATTGTCCAATCAACTCATCCTGTTTCGCCGTCAATTCAGATTTCATTTGTCCGATTCCATTGACCACTTCAGTTTGACCCGCGATGAGAGCAGTGTTTCCTTCTTTCGCTTTCGTCAATGCACCTGCTAGTTGGTTTGCGCCGTCATTCAGTGCAGACGCCCCTTCTTTTGAACGCTCGATGCCAGCAGCAAGGTCTTGAACGCCTTGATTCAACGTTTTCGCACCCGTGTGAAGCTCATCTAATTTGGACGCGAATGCCCCTGTTCCTTCGACGAGCTGGCTCGTTCCGTCTTGTAAGGCGGATGCGCCATCATTCACGCGGTGCACCCCGTCTGACAAAGCAGTTGACCCGTCGTACACTTGCTGACTTCCATCCGCGAGTACCGATGAACCTTCTGCCAACTGAGTCACACCATCGTTTAACTGGCTTGCACCGTTAGCGAGCTCACGCTGTTTCGAGGCGAGTAGTTTCGTCCCGTCCGCGAGTTCAGATGAACCATCGGACAACTGAGCGATTCCGTCATTTAACTCACTTGCACCATCTGCAAGTTCGCGTTGTTTTGTGGCGAGAAGTTCTGTTCCATCCGCCAATTTGACGGCACCATCTTTCGCTGACGTAGAACCGTCGGCAAGTTTTGTCGCGCCATCCGCGGCTTCACCAAGTCCGTCCGCCACGTCATTTAATCCATCTTTCAATGCACTCACGTACTGTTTCGATACCTCGGTCGAAAGCTCTGCTTTCACTTGCTCCATTGCGGATCCCCCGATTTGTGCGGCTAAGAAGTTATACGATTCATTCGCAATATACTTCAATTCAAGCTGCTCGGGATGTTCATCTAGAGCGGTCGTCGCCTTCTCCGAAAAGTCTTCTGGAATCTCGATTGCCATGTAATAATCATGGTCTTTCAATCCAGATTCTGCTTCCTTCTTTGTCGTCTCGACAAACTCAAAGGCTTCCGAATCTAACAACTTATCAATCAGATCGTTCCCGATTTCAAGTGACTCCCCTTCAAATGATGCCCCTTTGTCTTCGTTGACGATGGCGACCGGTAAATCTTTCATCTGTCCATACGGATCCCAGAAAGCCCACAAAAACATACCGGCATACATTAACGGTACGAGTGCGACTGCGAGAATCGGAACCAACACACGTGGGTTCTTAAAGATACTCCGCCACTCCGCCGTCCATAGTTTCCATCCATTCATTTTTTCTCTCCACCTTCACTTATAAAACATAACTATTTTTTCATGTTCCCTATTTTGCTCTCTTCCTCGAAAAAAATCAACTATATTTAGTTATTTTTTATAAATTTTTTAAAACAAAAAAAGTCGTGAACAAAAATGTTCACGACTTGTCTTGTTACAAGACCTATATGGTTACGAGTAGAAGCTAATTGGTATCAAAGGATTACCCGCGTTTGGCTCCACGTCCACCGCGTTTCGAATCTGTTTGACGTTTCAACGTCGAAAGACGCTCGTCGCTGTCTTTCAAGAATTTGCTCATCAACGTATCGAATGTTTCTGGTTCACGACGTTGTTCACCACGACGACCGCCGCCACGTGGGCCGCCGCCACCGCGTGGACCGCCACCGCGCGGACCACCTTGACCTGGGCCACCTGGGCGTGGGCCACGAGAGAAACGCTCACCGGCTGGGCGCTCTGGACGTTCAGGGCGTTCACTTACAGGACGATCGACTGCTTTCTTGATGGATAACCCGATTTTCCCATCATTTTCGACGTTCAACACTTTTACCGTGACTTCTTGACCGACTGTCAACACTTCGTTAATGTCTTTGACGTAAGAGTCCGCCACTTCACTGATGTGTACTAATCCTGTCTTGCCGTTTGGGAGCTCGACGAACGCTCCGAAATGCGTAATCCCTGTAACCTTACCTTGTACCTTGCTTCCTACTTCAATTGACATAAAATAATGTACTCCTTTTTTGATTGATTCTTTTCAATTATACGAGTCGTTTCCTCAACGGTCAACGAACCGACTTATTCCTCTGGGGAGAAGTAGAAAATAATCTCTCCATCTTTGGAGAAGAGGAGCTCGTTTCGCGCTAAGTTCGCGATATAATCCTCATCCTGCAAACGTTCCACTTGTTCCTTCAACTCATCTTGCTCGGCTTTCTGCTCTTGCAACTCCACTTTCGCTTGTGCGTAAGCTTGTTGTTGGTCCGATACATAGCCTACCTTTGAAAAGTAACTCTGTCCAATCAATACCATGACGAATAAAAATAGGAGTGAGGCTGCCGCCAAACGACGTCGAAGATGAACTCTTCGGCGATGTGTGTCTTTTTCCAGCTGTTCTCTACGCTCATCTAGCGCTCGAATGCGCCGTTGTCGATCCATCGGATTACGTCCGTTCATCGCCTCATCCCCCTCCTCTTAATACATTAAGTATACTTTTTTTTACGAGTCGATACTACCGTCCATCTTCTCTTCTTTAAGTAAACGATACATTTCTTTCGCATCTTCTTTGCGCGCATGTTCCGCAATCGAGTCAATGACGACCGTAACGAGCTTGTTTCCGAATCGAATTTGCAGCTCGTCTCCGACTTTAACATCGGTACTCGCCTTCGCCACTTGCCCATTTAGCTGAATCCGCCCTTGATCTGCCACTTCTTTCGCGAGCGTGCGTCGCTTGATCAAGCGGGATACTTTCAAAAATTTATCTAATCTCATAACCCTTTCTCCTTTGCCTCGTTCCAAAGAGCATCCATCTGTTCGAGCGTCATCTGCTGAAGATCACCATTCGCTTCTATATACTCGAATCGACGTTTGAACTTTCGGTTCGTCTGTTCTAACGCTTGCTCGGCATTTAGCCCAACGTATCGCGCGATGTTGACGATGGAGAATAATACATCGCCAAGTTCTGATTCGTCACTCAATTCTTCACGCCACTCGTGCAGTTCTTCTTCCAATTTTCCGAAAGCACCCGACACGTCATCCCATTCGAATCCGATTTGGCCAGCTTTCTTTTGAAGTTGTTCAGCACGCATCAATGAAGGTTGGTCGACGAGTACACCATCGAGTTGCGATTGTTTCTTTTCCCCTTTTTCCGCTTGTTTAATCGTATTCCAATTTTTTACCACGTCGGAGGCATCTTCGACGGTGACATCCCCGAAGACGTGCGGATGACGGCGGACCATCTTTTCACTGATTGCCCCGATGACATCACGAATATCGAAATACCCTTCGTCTGCACCGATTTGGGCATGTAACATGACTTGAAGCAACACGTCACCGAGTTCCTCGATGATGGCATCGTCATCTTCTGCATTGATGGCTTCAATGAGTTCATACGCTTCTTCTAATAAATACTTCCGAAGCGACTCATGCGTTTGTTTGCGATCCCACGGGCAACCGTCCGGTCCACGAAGTGTGGCGATGATTTGTTTGAGCGTTGCAAAGTCTTTTGCCAAATAAGCTTCATCCGCGAGTGGCGGAACATAGAGCGTCGTCAAGTTGTTCACTTCCGCCATGCGGTCCATCTCGAACAACGGAATGTGTTCGATTCGTTCTTGTGTGGTACCCGCAGCTGTCACAAGTGTAACAGGGTGCTCATCCGGATAACGTTCCATCAGTTGCACTTTTACGTCTCCCGCTACAAATCCATCGTACACTTGACCAATCAACACATGTTGCGTCACTTGCAGGCGTTCAAGGTCGAGCGCCGTCGCATCCAACAACTGAAAGCCGTTGATTGGATCGATTTGCAAAGCTTGGAACATCGCATCTAAGAAGCTTTGCCCGCCGAGTACGTGAAGGTCCGCTCCACGTTCCACCAAAAGCTCGACAGTTCGCTCGGCGACGAACGGGTGACCGGGTACAGCATACGTGATAGCCATCTCTTCACTTTTGTTCATCAACGTCTCGACAATTTGATCGTACACCTCTTCAAACGTATCACTCGATTCATAAATTGAATCAAACGACTCGAATGCGAGCCCTTCTGACTCTAACTCACGTACGACAGGGTGTTCTTTCGTCCGTAGCCAAACGAGCGGTTGTTGCTTCAAATGACGGTACACTCCGAGTGGCAATTGATTCAGCTCACCAGATCCAAGACCGACCACCGTGATTGTATAACCCATACTAGTTCTCCTTTTTTTCGAGCACATCGAGTAAACGACCTCCGAACGGGATGAATTCCCATTCCTCAAGTGATAGCATTCGCGTGCTCCATAATCTCCATATATAAAGGACGGCTCCGCTACATACCATCCCGATTAACCATCCGAAGGCTGCGATTCGCGAATCGACCCACATCTGACCAACCCAGTTTAACACGGCAACGAGTAATAACATGGGCACCAGCGCTTTCGATAGCGATTTGTAATGCTTCGACCGAAACGACCCGAGTGGAATCGAACGGTCGAGCGCCCGAAAGTTATAGAACGCCATCGACAAAAAGCCGAGTGAGGTACCGATGGCCGCCCCTTCAATCCCATAGAAGGGGACAAGCCCCACGTTTACGACACCTTTTGCCAAAATCGCGACAATCATACTGCGAGCCGCAATCCATTCACGGTCGATTGCTTGAAGGCAAGTCATGCTTGCAATCGCTAACGATGCCGCAAACGTACTCGTTGCCAATAACACGAGCGCCCGCGTACCTGACCCATCTTCAAACAAGGCAACGTTTAAGAAAAACATCACCCCCATCAATCCGACGGTCGCAGCACCCGCAATGGCTGTTGTCACCCGAATCATCGAACGGAGCCCTTGCGTCGTTTTTTGCAGATGTCCCGCTCGATAATGTCGGACGAGTGTTGGCACATTGGCCATACCGATGGTCGTCGCAAACAGAATCGCAAATTGGACAAGTGGATATCCCCGGTCGAACACGCCTTTGCTCACTTTCGCCTCGTATGTCCCCCCCATTAAATTGACGATTGTAAAGGAGTCGACGAGTTGCATCCATAAGATTCCGAGCGAGGCAAATCCGACCGCGAGCCCTGTCGTCAACAATAGGCGCAATCCATGTTGAAACGTGACACGTCGTACTTTTACGATTCGTAAGCCGCGCGCCTGATAGATTAAAAAGGCAATCGCCACAACCCCACCGATAAGCGTCGCACCATACGCGTATTGACTGAGCGTGTATGCATCTTTTCCAAGACGCACGCCAATCCATAATAGCGAAAGCATGACCGTCACACGTACAAAATTCTCTAACACTTGCGACCATGCGCTCGGTCGTAAATCATCCCTCGATTGAAAGGCACCACGTAACACGGCGGACGCCGGCATGAGTAAGTAACTCAAACTGATCACGCGAAGCGCCGGGGCCAACTGTTCATCCCCGAGCCACATCGCGAGTGTCGGGGCGAATATCCACATTGTTACAACAAGTGTGATAGAAAGAAGAAGTAACGCATAAAAACTGCCCCATAACACTTCTAACTTCTGGTTCGCCCCCTTCGCGCCGACACCTATTTTCGCAATAACGACAGGCATCGCATAAATTCCGAGCGATGCGACAATCGCAGCGAACGGATAGACAGTTTGATAAGCATAGAGTCCAAAGTCACCCGCCAAATTTTGATACGGGACACGATACGCGAAGCTGATCAGTTTCGATACGTAACCGGCAAGGGCGAACAGGACGACACCTTGTGCAAACTTACTTGGCGACCGCATCGCCCACCAACCGCTTCGTCAGTTCTTCTAATACAGTATCGGCATCATTCAAGAGCTCTGTGAGTGGCATTCGACCGCTGAGTGACAATTTCAAGGCTCCGTCTTCTTGACCGATTCCTAGTTTACGGCCGAGCGGCATCGTCCATTCCATAAAGGATGGTACATCGAGGGCTGTCGTCGAATCTTTCGATAAGACAATTTCAATCCGTCCAGGCGTTTGTTTGATTCGGCTCACTTTCGCCAGTTCTCCGTAAATCCGTAGACGTGTCAGCTGAATGAGAAGAGCGACTGGTTCTGGGAATTCCCCAAATCGCTCAATCAATTCGTCTTGTAAGGCGAACAATGCGTTTGGTGTATCGACGTATTTGAAACGCTTATACATCTCAATCTTCAGTTCGCTATCCGACAAATAGTCGTCCGGGATGTAGGCATCCGCTTGGAAGGCGATTTCCGGCTTGAAGACGACTTGTTTCGCCTGTCCACGCATCCGGTCTTTCCGTTCCTCGATTGCTTCGGAGAGCATTTGAGAATAGAGGTCGAAACCGACTGAATCGATGAATCCAGATTGTTGTGCACCTAGCAAGTTACCAGCACCTCGAATCGACAAGTCGCGCATTGCGATCTTAAAGCCGCTTCCGAGTTCGGTGAATTCTTTAATGGCTTGAAGACGACTTTCTGCTACTTCGGTCAAGCGCTTATCTTTTCGATACGTGAAGTAAGCATATGCAATTCGATTCGAACGTCCGACTCGACCACGAAGTTGATACAGTTGGGAAAGTCCCATTTTGTCAGCATCATGGACAATGAGTGTATTGACGTTTGGAATGTCGATTCCCGTCTCGATAATCGTCGTCGAGACTAAAATATCCGCCTCTCCTTCGAGGAAACTGATCAATTGGCTCTCGAGTTCGCTCTCGGTCATTCGTCCGTGTGCCGTCGCAATACGCGCTTCAGGCAATAAGGCCCGAATCTCTTCCGCTTTCCGCTCGATGCCTTCGACACGGTTGTAGAGGAAGAACGCCTGTCCTCCACGCGCAAGTTCACGCTCTAACGCTTCACGTAAGACGATGCCGTCATATTCCATGACATACGTCTGAACCGGGTAGCGGTTCTCTGGCGGTGTTTCTAACACAGATAAGTCGCGGATTCCAATCATCGACATATGAAGCGTTCGCGGAATCGGTGTGGCCGTCAACGTGAGTACGTCGATGTTCGTCTTCAACTGTTTCAGACGTTCTTTATGTTTGACACCGAACCGTTGCTCTTCATCGATGATAACGAGACCGAGGTTCGCGAACGTCACGTCTTTTGACAACACTCGGTGTGTCCCGACGACGATATCAATCGTCCCTTCCTTCAAGCCCTTCTTCGTCGCAGCCATCTCACTCTTTGAGCGGAAACGACTCATGACAGAAACGTTAATCGGAAATTCACTGAATCGCTCGAGCATCGTTTCATAATGTTGTTGGGCGAGGACGGTCGTCGGGACGAGAAACGCGACTTGTTTTCCGGCGAGCACCGCCTTGAATGCCGCTCGGATTGCCACTTCTGTTTTGCCGTAGCCGACATCACCACATAAAAGACGATCCATCGGACGTGAACGTTCCATGTCTGCTTTAATCTCAGCAATCGAGCGGACCTGGTCCTCTGTCTCCGCATAAGGGAAGGAGGATTCAAATTGTCCCATCTCCTCATCATCCGGTGGAAACGCAAATCCGACCGAAGCTTCTCGTGCCGCATACAACTTAATGAGTTCATCGGCGATATCTTCAACCGACTTGGCGACTTTCGATTTAACTTTCTTCCACTCGGTGCCCCCGAGTTTATAAATCTTCGGTTCTTTTCCTTCCGCGCCGACATATTTTTGAACGAGATCAATTTGATCGACCGGCACATAGAGCGCATCATCACCGGCATACACGAGATGGAGATAGTCCTGATGAATCCCTCCGACCTCGATGGTTTTAATGCCTAAGTACTTCCCAATCCCATGATGCACATGGACGACATAGTCGTTCGGCTTCAACTCTTGATAGCTCTTAATCCGTTCTGCGTTCGTTAAGTTCTTCGTCTGACGCTTCCGCTTCGTCACACGTTTAAACAATTCCTCTTCTGATACGACGACGAGACGACTCGTCGACAATTCGAATCCACCTTCGATTTGACCGATGATGACGGATACGCGTCTCGGTTCTAATTCTCCATCGACATTCGTGAACGTCGAATGAATGCCGTAGTCCGAAAGGAGCGCTTCAATCTTGTCCGCGCGTGACTTGTCTCCCGCAAGCACGACAATGCGTTGATCCCCTTGTTGCCAGCGTTCTACTTCTTGCTTTAACAGGTGCATCTGTCCATGAAATGCCGGGAGTGGACGACAGCTCAAATGTACCGTCGCGGTTTCCGGAATCCCTGAGCGACGAGATGGAAGTAGCGAGAATGCCACTTGTTTCAAGTCACGAAACACTTTGTGCATCGGGACAGCAAGCGTGTAATTGCTGACCGCCTCTCCTTTTTCGATGAGTGAAGAGAACCATTCCGCCTCTTCCCGCTCCTGTACGTCCGCGGCATCATCGATTCGTGCCACTTCATCTAAAATGAGTACAGCGTCTTTGCCTACGTAGTCTAAGAGCGTGGACGTATAAAGGAGTGGCGAATACTTTCCAACTTTATCCGGGAAATCACCACGCTCTAAACGCTCGATGTCCGTTACGACTCCTTCCTCAAGCGCTTGACGAATCACTTCGTTCTCAATCAACTCGACGGTCCGGTCATATTGCTTCCGGAGTGAACGCCCGGCTTGTTTCAACTGATCGTCAGTAGCGATGAACTCGGTGGCAGGCGTGATACACACTTCCCCTACCACACCGAGCGAACGTTGCGTCTCGGCATCGAACGTGAAAATGGAATCGATTTCGGTATCAAATAAATCGATTCGATACGGACGCGCTTCCGTAAGCGGGTAGATATCCAAAATACTGCCTCGTACGGAAAATTCGCCAGGCGTCGTCACGGTCGCCGTTCGTTCATACCCCATACCTGTCAATTGCTTCGCAAAGGCTGCCAACTCAAGATCACTTCCCGGCTTTAGCATGACACGACTATGTTGCCACGCTTCCGGGCTCGGCATATAGCGTCGTAATCCACCGAGCGGCACGACAACGACGCCTCCTGTTTGGTCAAGGAGACGGGTACGGGCATCGATTCGAGCGGCCAACAGCTCAGGACTAGACGTCAGCGACAGTTCAGCGGCCAGCGTCTCATCAATCGGATAAAGCAATGTTTTTTCCGGTCCGATGAGTGATTCGAGTTGATCGAACATTTTTTGTGCTTGATACATGTTATGCGTCACGACGACGAGACGTCTCGATGACGATTTCACAAGTCCTGCGAGGACGAGAGCTTTCGCGCTTGTCGTCAGTCCCGTCACTAATTGACGGTCTACTTTTTGTAGCCGCTCACGAATCACGTTCGTCTCCGGGAGCGCCACCATAAATCTCTCTAAAGCATTCATTTGTTTTCCTCCAACTCATACGACAAAAAAGGGTGCTATGACCCTTTAGTTGTATCGATTCATCAGCGCTAGCCAATCTGTATCTACGAAATCAGTGGCTGCGGTTACGGCGTTGTCGAGTGTTTCGTTCAACTCTGGCAAGTCCTCTTTCCGATAGTTCATCAACACCCAGTCGACGACTTTGATCGGGTGAGGAGGACGTCCAATCCCAAGTTTCAATCGCTTGAATTCTGCAGTCCCTAAGTGTTGAATGAGCGATTTGATTCCGTTGTGACCACCTGCACTCCCTTTCGGACGGAAGCGCAGTTTTCCTGGCACCATATCCAAATCGTCATAGATGACAAGTAAATCGTCAATCTCAATCTTATAATAATCTAAAATTGGACGGACGGCTTCACCCGATAAGTTCATATACGTAAGGGGTTTAACAAGTACAACGCGTTCACCATTGATTCTTCCCGTTCCCATAAGGGCGTTAAACTTCGCTTCATTCAGCGAGATCCCATGCTTTTCAGCGAGGCGATCAATTGCCAAAAAACCGATGTTATGTCGGGTCATCTCAAACTTTTTACCAGGGTTTCCAAGACCGACGATGCATTTCATATCATTTCCTCCTGAACAAAAAAGCCCAAAGGCGAATGCCTCCGGGCCTCGTTTTTTAATCGAATAGGGTACTGACCGATTTGTGCTCGTGGACACGCATGATTGCTTCCCCAAGCAAATGGGCAACCGACATCTGTCTGATTTTGCTCGAGCATGGACGACCCGTCAAATCGATTGTATTTAAAACAACCAATTCTTTGATTGATGAGTTGTCGATACGCTCCATCGCTGGACCAGAAAGGACTGGGTGCGTACAAGACGCATACACTTCTTTCGCGCCAGCTTGGACGATTGCATCCGCTGCAAGCGTGATCGTTCCCGCTGTATCGATGATATCATCAATCAAAATTGCTGTTTTCCCTTCAACGCTTCCGACGATGTTCATCACTTCAGCGACGTTCGCTTTCGGACGACGCTTATCGATGATGGCGATCGGAGCTTTCAAACGTTCTGCCAATTTACGTGCACGCGTCACGCCACCGTGGTCTGGAGAGACAACCACGATATCTTTCGCTTGAAACTCTTCTGTTTCAAAGTACGTCGAGATGAGCGGCACACCGAGTAATTGGTCAACCGGAATATTGAAGAATCCTTGGATTTGCGCTGCATGCAAGTCCATTGTGATGACGCGTGTCGCACCTGCTACCGTCAGAAGGTCAGCGACAAGTTTCGCTGTGATTGGCTCACGCGAACGCGCTTTGCGGTCTTGACGTGCATACCCGTAATACGGCATCACGATGTTGATCGTACGGACAGAAGCACGTTTGAGTGCATCGATCATGACGAGCAATTCCATGAGCGTTTCGTTTACAGGTGAGCTTGTTGATTGGATGACATACACATCATCTCCACGAACACTTTCCTCGATGTTGATATAGAGTTCACCGTCGCTGAAACGTTTGACTTGGCAATCACTGAGCGGGACACCAATTTCTTTCGCGATTTCTTCAGCAAGCGGGCGGTTCGAGTTTAAGCTAAATAGACGAATTTCTCGTTCGTATACAGTAGACATGTTTAGGATTCTCCTCCATCGTTTTCCATAATGATTGGCAGCAAGTTATCGTTTTGTGTAACCTTCTTTATTCGTTTGGCGTTCACGTGCAATCGCGAGCGCCTCTTCCGGTACGTCATTCGTAATTGTCGAACCGGCTGCGACAATCGCACCTTTTCCGACTTTTACCGGGGCAATCAAGTTGACGTTACAGCCGACGAACGCATCGTCTTCTACCACTGTCTCGAACTTGTTCTTGCCGTCATAGTTTACCGTGATTGATCCACAACCTAAGTTGACACGTTCGCCGATTGACGCATCTCCGATGTAGCTCAAGTGCGAAGCTTTCGCACCGTCACCAAACGACGATTTTTTAATCTCGACGAAGTTTCCGACGCGTGTGTTCGCACCAAGTACAGCTTGTTGGCGCAAGTGAGCGAACGGTCCGACCTGAGCCGCTTCACCGATTTTGCTATCTGTCACGACAGACTGGCGCACGACAGCATGATCTTCAATCACACTGTTGCGGATATCTGAGTTCGGTCCGATGACACATTCCGAACCAATTGTCGTCTTCCCAAGAATGACCGTACCCGGATAGATGATTGTATCCGAACCAATCACCACATCTGGAGAAATGTACGTCGATGCCGGGTCCATGAACGTGACACCTTCACGCATGAGACGTTCGTTCGTGCGTTTGCGCATGATTGCTTCCGCCTGTGACAAGGCAACGCGGTCATTGACTCCGATTGTCTCATCAAACGTTGGTGCTGTATGTGCTGCGACGACTTCGCCAGCTTCTTTTGCAATCGAGATGACGTCAGGCAAGTAGTATTCGCCTTGCGCGTTATTGTTTCCGACTTGTTTGAGCGCGTCGAACAATAACTCGTTATCGAACACGTACGTTCCCGTATTGATTTCATTGATGGCAAGTTCTGTCTCAGAAGCATCTTTATGCTCAACGACTTTCGTCACGTTCCCATCTTCACCACGAACGACACGACCGTATCCTGTCGCATCGTCTGCAATCGCAGTCAACACAGTAACTTTCGCTTGTTGCGCCTCATGATGAGCGAGAAGGGCTTCCAACGTTTCTGCCGTTAGTAACGGTGTATCTCCGCAGACGACAAGTGTCGCCCCTGCTTTACCCGCAAGCTCTGCTTCTGCCATTTGAACAGCATGCCCTGTTCCAAGTTGTTCTTCTTGGACCGCATATTCCACTCGTGTGCCGAGCGTATCTTGTACCGCTTCCGCCCCATGGCCAACGATTACGATTTGACGACTGACACCGATTTGGTCTAACTGGTCGACAACGTGCTCGACCATCGGTTTTCCTAGAACCGGATGAAGTACTTTATAAAGCTTCGACTTCATTCGCGTCCCTTTTCCTGCTGCCAAAATGACTGCAAAACGCTCCATTCTTCATTCGCTCCTATCTCACAACAGCTGTGATTGGTCTGTATAGTTCGGCTTTTCTGCAACTAAATCCTATTTACACCGTTTCTACTATATCGAAACCATGCCTTCGTTTCAATAGTTGTACCATTCCTTAACCAATGAAACGCAAAAAAACAGCGGTAGGTAACCTAACCGCTGTTTGATATCATTCACTCGTTCCGTAAGACACGTGCTGGGGGTCCAGTACATCCACTTCCATTTTGGAATAGGTTTCCAATACAGCCGCTTCAACTTTCTGTCGCATCTCCCCGTTAATCGGATGCGCGATGTCCCGAAAAATACCTTCTGGTGTCCGTTTGCTCGGCATGGCGACAAATAGACCGCTACTCCCTTCGATGATTCGAAGGTCATGTACAACGAATTCATGGTCAAGTGTGATTGAGGCCAACGCTTTCATTCTGCCTTCTGTCGCGACTTTGCGAATTTTTACGTCTGTGATCTGCATGTTTCGCATCCCCTTTTTCATCGTTGTCTATGCCATGGTGTGGTCTTCTGTAAGGTTCAGTTGGTTTCGAACGAACGTCATGACTCGATATTGATAACTCTATACCCTCTAATCATAAATCGAAATCAAAATTTTGCCAATCATTTTAGGAACTGTTCCACATTCCCCCGTGAAATGGTGACAAGACCTTCATCTGGGTCGACGTTCGTCAATTTCATTAAGCTGACGTATTCGCTGACCATCTTCTTCTCGGCGCCCTCTGCTTCCATCAAGACACCAACACCCGCAAGGTTTGCTTCGAATTCGTTTAAGAGACTCATCATCCCACGAATCGTCCCCCCCGCTTTCATGAAGTCATCGATCAAGAGCACGTTCGCCCCACGCGGCAGGCTACGACGTGCAAGCGCCATTGTGCGAATCGCCTTCGAAGAACCTGATACATAATTGATACTGACGGTCGATCCTTCTGTTACACGACTATCTGAACGAACGATGACGAATGGTACACCTAATTGTTCTGCGACAGCATAAGCAAGAGGGATCCCTTTCGTCGCAATCGTCATGACCACGTCGACTTTACGATCGGCGAATACGGACGCAAAGACTTGTCCCATCGGTTTCACCTGACTCGGATTGCCAAGTACATCCGTGAGGTAGAGATAGCCTCCTGGTAAGAGCCGCTCAGGTTTTGATAATTGCTCACAGAGCGTATCAATCATCTCAAGGGATTTTTCTTTACTCCAGCCTGGGATAAACATGACGCCGCCCGCTGCACCAGGAACGGTCACAAGCTTTCCGATCCCGTCATGAGACAGCATTTCACTTACGATGACAAGGTCTTCACTGATCGACGACTTTGCGGCTTTATAGCGACTTGAAAACATCGACAACGAGACAAGCTGATGCGGATGGTCAAGCAAATAACGGGTCATATCGACGAGACGACCACTTCTACGAATTTTCATACGGATTCTCCTTCACATCTTCGATAATAAACGAATGTTCTATTGAGAATATATCACTTTCATTCGTTTTTGTTCAATGTCTTTTGCCGAGAATCCGAACGACGAACACTTCTGGGCAAAATCCTTTTAGACCGTTATAGATGCGATGCGCCTTTTGCTCATGCTCAATGAGCGCAAAGACAGTCGGTCCACTACCGCTCATGAGAACACCTTCTGCCCCACAATGCCGCATCGTTTCTTTGATTTGTTTTACTTCCGGATGAAGCTTAAGCGTCACACTCTCGAGTGAGTTTCCAAGATTTTCGCAAATCCCATGAAAATCTTTTTGACGAATCGCTTCTACCATGGCACCTGTGTTTGGATGATGAACTTCATCCATACGCACGGCGCGATACACATCTGCAGTCGATACTCCTAGCTTGGGCTTTCCGAGTACGACGTAGCATGGCGGCGGTGCCGGAATCATTTCTAACTGTTCACCACGACCTCGGGCAATGGCTGTCCCACCGATGACACAAAATGAAACGTCAGACCCGATCTCCGCACCGAGCTCTGCTAGCTCCTCTAATGACAAGTTTAACGAGAATAACTCGTTCATTCCACGAAGTGTCGCCGCTGCATCACTCGAGCCACCAGCAAGCCCAGCTGCCACTGGAATTTGTTTATCGAGTACAATCTCCACACCTTGTTGAATATTAAAACGCTCCCGCAACAACTCTGCTGCACGGTATGCCAAATTTCGATGATCATTTGGCACGTAGGCGTGCTCTGATTGAATCCGAATCTCATCCGAATCTAAAATCGTCAACTCTAAGCGGTCTGCTAAATCGACTGTCGTCATTACCATTTCTACTTCATGATAGCCGTCCGGACGCTTTCCGAGGACATCGAGCGTCAAATTAATTTTTGCCGGCGCTTTCACACTGATCGTGCGCATCACGTTCACCCTTCCCATTTGTCTCCTGTTCGACATTGTACCGTAAACAGGCGCACAAAAAAAGAAGCAGCTGCCAATGCATCCGCCCCTCATTTATAAATCAATTGCCGAATTCAATTTTAACTGTATCCGTTAGGACATCAGCGTAGCTATACGAGACACGTTCCACATTATGCAGGTCTTCATCCAATTTCACAACGAACACCGCAGGATATGTCTCAACGAGCGTTCCAAACCGAGTAACGACTTTCTTACGACCGCCGTTTGCTTTCAACGTCAATCGTTCACCAACATGCGATTCGAGTTTCTGTCTGATTTCTTGTAACGTCTTTGGCATACGCTTCACCTCACTGTTACAAGTATAGCATAATTGAATATGAAAATAAAGTTTAATATTATAACGACTCGTTTTAAGGTCGTCAACTATTTTTAAGTGGTAAAATTGTGTCAGACAATCGTGCGAATTCTTCTAGGCTTAACGTCTCTCCCCGACGTTTCGGATCGATTCCTGCCTGATGAAGCGCGCGTTCAAGTTCGACTTTGTGTTCTTTTCCAATATAGTTTGTTAAGTTGTTCAGAATGGTTTTACGGCGTTGTGCGAAGCTTGCGCGTGCGATATCAAAGAAAAAGGCTTCGTCTTTCACCTGCACCGCCGGCTCTTTGCGCATACGGAGTGTAATGACTGCCGAATCGACGTTCGGCGCCGGAATAAACACGTTCTTTGGAACGACAAAACTGACTTCTGCCTCTGCGTAATACTGAATCGCAATCGATAGCGAACCGTATGCCTTCGTCCCGGGTTTCGCCCCAATCCGCTCTGCCACTTCTTTTTGAATCATCATCACGAGCGCGCGGAATTTCACACCACTTTCAAGCAATCGCATGATAATCGGTGTGGTGACATAGTATGGTAAGTTGGCAACAACCGAGATGTCTTCAATGCCTTCTTTCAAAAATTCCTGTTCCACAATCTCGCGTAAATTTAATTCTAAAGCATCTCCATGGATGACTTTCACGTGAGGATACGGAGACATCGTATCATCCAGAATCGGTAAAAGACGCTGATCGATTTCAAGCGCCACGACTTTCTTGGCACGCTTGGCCGATTGCTCAGTCAACGAACCGATCCCTGGTCCGATTTCGAGGACACCACTCGACTCACTGAGTTCCGCCGCACCGACAATCTTACTTAAAATATTTAAATCGATTAAAAAGTTTTGACCGAGCGATTTTTTAAATGAAAAACCATGTCGCTCTAAAATGGCTTTCGTTCGTTGGATTGTTGCAATATCTTTCAACCCTGTTCCTCCTCTAATTGAGCAAGTGCTTGCTCCCACTCTTCGACTGTGACGCCGAGCGCCTCGACTCGTTTCACGAATTGTTTCGCATTCGGCTCACCGATTCGAAGCAATACACCGAGTCGCTTTCGACGTTTCGCTGCCGCTTCTCCACCGATCAAATCCGCGTCTAACACCATTTTCCGCGTGACAATCGGCTGGTTCGTTTCAACACGTGGTTCAAATACGGCGCGTAAGACACGACGAAGCGATTCCGGGGTCGCATGTTCCACTCCGATTTTCCCACGTTTCCCTTTTGCCTCAGCACGTGGCAGATGGGCATGCTTACACCCTTTGACCCGCTCTTCGACGATTGCTCGAATACGGTCTCCCGGATAATCCGGATCGGTCAAAATGATGACCCCACGCTTCTCTTGCGCACGGCGAATTCGTTCAATCGTCTGATCGGATACGGCAGAGCCATTCGTCTCAATCGTATCGACCTCAAACACTTCCTGAAGTCGTGCCGTGTCGTCACGCCCTTCTACGACGATAATTTCTTGTATTTTCTCACGCATTGTCTGTTCCTTCTTTCTCTTCTTCCTGCTTTGGAATGACCCAAATGGTAAGCGGCTTGCGACCAAACGTCACAGCCTCCTCCAACTCATCCATCATGATGTCGATTTTTTGACCTTTGATCGCACTTCCCGTATCTAGCGCAATCGCCATGCCAATCCCTTCCACATACACGCGGGTACCGAGAGGAATGATTGCCGGGTCGACGGCAATGATACGCATACCCTCGAAGAGAATCGTATCCGTCACATCATAACCACTTCTTGTCAGTACTCGTCCGTCATACGTCACCGTATCTTCTGGATTGTTCGTATAAGCTGTTGCTTCTACGAGTAACTGTTTCGCGGATGAGAAATCTAACACATCGTCCGTTTTCGGTGGCTCTGCTATCTCGACTTCAGCTTCCGGGATGAATGGGCTCGATTCGTCCGCTGTCGTAGGCTCTGTAACGGGCTCTGTGACCTTTTTCGTCCCGACTTTGATGATCTGCGGCATTGCTTTACGTAACGTCTCGACTTCCGTTTTCGTACGATTTGTAATTGTACCATTTTCCACAGTAAGTGCATACCTTGTCCGTTCGAGTCCAGGAACTCCGACCTGCACGGTTTGCTTCACACCTTCTTCTAGCGTGTCATCCTCTTCCTCGACCATATCGTACGGAATCAATTGACTCTCGTATTGAACGACGTCACGATTCGTATTGACCGTGATTGTCAGGCCATCCCGTATCGGTGTCGATGCGTCTGGTAGCACTGTGTCACGTTCTGTCACGTCAACATTCGCTTCTCTTAATAATTGCGCTACATCCGTTGCCATCGTATAGATGGTCGACGCATCTTGTCCGACGATTAAATTGACGGCAACAACCGGCTGGTAGCGAATTGTCATCCCATTCGTGACGGCAGTACGCACAGACGGATAAACCGTATCTCCGTCTCGTACAGTCACCCCGTACCGCAATAAGACGTCCTCTACGGTCCGCTCTCTCGTTTGAATGACTTCTGTTTGTCCGTATCCGATTTGAAGCGAAACCTCATGTGAACGTTCGATTCGAATGAGTCGATCTTCCGGAACGTCCTCACTCAATGCCGGAGTAACGTAATCCGTTTCGTCTAATGTGATATTCAATTCCTCGAGTACCTCGAGGACGGAATCAGCCCGTGTCTCATGCTCGATTACCACGCCATCATCGATGACCTTGATCGGTTCAGGTTGCAACATGACGTATGCGACAGACGCAGTCACAATCACGCCTATACTGGCGAATACACGCTTGATCATGGGAGGCGGAACAGTTTCTTCGCGTTGGCTGTCGTCGCTCCTGCCAATTCCTCATACGAGATGTCTCGAAGTGACGCGATTTCTTCCGCAACGTACTTCACATAGGCCGGTTCGTTTCGTTTTCCGCGGAACGGAGTCGGCGTCAAGTATGGGCAGTCCGTTTCGACAAGAAGACGATCTAACGGTACTTCTTGTGCGACTAACTTTGGAACTTTCGCATTTTTAAACGTGACCGGTCCTCCTAAAGAAATATAGAAGTTCAAGTCTAGGCAACGAGGGAGAAGTTCTACTGACATGCTGTAACTATGGAAGACCCCACCGACTTCCTCTGCATGTTCTTCTTCCAAAATATCGAGCACGTCTGCCGTTGCTTCGCGGTTATGGATGACGATTGGCATATTTGTCCGTTTCGCGATGGCAATCTGTTGACGGAGTAGGCGCTGTTGTACATCTTTCGGTGACTTATCCCAATGATAGTCGAGACCGACTTCACCGAGTGCCATCACTTTTGGGTGACTCATGAGTGTCTCGATCCGTTCTAAATCTGCATCCGTACAGTCGATCGCATCGACCGGGTGCCATCCGACGATGGCATAGATGTCTTCATATGTTTCGGCTAGCTCGATGGCTCGGTCGATGGTCGGCGTATCAAATCCGACGACGAGTAGCGGAGAAACGCCAGCTTCTCTTGCCCGCTCAATCGTCTCCTCCACATCTTCATTGAACTGCTCCGCATTAATGTGCGTGTGTGTATCAATCAACATCTTGGTTCCTCCTTAGAAAAAGAGAGGGAGACCGTGGTCTCCCCCATTTCATTATTTGACGATGGCACCGTTCGGCATTTGATCAGAGACTGTCGCAAGTTCTAACTTGCCGTCACGGTCCGCAGCTAAAATCATCCCTTGTGATAATTCTCCACGGAGCTTGACTGGTTTCAAGTTTGCGACAACGATCACTTTCTTGCCAACTAAATCTTCAGGGGCATACCATTCAGCAATACCTGACACGATTTGACGCGTCTCTTTCCCGAGATCGACTTGAAGTTTCAACAGTTTTTTCGCTTTTTTGATCTTATCGGCTTCCACGATTTGACCGACACGGAATTCGACCTGATCAAAGACATCGATTGTGATTTCAGGACGAACGTCTTCATCGACTTCTTCTGTCGCTGTCTCCGTTTCCTCAATCCGCGCTTTCGATGCTTGACGCATCATTTCTTGGATCGCATCCACTTCTTCCTTCACGTCACGACGTGGGAAGATTGGTGTCCCGTCTGTCACGACAGCGTTATTGAAGTCGGCAAACGTCTCTAACGCTTCCCAAGACATGTCTTCCCCTTCGAGTCCGAGTTGACGGAACATTTCTTTCGGTGCACGTGTCATGAACGGTTGAATCATGATGGCAACGTGACGAAGTACGCCCGCAAGGTGTGTCATGACAGAAGCGAGTTCTTCGCGTTTCGATTCGTCTTTCACGAGTACCCACGGCTGCGTCTCATCAATATATTTATTCGCACGGCTGACGAGCTGCCAGATGTTTGTGAGGGCGACCGAAAACTCCATGTGTTCCATGGCTTCTTCTGTTTTACGAGTCGTTTCTTTCACCATGCTCAATAACGCGTCATCAAACGCTGTGACATTTCCGTTGTACGCCGGAATATTCCCGTCGAAATACTTTTTAATCATCGCAATCGTACGATTCAATAAGTTCCCGAGATCGTTCGCTAAATCAAAGTTCAAGCGATCGACGAACGCTTCCGGTGTGAACGTACCGTCAGCTCCGAATGGTACTTCACGAAGAAGATAGTAACGAACAGAATCCAATCCGTAGCGGTCAATCAACGGAATCGGATCTACCACGTTTCCTTTTGATTTCGACATCTTCCCGTCCTTCATGAGCAACCAACCATGCGCAAACACCTGTTTTGGTAATGGAAGGTCAAGCGCCATTAAGAGGGCTGGCCAAATAATCGTGTGGAAACGAACGATTTCCTTTCCTACTAAATGGACATCTGCCGGCCAATAGCGATTGAAGAGCTCGTCGTTGTCTGTCCCGTACCCGAGTGACGAGATATAGTTCGTGAGCGCGTCGACCCATACGTAAACGACGTGTTTTGGGTTCGATGGGACTTGTACGCCCCAATCAAACGTTGTACGTGATACAGCTAAATCTTGAAGACCTGGCTTCAAGAAGTTATTGATCATCTCTGTCTTACGAGATTCTGGCAAGATGAAATCAGGATGTGACTCGAAATATTCAATCAAGCGATCCGCATATTTGCTGAGACGGAAGAAATAACACTCTTCGCGCACAAGCTCGACCGGATGTCCGCTGTCAGGACTTTTTCCATCGACAAGCTGAGACTCTGTATAGTACGTCTCATCTGGTACAGAATACCATCCTTCATATTCACCAAGATAAATGTCTCCATTTTTAAGTAACGTTTCAAAGACGTGTTCGACAACCTTCTTATGACGGTCTTCTGTCGTACGGATGTAATCATCGTATGAGATCTCAAGACGGTCCCATAAGACTTTGATTTCTTCGACAACTTCATCGACGAAGGCTTGTGGCGTCACACCTGCTTCTTTCGCCTTTTCTTGAATCTTTTGACCATGCTCATCCGTTCCCGTCAAATAGCGGACGTCAAATCCTTTTAAACGTTTGTAGCGAGCAACCGCATCACCTGCTACCGTGGTATATGCGTGTCCGATATGCAATTTTGCACTCGGATAATAAATTGGGGTTGTAATATAAAAAGTCGGCTTCGCCATGATTTATTCTCCATCCTTTCGACATATGCAATTCTCATTATACACGGTTCGACAAAAGAATTTCCAAACCTAATTGTTTGGAATTATTTTGCGTTTAATTCGTCATAAATGTTCCAAAAATACCCTTTCTTTGTTTCAAGTTCAAACTATCGGGGAAATTTAGGTATATATCGCTCTTGATTCGACAAATTTCGAAAAATTGCTTTTCCAGATAGTAAGCAGTTGACTGCAATTGGAAAGTTTAGTATGCTTTTTGCTGTAGTCACATTGTCGAATTTTGACGATTCATGTCACCACGAGATTTCGACACCATTGGAGGAGGAAACACAAATGAAATCTACAGGTATTGTACGTAAGGTTGATGAGCTTGGTCGTGTCGTTATTCCAATCGAATTGCGCCGTACACTTGGGATCGCAGAGAAAGATGCTCTCGAGATTTACGTCGACAACGATCAAATCGTTTTGAAAAAATATAAGCCAAACATGACTTGCCAAGTTACTGGTGAAGTATCAGACGATAACTTCAAATTGGCAGATGGCAAACTCATCTTGTCACCAGAAGGTGCACAACGTGTTCTCGTTGAATTGAAGAACATGCTCGAAAACTACTACAGCGAAGAGTAAGCAAGGATTTCCTTGCTTACTCTTTTTTGTGCAGTTGATGATACGCATCATAGACATCGCTTCGTGATTCACCACGGTCTTTTGCGGTCTGTTTAATGGCCGCGTTCGGCTTCAGTCCCTCTTCTATATAATGAACAACATGTTCATAGACAGAGAGCGCTTCCCACCACATTGTCGTAGGTGCCGCTTCTGTCGCACCGCTCACAAGAACGACGAACTCTCCGCGTACTTCACCTTCGCACCACTGTAACGCTTCATCGACCGACCCTCTTAAAAACTCTTCGAACGTTTTGGTTAACTCTCTACCCAATACGAGCTGACGGTTACCAAACACTTGTCGAATCGCCGTTAACATTTCCTTCAATCGATGAGGGGCTTCATAAAAAACAATCGTGCCCGGCTCATATTGAATCGATTCGAGGACATCGACGCGATCTTTCTTTTTACGTGGCAAAAAACCGTAATAGAGGAAACGTTCTGTCGGAAGACCTGAAGCAACCAACGCCGTAAGTGCTGCATTGGCACCTGGTAAGACGACCACCGGAATGTTTGCCTCGATGGCTAACCGTACGAGATCACTCCCCGGATCTGAAATACCAGGCATTCCAGCATCCGAAACAACCGCAACCGACTTTCCAGCCAACAGATCTTCAATCAGTCTCGGTCCACTTACTTCTTTATTGTGTTCATGGTAGCTAATCAGTTTTGTTGGAATTTCAAAGTGGCGACAAAGCTTCATCGTTTGGCGAGTGTCTTCCGCTGCGATTAAATCCACTTCTTGAAGCGTTCGCACCGCTCGATATGTCATATCTTCCAAATTGCCAATTGGCGTTGGCACGACATACAACGTTGGTTGTTCAGTTTGATAACTCTTCTGTGAATTCATTGGTCGTCCCCTCCATCAACTTCTCTTTTTGCGCGCGGGTCAATTGTTTAATGGACCATTCGTACTGCATGGCCTCCCGTTTCGTATCGAACGATTGCACATACCGAAGTCGTACGGGAAGGCGAGCTTTCGTATACTTCGCCCCTTTCCCGGAATTATGTGCAATGATTCTCTTTTCCACATTCGTTGTATAGCCTGTATAATACGTCCCGTCCTGACATTCCACGATATACGCATAATGTTTAGGCATCGAGAATGGCTCGCATCGCTTCCGTATACGTATCGTCTTCTTCATATACAACAAATGGTGGTAAAATTTTAAGACCTGCTTTTCCATCTTTCGATCCCTCGATTAATAACGTATTCGCTTCACGTCCAGCTTTCGGATATACGAGCTGCATTCGCTTCGGTTCAATTCGGTAGGTACGCATCAATGTCAGGATATCGAGTAAACGTTCTGGCCGATGCACGAACGCCACTTTCCCTCCTGGTTTGACGAGTTGGCTAGCCGTTTTAATACAATCTTCTAACGTGCACAACACCTCATGGCGCGCAATCGTATGATGTTCGTTTTGATTCCGCAATGACGTTTCATTTGCTAGAAAATATGGGGGGTTACACGTGACCACATCATAACGAGCATGACCGAGTTGTGCCGCTGCCGTTTTGACGTCACCTTCTACAACTTGAATTCGATTTTCGAGACGATTGACCTCCATGCTTCGATTCGCCATATCGACGAGTTTCGATTGAATCTCTACACCTGTAATCGTTCCTTTTGTACGATACGACAAGAAAAGTGGGATTGCTCCCGTACCGGCGCACAAATCGACCAATTGCCCTTTTTGAATCGGTACCCATACAAACTCCGCCAGTAGTACCGCATCTAATGAAAACGAGAACACATCGTCACTTTGAATAATCTTGCCAGGGCGTCCAAGCAAATCATCGAGGCGCTCTCCATTCTTTACCGTTACCATTGTTTCCTCCTTCTATAAAAGAAAGGCGACGGATAGGGAATCCCTATCTATCGCCCCGTATTAATGTTTATTGAGCATCGACAAACAGAAGAGACAATCCCCATCTTTTCGTACCTGTCCGTAATGGAGGTTACAAATATGGAATCCTTCTTGATACAGCGCAGCCAAATTGTTCTGCCCTTTTCCAGACAATGCGATTTGTGAATCACCATTTGTCGTATCAACTTCTGCCAATTGTTCGACTTTTTCGCGCAAGTGATGATTCTCTAGATACATATGCTGATTCTCTTCAAGCAAATAGGCGAGCTGTTCTTTTAATACGCCTAAGTGCTCCGTTAAGAGTTGCATCTGTTGCTCGATCGCATCTACACGCATCATCACTTCTTTTTTGTCCATTCTTTCCACTGCTCAGCACCCCATCACTGTTTTGACGGTTTTCGTTTAATCGCACCCACTTCAACAAGTTCATCAATCGTATATGTGACGACACGCGTCCGATCGTGGAGTTCAACTTGAATAAGTTGGTCCAAAATGTTGAGACCGATTACACGACCATCACCTTCTGGAATTTTGATTCGCTTGCCGACGTCTGGTAAATCGCGTTTTAATTCTTCGTATGTGTCATTCTCATATTTTAAACAGCACATCAAACGACCACACACTCCAGAAATTTTATTCGGATTTAACGAGAGATTCTGGTCTTTGGCCATTTTGATGGAGACTGGTTCAAACTCCCCAAGAAATGACGAACAACAAAGAACTCGACCACATGGTCCAATCCCACTTAATAGCTTCGCTTCGTCACGAACACCGATTTGTCGGAGTTCGATCCGTGTCCGAAACACGCTAGCCAAGTCCTTTACCAATTCTCGAAAGTCTACGCGACCCTCGGCAGTAAAATAAAAGATCACTTTATTGCGATCAAATGTATACTCAACATCGACTAACTTCATGTCTAATTGATGTTCTCGAATTTTTTCTTCACAGACGGCGTGAGCATCAACGGCTGCCAGTCGATTATCGCGTACGATATCCGCATCCTTTTGGTCCGCGACGCGAAGGATTGTCTTCAACGGCATGACGACTTCATCTTCGCCGAGCTTTTTATCGACTTGGACGACTTCGCCATACTCAATGCCACGTACCGTTTCAACGATGACATGTTCCCCACGTTTAAGCGTTGCATCGCCTGGTGAAAAGTAATAGATTTTTCCCGCTTCTTTAAAGCGGACTCCAACTACTTTAAGCACGCGCTTCTATCCTTTCTGCAAATCGAACGAAAGTCGTTCGAAAGTTAATTGAGGATTGACGTTTGCCTCGAGTCGTCGAATTGCCGCATGCACACTTTCAATTGCATGTGTGAGTTTAGAGACAGATCGATTCTGAATAAATGCGTTATATAAAGCAACCTCGTTCTTAAATAGCTTTGGAGTATACGTATCTCGCACTTTTAGATGAAGTGCCTCTTCTAGCCAATGTTCGAATAATTCGAGGCCAACTCGTAACTCATTTCGTCCTTTAAAATGTCCTAACCATTTTTCCTGGGCGAACAAGAGCAACTCTTGAGGTCGTTTCGTCAATACTTCAATTAATTGTACCACTAGCCCATACGCCTGTACAAACCACTCCTGCTCAACTGCTTCTTTCGCATCATCCCATTTTGGATAAACGGTTAAAGCAAGGTAAGCCAAATCGTACGTACACGACAATTCTTCTGACATCGTTTGTGCTAACTTCGCACGGTCAATCGGGCGAAAAGCAAGTTGTTGAGCTCGCGAACGAATCGTCGGAAGAAGTAACTGTGGTTGTGTCGTTACCAAAATAGCAAGTTTTCCCACACCTGGTTCTTCAAAGAACTTCAATAAACTATTTGCCGCTTGAGTCGTCATCTTATGAGCTTGATGGATGACATACACTTGGCGATCTCCTTCAGCACCTCGTAACGATAGGTCGCTGAGTAATTGTTGAATCTGTTCTTTTTTAATGCTAGCTCCATCCGGCTCCACTTCGATATAGTCAACAATGTTTTTTGAATCCATGCGTCGACAATTTCGACACACTCCACACGGTTCTGCTCCTTGTGGGGATTCACAAAACAAGGCTTTCGCAAACAATGTGGCTGTTTCAATTAAGTATGGTTCATAATCGCCCGAAAAGATGTACGCATGCCCAACTTTATTCGAAATGATTGAATTTTGAATGATTCGAGCAACAACTGTTTGCGACTCATTTAATTCCTGAAAACGCATATGCCCAACTCCCATTAAAACTGATGGAATCCTTCAATCGGCAAGACGAATACAGTCGCACCTCCAACTTGTACTTCAACTGGGTAAGGAATATACGAATCAGCATGTCCTCCCATTGGAGAGATTGGTGTAATCATTTGATCGCGACTCGAACAGTTCGATTGAATCACATCCATTAAATCATCGAGGCGTTCCTGTGGAATACCCATCATAAACGTTGTATTCCCCTCTTTTAAAAATCCGCCTGTTGTAGCTAATTTCGTTGCACGAAAATCTTGTTCGACCAATGCGTCAGACAAACGTGCGCTATCCTTATCATGTACAATTGCAATTACCATTTTCATCATTGTTGTACGCCTCCTTGTTGTAATCGTTCTATTGTATAATCGAGTACCTCATCTTGAATACATTCAATCGATTGATCGGCATCGATTCGGATGATTCGTTCTGGGTACTGTTTGAGTAACGTTTGAAATCCTTCGTAAACACGTTCGTGGAACGCTTGATCACGACTTTCAATCCGGTCGAGTTGCCCTCGATCTTTCATTCGTGCACTCGCTCTTTCAGGGCTTAAATCAAACAAAAAAGTCAAATCCGGTGTCAAACCGTTCGTTGCCCATTCATTCAGCGATTGGATTTGATCAAGGTCATATTGTAAACCGTATCCTTGATAAGCAATAGATGCATCGATGAATCGATCACACAGAACGATTGCCCCTCGCTCCAATGCCGGACGAATCACTTGTTCCACATTTTGTGCTCGTGAAGCAGCATAAAGCATCATTTCCACTCGTGGTGTCATCTCATGATGATCTGGGGATAATAAGACTTCGCGGATTTGATTGCCTACAGTTGTTCCTCCAGGTTCACGGGTTACAACGATGTCATATCCTTTTTGTTTTAGACTCTCGACTAATAGTTGAAGTTGCGTAGACTTACCTGATCCATCGGGTCCTTCAACCGTTATAAACATTCCGCTCACTTTTTAAAACTCCTCTACAATAACATCAATTTGCTCTATCATAACATGCTTACTTGCTTGAAGCTTCCTCCCTAAAGAAATCCATTCTATGAGCACTCGTATTTTTTCCTCAGTAATCCGCTCTCCTTTTAGAATCCATGGAATCCCTGGTGGATATGGAATCACCGTTTCTGCTGAAACAAATCCGATTGCTTGTTTGAAGGATAAACGTTGCACTTGTTCATTCCCAACTAACGTATAGAGTTCAGATACACGTTGTGTTTGAGGGAAAGGAAAAATCGTTTCATCCTCATCAATGATCGGGACATGTGTAGCTGCCTTTTTAATCAATTTAATCCAATGCTCAATTTCCTGCTTTGTTATTTCCCTTAATGGCAAACAGAATAACACATGATCCACTGCAGCTAATTCAATATCGATTCCGATTGATGCAAGATGTTCACTAAAGACTAATCCATTTTTCGGATACGTCATGACAGTTACTTTCGTAAAATCGTCCCCCACTTTGACAGTAAAACCTGCACGCTTCAGCTCAAGTACAAAATGAGCATGACTCTTTTGAATAGAAGACCATGCTTCGTCAGTTAGACTTTCTAAATAGGACCGTGCATAGTCTAATGAAGCCATAATAAGATAAGAAGGACTTGATGTCTGAAATGAAGATAATGCATGCTTTAACCGAATTTCATCGATGTCTTCTTTATAATGAATCCAAGCTCCCATCGTCAATGCAGGTAGCGTTTTATGTGCAGACTGTACAACTGCACTCGCTCCCTCAAAAATCGCAGAACGCTGAAGCAATTTAGGATGAATTAAATGGGCACCATGTGCTTCATCGACGAGTAATGGAATCTCAAGTGAAGACAAATAATTTGAAATCGCACGAATATCGGCCATGTCTCCATAGTACGTAGGAGACGTTAACATGACGGCTCGTCCTCCCGGGAATTCTTGAACAGCCTGTTCAATCGTTTCTAATGTCACCACGGTTGGAATTCCTGTCCCACGTTCAATTGTAGGTGTTAATAGGATTGGTTCTAACCCTAGCCATTCAATTGCGTTCCAGACCGACTTATGTGAGTTTCGTTGAACGTATACTCGCTCACCACGTTTTACAGTTGCCGCAAGCATGCTCCAATTTCCAACAGTTGAACCATTGACGAGCCACTTACTTTTACTTTCATACAGTTTACCCAATGCTTTTTCAGCTTGATCGATAATCCCAGAAGCGTCATGCAAATCATCTAAATGTGCCAGTTCCGTCAGGTCATATGGCATCACCTTGGCAAATGCACTCGGTAACGTATGATCAGTCACGGTACCATTATGATGCCCCGGGACGTGAAAAGATACGCGATGTTCACTCACATGCTGTTCTAGAGTCTCTAGAAATGTAAAAGGATTTTTCCGAGAAGGAGCCATCTGTTATTCCTCCTTAACTATTGACTATGAAAAAAAGACGATCAAGCATATGCTTGATCGTCTACTGCGTTGTTGCCTGGCAACGTCCTATCCTCACAGGGGGAGATCCCCCAACTACTTTCGGCGCTGAGACGCTTAACTTCCGTGTTCGGCATGGGAACGGGTGTGGCCGTCTCGCTATCGCCACCAGACTTT
>NZ_JACSKO010000009.1:0-18386 GCF_018617635.1 Exiguobacterium sp. CH10
GGTGGAAGCGTGGTGACACGTGGAGCTGAATGATACTAATCGGTCGAGGCTTTGATCTAGTCTATGGTTTGTGTTGATGAATCCTCAGTTTTCAGGGAACAAGCCCTGTAGAGTCTGGTGGCGATAGCGAGACGGCCACACCCGTTCCCATGCCGAACACGGAAGTTAAGCGTCTCAGCGCCGAAAGTAGTTGGGGGATCTCCCCCTGTGAGGATAGGACGTTGCCAGGCAACAACAGAGAGGACGACCGAGCATACGCTCGGTCGTTTTTTTGTATGTATGATGAAATCGAACTCCGTATTTATATCCCTTTTACTATGAAACTCCGAACAATTCTCATCATTTATAGAGGAATGAACACAATTCTGACTTTTCTGAACATCGGGAATTGAATTGCACTTTTGCGTTATACCTGTTACCATTACAGAAATATTTCGAAACAAAGATGTAGGTAGAACGAGAAAGGGGCCATCAATTTTTATGTGGGAAAACAAGTTTGCAAAAGAAGGTTTAACGTTTGATGATGTATTACTCGTACCGAGGTTCTCAAATGTTTTACCGCGTGACGTTGATTTAAGCACAAAGCTCTGTGAAGGATTAGAATTGAATATCCCAATCATCAGTGCGGGTATGGATACCGTCACGGAAGCTCCGATGGCGATTGCTATGGCCCGTCAAGGCGGCTTAGGTGTCATTCATAAGAACATGTCAATGGAGATGCAGGCTGAGCATGTCGATCGCGTTAAGCGCTCAGAGAATGGTGTCATCACAAATCCTTTCTATTTAACTCCAGATCGTCAAGTGTATGACGCTGAGTATTTGATGAGTAAATATCGCATTTCTGGCGTACCAATCGTCAACTCAGAAGAAGAACGTAAGTTGATTGGTATTTTGACGAATCGTGATCTTCGTTTCATCAAAGATTATTCAACCGTCATCAAGGAAGTGATGACAACGGAAAACCTCATCACTGCAAAAGTAGGTACATCGCTTGAGGAAGCAGAGCGTATTCTTCATCAACACCGCATTGAGAAACTTCCACTTGTCGATGAAGCTGGCGTATTGAAAGGTCTCATCACGACAAAAGATATCGAGAAGGTCGAGCAATTCCCGAACGCGGCAAAAGACAAGCAAGGTCGTCTTCTTGTAGCAGCTGCAGTCGGAGTAACAAAAGATGCAGCATCACGTGCTCAAGTACTTGTAGAAGCAGGCGTAGATGCATTGGTTATCGATACAGCACATGGACATTCGGCTGGTGTGCTTGAAAAAGTTCGTGAGTTGCGCGATACGTTCCCATCGCTCCCAATCATTGCAGGTAATGTAGCTACTGCTGAAGCGACACGTGCTTTGATTGAAGCTGGAGCATCGGTCATCAAAGTCGGAATTGGACCAGGATCAATCTGTACGACACGCGTCGTTGCAGGCGTTGGTGTTCCACAAATCACAGCTGTATATGATTGTGTCACAGAAGCAAAAGAGCATGGTGTATCAGTCATCGCTGATGGTGGAATCAAGTACTCAGGCGATATCGTCAAAGCCATCGCTGCTGGAGCAAACGCTGTCATGCTTGGTAGCTTGCTTGCTGGTGTGAAAGAGAGCCCAGGCGAAATGGAAATTTACCAAGGTCGTCAGTTCAAGACATACCGTGGTATGGGATCTGAAGCATCGATGAAACGCGGTAGCCAAGACCGTTACTTCCAAGAAGCAGACAAAAAGTTCGTTCCAGAAGGGATCGAAGGACGTGTCGCATATCGTGGCGAACTCGCTGACACGGTATATCAATTGATTGGTGGTCTTCGTTCAGGTATGGGATACTGTGGCGCTGCCGATATCCGTGCCCTTCGTGAAGACACGCAATTTATTCGGATGACAGGTGCGGGCCTTCAAGAAAGTCACCCACACGATGTCAATATCACAAAAGAAGCACCGAACTACTCACGCTAATGTAAAAAGCCGCCATCCTGTACACTCAGGATGGCGGTTATTTATTTGCGCTTCTCTACTAAAATCACAGTACCACCTTGATCTTGAGCAGGGAGTGTGACAGTAACTTTGCCATTCTTTTGAACGATGTATTGTTTACCACTATATCGGTCAATCAAAATGGTTTTCGCTTTATACGATGTATTGAAGGAAACGGTTTGCGCTTTCTCTTTCGTATTTAATCCGACGAGAACCGATTGTTTTCCATAACTTCGTTTGAAGATTGAATAGCCAGCCTCAGAATTCGAAACGATGGACGAACGTGTCCCTTTACTGAATACGTGCGAATAGTCTGCACGGATATTCAAAAGTTTTTGATAGTGCGTATGCATCGCTTTTCCTTCACCTTTGACGCGAGACCAGTCGAAGTCATAGCGATTTTCATTGAACTCGCCTTTATCCATATCGCCCGCATGCTTCCCAGATTGACCGACCTCTTCTCCGTAATAGATCACAGGCTGGCCCTTCGCTGTGATTTGAAGAGAGGCTGCGACCATTTGCTTCCCAGTGTCCCCACCTGCCCGCGAGACGAGGAATCCGTCTTCATCATGGCTACTCAAGAATTGTCCGAGCGTCGCTTCGTTCGATAATTGCGTGTTGCGATATTGAAGTGCCTTTTCAACGTCTTCGATATTGCCATTTACGAATCGTTCAGCCTGATATTTAAAATCAAAGTCGAGCAAGGAATCCATTTGACCACTTCTTAAGTAGCCGCCTGTGTTGTTAATACTCGCCCCGTAGTGCTCTCCAATCAATTTGAAATTCGGTTTGATTGCCGTTAATTCATTTTTAAAGGATTTCCACGTTGTGGAGTCCACGTGTTTGACCGTATCGACACGGAAGTAATCAATTGTGTTGCCATTTTTCGTTTTCGACCGTTTGATCCAATCCGTCTGCCATTTCACCAACTGTTCTCGAACGGCAGCTTCTTCCGTCTTGAAGTCAGGAAGGCCGGATAACGACATTTTGATGTCGTCCCCGTCGACCGGATTTTCACGAATCATCCCATTGAATACTTGTCGTTCTGCATCCGTTGGGAAGTTCGTAACGGATGAGCTTGCCCCAGGTTCCATTCCGTAGCCAGGATGGTTCAAGACGACGTCGACCATAATCTTCATTCCACGCTTATGAGCTTCATCAATCAATTTATGGAAGGCAGCCATATCCCCGAGATGCTCATCGAGTTTTTCAAAGTTCTTGGCCCAATACCCATGATATCCATATTGAGAACCGTCTTTTCCATATCGTAAATCCCAATCGATGTTATCCACAATTGGAGTAATCCAAATCGTATTGATCCCAAGGTCGTCTAAATAATCGAGTTTTTTCGTGACACCTGCAAAATCGCCACCATGGTAAGACTCAGGATGATCTTTGTCATAGTATTCACGATTCGGGTTGTCATTGGATAAATCTCCGTTGTAGAAGCGATCGGTGAGCATGAAATAGATGCGCGCCTCATCCCAGTCAAACGCTTGTTTTTCCTTCATCGTTTTAGGGACGACACGAATCGTTGTTTTCGAGCGATGAACGTTTCCATATTGGTCGATTGCAGTGACGGCAAGCGTCTTATTTCCAGGTTTGACCGTGTCTTTCACCGCGATCGTTTGGGCGTTTAACGCACGATCAATGTGTAACTTTTCAGGACCGCCGAGTGGGCGTGCATCGATATAGAGTTCTCGGAGTGTCACACCTTTTGGCAAGGTCGGGTTTACTCGAACAACCGCATTTTCACGAGAGCTGATGGCTTTCGGACTGACAGAAGAAGTGAGTTTGACTGTTGGTTGACGATATTCGATTTGAGAAGCCTCGAAATAAGGATCTTTCACTTCAGTCGTGACGCCGTCCTTCGTGACGAGATACGTGTAGTGATGGATTCCTTCAGGTAAACGTACCGTGTGGCGGAACCACTCGTTTTCTGGCTCATAAGTCATCGGGTACGTCTCGCCATTGATTTTGAGTGCGACCTGATCGATTTCATCCATTTCTCCTGCTTCATAGAGTGCTACATCACGATAGAAGAATTGAACCCCATCTGTACCGTATTCGGGACCACTGATTGTCGGAACTTGATGGAAGGTACCTTTTCCGCTTTCGACGACGACCTTCGTGACGCGGTCTTCTCCGAGCGTGACGTATCTGTCTTCTCCATAAGCATCCTTAACGGCCCAGTCCGTGCCTTTTCGAATGACAAACCCAACTTTCGTGGCGTCTTGACCAACCGGGATACGGAAGATGGCCCCATCGTCAGTTATCCGGTATGGATCGACTTGTCCGTCTTTTTTCCCTGTGCTCCATGTCCATAAGTTCCAATCCGTATAGTCATGATCGGCACGGACATACTTCATTTCGATATAGCGTGTCGTTTCCCAAGGATCAGCGAGCTTTGTTGCTGTTTTGAAAGTAGTCGTCAATGCCGGGAGGGTCGTGTTCGAAATCGTTCCAGTCACTGCACCTTCTGGAATAGTGGCCGTATATGACGTATTGAGAGCGAGAGCCTCTTTCGGTTGAAGTGTCACGCTCGTACCGTTCGTCGTCACATCAACGGGGACACGCGTCTCTCCTTGTTGTAAGGTGACCGATGCCGAATCGAGACGGACGGGTTCATTAAATGTCCATGTGATTGGAGCAGACACATCCACATCAATGGATGATGAGGCCGGGGTCACGGACGCAACTTCAAGTTGGTCAATCGTCTCTACCCCATTTAAGGTGAACGGGGCACTATAAACAGATTGTATGGATGGCGTGGCAGACACGTTCCAACTATTGGCCAATTGATTGGCAGCGTTGCTCGGAATCGTATCGAACGCCCCATGTTCTCCGGCGTTATTTCCGCTTAATACAGTTAAGGCGCGGACTTGATCTCCATTGTTTAAGCCGAGCAATGACAGAGGAACTTTTCCTTCAAATCCTTTCGTTCGGTCTAAGGCAAAAGTCGCACCGTTCAACTGATTTAATTGCAAAAGTGGTTTCTCTTGACCCGCCTGATAAAGAGCAGCCTCTTTTACATTCTGATCGCCATCGACTCGGACGAGAATATGATACTGAGGCGCCTTGTCGACACCTTTAAAATCAAATGGATAACCGAGGGGATTCGTCGATACACCTGAATCTTCATCATTGATTTGAAGGGCGATGTTGATATATTGCCCGTTGTCTCCCCAGTTCGGGACATTATTCGCGTCTACGTAAAAATAAAGGTGTTGGGCATCATTGTTTATGTATAAATCACCGACATCAAATCCTTGCCATCCAGCAGTGGGCGAACTTGCGAGGGCGGGAATATTAGCCCAATCTGTTTTTGCCCCATCAATTGTGATTGCGGTCGGTTCAGCCAATGCGTTCATCGGAACACCAGCTTGAATGAGCAATGCACCGGACAGGAATAAAGTTGAAGCCTGACGAGCAGTTTTTTTCTTCATGAGACACCTCTTTTGTTTGAGTTAATTGCACAATTTTATGCAAACGTTTTCAAAAATAGTTTATCGGAAGTTGTAAGCGCCAACAATATGTTTTTGAAAAAACAATAAATAACCGCGTCTCCTGTTGGTTGAGGAGATGCGGTCATGATTCAGAAGTGACGAGCGAACCTTTGACGATGAGGCGCTCCGTCGTATCGAACGTACAAGTAATCAATGTAAGGGTAGGAGTAGCTGTTTCATCTAATACATCAACTCGTTCAGGAGAGACGGTCTCAAGCGATGTCACGATGTATTCATAAGTGTGTGTATCATCTCGAAGATAGATTTTCATACCAATATGGACTTCATGGAGCGGACCGAATAGAGCGGTCGCATGTTGTAAATAATGACCGGCCAGCGCATAATTGCCTACCCCCATTTTTTGATCGGGATGCATGGTTCCCGCTCCGACGGCGAGACTCTCATCATCTAATCCTTTTACGATCGGGAGTTCCAGTGAAACATCTGGAATCGAAATGACACCGATTGTCGGCAACTGATGAAACCGATTGCGCGCTTGTAAGACGTCCGTTAAAGAGAGTGGTGTGACTGCCGCAAAATCATAACTCGACTCAATTTCACTCTCGTCTTGCAATTCCATATGTTCAACGACATATTCACTCGTTGAACTGGCGATATTCTCTTTCCAAATCGAACTCGTTAAAAAGAATAGACCACTGCCGAGTAAACAGATTCCGATGATCCATCGGACGTGTCGCTTCATGGAGTCACTCCTTTCGGGATTTCCCAGGCATCCATCAACTGATCGATCACATTCGGTAACGATGATTCAGGCAAGTGTGCAAAGCCAAACAAAAATTGTATGTGCGAATCTGGGTGTACGATGCGATAGTCGTTCATCGATTTGATGGCGATTTCAGACGATTCAGCGGATTGTTTCAATTCTTGCTCTGTCCGATCGCTGATGACGGTCAAGACAACGTGCAATCCAGCGCTCGCACCTGTCACTGTGACAATTGGTTCGAATGGGCGGAAGGCGGCGAGCACGATCTCTAACTTGCGACGGTATATTTTTCGCATCCGATTCAAATGCTTCTCGAAGTCACCACTCGACATAAATAGAGCCAACGTATGCTGTTCGAATCGTGGGACGCTACACGTGAAGTAATGATGCCGCTCTCGGTAACGATTCAAAAGAGGTGTTGGTAACACCATATATCCAATACGAAGGGATGGCATGAGTGATTTCGAGAAAGTACTGATATAGATGACACGTTCGTTCGGGTCCATACTTTGAAGAGAGGGGATGGGTTTACCACTATAACGGAACTCACTATCGTAATCGTCCTCAATGATATACGTCTGGTGAACGAGCGCCCAATTCAATAAACGTTGGCGTCGACTGACGGATAGGACAGTACCTGTCGGAAATTGATGGGCAGGTGTCACATATAGCGCATCGATTTCATGGCGTTCGAGCTCACTGACACAAACGCCACTTTCATCTACCGGGATCGGGATAGAGGTGCGCCCCTGTTGCTCGAATAAAAGACGAGTGAGCGGATAGCCGGGATCTTCAATGCCAAAGACCGATGCATCAGGTAACAAATCCAAAAGCTGTGGAAGGAGTTGTTCTGTCCCTGGTCCGACGATGATTTGTTCAGGTGAGCACTGGACGCCTCGTGAATGATAGAGATAGGTCGCTATTTCCTGTCGTAGCTCGAGATCCCCTTGGACGGAACCTAGCGCGAGTAGTTCATGATGAACCTCATCGACAACATTCTTAAAGTGTCGTTTCCAACGTTCAAACGGAAAAGCGGTCGTATCGATTTGACTTGGCGATACATCGTACGTATACGTCTTTTTAGGTGGGGACGGCGTGATGGTGCTGCTCGATCGCCGGACGTACAGTTCCTCTTGCGGTAACACATAAAATCCTTTCCGGGGAACGGATTCAATGTACCCTTCAGCGAGTAACTGGGCGTAAGCGAACTCGACTGTCGTCTGAGACACGTCCAAAAATTGAGAGAGTTTGCGTTTCGAAGGTAACTTGGTACCCGTCTTTAACGTATCGTCGACGATAGCATCCCGAATGTGTTTATACAATTGCTCATATAGCGGGATGGATGAGTCTTGTTCAAGTGAGAAGGTAAGCATATCCATAAGACGACGTTCCTTTCTTTACGAGCCGAAAAAGAAGTATAAGAGAAAACCGATGATGATCAAGGCTGAGACAATTCCAGGTGTACCGAATGAGGCGCGATGACCTCCTTCAAACGGATTGTGGTCGAACATATTGATTCCTCCTTTATACTTCAACACGTTCGCGATAGTAGCAATAGAGTCCTTTTTTCAAACTGACCACTTTAAAAAATGATAATCTGGCACTTTTAATATAGTCAATCCAGCTTATACTAGCAAGTAGAACATGAACTCATGGAGGGATTTCAATGGAAAAGAGACAAGTAGGAACAGATAAAGTAAAACGTGGGATGGCAGAAATGCAAAAAGGTGGCGTCATCATGGACGTCATCAACGCAGAACAGGCGAAAATTGCTGAAGCTGCAGGTGCGGTTGCTGTCATGGCACTTGAACGTGTGCCTTCGGATATCCGTAAAATGGGTGGGGTTGCCCGTATGGCCGACCCGACAATCATTGAAGACGTCATGGGAGCAGTATCTGTTCCGGTTATGGCAAAATGCCGTATCGGACATATCGCTGAAGCTCGTGTACTCGAGTCGATGGGGGTCGACTTTATCGATGAGAGTGAAGTGTTGACGCCAGCAGATGAAGAGTTCCACTTGTACAAACGCGACTATACAGCACCGTTCGTATGTGGAGCGCGTGACCTTGGCGAAGCGGCGCGTCGTATCGGCGAAGGCGCAGCGATGATTCGTACAAAAGGTGAGCCGGGAACAGGGAACATCGTGGAAGCGGTTCGTCACATGCGCACCGTACAAGCACAAGTGAAACGTCTCTTGTCGATGAGCGTGGATGAAGTCATGACAGAGGCTCGTGACCTCGGAGCTCCATTTGAAGTGCTTATGCAAATTCGTGAAGCGGGTCGTCTCCCTGTCGTTAACTTTGCAGCGGGTGGAATCGCGACACCAGCGGATGCTGCCTTGATGATGCACCTCGGAGCAGATGGTGTATTCGTCGGATCTGGTATTTTCAAAGCAGAGAACCCAGAGAAATTCGCACGTGCCATCGTAGAAGCGACAACGTACCACGATGACTATGAGCGGATTGCACATCTTTCAAAAGGATTAGGTGAGGCGATGAAAGGACTAGACGTCCGTACGCTCAAAGAGGAAGAACTCATGGCACCACGAGGCTGGTAAGATGGTAACGATTGGCGTATTAGGGATGCAGGGTGCAATTCGTGAGCATGTTCGTATGCTTGAAGCGCTCGGTGCTCAAACCGTTGTAGTCCGCTCGCTAGAAGACTTGAAAGCAATCGATGGATTAGTCTTACCAGGTGGAGAAAGTACCGCGATGCGACGTTTACTCGATCGTTATGAGTTACTTGAGCCACTTCGCGACATGGAGACGTTACCGATGTTTGGCACATGTGCCGGCATGATTCTTCTCGCGAACGAAGTCGAAGGGTATGACGCCCACTTAAAGAAAATTCCGATGACAGTAAAACGTAATGCATTCGGACGTCAGGTCGACAGTTTTGAAGTCGATCTTCCGGTAAAAGGAATTGATGAGCCAGTCGAAGCGGTGTTTATTCGTGCCCCACAAGTGGCGCGAGTTGAACCGGAAGTAGATGTGCTCGCTGAAGTTGAGGAAGCGATTGTAGCAGTTCGTTACAACCAGTACCTGGCTTGTTCGTTCCATCCAGAGTTGACAGAAGATTTATCATTGCCCCGTTATTTTATCGAGATGGTTAAAGAAAATCAGAAGCAATATGCATAAGTTTGAGGGACCTCATGAAAAGGGGGTCCTTCAAACTTATTTTTTGTTACACTGAACAAAGAAGCGTATAGAAAGGGGAAACTATGTGAAGGCTCGCTATTTAATCATGATGTTTGTTGCCATGTTGCTTGTACAAGTAATCGTACCCTCAGTCGCCTCTGCGGCCGCGCCAAAAGTCGACGCGGCGAGCGCGATGCTCGTAGACGTGACGACAGGGCAGGTCTTATTTACAAAACAGGAAGATGCCATGCTTCAACCGGCCTCGATCACAAAGCTGATGACGGCATTTTTGACGCGTGAAGCGATTGAAGAAGGAAAGCTCAGTTGGAATCAAGAGGTTACACCGAGTGACGCTGCCTTGGCGCTGACGAGAAAACCGGGACTTGCACGAATCCCGCTACTGAATAAACCGTATACCGTCAAAGAGTTATACGATGCAGCATTAATTCGTTCGGCGAACGAAGCGGCTGTGACGCTCGGGGAAGCGGTGTCTGGTTCAGAAGAGGCGTTCGTCAAAGAAATGAATCGTCGAGCGGATGAGTTGGGGATGACACAAACGACGTTCGCAAATGCATCGGGACTCGATTCTGTGTCAGCCGGTCTACCAGGAGATAATTTGACATCTGCCAATGATTTAATGAAGTTGGCGATTGCGTATTTGACGACTTATCCGGAAGTGCTTGACGTGACGAAACGCGCATACGTGGATGTCGACGGTGTTCGCTTTGACGCGACGAACCGAATGCTTGCCGACCGGGATCTCGCCTATCCAGGGATGCTCGGCTTTAAGACAGGAACAACGAATGAAGCAGGCTATTGCTTTGTCGGTGTGTCGACGCGGGATGGTCGCACTGTGTTATCCGTCGTTCTTGGCGCACCATCTGATGAGGGACGCTACGTCGCGACGAAAGCGTTACACGACTATGCATACGCAGATTTCGTCATGACACCGATTTTACGGACGGGGGAAACCATTTCGGAAACGGCAACGGTCTCTCAAGGTGAAACGGAACAAGTCGCTGTCCGGACGACGAATGACTTTGAAGTGTTAGTCGAAAAAGGGAAACCTGTCCCTGAACCGAAAGTTGAACTGCTCGAACTAGACGCTCCGGTCAAGGTCGATACACAGGCAGGTACGGTTACCATCGACTCCTCGGATCAAGTTCGCTATTTAGAAGGGGAGACGCCTCCGAAGATGACGCTTGTCACGGCAGAGGCGGTTGATACGGCTTCGTTTTTGACGAGAATGACGCGAGCATTTGTTGATTTCCTCGATCAAATCAGATTGGCACTTGGAAAAATCAGTCTTGTCGAACAAGTTCAGATGTTGTAAAGTAAGATTAATTCAATGACAGATGCGATGATGAGAATAAGTACGTTACGTACGTCTACTGACAGAGAGCTAGTGGTTGGTGCAAACTAGTGAGATGGCGTAACCGAATCGGCCTCGGAGCATTGACTTGGAAACAAGTCACGTTTGGCACACGTTACGTGCATCGAGTGGCTCATGCATTTGGGCAACGAGGGTGGCAACGCGGATCCAAGGTGGTTCGTCCCTTTCCTACGGGAAAGGGACGTGCCGCCTTTTTTATATGAAAAAAGGAGGAACAACAATGTTAGACATTAAACGTTTACGACAAGATTTTGAAGGGATTAAAGAAAAATTAGCTTACCGTGGAGAAGATTTGAGTGCACTTGACCGCTTCCCGCAGTTAGAAGAAAAGCGCCGTGACTTGATTAACGAAGTGGAAGTAAAGAAAGCGAAGCGCAATGAAGCGACAAAACAAATCGCTGAACTAAAACGCAACAAACAAGATGCAGAAGGTCCAATCTTGGAAACACGCCGTCTTGGGGATGAAATCAAATTGTTGGATGAGGAGTTACGAGAAGTAGAGGCAGAGCTCAACTTGATCTTACTCAGCATTCCAAACATCCCACATGAGTCAACTCCAATCGGTGAGACAGAAGACGATAACGTGACGATTCGTGAAATCGGAACGAAGCCTGATTTTGATTTCGAGCCAAAGCAACATTGGGACGTGATGGAAGACCTAAAAATCGTCGATGTCGAGCGCGCTGGAAAAGTAACGGGTAGCCGTTTTGTCTTCTATAAAGGATTAGGTGCTCGCTTAGAACGTGCTCTGATCAACTTTATGATGGACCTTCATTCAGACGAGCATGGATACTCAGAAGTATTGCCGCCGTACATGGTCAATCGTGATTCGATGATTGGAACAGGTCAACTTCCTAAATTTGAAGAAGATGCGTTCAAAGTAGAGGACACAAACTACTTCCTCGTTCCAACAGCTGAAGTGCCAGTTACAAACATGCACCGTGAAGAAATCATCCCGGAAACACAGCTTCCGATTACGTATACAGCATATAGCGCTAACTTCCGTTCTGAAGCCGGTTCAGCTGGTCGTGATACACGTGGCTTGATTCGTCAGCACCAGTTCAACAAAGTCGAGCTCGTCCGCTTCGTGAAACCAGAAGAGTCATATGAACAACTAGAATTATTGACAGGTCATGCTGAAGAGGTATTGAAGCGTCTTGGACTTCCGTATCAAGTACTCAGCATGTGCACGGCAGACCTCGGCTTCACAGCTGCGAAAAAATATGACATCGAAGTATGGATGCCAGCACAAGGGATGTATCGTGAGATTTCTTCTTGCTCTAACTTCGAAGATTTCCAAGCGCGTCGTGCGGGAATTCGCTTCCGTCGTGATGCCAACGCGAAACCAGAATTCGTTCATACATTGAACGGCTCAGGATTGGCAGTCGGTCGAACGGTGGCAGCGATTTTGGAAAACTATCAACAGGCAGATGGATCAGTCGTCATTCCGGAAGTGCTTCGTCCTTACATGGGTGGGAAAGAAAAGATTGAAATGCCGAACTAAACACTTGAGCCGCCTCGATTTTGAGGCGCTCAATTTTTTTTAATGTTTTTTCACAAAAGGGTTTGACATCTGTCTCTTCAGTTGGTACTATAAATCATGTCGAGCGACACTGTTGCTCACGAATTGCATATGAGCTTTGGAGGTGTACCCAAGTGGTTTAAGGGAACGGTCTTGAAAACCGTCAGGGGTGTAACAGCCTGCGTGGGTTCGAATCCCACCACCTCCTCCATTTCTTTTTTGGAGGCTCACACAATTTTATATCTTTTGGAGGTGTACCCAAGTGGTTTAAGGGAACGGTCTTGAAAACCGTCAGGGGTGTAACAGCCTGCGTGGGTTCGAATCCCACCACCTCCTCCACTTTCTTTTTTTTACACTTTTTTAGGCCTGGAGTTGTACCCAAGTCCGGCTGAAGGGGACGGACTCGAAATCCGTTAGGAGTCGCAAGGCTCGCGTGGGTTCGAATCCCACCAACTCCGCTTTCAATCGGGCATCTGCAGAGGCAGATGCATTTTTTGTATCCACAGACATATGCGCTGTGGATTTTTTTATGCACAAAAAAGAGAGATCACGCTTTTGATGGCGTAATCCCTCTGTATGATTATCTAACTTTTGCTTCACGAGCAATCGTTAACTGCTTTTCAATTTTTTCAAGGATGAGTTCGACTGAATCTGGGTCTTTGATGAGATCGTACTCTTCAATCGAGAGACGTAGTACTGGGCACAAGTTGAAGTTGTTGATCCACTCTGTGTAGCGTTCGTACATCTCTTCCCAATAGGCGATTGGTGTTTGTTGCTCCATCTCGCGACCGCGCATCTGGATACGTTCAAGGACTTGTTCGAACGAACCTTCAAGATAAATCAATAAGTCTGGGTGTGGGAAGAAGGGTGTTAACACCATAGCTTCGAACAAACTTGAATACGTTTCGTAGTCTGTTGGTGACATCGTCCCTTTTTCATAATGCATTTTTGCGAAGATGCCTGTGTCTTCATAGATGGAACGGTCTTGAATGAAGCCGCCACCGTATTGGAAGATTTTCTTCTGTTCTTTAAAGCGTTCTGCTAAGAAGTAAATTTGAAGATGGAAACTCCAACGTTCAAAATCATGATAGAATTTATCGAGGTAAGGGTTCGTATCTACTTTCTCTAGCGACGTTCGGAAGTTTAAAGCATCGGCCAACGAATTGGTAATCGTCGATTTCCCGATTCCAACCATTCCACCGATTGTAATGATCGTATCGTTCGGAATGTTATATTTATCAATCAGCTTCATTTTAATTGTGCTCCTTTAGTTAATTCTAATTCGCGTTCAATCGTCTTGAGGACATGTGTCAAATCGTCCGGATTGTGTACAAAGTCGAGTTCATCCCCACTAAATGAGAGGATTTTCACTTCTGGATGGGCCGCGCGATAGGATTCGACGAACGTCTCATAATCGTGAGCAAGCTGTTCGAGATAATCGCGAGACATATTTTCTTCCACTTCACGTCCACGCAAAGCAACGCGTTTCATCAGTGTCTCAATGCTGGCGTGTAAGTAAATGACGACATCAGGTTTCGGCATATCATGTGTCAAAATCTTATAAATCTGCTCGTACTTGTTTAAATGCGCAGGTTTCAACGAACGGTGAGCAAAAATCAAGTTTTTGAAAATATGATAGTCCGAAACGACGGATTGCTGTTGACTCAAGTGGTGTTTATGAATATCATCCAACTGCTTGAATCGATTGCATAAGAAGAACATTTCCGTTTGGAAACTCCATTCTTCGATATCTTCATAAAACTTGCCGAGAAATGGGTTCTCTTCTACAATTTCATTCAGCATCTGCATCGAGAAATGCTGACTGATGATATGGGCCAGTGATGTTTTCCCGACACCAATCGGTCCTTCTACCGTTATAAACATATGATGTCATCCTCCATTATCCAAAGTGCAAGTTCCATTCTAGCATAGAATGCGAATGATATGGCGAGGGATTTGATTTTCATTTTTTTTCATAGTGTTAAATAAGAAATGAGGTGAATCGATGGAACGTGACGAACGATTTATGCAGTTGGCCATCGAAGAAGCAAAGAAAGCAGAGGCCATCGGGGAAGTCCCGATCGGCTGTGTGATTGTAAAAGGTGACGAAGTGGTTGCGACTGGTCATAATCGTCGTGAAACAGATTTATTGGCAGCGGCTCATGCTGAGATGATTGCGATTGAATCAGCAAATCGATCACTGGGCAATTGGCGATTAGAAGATTGTGAGTTATACGTCACACTCGAACCGTGTCCAATGTGTGCGGGTGCCATTGTGCTATCCCGAGTGAAGCGGGTCATCTTCGGTGCACATGATCCGAAAGGGGGTTGTTGCGGTACGTTGATGAATTTGGTACAAGATGAACGATTCAATCATCAGGCTGACGTAACCGAAAATGTTTTAGCAGAAGAATGTGGACGACTTCTAACTGATTTCTTCCGGGCGCTTAGAGAAAGGAAGAAACAAGAGAGACTTCATCAGAGAGGTTGCAACCCAATCGATTAAACAGTATAATGTAATAGCACTCGAGATAGTGCATAATTTCATTTACCCATTTGCCGTGCTAGGTGGGGAGGTAGCGGTGCCCTGTCACTCGCAATCCGCTGTAGCGAGACTGAATCCCGATTCGAGGGAGTGCGCTGGTGTGGTCTGCCTTATGTAAGTGGCGTTGACGTCTGAGTCCTGCGCAACGGTCACCCATGAACCAGGTCAGGTCCGGAAGGAAGCAGCCTTAAGTGGTGACGTACCGTGTGCCGCAGGGGTGCTTGGGCTGAGCAAACTGCATGAGTAACGCATGTTGACGTGCTTTCAGAAATCGGTGCGCGGCAGATTTATTTTATAACTTCAATCTATGGCCCCAGGGCTGTAGATTTTTTTGTATGATGAGATAGAGAAGAAAAGTGGGGAAGGAGGCGAACTCATGGCGTATCAAGCGTTATATCGGGTATACAGACCTCAGTCATTTCAAGAGGTCGTCGGTCAAGTTCATATCACACGTACGATTCAAAACGCTTTATTAGAGGAGCGGATGTCACACGCATATTTGTTTTCAGGTCCACGCGGGACAGGGAAGACGAGCTTAGCGAAAATCATTGCTAAGGCGATCAACTGTGAAAGTGCACCGACACGTGAACCGTGTAATACCTGTCCGACGTGTATCGCTATCACGGAAGGTACGAGTCCGGACGTTTTTGAAATCGATGCGGCATCAAATAATGGAGTTGACGAAATTCGAGAAATCCGAGACAAAGTCAAATATCCACCGTCTCAAGGGCGTTACAAAGTATATATCATTGATGAAGTGCATATGTTGTCGACAGGTGCATTCAATGCATTATTGAAAACACTCGAAGAACCGCCAGCACATGCAATTTTTATCTTAGCGACGACAGAACCGCATAAAATTCCGGCAACGATTATTTCGCGTTGTCAGAGATTTGATGTCAAACGACATGAAGTGAGTCAATTGCAAACCCGGATGGCCTATATTTTGAATGATCAAGACCATGATTATGATCCGGAAGCATTGAAACTAATCGCACGGGCTGCTGATGGCGGGATGCGGGATGCCCTTAGCTTGCTTGATCAGGCCTTAGCATTTAGCGATGGGCGTCTGACGGAAGAAGCGGTGTTAGAAGTAACGGGTGCTGTGACGGATGAAACACTGCTCGAAATGGCATACGGGTTACAGAAAAAAGAGTTAAATGCGATTTTGAGTACGCTTGAAATGATGTTACGTGAAGGGAAGGATTTAAAGCGTTTCATCGAAGACTTAGTGTTCGTCCATCGGGATGCGTTACTCTTAAAAGCCTCTCCACAAGCTGCTGATTTATTAGAGCGTGCTCGTCCAACTGATGAGTTTCGTCAGTTTGTCGAAGCGACTTCGACGGACGAATTGTTCCAAGTGATTGAAGAGCTCAATGAGTGCCAGCAGCAAATGAGGCTGTCGAATCATCCGAAGGTATTGGTAGAGTTGACGTTCATTCGAATTGCAGAACAAGGTCGCACGATCAGTGAGCAGATGACACAACTTCAAGACCAAGTACGTGAGTTGAGCCGTGAATTGAATGAAGTGAAGAAGAATGGCGTGACTGTGACAGGTGGAGAGGTAGAAAAACCGAAGCCTGCTCCGAAACGGACTCAAATCCGAGTGCCGAAAGAGCGGATTCGCCAATTACTTCAGCGGGCAGAGCGACAGCATTTGAATGCGATTCGCGATAGTTGGGGCGACATCATGACGAATATTCGGATACAGGATGGTCCAATCTTCGCACTCTTCTATGAAAGTGAGGCTGTCCTTTGTGCAAGTGACACCTTACTGGTACAATTTAAAGATGGAATGACATGGCACTATGAACAAGTGAGTTCGAATGGTCGTACGCGTGATGTAATCGAGCAGGCGTTATTTGAAGTTACGGGGATTCGTCGTGAAATTATGGCGGTGCTTGAAACGGATTGGAATGAACTGAAGAATGAGTTTATCCTTCAAAAACAAGCAGAGCGGACAGAACGAGTCGAAGAACCAGAAACTGAAGACCCGTTGGTTGCACAGGCGATGGAACGTTTTGGCGATGTCGTTGAAATCGAAGAAACATAAGGGAGGCGCTCTGAATGCGTGGAATGGGAAATATGAATAACATGATGAAACAAATGCAAAAGATGCAAAAAGATATGGCGAAAGCTCAAGAAGAACTAAAAGAGTTATCAGTAGAAGGTACTGCAGGAGGCGGCATGGTAAAAGTTGTCGTCAGCGGTCATAAAGAAGTTTTAGATGTCATCATTGCAGAAGATGTCGTCGACCCGGACGATGTAGATATGTTGCAGGATCTCGTCTTAGCAGCAATTAATGATGCGATGAAGCAAGCTGATCAGCTTGTAAATGATAAGATGGGGCGTTTCACACAAGGTATGAATCTCCCAGGCTTTTAAGTGAAGAAAGGATCGATGCGAGTTGCAATACCCTGAAGCCATTGGACGATTGATTGAGAGTTTTACGAAACTACCTGGAATCGGTCCGAAAACTGCAGTGCGTTTGGCGTTCCATGTATTAGATATGGAAGAAGACGATGTATTAACGTTTGCGAAGTCTCTCGTCAGTGCGAAACGGGACATCAAATATTGTACCGTTTGCGGGCACATTACAGATATTGATCCTTGTGCAATCTGTAAAGACTCACACCGGGATGAAACGGTAGTTTGTGTGGTTCAAGATTCAAGAGACGTGATTGCCATGGAGAAAATGAGAGAGTATAGAGGGAAATATCATGTTCTTCATGGAGCCATAAGTCCAATGGAAGGGATTGGTCCAGAGGATATTAACGTTTCAAGCTTGCTGACACGGTTACAAGAGAACGAGTCAATTCAAGAAGTGATTTTAGCGACGAACCCGAACATTGAGGGAGAAGCGACTTCGATGTATTTATCACGCTTACTTAAGCCGACAGGAATCCGTGTAACTCGTCTCGCGCATGGTTTGCCCGTCGGTGGGGATTTAGAGTATGCGGACGAAGTGACCTTGTCTCGAGCGATGGAAGGTAGAAGAGAATTATGAAATGGTTTCGTAAGTCGTTAAAAGATGATTATAATCAACGACTACTGACTGAGTTGATGGAAGCGAAAGCTAAGTTTGAGTCGAAACGTCGGATGCTTGAAGTTAGCATCGAAGATACAGGAGAATTAGCGGCTCAAGTGAAGCAAGCAGAAGCTCTTTACTTTTTCTATTTGAAAGAGGCGAAAAAACGAAATGTATCCTTATCGTCTCTCCGTTCATAAGGCGAAGCCGTTGGCTCGCCTTATTTTATTTTTAACCCTATATAATGAAGAAAAAATATAGTGTGAGTGATTAAAGCATAATTTAATAAATTTCTTAAAACTATTTTAATAAAAGGGTTGCGTGGTTAAAGTTTTACTGATATATTAATAGACGTCGCCGAGATAAGCGGCAAACAAAATAAAAAATATTTTAAAAAGTGATTGACCTTTTGTTCTTCACTTGGTAAGATATTAAAGTCGCCAAGAGCGACAGACGAACTTTGAAAACTGAACGATGAGGCAAAAATAAGTTTTACAATTTTTGAATGAAGCGCAAGCTTCGTCAATTTAAGAGCTATATCAAATTCTTTGGAGAGTTTGATCCTGGCT